>NZ_JBBBNW010000006.1:10672-232258 GCF_037137035.1 Nocardioides sp. CCNWLW239 | reverse complement strand
CGCCCCCACCCCCCGCCCGCCGCCCGGGGGGTCCCACCCCCCCGCACCCACCCCCCCCCCCCTCCTGGGGGGTTTTGGGTGGGACAGTTGCGCCGACTCGGCGGGTTACTTGACCTCGGACTTGAGGACGAGGCGGAGGCCGATGAGCGTGGGGATGATCAGCCAGATCACGCTGGCGACGCCCAGCTGTGCCCACATCTTCGCGGTCGTCTCGGAGTAGAGGTTCATGGTCGCCCAGTTGAGGTCGAACCAGTTGGCGTGCTCGGCCCACCAGGTGTTGGTCGAGGCCAGGGCCGACGAGACGGTGGGGAGCACCAGGGCGTAGACGAAGTAGGCGACGATGGCCCCGGGGGAGTTGCGGAACACCATGCCGAGCATGAACCCCATGAACATCCCGATCTCCTGGACCAGGGTGACCCGGGCGAGCTCGCCGAAGGAGAGGTTCCAGACGGGGTCGAGGTCCATGATCGCGGCGATGCCGAGGTAGCCGAGCGCCCCGACGACGGCCGCGACGGCGATGGAGACGAGACCCACCACGGCCGTGACCAGTGCCTTCGCGGCGATCACGCGACCACGTCCCGGAACCAGGGTGAAGGTGGTCAGCGCGCTCCGCGCGCTCCATTCGCCGGTCACGGCGAGCACTGCGATCATCGGCAGGATGACCGACATCGGGAGTCCCCAGGCGGTGGCGAAGCTCTCGTAGTCGAGGTTGTCGGGGTCCACGAAGATGCTGATCGCGCCGGTCGCCGCGAGGGCGAGCACGACCAGGCTGGTCATCAGCCAGAACCCCGAGCGGGTGTCGAACATCTTGCGCAGCTCGACGCCGGCGATGCGGCCGAAGGGGATCGGGGCAGGCACGGTCCGCCCGCGTCGGCTGGAGGCGTCGACGTGACGCCCCGCAGGGATGAGCGGGTCGGGGGTGACGGTCGTGGTGGTCATGCTGCGTTCTCCTCGAGGTTCGGGACGTGGTCGCGCTGGGTCTCGGCGGTGAGCTGGAGGAACATCTCCTCCAGGCCGGAGCCGTCGGCGGCGCGGAGCTCGGTCAGCACCAGCCCGGCGTCGAAGGCGACCTGGCCGACGGTGGCGAGGTCGGCGCCGGTGCGGACAGCCCCCTCGGTGGTGATCTCGGCGTTGTGCCCGGCGCGTTGGAGCGCGCGGCCGAGCGCGGTGGGATCACCGGCACGGGCGTACGTCTCGCCGGACGCCAGCAGCTCCTGCTTGGTGCCCTGGGCCACGATCCGGCCGTTGCCGATGACCACGATGTCGTCGGCGATGACCTCGATCTCGTGCAGCAGGTGCGAGGAGAGCAGCACCGTGCCCCCGTCGTCGGCGAAGCCGCGCAACAGGTCTCGCATCCAGCGGATTCCGGCGGGGTCGAGCCCGTTGGCCGGCTCGTCGAGGATCAGCACCTCCGGGTCGCCGATCAGGGCCGTCGCGATCCCGAGCCGCTGGCGCATCCCGAGGGAGTAGTTGCGTACGCGGCGCCCGGCCTCCTCCTCGGTCAGGCTGACCCGGTCGAGGGTCTCGGCGACGCTCGACTTCGGCAGTCCCATGGTCCGGGCGGCGAGGGTCAGGATCTCGCGTCCGGTCCGGCCGCCGTGCTGGGCCGAGGCGTCGAGAAGCACGCCGACCTCGCGACCGGGGTTGGGCAGCTGGGAGAAGTGCCGGCCGAGGAGGTGTGCGCTGCCGGAGGACGGATCGGTGAGTCCGACCAGGATGCGCATGGTCGTGGACTTGCCGGCGCCGTTGGGGCCGAGGAAGCCGGTCACCCGGCCGGGCTCGGCGGTGAAGGTCACGTTGTCGACGGCCGTGAACGTGCCGTACCTCTTGGTGAGGGCATCGATCTGGATCATGCCCCCAGCCTCGCCTCGGGCGGGCGCCGCGCGCTTCCGGCAGATCCCTGGCAGATCCCTGGCGGGTTCCTGGTCGTTCCCCTGAGCTCCCCTGAGACCGTCTCAGGGGAGATGAGTCCGTTGCGGAATGTTTCGTACCGGATCAAACGTTGTCGTGGCATGCGTATTGATGTGTGGTCCGATGTCGTCTGTCCCTGGTGCTACATCGGCAAGCGCCACCTCGAGGAGGCCCTGGAGGGCTTCGAGCACAGCGACGACGTCGAGATCGTCTACCACTCCTTCGAGCTCGACCCGACCGCTCCCGAGGTGCCGGTGGAGAGCACGGTCGAGGCACTGTCGAAGAAGTTCGGTGCGTCCCTCGAGCAGACCCGCGAGATGATGAAGCAGGTCAGCGTGCCGGCCGCTGCGGCCGGTCTGGAGTTCGACTACGAGGACACCCCGCACGCGCGCACGATCGACGCCCACCGGCTGCTCCACCTGGCCAAGGCCGAGGGCAAGCAGGCCGCGCTCAAGGAGGAGCTGCTCGCTGCGTACTTCACCCGCGGCGAGTCGATGGGCGACCACGCCGTGCTGAAGCGCGCCGCGGTGAAGGTCGGTCTCGACGGTGCTCGCGTCGACGAGGTGCTCGCGAGCGAGGAGTTCTCGGGCGACGTGCAGGCCGACATCGACCAGGCTCGTGCCTACGGCGCGACCGGGGTGCCGTTCTTCGTCGTCGAGGAGAAGTACGGCGTCTCCGGCGCTCAGCCGACCGAGGTGTTCAGCCAGCTGCTGGAGCGGGTGCATGCCGAGACCAGGCCCGCCCTGACGATCGTCGGCGACGGCGACGCCTGCGGTCCCGACGGCTGCGCCATCTGAGGCTGCCGCAGGTGTGGGTGTTTGTCTAGGTATGCAGACCAACCGTTACATCCCTAGCGGAACTCCGCCGGGGATGTGACTGTTCGGCTGCATACCTAGACGGACCAACCGGCCCGCTCACCGCTTCGTGGCGATCAGGACGCTCGTGTCGGGGGCGACCATCACCTCGACGGTCGTGAACCGCTCGTCGGTCAGCCAGGACTCGCGCAGGCTGTCGACCCGGCCGTAGACGATCGGCGGCCACAGGTCGGTGGGGATGAGATCGTCGATGACGACGATGCCGCCCTCCTCGACCAGGTCGGCGAGCTGGTCGGGGGAGACCCCGCCGGGGGTCTCGGCGTCCAGGAAGAGCAGCGCGAACGGACCGCGGTCGCGCAGGATGCCCCAGTCGGCGGCGATGACCTCGACCTGCTCGTCGTCGGCGAAGATCTCGGCGGCCTCCTTGGCGAGATGCTCGTCGAGCTCGGCGGAGACGATGTGGGCGGCCTCGCCGCGTACGCCGCTGCGCAGCCAGGCGGTGCCGACACCGCATCCGGTGCCGAACTCGGCCATGGTGCCGCTGCGGGTGGCCGCCAGGGTCGCCAGAAGCCGTCCGGTCTCGTTGCGGCAGAACGACACATAGCCCGCGCGACGGGATACGTCGAAGGCGCGGGTCACGACGTCTGGCAGCTCTGGGGGTGCACTCACAGGGCCAGTCTTCCCGATGACGGGTGTGATCGCGCGCACGGGTGTCTCGGATAGCGGACCATTCGTCCAGAACTGGTCCCACAAGGCGTCTGCCGGGTTAACGTCAGAACACCATGCGGAGCATTTTTCTCGTACTCGAGTGCCGCGACGGGGCCCAGCGGTAACGACCGCAGGAGAAGCCACCTCGTCGCGGTGGCTTCCGTCTTCTAAAGACCCCGGCTTCTCTCTCCCACACCACCTGTTTCCCTGATGTGTGAAGGAAGAAGTCATGTACGCGATGTATCCCGACAGCCCCGCCTCCGGATCCGACTATGTCGGCAACCAGTGGGTCCGCGAGTGGGGCCCGGCGAGCCACGACCCCGACAACCCGCACAGCGTCGAGAACACGATCGCCGCGGTCCAGCAGGCGCTCGACCTGCGGGACAACGGCGGCCAGCTGCCCGACGACAACTAGTCTCGCCGTATGTCTACGACCAACCTCGCAGTGATCCCCGGCGACGGCATCGGACCGGAGGTGACCGCCGAGGCGCTGAAGGTGCTCGAGGTCGCTTCTCCGGTGAAGTTCGAGCAGACCCGCTACGACCTGGGCGCCGAGCGCTATCTCGCCACCGGCGAGGTCCTTCCCGAGTCCGTTCTCGCCGAGATCAAGGAGCAGGACGCGATCCTGCTCGGTGCGGTCGGTGGCAAGCCCAACGACCCGAACCTGCCTCCGGGCATCCTGGAGCGCGGGCTGCTGCTCAAGCTCCGCTTCGAGCTCGACCACTACGTCAACCTGCGTCCGTCGCGACTCTTCCCGGGGGCGACCTCCCCGCTGTCGCCGGCAGTGCTCGACAAGGGCGAGATCGACTTCGTCGTGGTGCGTGAGGGCACCGAGGGCCTCTACACCGGCAACGGTGGCGCGATGCGGGTCGGAACGCCGCACGAGGTCGCCACCGAGACCTCGGTCAACACCGCCTATGGCGTGGAGCGGGTCGTCCGCGACGCCTTCGCCCGCGCGTCCGCGCGGCCGCGGAAGAAGCTGACGCTGGTCCACAAGACCAACGTGCTCGTCAACGCCGGCTCGCTGTGGTGGCGGATCACCCAGCAGGTCGCCGAGGAGTTCCCCGACGTCACCGTGGACTACCTCCACATCGACGCGGTGATGATCTTCCTCGCCACCGACCCGGCCCGCTTCGACGTGATCGTCACCGACAACATCTTCGGCGACATCATCACCGACCTCGCCGCTGCCATCACCGGCGGCATCGGCCTGGCCGCCTCCGGCAACATCAACTCGTCCCGCGAGTTCCCCTCGATGTTCGAGCCCGTCCACGGCTCCGCCCCCGACATCGCCGGCCAGCAGAAGGCGGACCCCACCGCGGCCATCCTGTCCGGGGCCCTTCTGCTCGAGCACCTCGGCCACCCCGAGGCTGCCGCCGCCATCGACGCCGCCGTGCTCGCCGATCTCTCCGAGCGCGGTTCGGCGCCACGTACGACCTCCGAGGTCGGCGACGCGATCGCCGCCCGCGTAACCAGCTAGACGCTCACCCTCGAAGGGCCGGGCGCAGAAACTCTGCGTCCGGCCCTTTCGTCTGACCCCACCACTTTCCCGTCGCCATTAGCGCAGCGATCGCAGAACAGGACTAATCTCATGGTCATGGAGATCAGCACCACATTGTCGACCCAACCGGCCACCGACAAGCAGCTCGCGGAGGTCCTGGCGAACCCAGGCTTCGGCAACCATTTCACCGATCACATGCTCACCGTCGAATGGACGCCCGAACAGGGTTGGCACGGCGGTCGCATCGAGCCCTACGCACCGCTCAGCCTGGATCCTGCGGCCGCCGTGCTGCACTACGCCCAGGAGGTCTTCGAGGGGATGAAGGCCTACCGGCACGCCGATGGCTCGATCTGGTCCTTCCGGCCCGAGGCCAACGCCGCCCGGATGGTCCGCTCGAGCGAGCGGCTCGCGCTGCCCGTCCTCGAGATCGAGGACTTCGTGCAGACCGTCTTCGAGCTGGTGAAGGTCGACCAGCGCTGGGTGCCCGAGGCGTCCGAGACCGACGAGAAGAGCCTCTACCTGCGGCCCTTCATGTTCGCCTCGGAGGCGTTCCTCGGTGTGCGCCCGGCCCAGCACGTGACCTTCATGGTCATCGCCTCGCCTGCCGGCTCCTACTTCAAGGGCGGCGTGAAGCCGGTCCGGATCTGGCTCAGCGAGGACTACACCCGCGCCGGCCGCGGCGGCATGGGTGCGGCCAAGACCGGCGGCAACTACGCCTCCTCCCTGGTCGCCCAGGCCGAGGCCTCGGCCCACGGCTGTGACCAGGTGGTGTTCCTCGACGCGCAGGAGGGCAAGTACGTCGAGGAGCTCGGCGGCATGAACCTCTACTTCGTCCACGCCGACGGCCGGATCGTCACCCCTGAGACCGGCACCATCCTCGAGGGCATCACCCGCTCCTCCATCATCGAGCTGGCGGGGAAGCTCGGCTACACCGTCGAGGAGCGCAAGTTCACCATCGACGAGTGGAAGTCCGGCGTCGAGTCCGGCGAGATCACCGAGGTCTTCGCCTGCGGCACCGCCGCCGTCGTCACCCCGGTCGGCGAGCTGGTCCACAAGGGCGGCTCCATCGCCTCCGCCGGTGAGGGCGAGGTCTGGAAGACCATCCGCAAGCAGCTCGTCGACATCCAGTTCGGTCGCGCCGAGGACACCTTCGGCTGGATGCGCAAGATCGTCTGACCCACGCCGGCTGACCTGATCGCCGAGGCGTCACTCCGGTCGGCCGAGGTGGCACGCAGGTGCCACCTCGGCCGACGTACGTGACGCCTCGGCGGGTTGTTCACTCGGGCCGGTCGACTCGGTGTGAGAGGGCGTCGTGTCGGTCGAGGCGGATAAGGTTTGTCCCGTGACGACAGCCCCCCGCCTACCCAAGGCGACCCGACGGGAGACCGTTGGCGACTACGACCTGCTCTCCCTGCTGGGGCAGGGCGGGATGGGGCGGGTCCACCTGGCCAGCCACCGCACGAGCGGTGAGCGAGTGGCGCTGAAGGTGCTGCGTACGCAGTTCGTGGGCGACGAGGAAGGCCGGCGGCGACTGGCGCGCGAGGTCTCCTCGCTGCAGCGGGTGCGGAGCCGGTGGGTCGCCGGAGTGGTCGCCGCCGACCCGTGGGGCGAGGTGCCGTGGCTGGCGACCCGCTACGTCCCGGGGCCGACGCTGCACGACAAGATCGTCAACGAGGGACCGCTCTCGCGCGAGGACGTGGAGCAGCTGGCCAGCGACCTGGCCGAGGGCATCGCCGACTGCCATGCCGTCGGCGTCCTCCATCGCGACATCAAGCCGGCCAACATCATCGTCGAGGGCCGCACCCCGATCCTGATCGACTTCGGGCTCGCCCGGGTCGCCGACGACCCGCAGATCACCGTGACCGGCCTGTTGATCGGCACGCCCGGATACCTCCCGCCCGAGATCGCCGTCGGCGACCCGGCCACTCCGGCCTCCGACGTGCACTCGTGGGCCGCCGTGGTGGCCTATGCCGCGACCGGCCGTCCGCCCTTCGGCGAGGGCAACTCGATGAAGCTGATGGACCGGGCCCGGCGCGGCGAGCACGATCTGAAGGACGTGCCGCAGCCGCTGCGCGGGCTGCTCGGTCAGGCGCTCTCGCCCGACCCGGCCGACCGCCCGACGCTGGACGAGGTCCGTGAGTGGCTGCGTACGCCGCGCCGACCGTTCGTGCACAAGCCGGTCGAGCAGCTCTCGCTGAGCGACCGGACCCAGCGGGAGAAGGCCACCACGCCGGTCGCGCCGGTCGTCCCGGCCGTGCGGCTGGGCCCGCGCCAGGCCGACGGCCTCGAGAAGCTGCGCCGGGGCGCGATCTGGCTCGGCCTGCTCGCCTTCGTCGTCGGGGTGATCGTCGCGTTCCCGAGTGTCGGCTTCCTGCTCGTGCTCGGCGCAGCCTGGCTGATCCGGTCCGGCACGCTGGCTGCCGGCGACCTGCGCCGATGGCGCTGGTATCGCGGTCGCAAGTGGCACGACGCCCCTCGACTCCTGATCGGGGCGCCGTGGCGGCTGGTCCGCACGCTGCCGAAGACGCTCGTGATCGGGATCTGGGGATTCGGGTTCGTGGTGGCCGCGGTGCTGATCGGCTTCGCTCTGCAGCTCTCCCTCGAGGCGGCTCTGGGCATCGCCGGGCTGGCGTTCGTGGTCGCGCTGTGGACCGGCTCCGGACGCGACCGGCTGCGTGACCCGGTGACCAAGGCGGTGCACCAGGTCTCGGCGCGTTGGGTGCCCTGGATCCTCGGGTTCGCGGTGGTCGTCACCCTGGCGCTCTTCCCGGTCCAGAGCGTCTCCGAGGAGGGTCCGCAGTTCTCCGGCGGCGACGAGCCGTGGTGGGTCGAGCTCCTCGGCTGGTGAGACGCCCGTCCCACGGAGGAAGATTTCGTGGCAGTATCAGGGCCATGACGACGTACGTCATCATCATTCGCTAGCGCGTCGAGCACACTGCCCGACGCGCCACCCTCTCGTTCCCGAGAGGGTTTTTTGTTGCCCAGACCACCCCTAGATCCAGCCCCAGCCCGAGGACAGCGCCATGGAATTCCACGTCTACGACACCACTCTGCGCGACGGTGCGCAGCAGGAGGGCCTCAATCTCAGCGTCGCCGACAAGCTCGCGATCGCGCGGCACCTCGACGGGCTGGGCGTCGGGTTCATCGAGGGCGGCTGGCCGGGTGCGAACCCGAAGGACACCGAGTTCTTCAAGCGGGCCGTCTCCGAGCTCGACCTGGAGCACGCGCGGCTGGCGGCGTTCGGGTCGACCCGGCGGGCGGGCGTCAAGGCGGCCGACGATCCTCAGGTGGCCGCGCTCCGAGACTCCGGTGCGGGCGTCGTCACTCTCGTCGCCAAGTCCCACGACCGTCACGTCGAGCTCGCGCTGCGCACCACTCTTGCCGAGAACCTGGCGATGATCCGCGACACCGTCACTCACCTGCGCGAGGAGGGCCAGCAGGTCTTCCTCGACGCCGAGCACTTCTTCGACGGCTACCGGGCCAACCGCGACTACGCGATGGAGGTTCTGCGGACGGCCTACGAGGCGGGTGCCGAGGTGGTCGCGCTGTGCGACACCAACGGCGGCATGCTCCCGACCTGGGTGGCCGACGTCGTCCACGACGTCCGGGAGACCACCCACGGAGCCGTCGGGATCCACTGCCACAACGACACCGGGTGCGCGGTCGCCAACTCGCTGGCCGCCGTGGACGCCGGCGCGATGCACGTCCAGGGCTGCATCAACGGCTACGGGGAGCGTACGGGCAACGCCGACCTCGTCTCCGTGGTCGCCAACCTGCAGCTCAAGATGGGTCGCGAGGTGCTTCCGGCCGGCCTGCTGGGCGAGGCGACCCGGGTCGCCCATGCAGTCGCCGAGGTGACCAACGTGCCGCCCGCCGGGCGGCAGCCCTACGTAGGCGCCTCCGCCTTCACGCACAAGGCCGGGCTGCACGCCTCCGCGATCAAGGTCGACCCCGACCTCTACCAGCACATGGATCCGGCCGGGGTCGGCAACGACATGCGGCTGCTGGTCTCCGACATGGCCGGTCGTGCCTCGATCGAGCTCAAGGGCCGTGAGCTGGGCTACGACCTCTCCGAGGACCGCGACCTGGTGACCCGGGTGACCGCGCGGGTCAAGGAGGCCGAGCAGCGCGGCTACACCTTCGAGGCCGCGGACGCCTCGTTCGAGCTGCTCCTGATCGAGGAGGTCGAGGGCGCGAGGCCCTCCTTCTTCGACGTCGAGTCGTGGCGGGTGATCTCCGAGGCCCGGGGCGGCGGCGCGGAGGCCGCCTCGACCACCGAGGCGATCGTGAAGATCCATGCCGACGGCGTACGTCACGTCTCGACGGGGGAGGGCAACGGACCGGTCAACGCCCTCGACCAGGCGCTGCGCGCGGCGATCACCCGCGCGTTCCCGGTGGTCGCCGACTTCGACCTGATCGACTTCAAGGTGCGGATCTTCGACCAGGGTCACGGCACCGACGCGAAGACCCGGGTGCTGATCGAGACCTCCGACGGCGTGACGTCCTGGACGACGGTCGGGGTCGGGTCGAACGTGATCGAGGCGTCCTGGGAGGCGCTGGTCGACGGGCTCACCTTCGGGTTGCGACACCACGTGAGCAAGCCCACACCGGTAGAGGTCCTCGCCACGGAATGAATCCGCGGTGGGGGAGTGTTGGACAGTTCAACATTGAACTTTCCGCGTCTTTCGAGGAGAACCTGTGTCCGACACCCGCATCGCCGTACTCGTTGGCAGCCTGCGCGCCGAGTCCACCAACCGTAAGCTCGCAGAGAAGCTCGCCGCGGAGGCGCCCGAGGGCATCTCCCTCGAGATCGTCGAGGGCCTGGGTCAGCTGCCGTTCTTCAACGAGGACCTCGAGGCCGAGCCGGGCGAGGAGGTCACCCAGATCCGCAAGACGGTCACCGAGGCCGACCGCGTGCTGATCGTGACGCCCGAATACAACGCCACCATCCCGGGCGTGCTCAAGAACGCGATCGACTGGCTCTCCCGCCCGTACGCCGCGGGTGCCATCAAGGGCAAGAGCGTCGCCGTCATCGGCATCACCCCGACCCCCTACGGCGGCAAGTGGGCGCACGCCGACGCCGCTCGCTCGGTCAGCATCGCCGGCGCGACCGTCGTCGAGGACGCGATCGTCTCGCAGCCGGCCCACGAGATCGACGTGTTCGCCGACGCCGAGGTCCAGGCGCGCTTCGCCGCTGCCGTCGAGAAGCTCGCCGCCTTCGAGGCGTGATGAGCGAGGCCGTCTGATCCCCATCCAGGCGGCACCACGAGGTCGGGTCTCTCCGGGGGGAGACCCGACCTCGGTCATTTATCGCGTGCGCAACGGGCCGTTCGGCCGTACGTTGCGCACATGAGTGAGCGTGTGAAGCAGCTGCGTGTGGTGGTCGAGGCGAAGGACTACGAGCAGGCGGTGGCGTTCTACCGCGACACCCTCGGCCTCTCCGAGGAGGCCGCCATCTCCGGTCCCGGCGGGGCGGAGGTGACCATTCTCGATGCCGGCCGGGCCACGCTCGAGCTGGCCAACCCGGCTCAGCACGCCTACATCGACGAGGTCGAGGTCGGGCGCCCTGCCGCCGGGCACGTACGGCTGGCGTTCGAGGTCGAGGACTCGGCCGGTGCGGCCGAGCGGCTGGTCGAGGCGGGTGCGGCCCTGGTGGCGCCGCCCACCCGGACGCCGTGGGACTCGCTCAACGCGCGGCTCGACGGCCCCGCCGACCTGCACCTGAGTCTCTTCCAGGAGGTCGGCGAGCCGGTGCTGGCCCCCGACTATCCGGTCCGGACCGAGCGCTTGGCGCTGCGCCCGATCGACGTCGAGCGCGACCTCGACGACCTGCACGCCTACCTCTCCCGCGAGGACGTGTGCCGCTACATCCCGGCGGTGCCGCGTGACCGCGAGCAGCTGCGCCAGGCGTACGCCCCGGGTCGGCGCCCCTCCGTCCTGCGCCGCGAGGGCGAGGTGCTCTGCCTCGCGGTCGAGCACGAGGGCCGGCTGATCGGCGACATCGTGCTCTTCTGGCACAGCAAGGAGCAGCGCTCGGGGGAGATCGGGTACGCGTTCAACCCGGAGTTCCACGGTCGAGGCTTCGCCACCGAGACGGCTCGGGCGTTGCTGGGGCTGGCGTTCGACGGGCTCGGTCTGCACCGGGTCATCGCCAGGGTCGACGAGCGCAACACCGCTTCCGCGCGGGTGATCGAGCGGCTCGGGATGCGCAAGGAGGCGGTCGAGCGCGAGGCCGAGTGGTTCAAGGGAGAGTGGACGACCTTGGTGCACTACGCGATGCTCGAGGGCGAGTGGCGTTAGCCTGCAGGGGTGGCCGAGCTACATGATCTGACCGCCCTGGAACAGGGAGAGCTGCTGCATCGGTGCGAGATCTCCCCGGGAGAGCTCGCCGAGCACTACCTCGACCGGATCGCCAGGCTCGACGATGTCGGCGCCTTCGTCACCGTGGCCGAGGAGCGGATCTCGACGTGTGCACGTGAGCTCGCCGTCAAGCCGGTCGGCGCCTCGCCGCTGTGGGGCGTGCCCACCGCGATCAAGGACCTCAACCTCACCCGCGGGGTGCGCACGACCTTCGGGTCGGCGGCCTTCGCCTCGTTCGTCCCCGAGGTGTCCGACAACGTGACCCTCTCGATCGAGGCGGCCGGGATGATCTCGCTCGGGAAGACCAACACCCCCGAGTTCGGCTCGCCCTGCTACACCGAGCCGGACGTGGCGCCGCCTGCCGTCACCCCCTGGGACCGTACGCGGATCGCCGGCGGCTCCTCCGGAGGTGCTGCTGCGGCGGTGGCCGCCGGGCTCGTGCCGGTCGCGCAGGGTTCCGACGGCGGCGGCTCGATCCGGATCCCGGCCTCGTGCTGCGGGCTGATCGGACTGAAGCCGACCCGCGGGCGGATCTCGCCGTCGCCGATGTACGGCGACGCGGCCGGCCTCGCCACCGCCGGCCCGATCGCCCGGACGGTGCGGGACGCGGCGGCCTTCCTTGACGTGCTCGCGGGGCGGCGTACGGGGGATCCTTTCTGGGCACCCGAGGAGCCGCTCCCGTTCCTGGACGCGTGCGACCGGCCACCCGGACGGCTGCGTATCGCCCGGTTCATCGAGCCGTTGATCGCCGAGACCACCGTCGACGCCGAGTGCGTCACGGCGTGGGAGAACGCGTCGTCCCTGCTGGAGTCGCTGGGTCACGAGATCGTCGACATCCCGCGGCCGCTGCCGGTCGAGGCGGTTGCGGTCTTCGAGACGGTCTGGGCCGTCGGGACAGCCATGTCGGTCGTGAACCTCGCGGCTGAGCAGCGATCGCAGATCCGGCCGCTCACCCGCTGGCTCACCGAGCGGGGTGAGGCCGTCAGCGGCCCGCAGTTCGGGTTGGCGATCGCGGAGCTGCGCCGCTTCGCGGCGGTGGCGCTCGAGGCGCTGGCCCCCTACGACGCCGTGCTCACCCCGACCCTCGCCACCCCTCCGCCGAAAGTCGGCGAGATCCGCAACGACACCGATCCCGCCGCCGACTTCCAGGCGCAGAAGGAGTTCACCCCCTGGACCTCCGCCTGGAACGTCACCGGCATGCCCGCCATCTCGCTGCCGCTCCACTGGACCCCTTCCGGCCTCCCTGTCGGCGTCATGCTCGCCGCCCGCCCGGCCGAGGAGTCCCTCCTGCTCTCCCTCTCCGCCCAGATCGAAGCCGCCGCCCTCTGGGACCACCGCCTCCCTCCCGGCTGGTGACCCCGATCGCCGAGGCGTCACCTACGTCGGCCGAGACGTCGCGCGCGTCGGCCGAGGCGTCACGTACGTCGGCCGAGGCGTCACGTACGTCGGCCGACACGTCACCGAGGTGCCAGCTCGGCCGACCGGAGTGACGCTTCGGCCAGTTGGGGTGCCAGCTCGGCCGACCGGAGTGACGTTTCGGCTGATTGGGTGACGCCTCGACCGACCGGGGTGACGCTTCGGCTGGGGTCAGTCGCCGAGGCCGCGGGCCTTGAGGGCGTCACCGGTCTCGTGGGCGCGGGCGACGACGCGGATGACGAACGGGGTGAGGTAGGCCCGGGGGGATCGGCCGAGGCCGCGGGCGCGGGCGGCGTCGCGGGTCTCCTGAGCCAGGGTGAGGGTGCCGGGAAGCGCCTGGATCGCCATCGAGATCGTGAGCGCGACGCGCTCCGGGTCGATCCCGATGCGGCGCAGCGGGCGGATCCACCGGACCACGGCGTCCAACGTCTCGGTGGTGGGCGTCGTCACGGTCAGGGTGAGTGCCAGCAGGGCCAACGAGATCAGGTCGAGCAGGGACTCGACAGCTCGAGGCAACGTGAACAGCCACCACTGCAGCAGAGCGACCACGACGGCGATGACGAGCACGGCACGGAGCGCCCGCGCAGTCGCAGCCAGGTCGAGCCGTCCGACGAGCGCGAGCACGACGGCGACCCCGAGGAACCCGATCGCGACGAGCGGCCCGCGCAGCACGACGATCGCGATGCTGAGGACGGCCAGGCCGAGGAGCTTGGCACCTACCGGGAGCCGGTGGAGCACGGTGTCGCCCGGGCGGTAGAGCCCGACCGTCATGCTCATCCTTCGCTCACCGTCCTCACGTAGTGCTTGACCGCCGAGTCGGCGTCCCCGTCGAAGCAGACCCGACCGTCCTCGACGACGAGGACGCGGTCGCAGCGGCGTACGAGGTCGAGGTCGTGGGTGACGAGGACGAGCTGCTGGGGGAGCGAGAGGAGCAGGTCACCGACCATCCGGGTGTTGCGCAGGTCGAGGAGCGTGGTCGGCTCGTCGGTGACGAGCACCTCCGGCTCGGTGGCGAGCACGCCGGCCAAGGCCAGCAGCTGACGTTGACCGCCGGAGAGGGCATGGACGCTGACCTCGGCTCGCTCGGCCAGCCCGAAGCGGACCAAGGTCTCGAGGGCGATCTGCTTGCGGCGTACGCGATCCTTGACGGTGCGGCGCAACGACAGCTCGACGTCCTCCACACAGGTCGGCATCACCAGCTGGGCCGCGGGGTCGGTGAACGTGAACCCGACGCGCCGGCGCACCGCAGCGCCCTGGCGAGCGACGTCGAGACCGTCGACGGTGACGCGCCCCGCGCTGGGCAGCATCAGCCCGTTGATCAGCCGGGCGAGAGTCGACTTTCCCGATCCGTTGCCGCCGACGATCCCGACCCGCTGCTCGGTCAGCGACAGCGTGGTCGGCTCCAGGATGGTGCGTGAGCCGGCCTGATCCGGGGACTCGACCCGGACCTCGGCGGCCTCGAAGCGGATCTCAGCCACGCCGAGCGAGCAGCTTCGGGAAGGCGCGGTGGACCTGGGAAGCGACGATCGCGGCGACCGCAGCCTTGATGAAGTCGCCGACCCAGTAGGGCGCGTCGAAGGCCGCTGCCTCCAGCAGGCCGACGTGGAGCACGACGGCCATCCCGATGATGCCGCCGACATGGTTGATGACGACGCCGACGACACAGGCGGCGAAGACGAGGAGGGGGTTGGTGCGGCGGGATCGCAGGACGTACTTCACGAGCAGACCGACCGCAAGCACCATGATCGGGAACGACCACAGGTAGCCGGCGGTCACGCCGACGAAGACGCCCGGTCCGGCCGCATGGCCCGCGAAGACAGGGAGACCGGCGACGCCGAGGACGAGGTAGAGGACCACCGCGGCGGTGCCACGCAGCGGGCCCAGCAGCGCGCCGGTCAGCAGGAGCGCGAAACCCTGCAGGGTCAGTGGCACACCGGCGCCGCCCATCGGGATGGCTGCGAGATAGGAGCAGACCGCGATCAGGGCCGCGAACGCGGCCACCAGGGCGAGGTCGGTGGTGTCGAGACGCAGCGCCCTGGTCGTGGGGCTCTCGTCGGTGCTCGTGGGGGACTCGGTCATACTCGCTCCTGCGTACTCAGACCTGAACCGTGGTCAGGTGAACGGTGTTCAGGTTAAGGTCGACGTACGTCTTCGTCCACTTCGTCCCACCACCCGGCCCCTGGGAGCAACATGCGTTACCGCCGTGAGGACGTCGTCGCCCGCGCGCTGCAGGTCCTCGACGACTACGGTCTCGCCGACCTGACGATGCGCCGCCTCGGTGCGGAGCTCGGCGTACGCCCCAGCGCGCTCTACCACCACTTCGCCAACAAGCAGTCCCTGCTCGCCGCGGTGGCCGACGAGATCCTGCTGCGCGGCCGGAACGAGCAGGCGGGCGAGTGGGACGTACGCGTCACCGGCATCTGCACCGACCTGCGCGATTCGCTGCTGGCCTACCGCGACGGCGCCGAGGTCGTCGCCACCGTATGGGCCTTCGGGCTCGGCGCCACCCAGCCGTACGACGACCTCGTCGCCGCGTTGGACGACGGCGGCCTCGGCGACCTCGCCCCGGTCGCGGCCCGCACCCTGCTCCACTTCGTCTACGGGCATGCCGTCGACGAGCAGACCCACCTCCAGGCGGCCGCCGCGGGCGCCATCGAGGACGACGTACGCGACACCGACGACTTCGTCACCGGGCTGGGCCTGGTCGCCGCCGGCATCTCGATGGCCAAGGCCGTCCGCGAGGCCTCAGCCGACCGCTGAGGAGCGGCGCCGGCGCAACAGCAGCACCGCCCCGGCCCCGACGACCAGGCCGAGCGCGCCGCTGAGCACCGCGACCCACGGCGAGAGGTTGCGCTGGGCGTCGCGTGCGGCCTCGGTCGCTGCCGGCGTGAAGGTCTCCTCGATCCCCGGCTCCCGGGCGAGCTCGAGGTCGTTGGTGAGCGTGGCAGGGTCGTCGACCGAGAGGGCCCACTTGGTCAGCCGGTTCTGTCCCTGCTCGACGAGGTTGTCGAGCACGTCGTCGTGGACGCCGTCCTCGACCAGCTCCACCGCGGCCGCAGGCTGCGCCCCCGACACCCACGAGGCGCGGGGCATTCGGAACGTGCGGTCGAGGGTGAAGACGGTGACCTCGCCCAGGTTCTCGGCGGCAGAGCTGAGCCGCATCGGATAGACCAGACTCGACGTGTCGAAGGTGAGGACGATCGGGTCGGCGTATCCGTCGAACGGCTTGTCGCCGCGCATCTTGACCGCGGTGAATCGCCAGCCCTCGGCGAGATAGTCGGCGATGATCGGCTCGAGCTCGGGCTTGGTCGCGTACCCGTTCGTACGCAGCCAACCGGCCACCCCGCCGGCGTCGCCACCCTCGATGACGGTGGCGACGACGTCCTCCAGCACGGTCCGGGAGATGACGTCGGGTGCTGCGCCGGGCGGTGCGCCCGCGCCGTCCTCGCCGCCGAGCGACCAGTCCTTCTTCGGTGGCGGGGTGGCCAGCCGGGCCAGTTCGTCGAAGCGCTCCGGGTCTCCCTGGGTGACGGTCGGGGTGGTCGGCGTCGGCACCAGGATCGCGAGGTCCGGAGTCTCCGTGGTGATCCCAAGCAGCATCTCGAGCCGCTCCCGCTCGCCTTCCTCCGCCCAGCTCAAGAAGGCGATCTCCTCGCCGGCCTCGACGGTGTGGCCCTCCGGGACGTACGCCGCCCCGCACGCGCACGCCCGCGCGGCACCCGGGACAAGCAGCAGGCCGGCGACGACGGCGACCAGGGCGAGGCGTACCGCTCCACGGAACATGGCGGACAACCTATCGGTGCTCACCCCGTCTCGACCTCGGCTCCGTGAAGCTCGGCGAGCAGCACGGCGCCGGCGAGATCGAGCTTGGTGCCGCGCAGCGACGCGGTGGTGAGATCCACACGGTCGAGGTCGGCACCACGGAGATCGGCGCCGTGGAGAGTCGTCTCCTGGACGGTCGCTCCGCCGAGCCGGGCGTCTCGCAGCACCGCGTCGGTGAGGTCGGCCAGCGACAGGTCGGCGTCGCGCAGGTCCAGCCCGGACAGGTCGAGCCGGGCGAGGTTCGCGCCGCGCAGCGAGACACCCCGCCACACGCCGCCGGTCACCTTCAGCGGCCGCAGGGTGCAGTCGGAGAACTCGGTGCCGCTGAGCTTGCAGCCCTCGAAGGTCGAGTCGAAGAAGTTCGTGCGCCGGAAGTCACAGCCCACGAACGCCGACCCGACATGTGTGGAGGCGTTGAACCGGCCACCGTGGAACGTGCATCGCTCGAAGAGCGCCGAGGAGGTGTTCGCCTCGGTCAGGTCGACATCGGTGAAGACGCAGTCGACGAACCGCGAGCCGGACAGGTCGGCTCCGTACCAGTCCTCGCTGCGGAAGTGCTCGTCGGTGGCTTCGGCGGGTGGGTGCGACATGGGCTCACCCTGCCACCGAGCACCGACAGTTCTCGGGTCCGGGCGGAACGGATCAGTCGTGCTGGGCGAACCACTCGTCGAGGAGCGGCCAGGTGGTCTCGCGGGCGGCGCGGCCGGTGAGCAGACCGAGGTGGCCGCCGGGCACGACCTCGAACCGAAGCTCCTCGGCGCCGGTGAGCAGGTCGACCAGCGGCTTGACCGCGGCGACAGGACCGATGCCGTCGTTGGCACCGGCGACGACGAGCGTGGGCTGCTTGACGTCGCGCAGGTAGACGGAGTGGTCGTCGCTGACGTCGATCTGCCCGCTGAACAGCGCGTTGGTGCGGAAGAAGTGGTGGTAGAGCTGCCCGAACGTACGCCCCGGGTAGGCGATGATGTTGTCGGTGAACCGGTCGACGGCCTCGAGCTGAGCGAGGAATTCGCGGTCGGCCAGGTTGGACAGCTTCGCGACCGGCTTGGTGAACATCTTGTCGACGGAGGAGAGCTGGAATGCCCACCTGACCAGCGGTTTCGGGGCGCCGCCGAAGGCCTGGTAGGCGGTGGTCACCAGATTCCCCGGCGGCAGGTTGAGCAGCGGCCGCAGCGGCGCGATCAACGGCACCTGACGTACGTCGCAGGGCGAGCCGAGCACCGCGATCGAGGCGATCGGGAGGTCGGGGGAGTCGGCGGCGGTGAGCATCGTGAAGATCCCCCCGAGCGACCAGCCGACCACGTGCACCGGCCGTCCCCCGGCGTGCTCGGAGACCGACCGGATCGCCTCCGGGACGACGTGCTCGATCCAGTGCTCGATGCCGAGGCTGCGGTCGGCGAAGTTCACCTCGCCGTACTCGACCAGGTAGGTCGGCCGGTTCGTCTCGACCAGGTGCTCGACCACCGAGCAGCCGCGCCGCAGGTCGTAGCAGATCGCCGGCGCCGCCAGCGGCGTCACCAGCAGCACCGGGTCGCCCTCCGGGGTCTCGCCCGCCACCGGTCGGTAGTGGTAGAGCTCGCGCCGGGTCCCGTCGTCGATCAACGTGCGCGGCACCGGCCGCAGGTCGGCGAGCCCGCCGTAGAGGAAGGCGTGCGCGACGTTCCCCGCCGCTGCGCCGACCGTGGTGGCGATCGAGGCGGCAGCGTGTCGGGGGCGGGGAAGAATGGCCATCGTGGACCTAACGTAACCCAGCGCCCCGGGTCACGTGTGTCGGCCGTCACTGGCAGACTGCGTGGGCGCCGTCGCCGCCTCTCCGGTGCGAAGCCTGACGAGGATGTACGCGACTGCGCTGAGGCCCACGGCGGCGAAGACCACGCCGAGCGTTCGTTCGTTCTCCGGAGAGTTGAGACCGGCGGATCCGTTCTCAACGCTGTCGAAGGCGATCCACGCGCTGAGCACCGTGAAGAGAACGGCACAACCAAGGTACGTCAGCCACTCTTCTCGGGTGGTCGCACGGGGCAGCACCCGGACATCCTGCCCGCCCGACGCTGTCGTCACATGGCGAATCGATGGGATCAAGGATGAACGGCCGGGTGGGTGGCCACAAGCCTCCTCTCGACCGAAGCGACACGCCGGAATCACGGCGTGTCGCGGACGATTGCGGTGAGCGTGTGGCCGCCTCTCGATCCCTTGAAGGTCACGGGTCGGAGGTAGCGGTCAGCAATCGTTCGCACTCGGTGATCAACCGTCGCCGAAGGGGGTGGGCGCGCTCGGCGAAGGCGCGCTGGGCGGCGGCGTACTCCTGCTTCCCAGCGGCCGTCTCGATGCGGATCGGGTCGAGGCCGAGCTCGGCGAGGTCGTAGGGGGCGGCCTTCATGTCCATCGTGCGGATCTCCCAGGCGAGCTCGAAGCAGTCGGCGACCAGGTCGGAGGAGATCAGGGGCGAGAGCCGGAAGGCGTGCTTGTAGAGGTCCATGTTGCCGTGCAGGCAGCCGGGCTGCTCGAAGGCCGCGCGGTCGTCGGAGCGCGGGGAGAGGGTGTTGAGCGGTGCGGCCGGGGGCGTGAAGAAGCGGTACGCGTCGAAGTGGCTGCACGCGATCCGGTGGGACTCGACGACGCGGTCGGTTCCGGCGGCCCCCAACCGCAAGGGCCAGTCGGCGTGGCGCACCTGCTCCGGGGTGAGCCGGTAGACCATCGCCCACTCGTGGAGGCCGAAGCAGCCGAAGTTGCCGTCGCGTGCTGCGGTCGCGCGGAGCAGCTTCAGGAGCGTCTCGACGAGCAGGCGCTTGTCGGCGAGGAAGTCCGCGGAGACGGTGCCGTCCGCATAGCCGCGGAGCGAGGCGTACTCCGGAGCGTCCGACAGCCTCACCCCGAACCCCGGATGCCAGCGCAGCAGCTGGGCGGGTCGGTAGGAGTAGTAGGTGAAGAGGAAGTCGTTCACCGGGTGCTTGACCCGGGCGCCGCGGCGGGCGAGATGCGGCTCGACGTAGGGCGCCAGGCGCGCGCGGTGAGCGTCCGCGCGAGCGGTCCATTCCGAACGCGACAGCACCTCCACGACGTACAAGCCTACGAAGGCGGCGCATCGTGAAGTGAATCGTGGCGACGGGTCCGGATAGGCTCAGCACGTGCGCATCGCCAGATTCACGACCAAGGGTGGCGAGCCCCAGTTCGGCGTCGTCATGGGGGACCTAGACGGCTACGGCCAGCTCAGCGAGGACGCGACCGTGGTCGCGCTCCAGGGCGACCCGCTGTTCTCGGGTGTCAACATCACCGATCAGGTCCACAAGTTCGACGACGTCAAGCTGCTCGCGCCGGTGATCCCGCGCAGCAAGGTGGTCGCGGTCGCCCGCAACTACGCCAAGCACGCGGCCGAGCTCGGCAACGAGGTTCCCGAGGAGCCGCTCTTCTTCATCAAGCCCAACACCGCGGTCTGCGGCCCGGACGACGCGATCCAGCGGCCCGCGGGGGTCGAGGACCTCCACTACGAGGGCGAGCTCGCGATCGTGATCGGCCGGATCTGCCGCGACGTCCCGGAGGAGAAGGTGAAGGACGTCATCTACGGGATGACGGTCGCCAACGACGTCACCGCCCGCGACGTCCAGCGGCGGCTGAAGCACTTCTCCCAGGCGAAGGGCTACGACACCTTCTGCCCGCTCGGTCCCTGGATCGAGACCGACGTCGAGCCGGAACAGCTCGCGGCCGGCGTACGCATCCAGACCTTCCTCAACGGTGATGTCGTCCAGGACGGGTCCACGAAGGACCTCGTCCACGGCATCCCGAAGCTGATCGCCCACATCAGCAGCGTGATGACGCTGCTGCCCGGCGATGTGATCCTCACCGGCACCCCCGAGGGTGTCGGTCCCATGGAGCCCGGCGACGAGATCGAGATCTTCGTCGAGGGGCTCGGAGCTCTGACGAACAAGGTGGCACAGCGGTGACTGGCAGCGGACTGAACAACACACTCGAGCCGAAGGACTACCGGGTCCGGATGGCACCCTCGCCGACCGGCTCGCCCCACGTCGGCCTGGTCCGGACCGCCCTGTTCAACTGGGCCTTCGCGCGCCACCACGGCGGCACCTTCGTTTTCCGCATCGAGGACACCGACAAGGCCCGCAACACCGAGGAGTCCTACGACGGGCTCATCGACCTGATGCGCTGGCTCAAGCTCGACTGGGACGAGGGCGTCGAGGTGGGCGGTCCCTACGGCCCCTACCGCCAGTCCGAGCGCTCGGCGATCTACGCCGACGCGCTCGCGCGGCTGCGTGCCTCCTCCCACGTCTACGAGTGCTACTGCACCGGCGAGGAGACCACCGCCCGCTACGAGGAGCGGCTGGCCGCCTACAAGGCAGCCAAGGCCGAGGGGATCAAGGGCGAGGCGCCGGCTCAGGGCTATGACAACCACTGTCGCGACCTGAGCGAGGACCAGATCAAGGCCTACGAGGCCGAGGGTCGCACCAGCGTGCCCCGGTTCCGCATGCCCGACGGCTCGATCACCTTCAACGACCTCGTCCGCGGCGAGGTCACCTTCGAGACCAAGCACGTCCCCGACTACGCGCTCGCCCGCGCCAACGGCGACCCGCTCTACACGCTCACCGCGCCCGTCGACGACGCCACCATGAACATCACCCACGTGTTCCGTGGCGAAGACCTGCTGAGCAGTACGCCGCGGCAGATCGCCCTCTTCGACGCGTTCGTGGAGATCGGCCTGGCCGAGCGTGCGCCTGAGTACGGTCACCTGCCGTACGTGATGGGCCAGGGCAACAAGAAGCTCTCCAAGCGCGACCCCGAGGCGCACGCGCTGAAGTACCGCGAGGAGGGCTTCCTGCCGGAGGGGCTGCTCAACTACGTGGCGCTGCTCGGCTGGGCGATCGCCGCCGACCGCGACATCTTCACTATGGAGGAGATGGTCGAGGCCTTCGAGATCCACGACGTGGTCAAGAACCCGGCCCGCTTCGACATCAAGAAGGCCGAGGCGATCAACGCCTCCCACATGCGCCTGCTGCCGGTCGAGGAGATCACCCACCGGGTGATTCCCTACCTCAAGGCCGACGGCGTAATCGGCGACCCGGTGCACGACGCCGACGCGCAGATGCTGGAGGCGGCGATGCCGCTGGTCGCCGAGCGGATCAACAAGCTCGGCGAGGCCTCCGACATGCTGCGATTCCTCTTCGTGCCCGAGGCCGACTTCGCCCTCGACGAGGAGGATGCCGCCAAGCTGCTCGACGAGGAGGGCCTGGGCGTCGTCCAGGCCTCCTACGACGCGCTGGCCGGTCTCTCCACGTGGTCGACGGCCGACATCCAGGACGCGCTGACCGCGGCTCTGATCGACGGCCTCGAGCTCAAGCCGCGCAAGGCGTACGGCCCGGTGCGGGTCGCGGTGACCGGCAAGCGGATCAGCCCGCCGCTGTTCGAATCCATGGAGCTGCTCGGCCGGGAGCGTACGCTGGGGCGCCTGAAGGCGGTTCTCGGGAGGAGCTGAACGTGGCAGGACGGGCAGGATGAGCACGGTCGTGGAACCGCCCTCGGGACTGGCTTACTACCAGGTGCAGCGCAGCGGGCGCAGCGGCTGGGGGCGGCCCCTGATCGGTCTCATCCTGATCGGCCTCTGCGTCTTCTTCGTCTCGCCGGCGGTGGTGCTCGCCGGGTTCGAGATCTTCTTCGTCCTCGCCGGCGACGACGTCGCCACCGGGATGGCCCGCGTCGCCGATGTCGAGAACGTCACGCCCGAGTCGCTGGCGTTCCTGCTGCTCTCGCTCGCCGGTGCCATCCCCGCGGCCATGCTGCTGTGCTGGGCGCTGCACGGGCTGCGACCCGGGTGGCTGGCCTCGGTGGAGCGGCGGATCCGCTGGCGCTGGCTGCTGCGCTGCCTCGGGATCGCGGTGATCACGATGGTGGTCACCGTCATCGTCGCCTCCCGGCTGCCGATCCCGGGCGAGGAGCTCGGGCCCAGCACGCTCAACCCCTGGACGAGCACGATGCGCGACTTCGTACTCGTGATCGTGCTGCTCACCCCGCTGCAGGCGGCGGGGGAGGAGTATCTGTTCCGCGGCTACATCTTCCAGACCTTCGGCTCGCTCTTCGGGGGGATGCTCGGCGCGCGCACGGTTGCGGTGACGATCACCGCGCTGCTGTTCGCCTTTGCCCACGGGTCCCAGGACCTGCCTCTGTTCCTGGACCGGTTCGCGTTCGGGATCGTCGCCGGCATCTGCGTCATCGCCACCGGGGGCATCGAGGCGGGCATCGCGATGCACGTCCTCAACAACTTCGTCAGTCTCGGGATGGCTGTGGCCTTCGGCGACATCTCGACGGTGCTCAACACCTCCGAGGCGTCGTGGTGGCGGATCCCGGTCACGCTGGTCCAGTCGGGCGTCTTCCTGGCGCTGACGGTGTGGGCCGCCCGGTCGATGGGCCTCGCGACCACGACGAAGAGCGATGAGGGCGTGCCGATTTCGTAGCCTGGGGGCCTCGCCGGTAATGTTTCCTCTCGGTTCGAGGGAGAAATCCTGAGGGCCGGATCGTCCTTGTGGGACTTTGTCCAGCAAGGCGATGGGCTATGGTGTAATTGGCAACACGACTGGTTCTGGTCCAGTTATTCTAGGTTCGAGTCCTAGTAGCCCAGCGGATCCTCTCTGGAGGATTTGGGAGTCACCGAAGCGGTTCGCTAAGGTTTCACCCGCTGCAAGCCCCCGTCGTCTAGCGGCCTAGGACGTCGCCCTCTCACGGCGGTAACGCCGGTTCAAATCCGGTCGGGGGTACCACGCAGGAAGGGCTCCGAGTCACTGACTCGGAGCCCTTCGTCATTTCTCGGACGCGCTGACGGCCAGCCCTGGCGAGGCTGCGACATGGCGACAGTCCGACATCGTCGGCGGGGGTCCACCCGTCTTCTCGTCGCTTAGCGTGTGCGAGCGCCCGGCCCACTGCCGGGCGCTGCGTACGTGAAACGGAGAAACCGATGCCCCCTCTCCTGCCCTGGCGAAAGTCCTGCGTCACCGTGGCCGCCCTGGGCCTGGTCGTCAGCGGGTCCGCAGCGGCGTTGGCCGCTGATCCCGATGTCGCCGGTGCCGGCACCGCGAACCAGCCGCCCGGTGCGGCGGGGCAGGCGGACGGGCGCCCGGTGAGCGTCACCCTCGTCACCGGCGACGTCGTCGACGCCCGGGTCGACGGCTCGGGCCGGGTGCTCTCGGCCGGGCTGCGTGCCGGTGACGGCGCCGACACCGCCGACCACGGCAGCGTGGTGTGGCAGGACGGTCAGCACACCTATGTCGTCCCCGACGGTGTGCAGCCGATGATCGATGCCGGTCGGCTCGACCTCGGCCTGTTCGACCTGACCGCCCTGATCGCCAGCGGGTACGACGACGCGAACCGCGACTCGCTGCCGGTGATCGTGCAGTACGAGGGTGGGCACTCTCCCCGCGCCACGGTCCCCGGGGCCGTGCGCGGTGTCGCCCTCCCGTCGGTCGGAGCGACAGCGCTGAGCATCGAGAAGGAGCAGGCCGCGGAGGCCTGGGGGCGCCTCGAGCCCCGAACGTCGGCGCGGACGGCGGGAGCGGTGGACAAGATCTGGCTCGACGCGCCCGTGCACGGCACGGCCGTCCCCGACCTGGGGACGCCGACCGTCCCGCTCACCGGGGCGGACCAGGCCCATGCCCGAGGCATCGACGGCACCGGCGTCACCGTCGCGGTCCTGGACTCCGGCTACGACGTCGGCCACCCTGATCTCGCGGACCGGGTCACCACGTCTCGCTCCTTCGTCCCGGGCGAGGACATCGACGACCTCCACGGCCACGGCACCCACACGGCCTCGACCGTCGGCGGCAGCGGCGCCGCCTCCGAGGGTCGCTACGCCGGGGTGGCGCCGGGCGCCGACCTGCTCGTCGGCAAGGTGCTCGACAACTCGGGCTCCGGCTCCACCAGCGGGATCATCGCCGGCATGCAGTGGGCGGTCGACCAGGGCGCGGACATCGTGTCGATGTCGTTGGGCAACGACGCGGCGACCTCCTGCACCAGCCTCGACACCCAGGCCCTCGAGGCGCTGAGCGACCGGGCCCTGTTCGTGGTGGCTGCGGGCAACGCCTACCGCCACGGCACCGTGGCGACCCCAGGCTGCTCACCGGCAGCGCTCACCGTCGGTGCGGTCGACCGGGGCAACGCGACGGCGCCGTTCTCCAGCCGGGGGCCGGCGGTGGGCAGCGACTGGTCGAAGCCCGACATCGCCTCGCAGGGCGTCGACGTGATCGCGGCCAACGCCGGTGGTCGCGGGGACCACGCCTACACCGCCATGTCCGGGACCTCGATGGCCACTCCGCATGTGGCCGGCGCCGCTGCGCTCGCGCTGCAGGACGACCCGGAGCTGACGCCGACGGAGCTCAAGAGCATCCTGACGTCCTCTGCCGACGAGACCACCGCGCCGGTGCCGGAGCAGGGCGCCGGGCCGCTCGATGTCGGTCGTGCCATCGACCAGGCGATCTACGCGGCACCCAGCCAGTCGCTCGGCGACTTCGCCTACCCCCAGCGCGACCTCGATCCCACGACGGGCACGCTCACCCTCACGAACCGGTCGGATCAGCCGGTCGAGCTCGACCTCGACGTGTCCCCGAGCCTGGGCGACGACGGCAAGACCCGGGTGGAGGGCCTGGTGGCGCTGACCACCGACTCCGTCGTCGTCCCCGCCGGCGGCACCGCCGACGTGACGTTCGACATCGACCCGACGGTGGAGATCCCCGCCGCGGCGTACGGGGTGGTCACCGGCCGGCTCGTCGCCACCGGCGCCAACGGGTCACGGGTGGTCGCGCCGTACTCGATCCATCTGCAGGAGCCGACCGCGAACCTGACCGTGCGTGCGGTCGATCGGCACGGCGACCCGGCAGCGAGCCCCTCCACGTTCCAGCTCTTCGACGGTCATCGCGACACCGCCCGTCGTTACACGCTCGGCTCGCCGGCCGCGGGCAGCACCACCATCCGGGTCCCCTACGGCACCTACGCGCTCAGCGGGACCGTGATGACTCGTGACGAGCCCGGCAACGTGGGCAGCGTCGCCTCCCTCTCGCAGCTCTACCGCTCAGAGATCGAGGTCGACGGAGACACCACTGTCACGCTCGACGCGCGCGACGCCGAGGAGATCGCCTGGAAGACCAACCGGCCCACCGAGGCCGCCGGCTTCGCGATGGGCCTGTCCTACGAGCTCACCGACGACGGAGTGGTCCGCGCCGGGTTCCTGCAGACGATCCCGATGCTCACCAAGGCGATCTACGCCGAGCCGGCACGCGACGACAAGCTCGCCTTCGTGGCGTCTGCGAGGCTCGCGGCGCCCCGGTTGACGATGACCTCGTCCGGTGGACGCACCGTCGACGACTTCCCCGTCCTGTTGGCACCCGAGTTCGCCGACGATGGTTCTGCACCGCTGGTCTACATCGGCAAGGGCACCCCGGAGAACTTCGCGAACCACGACATCAACGGCAAGGTCGTGCTGCTCGACGCCGGAACCGGCGGCGGGAACCCCAACACCTGGTCGACGGCGGCCGTCGCCGGCGGGGCGGCCGGCATCGTCGCCGCGGTCCCCGACACGGTCGGACGTTTCCAGCTCAGCGGTAGCGGCTCCAAGCTCCCCGCGATCACCGTCACCTGGCAGGACTCGCTCGCCCTGCAGGCCGAGCTGTCCGACGGCCCGGTCACGATGTCGTGGAGTGGGACTCCGCTGGCATCCAGCCCGTACCTGTACAACCTCGCCCGCTACCGCCAGGACGAGATCGCACCGGGCGTCGAGCGGGTTCTCGACCCGAAGCTGGCGCGCATCGACGCCGGCTACCACGCCCAGGGTGGCCAGACCGCCTACGCCTCCGACGTCCAGCTCAAGGTGCCCGGCCTTGCAGGCCAGTACGCCGGTGGCACGACGCTTCGGCTCGCTGCTCCGGTGCGGCGTACCGAGTTCTTCACGGCTCAGCCGGACGTGGCCTGGACGACGATCGTCTCGCGTGGGTTCGGTGGCACGACCTACGGGTCGTCCTTCGACGGGCCGAGGACGATGACCGCCGGCCGGACGCAGCACAGCACGTGGTTCAAGGCGCCCTTCGGTGCCACCCGCAACACCTACGACCGCTCGCTGATGACCCGCAAGGCCAACCGGCTGTCCTTCGCGATCGCACCCTACGGCGACGCCGGCGGGCACGACGCCACCGGTGACTACCGCGACACCGGCAGCCGCCAGCTGCTCCTGGACGGGGAGCCGCTGCCGCAGAAGGACGGGATGTACCTGCTGCCGGAACAGAAGGCTGTGGTCACGTTCCGCCAGACCTGGGGCCGTCCTGCCTCCGCGGCCGACCAGGTAGGTATCGCCTACAGCACGCAGTGGCAGTTCCCGACCTCGCCCGAGGACCAGGGGGCGCAGCCGCTGCTGGTCCCGGTCATCGACGTCCCGGTCGACCTGACCAACCAGGTGCCGTCAGGGACCGAGACCCGGATCCCGCTGTCCGCGGTGAGCGACACCGTCGAGGGTCCCGTCGACCTGGCGCAGGTCTCGCTCGACTATGCCGTCGGCGACCAGTCCCGCCTCGGCGAGGTCACCGACTGGCGTCCCGCCCGCATCCAGCGGACGGCGACCGGCTGGTTCGCGATCGTGCCGGCGGATGCCGCCCCTGGGGCCTTCACCCACCTGCGGGTCCGGATGGCCGACAAGCGCGGATCCGAGGTCGACCAGACCATGGTCCGGGCGTACCGGATCGGTCAGCCGGCCGACTGAGAGATCGCGTGATCTCTGACCGGCAGGCATGACGGGTTCTCGACATGGCGTGTTCCCGACCCATGAACCCGTTGTGCCTGCCTCGACGGCACTGCCATCGTCTGAGCCGACTCGTCGCACAGCTTCTCGCACATCGGGCATCAAAGGGGTTCGCATGGGTTCACGTTCCAGACTCAGTCTCGCCGCGGTCGCAGCCGTGGTGCTCACTGGGGTCGCGGCTCCAGGGGTTGCCGCCGGCGGCTTGTCCGCAGCGGAGGCCGATGCGGGGACCGGGCTGCTGACCGGTCAGGTACGTGACGCCTCGGGTCACGGCTGGCCGGTGCGTGCCCGGGTGAGCGTGAGCGGGACCTCCGAGGTGACGTACTCGGACCCGGTGACCGGTGCGTTCCGCCTCGACGTACCGTCCGGGACCGTCGCAGAGGTGAGTGCGGACCCGGTCTACCCAGGCTACGAGACCACCACGACCCCGGTCACGGTCGAGTCCGGCGGCACCGCCGTCGACCTCGAGGTGACCGCCGACACCAGCACCTGCACGGCTCCGGGATACCGCCTCGACGGGATGACCGAGGGCTTCGACACCACCACGACCCCGAACGGGTGGCAGGTCGTGGACCATGCGGGCACCGGCAACATCTGGCGCTTCGACGACCCCGGCGGGCGCGGCAACCTGACCGGGGGAGCGGGCGGTTTCGCGATCGTCGACCGCGATGCCGGGACTGCCCAGGCCGTCGACTCCTCGTTGATCTCGCCGGCGACCGACCTCAGCGGGGTCACCGCACCGGAGCTGCAGTTCTCCAGCGACCTGCGTGACCTCGGCCCGGGGACCGCCTCGGCGAGTGTATCCGTCGACGGAGGCCAGACCTGGTCCACCGTGTGGAGCAAGAGCGGTGGCGAGCGCGGGCCGGTCACCCACGTCGTCCCGCTGCCAGGGGCAGCCGACCAGGCCGATGTCCGGGTGCGGTTCCACTTCACCGGTGGGATCTACTGGTTTGCGGTCGACGACGTGTTCGTCGGCAAGCGCGGCTGCCTCCCTCTCGAGGGTGGCCTCATCACCGGGACCGCGACCGATCAGAACACCGGCGCGGTGGTCACGGGTGCGCGCGCCCGGGTGGACGGCGCCGACATCGCCTCGCCGCGTACCGATCCCGGGTTCTACTGGGGCTTTGTGTCGGTAGGGGAGCACACCGTCTCGGTCGACAGGGCGGAGTACGTCACCGGCGAGGCTCCCGTACGCGTCCGTCCGGACGAGGTGGCGACCGCGGACGTTCGGCTCGCCGCCGGGCGGCTCGAGGTCGCCGGCACCGGGCTCGACGCGACCGTGCCCTGGGGCGAGACCGGGACCCAGACGGTCACCGTCACCAACTCTGGCACCGCGCCGGCCACCCTCGGCGTGCGCGAGCGGGACCATGGGTTCGCGCTCCTGAAGCCGGACAACAGCACCGAGTCGCCGGAGCGGCTGGACGACGACTGGGCTCCGGCCGCCCCGGCACCGCAGAACCAGGCCTGGAGCCGCCTGTCGTCCCTGCCGGCGAGCGTCACGGAGAACATCGCCGGTGACCACGACGGCGACCTCTACTCCTTCGGTGGAGCGAGCTCCGACCGTAAGCCCATCACCGACGGATGGGTTCTGCCCGACCGCACCGGATCGTGGCAGCCGACCGCCTCGATGCCCGAGGGCCGGCTGGCCGCCGCTGGTGGCTTCGTGGACGGCACGATGGTCTTGGTCGGCGGATGGACCGACAACCGGCAGCACCTCGCCTCGCAGGTGCTGCGCTACTCGCCGGAGACCGACAGCTGGAGCACAGGCGTTGCGTCCCCGCAGGCGCTGGCCGGCTCCGGCAGCGCGATCCTCGACGGCGTCGTCTACACCGTCGGCGGGTGCACCACGGTCTGCGGCAACAGCAGCGTGCTGGCCTACGACGTGGCCGCCGACGAGTTCCATCGGCTCGCCGACTACCCGGTCAAGGTCTCCTGGCCTTCGTGCGGCGCCATCGACGGCCGCATCGTCTGTGCCGGCGGCGCCGACACCGACGACTACTACGGAGTCAACGGAACCACCTGGATCTACGACCCGGCCACCGACACCTGGACCGAGGGCGCGCACTTCCCGGGCGAGAGCTGGGGTGCCGCGACCTGGGCCTCGGGCGGCCGTCTGGCCGTGGCCGGCGGGATGTACGCCGGCTTCCCCACCCGCGACGCCTGGGCCTACGACCCCGGCGCGGACCGCTGGTCCCAGCTGCCCTGGAACAACACGCTGCTCTACCGCGGCGGCTCGGCCTGCGGCGTACGCGTCGGGGGCGCCTCCGCGGGCTACACCGGCAAGCAGGACGTGTTCGTCCTCAGCGGGTACGACGGCTGCGAGCCGGCGGCGACCGACGTCGGCTGGCTCTCGACCGTCCCCGGTTCGGGCACCACCCTCCAGCCGGGGGAGTCGGTCACGATGACCGTGACGGCGGACCCGGCCGGTGCCGGGCAGCCTGGTGACCTGGCCGCCGAGCTGGGTCTGGTCGAGGACACCCCCTACCCGGTGGCGCCGCTGGCGGTGACCATGCGCGTCCCCGCGCCGAAAGACTGGGGCTTTCTGCAGGGCACCGTGACCGCGACGGCGTGCGATGGCACCACCGCGCCGCTGGCGGGTGCGACGGTGCAGGTCGACGGGGTCAGGTCCGGATGGACCCTGACCACGGCAGCAGACGGCCGCTACCGCCGCTGGATCGACAAGGACGAGAGGCAGCTCCAGCTCGTCGTCGGCCAGGACGACTACGAGATCGAGACGCGCCTCCTCAAGGCACCCAAGAGCCCCTCGGACGTGGCGACCGAGGACTTCACCCTGACCCGGACCGGCTGCTGACCGGCATGACGACCCATCGAGGTGGATCTGTGAGTAGGACCCGGCTGAACTCCCGCAGCCACCGCGCGATCGCGGTGCTGGCGACCACCATGGCGATGTTCGGTGGGCTGCTGCTGACCGCGCCGACGTCGGCTGCAGCACCGGCCGCCGCGGCGGGCGAGGGCATCGTGAGGCTCGCGTCTGCGGCCGAGCGCCCGGCGAAGGACCCGGCGGCCAAGATCGAGAAGAAGCTCGCCACGCAGCTCGAGAAGGGCGCCGACGACTTCCTGGTCCGGTTCGATGACGAGGCCGACCTCACCGAGGCCAGCCAGAACACCGACTGGGCCGAGCGCGGAAAGGCTGTCGCGGACGCGCTGCGGGCACAGGCCGAGGAGAGCCAGGCCGAGACCCGCGCGCTGCTGCGCAAGCGCGGCGTGAGGTACCGGGCTTTCTGGGCGACCAACGCCATCCTGGTCAAGGGTGGCTCCAGCCGGCTGGCCCACACCCTCGCCGCCGAGCCGGAGGTCGAGGGCCTCTACGCGCCGCGTGCCTACGCGACTCCGGAACCGATCGAGACGAAGTCGGCCGTGCCGCAGTCGACCGACGCTGCGGTGGAGTGGGGGATCGCCGACATCCATGCCGACCAGGTCTGGTCGGACTACGGCGTCAACGGCCAGGGCATGGTCGTGGCCAACATCGACTCCGGGGTGCAGTACGACCACCCGGCACTGGTGTCGTCCTACCGCGGCAACAACGGCGACGGCACCTTCGACCACGACTACAACTGGATGGACGTCGCCGGTGCCGACTGCGCCGGGCCGTGCGACTCCGACGGGCACGGCACCCACACGATGGGCACGATGGTCGGCGACGACGCCGGCGGCACCGGCATCGGCGTCGCGCCCGGTGCGAAGTGGATCGCCGTCAACGGCTGCTGCCCGAGCGACACCGCGCTGATCGCCGCCGGGGAGTGGATCCTCGAGCCGACCGATCGCAACGGCGAGAACCCGGACGCGGCGATGCGGCCCAACGTGGTCAACAACTCCTGGGGCAGCGAGGCCCCGTCCAACGACCCGTTCATGGAGGACATCTCCAAGGCGTGGGAGGCCTCCGGGATCTTCAGCTCGTTCGCCAACGGCAACAACGGGCCGGGATGCGCCACCTCCGGCGCTCCGGGAAGCAGGAGCGTCAACTACTCGGTCGGCGCGTACGCGGTCAACCACACGATCGGCTCCTTTTCCAGCCGGGGCCCAGGCCAGGACGGCGAGATCAAACCGGCCATCTCCGCTCCCGGCGTGGCCATCCGCTCCTCGGTCCCCGGTGGCGGCTACGAGGTCTACAACGGCACCTCGATGGCGGCTCCGCACCTGGCCGGCGCGGTGGCGCTGCTGTGGTCGGCCGCGCCGGTGCTGGTCGGTGACATCCCGGCCACCCAGCGACTGCTCAACGAGACCGCGGTCGACACCGAGGACCTGACCTGCGGGGGAACGCCCGAGGACAACAACGTCTGGGGCGAGGGCCGGCTCGACGTAGCGGCGCTGTTCGCGCACGCCCCGCTGGGTGAGGCCGGCTTCCTCGGTGGCACCGTGACCGATGCCGACGGCGCCCCGATCGCCGGGGCGACGGTGACCGCCGAAGGCTCGTTCACGACCAGCCGCGACACGGCCGCCGACGGCTCCTTCCGGATGGCGCTGCCGGTCGGCAGCTACACCGTGAAGGTCGCCGCGTTCGGCTACACGACCCAGAAGGCGACCGGCGTCGAGATCGCAGCCCGGGCGTCCACCAGCCACGACGTCGAGCTGGCGAAGGCCCCGACGCAGCGGGTCTCAGGGAAGGTCACCGACGGCTCCGGACACGGCTGGCCCCTCTACGCGAAGGTCTCGGTTCCCGGCACCCCGGTGGCGACCTTCACCGACCCGGTGACGGGTGAGTACGCCCTCGAGCTCCCGACCGGGGCGGCGTACGACCTCACGGCCAGACCGGTCGGTGGCGGCTACCAGCCCGCGACCGCCACGCTGGACCCTGCCGGGACGACCGGCGCCGTCGACCTGGTCGCGAAGGTCGACCCGATCGACTGCGCCGAGGCGCTCGGCTACGTCAAGACACAGCCACGGATCGCGGTGGTCACCGACCTCCCCGACAAGTTCCGCGGCTGGTTCGACCAGCGCCGGATCGCCGTCGACATGGTCCGGCCCGGCCAGATCGCAGGGATCACCGGGTACGACGTCGTCGTCTGGGGCTACGCCTACACCGATCCTCGGCAAGGAGCCTTCACCGGCTTCCTCGCCCGGATGGACGCCGAGGGCACCGGTGTCATCTTCACCGACAGCCAGAAGAGCCCCTGGGGCGGTGTCACGGCGCTGGCGAAGTACGCCGGGGTCCCGACCTCGACCGGCGGCGCGGAAGCCGCGGCCGGGGAGACCGGCTATCTCGAGGCGGTCGCCGAGCACCCGGTGCTCGCCGGGGTGGAGGTCGGCGACCGCTGGGACCACGAGCCCGGGCTGCCCGCCTGGATGAAGTGGTTCAACGGGTACGAGGGCGACGGCCGACAGGTGCTGGCGACCGTCGGCTCCTCGACCGCGGGCACGCGCGGCGCCGCGATCGCGGTGCAGCAGCGGGCGGCCAGCCGGCACGTGCTGCTCGCCATGCACTCGCCCTACTACACCCGTGACATGGACGACTGGTCCGAGACCAGCGAGCTGGTCTTCGAGAACGCACTGGACTGGGCCAACGCCGAGGACGAGAACGTCGGCTGCCGTCCGGCGCCCGGCGGTCTGGTGATCGGGCAGGTCTCCGACAAGAACACCGGAGCCGGCCTGCCGGGTGCTCGGGTGAAGGCAGGCTCGGTCAGCGCCGCCTCGGTGGCGACCCCGGCCGACCCTGCTCTCGACGACGGCCTGGTGAGGTTCTTCGCGCCAGCCGGTGACCGCGAGGTCACCGCGACGCTGGCGGACTACCAGACCGCGACCGACGCGCTGTCGGTCGTCGCCGACGAGGTCGTCGAGACCGACCTGGCGCTGGCCGCCGGTCGGCTGAAGGTGTCGACCGACCAGGTCGCCGCGACCGTGCCGATCGGCGAGTCGACCGAGCTGAGCGTGACGGTGGAGAACACCGGCTCCGCCCCGGCCACCGTCCGGCTGGCCGAGCGTGACCGCGGCAGCGACCTCGCCATCCCGGAGGGATATCAGGCACCGCAGGCGACGATGACCGACCTCGGCACCGTCCGCACGCAACGTGCCGAGGTGACCCCGCTGCAGGACGTCGGCCCGCTCGACGGTGCCACGCCGCGTGGCTCCGAGTCCGCAGCCGAGACCCTCGCCGAAGGCTGGCAGACCCAGCCCGCGATGCCGCAGGGCACGGTCGACAGCGTCGCCGGGACGCTCGGCAACCGGCTCTACAGCTTCGGCGGCACCCTCGGAGCCGGTCCGATCGCCACGAGCTGGATGCTGGACCCCGACCAGGGTTGGCAGCGGATCGCGGACATGCCGCAGGCCAGGCAGCGTCCGGCGGGCGCGTTCGTGGACGGCAGGTTCGTCATGCTCGGAGGTTGGGCGGCCGGGGGCGATCCTGTCGCCCGGACACAGCTCTACGACCCGGTCACCGACACCTGGAGCCGCGCCGCGGATCACCCGGCACCGCTGGCAGCGTCCGGGACGGCGGTCCTCGACGGACGGATCCTGACCATCGGCGGGTGCGCCACCTCGTGCGACCACAGCGAGGTGTTCGCCTACGACGTGAGCGCAGACTCCTTCGAGAGGCTCGCCGACTACCCGGCCAAGGCCGGTTGGCTCAACTGCGGTGCGATCCGCGGCAAGGTCTACTGCGCCGGCGGCAGCAACGGCGCCTCGGCGGTCCGAGCCGCCTACGTCTACGACCCGGCGAAGGACGCCTGGTCGGCGGTCGCCCCGATGCCGGTCGCGCACTGGGGCTCCGGGGTCGCCGCGCAGGGCGGACGGCTGCTCGTCTCCGGCGGCATCGCCGGGGTGAGCATCACGACCTCCGGGTGGGCCTACGACCCGCAGACCGACGTCTGGACGGCGTTACCGAACGCGCCGACACCGGTCTACCGAGGCGCCTCCGCCTGCGGGTTCTACACGCTCGGCGGCTCGCCGAACGGCACCTCGGTGTCCACCCAGGTCTCGCTGCTCTCCGGACAGGGCGACTGCCTCGGCGCGGCGTCGGACGTACGCTGGATGGCGCTCTCGCCGGGGGAGATCACCCTCGCGCCCGGCGAGCGGGCCGAAGTGGCCATCGCTCTGGACGGTGCCGCGATCGCGCAGCCCGGTGAGCTGCGAGCGAGCGTACGCATCCTCGAAGACACCCCCTATCCGTCGGCCGGCGTCGAGGTCACCGTGACCACACCCGTGCCCAGCACCTGGGGCGCGGTGGTCGGGACCGTCAAGGGCGAGTCCTGTGGTGGGGAGACCGGACCGCTCTCCGGAGCGACCGTCCAGGTCGATGCCGGCGGGGTGCGCTGGACCGGTCTGACCGGCGCCGATGGCGCCTACCTTCGCTGGGTCGACACCACCTACAACCCGGTGCGGGTCTCCGCGCTGCGTGACGGCTGGACCGCTGCCAGCAGCGAGGTCAAGGTCCGGAACAAGGGCAGGGCGACGGTCGTCGACCTCACCCTCCGGCAGCGATGCTGATAATGCAGGGGCGACGCGGTGGCCGCGCCCTCGCCGGTTCTGCCCGGCCGACACCCCTGGCCGCCCCCCGCCGCCCCTCGGCCCACCATGTGAACGAACGAAGAACCAGGAGCACACCACCGTGAGTCTGTCGTGGCGCTCGGCCCGAGCCGCCTTTCCCCTCATCGCCGTCGCGGCGCTGGCCACACCGCTGGCCGGGTTCGCGCCCGCTGCCGGCGCCGCGGCGTCGCAGCAGTCGGCGGAGGAGATCATCGCCGCCCTCACCCCTGACCAGCGGCTGGCGCTGGACCAGCTCGCGGAGGTGGAGGTCCGGGGTCTCCAGGTCGACGACCCCGCGGTGCTGGCCGCGGACGAGCCGGTCGACGTCATCGTGTCGCTGGCACAGCCGCCGGCACGTACGGAACGGCTGCTGGCCGCGAGCAAGGGCCACGACCTGACCAAGGCGCAGGCGGCGGAGCGCGCGTCCGAGGCTCGGGAGAGCTTCCGGGGAGAGCTGGGCAAGACGTTCGGCAAGGGCTCCGGGGTCACCACCGAGGTGCGGCGCACCTATGACGAGGCGTTCAACGGGTTCAGCATGCGGGTCTCGGGTTCGGCCCTGGAGGAGCTCGCCGCGATCGACGGCGTCGCCTCCGTCTGGCCAGACGCCGAGGTGACCGCACTCTCCGCCCCCGGCGTCACGACCCACCTCGCTTCGGCGACCGACGGCCGTACGCAGGAGCAGATCGCCGCCGGTGTGCGCCGGCTGCACGAGGACGGCATCACCGGTGACGGGATCAAGGTCGGCGTCATCGACACCGGGATCGACTACCGGCACCCGGCGCTGCGCGATGCGTACGTCGGTGGCTACGACTTCATCGACGACGACGCCGACCCGATGGAGACCACGTACGCCGACTGGAAGGCGTCCGGACGCAGCGAGCTCTCCAACGGCAACGCCTACTACACCCAGCACGGCACGCACGTGGCCGGCATCATCGCCGGTCAGGACGCACCCGGTGCCGATCTCGGCGCCGCCGGGATCGCGCCCGACGTGGACCTCTACGCCTACCGGGTCCTCGGCCCCTACGGCAGCGGCTACACCCGCGACATCCTCGCCGCGATGGACCAGGCGCTCGCCGACGACATGGACGTGGTCAACATGTCCCTGGGTGCCGCGGTCAACGACGCCGGCAGCCCACAGGCGATGGCGGCCAACTCGCTCGCGCTCGCGGGCGTGGTCACCGTGATCGCGGCCGGCAACAGCGGCCCGGACGCCTACACGCTCGGCACCCCCGGAGCGGCGGCCCTGCCGATCACCGTCGGTGCCAACGACGTCCCGATGCGCCTGCCGTCCTACCTGGCGCACGTCGGCGACACCGCCATCGAGGGTCGCCTCCTCGCCCGCCCGCTGTCCAGCGACCCGACGGATGCGGTCGCCGGGACCCACCCGGTCACCGACGTCGGCACCGGTCAGCGTCGTGACTACACCGGCAAGGACGTCGCCGGCCATGTCGTCGTCGTCGACCGCGGCGCGATCTCGCTGAACGAGAAGGTGACGAACGCCGCCGACAACGGAGCTGTGGCGGTGCTGCTGGTCAACGACAAGCCCGAGGAGGGCCACATCGGCCACTACCTCGGTGAGTCCGACGACTTCGTCCCCACGTTCTCGGTGACCAGCGCGGACGGCGCCGCGATCGCGGCCCCGGTCGGCTCGGGCACGGCATCGGTCGACTTCACCGAGAACGGCACCTTCGTCCTCGGCGACGGCGGTCTGGCCGAGTTCAGCTCGCGTGGTCCGGTCTTCGGGTCCACCAGCATCAAGCCGGAGGTCACCGCCCCGGGCGTCAGCGTGCTCTCCTCGGTCCCGGCCTACATGGTGGACCGGCTCGACGTGGTCGGCGACGACTACCAGCACGCCTACGCCCGGCTCAGCGGCACCTCGATGGCCAGTCCCTACGTCGCGGGCGCCGCGGCGCTGCTGCTCGAGGAGGACCGCAGCCGCAGCCCCGAGGACATCAAGGTCGCCCTGATGAACACGGCGGCTCCGCTCAGCGGTGCCCCGAGCGTCTTCGCTGCGGGTGCCGGGCAGATCGACCCCTACCGGGCCGTACACGCCAGTAGTGCCGCCCGCGTCGCTGCCGAGGCTCCGTACGTGGGTCCGGGCGGGGTGACCTCCACCATGACCTACGACACCGGCGCGCTCGACTTCGGCACGCTCCGCCATGGGGAGGACCTCGAGGAGAAGACCCCGATCCAGCTCCGCAACAGCGGCGACGCGGTAGCCCACTACCGGCTCGACGTCGCCTTCACCGACGGCGACGACGCCGCCGACGCGGCGGCCAACAAGATCGCGCTCAGCATGCCCGAGACGGTCACGCTCGGACCGGGTGGGCAACGGCAGACCACCGCGACCCTGAGCGTGCCGGCCGAGGCCGAGGCCGGCTACTACGAGGGCCGGGTGACGGTCACCGCCGAGGAGACCGGGGAGCGGCTCACCATCCCGTTCGGGTTCCGGCTGGCCACGACCGGGCTCGCCGCGGTGGACATGATCAAGCCCGTCCTGAGCACCAACCAGGGCACCGGCGCTGGTGAGGCGGCCGGCGGCGAAGCGACGTTCTCGCTGCGCATCGACGGACAGCTGCGCTCCATCGACATCTTCGTGACCGACAAGCGTGGTGAGGAGATCGGCTATGTCGGCGCGATCAACACCGTCGGGCTGCTCGAGGGCGTCGACTACGGGCCGGCGGTGATCCTCGGCCGCTACTTCGACCTGACCGGCGACCCGCTCGCGCCGGTTGATCCGCGCAGCAAGTGGCTCACCGACGGCCACTACCGGCTCAAGATCGTCGGCAACGACGCCTACGGGGTCACCGACACCGTGACCCGCGACATCTACGTCGACACCAAGGCACCGACGTACGACGACGAGTTCGGGCCGCACGACTCGGCCGAGCCCCTGGTCGTCGAGCGCCCCGCGGACGCCACCGGCCGCGAGATCACCGGGACGATCCACGACGGTGAGATCGCCGCGATCCGGGAGGCGGGGATCGACATCGACGAGTCGGACAGCCGCATCCTGTGGTCGCAGTTCAACCCCAACGCACCCGACGGTTTCGAGAACGCCGACACCGAGGGACGAATCCGGGAGCAGATCACCTATCCGAAGGGACCGCCGGTCAGCCCGCTGTGGATCTGGCCGCAGGACGCCGCCGGCAACATGGGCGAGGCCCGTTTCGTGAACTTCGCCGACGAGGGCTACCCCTACCTGGTGACCGACGCGGATGCTCACGCTGCGGGGCCGGGCGACGTCGTCACCCAGACCATCAGGATCCACAACCTCGCTGACTGGACGGGGATCCGGGCCAGCTTCCGCTACGACGCACGGCTCGTGCGGATCACGTCCGTCACTCCGACCGAGGAGCTCGCGGCGCTGCAGCCGACGTCCTTCGACGTCACCGACACACCCAACGGCGGTTCCTCCTCCGGCAAGGTCGAGATCACGCTGCCGAAGCCGGTGACCACGGCGGCACTGCCGACGCTGAAGGTGACCTATGAGGTGCTCGACGGGCACTGGGCCGGGACCGTGGGGATCAGCGGCAACAGCACCAGCGGCACGACCTCGACGGGCACCCGGGTCAACGTCAACACCCAGTTCTACGGCACCGTCCGGATGCTCAACCGGACCGTCGCATTCAGCGCTCGGCCCGCGGCCGAGGCGCTGCTCACCCCTGGTTACGCCTTCGACAAGGACCGCGACTACAGCACCGCCGGGATCGAGGTCGACCTGATCGCACCCGACGGTGCGGTGACCGCGGTGACGGGTGACGCGACGGCGCGGTTCGCCACCAGCCTGCCGGTGACCGAGGAGCCCTACCGGCTCCAGGCGCGCGTGCCGGGTCACTTCACCTGGTACGAGGAGGTCGGCGGCGTCTTCCGCACCGAGGAGGGCATCGGCGGCGGCTCCTACTCCACCGTCCCGGCCCTGGTCGCCGGTGATGTGAACGGAGACGACGTCATCGACGTACGAGACGCGGCGGAGATCTACGCCGCCCGCGGGAGCGATCGCCGCGCCGCCGACATCGACTTCGACGGCGACGTCGACCGCCGCGACCTGGCCTGGGTGAGCCAGAACTACCTCAAGCAGAACACGACCGCGCCGACGGTCACCGCACCGCAGCTCAAGCACCGCGGGAAGTCGCTGGCCGACTACCTCGAGATGATGCCCGGCTGATTCTCGCCCAGACCCCAGGAGGCCCGTCGGATGAGTCCCGTCGGCCGGCGGGCTTCCTGGTCAGACCCAGTTGTTGCGCATCGCGTACCAGCCGAGCTGCACCCGGCTGCTGACCTCGGCGACGTCCATCATGGCCCGCAGGCGGCGCTGGACGGTGCGGGAGGAGGTGCCGAGCTGTTTGGCCATCGCCTCGTCGGTCAGGCCGGACAGCATGAGCTGCAGGACCAGGCGGTCACCGCTGCTGAGGTCGGTGCCCTCCCGCAGGTAGGGCCGAGAGCGACGCCAGGTGGCGTGGAAGAGCTCGGTTGCCAGGCGTACGAACGGCTCTCGGAACGTCACCGAGGTGTCCGTGTCGACCTGCATCATCGCGATCGACTCGTCGGCGATGGCGAGCTTGATCAGCTGCTGGTCGACCACGCGTACGTCGTGGCCCTCGGTCAGCCGCTCGTCCAGCGCGCGGACGGCGCTGGGCTCGGTGAGGAAGGCGGTGTCGACGATCACCCGGTAGCTGATGTCCGTGCCGGTCGGCACCGAGACGTTCTGCTCGTCGCCCGACGGCGACGACGGCGTCGGGGGAGGCGGCGGTGGGAGCGGCCGGGCGCGCGGTTCGGTGAACGTCAGCGGCACCGGCGCCACCACGTTCCCGCCGGTCTGGAACACCCAGATCGACCGGGTCGCGCTGCGCTCCAGCTCGAAGAGACGCTGCGCCTGTGCCTGTTTCCCCTCCCAGAGCTCGAAGAACTCCGGCGCGGCCGGTCGTCGTCGGTGGTAGGTCTGCACCAACGAGCTCAGCGCCGTCTCGGCCCGCAGCAGCTCGGACCGCAGCTGTCCCACCGCGGGCCCGAAAGCGACGTCCGGCGGCGTGACCGACCACGACGCGCCCTCGTCGAGACCGGGCGCGGCACCGTCGCCGAGGCGATGTCCTGAGCTTGTCGAAGGGTCCGCGATGTTCGGCACCCGAGTCACCAGGTTGCGGTCGCGCAGCGCAAGCAATGCCTCGAGAACTGCGTCCGCGCTCTCGCCGACGGCCTGGGCGATGTCGGTCGTCGTGGCCGAGGTCCGGCCGAGAAGGATGCCGTAGATCTCTTCCTCCAAGGCCGATGCCGACAGGCCCAGTTCACCCAGCATGGGGCCGAGCCTAACCGCCGGGCATCCCACCATCGGCACTCGATACGTACTTCGTCACAGGTCTGAGTTTCCCTGCAACGTTCGGGGTGCGAATGGCCAGGTAGGGGACGACACGTTACTTTCCGCCAGCGGTAGGAGGATCCGATGGACGATGACGAGCTCGAGGATCTGCTCAGGGCTTCTGCGCCACGGTTCGGTACGGTGGAGGACGGGCTCGCGCGACAGCTTGTCACGACCGTCGTACGCGACGATCCGCCTCTCGGGACCGGGCGACCGAGGCCGACCGAGCGGCGGCTGCGGCGGTCGATGATCATCGGCGGCGCAGCCGCGGGAGTGCTTGTGCTCAGCGCGGCCATGACGGGTTCGCAATGGATGATGAGCGCGCCGCCCTTCATGACGCTCGAGCCCGAGGGGCAGCGTGTCTACGAGCCGATCGAGTTCGTCGCGACCTGGGAGAACGGTGAGCAGCGCAACTGCCAGCTCTTCCTCGAATTCACGAGGCTCGATGACGACGAGCTCGAGAAGATCGCCGAGCATGTACGTACCAAGGACTGGAGTCGCTGGCAGGAGGACCTGAGCGATGCAGCCACTGATGACAGTCCCGATCTCAGAGACCGGTTGCTCACTGAGCTGCGCGGCGTGGTCCCTGGTCTGACCGGTTCATCGGAGTCGGAGACAGCACCGGCGGTCACCGGCTACGGCACGAGCTGTGAGGACGTCCGATGACAGCCGATCAGACCATCCCGGCCGCAGATCGGGCCGACGAGATCGAAGACTGGCTCGGCGTGATGGCGCCGATGCTGCTGGCCTACTTCCTACGCCGGGTGACGCCGCCCGACGAGGCAGCGGACCTCCTCGCGGAAGCACTGCTGGTGCTGTGGCGCCGAGCGGAGGCGATTCCGGCCGAGGACCGAGCTGCTCGGATGTGGGCGTACGGAGTTGCCCGGAACGTGCTTCGCGGTCATCGACGTACGAGCCGTCGCCGGTCTGCGCTCACGGAGAGGCTGCGTGCGGAGCTGGCATCGACCGAGGAGGTCGCGCACCCTGCGGACGATCGAGTGCTGGACCTACGGTCGGCCATCGAGCGCCTGAAGCCGATCGATCGGGAGATTGTCCGCCTGGTGCACTGGGACGGCCTCAGCCTCGTCGAGGCGGCTGAGGTGGTCGGCATGCGCGAGGGAACGGTGCGGAGTCGCTATCACCGCGCCAGGTCGGTGTTGCGGGGACAGTTGGGCTGAGGCGACGCCGATGCGTCGGTTCGGGGAGGTATCAGGTAATGTTTCGTCCTGCCTGCGGGGCCGAAAGGTCATCGCAGACGTGCAAGCCCCCGTCGTCTAGCGGCCTAGGACGTCGCCCTCTCACGGCGGTAACGCCGGTTCAAATCCGGTCGGGGGTACCACGCACAGAAGGGCCCCGAGTCACTGACTCGGGGCCCTTCGTCGTCGGTGGAGACTCAGAGATCCAGCTGCATCCAGGTGACGTCGTGCCAGGCGTCGAACTTCTTGCCGATCCGGCGGTACGTCCCGACCTCGGTGAAGCCGAAGGACCGGTGGATGCCGATGCTGGCCTCGTTCGGGATCGCGATCCCGGCCAGCGCGCGGTGGTAGCCGCGCTCCTTCAGGATCGGGAACAGGGCTGCGTAGAGCGCTCGTCCGGCACCCTTGCCGCGGCGCTCCTGGTCGAGGTAGATCGACACGTCGCAGGCCCAGCGGTAGGCGGCGCGGGTGCGGTGCTGGGTGGCGTACGCGTAGCCGATCACCTCGGGCCCGTTCTCGTCCTCGGTCTCCAGGACGAGCCAGGTGTGCTCGGCGAGGGCTGACTCGATGCGGCGCGCCATCTCCTCGGGTGTGGGTGGCTCGGTCTCGAAGGAGACGACGGTGTCGCGGACGTAGGGCTCGTAGATCGCCGCGCAGGCGGCGGCATCCGCGGCCGTCGCCTCACGGATGGTCCAGGCAGGGGGCATGTCTCCTATAGTAGTCGCGTGAGTGATGATAGTGACAAGTTCGGTGAGGCTCTGGCGTCCAACATCAGGTCGGCACGCACGTCGCTCGGGATGACCGTTGCGCGCCTCGCGGAGGTGTCAGGTGTTTCGCGAGCGATGATCGCGAAGATCGAGCGGGGCGAGGCACAGCCGACCGCGGTCCTGCTCACCCGGCTCTCGGGGGCGCTGGAGCTGACCCTGTCGGAGCTGATCGCGCGGGCTGAGGGGGACGCGGTGCGGCTGGCCCGGCGCTCGGAGCAGGCCGAGTGGACGGACCCCGAGACCGGCTACGTACGCCGCTCCGTCTCCCCGCCGGCGCGCGGGATCCTGGAGCTGGTCGAGGTGGAGTTTCCGGCCGGCGCGTCGGTGGCCTCGCCGGCGTCGGCGTACCACTTCAGGGAACAGCAGATCTGGGTGCTCTCGGGACATCTGCGGTTCGTCGAGGGTGACCTCGTCCACGAGCTGGACGCGGGCGACTGCCTGCAGCTGGGGCCGCCTGCCGACTGCGTCTTCGTCAACCCGACCGACCAGCCGTGCCGCTACCTGGTGGTGATCGGCAAGCGGCGCGGGTGAGTCAGACCGGGCGGCCCCTGCTCCAGACCTTGTGGGTGAGAGGGACCCCGGGGCGGTAGGCCAGATGCTTGGCGGAGGGGGCATCGAGGGCCTGCAGATCGGCGCGGCCGCCGACGCTGATCCGTCCCGCCGAGTCGTCGAGGCCGAGCGCAGTCGCGCCACCGACCGTCGCCGCCCAGACGGCTTCCTCGAAGGTCAGGCGCTGCTGGAGGACGGCGGTGGCGACGCAGAACGCCATCGACGTCGTGAAGGACGAGCCGGGGTTGCAGTTGGAGGCGATGGCGATCGTGGCGCCGGCGTCGACCAGCTCGCGGGCCGGGGGAAAGGGCTCGCGGGTCGAGAGGTCGCAGGCAGGCAGGAGCGTGGCGACGGTGGCGGATCCGGCGAGCGCGTCGATGTCCGCCGGGCTCAGGTGGTTGCAGTGGTCGACGCTCGTCGCGCCGATCTCGACGGCGAGCCGAACGCCGCCGGACTCGCCGAGCTGGTTGCCGTGGAGCTTGAGGCCGAGCCCGGCGGCGCGGCCGGCCTCGAGGATCTCGCGGGACTCCTCGACGTCGAACGCGCCCTGCTCGCAGAAGACGTCGATGTAGGTCGCATAGGGCGTGACGGCGGAGAGCATCGGGCCGGTCACGAGGTCGATGTAGCTTCGGCGGTCGGTCTCCGCGGGGACGACGTGAGCGCCCAGGTAGGTGACCACCTCGGCGTGCTCGGCGCTGATCCGCGCCAGGCGCTGCTCGGTCTCGACGTCGAGGCCGTAGCCGGTCTTCGCCTCGATGGTCGTGGTCCCGCCCCGGTAGGCCTCGTCGCGGAGCGCTCGCGCTCGCGCTCGCAGGTCGTCGTCGGTCGCAGCACGCGTGGCTTCGACCGTACGCATGATCCCGCCGGCCTCGTAGGGCCGGCCGGCCATCCGGTCGACGAACTCCTCGGCGCGGTCGCCCATCGAGACCAGGTGGGTGTGGGAGTCGACCCAGCCGGGGAGGACGGCGCGGCCCTCGAGGTCGTCCCGCGTGTCCGCTGCAGGGGCGTGGTCGGCGGGGCCGATCCAGGCGATCCTGCCGTCCTCGATCACCACGCCGGCGTCGTGAAGGGTGCCGTGCTCGTCGGTGTGGGTGGTCAGCTCGCCGATGTTCGCCAGCAACAGGCTTGTCATCGGATCTCCTCCGTAGCGCAAGCGCCAGAATACGGACGCGACCCGATGAAGGGTCGACTGGTCGCTCGCTGACGCTCGCTCATCGGATCTCCTCCAACGCTTCGGTGATCATGGTGGCCGGGTCGCGACCATCGGCCAGACGTCCGTTCTCGACGACCACACGCCCGCCGACCACGACCGTGGTGACGTCGGTGGCGGTCGCCGCGAGAGCGAGCTGGTCGAGGGCGGCTCCGGCGGTGCGTACGGAACCGGGGTCGAGCTCCACCAGGTCGGCACAGGCTCCGACGTGGAGGCCACCGCGGAGACCGCCTGCGGCGTAGCCTTCGTTCGCTCGGGCACCTTCGAGTTCGGCGGGGGAGAAGCGCCCGCGCTGTCGGCTGCGGAGCCGCTCGCCGGCCTCCAGGCCGCGCACCTCGAGCCAGGGGTCGACGACGGCGTTCTGGTCGGAGCCGAGAGCGATCCGGACACCCGCGTCGGCGAGCTCGCGGGCCGGGCCGATGCCGTCGCCGAGGTCGGCCTCGGTGGTCGGGCACATCACGACCCCGGCACCGCTGTCCGCGATGAGGGCGATGTCGTCCTCGGTCAGGTGGGTGGCGTGGACGAGCCAGGTGCGGGGCGAGAGAGCGCCCGCGTCGGCGAGCACCTGGGTCGGCGTCCGCCCGTACGCCGCGAGCGACTGCTCGTTCTCGGCCGGCTGCTCGGAGAGATGGACGTGCAGGGGCACGTCGGTGGGCAGCCGATCGGCGACGATCGCGATGTCGTCGGGGCGGACGGCACGTATCGAGTGAATGGCCGCGCCGACGGTCGCCGTCGACCCGGCTCCTTCTCGCCACGGCGGGAGGATGCCGCGGTCGCGGAGCCCTTCCCATCGGTCTGACCAGGCCTCGGCCGTGCGGTCGCCGAAGCGCCGTTGCTCTGGTAGCAGGTCCTTGCCCGGCCCGCTGGTCAGGTAGAGGGTGTCGAGCAGGGTCAGCCGGATGCCGACGCGGGCGGCCGCCCGGGCGAGCGCGACCCCGAACGCGTTGGGGTCCTCGTATGGAGTCCCGTCGGGGCGGTGGTGGACGTAGTGGAACTCCGCGACGCTCGTCCAGCCGGTGACCAGCATCTCGGCGAAGACGGCCTCGGCGAGGCGTTCGTAGGAGTCGGGGGTGAGGCGGCCGGCGACGGCGTACATCTGCTCGCGCCAGCGCCAGAAGTCGCCGGCCGATCCAGCGACGCCGTCGTGGGTCCGGCCGCGCAGCGCGCGGTGGAACGCGTGGGAGTGAGCGTTGCCGGAGCCCGCGAGCACGGTGCCGAGGCGGAGGTCGGTGGCCTCCGCACTCGCGCCGGAGGTGATCGCGGAGATCCGGCCGTCGGTCACCTCGATCACGATGTCGGCGACCTCGCGTCCCTCGACCAGCGCCCGCTCGGCGTGGATCCGGGTCGTGCCGGCGCTCATCGGGGCTCGCTCGCCAGTATCCGGACCACCTCGGTCAGCGCCCGTGCGCCGGCGCGGCAGTCCTCGTCGGAGGCGGTCTCATGGGGCGAGTGGGAGACCCCGGTGGGGTTGCGCGTGAAGAGCATCGCGGTGGGGATCTCGGCGGCGAGGATGCCGGCGTCGTGCCCGGCACCGGTGGCGAGCACCGGCACCCCGTCGAGTGCTTCGACGAGGCGTTCTCGCAGGTTGGCGTCGAAGTGCACGGTGGAGACGTAGGACTCCTCGGTCACCTCCAGGCCGCAGCCGTGCTCCTTCGCAGCCGCATGGGACGCCTCCAGGATCTCCTCGAGAAGGGCCCGGGTCTGCGGGTCGGTGTCACCGCGTACGTCGAGCCAGGCATCCACCCGCGAAGCGATCACGTTGGTGCCTCCCGGGATCGGGGTGAGGCGGCCGATGGTGGCGCGGGCGGAGTCGGGGCCGTCGTGGGCCGAGGCGATCCGCTGGGCGGCCAGGACCGCGGCCGCCATCGCGGCCACCGGGTCGCGACGGTCCCGCATCCGGGTCGCTCCGGCGTGGTTGCCCTCGCCGGAGAAGACCAGCTTCCAGCGGCCGTGGGCCAGGATGCTGGAGGCCACGGCGACCGGGGAGTCGAGATCGGCGAGCCCGACGCCCTGCTCCACGTGGAGCTCGACGAACGCCCCCAGGCTCGCCAGCCGCTCGTCGTCCCGGCCGAGCCCGGCAGGGTCGATCCCGTCCGCTCGGCAGGCCTCGGCGTACGTCACCCCGGTGTCGTCGGTCAGCGCCGCCACCGTGGCGCCCGGGATCGCCCCCGCCATCAGCTTCGATCCCAGGCACGCGATGCCGAAGCGGGACCCTTCTTCCTCGCCGAACGCCGCGACCGTCACCGGCTGGGCCGGGACGAAGCCCTCGTCCATGAGCGCCGAGACCGCGGCCAGTGAGGAGGCGACGCCGAGCGGGCCGTCGTAGGCGCCGCCGCCGGGCACCGAGTCGAGGTGTGACCCGATCGCGATGGTCCCGGTGCCGACCGGGCCCCAATGGGCCCAGATGTTGCCGTTGCGGTCGGTCTCGACCTCGAGGCCGAGCCCTGCCGACTTACGCCGGAACCACTCGCGCAGCTCCAGCTCTGCCGGTTCATAGACGTGCCGGGAGTAGCCACCGCGTACGGGGTCGCGGCCGATCTCAGCGATCTCGCCCAGCAGTTCGACGACGTCCAAACTCACAGTCTTCCTCTACTTCGTTGCCGAGTCGGCTCGTCATGACGGGCCGACTCGGCACGGATCGTGGTCAAGATGAGCCGACTCGACGGGGTGTCAGGCGTCGAGCATCGGGATGTTGAGGCCACGCTCGCGGGCGACGTCGCGCGCGTGGTCGTAGCCGGCGTCCACGTGACGCATCACGCCGGTGCCGGGGTCGTTGGTGAGGACGCGCTCGATCTTCTCGGCGGCCAGCGGCGTGCCGTCGGCGACACAGACCTGACCGGCGTGGATGGAGCGGCCGATGCCGACGCCGCCGCCGTGGTGGATGCTCACCCAGGACGCGCCGGAGGCGGTGTTGAGCAGGGCGTTGAGCAGCGGCCAGTCGGCGATCGCGTCGGACCCGTCCAACATCGCCTCGGTCTCGCGGTAGGGCGAGGCCACCGAGCCGGAGTCGAGGTGGTCGCGGCCGATGACGACGGGCGCCGAGAGCTCCCCGGAGGCGACCATCTCGTTGAACTTGAGCCCGGCGAGGTGGCGCTCCTTGTAGCCCAGCCAGCAGATCCGTGCGGGAAGCCCCTCGAAGTGCACCTTCTCGCCGGCCTGGGTGATCCAGCGCTTGAGGCCCTCGTTCTCGGGGAAGAGCTCGACGATCGCCCGGTCGGTCTTGGCGATGTCCTCGGGGTCGCCCGACAGCGCCGCCCAGCGGAACGGGCCGAGACCCTCCTCGAAGAGGGGGCGGATGTAGGCGGGGACGAAGCCGGGGAACGCGAACGCGTTGGCGAAGCCGCCCAGCCGGGCCCCTTCGCGCAGCGAGTTGCCGTAGTCGAACACCTCGGCGCCGCGGTCCATGAACCCGACCATCGCCTCGACGTGCTTGGCCATCGAGGCCTGCGCCTTCTCGGTGAAGCCGTCGGGATCCTCCTCGGCACGGGCGGCCCACTCCTCGACCGTGTAGTCCAGCGGGAGGTAGGAGAGCGGGTCGTGCGCCGAGGTCTGGTCGGTCACGATGTCGACCTCGACCCCGCGGGCCAGGATCTCCGGGAAGACCGCGGCACAGTTGCCGACGAGACCGATGGAGCGCGGCGTACGGGCCTTCTTGGCCTCTTCCGCCTGTCCCAGCGCGTCCTCGAGAGAGGTGGCGACGGTGTCCATGTAACCGTGGTCGACGCGGCGCTGCAGGCGCGCGGCGTCGACGTCGACGACGATCACGACGCCCTCGTTGAGGGTGACCGCGAGGGGCTGGGCGCCGCCCATGCCGCCGGCGCCGCCGGTCAAGGTGAGGGTGCCGGCGAGCGAGCCGCCGAACTTCTTGCGTGCGATCGCGGCGAAGCACTCGTAGGTGCCCTGGAGGATGCCCTGGGTGCCGATGTAGATCCACGAGCCGGCGGTCATCTGGCCGTACATGGTCAGGCCGAGCGACTCCAGCCGCCGGAACTCCGGCCAGGTCGCCCAGTCGCCGACGAGGTTGGAGTTGGCGATCAGGACGCGCGGCGCCCACTCGTGGGTGCGGAAGACGCCGACCGGCTTGCCGGACTGCACCAGCAGCGTCTCGTCGGCCTCGAGCTCGTCGAGGGTGCGGACGATGGCGTCGTAGGCCTCCCACGACCGCGCCGCGCGGCCGGTGCCGCCGTAGACGACCAGGTCGTCGGGGCGCTCGGCCACCTCCGGGTCGAGGTTGTTCATCAGCATGCGCTTGGCGGCCTCGGTCTGCCAGTTCTTGGCGGTGATCTCGGGGCCGTGCGGGGCGCGGACAGTGCGTGGTTCGCTCATGTGGTCCATCTCACCTCATCGGGGGATCGGGCGTCAGCCCGCCCCGGCGAAAAGCTCGTTCTGGGGGCTGGTATCGGTGCATTTTCCCGCCGCGGCGGGATTCTGTCGTCGGATCTGCAGACCAACGGCGCCACTTCCCGCTGACGGGAAAGTGGCGCCGTCGTAGCGGTCAGTGGATCTCGGCGCGGGTGCGCGCCTTGTCGAGCAGCGCACCGGTGGCGACGAGGTCGACGACGGCCTTGATGTCGGGCGCGAGGAACCGGTCGGGGCCGGGAGCCGGGACCAGGGTGCGGATCTCCTCGACCAGCGCGGCACCCACCGGCCCCGGGCGCTCCGGTGCGCGCATGTCGATCGCGCGGGCAGCGGTGAGGATCTCGATGGCGACGACCTGACGGGCCCCGGAGATGGCGCGGCGGAGCTTGCGGGCGGCGTTCCAGCCCATCGAGACGTGGTCCTCCTGCATCGCGGACGTCGGGATGGAGTCCACGCTCGCCGGGACGGCGAGACGCTTGAGGTCGGAGACGATCCCGGCCTGCGTGTATTGCGCGATCATGTGCCCGGAGTCGACGCCGGGGTCGTGCGCGAGGAACGGCGGCAGCCCGTGGTTGCGGGCCTTGTCGAGGAAGCGGTCGGTGCGGCGCTCCGAGATCGAGGCGAGGTCGGCGGTGGCGATGGCCAGGAAGTCGAGTACGTAGCCGATCGGCGCCCCGTGGAAGTTGCCGTTGGACTCGACCCGGCCGTCGAGGGTGACCACCGGGTTGTCGACGGCGCTGGCGAGCTCGGTCTCGGCGACTCGGGCGGCATGGGCCATGGTGTCGCGGACCGCGCCGTGGACCTGGGGCGCGCAGCGCAGCGAGTAGGCGTCCTGGACCCGGGTGAACCCGGTGCCGCGGTGATCGGCGACGATGCCGCTGCCCGCGAGAACGGCCCGGATGTTGGCGGCCGAGGTCGCCTGGCCGGCGTGCGGACGCAGCGCCTGGAGATCGTCGGCGAAGACGCTGTCGGTGCCCTGGAGCCCTTCGATGCTCAGCGCACCGGCGATGTCGGCGGTGGCCACCAGATCGTCGAGGTCGGCGAGCGCCAGGACAAGCATCGCCAGCATCCCGTCGGTGCCGTTGATCAGCGCCAGCCCCTCCTTCTCGCGGAGCGCGACCGGGGTGATCCCGGCGGCGGCCAGCGCGTCGGCGGCGGGAACCAGCTCGCCGGAGGCGTCGCGTACGTCACCCTCGCCCATCGCCGCGAGCGCGCAGTGGGCGAGCGGCGCCAGGTCACCGGAGCAGCCCAGCGAGCCGTACTCGCCGATCACCGGGGTGATCTGGGCGTTCAGCAGCGCGGCGTAGGTCTCGGCGACCTCGGGACGCACCCCGGTCCGCCCGGTGGCGAGGGTCGAGAGGCGCAGCAGCATGAGGCCGCGTACGACCTCCTTCTCGATCTCCGCGCCCGAGGAGGCGGCGTGCGAACGGACCAGCGAGGCCTGCAGCTGCGCGCGGTGCTCGGGCGGGATCGAGGTGTTGGCCAAGGCCCCGAACCCGGTCGAGATGCCGTAGTGCGGCCGGGTGTCGTGGGCGAGGTCCTCGATGAGCGCGCGGCTGGTGGCCATCGCCTTCATCGACTCGTCGGTGAGGGTGATCGGGGCGTTGTGGCGGGCGACGGCGACTACCTGATCGAAGGTGAGGGCACCGACCCCGACGGGAACCGTGGTGTTGGTCATGAGGTGAGTGGATCACATCACACTCAGGCGGTGGAGCAGAGGCCGTTGTCAGCGGCGTCCTTCTCCCTCTCCTCGGGGGTCACGGACTCGGCCGGAACATCGTCCGGCGAGGCGCTGACCTCGGGATTCGTGGGTGCAGCAGTGCTGGTCGGGGCGTTGGTCGGGGCGTTCGTCGGGGAGGCCGGTGCGGCGGCATCGCGGAGCGGGCGGTCCGCGAGCATCCGCTGCCACAGCTCGTCGGCCTCCGGGAGGATCCGGAGGCGACCCCAGTGGGGATCGCCTTCGGGGAAGGCCTGGTTGGGCACGGTCTCGAACTCGATGCTGCCCGGGTCGACGTTGCGCATCTCGCCGGCCAGGTCGGCCAGGCCGGCCACGGAGCCGATGTCGGTGGTGATCGATCGGGACAGCTCGGTGGCGAACGAGGCCAGCCGGCTCGGGCGGGTCAGGGTGCCTGCGGAGAGGACCTTGGTCGCGAGGGCGGTGAGGAAGTACTGCTGGCGTCGCATCCGGCCCAGGTCGGCGTTGGGGGTCGAGGAGCGGTTGCGGACGTAGTCGAGCGCCTGCTTTCCGCGCAGGTTGTGGGTCCCGGCGGGCAGGAAGATGTTGTGCTCCTCGTCGTCGATCGCCTCGGGGATGCAGATCCTGACGCCTCCGACGGCGTCGACCATGCCGCGGAACCCGGCGAAGTCGAGCGCGAGATAGTGGTCGATCGGGATCCCGGTGAGCAGCTCGGTCTGCCGCGCGGTGCAGATCGGGCCGCCCAGGGAGTAGGCCTCGTTCCACATCACGTCGCTGGCCGCAGGGATCGTGGTGCCGTCCGGGGCGGTGCACTCGGGTCGGTCGACGAGCGCGTCGCGCGGGATCGAGACACCGTAGGCCGACTCGCGGTCGGCGGCGACGTGCAGCAGGATCGTGCTGTCGGAGCCGCCGGAGCCACCCTCGCCGTCGATCGAGCAGCCGTCGCAGTCACGCCCGTCGGTGCCCAGGATCAAGATGTTGAGCGGCTGCTTCGGACCGTCGGCCGCGTCCTCGGGCTCGTCGACGAGGTGGTGGATGTCGCCACCGGAGCCGAGGTTGCGGTTGAGGCGGTCGTAGAACGCCCACGTGCCGATCCCGGTGCCGACCGCCAGAAACAGCATCGTGACCACGACGGTGAGCACGACCGTACGTGTGCCCGACCTGCTTTCCGACCCCATCACCCTCCCTCGCCCGTCCGTGTGGGCAGACCACCTGCGTGCGCAGCCCCCACAGGTTGTACGCACCAGTGAGCCGAGAGGTTGCTGCATTCAGTTGACGGCAGAAAACTGCATTGTGAAACCATGAGGAAGGCACTGTCCGAAAACCGCGCGTAAATTCGTTCCGAACGCGGCAACATGGTGGACATGGATGGGACGACGAGCGTGAACGGACTCGACTTCGAATCGTGCTACCGCGCCGTTCGATCGCGCGACCGGCGCTTCGACGGGGTCTTCTACACGGCAGTGGCCTCGACCGGGATCTACTGCCGCCCTTCGTGCCCGGCCCGCACGCCGGCACTCGTCAATGTCTCCTTCCACCGGACCGCCGCGGCGGCCCAGGCCGCCGGCTACCGCGCCTGCAAGCGCTGCCGCCCCGACGCCACGCCGGGCAGCCCCGAGTGGGACGTGGCCGCGACTCTGGCCGGACGGGCGATGCGGCTGATCGCCGACGGTGTCGTCGATCGCGAAGGAGTCGAGGGGCTGGCCCGCCGGGTCGGCTACTCGCCGCGCCACCTGACCCGGCTGCTGACCACCGAGCTCGGTGCCGGCCCGCTGGCGCTGGCCAGAGCGCGGCGCGCGCAGACCGCGCGGACGCTGGTGGAGACCACCGAGCTGGGCTTCGCGGACATCGCCTTCGCGGCAGGCTTCTCGAGCGTACGTCAGTTCAACGACACCGTCCGCGAGGTCTATGCGGCCTCGCCGACCGAGCTGCGCGGGCGCCGCGGCTCGCGGCGCCGCGCCGACGGGACGATCGCGCTGCGCCTGGCGGTCCGCACCCCGTTCGCCGGCCGCGCCCTGCATGCGTTCCTGCGCGACCATCTGGTGCCCGGCGTCGAGGCCGCCGGGGTCGAGGACGGGCGGCTGTGGTTCGCCCGCACGCTCGACCTGCCCAACGGGCCGGGCACGCTGCGTCTCGAGCTCGCCGACATCCCCGAGGGCGAGACCGGATTCGTGCACGCGACCTTCAAGCTCACCGACCTGCGCGACACCACCGCTGCGGTCGAACGCGCGAGGCGGCTGCTCGACGCCGACTGCGACCCGCTCGCGGTCGTCGACGCCTTCGCCGACGACCCGGTGATCGGCCCGCTGGCCCGGGCACTGCCGGGGCTGCGAGTGCCGGGCACCGTCGACGGGGGAGAGCTGGCGCTGCGTACGATCGTGGGGCAGCAGGTCTCGGTCGCCGGTGCGCGCACGGTCCTGGCAGGGATCGTCGCCGAGCACGGCCACCCGATCGCGACCGACATCGAGGGCCTGACCCATCTGTTCCCGTCCGCGGAGGCTCTGGCGGCCGCCGACCCGGCCGGGCTGCCCATGCCGCGCGCGCGTGGACGGGCGGTCATCGGCCTCGCCGCGACCCTGGCCTCCGGTGAGCTCCAGCTCGACCGTGGCACCGACCGTGACGTCGTGCACGACCAGCTGATCGGCCTTCCCGGGATCGGGCCCTGGACCGCCGACTACATCGCGCTGCGCGCGCTCGGCCACCCCGATGTCTTCCTGCCGACCGATGTCGGCATCCGACGAGCGCTGGACGTGCTCGGTGCGCCCGCGGCGGACGTCGCCGCGTGGCGGCCGTGGCGCTCGTACGCCCTGCTCTACCTGTGGACTTCACTGACTGCCTTGGAGGAACTCTGATGTGGACCATCATCGACTCGCCCGTCGGCGAGCTGCGACTGGTTGCGCTCGACGGCGCGATCACCGCGATCGACTTCATGCCGGCTCTCTATGCCGAGGGACGGCCACGCGGGGAACGCTCCGACTCGGACCCGTTGCTCCTCGAATGTGCTCGCCAGCTCGCCGAATACTTCGCCGGCGACCGGACCGCCTTCGACCTGCCGTTGGCCCCGGTCGGAACGCCGTTCCAGGCACGGGTCTGGGAGCAGCTGCAGAAGATCGAGTACGGCACCACCTGCTCCTACGGTGAGATCGCCGGCCGTCTGGCGATGACCGGCCACGGCGCTCGCGCCGTCGGGCTCGCCAACGGCAGGAACCCGATCCCGATCGTCATCCCGTGTCATCGCGTCGTCGGCGCGAACGGCTCTCTGACCGGCTACGCCGGGGGCCTCGACCGCAAGACGACGCTGCTGGGTCTGGAGAGCGGCGCCCTCTTCTGATGCCGAGACGTCAGCTGGGTCGGCCGAAGCGTCAGTCGTGGCGTACGCCACTCGCGGTCGCCGTGCTCGCGGCCGTCCTCGCCGGGTGCGGTGAGTCCGTCGGGACCGCCGAGCCTTCCGAGTCGTCGGCCGGTGAGAGCGCGACCGGGCGCGAGGTGTCGGTCGACGGACCCGCCCGATGCGACCATGACGTCTCCAGCGACGAGGCGAAAGGCACGATCGAACGCGTCGGCGGCCTCCAGCAGCCGACGTGGTCCGTACGGTTCGCGGAGAGCACCGCGGCCGGTGTGGTCGTGCTGGTCGACGGTGATCTCGAGGACGCCGAGGCGCGGCTCTTCGGTGACTACGGCGTCGCCGTCGTCGTCGGGATCAGCGAGGATCAGACGCGGTCCGAGGACTTCGAGGCCGTGCGTGAGGCGGTGCGGGAGATCTGCGGCGGCTGAATGCTCGCCGAGTTGCCTCGGTCCGGTGACGCTTCCTTCGTGGAACTCCGCGAAGGAAGCACGCGCTCATCGAGGTGACTCGGTGAGCAGCCGGGCCAGCTACTCCGCAGCCGCCCGCCGCAGCGACTCCGAGAGCCGGTCGGCCGCTGCGAGGACGGCAGGGGCGTGCATCTTGCCGGGCTGACGGGTGAGCCGCTCGAGCGGGCCGGAGACGGAGACGGCGGCGATGACCTTGCCACCGGGGGAGCGGACCGGAGCGGAGACCGACGCGACACCGGCCTCGCGCTCGCCGATCGACTGGGCCCAGCCGCGGCGGCGGATGCCGGAGAGGGCGGCCGCGGAGAAGGCGGCGTTCTGCAGGCCGCGGTGGAGGCGCTCGGGGTCCTCCCAGGCAATCAGTATCTGAGCGGCCGACCCGGCGCGCATGGTGAGCTGAGAGCCGACGGGGATGGTGTCGCGGAGACCGGAGGGACGCTCGGCGGCGGCGACGCAGACCCGGAAGTCGCCCTGGCGCCGCCACAGCTGCGCCGACTCGCCGGTGATGTCGCGCAGACGTGCCAGGACGGGGCCGGCGGTGGCCAGCAGTCGGTCCTCGCCGGCGGCGGCGGACAGCTCGGCCAGCCGCGGGCCGAGGACGAAGCGGCCCTGCATGTCGCGGGCGACCAGACGGTGGTGCTCGAGCGCGACCGCGAGACGGTGCGCGGTCGGCCGGGCGAGGCCGGTTCCGGCCACCAGACCCGCCAGGGTCGCCGGGCCGGACTCGAGCGCTGTGAGCACGAGAGCGGCCTTGTCGAGAACGCCTACACCACTGGAACTGTCCATATCGCAAGACTAACTTCTCAGAACCTGAGATGCAACGTTACTCTCGGAGAAGCAGACTGGAAGTGGCGGATCTGACCTTGCGACTCGACGCTCGACCCGCCACCGGCCACTACAGACCAAAGATGCCAGATGGAGAACGTGTCATGGGCAGGACCTTGTCGGAGAAGGTGTGGGACGAGCATGTCGTCCGGTCGACCGCGGGAGAGCCCGATCTCCTCTACATCGACCTTCACCTCATCCACGAGGTGACGAGTCCGCAGGCCTTCGAGGGCCTGCGCCTGTCCGGCCGGAAGGTACGCCGCCCGGACCTCACCATCGCCACCGAAGACCACAACGTACCGACCCTCGACTGGGACAAGCCGATCGCCGACCCGGTCAGCCGTACGCAGGTCGAGACGCTGCGCAAGAACGCCGAGGAGTTCGGCGTACGTCTCCACCCCCTCGGCGACGCCGAGCAGGGGATCGTCCACGTGGTCGGCCCGCAGTTGGGGCTCACCCAGCCGGGCATGACCATCGTCTGCGGCGACTCGCACACCTCCACGCACGGTGCGTTCGGCGCGATCGCGTTCGGCATCGGCACCTCTGAGGTCGAGCACGTGCTGGCGACCCAGACGCTGATGCAGGACAAGCCGAAAACGATGGCCGTCACGGTCAACGGCACGCTGCCCGAGGGCGTCAGCGCCAAGGACCTGATCCTCACCCTGATCTCCAAGACCGGCACCGGCGGTGGCCAGGGCTACATCGTGGAGTATCGCGGCGAGGCCATCCGTGAGCTCTCCATGGAGGCCCGGATGACGATCTGCAACATGTCGATCGAGTGGGGCGCCAAGGCTGGCATGATCGCTCCCGACGAGACCACCTTCGCCTACATCAAGGACAAGCCCGAGGCGCCGAAGGGTGCCGAGTGGGACCAGGCCGTCGCGCACTGGAAGTCCCTGGTCACCGACGAGGACGCCACCTTCGACAAGGAGATCGTCCTCGACGCCGCCGAGGTCACCCCGTTCGTCACCTGGGGCACCAACCCGGGCCAGGGCGTCCCGCTGGGCGCGGCTGTCCCGAGCCCCGACGACTTCGAGGACGCCGACGAGAAGATCGCGGCCGAGAAGGCGCTGACCTACATGGGTCTCGAGGCCGGCACCCCGATGCGGGAGGTGCACATCGACACCGTCTTCCTCGGCTCCTGCACCAACGGCCGCATGGAGGACCTGCGCACCGCCGCCGACATCATCCAGGGCCACCACGTCGCCGAGGGCACCCGCTTCCTGGTGGTGCCGGGCTCGGCCAAGGTGCGCCTCCAGGCCGAGGAGGAGGGTCTGCACAAGATCTTCCTCGACGCCGGCGCGGAGTGGCGCGGCGCGGGCTGCTCGATGTGCCTGGGCATGAACCCCGACACCCTCGCCCCCGGCGAGCGGTCGGCCTCCACGTCCAACCGCAACTTCGAGGGTCGCCAGGGCAAGGGCGGTCGCACCCACCTGGTCTCGCCGGAGGTGGCCGCCGCCACCGCCGTACGCGGCACCCTCTCCTCGCCCGCCGACCTCGTCACTGTTGGAGCCTGAGTCATGGACAAGTTCACCACCCACACCGGCGTCGGCGTGCCGCTGCGCCGCAGCAACGTCGACACCGACCAGATCATCCCCGCGGTCTACCTCAAGCGTGTGACCCGCACCGGCTTCGAGGACGGTCTCTTCGCCGCCTGGCGCAACGACCCGTCCTTCGTCCTCAACAACGAGGCGTACGCCGGGGCCTCCGTCCTCGTCGCCGGCCCCGACTTCGGCACCGGCTCCTCGCGTGAGCACGCGGTCTGGGCGCTGATGGACTACGGCTTCCGCGTCGTCATCTCCTCGCGGTTCGGCGACATCTTCCGCGGCAACTCCGGCAAGGCCGGCCTGCTCGCGGCGAAGGTCGACGAGAAGGTCGTCCAGAAGCTGTGGGACTACCTCGACGACAACCCCGGTGCCCAGATCACCGTCGACCTGGAGTCGCGCACCGTCCGCGCGGGCGAGGGCGTCGACGCCATCGAGGACTCCTTCGACATCGACGACTACACCCGCTGGCGTCTCCTCGAGGGCCTCGACGACATCGGCATCACGCTCTCCCACGAGGACGACATCGCCTCGTACGAGGCCACCCGCCCCTCCTTCAAGCCGGTCACCCAGCACGCCTGAGCACCGCCCAGAAGCGCCCGGCGGCCGAAAGGTCGCCCCCGTCGGCCGAGACGTCACGCCCGTGACGTCTCGGCCGACGTATGTGACGCTTCGGCCGACGGGGCTGACGCTTCGGCGCGGGGGTTAGGGGAGGCGGATCTGGCGGCCGTCGGCACCACGCTGGGAGCCGGTGATGCGGTCGCAGGAGCCGGTGTCGACCCAGCAGCGGAGGTACCAGGACTCGGCCGCGGTCGCGGTGTAGAGGACGACGCTGCGATCGGACTCGAAGCCGGCGACGCGTACTTTCTCGACGGAGTCGGGTATGCGCAGGTCGATGTGCTCGGAGGTGCTCATGTTGACCGCGATGCCGCGCTCGGCGCCGTAGCTGATCATCCCGGGGTCGCTGGGGTTGCGGGCGATGGCGACGATCGAGCCGTCGGGGGAGTCGGCGACGGATCCGGGCAGCGGAGCGTGGACGCCGGGCTGGGTGAGGCTGCCGTCGGCCTCGATGGCGGCGAAGCGGGCCTCCCACTCGCTGGGGTTGTGGAGGAGTACGCCGCGGCGCAGCGGGATCAGCTGCTGGTAGCCGAGGGGCAACGAGATCCGCTGGGTCGCATGGCCGGGATCCCACGCCGTCACCGGCGGCCGCGAGACGGTCAGCTCGCTGTAGTTGCCGGGTGCGGCCGGAGGCGTCGGAACGATGCCGGTGCGGAAGTAGGCGCGGGTGCGGTCGGTGCCGAGGATCGCGGTGGCGACCGGGGTGCCCTCGAGCGCGAGTCGGTCGGTCTCCTTGCCGGTCGTCGTGTCCACCGCGACGAGCGCGGACGTGGCGTCGCCGGTCTGCTGGAGAGCGAAGAGCCGGGTGCCGTCTTTGCTCAGCACCGGCTGGGTCCACAGGCCGGGGATCTGGACGGTCGTGCCGCGGCGCGCGATCCACACCGGGCCGGGCTCGTCGGCACGCCCGTACATCAGCACCGTCCACCCGGCCACGCTCATCTGAGATCCGTAGACCTTCTGCGGCTGCGCCCCGAGCTGGAGCCGGCCACCCTGGTCGACGAACGGCAGGGTCGTTGCGGGGCCGACGGGCAGATCGGCGTACGTCGCCGGGACGGCGGGCTCGTTGTTGCGGACCGTCGGAGCGGGCGGTGCCGGCGTCGGGGCGTCGGCCCCGGTGCGGCCCTCGGCGAGCCGGGTCGTGTGGACCGCGAGCCAGGCCACGGAGGCGATCAGGGCGAGGACGAGGCAGGCCGAGAACAGCATCCCCGCGCGGCTGGGCCGCGCTGTGGCCGGTGGCTCCTCGATCACCACGGGCGGCCGCTCCTCGTCGATGTGCACGTCGGTGATGGTCGTACCTTCCTCGTCCTGTCTGCCGAAGACTGCGTTCCCGGAGCCGAGCTGTCGGACGTGCCCCGAACGTCTTCACGCTAGTCGTCGTGACACCGAGGATCAGGAGAGTTCAGGTGAACAGTGCGTGTTCACATGCTGTCGGTATGTATCGAATGTGCGGCCATGGCCTATGGTCGATCGGGTGGTGAGAAAACGAGTAGCTGATGCGAGCAAGCAGGCCGGGAAAGTAGTCGGCGTGGTGACGGGCACGGCAGGCAAGCTGGTCTCCGACGTCGTCTCCGGCAAGGTCAAGGTCCCCGCGGTCCCGAAGGTCAAGCTGCCGAGGCCCGGCCGCAAGGCGCCGGCCAAGGCCGAGAAGCCGGTTGCTGAGCCTGTCAAGGCCAGTCCCAGGGAGGCCGCGGCGACGACCGAGAAGGTCGCGCCGGCGGCGAAGCCCGCCGTCGACAAGACGACTGCCGCCAAGAAGACGACGGCCGCGCCCGCGAAGAAGACGACCGCGGCGAAGAAGACGACCGCCAAGAAGGCCTCGGCCAACAAGTCCACGGCGGCGAAGACCACGACGGCGAAGACCACGACGGCGAAGAAGACCGCGGCCAAGAAGACGACCGCGAAGAAGGCTCCCGCCAAGAAGGTCCCCGCCAAGAAGGCGCCTGCGACGAAGACCGCCGCGGCCGACGAGACCTCGACCGGGTCGACCCCGACAGCGTCGACCCCGACAGAGACGACCCCGGCGAAGAAGGCGGTGGCCAAGAAGACGCCAGCGGCGAAGAAGACGACCACGGCGAAGAAGACGGCGGCCAAGAAGGCCCCCGCGAAGAAGACGGCAGCACAGAAGGCAACGGCCAAGAAGACCACGACGGCCGAGACGGCTCCCGCGGCGAAGGCTCCCGCGAAGACCGCTCCCGCGAAGAAGGCGGCCGCGAAGGCTCCCGTCGAAGGGACTTCGACGAGCCCGACCCCTCCGCCCGAGAAGCCGGCCGACGACTCCTAGCCGAGACTGCTGACCCGCACCGAGGCCAGGGCCGTGCGCGGCCCGAGCCCCAGCCTGCGTACGGCCTCGAGGTCCTCGAGGGTGTCGACGTCGTGACGCAGCGATCGGAGGTCGCCCGCCAACGGGTGGGCGCCGCCGGCGCGGTGGGCGGCGGCGGACCCGGGCCCGAACGCGGGCCGGAACTGATCGTGGTGCGCGGTGTAGAGCGTGGTGCCTCCGCCTGCGGCGTCCTCGACGTACGCAGCGCCGAGCCCGCCCGCAGCGGTCAGTGCCATGTCCAGGTCGGTCGGTCGCAACGCGGGCAGGTCGCCGCACAGCGCAGCCGGGCGGAGCCCGGGCCAGCGACGGCGTGCCTCGAGCGCACCTTGCACCAGGGTCTGGTTGAGGTCTCCGCTGACGCCGTCGGGGATCACCGCAGCGCCGAGACGGGCGACGTCGGCGGCGAAGTAGGAGTCGTCGGTGATCACCAGCACCGCGCCGACGCTCGTGGCGGCGAGGCAGGACTCGGCGGTGTCGAGGGCGAACGAACGGGCCAGGTCGGCTCGCTCGTGGGACTCGATCCCGAGCAGCCGCGACTTGCCGCGCGCCGGAGGCTTGACGGGCAGCAGGATGACGTAGCCGGGTGCAGGTGCAGGCATCGAGGTAGATCCTGACAGGTGTGTCACAACATCGCCGAGACGGCCCGGTAGCCTGCCCTGGTGGGAAAGTACCGGAAGTTCCAGGAGGGCAAGCTCGGCTGGCCATGGGTCGTGGCCGTCGGCATCGTGAAGCCCGTGCTTCTCGCCACCACCACCCACCAGTGGGAAGGCGGCGAGAAGATCCCCGAGAACGGGGGAGCGATCATCGCGCTCAACCACGTCTCCGAGATCGACCCGTTCACGGCGGCGCACATCGTCTGGGACTACGGACGTCGGCCGAGCTACCTGGCCAAGGCCGGGTTGTTCAAGGGGCCGCTCGGCAGGTTCCTGCGGGCTGCTCGACAGATCCCGGTGGACCGAGCGGCCGGCGCGTCGGCCTTCGACGCGGCTGTGAAGGCCGTCAACGAGGGCAGCATCGTGGTCGTCTACGTCGAGGGCTCGATCACCAAGGACCCCACGGGCTGGCCCATGCGCGGCAAGTCCGGCGCGGCCCGGATCGCGCTCGCGACCGGTGCCCCGGTCTACCCGGTGGGACAGTGGGGAGCGCAGGAGCTGCTCCCGGCGTACTCTCTCAAGCCGCATCTGATCGGGCGCAAGATGATCCAGATGAAGGTCGGTGACCCGGTGGACCTGAAGGACCTCGAGGTCCAGGACCACACCACCGGCGTCATCAACGAGGCGACCGACCGGATCATGAAGGCGATCGTCGGTCTGGTGGCCGACATCAGGGGCGAGGAGCCGCCCAGCGAGCTCTTCGACCCGAAGAAGGCCGGTGTGAATGCGACCGGCGACCCCCGCAAGACCAAGAAGAAGGACGGCAGTTGAGCGAGCCTCAGAGTGTGAACGGACGCGGCAAGGTAGCGGTCTTCGGAGCGGGCTCGTGGGGCACCGCGTTCTCGGTCATCCTCGCCGACGCGGGCAACGACGTGACCATGTGGGCGCGACGTGAGGAGGTCGCGTCGGCGATCAACGACACCCACGAGAACCCGGACTACCACCCGGGGATCGCGCTGCCGCACAACATCAGCGCCACTCACGACATCGAGAAGGCGGCGTACGGAGCGGAGCTCGTCGTCCTCGCGGCGCCGTCGCAGACGCTGCGGACCAACCTCACCGAGTGGGCGCCGTTCCTGCCCCAGGACGTGCCCTTGGTCTCGCTGATGAAGGGTGTGGAGCTCGGCACTCTGGAGCGGATGAGCGAGGTCATCGCGCACGTCACCGGTGCCGGCCCGGAGCGGATCGCGGTGGTCAGCGGTCCCAACCTGTCTCCGGAGATCATCCGTCGTGAGCCCGCTGCCGGCGTGGTCGCGTGCGCCGACGAGGAGGTCGCCAAGACGATCCAGGCGCGGGTGCACTCGCCGTTCTTCCGGCCCTACACCTCGACCGACGTGGTCGGGTGCGAGATCGGTGGTGCCTACAAGAACGTGGTGGCGATCTCGACCGGGATGGCCGCCGGGATGGGCTTCGGCGACAACACCCAGGCCTCGCTGATCACCCGCGGACTCGCCGAGACCGCCCGGCTGGCGGTCCAGCTCGGCGCCAACCCGATGACGCTGATGGGTCTGGCCGGCCTGGGTGACCTGGCCGCGACCTGCTCCTCGCCGCTGTCTCGCAACCGTACGTTCGGCGAGAAGCTCGGCAAGGGCATGACCACCGCCGACATCCTGGCCTCCAGCCACCAGGTCGCCGAGGGCGCCAAGTCGTCCCACTCGCTGCGTGAGCTGGCCGCGAAGGTCGGCGTGGACGTGCCGCTGGCGCAGTACGTCGACGACGTCGTCTCCGGCGCCAAGACGGTCAGCGAGATCATGGACGAGATGCTCGAGCGGCCGACGAAGGCCGAGACCGAGTAGTACGTCGATGCGGATCGGCCCCGGAGCGATTGCTCCGGGGCCGTCGCTGTTGTGGTGAGCCTCAGACGGTGCCGAGGTCCTTCCACGGGCCCCACTCCTCGGTGCCGGGGGTGTTGCCCTGGGTCCACCACTTGGCCTCCCACAGGTGGCCGCCGTAGGTGACGCGGTCACCGGCGACGTACACCGTCGTGGGCGACCACGCGGCCGCCCCACCTGGCGGGTCGGTCGGCGGGTCGGTCGGCGGGTCCGTGGGCTCCTCGGTCGGCGGGTCGGTCGGGTCGGGCTCCTCGACCGGGCCGCCGGTGCCGTTGCGCATGGCGTCGGCGAAGGTGCCGATCAGCTCGCCCTGGCGGTCGCCGGACAGCTCCCACCACATGCCTCCGCCGAGGCGCTTGGAGATCGCGTAGGCCGCCTTCTGCCTGATCGTGGACACGTTGTCGTAGGTCCACCACTGGTTGCCGTCGTAGCGCCAGGCAGCGCCGGTGGCGGCGTCATAGTGGTCGGTGCCGCGGGTCTTGAGCTTGTCGTAGTCCTCGTTGCCCGCCTCGTACGTCCCCGGTGCCGCGGCGGTCGCCGGACCCCATGGCTGGGCGGACGTCGCGCCCTGCCAGCCGCGGCCGTACGCCGCCATGCCCAGGCCGAGCTGGGCCGGTGAGATGCCGGCGTCGAGGTACTCGCGGACCGACTCGTCCACGCTGAACCGTTTGCCGTCGGGGCGCGGGTCGGCGGGGTCGGGGTAGAGGTTGCCCTGGTGGCCGGTCAGCTTCGGGTCCCAGGCGCCCCACAGGTCGTAGCCCTGGATGTTGCCGAAGTCGAGGGAGCGGAAGATCGCCGGGTCGTTCCAGCCGCCGGCCTCGATGTCCTGCGGGTTGGCCGGGAGGAACGCGGAGAGCTGGTAGTCCTTGCCCGTGGTCGCGCCCAGCGCGTCGAGCTGGGAGCGGAACTCGGCCAGCAGCGCCTTGAAGTTGGCGCGGTCGTTGACCGGGTCGACGTGGTTGCCGGCGTTCCCGTTGGGCGAGCCCGGCCACTCCCAGTCGATGTCGAAGCCGTCGAAGACGCCGGCTGCCGCTCCTGGGCCACCGCGGCCGTCGATGACCGGCAGGTTGCCCCTGATGTAGAGGTCGATGCAGGAGGAGACGAACGTACGCCGCGACTCCGGGGTTGCCGCCGCCAGGGAGAAGTTCTTCGACCACGTCCAGCCGCCCAGCGAGAGCAGCACCTTGAGGTTCGGGTGCTTCGCCTTGAGCTGCTTGAGCTGGTTGAAGGAGCCGGCCAGGGGCTGGTCCCAGGTGTCGGCCGTGCCGGAGACGGACGCGTCGGCTGCGTACGACATCCCGTAGTCGGCGTAGGCGTCGCCGGCGCCGTCGGAGCCGTTGGGCCCATCGCCCTGGGCCTTGTTGGCCTCGAAGCAGGTCAGCGTCTGGTGGTGGATGTTGCCGAAGGCGTAGTTGAGGTGGGTGAGGTCGTCGGCGACCCCGGACGTCTCCAGCTGCTTGAGCTTGAAGGCACGGCCGTAGACACCCCACTGCACGAAGTAGCCGACGTTGCGGTAGCCGTTGATCGCGGTCGGCTCCGCGGCGGCCGTCGTCAGCGAAGCGCTGGACGGGGTGCTGGTGAGGACGAGCGTGCCGGTGAGGGCGAGCGCTCCGGCGAGTGCGCCGATGAGAAGGCCGGCTGTCCGGCGTGATCTTCGTGAGGGCAAGGCGACATGCATGTGACACCTCCGAGTTGATGGCTGGCTCGGGCACCAGGCGCCCGAATCGCCCTTCGATGGTGGCAGGCGATTTGTTTGTAAGCAACCCTTACTAATTAAGGAATCTCAGAACGCAATTCGGGATCGGCGCCGACGTAGTACGTTCGAGTGGCCGTCTATCTCTGGGAGATCGTCATGCTCGGACGTCGCACTGCCCTTGTGTCCACGCTGACCGGAGGCGCGCTCGCGCTGGCCACACTGGTCCCGTACGCCGGGGCGGCCGCAGCCCCGGAGGACAGGCACGCGCCGCCGCCGAAGATGCCCACCGCGGTGGGCTACGGCGGCGCGGTGGCGAGCGTCGATCCGGACGCGAGCCGGATCGGGCTGGAGGTGCTGCGCAAGGGTGGCAACGCGACCGACGCAGCGGTCGCGACCGCTGCTGCGCTCGGCGTGACCGAGCCCTACTCGGCCGGGATCGGCGGAGGTGGCTTCTTCGTGCACTACTCCGCACGCACCGGTGAGGTCGAGACGATCGACGGGCGGGAGAAGGCGCCGTCGGCGATGCCGCACGACGCGTTCATCGACCCGGAGACCGGGAAGGAATACCCGTTCTTCCCCGACATGGTCACCAGCGGTGCCTCGGTCGGTGTGCCCGGCACCCCGCTGACCTGGGACAAGGCGCTGAGGAAGTGGGGCACGCGCTCGCTCGCTCAGTCTCTGCGCCCGGCCGCGCGGCTGGCCCGCAAGGGATTCGTCGTCGACGAGACCTTCCGCCAGCAGACCGTTGACAACGCAGAACGTTTCGCAGCGATCGATTCGACGGCAGAACTGTTTCTTCCGGGAGGTTCTGCCCCCGAGGTGGGCACGCGCTTCCGCAACCCCGACCTCGCCGCGACGTACGACCTGATCGGGCGCAAGGGTGTGAAGGCCTTCTACCGCGGCCCGCTGGCCGAGCAGATCGCCGCGACGGTGGCCGAGCCACCGAAGACCGACGACACCGACCTCCCGGTTCCTCCCGGCTGGGTGACCACCGAGGACCTCGCCGCCTACACCGCCCCCGACCGCGAGCCGACGCGCTCGACCTACCGGGACCTCGACGTCTACGGGATGGCGCCGCCGTCCTCCGGCGGCACCTCGGTGGGCGAGGCGCTCAACATCCTGGAGCGCTACGAGCTCGCCGGGATGAGCGACACCGAGGCCTACCACCACCTGATGGAGTCGAGCGCGATCGCCTTCGCGGACCGAGGTGCCTACCTCGGTGATCCCGACCACGTCGAGGTGCCCGTCGATGCCCTCCTCGACGACACCTTCGCCGCCGAGCGCGCCTGCGGGATCGACCCGGCGGCGGCCCGGCCGAAGCCGGTCGCGGCCGGTGACGCGTACGACTACGACGGCGTCTGCGACGACCCGGCCGGCCCCGGTGTGACCGCGAAGGACACCGAGAACCTGGAGACCACCAACCTGACGGTGGTCGACCGCTGGGGCAACGTCGTCGAATACACCCTGACCATCGAGCAGACCGGCGGTTCCGGGATCACCGTGCCGGGCCGCGGGTTCATCCTCAACAACGAGCTGACCGACTTCTCGACGACCTACCGGGCCGACGACCCCAACCGGATCGAGCCCAACAAGCGTCCGCGCAGCTCGATGGCGCCCACGATCGTCCTCTCCGACGGCCGGCCCGTCCTGGCGGTCGGCTCACCCGGTGGCTCCACGATCATCACCACGGTGCTCCAGATCCTCGTCGAGCGGCTCGCGCGCGACCGGACGCTGCCCGAGGCGATGGCGGCGCCGCGGGTCTCCCAGCGCAACGCCGCGAACACCGGCGCCGAGCCGGCGTTCATCCAGGCGTACGGAGGGCCGTTGACGTCGCTGGGACACCAGTTCGCCTCCACCCCGGAGCTCGGTGCGGCCACCGCGATCGAGATCGGTCCGGACGGGCTGCTGACGGCCGCTGCCGAGCCGTGGCGCCGCGGTGGTGGCTCGGCGCTGGTGGTCAGTCCGCTGCCGGAGGACTAGCCTCGGCTAGGACCCCATGCGGTCCAGAGCCTGGGACAGGTCGGCCCAGAGGTCGTCGACGTCCTCGACCCCGACCGACATCCGCACCAGCCCGTCCGGCACGGTCGCCGACTCGGTCTTCCAGCGGCGTCGGCGCTCGAAGGTGGACTCGACGCCGCCGAGGGAGGTCGCATGGACCCACAGGCTCGTCGAACGCGTCAGGAAGTCGGCCTGCTCCGCGGTCGGGAGGACCGCGGCGAGCATGCCGCCGAACCCGGGATAGCGCACCTCTGCGACGGCCGGGTGCGCGGCCAGCCGCTCGGCAAGCGTCGCGGCGTTGGCGGCGGAGCGCTCGACGCGCAGGTGCAGCGTACGAAGGCCGCGAAGCGCCAGCCAGGCCTCGAACGGGCCGGGGATCGCGCCGAGGAGGTCGCGGCGGGCCTTGAGGACGTCCCACAGCGCGTCGTCGGAGACCACGACCGCGCCCATGACGACGTCGGAGTGACCGGCGATGAACTTGGTGGCCGAGTGGATGACGATGTCCGCGCCGAGCGCGAGCGGCTGCTGGAGCAGGGGAGTGGCGAAGGTGTTGTCGACCACGACCCGGGCCCCGGCCTGGTGCGCGGCGGCGATGATCGCGGGCAGGTCGGCGAGCTGCATCCCCGGGTTGGTCGGCGTCTCGACCCACACCAGCGCGACCTCGCCGTCGAGCTTCTCGAGCAGCTTCACCACCGCGTCGGTGTCGGAGAAGTCCGCGAGACGGGCGGTCAGCCTGCCGCGTGCCTCGAGGTCCGCGAGCTGACCGATGGTGCCCAGGTAGCTCTGCTCGGTGGCCACGACGACGGAGTCGTTGACCAGGTCCAGCAGCGTCGCGACGGCCGCCAGCCCTGACGCGAACGACAGCGCCCGTCCGCCCTCCAGCTTTCCGAGCGCCTCCTCGAACGCCACCCACGCGTCGTTCGTGTAGCGCCCGTACTCCTTGTCCCCGCCGGCGACATAGGTCGACGCCATCGTGATCGGTACGTTGAGCGGCTGGTCGGGCTCGTGGGCCGGCCGCCCGGCGTGGACGGCGATCGTGGCGGGCTTGAGATCCATGCGACCGAGCCTATGTGGCCGTTCACACGCCGCGCGGTTACGGGTCGGAGGGTGGTCCCGGATAAGGTTGCGGCCGTGTTGACGACCCTGCTGGATGGACGTGCCTTCGGTGAGAAGCACGGCAAGGATGCCGCCACCGTCGTGGCCCTGCACGGCTGGGCGCGCAACCGCAGCGACTGGGGATCGACGCTCGAGGGCCTGGACGCGCTCGCGCTCGACCAGCCCGGATTCGGTGCGACCCCTGCCCCCGACGAGGTCTGGGGAAGCAAGGAGTACGCCGAGTGGCTGGCCCAGATCCTCGAGGATCTCGACCGCCCGGTGCTCGTCGGTCACAGCTTCGGCGGCCGAGTCGCCGTCCAGCTCGCTGCGACCCGTCCGGAGCTCGTCCGCGGGGTCATCCTCACCGGCGTACCTCTGTTCCGGCCGAAGACCGGTGGCAAGCCCAAGCTCGCCTACCGAGTCGGCCGGTGGCTCCACTCCAAGGGGCTCATCCCCGAGTCGAAGATGGAGGCGCTGCGGGAGAAGTACGGCTCGACCGACTACCGCAACGCCAAGGGCATCATCCGCGACATCTTCGTGAAGGTCGTCAACGAGTCCTACGCCGACCAGCTGGCGGCCATCCCGAAGGACCTCCCGGTCCGCCTGGTCTGGGGCGAGAACGACACGGCCGCCCCGGTCTGGATGCCTGGGGAGGCCATGGAGATCCTGGGCGACCGTGCGACCCTGGAGATCGTCCCGGGCTCCGCGCACCTGCTCGACGCGGGGCTGGTCAAGAGCCTTCGAGGCGCCATCGACGAGCTGCGTACGAACTGAACTTGAGGGGCTGAAGAAGAAGCATGTGGATCGTCCTGGTCACCTCCGCGCTGACCCTGGTCTCCTACTACCGCTGGCTGCGGGTCGCTCAGCGTGAGCACTACGAGCCGACGCGGCTGTTCGCGATCGAGTGGATCTGGATCAAGGCTCGCCCGGTCGAGGCGATCCTGCTCGGGGCGGTGGTCGTGGTCTGCCTGGCTTCGTTCGTGCTGCCTTACGGGGCGCTCGTCGGAGCGCTGCTGTTCGTGGGCTGGCCGGTGGGCATGTCGTTCGCCGGCGCGAAGCGGCTGGTGTGGACCGACCGCGTCAAGCGGCTGGCCGGCGTGCTGTTCGTGCTGCACGCCGTCGTCACGCTCCTGATCGCGCTGTTCCTGCCTGCCGCTGCCGGCCTGCTGCCGATCCTGGCGGTTGCGCTGGCCGAGGCGGCGCTGGCGATCATGTGGCGGGTCGAGAAGGCGATGGCGAAGAAGTGGCAGGTGCAGGCCGCTGCCACCATCAGATCCGTCAACCCGAAGATCGTCGCGATCACCGGCTCCTACGGCAAGACCTCGACCAAGAACTACGCCACCCACCTGATGCAGGGCCGCTGGTCCACGCTCGCGAGCCCGGCGAGCTTCAACAACGCGATGGGCCTCTCCCGCGCGGTCAACGACCGCCTCCAGCCCGGCACCGACATCTTCGTGGCCGAGATGGGCACGTACGGCCCGGGCGAGATCGCCGAGCTGACCGAGATCTTCCCGCCGGAGGTCGCTGCGATCACCACGATCGGCGAAGCGCACCTGGAGCGGATGAAGTCGCGCGCGACGATCGTGACGGCGAAGTCGGAGATCCTCCCGAAGGCGTCGACGGTGGTGCTCAACATCGACGTACCCGAGCTCGCCCTCATCGCCGAGAACCTGCGCGCCAGCAAGCGCGTGATCGCCTGCTCCGCCGTGCCCGGCACCGCCGCCGAGGTCATCGTCACCGACGGCGCGCTGACGATCAACAACCAGACGTACGCCGTGGAGCTGCCCGACGAGGTCGGCCACCCGATCAACGTCGCGATCGCCGTCGGCCTGGCCCTCGCGGTCGAGGTCCCGATCGAGACGATCACCGAGCGACTGCCGTCGATCCCGGGCACGCCGCACCGTGCCGAGGCCAACCGGACTCCTGGTGGCGTGTGGGTCATCGACGACACCTTCAACTCCAACCCGACCGGCGCCGCCGCGGCGCTCGCGAAGGCGAAGCGGCTGGCAGGGGAGTCGGGCACGGTGTGGACCATCACGCCCGGTATGGTCGAGCTGGGCACTGAGCAGGCCGCGCGCAACATCGAGTTCGCGCAGGCTGCCACGGCCTCCGACCAGATGCGGCTGTGCATCGTCGGTCGCACCAACCGAAAAGCGCTGCGTGCGGGGGACCCAGCGCGCACCACTGCGTTCGACAGCCGGAAGGCGGCCGCGGATCATGCTCTGACCGCAGCCAAGGAGGGCGACGTGGTGCTGTACGAGAACGACCTCCCCGACCACTACGCGTAGGACCCCAGGAGCTTTCACCATGAGCGTAACCAAGGCCACCATCGTCTTCGGCGGTCCGAGCGCCGAGCACGACATCAGCATCCTCACCGGCCTGCAGGCCGAGCGGGTCCTCTCCGGTGCCGGCGTCGAGGTGACGTGCCTCTACTGGGCACGCTCGGACAAGTGGTTCCTGGTGCCCGCCAAGCAGGAGGCGCGTGACTTCCTCGGTGGTGAGCCGAAGGGCTCCAAGGCGGTCGAGTTCCGCCTCGGCACCGAGAAGGGCGACGGCTTCTACACCGTCGGTGGCTTCGGCGGCGGCAAGCGCCTGGAGACCGGCCCGATCCTCTCGGCCTTCCACGGCGGCGCGGGCGAGGCCGGCGGCATCCAGTGGCTCTTCGAGCTCGCCGGTCTCAAGGCGACCGGCGCGACCCCGGCTTCCGCCGCGCTCGGGATGGACAAGCTCGCGTTCGGCGCGGTCATGCTCAATGCCGGCCTGCCGTCGCTCTCGCGTGAGCTCCTGTCCCGCTACGCGGCACCGTCCTTCGAGGGCCCCTACATCGTCAAGCCGCGCTTCGGCGGCTCCTCGATCGGCATCGAGGTCGTCGACGACTACGAGACCGGTCTCGCGCTGCTCAACACCTCGCCGCACCTGCGTGCCGGCGCGGTCGTCGAGCCCTACCGTCCTGACCTCTTCGACCTCAACGCCTCGGTCCGCACCGCCCCCGAGATCGCGGTGAGCGACGTCGAGCGCCCGCTGCGCTCCGAGGAGGCGAAGATGTACGACTACTCCGCCAAGTACGTCCACACCGACGGCCTCTCCTCCTCCCCGCGCGAGTTCCCCGCCCAGGTCGAGGAGTCGGTCACCAAGCAGATCAAGGACCTGGCCGTACGCGTCGTAGAGCTCACCGGCCTGACCGGCATCCTCCGCATCGACTTCCTCTCCGACGGCAAGGGCGAGGTCTACATCAACGAGGTCAACTCCATCCCCGGCGCCCTCTCGCTCTACCTGTGGCCCGACACGCCGGCCTCCGAGGTCCTCACCAGCGCCATCGCCGAGGCCGAGAAGCACGTCCCTCAGGTCACCCGGAACTTCGAGGAGGGCGTCGCCCTCAAGGCCGCCGGCGGCATCGCCGGCAAGCTCACCGGCCTGAGCTGACCGGTAGGCGCCGAGAAGTCACAAACGTCGGCCGAGTTGGCACCCAGGTGCCAACTCGGCCGACGCTTGTGACTTCTCGGCCAGCGGGGCCGACGCCTCGGCGCTAGCGGGAGAGAGCGCGCTTGAGGAGCGCGAGGGTGACTTCGCCCATGGAGGTGCCGTCGTGCTTGGCAGCGAAGGGGAAGACGCTGGTCTCGGTGGCACCGGGGGTGATGGCGACCTCGAGGACGACGAAGCTGCCGTCGGGGGTGACCATGAAGTCGGTGCGGGAGATGTCGCGCATACCGAGCAGCTCGTGGGCGCGCACGGCAGTCTCGCCGAGCTCGGCGAGCAGCGGCTCGGGGAGATCGGGGCGGCCGAAGCCGACGAACTCGGCGGTGTAGCGCGCCGCGAAGTCGAACTCGTGGCCCTTGCTGAAGTCGATGGCGATCGGGGTCAGCGGCTTGACGCCCTCGTCCGTCTCGTGGACGACCACGGAGACGTCGATGCCGGCGTAGAAGCGCTCGATGAGCGCCTCGTCGCAGTAGGCGTAGGTCTTGACCAGGGCTGCAGGGAGCGCGGAGAGGCCGTCGACGCCGGTGACGCCGAGCGCCGAGCCGCCGCGCGAAGGCTTGACCACGACCCGCTCGCCCAGCCGCGAGATGACGTGCTCCATGAGCACCGGCGCGCCGACGTCGCGGAAGGTCGTGGAGGACAGCGAGACCGAGTCCGGCACGGGGATGCCCCCGCGACGCAGGAGCTCGCGGGCGGCCGTCTTGTCGAACGCGACGCGGCAGGAGGTGGAGACGGTGCCGACGTAGGGGATCCCGATCAGCTCCAGGAGCGTCTGGATCTCGCCGTCCTCACCGAACTGGCCGTGCAGTGCCGGCAGCGCCACGACCGCCTTGTCGCGCTCGAGGTTGTGCAGCAGCGCCCGGTCGAAGTCGTACGCAGCCACCTCCACGCCCAGCGCCGACAGCTCGCGCACGAGGTTGCGGCCCGAGGCCAGCGACACGTCGCGCTCGTGGCTCAGCCCGCCGGCGATGACGGCGACGGGCCCGGAAAGAGGAGGTGTGGTCATGCCCATGGTTCTAACACAGTGTTGTCACGGACGGCCGGGTGGAGCCGTCAGTCCGATGTCAGATGTGGACGACCGGGCAGGTCAGGGTGCGAGTGATGCCCTCGAGGTTCTGCACGCGGGCCACGACCAGCTTGCCGAGCTCGTCGACGTTGCGGGCCTCGGCGCGCACGATCACGTCGTAGGGGCCGGTGACGTCCTCAGCCATGGTCACGCCCTGGATCTTGCCGATCTCCGTGGCGACCTCGGCGGCCTTGCCGACATCGGTCTGAATGAGGATGTACGCCTGTACGACCATGGTGCAGCTCCTGTTCTCAGTGCCTCCCTTGGCACATTGTCCAGCCAGTAACCTATCGCGTTATCTGTCGCTCGACCTACACCGACCCTGGGGATAGGACGACGCGATGCGTGTCCCGGTATCTTCGCGCACCGCGGGGAGGGTTGGATGTAGTCATGGCTTTTCCGAGGGACACGACACTCGCCGACGTCGGCGAGTTCGGGCTGATCACCGAGATGACCAAGCACTTTGCGCAGGGGGAGCAGGTGCTGGTCGGCCCGGGAGACGACGCTGCGCTGCTGCGGGTCAAGCAGGGGCACGTGGTGGTCTCGACCGATCTGCTCGTCGAGGGCCGGCACTTCCGCCGGGACTGGGCGGAGGCATCTCACATCGGCCACCGGGCGGCTGGGCAGAACCTCGCCGACATCGCCGCGATGGGCGGCGTCGCCCACTCGATGACCCTCGGGCTCGCGGTTCCGTCCGACCTCCCGGCCGAGTGGGCGGTCGACTTCGCCGAGGGGTTCGCCTCGGAGTGCTCCCTGGTCGGTGCCTCGGTCGTCGGGGGCGATGTCACCGGCGCCGACCAGATCGTCATCTCCGTGACCGCCATCGGCGCGGTCGCCCAGGCACCGGTGCTGCGCTCAGGGGCCGAGCCCGGCGACGTACTCGCGCTCTGCGGCCGTCAGGGATGGGCCGCCGCCGGCCTGGCGATCCTCAAGCGAGGGTTCCGGTCGCCGCGGGTGCTGGTCGACGCCTACCGGCGCCCGCAACCGCCGTACGCGGCCGGCCCCGCCGCCGCCGCGGCCGGCGCCTCGGCGCTGATCGACGTCTCCGACGGGCTCCTCGCCGAGGCCAGGCACATCGCCGAGGCCTCAGAGGTCTCCATCGACGTACACACTGCTGCGCTCACCATCCCCGACGAGCTCAACGCGGTCGCCTCCGCCACCGGCGCCGACGCGCTCGCGTTCGTGCTGGGCGGGGGAGAGGACCACTCGCTGCTCGCCGCCTTCCCGCCGGACGTCGAGCTGCCGGAGGGGTGGACGGTGATCGGGACGATCGGAGAGCCCGGCGGTGAGCCGGTCACGGTCGACGGCGAGGTCTATGACGGGCCGGCGGGGTGGACGCACTTCTGACCACGCGACCGTTCGTCTAGGTATGCAGACGAACCGTCACTTCCCGTGCGGAACTCCGCGTGGGAAGCGACGGTTTCTCTGCATACCTAGACGAACCGACGCCACGACCCGACGACGACAAAGGCCGCCACCCCCAAGGGGTAGCGGCCTTCGACGAAGAATCAGCTCAGCGAGCGACCTTGCCGGCCTTGATGCAGGTCGTGCAGACATTCATACGCTTCGGGGTGCCGTTGATGACGGCGCGGACGCGCTGGATGTTGGGGTCGAAGCGGCGCTTGGTCGCCTTCTTGGACCACGGCCGGTTGTTGCCGAAGCCCGGCTTCTTGTCGCAGATGTCGCAGACGGCAGCCACCGTGAACTCCTGAGGTTGAATAGATGATCGAGGTCAGATAGATGTTGCCGGCGAGCGCGATGAACGGCTGCCCAGCCGAGACAACCGAACAAGCGTAGCCCGTCGAGCTGTGACCGGCGAAATCGTCACTCGTTCGAGCCGCGGTCCCGCCACTTGTCCAGCGGAGCGGCCAGCGCGGTGGCCAGCTTCCACCGTCTCGACCCGCGCAGAGCGTCGATCTCGGCGCGCTGGCCGGCGAGCTGCTTGCGCTGCGACCCGAGCCGCCGCCGCTGGTCCGCGACGACCTCACGGAGCCGCGCGACCTCCTCGCGCAGCTCGAGCCCGTGCTCGACCCAGTCCGGGATCGCGGGGGCCTCGGGGAGCTCGGGGGAGAGGCCGCGGCGCAGGACGACGTAGAACTCGATGTCGTCATCGGGCACGGGCAGGAGGGACTCGACCGACCAGCCGGTCAGGCCGAGCCGGCGCAGCTCGGCGATGATCTCCGGGAACGAGCGGTCGGTGTAGGTCCACACGTGGCAGTCGACATACTCGCCCCGGCGTGCGCGCTCGAGCTGAGTCCGGGTGTAACCGAGGTCGTGGACGCAGGTCTCCGCCTCGCTGGGCCCGTGGCGGTGGAGGCGCTTCGCGTCGCCGTTGACCGCAGCCCGGTGATGGTCGTAGACCGCACGCACCGACGGGGTCGTGTCACCGGCCTCGTACGCCTGCAGGATCTGCCCCATCGTCGTGGGCGGTCGGTGCGCGTCGAAGGTGTAGCGCCGGTCCGGGACCACCAGGACCAGGGCGCCGTCGGGAGCGGTGACGGCCTCGACCTGGCCCAGCCAGCCGATCAGGTCGGGCACGTGCTCCACGACGTGGCTGGCCAGAGCCCAGTCGAAGGGGGCGCCTTCCTTGGCGGCCTCCTCGAGCGTACGCATCCTGGTGCCGTCCCACATCGGATAGTCGATCTCGGGGATGGTGTCGTGGTTCACCTGGGGATGGTCGGCGTACGACTCGTAGAGGCGGTCACGGTCGTAGAGGTCCAGGTAGGACACCGTGGCGGCGTCACGGGGGATGAGCGGCTGGTGCAGGGGACCGATCTCCAGGCCGCACCCGGCCGAGAAGTCGAAGATTTCGTTGACGCATCGCGCGCGTGGGGTCGGGGTCGGGATCGACATCCGGGAGTCCTTCGGCGTAGGGAGGTCTCCACACTAGGGTTGGACGGACCCCGGCGCAGGGCACGACGCGGCTGAACTTGTTACCCGTTCGTGTCTTTGCTGCAGCCTCGGATTTGTTCACCCGTCGTTTACCCCGTGCCCAGCCACCGCCTAACCTGGGGGCCGCGACGCCGAGAAGTGTGTCCGTCGTCACGGTGTCCGGCCGTAGGCAAGTGGTTCGAGGATGAGGGAGGGCAGCGTGGCCGAGGTCAAGCTCGATCTGTTCCGCCGGTTCGGCGACCTGGCGACCGACGCGCTGGCGTCGCACCGCGAGGAGATCGACGCGCTCAACGTCTTCCCCGTGCCCGACAGCGACACCGGCACCAACCTCTACCTGACGATCGCCGCTGCCCGCGACCGGCTGCGCGAATACACCGGCCCCGACTGGCGCGAAGGGCTGCGGGCGTTCTCGCGTGGCGCGCTGCTGGGTGCCCGCGGCAACTCGGGCGTGATCCTGGCCGAGATGATCGGCGCCCTGCTGCGCCGCCTGATCCAGGGCACCGAGGACGAGCGCACCGCCACCGTCTTCGCCGACGCGCTGCACCGCGCCGCCGACGCAGCGTACGCCGCGGTGGGGGAGCCCCAGGAGGGCACCATGCTCAGCGTGCTCCGTGCCGCCGCCGACGCGGCCAAGGCGTGCGTCGAGATCGATGAGTCCGCGCGCACCCGCGACGTGATGTCGGTCGCTGCCAGTGCGGCCCGCGCCGCGCTCGCCCGCACCCAAGAGCAACTGCCCATGCTCGCCGCCGCCGGGGTGATCGATGCCGGTGGCCGCGGGATCTGCGTGCTTCTCGACGCTTTCGAGACGGCTCTGACCGGACGGCGGCCGAGCCCCCAGGCACCGACCCAACACATCCCGATCCCGATCCCCGCGGGTCTGGGCGAGGTCGACGGAGGGGCTGACGGCCATGCCTTGGAGCCGGGCGGTCCTGCCTACGAGGTGATGTACCTCCTCGACGCCGAGGATGCCGCCATCCCGGATCTCCGCAAGCGGCTCCAGCCGCTGGGCGACTCGCTGGTCGTGGTCGGCGGCGAGGGCATCTGGAACGTGCACGTCCACGTCGACGACGTCGGCGCGGCGATCGAGGCGGGGATCGACGCCGGGCGACCGCACCGGATCCATGTGACTCATTTCGCCGAGCAGATCGCAGGACAGGCACACCGGCACGCGACCCGCAGCGGCCGCGCGGTGATCGCGTTCGCTGCCGGCCCCGGCCTCGCCGAGCTGTTCCGCGGAGCCGGCGCGATCGTGATCGAGGGCGGCCCCCGGCGGCGCCCGACGACCTCCGAGCTGCTCGAGGCGATCACCGCCTCCGGTGCCGCCGAGGTGATCGTGCTCCCCAACGACGCCCCGACCCGGCAGTCGGCCGAGGCGGCCGCCCGCACCGCCGAGGACGACCTCGACATCAGCGTGGCGGTGATCCCTACCCGCACCCAGGTGCAGGGGCTCGCGGCGATCGCGGTCCACGAGCCCGGTCGGAAGTTCGACAAGGACGTGCTGGAGATGACGGCCACGGCGCGACACGCGAGGCATGGCGCCGTCACCATCTCGAACACCCGAGCGATTACGATGGCGGGGCCGTGCATGCCGGGCGACGCGCTCGGGGTGCTCGACGGAGACTTCGTCAAGGTCGGCCAGGACCTGGAGGTGTGCGCCACCTATGTGCTCGCCCGGCTCATCGGCGGTGGTGGCGAGCTCGTCACGCTGGTCTCCGGCCTCGAGGACCCCACGGGCGAGCTCGCCCAGGCCGTCGCGGCGTGGCTGGCGGCCAACCACCCGGCCGTGGATGTGATGGTGTACGACGGAGGCCAGGAGCGTTATCCCCTCCTGATGTCGGTGGAGTAGAGGAGAAGAGACGGTGGCGATCACCCTCGAGTCGCCGATCGAGGCGGTGCTGGGCAACAGCAAGCACGCCACGAAGTTCACCAAGGGTCTCGGCCTGCGCACCGTCGGCGACCTGCTCTACCACTTCCCGCGGCGCTACCTGCGCACCGCCGACCTCAGCCAGACCCCGCAGCTGCACGAGGGTGAGATGCTCACCGTGCTCGGCGAGGTCGTCCGCAGCGTGGTGCGCCAGCACACCGACCGCCGCACCGGTCGGCCCGCCTATCGCGTCGAGACCCAGCTCAAGGCCGGCAGCGCCGACCTGCAGCTCACCTTCTTCTCCAAGTCCCAGCGGATCGCCGAGTGGCGTCGTGGCGTGCTCGCCCCCGGTGTCCGTGGTGTCTTCGTCGGCAAGGCCGGCTCGTTCCGCGGCGAATGGCAGCTGGCCAACCCGCAGATGGTCGTCTTCGGGGATCCTTCCGACTCCGAGAACGCCGCCGAGGCGGCCGACAACCAGATGGCGGTCGAGGAGCTGACCGACCTCTTCCCGATCTACCCGCTCACCGCGGGTCTCCAACACTGGGACGTGATGCGCGCCGTCCGGTTCGCCCGGCAGGTCGTCGAGGACGTCACCGACGTGCTCCCGGAGGAGCTCCGGGAGACCTACGGCGTGCCGGGGCTGCGCGACGCGCTGGACCTGATCCATGCGCCTCGTGAGCTCAAGGACGTCCGAGATGCCCAGCACCGGTTCCGGTTCGAGGAGGCGCTCGGCCTGCAGCTGGTCCTGGGCCGGCGGAGAAGGGCGCTCCAGGCGCTCGGCACCACCGCACGCACCGGTGGGGTCCACCGCCTGCTGGAGGCCTTCGACGAGCGGCTGCCGTTCACCCTCACCACGGGGCAGAAGGAGATCGGCGAGGAGATCGAGACGGCGCTCGCCCAGCCCCATCCGATGAACCGACTGCTCCAGGGCGAGGTCGGCTCCGGTAAGACGCTGGTCGCGCTGCGCGCCATGCTCAAGGTCGTCGACTCCGGCGGTCAGGCCGCGCTGCTGGCGCCGACCGAGGTGCTCGCCCAGCAGCACCACCGCTCGATCACCGCCATGCTCGGCGATCTGGCCGCGAGCGGTCTGGCCGGCGGGCTCTTCGCCGGTGACCAGGAGCAGACCCACGTCGAGCTGCTCACCGGCTCGATGACCAAGACCCAGCGCAAGGGCCCGCTGAGCCGGATCGCCACCGGCGAGGCCGGGATCGTCGTGGGCACCCATGCGCTGCTGCAGGATCAGGTGATGTTCGACGACCTCGGCCTGGTCGTCGTCGACGAGCAGCACCGCTTCGGTGTCGAGCAGCGCGCCGCCCTGACCGACAAGGCCGGCACCCCGCCGCACCTGCTGGTGATGACCGCGACGCCGATCCCGCGCACCGTCGCGATGACGGTCTTCGGCGATCTCGAGGTCTCCACGCTCACCGACCTCCCGGCCGGACGCGCCGAGATCCAGACCAACCTGGTCTCGCTCGTGGACCACCCCGCATGGATCACCAGGGTGTGGGAGCGGGTCAGGGAAGAGGTCGAGAAGGGCCACCAGGTCTACATCGTCGCCCCGCGGATCAGCGGCGACGAGTCCGAGCAGGGTGAGAGCGACCAGCGAGACTTCGACGCCGACGGCAACGAGGTCGCCGTCGCCAAGGGTCAGCTCTCTGCCGTCGACGAGGTCACCGAGGAGTTGACCACCGGGCCGCTGCAGGGGATCCGCGTCGCCAAGCTCCACGGCAAGCTCCCCGCGGAGGAGAAGGAGCGCACCATGAGCGCCTTCGCCGCCGGCGACATCGACGTGCTGATCGCCACCACCGTGATCGAGGTCGGCGTGGACGTCCCCAACGCCACCACCATGGTCATCCTCGACGCCGACCGCTTCGGCGTCTCCCAGCTCCACCAGCTGCGTGGCCGTGTCGGTCGTGGTGGTCTGCACGGGCTGTGCCTGCTGGTCTCCCACGCCGAGGCCGGCACCCCGGCCCGCACGCGTCTGGACGCGGTCGCCGAGACCACCGACGGCTTCGCGCTCTCCCGGGTCGACCTCGACCAGCGCCGGGAGGGAGACGTGCTCGGCGCCTCACAGTCGGGCCGCCGCTCGAGCCTGGAGAGCCTGCGCGTCCTCCGCGACGAGGAGACGATCCTGCAGGCCCGTGAAGCGGCCGAGTCCCTCTTGGAGAAGGACGTCGAGCTCACCAGCTCACCGCTCCTGGCCGAGCGGGTCACCGAGATCGAGGAGTCCGCCTCCGCCGACTATTTGGAAAAGTCCTAAGGTATCCCAATGACCCGGATCATCGGAGGCGTCGCAGGAGGGCGACGCCTACTCGCTCCCAAGGGGGTGCGGACCCGCCCCACCACCGACCGGGTCCGCGAGGCACTCTTCTCGGCGATCGAGTCCTCCTACGGCTCCCTGGCCGGCCTGCGCTTCCTCGACCTCTACGCCGGCACCGGCGCGGTGGGTCTGGAGGCGTGGTCCCGTGGCGCCGGGGTCGTGACCCTGGTCGAGTCGGACCGGCGTACGGCTGGGTTGATCCGTTCCAACGCGAAGGATCTCGGCTTCCCGCGGGCCGACGTGGTCGCGGCCACGGTGGCGAGCACCCTGGTGACGCCCCCGGCGGCCCCCTACGACATGGTCTTCCTCGATCCGCCCTACCCGTTGTCCGACGATGCCGTCGCCGAGGACATCGCGCTGCTGGTCAAGCACGGCTGGCTGGTGCCCGGTGCGCTGGTCGTCGTCGAACGGTCGGCGCGCAGCCCCGAGCCGGTCTGGCCCGACGGGTTCACCGATCAGAAGTCGAAGAAATACGGCGAGACCGCACTCTGGTACGCCCACGCGCCGGAGTGAACCAGGCCCGGACCGATTCAAGGAGAGAACACAGAATGACGCGTCGTGCGGTGTGCCCGGGATCGTTCGATCCGCCGACCCTCGGCCACCTCGACATCTTCACCCGGGCCTCGGCGATCTTCGACGAGGTCGTCGTCGCCGTCGGGGTCAACCCGTCGAAGTCGAAGCGCCTGTTCACGCCCGAGGAGCGGATGGAGATGATCACCGAGATCACCGCCCCGCTCGGCAACGTACGGGTGGAGGGGTTCACCGGTCTGGTCACCGACTTCTGCGTCGAGATCGAGGCCCAGGCGATCGTGAAGGGCCTGCGGGGGGCGCCCGACCTGGAGTACGAGGCGCCGATGGCGCAGATGAACGCCCACATGACCGGCGTCGAGACCGTCTTCCTGCTCAACGACCCCCGCTGGGCGGCGGTCTCCTCCAGCCTGATCAAGGAGATGGCCGGTTTCGGTGGGGATGTTTCGGCTTTCCTGCCGCCGGATGTTCTTGCGCGACTCACCAAGCGTTTGGCTGAGCGTTCCGAGTAGTAGGCAGAGTTCGCCGGTATCGTGCACTGGACGGCCCTTCCGAGGGTCGCCTGACAGACAATCCGGGAGATCAATGTCCACCTCAGGCCGCTCACCGCTCTCGTTGGCCAAGCAGACCTACGCCGCCTCCCTCAAGGCCGCCGGTCGCGGACTTGTGAAGACGGGGCTGGCGAAGGAGACCGCGCCCCCGGTCGAGGAGCGCTGGCGCCACTGGGCCCACTCGCTCACCAAGGTCTACGACTCCCTGGCGATGGCGAAGCTGGACGTGCCGTGGTGGACCTACGACGCGATCTCCGCCGTCGACGCCTGGCTGAGCGAGCGTGATCGCCCGATCCGGGTCTTCGAATACGGCTCCGGCGCCTCCACCATCTGGCTCTCCCGACGCGCCGAGGAGATCCACTCCGTCGAGCACCACAAGGGGTTCGGCGAGATGATGCAGCGCGAGCTCGCCGGCGAGGAGAAGATCTCGTTGCGGGTGATCGAGCCGGTGGCCAGCGACGACCCCGTCGTCCCCTCCCAGAAGGAGGGTCACGCAGGTCTCGACTTCGAGGCGTACGTCAACGCCATCGACGACGTCGACGGCGAGTTCGACGTCGTGGTCATCGACGGCCGCGCCCGGGAGGTATGCCTGGAGAAGGCCAAGGACCGGCTCGCTCCGGGCGGGATCATCGTCTTCGACAACAGCCGCCGGCGCCGCTACGTCGAGGCCATCGCCGCGTCCGGGCTGAAGGAGACCATCCACGCCGGACTCACCCCGACCCTGCCCTACCCCGAGCGCACGTCGGTGCTCACGAAAGGCTGAGCTGTCTCATAGGGTCCTCCCCATGGCGTCACCAGCGGAACGGATCGAACCTGTCGGAACCGTACGCTGGGCGACCTTCGCCGGCGTCTGCGTCCTGGCGCTCGTCTGGGCCGCCTACTCCGTCGGCGCACAGAACGGGTCGTTCCTGACCCAGGACTTCGGTGCGCAGTACCACTTCGCCGAGATGACCGCCCACGGCGCGATCCCGCTGGTCGACTTCGAGCACGGCTGGAACGCGGGCTCGTTCTGGGTCAACGCGGCGCTCTACGCGCTCGCCGGGGGCAGCCCGACGATCTGGTACTTCCTCTGGGGCCGCCTCCTCGGCGCCGGCCTCGGCGCAGTGCTCGCCGCCGCGATCGGGCTGCGGCTGCGGCTGCACCCGGCCGCGATGGTCGCGCTGGCGGTCGGGGTGCTGCTGCTGGCGACGCCGCTGCACATCAAATACACGGTCTGCCTGCTGTGGGTCTTCGTCCTGCTGCCCACCGGCTGGCTCGAGTCGCGCCCGCGTCTGGCCGCGACCGCGCGGGTGCTGCTTCCTGCCCTGGTCTTCTGGCAGTACGTCGAGCTGGCGGTGCTCCTCACCGGCGCCTCGGGTCTCTTCGAGCTCTTCGCCCGGCGCGGGGTGACCTGGCGCACCCGGATCGTCAACTGCCTCCAGTTGGCCGGAGGATTCGTGCTCGGGCTGGTCGTCGAGGCGACGGCGTACAAGGTGCTGTGGGGGCTCTCCTTCGCCGACTTCAACCGTCAGGTGGTCCTCGGCCAGACCAAGACGCACGAAGGCGCGCAGTACGCGGTGTGGAACTTCTTCGACCTGCCGACCGAGTCCGGGCGATTCTTCATCCTGGCGCTCTACCCGTTCGCGCTGCTGCTGCCCTTCGTGCCGCTGGTGTGGCAGCGGGTCTCCGACTCCACCCGCCTGGTGGCGCTGGCCGGGCTGGTCCTGGTCGTCATCCCCATCCGCCGTGTCGACAATCCGCACACCACCACCGTCTCCGCACTCGTCCTGCTCGCCGTCGTCCTGGCGGTGGCCGAGCTCTACGAGCGTCGCACCTCCCAGACCGGATCGAGGCCACCGCGGTTCCTCGTCGCGCTGCCCCTCGCCGTCTCCGGCGCTGCCTGGGCTGTCGCCACGCTCTGGATCGGCTTCGGGCTGCAGAGCATGCTCGGTGGGGTGGCGCTGGTGGCCCTGGCCGTGGCCGGGGCCTGCCTGGGTGGCCTGGCCTGGACGAAGGACAGGCTCCGACCGGCTATGGCAGCGGCCTCGGTCGGCGCTCTGGTCGTGCTGGGCGGCGTACCCGCTCTTGCCGCCGTCGACCACGTCAACGACATGCGCCGCGACGCGAAGTCGTTCGTGGTGAGCGACTCGATCGCTCGGTGGGCGGGGCCGGAATACGAGCGCTGCAGCGGCGGCACCCGCGAGGCGCTGGTCATGCCCAACTACCTCGAGCTCTATGACGCCCTCAGGCTCACCAACCCGACGCCCTACTACCTGTTCCACTACGACTTCGCCCAGTATGAGGACGTGCTGGTGCCTCAGCTCGAGGACGGCTCGATCCCGGTCATCATCGAGACCATGCCGCTGCACACCCCGCAGCCGTGGCTGACCGACGCCATCCGTGCGAACTACGTGCCGTGCTCCATCGTGCGGATCGAGAAGCAGGGCACGGCTGTCACGATCTGGACCCACAGGTCTCGGGGCGAGGTGGAGCGGCGTGACCTGACGGTGCGCGACGGCGAGGTCATGCCGACGAACCCTGGCTGATCGGCTATCCGATCGCTCGTCGTCCGACGACAGCGCCGAGCGCGGCCAGCACGACATCGGCCACGAGCAGCAGGACCCGTGAGGCGAGAGCGACGGTGAGTGCCTCGGGCGCGCCGATGATCGGGCCGAGGGTCAGCGCGAGCAGGGCCTCGCGGATCCCGGCACCGGCGGGCGCGGGGATGAACGCGATCCCGGCGGCCCAGGCCAGGGCCATCCCGCCGATCGCGGCCGCGACCTCGAGGAGTCCCACCGAGGCGTACGACTGCATCATCACGGCCAGGTGGAGGCCGAGGGCGACCCAGGCGAGCACCGCCCAGCCGATCGCGGTGAAGAGCCCACGAGCGGTCAGTCGTACGCCGAGGGGTTCCCGGCCGACCCGGGCGAACAGCCAGTCCAGCATCCCCGGGACGACTCGTGGGTGCAGGCAGATGGCGAGCGGGACCAGGAGGAGGAGCAGCCACCAGTAGTGGCTGAGCCCGTCGGGCGAGGACCACGGCAGCAGGAGCGCGCCGACGCCGATGCCGCTGGCGACGATGACCCCCATGAAGAGGATGTTGGCGCCGAGCATGGTGCGGCGAGCGACGCCCCAGCGCAGGCCGAACTGCATCTGGGCGACGACCGGCCACACCGAGCCGGGCAGGTATTTGCCCAGCTGGGAGACGTAGAAGACCGAGTGGGAGTCACGCAGCGACGGCCGGATGCCCATGCCGTGCAGGAGGGCCACCCAGGTCTGGCCGATCAGCATGGTGCCGACGACCGCCAGGACCCCGGCCACCGCGAAGCGGGCGGGGCTCAGCTCGTGGACCGCCGTGGCCAGGTCTTCACGCTGGCGCCAGACCAGGTAGGCGCCGCCGAGCACGACGAGGAGGGCGAGGGCGATCTTGAGCAGCCGCCTCCGTGGGTTGGGGGTGAGGCTCGGCCCTTCCTCCACCTCGGAGACCGGGGCGGAGTCGGTGGCTGTCACAGGCTGGTCGTCCACGTCTCGCCGGAGCGCGCCTGGGTGTGCGGCAGGTCGAACTGCGCCACCGAGGTCTGGTCGCGGAGCATCTCGGTCCCGGACTTCCCGAAGCGCGCCTTCTTGGTGTGCTCCAGATCGTCCTCGATCAGCACCCGGTTGGTGCGGATCAGATCGGAGATGACACCGAGCATGGCCGACATGAAGGCCAGGTTGATCAGCACGCCACCGAGCAGCAGCGACTGGATGTGGTTGCCGTTGTCGCCACTGATCCACAGCACGAGATAGCGCACGAACGGGATCGCGCCGAGGACGAAGAAGAAGGCGGTGAGCCAGACGAAGATGGCGTACGGCTTGTACATCATGTAGCTGCGCACGATCGCCGCGGCGGACTTCATGATGTGCTCGGGCATCGACTTGAACAGCCGCGACTCACGGGTCTTCGCGTTGGTCTCGATCGGCACCGAGGCGATCTTCATCCGCTTGTTGCCCGCCTGGATGATCGTCTCCATGCAGTAGGAGAAGCGGGTCACGGTGTTGAGCAGCATCAGCGACTCGCGCGAGTAGGCGCGGAACCCGCTGGCGGCATCAGGCAGGTCGGTCTCGGCAGCCATGTTGACCACCTTGGAGCCGACCTTCTGCAGCTTCTTCTTCAGCCCGGAGAAATGCTCGATCCGATCGACCTGCCGATCGCCGATCACGATGTCGGCCTGCCCGTCGATGATCGGCTGGACGAGTTCGGTGATGCGTTCCTGCGGGTATTGGTTGTCGCCGTCGGTGTTGACCACGATGTCGGCACCCAGCTCGAGCGCCCGGACCACGCCGTCGTGGAAGGAACGGCCCAGGCCCTGGTTGCGGGAGTGGTGCACGAACTCGCGCACGCCGTGCTCCTTCGCCACCTCGACCGTCCTGTCGGTGCATCCGTCGTCGACGATCAGGACCACGATCTCGTCAATGCCGGGGATCTGCGTCGGGATCGACTCCAGGACGGACGGGAGCGTCTCCTCCTCGTTGAGGCAGGGGACTTGAACGACAAGCTTCACAGGAACCTCAGGGCAGATAGTGGGACCGAACACAGAATTCGGGGTGAGCGAGGGGCTTCTGAGCGGCCACATTACCCCCTGGATTCCGCGCTCCCACGCCCCCTCGCTGGTGTCATCAGGCGTATGTGCTAAGGCAACCTGGCGTTCAACAGCGGTCCATGCCGACGCCGCTGTGCCTGGGCTGCATGAACGGACTCCGGTGCGGCCCTGCTGGCATTCTTGTCACCGGTCGTTGTGGACGCGGGTCGATGGCTGCTGTGCGTGACACGAGGAGCGGGTATGTCGGATCGTCGTCGGCTGCAGGTGCTGGGCGTCGTGGGAAGCCTGGTGGCGAGCCTCGGTGCGGGGGCTGCGTACGCCCTCTCCCAGCCGCTCTACGGCACGGCCGACGAGGCAGCCCATGCCAACCATGCGTACAACCTCTGGCACGGCCACCTCGTCCGAAGCTCCGAGCCGATGACGATGCCGCAGCTGTGGGGCTTCCGGGCGCCGTTCGACTGGACCGCACAGCATCCGCCGCTCTTCTACGTGCTGGAGGCTCCACTGGTGGGTCCGCTCACGGACGCCGGACGACTGCTGGAAGCCGGGTACGCCGGTCGTGCTCTCAGTGCGCTGTTCGCCGCCCTGCTGGTGCTGGCCGTCATGTGGGCCGCACGAGGGGTCGCGCCGGAGCGGCCCGACGTGATGGTCGCCGCCGGCGTGCTGACCGCGATCAGCCCCATGGTCGTCCCGGCCGCCGGCCTGATCCTGAACGACACCCTGTTCGCGATGTGGGTCGCGCTCCTCGTCGGGCAGACAGCGAGGATGCTGCGCTCGGGCGTCACCACGACCGGCGCCGCCGTCTTCGCGGTCGCCGGCTGCGGGGCGCTCGCAACCCGGCTCCCTGGAGCCGTCTTCATCGTCCTGTGTGCCGGCAGCCTGGCGATCGGGTGGCTCCTCACCCGGCCACGTCGGTGGCAGGACATGGTCCGGCTCGTCGCTGCCTGCCTGGTGCCCGTGGCCGTCAACGCATGGTTCTACCTGCGGAACCGGGAGATGACCGGCAACCTGGCCGGAGCGCGGCCGGATCTCGTGGGACGGCCCGGGCCGGGCCAGAACCGCACGGTTCGGACGCCTTCGGGGGTGGTGGCCGACCCTGCCGTCTGGAAGGGGTTCTTCGCGACCCACGGGTTCGGCCAGGTCGACAGCACCCTGGCTGCCGTGGTGCTGCTCGGGATCCCGCTGACCGTGGCGCTCGTTGCTGCGGCCGCGCTCGCCTGGAGACGCCGGGCATCCACGGCACAGGTCGTGGGCGGGCTCCTGTTCGTCGCTATCGTGACCGGCGTCCTCGTGCTCCAGATCCACTACGTAGCCGGCGGGGGAGGGGCCTCGTGGCGATACCTCATGCCGGTGATCGTGGTGACGAGCATCGCCACCGGATGGGTCCTCGCCCTCGTTCCGCGGCTGATCCGGCTCTGCGTGCCCGCCTGTGCCGCAGCGACCTTCGTGCCGTTCGCGGTGCTCGTCGCCTCGCCGGGGGAGGGGGCCGTCAGCGGCAGCCTGACGGCGGCGCCGACATTCCCGGTCGGAGCCGGCATCGCTGCGCGATCTCCGCGGCCGGCGTCGTCCTGGCGACGTTCGCGGCCTGTGCGTTGGCTGCCCGACGAGGGGTCTAGGAGTCGGCGAGAGTCTGCAGCCGACCGACGATCGCGTCCCAGCCATGGGTGCTCTTGTATTTCTCGACGCCCGCCGACAGGTCGTGCGCGTCGTCGCGACTCGCTGAGCGGATCACGTCGGCCAGCGCCGCCGGATCGCCGGGCGCCACCAGGTGGCCGGTCTCGCCGTCGATCACGACGTCCTCGAGCCCACCGACACGGGAGGCGATGACCGGGACGTCGTAGTTGTAGGCGAGCGCGACCACGGCGCTCGGCGTCGAGCCGACGTAGGGCAGCACGACGTAGTCCGCACGAGCGAAGTATTCGGCGGCCTCAGCGTCGTTCACGTATTCGAACCGCAGCGAGACGTTCGGGTGGTCGGCATACTCCTTCGCCAGCTCCGAGGAGTCCCCCCAGTGCTCGCCGACGACGGTGAGGAACACCTCGGGGTCGTCGAGGAGCTTGACCGCCTCCAGCAGCTTGTCCAACCCCTTGTAGGGCCGGATGAAACCGAAGAACAGGAGCTCGATCCGGCCACGCTTCGGCAGCGTTCCCTTCGCCTCCGGATAGTGCCCGTACGCCGGGATCGGATGCATCTCGACGGGCTTGTCAGGATGCGCCGCAGCCAGTGCCTCGGCGTGCTCCCGAGAGTGGACGAGATAGCAGTCGCCCAGTCCGATCACGTACCGCGAGATGGCCGCCTTGATGCCCTTCGCGTCATGGTCGGCGAGGTTGTGGCAGATCATCGCGACCCGGATGCCGCGGCGCTTCAGCATCCACCGGGTGCTGATGATGTAGGGAGCCCAGAACCAGGTCCACCAGTGCAGCACCGCCAGGCGTACGCCGTTGCGTTCGATCTCCTTGACGGCCTTTCGCCAGGTCAGGGGGTTGATCGAATCAACGATGTAGAGCGCCCCGGGTTCGCGCTGATCGGCGACCGAGCGGTCGATGTCTCCGTCACCGGGGTAGAGCCACTGCGGGTATTGGCGGGCGTAGGAGACGAACAGCACATCCTCGCCCTGCTCGGCGAACGCGCGGGCGAGCAGCGTGTTGTATTGGGAAATCCCCCCTCGATAGGGGAGCAGCGGGCCGACGACGGCAATGCGGGATGTGGTCACGACGGACTGCCCTTTCCTTAGAAGTGGGACTATACGGTGGGAAAGGAGCTCACGACTGGGCGTCGGGCAGGAAGATGTAGTTCATCGAGATCGGCACCTTCGAATGAACCGTCGAGTCACAGGGGATGAGCCGGCCGTCATCGAGATAGTGACCCTGGTAGCCGAGGCTTTCGATGAACTTGAACGTGCGCGCGAACTCGTCGGGCGTCTGCGCGTCCGCATCGATCTCGATGAGGATCGTCGGGCGACACCGCGTGATCGTGTCGACGGCGCCCTGCAGCATGGCGAACTCGAACCCTTCGACATCGATCTTGATGAAGCCGACGTCGTCGAGCCGGAACCCGTCGAGCGTGCGCAGCGGCACCGTGACGTCGACCCCGTCGCCGTCCACCCGGGAGAACGACGCACGAGTGGTCGTGAGCGAGCCGCTGAGCCGGGGGATGTGGATGGCGATGGTGTCTTCACGGTCACCCAGGCCGCAGGCCTCGATCCGGACGTTGTCCGTCCTGGCGGCCCAGGCGGTCAACAGGCGAACGCAGTCCGGCACCGGCTCGAAGCTGACGACCTCTCGAGCCAGCTTGGCCAGGGCGAAGGCGTAGGTCCCGCGGTTGCCGCCCACGTCGAGGGCGAGCTTGTCGGCAGGGACCAGCGTCGACAGCAGCGACATCTCCGGTTCCAGCCCACCGACCAGGCGCTGAGCGTGGTAGCGGAAGGGGACCCGAGCGGCGAGCGGCACGGCCGCGTCGACGAACTGCATTCGTTTGGCGAGGTTCTTCAGTTCCATGCCCTGTCCAGGGTTCGTAGGGTTCGACCGTCGGGCCGCGGACGCGGCCGAACTGGCCCGGAGCGTCCGCGCGGCGTGAACGTTACCAAGGCGCACGAGCTTCGGACCGGATCTTGATGCTTGTCGTCGAGCGCATCGTGATCACGGGTGGGGAGGCCTCGGATCAGGGGGTGGCCGACGGTGGGTCAGCGCTATGGCGGCCAGGGCCAGGATGAGGTCGGCAGCGGTGACCAGCACCCGCGACGTCACCGCGACCAGCACTGCTGGTGCGGTGCCGATCGAGGTCGCGAGCACGAGCACGATCACCGCGTCCCGGACGCCGACGCCGGCCGGCACGGGGATGGCGAGGACGCCGACGCAGACGGCGAGCGAGATCGCGCCGAGCGCCAACGGGAAGGTCGATGGGTGCTGGTCGCTGAGCGGCCACACCAGGAAGAAGAGATGCGCTCCGAGGAACACGAAGGACAGCACGACCCAGCCGGCGGCCCGCAGCGAGGCGCGGGTGCTGAGCCGTTCGGTCACCGGTGCGCGACCGAGGCGCGCGAGCGCGAAGTTGAGGATGCGCGGCAGCGTCTGCGGGTGCAGCAGCACGAGCAGAAAGGGAAGAGCCAGCAGCGCCCACCAGTAGTGGGCGATGGCGCCGGGCGCGGAGAACGGCAGCACAGCACACGCCAGCAGCATCCCGACGGTGCAGCTCAACGCGATCGTGAACACGTTGCTGGTGAGCATCGTCGCTCGGGTGGCGCCGTAGCGGCGCCCGGCCTCCATCTGCATGAGGATCGGCCACACGGAACCGGGAAGGTATTTGCCGAGCTGGCTGACGAAGAAGACCCGTGATCCCGCGGCGAGCGGCATCGTGACGCCGAACCCGCGCAGGACCTCTCGCCACTCCAGGAAGGTCAGAGCGGTGCCCAACGAGGCGAAGGCGAGGCTGGCCAGGAACGGCCAGGGCCCGATCTGGGCGAGCGACTCCACCATCTGGTCGCGTTGGGTCCACAGGGTCCACCCGGCCACCGCGAAGACCACCAGCACGAACGCCGCTCCGCCCCACCGGCGGAGCTGGCTCGAGCGTGAGCGAGCCGCTGGGGTCTCCGCCTGTTCGTGCCCGGCGTCGCCGTCTGGCGTCTGCGAGCGGTGAGCGGAGTTCCGCGGACGGAGGTTCGGCCTCATCGCTGCCCCGGCCGGTGATCGGTGAGATCGTCGACGTCCTGGTCGACCATCGCAGCGACCATCGCCTCGAAGGTCATCGTCGGCCGCCAGCCGAGCACCGAGCGCGCCTTCGACGCGTCGCCGACCAGTGCTGCCGGATCGGAGGGTCGGAAGAACGCGGGATCGATGCGTACGCGACGCTCCCAGTCGTCGATGCCGACGGCGTCGAAGGCGGCAGCCACGAAGTCCCGGACGGAATGGCCCTGACCGGTCGCGATCACGTAGTCGTCGGCCACGGCGGCCCGGTTGGCACGCACCATCGCATCGACGAAGTCCGGCGCCCAGCCCCAGTCGCGGACGCTGTCGAGATTTCCCAGCGCCAGCTCGGACTGGTGGCCGAGCGAGATGGCTGCGGCTCCGCGGGTGATCTTCCGGGTCACGAACGAGGCCGGCCGGCGCGGCGACTCATGGTTGTAGAGGACGAGCGCGGAGACGCCCAGGCCACGGGCGCGGTAGGTGCTGGCCAGATGATGGGCGAACGCCTTGGCGGCCCCGTAGGGGCTGACGGGTCGGACGGGCGTGTCCTCGTTCTGCGGGGAGACCTCGGGGGAGCCGAAGATCTCTGCGCTCGAGGCCTGCACGACCCGTACGGCCGATCCGGTCGACTCCTGAAGGCGCCAGGCGGCGTCGAAGAGGCTCGCGGCGCCGAGGCCGGTCACCTGAGCGGTCTCGATCGGCTCGTCCCACGAATAGGCCACCGAGCTGATCCCGCCGAGGTTGTACACCTCGCTCGGCGACACCTCGAGAAGGAGATCCCGCAGCAGGTCGAGCCGACCGAGGTCACCGTCGTGCCAGTGGACCTGGCTCTGCCACGCACCGAGGGGAGTCCCCGGGTTGCTCGCCTGATGGCTGAGCGCGTGGACCTCGACACCGTCGGCCAGCAGACGCTCACACAGGTAGCTGCCGTCCTGGCCGGTTGCGCCGGTGACGAATGCGACGGGCAGCGGGGGCGGGTCGTGGGACTGGCCCGAGGACACGATGACTACCTTCCGGCGAGACGGCTCTGCTCTGCCAGGTCGGATTCAACCATCATCGAGACCAGCTGCGGAAACGAGACCTGAGGCTTCCACCCGAGGACGTCGTTGGCCTTGCTGGCATCGCCGATGAGCAAGTCGACCTCGGCCGGCCGGAAGAACTGCGGGTCCTGGTAGACGTAGCGGTCCCAGTCGCTGATGCCGACGTGCGCGAAGGCGAGGTCCAGGTATTCACGGATCGAGTGGGTCTCGCCGGTCGCGATGACGTAGTCGTCGCCCGCCGGCTGCTGCAGCATCCGCCACATCGCGTCCACGTAGTCGCCGGCATAGCCCCAGTCCCGCTTGGCATCGAGGTTGCCCAGTGCGATCTGGTCCTGGAGGCCGAGCTTGATGCGAGCGACAGCCCGGCTGATCTTGCGGGTCACGAACTCGGGTCCGCGTCGTGGTGACTCGTGGTTGAACAGGATGCCGGAGGAGGCGTGCATGCCGTAGGACTCGCGGTAGTTGATCGTCATGTAGTGCCCGTAGACCTTGGACACACCGTAGGGCGAGCGCGGCCACAGCAACGTGCTCTCCCGCTGCGGGACCTCCTGGACCTTGCCGAACATCTCCGAGCTGGAGGCCTGGTAGAAGCGGACACCGGAGGCGCCGCCGCCGTTGCAGTAGAGCCGGATCGCCTCGAGGATGTTGAGGACTCCCATCCCGGTGACATCGCTGGTCACCTTGGCGTTCTCCCAGGAGTAGGCGACGTAGGAGATCGCGCCGAGGTTGTAGACCTCGTCGGGCTGAGCGGCTTCGAGCGCACGCAGCAGGCTCGACTGGTCGGTCAGGTCGCCGGTGAGGACCTTGACGTCCGGCACAGTCTCCTCGACGAGCGCGCGCTTGGGGTTGTTCTGGCCGCGGACGAGGCCGAAGACCTCGTATCCCTTGCTCAGCAGCAGCTCGGCAAGGTAGAGGCCGTCCTGGCCGGTGATTCCGATGATGAGAGCTCGGGACATGGTTCCTCGATGGGATTCAGAGTTGGGTGTGTGGACAGCCGTAGCGGTCGAGGACTGGACGAGAGGGCCCGGTACGGATCGGATTGTCGCCTACTTTCGTGCGAGGGTCACCCGTTTTGCCGACGGTGTCGGCCGCGCAGCGCTCCCAGCCCCAGAAGAGCCAGGGCGAGGAGCACGGCGACGGCGCTGACGATCCCGGCTGCCGGCCAACCGGGCGGCGTGTATTGCAGGTGCACCGTATGGGTGCCGGGCGACAGGCGGACCGCACCCATGGCGTGATCGGCATCGACGATGGTCGCGGGCCGGCCGTCGACCGTCGCACGCCACCCTTTTCGGTGGAGAGAGTCGGCGACCACGAGGTAGCCGGCGCCGCCTGTGGATCTGACCCGCGCTGTGATCGTGGCGCCGTCGTCGACCAGCACCTCGACATCCGCCGTGGACCCGGCGACCGCCTCAGCACCGGCGTCGGCGAGAACGACCGTGCCCGCAGAGGGCTCCGTCTTCAGCCGCGAGATCCGGTCCTCCCGGTCCTCGACCGTGATCGAGGTGCCTGCCCATCGGATCCTGGGGAGGGCCGATCGCCGTTCGTAGACGAGAGCACCCGGCTCGGTCGACACGAGCTGCAACCCGTCGATGGCGGGCCGCAGGGACGAGCACGTCAGACCCGCGTCGCCGGTCCGAAGCTGCAGTGGTGAGGTCAGCCCCGTGAACCAGACCTCGGCGGTGCTGCCCGGTGCCACCTCGTGGGGGCCTCCGCTCAGCGCCACGCGGAGCTCGCCCCTCGGAACGGTGTCGGCGAAGCCGCGTACGCCGGTGACCGAGTCGCCCTTCGGGGATCGGATCCGTACGTGGAGCCGGGGGCCGTCGGGGGTCGTCTCCTGGGGCGACCGATTGACGATGGCGATGCCGTTGGACCGGCCGGGCGGCAGCGTGCACGTGAGGCGTTCACCGGAGCTGACGCTCGCGACCTGCCCGCCGCGCTTCTGCAGCCGAGGAGTCGGGGCACCCTCGACAGTGCTCGGCGAGGTGACCCAGTAACGGACCCCGAGTCGGTCGAGGACCGGATCCTTCGCCACCTGGTTCAGATCGAGGACGGCGAAGTCGCTGTAGGTGGGGGTGCGCATGACGGTCGGATCGACGGCTTCGAGCAGATCGCGCCAGGTCGGCGCGGTGAACTGATGGCCGAGCGGCGTCCGGAGGCCGTACATGTCGGCGGTCGACGGGTAGAGCACCCCGGTCGTCGAAGCGAACCGGTCCTCCCCGAGATGCTGCTGCAGGTAGCGGTGCGTCGGGGTGACGGGGTAGAAGTCGTCGCGCTGGCTCAACGGCCACTCGACCTGGACGAACATGATGCTCTGGACGGCGACGAGAACGGCGACGGCCACCGACGCGAACGCGCGCGCCCGCGATCGCGCGACCACCGCGACCAGCACGGTGACGATTGCGAGGACGAGGAAGATGCCGGGCACGACGAGCCGATCGAGGAGCTCCGCCCACGGATCCGGGTCGTCCGAGCCTGCGATGATGGCGTGAGCGGAGACCAGCCCCCAGACGAGCGCCGCGACCGCGGCGATCACGACGCCGACGGTCACCGCGACCGGAGGACGCGGCCGGCCGTGCTCCGCCGGGTCGGGGTCGGCCGGGTCCGGGTCGGCCGGGTCGGGGTCGGCCGGGTCGGGGTCGGCCGGGTCGCGCAGGCGGTCGAAACCGATGGCCGCGAGGACGGCGACCAGGAATCCGAGGACGCTGGCGGCCCTCGCGATCGAGTTCGACCCGAACAGCGGCAGGCTCTGGATCAGATGGAGCACGGGGCCACCGACCCAGATGGCGATCACGATGACGGCGACGACGACCGCGAACAGCACGCGGAAGGCGACCGTCGGAGTCTGCCTCCGGCGCACGGCGACCGCCGCGATGGCCAAGACGACCGCGCCGGCACCGAGGAATGCCGTGGACTCGATCGGGTTGAGCGGACCGGCGACCGCCCCGTCGACGCAGGATCCCCAGACGTGGGGCGCCACCGTGGTGAGCAGGTAGCCGCCCGGGGGATGTCTGGTCGAGAAGTCCCGGCCCTCCAGGTTGATGGCGGCGAGATCGGCGACGAAGGGAACCAGCTGCACCGCCGAGATCACCCCGCCCAGGAGCACGCCGCCGGCCGCGAGGCACAACGGCACGATTCTGGAGATGACTCCGGCGCCTGCTGGCGACCGGATGGCCATGATCAACGCCATCAGGCCGGCGAGCGTGAGGGCGTACATCGTCACGGCCGGGAACCCGCCGAAGATCATGGCGGCGACCACGAGGCTCAGGAGCCCGACGTCAGCAGGGCCACGGCGGGAGACGGTTCGGTGGACGGCCCAGAACAGCGCGGGGATCCAGCAGGCGACTCCGGACTGAGGCCAATTGGTCCACATGACCATGAAGCCCGAGGAGATGAAGACGAGGCCGGCGAGCCAGGCGGCGGCCCGGCTGACCCCGATCCGACCGAGGAAACCGACCATGCCCGCAACGGCGACGAGGCACTGCAGCAGCTTCACGTAGGCGGGCGCGAGCCAGAGAGGCATCACCAGGTAGGGCCAGGCGACCGGGTTGAGCAGCCCGAGGTTGGGGATGGAGGCCAGGGGTGTGCCACCGACCTCATAGGGGGACCAGCTGATCGGCCTGCCGTCGCGCAGACGCTCGCGGATCTCGGCGATCCCCGGGAGGACACCGTCGACCGTGTCGCCTCGACACCAGATCGACGGATCGACCGGACCGAGGACCTGGAACGGCAGATAGCGGTGGAGCAGACCGACGTCGAGGAAGACGCCTCGGCCGACCAGCGCGGGGCCCAGCGCGACGCCCAGGAACACGACGAGGAGTCCGAGCGTCACCAGCTCCGTGACGTCACGAGCATGTCGGCGTGGTGTGGCCGAGTCGGTGTGGGCGATGCGTGCCACAGGCCGTCCTTCGTCGAGTTGCTGGGCGGTCAGGACCGTACCGGCACAACATTGCCTCGGAGACGCGACACGACGGGAGCGAATTACCGCGCCCGGTCAGGGTCAGGCGCGCTTGGTGGCGACCGCCACCAGACCGGTGCCGTTGTCCGGACGTAGCCGTTGCAGGGCCATGAACGGGCTGGTCGCCAGGGCGATGGCGGCACCCTTGAAGCGGCCGCTGGGCTGGAACGTACGTCCTGTCGCCCGGGTGAGCTCCTCGGGGGTGAGGTCGCCGACCTTCTCCAGCTTCCGGGCGTCGATCCGGTTGCGGACGGCCTCCAGGGCGTAGCCGAGCGGCCAGCCGTAGACGGTGATGTCGATCTCGCCCAGGCCGGCTTCCTCCAGTCGGTCGGTGAGCTCCTCGGGGCTGTAACGGCGGAAGTGGCCGGCGTGCCGGTCCATCGGCCCGAACCGCTCCTGGAACGCCGGGACCGAGAGCACCAGGTGACCACCAGGGCGGAGGTGGGTGACCCACTCGGCGAGCGCTCCCTTGTCGTCTTCGATGTGCTCGAGCACCTCGAAGGCACAGACGAGGTCGTACGTCACCCCCGGCTCGAGCTCGGAGGACATCGCGTTGAGCACGGTGCCGCCGGCCGCGGTGATGCGTTCGTAGGCCACCGCGAAGGAGTCGGCGTCGGGCTCGACCCCGAGGTAGTCGGCGCGGGTGGCCAGCCGCGCCCCGAAAGCGCCCTGGCCGCAGCCGATCTCCAGCGCCGTGCTCGGAGCGATCCGGTCGATGATGCGGCTGACGACGTCGTAGCGCAGCCAGGCGCGGGGCGCGAGCGGGGGCAGCGGGCGGTCGGTGGCGTTGAGCGGCATCTGGTTCCTGGTCCGTGCTCGAGTGGGTGGTCCGGTCAGCTGAGTCGTTCGAGGATCGGCGTGGCGACGGCCTGCGGGGTGTAGCGCTCGCGCGCCCGTTCGTACGCCGCCTCGCGGAGGCGTTGCGCCTCGGCGGGGTCGTCGGCCAGCTTGGTCAGGGCGGAGGCGAGCTCTTCCGGGCTGCCGGGCTCGACCAGCAGGGCCGCGCTGTCCAGCATCCGCCGCTGGGGTTCGGTGTCGGAGGTGACCACCACGGCGCCGGCGGCGGCGCCCTGGAACGCCTTGTTGGGGACGACCCGGCGTGCCTGGGGGACGGTGCCGAAGATGCCGAGGCTCACGTCGAACCCGGCGACGAAGTCGGGCAGGTCCTCGGCGTCGACCCAGTCGACCCAGGAGACCCGCGGGTTGGCGGCCGCGAGCCGCCGGGCCTCCTCGTACTGCTGGCCCTGGCCCACCATCGTCACCTCGATCCGCTCGTCGTCGGCGAGCAGGTCGAGAGCGTCGGCGATCACAGGTGCACCGTGGGTGGGGGAGAAGAGGCCGACGAAGACCGCCTGCAGCGGGGCCTCGGTCGGTCGCTCGAGCGCCCTGGCGCCCGCGTCGAACCACTCGGTGGTGGCGCCCACCGGGCACACGACCGAGCTCGGGCGTACGTCCTCGGGCAGTGCCTGCTGCTGCTCGACCGTGTCCACGATGACCACGTCGGCCTGCTTCAGCGCCAGCGCGTCGATGGTCTTCATCAACCGCAGCTTCAGCCCGCCCGAGCCGGCCAGCCGCCGGTTGGTGGCCACCCCGGCCGCCGAGACCATGTGGTCGAGCAGGATGGTCGAGCGGGGATGGAGGAGACGGGCCAGGTGCACGTCGAAGTGGCCCAGGTAGCCGACCAGGACGGCGTCGGGACGGCGACGCCGTCGGAGCGACTCCCGGGCGAGCCCGCTCCAGCAGGTCAGCAGCCGCAGCGCGAGCAGCGGCAGCCGCCACGGCTGGCGCAGGATCGCCACCCTCGCCGCGGTGTCCAGCCCCAGCGGCCGGTTGACCTCGGTGACCTCGGCGCCGCAGGCGCGCAGGCCCTCGATGAGTACCGCGACCCGCGGATGGGAGGTCACGTCGTAGGTGCCGAAGGCGACGATGTGCATCACCTCAACGTTAGGCTCGACGTCAAGGAAAGATCGAGCAGCACACCCCGCAACTGAGATCTCGGCGCCCGAAAAGGGGTGCTGCTGGGGAGGACTCTTTGCCCACCGTACGGCCCACCGCACGACAGCTCTGGACCGCCGGTCTGATCGCCAACCTGGTCGCGTGTGCCGGCGTCTGCGCCGGTTACGCGCTCTCCTCGCCGCTCTACGGCAGCAAGGACGAGGTGGCCCACGTCGACCACGCCTATCAGCTCTGGCACGGCACCCTGATCAGCATCGGCGACCCGATGCGGATGCCGCAGATCTGGGGATACACGCTGCCTTTCGACTGGACCGGCCAGCATCCTCCGCTGTTCTACCTGCTGCTGGCCCCCGTGGTCGGACCGCTCACCGACGCCGGCCACCTGCTCGCCGCCGGGATGGCCGCACGCGGTCTCGCGGTCGTGATCACATGTCTGGTCGTGGCCGCCGTGATGTGGACGACGAGGCAGATCGTCCCGAGCCGACCCGAGGTGTCGATCGCTGCCGGGCTGGTCACCGCGCTCAGCCCGGCCCTGACCAGGCTCGGCGGTGTCGTCTTCAACGACAACCTGTTCGTGCTGTGGGCCACCCTCCTGGTCGGGCAGACCGTCTGGTTGCTCCGCCACGGACCGCGGACCCGTGGCCTGGTGCTCTTCGGTCTGTACGCAGCCGCCGCCCTCGGCACCCGGCTCCCCGGTGTCGTCTTCATCGGCCTGTGCGCGACGACCCTCGGCCTGGTCTGGCTGTTCACCGGACCGCGCCGCGACTGGGCGGGCGTCGTGCGCCTGGGCGTCGCGGTGCTTCTCGCGGTCGTCGTCAACGCCTGGTTCTACGTCCGCAACTTCCGTGCGACCGGCAACTGGTCCGGCATGCAGACCGACCTCGTCGGCAAGCCCGGCGGCCCGCTGCACGAACGGCAGGTACGCCCTGTCCTCGACGTCGCCACCGACCCCGACATCTGGCGCCAGTTCCTCATCCCGCCGGCTCTCCAGGAGCACGTCACCATCGGCGCCGTGCTCACCCTCGCCCCGCTCGTGCTCGGGCTGGTCGTCGGCCTCCGCGCGTTCTCCCGATCGCGGCGTGAGCCCGTGCGGGTGGCGACGGCGCTGCTGCTGATCGCCCTGACCGCCGTCATCGTCGGGATCCAGCTCAGCTACGCGGCTGGTGGCGGGGGAGCGTACTGGCGCTATCTCCTCCCGCTCACCGTCGTGACCAGCCTGCTCACCGCGCTCGGGCTCACTGCGACGCCGCGTTTGGCGGGACCGCTGGTCGGGGTCTGGGCCGCAGGGACGTTCGCGGTCTTCGCCGCTCACATCGCCCCGCCGAACCCGTCCGGCGGTGACCTGGCGACCGCGCCGGTATTCCAGTCGGCGGCCTGGGCCGCGACGGGCGTCGCGGGTGTCGCGGGCGCGGTCGCTGTCGTGAGCGTCCTTTTGGTCGCGGTCGCCCGGTCCCGGTAAGATCTCACCTGATCTGTCGTGCCCTCATCCGGAAGTGAAACATGACTGCCCTGGACCCGAGAGCGCCGCTCGTGCTCGATACACGCGAGCTCGGCCGCCGCCCGGGGTCCGAGCGTCACGTCGAGCTGACGGTGCCGGCGCCGGCGGATCTCGGTATCGAAGTCCTCTCTGTCCCTGAGGGTTCGCCGGTCGAGTTCGACCTGCGGCTCGAGGCGGTCATGGAGGGTGTGCTGGTCACGGGGACGGCTTTCGCTGTCCTCGAGGGCGAGTGCGTGCGGTGCCTGGAGCCGATCGAGGACGAAGCCGAGGTCGACATCCAGGAGCTGTACGTCTACGACGACTCTCGTGATGGCCAGACCCCTGACGAGGACGACGAGACCAGCCGGACCGAGGGCGACCTGATCGACCTCGAGCCGGTGCTCAGGGATGCGGTGGTGCTCGCGCTGCCGTTCCAGCCGATGTGCCAGGACGACTGTCCGGGACTGTGCCCCGAGTGCGGGGCGCGGCTCGCGGACGACCCCGGGCACGACCACGGCGAGAAGGTGGACCCGCGCTGGGCGGGGCTGGCTTCGTTGAAAGACGACTCCAGCAACTAAGGTTACCCAGCACAACAGGCTTCAGTAGCCGGTCGAGATCCGACCGGTCGAATTATGAGGAGATAACAGTGGCTGTTCCGAAGCGGAAGATGTCGCGCAGCAACACCCGTCACCGCCGCTCGGCCTGGAAGGCCGTTGCGCCGACCCTGGTGACGTGCGCGAACCCCGCCTGCGGTGCCAAGCACATCCCGCACCGTGCGTGCGGCGAGTGCGGCCAGTACGGCGCTCGCGCCGAGCGTCGCCAGGTCCTCTGATCTGACACGCGGTTAGTCTCCTGACCAACTACGCCGAGCTTCGCAAAGCGCTCGGGGATCCGATTCTGGACCCCGAGCTGCTTGAGCGTTCGCTGACCCATCGGTCCTACGCCTACGAGAACGGTGGCCTGCCCACCAACGAGCGCCTGGAGTTCCTGGGCGACTCGGTGCTCGGCGTCGTGGTCACCGAGACTCTCTATCGCACCCACCCCGACCTGCCCGAGGGCAAGCTGGCCAAGCTGCGGGCGGCGGTTGTGAACGCCCGCGCCCTGGCCGAGGTCGGTCAGGCCATCGGCCTCGGCCAGCACATCAAGCTGGGCCGTGGCGAAGAGGCCACCGGTGGGCGCGAGAAGGCGTCGATCGTCTCCGACACCGTGGAAGCGGTGATCGGGGCGGTCCACCTCTCCGGCGGCATCGAGGTCTCCACCGTCCTCGTGCATCGGCTCTTCGACCCGCTCATCGAGGCGGCCTCCGACCTGGGCGCCGGTCTCGACTGGAAGACCTCCCTGCAGGAGCTCGCCGCCGAGCGGGCCCTCGGTGTTCCGGAATACGTCATCACCGACGAGGGCCCCGACCACATGAAGACCTTCACCGCGAAGGTCCGGGTCGGCGACCAGCTCTACGGCAACGGCGTCGGCCGCTCCAAGAAGGAGGCCGAGCAGGCCGCCGCGGAGACGGCCTACGGCGAGATCCAGGCCGCTTCCACCACCTCGGCCTAGGGATTCTCGGTTGCCTGAGCTCCCCGAGGTCGAGGTCGTCCGCGCCGGCCTCGAGCGCCACGTACTCGGTGCGAGGATCGTGGCCGTCGAGGTCCTGCACCCCAGGCCCGTACGCCGCCATCTCGCCGGCCCCTCGGCCTTCGCCGAGGAGCTGGCCGGTCGAGCGATCACCGGCGCCCGGCGCCGAGGCAAATACCTGTGGCTGCCGCTCGACTCCGGCGACGCGCTGATGGCCCACCTGGGCATGAGTGGCCAGATGCTCGTCCAGCCGCCCGCCTCGCCCGACGAGCGCCACCTGCGCGTCCGGCTCCGTCTCGACGGCGCTGCGGAGGGCCGCGAGCTGCGCTTCGTCGACCAGCGGATGTTCGGCGGCCTCTCGATCAGTCCCGGGGGAGCCGAGCTCCCGACCGAGATCGCCCACATCGCCCCCGACCCGCTCGAGGCCGCCTTCGACGCCGAGGCCGTCGTGCGGCGGGTCCGGCGATCGTCCAGCGGCATCAAGCGGATCCTGCTCAACCAGACGGTGATCAGCGGCGTCGGCAACATCTACGCCGACGAGGCCCTGTGGCGCGCGAAGCTGCACGGCGAACGGCCGGGGGAGCGGCTGACCGGCCCGAAGGTGCGCGAGCTGCTCGGCCATGTACGCGACGTGATGACCGAGGCACTGGCCCAGGGCGGCACCTCCTTCGACGCGCTCTACGTCAACGTGAACGGTGAGTCGGGCTACTTCGACCGGTCGCTGGCGGCCTACGGGCGTGAGGGCGAGCCGTGCGACCGGTGCGGCGCTCCGATGCGACGCATCGCGTTCATGAACCGATCCTCCTACTTCTGCCCGGTCTGCCAACCGGCGCCCCGGCCCCGACGAGCGGCAGGCAGATAGCCCACCCGGGCTGCCGCTCGGCCGCTGATGCTCTGCCGCCTGTTTCTGAGCGTCGAATGTTGCAGCCGTGTGTCACTTCTGGGGATCGTGAACGGTAGTTAAGAATTCGGGATTCCGGTGGGGTAATCTACGGCGGTTCGTCCTGAGTGCAGCACGCTGCGCCGGCCGGGGGGCAGACGAAGCACCGCCGCGTTCGGGCCGGCGGTATCACCGGGTGACCATGTGGTCTCCTGGATCTCGGGATGACAACAACAGACCCCGATGACCGGCGCAGGCGTGACCACTCCCAGCCGCCGGTGATCATGAGCTCGAAGGACGACAGGTGGCTTCCCATCCCGATGGTGTGGTGACCACCTTCGACGCCGGGCTCTCCGGAAAGGACCTCCAGCTGTGAGAGCTGCTCGGGCAGACGCCGTCGTGCGACGGATCACGGACCGCCATCGCGTCGGAGGCGGGCAGGCGTGACGGACTGGAGACAGCTGGGCGGAGCCGGAGTCCGTCGAGTGCGGGAGCTGGCGGGGTTCAGGCCGTCGCTCAGCGTGATCGTGCCGGTCTACAACGTGGCTGAATACGTCGAGAAGAGCCTGCGCAGCATTCTGAGCCAGCCGCGGCGCGAGATCTCGAAGCTCGAGGTGATCGTCGTCGACGACGGCTCGACGGACGGGTCGGCGGAGATCCTGCGGCGGATCGCGGCCGAGGAGGCCTCCGTCACCCTCATCACCCAGCCGAACTCGGGGGTGTCGCGAGCACGTCACACCGGGATCGACGTGGCAACCGGTGAGCTGCTGACCTTCGTCGATCCCGACGACATCCTGCCGCCCGACGCGTGGTCGGCGATGGTGAGGTCGTTGCGGCGTACGGGATCGGACTTCGCGGTCGGCGCCGCGGAACGGGTCGCCGTCGAGGGCGGGGTGGAACGGCGGTCCATGACCCCGCTGATGCGTCGCAACCACGCCGAGGAACGGCTCCGGTGCCGGATCGAGGACGCGCCGCTGATGCTGGCCGACATCTTCGTGTGGAACAAGATCTTCCGGCGGTCGTTCTGGACGGAGAACGCGATCACCTTCCCGGAGCGCACCCGATACCAGGACCAGGTGGCGCTGACGCAGGTCTTCCTCGCCGCCGACTCGTTCGACGTCATGACCGACATCGTCTACGACTGGCAGGTTCGCTCCGACCGGTCCTCGGCGACGCAGAAGCGCGCCCAGATCGCGAACCTCGTCGAGCGCATCAACACCAAGCGTCAGACCATCGACCTGGTGCGCGCGACCGGGTCGGTGAGCCTCATGGAGACCCTGCTGGTCGAGGTCCTGCCGATCGACATGTGGGAGCACTTCCGGGCAGCGGTTCACCCCGACACCGAGGATCCGGAGCGCTACTGGGATCTGCTGCGAGCCGCCGTCCTGGAGTTCTGGTACGACGCCGGGGTCCCGTTCGAGGACACGACGGTTCCGCGGGCCCAGCGGCTGATGGCCTGGCTCGTCGCTCAGGACCGGGCCGAGGACCTTGCGGCGCTGGTCGCGCTGATCGACCGGCACGGTGCCCGGAAGGCGTTCGGACAGCATCCGTGGCGCGACGATCCTGCGCTGCCCCTCGATCTGCGCGACATCGAGAGGTCGGTCGGGGTGCCCTACTGACGTGGCAACCAATGCGTGGATAGGCTCGGCCTCGTGCGAGAACGTTTCCGGTTGACCCCAGGCGGTCGGTACCCCCACGAACCTTGGTTCCACATCGGTTCTCTGGCCGTGACCACGACCTGGCTCGTGGTCTTCGCGAGCATCGCCGGGCTGGTGCTCTTCGCGGTGATGGGCACCGCGGGTGTGCTCAGCGGGCTTGCGCTGGTCCAGCCCAACCTCGCCGACCTCAAGCTGTGGACGCTGATCACCTGGCCGTTCGCCTATCCGCAGTTCAGCATCTTCGACGTACTGGCGATCTTCTTCTTCTGGTACTTCGGCTCCGACCTGGAGCGCAACGAGCTCGGCCGGGTCCGGTTCGCCTGGCTGCTGGTGGCGTTCACCGCGGTGCTCTCGTTCCTGACCGTCTTCTTCGGAGCGGTGCTCGCCCCCACCTACGTCCTCGCCGGCCTCGGGATGCTCGAGATGATGGTGGTGCTGCTGTGGATCGCGCAGTGGCCCGACCGGATGTTCATGTTCAACATCCCGGCCTGGCTCTTCGGTGTGATCCTGGTCGGCATCCAGCTGATCCAGTATCTCGGCTACCGCAGCTGGGTGATGCTGCTCGTCTTCGTCGTCGGTCTGGGAGTGAACGCGTTCGTCGCGCGCCAGTTCGGCCTGCTCGACCGGTTCTCCTGGATCCCGCAGGTCGCCGGACCCGGCCGGCCGAAGGCGGCCAAGCCCGCCAAGGCGAAGAAGCGTACGTCCGGCCCGACCGTGGTCACCGGACCCTGGGAGTCCTCGACGGTCTCGAAGGACGAGCAGCGGATGGACGAGCTCCTCGACAAGATCCACGCCGAGGGTGCCGACTCGTTGACCAGCAAGGAGAAGAAGGAGCTCATGCAGCTGCGTGAGCGCCGACGCCGAAGTTGAGTGCGATGCACTCAAGTTCAGCCTGAGATCGAGGCATCCGCACGGTCAGAGGTCCCGGCTTTGGACGCGTGACGTTGACGCTTGTCGATAACGGTGTCACTCTTGTAGACGGCCCGGTATCGCGGGGACTTCTAGTGATTCCAACGAAGGAAACGTATTCATGGCGAAGGCGCTGATCGGTTACATGAGCAGCGACCTGCGGACTCCCGCCCACCTCACGGCCGAGAATGCTCGGCTTCGTGCGCGTGTGCGTGAGCTCGAGGATCTCGTTCTGTCGCTGAAGACGGAGAACGATGCGTTGGTCGCGGCTCACACCGCGGACCTCGACACCTCGATGCAGGAGATGCAGCCCGCCTGATCTGCGGGCATTTCAACGAGCGGCACGCCCGCTCACGGGGAACCGACTCTGATCTCAGGGTCGGTTTCTGCCGTTCCGGGGGAGGGTTCCATGCCAGCAGCGGTTTCGGGCCACGAATCCGGGCGGGCGACGGCTCCATGCCATAATCCGCCGCTGTGACCCTGGCTCCCCCACAGCCTGATCCTCAGGTTCAGACCTCGGCCCGCCCGCAGGCCGAGCGCGCCCAGCGCGTTGACATCCAAGCGCTGCGGGCGCTCGCCGTGCTGTTGGTGGTCATCTACCACTTCTGGCCGGCGCGCCTGACCGGCGGGTATGTCGGGGTGGACGTGTTCTTCGTGATCTCGGGATTCTTGATCACCACCCATCTGGTGCAGCACCCGCCGACGACGCCGCGGGACCTTGCGGTCTTCTGGGGCCGTCGGATCCGACGGCTGCTTCCGGTGGCGCTGCTGGTGCTGGGCGTCTCGCTCGTCGCCACCTGGCTGGTGGCACCGGCGACGCTGTGGCGTAGCACCGCGGTCCAGGCGATCGCCTCGGCGGTGTACGGACAGAACTGGGTGCTCGCGGCAGAGGCCGTCGACTACATGGCTGCCGACAACGTCCCGACCGCGGTGCAGCACTACTGGTCGCTCTCGGTGGAGGAGCAGTTCTATCTCGGCTGGCCGATCCTGATCTTGCTCAGCGGTCTGCTCGTGCGTCGTCGGGGTGGCAGTCTCCTCTCGGGTACGGCCTGCGTCATCGCCGTCGTCACGTTCGTCTCCTTCCTCTGCTCTGCCTTCATGACGCCGTCCAGTGACGCTGCGTACTTCTGGTCCTGGACCCGGTTCTGGGAGCTCGGGCTCGGTGGTATCGCCGCGCTGGTAGCGATCTGGCTTCCCGCCTCTGTGGGCGGCGGTCGCACGCTGCGCGGGTTGCTGTCCTGGGCGGGGCTGGCCGGGATCCTCTACGCCGCCTGCACGTTCGACGAGTCGACCGTCTTTCCGGGTGTCGCGGCCGTGGTTCCGGTCGTCGCGACGGCGCTTGTCATCCTCGCTCAGCCGATGAAGGGAATCGCCTCACCTGTCGGACTGATGGGCCTGCGGCCGGTGCAATGGATCGGTGACGTCTCTTACTCCGTCTACCTGTGGCACTGGCCCGTCGTCGTCCTGCTGCCGTATCTGCTCGGACAACCAGCCAGCTGGCCGGTCAAGCTGGCAGCGGTCGGCGCGGTCGTCATGTTGTCGTGGGGCACGAAGGTGATGGTGGAGGACCGTTTCCGCGGCTCTCGCCCCCTCGGTGTGCCGCTGCGACGCAGCTTCGTTTTCGCTCTTGCCGGTGCGCTGGTCATAGGAGTAGGCAGTGTCGGCCTGGTCCGACAGGCGAGCGTGGAGACCACGTCCAGCGTCGCTGCGGGAGCCGATGACCCGTGCTTCGCAGCGGCGGCCCTCGCCACGGACGGATGCGATCCGCACGGGACTCGGCTCTACCTGCCTCCGCTCGCTGCGGTCGATGATGTGGCCGAGCCGTTCGAGAACGGCTGCGTGCTGCAGATGAGTGACCGGAAATATCGAACGTGCTCGTTCGGATCCGAGGCGAAGGGCGCGACCAAGATCGCCTTGGTCGGCAACTCCCACGCAGCGATGTGGCAGCCGGCGTTCGAGCAGGTCGCGACAGAGAGCGGCTGGAATGTCACCACCTACCTCATGTACGAGTGCTACACCTCAGATCGCGCGGTGAGGATGCGTGATCGGGCGACGACAGCCAACTGCCTTCGTTGGAACCGCCATGTCCTCGAGGAACTGATTCAGGACGAGGTCGACCTCGTCGTGTTCAGCAATCGGTACTTCCGGCGGATGGCCGGCGCGACCTCGGACCAGGACAGTTTCCGGCGAGCCAGGGATTCCTCCGAGCGCGTCCTCGAACGCCTGTCGCGAGATGGCAGGCGAGTGCTGGTACTCCGTGATCCCCCGGCTCCGCCCATCGAGAACAAGCCTGATTGTGTCGCTGCCAATCTGGACGATCTCGACGCCTGCGACGGCAGCCTCGAGGACTCCGTGCTGCCCGACCCGATGACCCTGGCCGCGCGGGATCTCGACGATCCGCGCGTCACTGTCATGGACACGGTGCCGTCGTTCTGTCGCGACGGGACCTGTTTCACCACCATCGGTGGCGTTGTCGTCTACTACGACAACTCTCATGTCACCGCCACGTACGTCAGAAGCCTGGCTGGCAGACTCGAGACGGCTGTTGACGGTGCCCTGTCCGGGTAGCGCCTGAAGATTCGTTGCTGTTGTGTGACAGTTCGCCGCGAGGCGGCTCTCCTTTAGTTTCGGGAGGACGCGCTGAGGTAATCTCAGGCCTGCTCGCCGACGCGCTGCGTGAAGGCTGGTCTTTCTCAGGGGGCGAGAGAACCGGCGCCGTGGCCTGTCGGAAGCCGGTGCCGGTGCGAGCGGGCACTCGACGTTCACCTCTCGGGTCCGCTGTCGATCCACCCTGTGCAGAGAAAGTTATCCCCCCAATGCCCAAATCGCTCACGCCCAACCCTGCCCTTCGTGATGTCGTCTTCAAGAACCGGTGGCGCGACGCCTTCGATGGAACGGTTCCCGACGGGTGGGAGCCGACGCTGAAGGTCTCGGTGGTCACGCCGGCCTTCAACAGCAAGACGCTCGACCTGACCCTGGCGTCGCTCGCCGCGCAGGACTACCCCGAGGAGCTCCTCGAGGTCGTCGTCATCGACGATGGCAGCGAACCGCCTGTCGAGATCGGCAAGTACGCTCCCAAGAACACCCGGTTGATCAGGGTGGACGAGGCTGCGGGTGAGGGCTGGGGTCGCTCCAACGGGCTCAAGATCGGCATCGACGCAACCGATGGGGACATCATCTACTGGGTCGACTCGGACATGATCCTGTTCTCGGACAACGTGCGCGAGCACGCCAAGTGGGCGCACTTCATCCCGGAGGCCGCGACCATCGGCCACAAGGGATTCGTGGAGGAGTGGGACTTCACCCCCGAGCAGGTCTTCAACGAGGTGCGCAGCGACGAGATCCGCAAGCACCACGACCTCGACACACTGCACCGGCACTGGTCGCTCGACATCTACGAGCAGACCGACGACCTCAACGCCACCGGGGGACGCAACTACTCCACGCACATGGGCGCCTGTGCGACGGTGACCCGCGCGGTGTACGAGAAGACCTTGGGGCAGCGTCCCGAGCTCAAGCTGGGGGACGACACCGAGATCGCTTACCAGCTGTGGCAGCGCGGTGCGGTGTTCATCCCGGTGCAGTCTGCGCAGACCTACCACCTCGGTCGCGCGACCGTGCAGGACAAGGGCATCGAGGTCGCCCACTACAACGACGTCCACTTCGCGCAGCGCATGCCGATCCCGCGCTATCGGCGTGCGGCGGCCAACCGGCAGTGGGAGGTGCCCTTTGTGACCGCCGTCGTGCGGGTCGATGCGGAGAGCGCCGAGATCGCCCGCCGCTGCGTGGACATGATCCTCAACCAGACCGAGACGGACGTGCACGTGCTCGTCGTCGGTCCGTGGTCCAGCCTGGAGACCGGTCGACGCCGCGTCCTTGCCGAGGCCGCACTCGAGCTGCAGCTCATGAAGGAGTGGTATCGGTGCGAGGGCCGCGTCACCATGGTGGACGAGGATCCTGACGACGTGTTCCCGTCGCCGTACCGCCTCGATGTACCGGTCAATCTCGGCCTGTCTCCGAGCGACCTCCACGAGATCATGCGGTCGGTGTACGGCGAGGACCTCGGCGTCGTCAACTACTTCCCGCCAGAGGGTGCCGACGAGTCGATGGTGCTGTCGATCCGGTCGACCCACGCCTACAGCCGTGCCAAGCGGTACGTCTCGGAGGACGTGTCTGTGATCGAGGCACTCGACGCTGTCTGGGGCGTGGAGTGGCGTTCGAGCAACGACCTCGGGCTGGTGGATCTGCGCACCGCCGAGCCGGTCAAGAAGATCACTCGGGGCGACGACGACCTCCCGATGCGTGAGCTGCGGATCCAGCTCGAGAACGCGCGTACGCGTGCTCGGAAGAACCGAGAGCGAGCAGAGGCCGCTGAGCGGCGCGCCGAGGAGCTCGGCATCAAGCGCCGGGTTCGCAGCAAGCTCGGACGCATGGCCAGGGGCGTCACCCGCTCCTGACGGCCCAGCAACGTCTGCGGCGAGGTCTGATCCGGACACCGATGGTGTCCACGATCAGACCAGCGAAGCTCAGACCAGCAAACGTGCCGTCAGAAGTTTCGCGGGACCGGGGCCGGCATCGGCTGGCCGCCACTTCTGCATCTCTTTCGACGACAGATCCAGAAGCTCGGTGTAGATGCCTCGCGTCGCTGGGTCTGAAATGCCTGCTACCCAGTCGCGTCCTTGGTCGACGATCTGGTCCGGGCCGAGATCGAAGTCGTAACCCCAGCGGTTCGCTATGCCCAAGCCGAACGACATCGGGCCGGAGACGGCGTCGCCAGGAGTACCCCAGACGGTGACGTCGGGGATCTCCTCATCAAGCAGGGGGCCGCCCAGCGCGTCCTGACGCTCGACGGCATACGTCGACGAGATCGCACGCTCTGGGGTCTCGTAGGGAAGGGACGTCATGTCGGCATCCGTGACCGAGAGGATGTCTTGCACGAGCGCTGCGCCGGTAGGGCGGGGACCGTCAGAGCCAGGCCTGGGATGGAGCGCGTAACGGGCGAGGATCGCCTGGGTCAGGGGCCTCAGGCCGATCAAGCTGATGGCCAGATGGGCACCGCTGTGTAGGCCGTTCCGGTGTCCGAGATAGTGCCATTCCGAGGCCCACGGGTGGTCGTCCGGAACACCGAGCTCCCGCAGTCCCTTGCGGAACTGATGCGCAAACGCGTCGCGGCGGGCGCCCGCGTACGCGGAGCTGTCGCGCCTCGTGGTGCCGTAATAGGCGGTGGTCTGCTCCGCCGAGCGCCAGCCGTACCCGCCTTTCGCCATCTCTGCGCCGAGTCCGTTCATCGGAATCGAGCGAGGCTTTCCGTTGCTCGATCGAGTCGGGACCAGCCGGTCGTAGACCCCTAGGTGGCTACTCGCCCAGACGGCGCCGAGAGGTGCTCCGTAGACGTCCGGTGCGCCGAAGTCGAAGTTCGCGGGATGGTTGATGTCGAGTCCGAGGGAACGGGCCAGCCCCACTGCTGCTTCATAGTCCGCGACGTTCGCATCGGTTCGCCGGTGGCTCTCGATGAAGAGGCTCTTCGACACCCCTGCTCGGCTTGCCGCCGCGAGCACAGCGCGCGAGTCGTATCCGCCCGTGAGACTCAGCATCGGTACGTATCCGTCAATCGACGAGATCGCACGCACCTGTCCGACAGCCACCGCGGAGGCTCGTCGGATGACGTCGCGGTATCCCAGACCGACAGGGGAGAAGGCGTGAAAGGCGTCGACTCCGACGACGGCCGACGTCGGAAGGACCCCTCCGAACATGATGCGCAGCCGTTTGCCGACGGGGCACCTCTCGATCTCGCTGTAGAGCGTGTCCGAACTGATCATCTGGGACGTGATGGCCAGCGTCCGACTTCGGGCCGCGACGACCTCGAGGTCGACGGAGTTGGGCAGGCCCAGATGTGCGCGGAGATCAGCGAGAACCAGCAGCGAGTCGCTCGCCGCGACGATGCCCGGTCCTGCGGTGTGCAGCAACGGGACGGTGCCGAACGTGTCAGTCCACACCTCCGCCTCGCGGAGCGACCAGGTGGCAGCCACATACTCGCCGCCGGTGATACGAGTCCGGCCGGTGCGTGCCAACGACCAGGCCGGCAGGCCGTAGCCGATCGCAGTCCCATCCTCGGAGACCACCGTGCCGCGCAGGAAGTTCCGGGGACCTACGCTACGCGCGACGTCCCGCCCCATGAGCAAGATGAATCCGGTCTCGACCGGGACGAACCGATACTCGGTCCGCGTGACCTTGTTGGTGCGCAGCCAGTCATCTATGCGAGGACGAAGATGGCGGGCCATGGCGACGACAAGATAGTTTGACATCGGCACTCACATCGTCGGGGCGACAGGGTCGCCAGGGAGTGGGGTTGTTGGCTGTACGTCAGACGAAGAGCCGCGCCGCGAGCAGCTTGGCAGGACCTGGGCCTGCATGAGAAGGCTTGAGCCTAGCGAACTGGTTCCTGGTGAGCGTGAAGAGGTCTTCATAGATCGCCTTCGTCGTCGGGTGCGCGATCCCATCGAGCCAGTCTCGAGCCGCGGCGAGCATGCCGTCGGGATCACCGTGATCCAGGTCCAGACCCGCCTGCTCAGCGATCCGAAGGCCGTGACTCAAAGGTCCCAGAGGCACCTCCGTGGGATGTCCGAGAATCTGGACCTCGGGGATCTCGGATTCCTGGAGCGCACCGCCGAGCGCTGAGCGTCGCCGTGAAGCCTCTTCCAGCGTGATCTCGCGCTCAGGCCGGTCGTAGGGAAGCGATGCGACCTCCTTGTGCATCACCGACAGCATGTCGGGGATCAGCTGAGTGCCGGTATCCACCGACTTTCGCGCTTCCGGGTTCAGGGCGAACCGCGCCATGACGCTTTGGTTGAGCGGGCGGAGCCCGATCATGGTCATCGCCAGATGGGCACCGCTGTGCAACCCGTTGCGATAGCCGAGGTAGTGCCACTCCGAGGCCCACGGGTGATCGTCGGGGACACCGAGATCGGACAGGCCCTTACGGAACTGTGCTTCGAACGCCTCAGCGCGTTCGACGCGGTGCACTGAACTGTCCGCCCGCTCCGAGGTGAAGTAGTCGAGGACGCCCTCCAACGACCGCCAGCCGTAGTTGCCCTTCGAGAGCTCGGCTCCGAGACCGGTCATGGGAATCGACAGCGGGCGACCATGCGAGGTGTGGTTCGGGACGAGTCGGTCGTAGGTGCCCATGAAGGCTGTCGCCCAGATCGCCGTCGGAGTGGACGCGCCGTAGCTGACGGTCTCGCCGAAGTCGAAGTCCTTCGGGTTGTTGATCCTGAATCCCCGAACCCGAGCGATCTCGACGGCGCGCTCGTAGTCGACATCGTTCTCGGAGGTGGCTTTGTGCACGTGAACGAGCATGCGTCCCACGTCGCCGGCCCGAATGGCGCCGGCCAGGAGCACCCGAGAGTCGCGTCCTCCGGTGAGTCCGAGCATCGGGACGGCACCGTCGAGAGAGGTGATGGCCCGCATCTGTCCAGCCACGGCACCGCAGGCCGCTCTGACCATCTCCTGGTAGCTCATGTCGGTTGACGAGAACTTCTCGTAGGCGCTGGTTCCGTGCACCCGAACTGTCGGCTCACCGTGGTCGAAAGCGATCCGCAGATGCCGGCCGGCGGGGCACCACGAGATCTCCTGCACGAAGGTGTCGCTGCTGAGCTGCTGGGAGTGGAGCGCGAGCGTCCGACTCCGGGCGATGACTGCCTCGTCGTTCGCGCTGACGGCCAGGCCGAGGTGTCGTCGAAGGTCGGCCAGCAGCAGCATCGAGTCGCTGGTCGCCACGATGCCGGGACCGGAGGTGTAGAGAAGCGGCACTGCCCGGTACGTGTCGGTCCAGACGGCAACATCACGGAACGACCAGGCGGCCGCCACATATTCACCGCCGGTGATGCTGGCAGGTCCATGGCTGATGATCGGCCAGGCGGACAGCCCGTAGCCGATCTTGTCGCCGTTCTCAGAGACGACGGTTCCGCGAACGAAGTGGTTTCCAGCGACGGATCGAGACACCCGGCGACTCATGATGAGCAGCTCGCCGCCGGGCACGGGCACGAAACGGTGCTCGGAGTCGTCAGAGGCATGCAGAGCGACCCAGGCCTCGATGGCCGGGCGGGTATCGGGGGAGAGCGCAGCGATGAGGTAGTTCGACATGGTCAGTGCACCTGTTCGGAGATGGGGGAAGCGACCCGGTATGGGCCGGAGGATCGCTCAGCGATCGTGCGTCGGGTCAGCTGGTGACGATCTCGTCCATGAATCGAGGCCACTGTTCGAAGGAGCCGGTCACGAGATGGGAATCATTCCGCTTCCAGGTGTGTCCGTCGTCGTGGCGGACGTAGACGTAGCCCAGGCTCTGCGTGCGGTAGGCGATGCCACCGAGATTGCCGATGCGAAGGAGGATCGAACGGTCGGTCGAGTTCGGGGTCGGCCGCCAACCGCCGATCTCGTTGAGAGCCGCAGTAGAGAGCATCATCACGCCACCAGCCACCTGAGAGTGGTAGGTCTCGGTCGCGAACGTGCGGTGGACGGTCTGGTCGACGGCCTCCAGGTAGAGGTACTCCGTGGTCTTTCCGACGACGTCCGCGTTCGAGTACAGATAGGCCAGGACGAGGTCGCTGATGACCCGCGGACCGTAGAAGTCGTCATCGTCGATCTTCACGATCAGGTCACCGCTCGCCCGGCCGGCCGCCTCCGCCAGGACGGTGCCGAAGGGGACGGAACGGTCCTGCAGCATCAGGATGGCGTCACAGGCCCGCGCCGCGCTCTCGAAGTCGGCCGGAAGCGGTCCGTCGGCGCCATGGATGGCCACGATGACCTCGAGATGAGGGTAGTGCTGTGCTGCCAGGGCTCGGAGGACGGCACTGACCCGGTCCGGGCGCATGGTGGAGAGAACCGCGCTGACCTTCGGGAGCATCCGGTGCCCACTCTTCTCGACGACGTCGGCCAGCTCGTAGAACCCACCGAACCGCTCCATCGCCTCGCGCCGCTGCGGAACGCTTCGCAGCTCGCGCACCAGACCGGTCGCGGGTCGGTAGGCGAGACGCATCGACGCCGCCAGCGTCGGGCCCAGGATGTCATCGGCTCGGAGGTAGGTGTCCGGAAGCGAGTGCAGGACGGCGCCCGTCGCTGCCAGCTCGGCGAGCCGCCGATACAGCAGCAGCTCGGTCTCGGCGTCGAGCGGCACGAGCCGGCTCAGATCGATGCACTCCACGTGGCGGAGCCTCTTGACCGCGCGTGCCGTCAACGTCGACCGCGCCGGCACGCTCCACGGGTCGATGGGGCTGGAATCGACCGGCTCGAAGACCAGCTCATCGCCTACGAGGGTGAGGGACACACCGCCCTTGGACTCATGGAAGTCCTGCACCCGGCCGATCGGGTTGTGGACGTTCAGGTCGACCAGCGGGAACTCGCTTCGCTCAGCGACGGCGAGGTGACCGGAGGGATCGACCACGAGCGAGCTGCGGAAGACGGTCGACTGCGGGTCGTCTGCGTCCTTGTCGAACCGTGCTTTGGTCGTCTCGGATCCGACGAGCCCGACGTCTGCCCGGCTGAGCCCGACGCCCGCAAGATGGGTCGAGATCGTGTCCGGCACACCGGGCGCAAGCCGTGACGGAAGCAGCGCGAGCCCGTTGCCCGGCAGGTCCCCGGCCGTGCCGAGCTGAAGATGGCCATGACCGTGGAGCCCTCGCTCGACGCCGAGCAAGGGATAGACAGCACGGGCGACCATGGCCAGCGGAGCGGGGCTGCGCAGCTCGAGGTCGACGACGGCACGGCCGCTGTTCCCGCTCGGGAAGCTCGTCTTCAGGCTCCGCACGCCAGGAAGCCACCCCATCCGGCCGCTCCATCGGAGCTCAGGCAGCTCCCAGTGGCGAACCGTCAGTGTGAACCGATCCACAGTCACCGACTCGTCGGCGAGGGCGAGATCGCGAAGCAGGTCGAGGTCCTCGAGACGTACGGCCACCCTCGTGGACCTGGCCGGCAGTTGAGCCAGGTATTGGGCGACTGCTTCCCTGGACCGGAGAAGGCCGTCATCGGGGTTTGCTCCAGGACCTGAAGCAGATGCCGTACGCACCTCGGCGGGCATGCCCACTGGCAACTCTCTCTTTCCTACCTCGAAGTCAATGCTGTTGCGCCCGAACCGCAGTGGGGAGGGGTCGCTCGATGGTCGAGACTGTCCGCCCGGAGAGCGTCAGCCTATCCGGTCGATCTGGTGTCGACACGACATGGGCAGCCCTTCACAGAGTTGTGACCATGGTGATCTTCGGGTGAGCTCAGGCACGGTAGTATCGGCCCCGTTGGCTTCCCCCGACACGGCACGGCCTACATTTACCCGCCTGCTGACGCCGTGTCGTGCACGATGGTGTGAAGGATCGACGACCCGGGAGCATCGGACCGGGGACCAGGGGGAGCGCGTTGTACCTGAAGAGATTGACCTTGAAGGGGTTCAAGTCCTTCGCGTCCGCGACGACCCTCGAGCTCGAACCGGGGATCACCTGCATCGTCGGCCCCAACGGCTCGGGCAAGTCCAACGTCGTCGACGCGCTCGCCTGGGTCATGGGTGAGCAGGGCGCCAAGAGCCTGCGCGGCGGCAAGATGGAGGACGTCATCTTCGCCGGTACGGCGGGGCGGGCGCCGCTGGGTCGGGCCGAGGTCTCACTGACCATCGACAACACCGATGGCGCGCTGCCGATCGAATACGCCGAGGTCACGATCTCGCGCACGATGTTCCGCAACGGCGGTTCGGAGTATGCGATCAACGGCAGCCCGTGCCGACTGCTCGACGTCCAGGACCTGCTGTCGGACTCCGGCATCGGCCGCGAGATGCACGTCATCGTCGGCCAGGGCCAGCTCGACACCATTCTGCGCGCGACCCCCGAGGACCGCCGCGGTTTCATCGAGGAGGCCGCCGGCGTCCTCAAGCACCGCAAGCGCAAGGAGAAGGCGCTGCGCAAGCTCGACTCCACGCAGGTCAACCTGGACCGGCTCCAGGACCTGCTCGTCGAGATCCGCCGCCAGCTCAAGCCGCTCGGCCGCCAGGCGGAGGTCGCCCGGCAGGCGCAGACGGTGCAGATGGACGTACGCGACGCCAAGGCCCGCATCTACGCCGACGACCTGGTCACCGCGAAGACCGAGCTCGACAAGGAGCTCGCCGACGAGGGCGCGCTGCTGGCCCGCCGCGCCGAGGTCGAGGAGACCATCGCGGAGGGGCGTGAGCAGGAAGCCGTGCTCGAGGCCGCGCTGCGCGAGGACCTGCCGGCGCTGGCCGCCGCGCAGGAGACCTGGTTCGCGCTGAACTCGCTGAGAGAGCGGCTGCGCGGCACCCAGTCGCTGGCCTCCGAGCGGGTGCGCAACGCGGCCGGCTCGGAGGATCTCGAGGTGCGCCAGGGGCGCGACCCCGAGGAGCTCGAGGCGCAGGCCGAGGTCGCGCGCGAGCAGGAGGAGGCCGCCGATGCCGAGGTCGAGGAGCTGCGCTACTCCCTCGAGGAGGCTGTCGAGGCCCGCAAGGAAGCCGAGGACGCCGCGGCCGAGGAGGAGCGCCGGGTCAAGGGGCTCGAGCGTGCCGCCGCCGACCGTCGTGAGGGGCTGGCCCGGCTGACCGGGCAGGTCAACGCGCTCAAGTCGCGGGCTGCTGCCGCCGACGACGAGGTCGGGCGGTTGACGGCGGCCCGCGAGGAGGCGCTGGCGCGCGCGGAGCGGGCCCAGCGGGACTTCACCGCCCTGGAGACCAAGGTCGCCGGACTGGACGCAGGGGAGGAGGGTCTCGACGCCGAGCACGAGGCCGCTGCCGCCGCGCTCGAGGACATCGAGGAGCGGCTGAGCAAGCTGCAGGCCGAGGCGTCACAGGCTGATCGGGACCGCTCGACCCTGGCCGCTCGCAAGGACGCGCTGGAGATGGGCCTCAACCGCAAGGACGGCGCCGGAGCCCTGCTCGGTTCCGACCTTCCGGGTGTGCTCGGCTCGGTCGCCTCGCTGCTCGCGGTGCGCTCCGGCTACGAGGCCGCGGTGGCGGCGGCGCTCGGCACCGCGTCGGACGCGGTCGTCGTCTCCTCTGCCGAGGAGGCCGTCGGGGCGATCGAGCATCTCAAGACCGAGGACCTCGGCCGCGCCGGCCTGCTCCTGGGCGGCTCGCCCGAGGAGACCGGCGGCTGGCCGACGCTGCCCGCCGGTGCGTCGTATGCGCTCGACGTGGTGGAGTGCCAGCCCGTGCTGCGGCCCGCGGTGGCACGGCTGCTCGACAAGATCGCCGTGGTCGAGGACCTCGCCGCGGCTCAGGCGCTCGTGGCCGCGGAGCCCCAGGTCACTGCCGTGACCCGCGAGGGTGACCTGATCGGCGCCCACTTCGCTGCCGGCGGCTCCTCCAGCGTACCCAGTCTGATCGAGGTGCAGGCCGCCGTCGACGAGGCCGCCGCCCAGCTCGCCGAGGCCCACGCGGTCTCCGAGCGGGCCACCTTCGAGACCTCCCGGCTGGAGGCCGAGCGGCTCGCCGCGCAGAAGCGGGTCGACGTCGCGCTGGCCAAGCTGCACGAGTCCGACGCCACCCTGGCCGCGGTGGCCGAGGAGCTCGGCCAGTTCGGTGCCCAGGCCCGCGCGGCGCGTGGCGAGGCGGAGCGGCTGCTGGCCGCCGTCGAGCAGGCGCAGGAGGCGCGCGAGAACGCCGTCGCCGGGCTCGCCGAGCTCGAGGAGCGGCTCGCGATGGCGGAGGAGGAGCCCGAGGACGAGCCCGACGTGAGCGCGCGGGAAGAGCTGGCCGAAGCGGCCCGGGCTGCTCGTCAGCGGGAGATGGACGCGCGGTTGGCGCTGCGCACCTCCGAGGAGCGCGCCCGCGCACTGGCCGGCCGTGCTGACGGCCTGCTACGTGCGGCCCAGCAGGAGCGAGAGCAGCGCGCCAAGGCGGCCGCCCGCCGTGAGCAGATGCGTCGGGAGGGCGAGGCTGCGAGGGCGGTCGGGACCGCGGTGGCCTACGCACTGGACCGCTTGGAGGTCTCGGTGCAGCAGGCCGCGAGAGCGCGCACCGAGATCGAGGAGTCCCGCGCCGGCCGGGAGCAGGCGCTGCGCGAGTGCCGCTCGCTGCTGCGCAACCTCGGCAAGGAGCTCGAGGAGCTGGTCAATTCGGTCCACCGCGACGAGATGGCGCGGGCCCAGCAGCGGATGCGGATCGAGCAGCTCGAGGAGCGGATCCTCGAGGAGCTCGGTCTCGACGCCGAGGCGATCGTCAAGGACTACGGCCCGGACCAGCTGGTGCCGCAGCACCCCGACGAGGACGGCAACGAGCGGGAGCCGATCCCGTACGTCCGCGCCGAGCAGGCCAAGCGCCTCAAGATCGCCGAGAAGAACCTGCGGGCGCTGGGCAAGGTCAACCCGCTCGCCCTGGAGGAGTTCGCGGCGATGGAGGAGCGCCACAAGTTCCTCACCGAGCAGCTCGAGGACCTCAAGCAAACCCGCAAGGACCTCCTCGACATCGTCAAGGAGGTCGACAACCGCGTCGAGCAGGTCTTCACCGAGGCCTGGGAGGACGTACGTGTCGCCTTCGACCACGTCTTCTCGCGGCTCTTCCCGGGCGGCGAGGGCCGTCTGGTCCTCACCGACCCGGAGAACATGCTCACCACGGGCATCGAGGTCGAGGCCCGCCCGCCGGGCAAGAAGGTCAAGCGGCTCTCGCTGCTCTCCGGCGGCGAACGGTCGCTGGTCGCGGTCGCCTTCCTGGTCTCGCTCTTCAAGGCGCGCCCTTCACCGTTCTACATCCTCGACGAGGTCGAGGCCGCGCTCGATGACACCAACCTCGGCCGGCTCCTGGAGATCTACGAGGAGCTGCGCGAGTCCTCGCAGCTGCTCGTCATCACCCACCAGAAGCGCACGATGGAGGTCGGCGACGCGCTCTACGGCGTCACCATGCGCGGCGACGGTGTCACCACCGTCATCTCGCAGCGGCTGCGCGACGCGCAGCCGGCGTGAACAACCGGGAAGCAGCTGAGTCTTCGAGATGCTGTTTCCGTGAACGTTTGGTGAACAATCGGTCTACGACCCGGGGGATTCGGCCTGAGTGGTCGGAGGGGGTTCCCGCACCTGACTAGAATTCTCCGGTTACCGGCCAGCCGGGACATCCGGCGAGACCTGGTCTCGGCGCTCGGGGGATCGTCACGGCCAATGAAACATCGAGGACCCCCCACATGCCTTCGACGCTGCTGTCGTTTCCCCACTATGCGCTGAACCCCTACCTCACGATGCTCACCGTGGCACCGCGAGCCGCCGGGTGGGACGTGGTGGACGGCGTCCGGGCATTGCGCGGATTGGAGCTGCGGGCCGCCCATCTCGGCCCGGGAGACGTGCTCCACGTGCACTGGACCTCGCCGGTTACGAGTGGCTGCCAGAGCGCCGAGGAGGCGTGGGCCAAGGCCGCCCGCTTCGAGGACGTGCTCACCAGCGCACGTGGTCGTGGAGCCGATGTGCTCTGGACCGTCCACAACTCGATCGCCCACGAGGCCGACTACGTGGACGTCGAGATCGCGGTCGCCAAGGCGCTGGCGCGGCACGCGACCCGGATCATCCGACTCAACCCGGCCACCATCGAGGAGACCGCGGCCTACTACACCCTCCCGCCCGAGAAGGTCGTCGATCTGCCGCACTCGTCCTACCTGGGCATCTATCCCGACGGCGGTGACGACGCCGCCTCCCGGGAGCGCATCGGGGTCCCCCAGGGGGTTCCGACGGTCGGTTTCATCGGTCAGATCCGGGCCTACAAAGGGCTCGACGTGCTCTGCCGGGCAGTCGAGATCGCCACCCGGACAGTCCCGGACCTGACCTTCGTCGTGGCCGGCAAGGTGGTGCCGGCCGAGGATCACGAGACGGTCGAGGACATGCTGTCCGCGTCCAACGTCGTGAAGCGACTGGAGTTCGTCGAGACTGCCGACTTCTCCGACTGGCTGCGTGCCAGCGACGTCGTCGCGCTGCCCTACCGGCGGATCCTCAACTCCGGCTCGCTGCTTGCGGCAGGCACCTTCGGGAGAACCGCGCTCATCCCCGAGGACACCCCGATCGCGCGCCAGTTCGCAGAGCAGCCGTGGGTGGTGACCTATGCCTCGGAGCCGGACGAGCCGACGGCGCTGGCGGCGGCGATCGTGGAGGCGCTCGAGGGGCAGGAGGAGCGGCACCGCGCAGCCAACGAGTTCAGCCGCGCCTACACGCCCTATGACATGTCACGGGACTACCTACGACTGCTCGAGGGCCTGGCCGGCGCTGTCGAGCTGGCGGCCTGATGGCGACGCCCGAGCTCTCCGTCGTCGTCCCGACCCGCGATCTGGGTCCCTGGATCGGGGAGCTGCTCTCCTCGATCCTCGAGGACCAGTCGACCGAGCAGACCCCGCTGGACCTGGAGGTCATCGTCGTCGACGACGCCTCCACCGACGGCACATTCGAGACCGCCCAGGCGTACGCAGCCCGCGACCCGCGGCTGAAGGTGGTCCGTTCACCCGGCACGGGCGGGGGACAGGCGCGCAACCATGGTGTCGCGCTGGCGCGTGGCGAGTTCCTTGCCTTCGCCGACGGCGATGACCTCGTCCCCCGTGGCGCGTACGCCGCGATGCTGCGCAAGACGCGCGAGACGGGCTCGGACATGGTGGTCGGCCGGTTCTTCAAGCTCTTCAGCGACAGGGTCTGGTGGCCGGTGCGGGCGTGGCCGGCCTTCGACGAGGAGCGCACGCTGCTGACGCTGGCCGAGGCTCCGTCCGCCCTGCGCAACCGGGCCTGCTGGAACCGTGTCTTTCGGCGCCGTTTCTGGGACTCGGCGCAGATCTCGTTCCCGGACGCGACCCGGTCCAACGACATCGAGCCGATGGTGCACGCGCTGACCACCGCTCGCTTCGACATGGTCACCGAGACGGTCTACGTCTATCGGGACCGGCCGGGGCCGGGGTCGATGACGGCCAGGTCGCACTCGCCCGAGGGGGTGATCAGCTACCTGGAGCAGGAGCTGCGCTGTGCGCGCCGGATCATCGAGCTCGGCGACCCGACGGTGCTCGCGGAGTATGCCTCGCTGATCTTCGACGCCGACGGCTGGACAGCGATCGCCCGCGCGTTGAGCGGCATGCCGGTGATCGACGCGGCAGCGTTGGAGCCTGCGCGGCTGCTGGTCGGTGAGCTGGTCGGCCTCATCGGGGATGAGGTCATCGACGACCTGGACATCGTGAAGCGGTGGGGATGGCGCTTGGTGGAGTCGGGCAACTGGGCGACCGTGGCCCGGCTGATCGGTGACGATGTCCGCTGGGACGACCGGACCGTGGCCGACATCCTCGAGACGCTGCGCCTGGTCGCCGACAGCGGCGTCGTGCCGCTGCGTACCCTCCACCGGCCGCTCGTGGACTCTGTCGCGACCCTCTCGCTCACCGACGAGATGCTTGTCGGCGACGACCTCGCCGACCTCGTGCTCAAGCATCGCGACCTCTTCACGGCTGTCGCCGAGGCCGCCGACGACCCGGGTTGGCGTCTGAACCGGATCTTGGCAGCGTTCGAAGACGGTCCCGAGCTGCTGCGCCGGGTGGTCTCGGGTGCCACCGATCCGGTGACCGCGACCGCACTCTCGCTCGTCGACGGCCGCGTCCACCTCCACCTGGCTCACACGATGGTCGATTCCGCTACGCTCCGCGTCGAGCTTCGCCACGACCGCCGGCGACTGACGCTGGACTACGACGCGAGCGAACTCGCCTCCGGCAGTCTCGAGGTCGCGCTGCCGACCACTGCGCTCTCGGGCGGGCGCTGGCGGGTGTGGTTCGAGGGCCGTGACGCGCTCGGCGAGTTCGACGGGCCGGTGATCATCCACGAGGACGTCATCGGCGAGCGGATCGGAGAAAGAGCGCAGATCGTCGAGCTCGACGGTCGCCCGCGCCACGGGATCGAGATCCCGTTGAGCTTCGGCGAGCGCGGTGTCCGCAAGGCCCGCCGGGTGGCGGGCCGGATCGTCCGACGGGGGCGCCGGTGACCGCTCTCGCGGTCGCCCCCGCCACGACGGAGCAGCCCACACCGGTCCGGGACAAGCGGCTGGAGATCCAGGCGCTGCGTACGGCGGCGGTGCTCGGCGTCGTGCTCTTCCACCTGTGGCCGGGCGCGATCCGGGGCGGATACGCCGGGGTCGACGTCTTCTTCGTGATCTCGGGCTTCCTGATCACCTCCCACCTGGTCCGCGAGGCCGGCAAGCCCGGCGGAGTGCGGTTGGGTGCCTTCTGGGCCCGCCGGATCCGGCGGCTGCTGCCGGCGGCGCTGCTGGTGCTCGTGTGCAGTGCCGGCGCGACGTACCTCCTGGTGCCTGAGGCACTGTGGCAGCAGTTCCTGCGAGAGACGGTCGCGGCCGCGTTCTATGTGGAGAACTGGCAACTGTCCTGGGCCGCCGTCGACTATCTCGCCGCCGAGGACCCGCCGTCGCCGGTGCAGCACTACTGGTCCCTCTCGGTCGAGGAGCAGTTCTACTTCATCTGGCCGCTGCTGATCGTCGCCGCGGCGCTCCTGACCCGGCGTCGGCCGAAGATGCGGCTGACGGCGATCCGGGCGGTTTTCCTCGTCGTCTTCGTGGTGAGTTTCGCGGCCTCGGTCTATGTCACCGCGACGGACGGCGCCGACTCCTACTTCGTCACCTACGCTCGCGCCTGGGAGTTCGCGGTCGGCGGTCTCATCGCTGTGCTGCCGCTCTCCCTCGAGCGCGTGCCCGGGCGCTGGGCGCCGTACGCAGCGGTGGTCGGCTGGCTCGGGGTGCTCGGCACGCTGGTGCTCTTCAACGACTCGCTGCCGTTCCCGGGATGGGTGGCGCTGCTGCCGGTCGTCGGCACCGCGCTGGTCATCTGGGCGGGCGCGCCCGGCGGCCTCGGGCGTCGGGTCGTCGGCCATCCGGCCGTGCAGTGGATCGGGACGGTCTCCTACTCGCTCTATCTGTGGCACTGGCCGCTCGTGGTCGTGCTCCCCGAGACCGGCCCCGCGCTCGGCACCTGGTTGCGCGAGCCGCTGATCCTCCTGGTCACCATCGGCCTCGCGGCCCTGACCCACCGGTTCGTGGAGACGCCCTTCCGCACCGGACCGATCCTGGGGACCACCCCGCGGGCCTTCCTCTTCGCGGTGCTCGGAGCGGCCTTGGTCGCCGCCGTCGCGGTCCCCGGGATCCTGCATGGACGCAACCTGGTCGAGGAGAGTCGCGCCCAGGCTGAGGCGCTCGCATCGGGAGACACCGAGTGCTTCGGCGCCGCCGCCCTGATGGAGGGGTGCCGGAACCCGGAGCTCGACGGCCTCCTTCTCCCTGCGCCGATCGCCCGCAAGGACGACACCGGCGGGGCCTACCGGTGCTATCTCCCCGAGATCGAGACGTACGCCGCCGACGCCCGTCCCGAGGTCTGCCACCTCGGCTCCGACGACCCGGATGCGCTCCGGGTCGCGCTGGTCGGCGACTCGCACGGCGCGTCGCTGATCCCCGGACTGACCCGGGTCGCCGAGAGCTCAGGATGGTCGGTCGACACGCTGGTCGCCAACGGCGGCGGGCTGCTCCCGGCCACCGCGGGTGACCCGCGCCGCGCCTACCGCGAGGCGTTGATCGAGCAGCTCGACCAGGAGGCGTACGACGTCGTGCTGGTCACCCAGCGCCGCAATCCGAACCTCCCGGCCGGCGAGCCGGACCCGGCCGCCGAGCAGCTCGCGCAGGCCTGGAAGCCGCTCCTCGAGCGGGGCACGAAGATCGTCGCGATCGCCGACAACCCGTACCTCACCTCCGAGGCGGCGACCTGCCTCGACGAGATCGAGACGCTCGCGGACGCAAGCGCGTGCGAGATGACCCGCCGGGAGGCGTACGCCACCTCTGACCCGCTCGCCGAGGCGGTTCGCCTGGCAGGGCCGGGCGCTTCGCTGATCGATCTCTCGGCGGCCTACTGCGACGAGGACCGGTGTCCCCTGGTGGTCGGCCACGTGCAGGCCTATCGCGACCGGAGCCACATCACCGCGACCTTCTCGATGACGCTGGCGCCCTATCTGGTCCGGGCGGTCGAGGACGAGCTGTAGGACCTAAGATCAGCCCCGATGAGCACTCCTGATCGCAAGGCCCCGACCCGCGCCGACTATGTCCACTGGCGCACGATCACCACCCGCTGGCGTGACGACGATGCGTACGGTCACCTCAACAACGCGACCTACTACGAATACTTCGACACCGCCGTCAACGCCTATCTGTTCGAGGCGACCGGCGTGAACGTGCGGAAGCTGCCGAAGATCGGGATCGTCGCGGAGACCTCGTGCCGCTACCTGCGCGAGATCGGGTTCCCCGAGCCGGTCGAGGCCGGGCTGGTCGTCGACAAGGTCGGGAGCTCGTCGGTCATCTACCGGATCGGGCTCTTCCAGGGACCGGGCGAGGAGGCCGCGGCCGAGGGCCGGTTCGTGCACGTCTACGTCGACAACCGGGACCCGTCACGTCCGGTGACGCCGATGCCCGATGAGATCCGGGAGGCCGTTCTGCCCTTGTGGCGGCAGAATTGACCTCGACGGTTGGGTGAACGTTGCGTGGCGCCGTTCATCGCCGTTTGGCACTGTGACAGTCTGATCCACTGCCGAAGCACGATCGAGAGCGTCTTGGGGGACCTCTGTGGACGAAGAGTTGAAGCGCATCGCACGTGGCGGACTGCGTAGGGGACGAGACCTGGCTCGCAAGGTCTACAACGACTCGCCCCTCTACAGCAGGGCCGACGACGTCCGGCTGCTCGTCGACTGCCCGCTGTTCGACCACGAGTGGTACGCCGAGCAGGTCGGAGAGCGCCTCGACCGCAAACGGGCCGCCCGCCACTATCTGGAGCAGGACCGCACCAAGCAGCTGGCGCAGCCCAGCCCGCTGTTCGACCCGGAGTTCTTCGTCGCGCGGCTGACCCCGCGGCTGCGCAAGCAGATGGGCGACCAGGACCCGTTCCTCTACTGGCTGCGTGCCGAGCTGTGGCTCCAGCCGACCCACCAGCTCTTCGACACCGACGGCTACACCGAGCGGCGCAAGACCGAGAACTTCTACGGCGGGGCGATCGGGCACTACGTCGACAGGGGTGCCCGCAACGGCCGGCGGGCCAACGACTGGATGGCGCAGGTCGACGGCAAGTTTCCCGACCTGCGTGACTGGATCCGGGACCGGCGCGCGGAGTGGCGGGCTCGCCAGGGCGGCCCGCAGACCTGGCGACCGGACTTCGGCCACGTCGCCGCGGTGCCGGCCGGGCGTGAGCCTGCCGGCACCGTCAGCGTCGTCGTCGATCTCGGTGCCTCCGACGAGCTCGCCCGGGCGACGCTGGACAGCGTCGCCGCACAGGCCGGAGTGAGGACCGAGGTCGTCGTCATCGATCGCGGCCTGACACCGGCCGTCGCCGAGTCGGTTGCGGACGTGTTCCCCGGCGCCCGCGTCGTGCCGGGCGACCCGGACCGCGGTGAGCCCGGGGTGGTTGCGGCTTTCGCCCAGGTCAGCGGCGACTTCGTCGCGTACGTCGCCGGGGGAGACGTCTGGACGCCCGGTCGGCTCGCGCGGCTGGTCTCGGTGGCCGAGTCGACCGGGAGACCGCTGGTCGCAGACGTGCTGGAGCGACCGTGGCAACCGGAGCAGCGGTTCGCGGTCGACGCACCGCCGGCCTCGCCCGGGCCCGACGTCCCCGGGGCCCTGATGCGGGTCCTGCTCTCGCGACTGCTGATCTCGGCGCCGCTGCTCACAGAGGTCGGTGGGCCCCGCGCTGACATCGGCTTCGGCTGGGCCTACGACCTCGCGCTGCGACTGACCTCGCGGTCGGACGTCACGGTCGTCCCCGAGGTCGGCGTGGAGCGGCGCCAGGGCATCAACCCGCGCCGCCCGCGCCAGGACCGGCTCCCGCTCGATCCCTTCGACCTGGAGTCGTGGGAGGACGTCGTACGCAACCGGGCGTTCGTCGACTGGGCCGCGCTCGCCGCACGCACTCCTGACCCCGATGTGGTCTCCGTGGTGATCCCGACCTACGACGACTCGCTGCTCACCGTGGGTGCCGTGGAGGCCGTGATCGAGCACGGGGCGGGGGAGAAGCGGCTCGAGATCGTGGTCTGGGACAACGGCTCCTCGGCCCGCGTCGCGACGGTGCTCGACTCGCTGCCCCTGCGGTTCCCCGAGGTGAAGGTGGTGCACAGCACCGTCAACCACAACTTCGCCCTCGGCAACAACTTCGCCTTCCCGCACGTCTCGGGGGAGACCGTGGTCTTCCTCAACAACGACACCACGGTGCTGGCCGGCTGGCTGGAGCCCCTGGTGGACGCGCTCGCCGACCCCGAGGTGCTCGCGGTGCAGCCGCTGCTGCTCTACCCGAGCGGATCGGTGCAGTCGGCCGGGGTGGTCTTCCCGCCCTATGGCGGTCTGCCCTACAACATGCTCGCCGAATACCCGCCCGAGGACGCCGCAGGGCTCGAAGAGCACCGGTTCTCGGCTCTCACCGGCGCCGCGCTGGTGATGCGCTCCCGCGACGTCGTCGCGCTCCAGGGGTTCGACCCGATCTTCACCAACGGCATGGAGGACGTCGACCTGTGCCACCGGCTCGCGTCGCTGCGGTCGGGGTCGTTCCGGGTCGTGACCACGTCCAAGGTCGTCCACCACGAGTCGAAGTCGAAGGGCCGCTTCGCGCGTGCTCCGCGCAACCGGCTGATCTACCTCGACCGGTGGGTCGGGCGTACGGAGCCTCGTGACGACGTGGCCGCCTGGGCGGCCTGTGGCTACCAGGTCGTCGGCCGGGTGGCAGCCGGTGACCCGACCGGCCCGGCGAAGACGTACGCCGCCACCCGTCCGGTCATCGCGCCGCTGCCGCGTCCCTCGGTGGTCGAGGGGGTTCCCCAGCTGCGCTGGTCGATCAAGATCTCCGCGCCCGGGGCGCCGGAGGGCGAGCGGTGGGGGGACACCCACTTCGCGCGTGCGCTGGCGCGCTCGCTGCGCAAGCTGGGCCAGTCGGCGGTGGTCGACCATCACTACGAGTGGGAACGGCCGAGCTCGCTCGACGACGATGTCGTGCTCACCCTGCGCGGCCTCTCGCGCTACTTCCCCGCGCCCGATGGCCGGATCAACATCGGCTGGGTGATCTCGCACCCCGACACGGTCACCCGCGCCGAGGCGGCCGGCTTCGACCGGCTGGTCGCAGCCGGACCCGCCTGGGCCGAGCGGATGGCGGAACGGTGGGGCCTCCGCATCGACCCGTTGCTGCAGGCCACCGACCCCGAGCTCTTCAACCCCGACCGAGCGCTGCCCGACAGCGGGCACGCGGTGCTCTTCGTCGGCACGTCGCGCGACGTCGAGCGCCCCATCATCCACGACGCGGTCTCTGCCGGGCTGCCGCTGTCGGTCTACGGCCACGGCTGGGAGCCCTACATCCCGCGGCGCTTTGTCAAGGCCCAGCACATGCCCAACGTGCAGCTCGGTGCGGAATACCGGGCGGCCGGCGTCGTGCTCAACGACCACTGGGCCGACATGCGCGACTACGGCTTCATCTCCAACCGCCTCTTCGACGCCGTCGCCTCCGGTGCCCGCGTGATCTCCGACGACGTCGTCGGCCTCCGCGACGTCTTCGGTGACACGGTGCAGGTCTACGAGAGCCCCGAGGACCTGGTGAAGTGGTCCTCGATGCCGGATCCGTCGGTCGTCTTCGGCACCGACGAGCACATCCGCGCCGAGGCCGCCCGCATCCACCGCGACCACGGCTTCGACGCCCGTGCCCGTACGCTGCTCGACATCGCGCTCGAGGAGCGGGCCAACCGGGACCGTCACTGACAGAGACGCACGGAGGGGTCACTCCTCCCGATCACGAACCTGCCAGAGTGTCCGCATGACGAAGCTATCGATGATCCAGCTGCGCGAGCGGGACGCCCTGGTCGATGATCTGAGGTCGCTCTCGCCCGAGCAGTGGCGATCCGCCACCCTCTGCGGCGACTGGGACGTCGAGGAGGTCGTGGCGCACCTCGGCGCGGCCTCGCGGCTCTCGTTCCTGGGCTGGTTGCGCAGCATGATCGGCGCTCGGTTCGATCCCGACGTACACAACCGCAGGCGGCTCGAGGAGTTCCGCGGGGCCTCGGCCGAGGAGACGCTGCAGCGGTTCGCGGTCAGCGGGCCCATCGCGGTGCCGAGCGCGGAGAACCCCGCGTGGTTGGGGGAGATGATCGTGCACGGCGAGGACATCCGGCGTCCGCTCGGCATCCAGCACGATCCTGATGCCGAGGGTCTGCTGGCGGTCGCCAGGTTCTTCGCCACCAAGGACTTCGCGGTCAACAGCAAGTCGCTGGTCGCAGGGCTTCGGCTCCGAGCGCTCGACGCGGAGTTCGTGACCGGCGACGGTCCGGAGGTCAGCGGCCGCCTGCTCGACCTGGTCATGGCGATGGCGGGTCGAGGCGAGGTGCTCGATGACCTGAAGGGCGACGGCGTCGCCGAACTGAGGCACCGGCTGGGCTGATCGCGCCGGTCGAGCATGCCGGCAGCGCATGCCGGCCGAACCGGTTCGTACAGGTGACCGTAAGGTGTCGGATGGCGATGACGGCACCACAGCACGGAGGAGACGGGTTGGGCAGCGACGGGGGCCGGCTCGAACGGTTGATGCGGGAGTCCGTCCGGGTCTCGCCGGCGCCGGGCAGCCGCTCGCCTGCCTGGCGTGCGAGCGTGACGCTGCTCGTCGCGCTGGTGGCCCTGGCCGGCGTCGGCCACATCGAGCTCGCGGCGTACGCGTGCTTCGGCACCTTCGCCTCGATCTACGGTGGCCGTCAGCCGCTGCGCGGCCGGTGGCGTACGCAGGCCGCGGCCGGAGCGCTCATGTGCGCGGCGGTCCTGTGCGGCGCGCTCGTCGCGACCTCGGCGTACCGTGCGTGGCTCGTCATCCCCGTCGCGGCCGTGTGGGCGGTGGCCGGGTCGATGCTGTCCGACCGGTTCGTGCTCCGGCCGCCGGGACCGATGTTCCCGGTGTTCGCGGTGGCGACCTGTGCGGCGCTTCCGGTGACCCTGTCCGGGGTCCTGGTGGCGGTCGGGGTGGCGGCGGCCGCCGCCACGATCGCGGTGCTCCTCGGGCTGTTCGAAGAGCGCATGGTCGGCAGCGGAAAGCCGGTCGAGACCAGCCGCGGCGAGATCCGGATCGACCATGCGGTGGCCGTCGTGGCCGCGGTCGTCGTCGCCGGTACGATCTCGACCGCGCTCGGGCTGAGCCACACGTACTGGGCGATGGTGGCCGCGGCTGTGCCGTTCGGTGTCACCGGGCTGCTGGCGCAGACGACCCGCGGGCTACAGCGCGTCGTCGGCACCGTGGTCGGGCTCGCTCTGGCGGCCGTGCTGCTCTCGGTCTCCCTGCCGGCGCTCGTCGTCGCGGTCGTCGTCGCCGCGCTGCAGGCAGTCACCGAGCTTCTCGTCGGCCGCCACTACGGGCTGGCGCTGGTCGCCATCACTCCGCTCTCGCTGCTGATGGTGCAGCTCGGCCACCCGCAGGCGGTCGACGCCCTGCTGTGGTCGCGCTTCGTCGAGACTCTTCTCGGGGTCGTCGTGGGGCTTGCTGCTGCCCTGGCGCTCCGTGAGGTTCGGCTTCGACGGGCTGCTGGTTGACGTCGAGGAGCTCCAGCCGAGCCGGCCGTACGCCGATCGGCGGCTACTTCTCGAAGACCGCCTGGTCCAGGACGCGGCGCTCGTCGTCAGCGAGGACGAGGAGGTCTTCGCGGGCCAGGCCGGTGCCTTCGCCGGTGGGGGAGAGGTTGATGAAGAACTCGTGCTTGACGGTGTCGTGGAACGACGTCTCCCGCATCGAGATGAGGTCGAGGTCGGCGAGGTCCTGGAGCAGCAGGCGCAGGTGGTGGGGGGTGCAGACCCAGTTGTGGGTGTCGATGTAGCGCTCCCCGCGACGGGCCTCCTCGCCGCTGGCCTTCACCGACTCCAGCTCATGGGCGAAGGTGTAGTCACCCTTGTGGCGCGGCCCCCAGGCGGTGATGCCGCCGTGCTTGGCGGCGTTGAGCCGCTCCTCGATGACCGCGCCCATGGTGTGGACCGAGGACGGGTAGAGCGAGGCGTCGATGACTCGTGACAGCGAGGCGCGCTCGCGGAACCGGTCGAAGCAGTAGCGGTGGTCGGGGATGACCAGCGCCAGCACTCCGTCAGGGCGCAGCAGCTTCTCGCACTCGTTGAGGAAGTCGATCATCGAGGTGGTGTGCTCGATGACATGGGAGGCGACCACGAGGTCGAAACGCTCCGGAATCACCTCTGACCAGGGGGTTCCCGGTCGGAAGACATAGTCGACCTCCTCGATGTCGTCGGGGTCGTACTGCGAGAACCCGGCATAGCGCTCCACCAGGCCAGCGCGGTCGAGATAGTCGACGATGCGTACGTCGTAGCCGTCGCGCTTGGGCAGGATCGCGTTGTGGGCGGGCCCGATCTCCAGGATCAGGGCGTCGGGCTTGACCCCGGCGAGCACCTGCTCGCGGCGCAGCTCCAGCCGGTCCATGCCCGGGATGGCCGGCACCGCGGTGGTGCGGTTGCGGTCGCCCTGCAACCGGTCCACCTTCGTACGCAGCTTCTGGTTGCGCTGCTTGAGCTCGTCGATCCGGTGGTGCAGGCGCGCGGCCTCGGCATCGGCGGCACGGACGGTCTGCAGACCCGCGGCAGCGAGGCCGCGGCGTACGGCGCCCCTGAAGGTGGGCAAGACAGGTCCTCCTGGTGATGAGAGTTCAGCGGGTGCGGGGTGGGATGTAGGGCTCGGCGGCCAGTGCGGCCCGGCCGCGCTCGGCACCGAGGGCGTGCTCGTCGTCGGGCACTGCCTTGTCGGTCTCGGGGTCGAGCACGTCACGCAGGAGGTCGGGGATCAGCGCGCGGCTGAGCACGATGTGCAGGTGGTTGGTCAGCCAGTCGTCGAAGACGTAGTCGCCCGAGAAGGCACCCGCGGCGAGCTCGGCACGCGTGGGCGTACGAGAGAGATAGGCGTCCTGGAGGGTGCCGTTCAGATAGCGCTGGTAGTCGCGCATGCCGTGGTGGCGAGGGCTCGGCCGGAGGTCCGGGTTGGCCTCGTAGCCCTTGCCCGCGTTGATCACCTTGCGCTCCACCTGGGACCAGGACCGCCAGGGGAGGTGGAGCACCTCCATGGCGATCTCGTCGGCAGGCTGGCCGTTGCTGTGCAGCGAGACGAAGTGGTTGCCCTGGACGACCTCGATGTCGGACTCGCCGCGGTGGATCGCGTTGGGTGTCGGGTGGGCGTGCAGGCCCACCTCTTCGAGGCGCTCGTCGGAGCGCCGGTCGCGCCACTGGAGCCGGTTGATCCCGCCGCCCTTCCAGGCGGGCGGTCCGACGAGGTTCTCCACGTCGACGGTGAACGCGTTCAGGGACAGCGGGGTGGCCTCGAGCGCCTGGCGTACGGTCAGGCCCTTGTCCTTCGGCACCAGGAACTCGTCGGCGTCGAGGTTGAGGACCCAGTCGGCGCGGAAATGGGTGCGCGCCCGCCGGGCCATCGCGGTGACGACCTTGCCCTGCTGCTTCTGGTGGACGGGGTCGTGATGGAGCTCGACCCGCCCCGTCGCGGCGTAGCGCTCGAGCACCTCGGTGGTCCCGTCGACCGACGCGTTGTCCGTGACGATCAGGGTGTCGACACCTTGGTCCAGGTGGTGCTCGATCATCGCGGCGACGATGTCGACCTCGTCCCGGACCATCATTGTCCCGATGATCCTCATGCCGCGAAACACTACCGGCCAGGTGGACGTTGTGGAGATCCCGCGCCGTACGACGGGACGCCCGGCCGGAGCCGGTGGCCGCGTGGCGGTGTCGGGTCCGGGCGCGCGGTGTGCAAGGGTGGACATCGTCCGTGCGTATCCAGAAGGGGGCTGGCCGAGCCAGTGTTGACCATCCTTGTCATCTTCGTGGCGATGCTCCTCATCGTCGCGCTGGCCGGACTGGTGATCGTCTACACGGTCTTCCCGCACCGCGGACAGAAGATGCCGTACGCCACCAAGCTCGGTGAGGCGATGGAGCGAGCCGTCGACACGGCTCCCACGCTCGGTCCGGCGACCCGTCTGCAGGAGCGCCGTGAGGACCATCTCACCGAGCTGCTCGGTGAGCGCAAGCCAGGAACTACGGAAAATCCGCGCTAGTTTGATTGGATGAGGGCCATGGAAACGGTCACCCTCATCGTCATCATCGCGCTCGCGGCTGTCGCGATCATCGGCGGCGGCATCGTCGGTCTGGTCACCAGCACCCGACGCCGCAAGGATCGTTCGCTGCCGCCCGAGGCGGGGACCGATGTCATCACCCGGCCCGACGAGGCGGCCGGGGAGTCGACGGTCGTCGCCGAGCCCGAGGCGGAGACGGCGCCGGCGGAGCCCGCGGCGCCGGTCATCGAGAAGCCGGAGAGCACCGCGTCCCGCCTGGTGCGGCTGCGCCAGCGCCTGGCCGGCTCCAACGCGCTGGGGCGCGGCCTGCTCAACCTGCTCTCGACCGACCGCCTCGACGAGGACACCTGGGAGTCGATCGAGGACCTGCTCCTCACCGCCGACATCGGCGTGGCACCGACCCAGGAGCTGGTCGAGGGGCTGCGTACGCGGCTGCGCGTCGAGGGCGCCACGGCCGACCCGAAGGCGGCCCTGCGCGAGGAGCTGATCAAGCTGGTCGACCCGAGCATGGACCGTCGGCTCCAGGTCAGCGGAGCCGACGGCGCTCCCGGCGTGGTGCTGATGGTCGGGGTCAACGGGACCGGCAAGACCACCACGACCGGCAAGCTCGCCCGCATCCTGGTCTCCGAGGACCGCAAGGTCGTCCTCGGTGCCGCCGACACCTTCCGCGCCGCGGCCGCCGAGCAGCTCACCACTTGGGGCGAGCGGGTCGGCGTCGAGGTCGTACGCGGCCCGGAAGGCACCGACCCGGCCAGCGTCGCCTTCGACTCGGTCAAGCAGGGCCTCGACACGAACGTCGACACCGTCATCGTCGACACCGCCGGCCGCCTGCAGAACAAGGCCGGTCTGATGGACGAGCTCGGGAAGGTCAAGCGAGTCATCGAGAAGCAGACCCCGGTCACCGAGGTCCTGCTCGTCCTCGACGCCACCACCGGTCAGAACGGCCTCATCCAGGCCCGCGTCTTCAGCGAGGCCGTGGCCGTCAGCGGCATCGTCCTCACCAAGCTCGACGGCTCCGCCAAGGGCGGCATCGTCGTCGCCGTGCAGCGCGAGCTCGGCGTTCCGGTGAAGCTCGTCGGCCTCGGTGAGGGTCCCGACGACCTGGCCCCGTTCACCCCCGAGGCCTTCGTCGACGCGCTCCTCGGCTGAGTTCCGGCGACGCATGGCAGGATCCCGGTATGCGCCATTCACTCGCCGGCCGGGCCGAGACGTCCATGCAGGCCCGGCTGCTCGCCCAGCTCCGCGACGAGGGCCCGCTCTCGCGGGTGCAGCTCGCCGACCGGCTGAACGTCTCCCGCACCACGATCGCTGCTGAGGTCGGCCGGCTCACCGAGCTGGGTATGGCCCACGAGGTGGGGCCGGCGGCCTCCCGGGGCGGGCGTCGCTCGACCCTGGTCGACCTCGCGCCGGACATCCGGTTCGTCGGCATCTCGATCGGTGCCACCAGCATGTCGGTCGGCCTCACCGATGGCCGGCTGTCGGTGATCGGCACGCGCACCCGAGCCTGCGACATCCGCACCGGACCGGAGACGGTGCTGGCCACCGCGCTCGACGAGGTCCGAGCGCTCCTGGACGAGCACGGCGTCTCCCAGCCGATGGGCGCGGGCATCGGCGTGCCCGGGCCGGTCGACTTCCACCGTGGTGTCTCGGTGTCTCCGCCGATCATGCCGGGCTGGGACGGCTACCCGGTGCGGGACGCGGTCGCCCGCGAGCTGGGCTGTCCGGTCGTGCTCGACAACGACGTGAACGTGCTCGCCGCGGGGGAGCAGCACGGCGGCGTCGCCCGCACCGCGCGGGACTTCCTCTACGTGAAGATCGGCACCGGCATCGGCTGCGGGATCGTCGTCGACGGGGAGCTCTACCGCGGAGTCGACGGCTGTGCCGGCGACATCGGCCACATCCGGGTCGAGGACTTCGGACCCACCTGCGCCTGCGGCAACACCGGTTGCCTGGAGGCGTTCTCCGGGGGAGCGGCGCTCGCTCGCGAGGCGCTGGCCGCGGCCCGTTCGGGGCGCTCCCCGGTGCTGGCCGAGCTGCTCGCCGAGAAGGGGGAGCTGAGCGCTGAGGACATCGCGGTCGCGGTGGCCCGCGGCGACGCCCAGGCGGTCCAGCTCATTCGCGACAGCGGCCACCGCATCGGCCAGGTGCTCGCCAGCCTGGTGTCGTTCTTCAACCCCGGCCTCATCGTCATCGGCGGGCGGGTCAGCAAGCTGGGTCACGGTCTGCTCGCGGAGATCCGCAGTGTGACCTACCGCCGCTCGCTGCCGCTGGCGACCGGGAATCTCCCCATCGTGCTCAGCGAGCTGGGTGACGAGGGCGGCGTCATCGGCGCCGCTCACCTGATCAGCGCCTCGGTGTACGCGCCCAGCAGCGGAGAGGCGTAGGTCCCGGCTCCACACCGCCCGGAGGCGCACTGCCGTCCCATCTTTCGAAATCTTCTTGCGAAAGTATGCAAGTCTCTTGACGTGATTGGCGTCACATCGCTACGTTCGCGGACGATCTCGCTCCCTTCCACGACAGCGAGAGAAGGAGATGGACCGTGCGCAGATTCACCCTCTGGAGCGTCGCCACGACCGTGGTCTCAGGCCTCCTGGTTCTCCCCCTCACGACGTCCGCGGACGCGGCCCCCACGGCCGAGCCACCGCCGGACTCCGACTTCGAGAAGGTGACCCTCAACGACCGTCCCGGCGAGCCGATGGACCTCGCGGTCCTGCCGAACGGAGATGTCCTCCACACCACCCGAGCCGGGAAGGTGTGGCTCAACGACGCCGACACGGGCGTCAACAGCGTCGCAGCCGAGTTCGACGTCTACCAGCACGACGAGGAGGGTCTGCAGAGCATCGCTCTGGACCCCGGATACAACGGCCGGACCAACAAGTGGGTCTACGTCTACTACTCGCCCCCGATGGACACCCCTGTCGACGACCCAGCCACGCCGGACGTCAACGAGGGTGACGCGCCGGAGTTCGGCACGCCCGCCGACTTCGAGCCGTTCAAGGGCGCGATCCGACTCTCGCGCTACCAGTACTCCGGCGGGAAGATCGACCTCTCCACCGAGCAGCAGATCATCGACGTACCGGTGGACCGGGGTCGGTGCTGCCACGTCGGCGGCGACATCGTCTTCGACTCCGCGGGCAACCTGATCCTCGCCACCGGCGACGACACCGACCCGTTCCAGTCCGACGGGTACGCCCCGCTCGACGACCGCGCGGACCGCAGCCCGGCGTTCGACGCCCGGCGTACGGCGGCCAACACCAACGACCTGCGCGGCAAGCTCCTCCGGATCACGCCGAAGGCCGGCGGTGGCTACACCGTCCCCGCCGGGAACCTGTTCGCGCCGGGCACCGACAAGACCCGTCCGGAGATCTACGCGATGGGTCTGCGCAACCCGTTCCGGATCGAGATCGACCCGCAGACCGACCGCATCTTCGTGGCGGACTACTCGCCCGACGCCTCGTCCGCGAACCCCGACCGCGGTCCGGCGGGCCAGGGCAAGTGGACGGTCGTCACCGAGCCGGCCAACTACGGCTGGCCGTTGTGCGCGACCGCTGAGCTGCCCTACCGCGACTACGACTTCGCGACCGGGACCTCGGGACCGGCCTTCGACTGTGAGGCCCCGGTCAACGACTCGCGGCACAACACGGGTCTGAGCCAACTCCCGCCGGTCACCCAGCCGACCGTCTGGTACACCTACGGCCAGTCCCAGGAGTTCCCCGAGCTCGGCACCGGCGGCATCGCGCCGATGGCCGGCCCGGCGTACGACTTCCAGAAGTCGGCGACCAAGAACCCGCTCTCCGGGGCCTGGCCGGAGTACTACGACGGCGTCCCGCTGTTCGCGGAGTGGGGCCGGGACTACATCAAGGGCATGCGTCTTGACGCCGACGGTGAGCTCACCGGGATCGAGTCCCTGCTCTCCAGCTTCGCCACGGACAACGTGATGGACCTGGAGTTCGGTAAGAACGGCTCGCTCTACATGCTCGAGTACGGCGACGGGTTCTTCAGCGAGAACGAGGAGGCCCAGGTCTCCCGGATCGACTACATCGCCCGCACCGGCAACCACTCCCCGAAGCCGGTGATCAGCGCCGACAGGACTGCCGGCGACCAGCCGCTGACCGTCGCCTTCGACAGCGCGGGGACGACCGACCCCGACGGTGACCGGCTGACCTACCAGTGGGACTTCGACGGTGACGGGCAGTTCGACGCCACCGGGAAGACCGCGACCCACACCTACGCCGAGCCGGGTGTCTACAAGGCGACCCTGACGGTCACGGACAAGGGCAAGGCCGGCCGTGGCAAGCACGCATCGGCCGACGTCGACGTCGTCGTGGGCAACGAGGTCCCGGTGGTCACCCTGACCACCACCCCGGCGCCGGGCGAGGCCTTCCACTTCGGTGACACCGTGCACTTCCAGGTCGAGGTCTCCGACGACCAGGCGGTCGACTGCGACCGGGTCTCGGTGACGTACGTCCTGGGTCACGACGAGCACGGACACCCGCAGACCACCGCGAACGGGTGCAGCGGCTCGATCGTGACGACCGTCCCTGGCGGTCACGACCCCGGGCAGGATGACCTGAACGCGGTCTTCGTGGCCGAGTACACCGACCCGGGCGAGGGCGACATCCCGGCGCTCACCGGCACCGACGAGGTGGTGATCACCCCCAGCGAGTGACCATCACGATCGACCTGGAAGGGGCATCTGGCCAACCGTGGCCGGGTGCCCCTTTCGGTTACTTTGTCCAACAACTTTTCAAAGTCCAACACAAACTTTGCAGAAACCGCCAAATAGGTCTTGTAGAACGTGGGCCAGGTCACTAGTTTGTCTCTCGGCCACGGAATTCTGTGACTGCCATCACAGGCTGCCGTGTCCCTCGAACGAACCCACCACGACGCCGAGCACGATCCGGACAGGAGGCCCACGATGCGCGACGCAGACATCACCGTGCGGGTCTCCGCGACCGCCGACCCGGCCGCCGTCCGGGCCGCACGCCTGGGCCTGCTGCTCCGCTCGCTGCGTGACGGCGGCCCGCGGTCACGAGGCCGCCTGGCCGAGGAGACCGGGCTCACCCGTTCGGTGGCGACCGGGCTCGTCGACGAGCTGGTCGAGCTCGGGCTGGTCTCCTGCGAGGACGCCGACCGCCGTGGCGCCGGCCGTCCCGGGGTCCAGGTCCGCCTCGTCGGCCGCGCCGTCTGCGGGGTGGGTGCGGAGATCAACGTCGACCACCTCGCCGTCGTCGCCGTCGACCTGGCCGGATCGGTGATCGCCGAGGCTCGTCGTGGCATCGACGGCCGCAGCCTGCCGGCGGAGGAGGTGCTGGCCGAGCTCGCCGGCCTGGTCGCCGACGCCCTCGCTGAGGCTCGGGGCGCCGGCTCGACCGTCGCCGGGATCACCGTCGGGGTCGCCGGTCTCGTCGACGCCACCACCGAGCTGGTCACGCTCGCTCCCAACCTCGGCTGGCGCGACATCGACGTCACCGCGGACGTACGCCGCCGGCTGGCCGACGCCCCTGGAGTCGTGGGGCCGGTGCCGCCGGTGCGGGTGGCCAACGAGGCCACCCTCGCCGCGACCGCCGAGCTCGACCCTGCCGACGCCGATCGCGCCGACATGGTGGTGCTCTACGGCGAGGTCGGCCTGGGTGGCGCGATCGTCAGCGGCGGTCGGGTGGCACCGGGCCGGCACGGCTGGGCCGGTGAGATCGGCCACCTCCCGCTCGACCCTCGCGGTCGCCGCTGCGGCTGCGGCCGCACCGGCTGCTGGGAGACCGTCGTCGGCCTGCGGGCGCTTCTGGAGTCGGCCACGGACCCCGACGACCCGATCCGTGACCCCGCCCTGACCCTCGAGGAGCGGCTCGCCACCCTGGTCGAGCGGGCCCGGCTCGCCGACGGCCGCACCCTGGCCGCGCTGGACGAGGTCGGATCCTGGCTCGGCACCGGCGCCGCCGTCCTGGTCAACACGCTCAACCCCGGCACCGTCGTGCTCAGCGGTTACTTCGCCGCGCTCGGCGAGTGGCTGCGCCCGGCGGTCGAGTCGCGGCTCGCCGCCGACGTGCTCGCACCGCGGGCCGGCGGAACCCGTGTCTCCGTCTCTGCCTACGGCCCGACCGCCGCGGTCCGCGGCGGTGCACTGGTCTCCCTCGAGCCGGTGCTCTCCGACCCCACCGCTCTCGCCGAACTGCACGGAGGAACCCGATGACCCAGACCCCTGAGCCGTCGCCGGACGGCCCCGCCGCCAGCACAGACGGGGGTGACGTACTGCTGGAGATGACCGGGATCGTGAAGCGGTTCCCGGGCGTGCTCGCCCTCGGCGGCGTCGATCTCGACGTCCGCGCGGGCGAGGTGCACTGCCTGCTCGGGCAGAACGGTGCCGGCAAGTCGACCCTGATCAAGGTGCTCTCCGCGTCGTACCAGCCCGACGAGGGGGAGATCCGCTGGGAGGGCGAGCCGGTGCGGCTGACGACGCCGGTCGCTGCCATGAAGCGCGGCATCTCGACCATCTACCAGGAGCTCGACCTGGTGCCGGGGCTCACCGTCACCGAGAACATCTTCCTCGGTCACGAGCTCGCCACTGCCGGGTTCACCCGTCGTGCCGAGGCCGCCCAGCGGGTTCGTGCCATCCTGAAGCGGCTCGGCCACAGCGAGGTCGACCCGAACCGCTTGGTCGGCGACCTCTCGCCGGCCGGCCAGCAGATCGTCTCGATGGCGCGTGCGCTGTCCCACGACACCCGCCTGCTGATCCTCGACGAGCCGTCGGCGGTCCTGGACCAGGAGGAGGTGGACAACCTCTTCCGAGTGGTCCGCGGCCTCACCGCGGAGGGCGTCGCGATCATCTACATCTCCCACCGTCTGGAGGAGATCCGGCAGATCGGCGACCGGATCACCGTGCTCAAGGACGGCCGCACCGTCGCCACCGGCCTCTCGGTCGCAGAGACCCCGACGCGGGAGCTGATCACGCTGATGACCGGCCGCGAGATCGAGTACGTCTTCCCTGAACGTCCCACGACGCGACCCGGCGAGGACGCCACGCCGGTGCTCGAGGCCAGCGGCCTGTCCGGCGACCGTTTCCACGACATCGACCTGCGCGTCCACGCCGGCGAGATCGTCGGTCTGGCGGGCCTGGTCGGCTCCGGCCGATCGGAGATCCTGGAGACCATCTACGGCGCCCGCCGCTCCAGCGCGGGCACGGTCACGATCAACGGCCGCCGGCTGCGCCGGGGCTCCGTCCGCGCAGCGGTCGCAGCCGGGGTGGGGCTGGCTCCCGAGGAGCGCAAGAGCCAGGGACTGCTGCTCGACCAGGCCGTCTACCGCAACGTGACGGTCTCGTCGCTGAACAAGTTCTCCAAGGCCAGCTTCTTGGACAGCGGCGCCGAGCGCCGCGCCGCCGAGGAGCTCAGTCGCTCGCTCGACGTACGTCCCGCCGGCGTGGACCGACCGGTCCGCAACCTGTCCGGCGGGAACCAGCAGAAGGTCGTGCTCGCCCGCTGGCTGCTGCGCGACTGCAAGGTGCTGCTCCTCGACGAGCCGACTCGGGGCGTCGACGTCGGGGCACGCAGCGAGATCTACAACCTCGTCCGCCGCCTGGCCGACGAAGGTGTCGCCGTGGTCGTGGTGTCCAGCGAGGTCGAGGAGGTGCTCGGTCTCGCCGACCGGGTCCTCGTCATCAGCGAGGGTGCCGTCGTCCACGAGGGACCCGCCACCGAGATCGACGAGTCGAAGGTCCTGGACCTCGTGATGGAAGGAGAGGTCGCATGAGCGACACGCCAACGAACGCTGCTGTGGCCCAGGAGGACACAGCTCGGGTCGAGAAGGAAGCAGCCCGCCGGGCCGAGCCCGGTGGTCTCGGCCAGCTGCTGCGCAGCGGGGCGGGTCACAACCTCGGCCTGGTCCTGGCGCTGGCGCTGCTCGCCGTCATCGGCACCGCTACGGCGGGTGAGCGGTTCGCCTCGGTCGACAACGTGATGACCATCCTGCGACTGGCCGCGGTGATCGGTGTGGTCAGCATCGGGATGACGTTCGTCATCACCGGCGGCGGCATCGACCTCTCCGTGGGCGCGCTGGTCGCGCTCTCCTCGATCTGGTGCACCACGGTGGCCACCCAGACGATGGCGAACGACATCCACTGGATCATCGTCGTCACCACCGCACTCCTGGTCGGTGCCGGCGCCGGGCTGATCAACGGGTTGCTGATCGCATACGGCGGGGTGGTGCCGTTCATCGCCACGCTGGCGATGATGGCCAGCGCTCGCGGTCTGGCCGAGATCATCTCGGCGCGCAAGACGCAGATCATCAGCGTGCCGGGCTTCACCGACGCGTTCTCCCGCGACATCCTCGGTATCTCCGTGCTGATCTGGATCTTCGCCATCGTGGCCGTGATCGGCTGGATCCTGCTCAACCGCACCACCTTCGGACGTCGCACCCTTGCCATCGGCGGCAACCCGGAGGCCTCGCGCCTGGCCGGCATCAACGTACGTCGCCACACCGTGCTCCTCTACGTGCTCGTCGGCCTCTGCTGCGGCATCGCAGCGGTGATGCTGATCAGCCGTACCACGACCGGCAGCGCCACTCACGGCCAGCTCTACGAGCTGGACGCCATCGCGGCGGTCGTCATCGGCGGCACCCTGCTCAGCGGCGGGCGAGGCAACATCGTCGGCACCGTCTTCGGGGTGCTGATCTTCATGACCCTCACCAACGTGTTCGTTCTCAACAACCTCTCGATCTCCGCCCAGGCCTTCACCAAGGGCTTGATCATCATCGCCGCCGTGCTGCTGCAGAAGCGGTTCTCACGACAGCCCGGGTCATAGCCGCTCGGCGCCGTCCTCCAACCAGCCGTCCTCGGGTCTCGGACTCATCTCCCCTCCACCTCCGCACGATCTAGGAGCACCTCCCATGAAGTTCACCTCAGCAAAGCTCACCGGCCCGGTCGTCAGACGCCTTGGCACCGGCCTCGTCGCCGGCCTCTCGGTGCTCGCCCTCTCGGCCTGCATCAGCAACACCCCCGAGAAGTCCGAGAACGTCGGCGGCACCTCCAACGCCAAGGCGGGCTCCAACGACGAGAAGGGCGACACGGTCGTCATCGGCTTCTCGGCCCCCGCTGCCGACCACGGCTGGATGGGTGCGATCAGCGAGCAGGCCAAGTCCGCTGCCGAGGCCTACGAGGACGTCGACTTCCGCCTGGCGGAAGGCACCAACGAGGTCGGTCTGCAGATCAGCCAGGTCGAGACCTTCATCAACGACAAGGTCGACGCCATCGTGCTGCTCCCGTTCGACGGCGCCGCGCTGACCCCGGTGGCTCTCAAGGCGATGGAGGCCGGGATCCCGGTCATCAACGTCGACCGTGAGTTCAACGACCCCAACGCCGCCCGGGTCACCGTGCTCGGCGACAACTACGGCATGGGCGTCTCCGCGGGTGAGTACGTCTGCGAGCAGGCCGACGGCAAGACGGACGCCATCGTCGCCGAGATCGCCGGCATCGACTCGCTGCCGCTGACCCAGGACCGCAGCAAGGGCTTCAAGGACGCGCTGGCCAAGTGCGGCCTCGACGTCGACAACCGCGTCGCTGCCGACTTCACCGTCGAGGGTGGCGAGAAGGCGGCCTCCAACCTGCTCCAGGCCGCGCCGAAGATCGACTTCCTGTGGAACCACGACGACGACCAGGGCGTCGGCGTGCTCGCCGCGATCAAGAACGCCGGCCGTGACGAGTTCACCATGGTCGGCGGTGCCGGCTCGGCCAACGCGATGCGCGAGATCCAGGCCGACAACGGCGTCCTCAAGGCGACGGTCATCTACCCCTCCACCCAGGCCGCCGACGGCATCAAGCTCGCCCGGCTCCTGGCGCAGGACAAGGCGATGTCCGACCTGGTCGAAGTGACCGTGCCGCGCACGATCCAGCTGGACGCGCCGGTCGTCACCAAGGAGAACGTGGACGAGTTCCTGCCCACGGCCTTCGAGTCCTGACCCGGGCCTGAAGCACCACCGCAAGGTCGCTCCGCGCTCGGGCGCGGAGCGGCACCACCGAAACACAGGATCGAGTTCCGATGACCGAGCAGAAAGCCACGCTCGGTGTGGGGATGATCGGCTATGCCTTCATGGGCGCCGTACACTCCCACGCCTGGCGCAGCGCCCACCGCTTCTTCGACCTTCCCCTGACCCCGCGGATGCAGGTCGTCTGCGGCCGCGACGCGACCCGCGTCGCCGAGGCCGCGACCCGGTTCGGCTGGGAGGAGAGCGCCACCGACTGGCGCGAGGTGATCGCCCGCGACGACGTCGACCTGGTCGACATCTGCACGCCGGGTGACACCCACGCAGAGATCGCGATCGCCGCTCTCGAGGCCGGCAAGCACGTGCTGTGCGAGAAGCCCCTGGCCAACACCGTGGCCGAGGCCGAGCAGATGGCCGCGGCCGCTGCGGTGGCCGCCGAGCGTGGAGTGCGGGCGATGGTGGGGTTCACCTACCGCCGCGTGCCCGCGATCGCGCTGGCCCGGAAGCTGGTCGCCGATGGTCGTCTCGGCGAGCTCCACCACGTACGTGCGCAGTATCTCCAGGACTGGCTGGCCGACCCCGAGGCACCGCTGAGCTGGCGCCTGGACAAGGCGAAGGCCGGCTCCGGCGCGCTGGGCGACATCGGCGCCCACGTCATCGATCTGACCCAGCACATCACCGGGGACCGCATCCAGGAGGTCTCCGGGATGCTGGAGACGTTCGTGAAGGAGCGCCCGGTCGCCGAGGCCTCCTCGGGTCTCGCCGCCACCGCCGGAACCGGTCGTGGACCGGTCACCGTCGACGACACCGCGCTGTTCCTGGCCCGGTTCGCCGGGGGAGCGGTCGGCTCCTTCGAGGCGACCCGTTTCGCCACCGGACGCAAGAACGCGATCCGGATCGAGATCAACGGGTCGAAGGGCAGCCTGGCGTTCGACTTCGAGGACATGAACGTCCTGCACTTCCACGACGCGACGCTCCCGGACGCCGAGGGCGGCTTCCGCCGGATCGTCGTCACCGAGCCCGACCACCCGTGGGTGGGGGCCTGGTGGCCGCCGGGTCACGGCCTGGGCTACGAGCACGGGTTCACCCATCAGGTCGTCGACCTGGTCCGGGCGCTCGGCGAGGGCACGGAGCCGGCACCGACGTTCGCCGACGGCCTCCAGGTGCAGCGCGTGCTCGCCGCCATCGAGACCAGCTCCGACACCAGGACGTGGCAGGAGATCCCCGTCTGATCCACCGCGGGGCCGCTCGGCCGATTCCAGCCTGTTCAAACCGTTGAGCACAGAAGGGATACGCATCATGAAGCACGGATCACGAAGGTTCCGGACACTCATCGCGGCGATCGGGCTGGTGGCGGTGGCCGCCATGGCCCCAGGCCTGTCACCGGCCGCGAGCGCCGACCGCCCTGGCGGGGGTGAGGAGGCGCGGCCGTACGACGTCCTGGTGTTCTCCAAGACCGCCGGCTTCCGGCACGGCTCCATCCCCGACGGCATCGCGGCGATCAAGAAGCTGGGAGCCGAGAACGGCTTCACGGTGACCGCCACCGAGGACGCCGCGGTGTTCAACGACACCGACCTGGCGGCGTACGAGGCGGTGCTGTGGCTCTCCACCACCGGTGACGTGCTCGACGCCGGCCAGCAGGCTGCGTTCGAGCGCTACATCCAAGGCGGTGGCGGCTACGTCGGTGTCCACGCGGCCTCCGACACCGAGTACGACTGGCCCTGGTACGGCGGCCTGGTCGGCGCCTACTTCGCCGGTCACCCCGCCCAGCAGACCGCGACGGTGAAGGTGCACGCGCACAACACCGCCGCGACGGCCGAGCTGCCGAAGCGGTGGACCCGCTGGGACGAGTGGTACAGCTTCCGCGACCAGCCGGCCGACTCGATCCGGGTCCTCGCCGACCTCGACGAGCGCAGCTACGACCCGGGCCGGTTCGCCATGGGTGACCCGCACCCGATCGCCTGGTGCCACGAGTACGACGGCGGGCGGGCGTTCTACACCGGCATGGGCCACACGAACGAGTCGTTCACCGAGCCGGAGTTCCTCTCCCACGTGCTCGGCGGCATCCAGATGGTCGCCGGCGTCGCGCCGTTCCGCTGCGAGGCGGGCTGATGAGCGAGCGTCAGGGACTGTGGCTGGTCGGAGCCTGCGGTTCGGTCGGCGTCACCACGACGGTCGGCGCGCTGGCCGTACGTGCGGGGCTCGCCGGGCGGGTCGGGCTGGTCTCCGAGCAGCCCGAGATCGCGGCGGCAGGGCTGCCCGCTCTCGACGACCTGGTGATCGGCGGGCACGATCTGTGCTCGGAGCCGCTGGCCAAACGAGCCGAGCGGCTCGCTGCGGGCGGTGTCGTCCCGGCCGGGATCCTGCCGGCGATCGCGAGCGAGCTGGAGCAGGTCGACGCGCGGCTGCGTACGGGCTATGACCCTGCTGGCTCCGAGCCTCAGGGCGCCGCCGTCGAGCGGTTGACCGCCGACCTGGTGGCCTTCCGGGAGGAGCACGGGCTCGACCGGGTGGTCGTGGTCGACGTGGCCAGCACCGAGCCTCCGGCGGAGGTCGTGACGGGCGGTCCGCTGACCGACCCCGATGCCCTCGACGCGGCGCTGGCGGCGGGGGAGTCCCCGCTGCCGGCCAGCTCCGTCTACGTGCTGGCGGCCTACCGGGCCGGATGCCCGGTGGTCTCGTTCACGCCCAGCCCGGGGCCGCGGCTGCCGGTGCTCGTCACGCTCGCCGAGCGGGCCGGGCTGCCGTGGGCGGGCTCCGACGGCAAGACCGGGGAGACCCTGCTGAAGTCGGCGCTGGCGCCGATGTTCGCGACCCGGGCGCTGCAGGTCAACGCCTGGGCCTCCTACAACATGCTCGGCGGCGGTGACGGCGCCACCCTCGCCGATCCGGACAACGCGCGCAGCAAGCTCGTCACCAAGGCCCAAGGTCTGGAGGCGATGCTCGGGCACCCCGTCGACGGGCCGATGCACATCGACTACGTCCCCGACCACGGCGACTGGAAGACCGCCATCGACCACGTCTCCTTCGAGGGTTTCCTCGGGGTGCGGATGTCGCTGCAGTTCACCTGGAACGGATGCGACTCGGCGCTGGCCGCACCGCTGGTCCTGGACCTGGCGCGGCTCACGCTGCGGGCGCATCAGGCGGAGGAGAGCGGGCCGCTTCCGTTCGGGTTCTTCTTCAAGGACCCGGCCGGCTCGACCGAGCACCGGCTGGGTACGCAGTGGGAGGAACTGGTCGCGTGGTGCGGCCGGGTGGGCGCATGACGCCTCGAGCCTTCGCTGAGCTGGTCCGGCTGCCGGCCGCCCTCACCGTGCCGGGTGACTCCCTGGCCGGGGCGGCCGCGGCCGGCCCGCTGCGGGCCCGGTCGGCGGCGATGCCGGCCGCCTCGGTGGCGCTCTACTGGGCCGGGATGGCGCTCAACGACTGGGCTGACCGCGACCTCGACGCCGTCGAGCGTCCCGAGCGGCCGATCCCGTCGGGCCGGGTCAGCCCGCGGCAGGCGCTGGGGGTGGCTGCCGGCCTCACCGCGGCGGGTGTCGGCCTGGCGGCGCTCGCCGGTGGGCGTCCCGCCGCGGTGACGGCTGCCGCCCTCGCCGGGGCGGTGTGGGCCTACGACACCGTCCTCAAGGACACCCCGGCCGGGCCGTTCGCGATGGCGGCCACCCGTGGGCTCGACGTCCTTCTCGGGGCGAGCGCGGCCGGACGTACGCGTGCCGGCGTGGTGCCGGCGAGCCTGCTCGCCGCCCACACCGCCGGGGTCACCCTGCTCAGCCGGGGCGAGGTCCACGGCACCCGGCCTGTCACCGCCGTCCTCGCCGGCGGGGTCACGGTCGCGACCGCGGCCGCGGCGGCCGGCCACGGGCGGGCCGCGCTTCCCGTTGCGCTCGCCGCGACGTACGCACGCAGCGTCGGCTCCGCGCAGCTCGCCGCGGCCTCCTCGCCGGACGCAGGCACCGTCCGGCGGGCCACCGGGGCGGGGATCCGCGGGATGATCCCTCTCCAGGCCGCGCTCGTGGCTCGCCGCTCGCCGCTGGTCGCGATGGCGCTCCTCGCCGCCGGCCCCATCGCCAAGGCCGCGTCCAAGGTGGTGTCGCCGACATGAGCGCGCTGAAGTTCGGCTACGGCACCAACGGTATGCACAGCCATCGTCTCGAGGACGCCCTTGCCGTCCTGGCGGACCTGGGCTACGACGGCGTCGCCCTGACCCTCGATCACCTCCACCTCGACCCCTACCGGCCGAACCTCTCCAGCCGGGTCGCGCAGGTGCGTCGCCGCCTGGACGAGCTCGGGCTGTCGGTCGTGGTCGAGACCGGCGCCCGCTACATTCTCGACCCGCTCCGCAAGCACTACCCGACTCTGCTCCACCCGGGGCCCGACGCGGCTCGGCGCGTCGACTACCTGCACCGGGCGATCGACGTCGCCGCCGACCTGGGTGCCGAGGCGGTCTCGTTCTGGTCCGGCACGCTGCCGGACGGAGTCGCCGAGGACCGGGCCTGGGGCCGGCTGTGCGACGGAGTCTGGCAGGTCCTCGACCTCGCCACCCGCCGCGGTGTCGTGTGCGCCGTCGAGCCCGAGCCCGGGCACTTCGTCGACACCCTCGATGCTGTGCTCGAGCTGCGCCGGCGCCTCGACGACCCGGCCCTGCTGCGGGTCACCCTCGACATCGGTCATGTGGTGTGCAACGAGCCGCGGGGGATGGCCGAGACCATCCGCCGTGCCGGTCCGCTGCTGGCCAACGTGCAGGTCGACGACATGGTCGAGGGCGTCCACGAGCACCTCGAGCTCGGCACCGGCCAGGTCGACTTCGCCGAAGCGCTCGGCGCGCTCGTCGAGATCGGCTACACCGGTCTCGCCGCGCTCGAGCTTCCCCGCCAGTCCCACGCCGCCCCGGTCGTCGCCGAACGCTCGCTCGCGTTCCTGCGCGACACGTTGGCTTCGCTCCCCGAGGAGGTGTCCGCATGAGTGGCCCGCAGAATGCTGACCGAGGTAACTCGGTCAGCGATCACTCACTTCGTGGGACTCCACGAGGTAAGCGCGACCTGACCGAGTTGCCTCGGTCAGCAGACGCCGAGCTCCTCGCCGACTGGTGCACCGAGATCGAGGCCGACCCCACCCGGATCCGGACCCGCTTCCCGGCCGCGGCCCGCGAGATCGGCCGCACGCCGGGCACGTCGCCCGAGCCGGGCGCGGAACGGGTCGAGGACGACGTACGCGTGCGGCTGCTGGTGGCGCTCGGCCGTGGCCTGGCGGGTGACGCCGACGCGCTGAGCGCCGAGGTGCACGACCTCTACCGCTTCGGCGACGCCGACGAGCGGCGCGCGGTCCTGCTCGGCCTCGGCCTTCTGTCCGACGAGGTGGGTGACCGGGCCGTGGACCTGCTCCACGACGCGCTGCGCACCAACGACCCGCGCCTGGTGGCCGCCGCGATGGGGACGTACGCCGCTCGTCTCGACGACGCGATGTGGCGCCAGGCCGTCCTCAAGTGTCTCTTCATCGGCGTACCCCTTCGTCTGGTGGCGGGTCTGGAGTCCCGCGTCGACGACGAGCTGTGCCGGATGGTCACCGACTATGCCGCCGAGCGACGCGCGGCCGGCCGCGAGGTGCCTGCCGACGCCCTGCCTTTCCTCCCCACCCCCACCCAGACCTCTCGGGAGTCCTGATGCGCATCTTCGACCCGCACATCCACATGACCTCACGCACGACCGACGACTACGAGGCGATGTACGCCGCGGGCGTCCGCGCCCTCGTCGAGCCGGCCTTCTGGCTCGGCCAGCCGCGGACCAGCGTCGACTCGTTCGTCGACTACTTCGACGCCCTGGTCGGCTGGGAGCGGTTCCGGGCCTCCCAGTTCGGGATCGCCCACCACTGCACGATCGCGCTCAACCCGAAGGAGGCCAACGACCCGCGCTGCACGCCGGTGCTCGACCTGCTGCCCCGCTACCTCGCCAAGGACGGGGTCGTCGCGGTCGGCGAGATCGGCTTCGACTCGATGACGGAGGACGAGGAGAAGGCATTCAGCCGGCAGCTGGAGCTGGCCCGCGAGTTCGCGCTGCCGGCGATGGTGCACACGCCCCACCGCGACAAGCTGGCCGGGACCCGCCGCACGCTCGACCTCGTCGAGGCGGCCGGGATGGCGCCCGGGATGGTCGTCGTCGACCACCTCAACGAGGTGACCGTCGACGTCGTCGACGAGGCGGGCGCCTGGATGGGCTTCTCGATCTATCCCGACACCAAGATGGACCCGGACCGGATGGTCGCGATTCTTCAGCGTCGGGGTCTGGACCGGGTGCTGGTCAACTCCGCCGCCGACTGGGGCAGGTCGGACCCGCTCCGGACGCGGGCGACCGGCGACGCGATGCTCGCCGCCGGGTTCTCCGACGACGACGTCGACAAGGTGCTGTGGCGCAACCCGGTGGAGTTCTTCGGCCAGAGCGGGCGGCTGCTGCTCGACGTACCTGCGGCCGACCAGAGTGCCACCTTCGCCGGTAACTCGCTGCTGCGGGGTGAGCGGGCATGAGGTTCCGCCACCGCGACGGCACCGTCGTCCACCTCGGCTACTGCAGCAACGTCCACCCCGCCGAGGACATCGACGGCATCCTCGACCAGCTCCGCCGCTACGCCGGCGAGGTGCGCGCCCGGCTCGGCGTCGCGCGGCTCGGGCTCGGGCTCTGGCTGCCCGCGGCGACCGCCCACGAGCTCGCCGGCTCGCCGGCGACCCTCGGCCGGCTGCGCGCCGGGCTGGACCAGCACGGCCTGGAGGTGGTCACCCTCAACGCCTTCCCGTACGCCGGTTTCCACGCTCCGGTGGTCAAGCGCGACGTCTACTCGCCGGACTGGTCGACCCACCGCCGGCTCGACTACACCCTCGACTGTGCCCGGGTGCTGGCGGCGCTCCTGCCCGACGATGCCGCCCGTGGCAGCATCTCGACGCTCCCGCTGGGCTGGCGCACCCCGTGGTTCACCGACCGCGACCGGGCGGCTCGGGAGCTGATCGGCGAGCTCGCCGACGGCCTGGCCGCCATCGAGGCCGAGAACGGCCGGCGGGTGCGGGTCGGGTTCGAGCCGGAGCCCGGTTGCGTCGTGGAGACGACCCAGGACGCGGTGACCCGGCTCGCGGGACTGGCCCCGGACCACCTCGGGATCTGCGTCGACACCTGCCATCTCGCCACCCAGTTCGAGGACGCCACCGAGGCGCTCGACCGGCTGCATGTGGCGAACCTGCCGGTGGTCAAGGTCCAGGTCTCCGCGGCCCTGCACGCCGACGACCCGAGTGACCCGGCGACCCGCGAGGCCCTGGCCTCCTACGCCGAGGACCGCTTCCTCCACCAGACCCGCGAGCCCCGCGGGGCTCGGGTCGACAGCCGCGACGACCTGCCCGAGGCGCTCGGTGGCCATCGTCCGCTGCCGGCCGAGCATCCCTGGCGGGTCCACTTCCACGTACCTCTTCACGCCGACCCGGCGCCGCCGCTGCGCAGCACCCGCGACCACCTCGCCGGCACGCTCGACGCGCTTCTCGGCGGCCCGGCGGCACACACCGATCACCTGGAGGTCGAGACCTATACCTGGGGAGTCCTGCCCGAGCAGGTCCGCCCGGATGGAAGTGCCGGCCTGGTCGCGGGGATCGCGGCCGAGCTGGCCTGGACACGCGACCGGCTCCTCGAGGCCGGACTCGAACAGCTGCAGGAGGCCTCCGCATGAGCGAGCGCAAGCGAGCGAACAGTCAGGGCAACATGCCGCCGCGTCCGTATTCTTTCCGCTCTGTCACGGAGGTGGCGGCATGAGTGAGAACGAGAAGCTGCTCGTCATCGACGTGGTCGGGATGACGCCCGACCTGCTCCGGCACATGCCGCGGGTGCGGCAGGTGGGGGAGTCGGGGTTCACCGCCGAGCTCGGCACCGTGCTGCCCGCGGTCACCTGCTCGGTCCAGTCGACCTTCCTGACCGGCAAGCTGCCGCGCGACCACGGCATCGTCGGCAACGGCTGGTACTTCCGCGACCTCGGCGAGGTGCTGCTGTGGCGCCAGCACAACGCGCTGGTGCAGGGCGAGAAGCTCTGGGACGTGGTCCGCCGCAGCCGTCCCGGTGCGAAGGTCGCCAACATCTGCTGGTGGTATGCCATGGGTGCCGACGTCGACACCACCGTCACCCCGCGTCCGGCCTACCACGCTGACGGCAAGAAGTCGCCGGACTGCTGGACCTGGCCGCCGTCGCTCCACGACACGCTCACCTCAGAGCTGGGGCCGTTCCCGCTGTTCACCTACTGGGGCCCGACCGCCTCGATCAAGAGCTCGGCCTGGATCGTCGAGGCCGCCCGCAAGGTCATGCCCGACCACGACCTCACCCTCGTCTACGTCCCCCACCTCGACTACGACCTGCAGCGGTTCGGCCCCGACAGCCCGCAGGCGATCCAGGCCGCTCGCGACGTCGACGCCACCCTCGCGCCGCTGCTCGACGACGCCCAGGCCGCGGGGGTGAGGGTCGTCCTGCTGAGCGAGTACGGCATCACCACGGCCTCCCGCCCGGTCGACGTCAACCGGCTGCTGCGCCGTGAAGGCCTCCTGCACGTCCACCACAACGCCACCGGCGAGCTGCTCGACCCGTGGACCTCGCGTGCGTTCGCGGTCGCCGACCACCAGATCGCCCACGTCTACATCAAGGATCCCGCCGACGTCGAACGGGTCCGGGACCTGCTCACCGGCCTGGACGGGGTCGCCGAGGTCCTCGACCGCGCCGGCCAGGCGGCGTACGGACTGGACCACGAGCGCGCCGGCGAGCTCGTCCTGGTCGCCGAGCCGGACGCCTGGTTCACCTACTACTACTGGCTCGACGACGCGAACGCCCCCGACTTCGCCCGCGGCGTCGAGATCCACAAGAAGCCCGGGTACGACCCGGCCGAGCTGTTCCTCGACCCCGAGGACCGCTGGGTCAAGCTGCGTGCCGCCGCCACGTTGGCCCGCAAGACCGCCGGGCTGCGCTACGCCATGAGCGTGGTCCCGCTCGACCCCGCCCCCGTCTCCGGCAGCCATGGCCGGCTGCCGGACGACCCCGAGCAGGGCCCTGTGCTCATCTGCTCGGACGCCTCCGCCAAGCGCGACCGGTTCGAGGCCACCGAGGTCCGCGACCTGCTCGCATCACTGCTCATCCCAACCCCCGAGGAAGGACAATCATGACCCGTCCGATCACGCTCTTCACCGGCCAGTGGGCCGACCTGCCGTTCGAGGAGGTCTGCCGGCTCGCCTCCGGGTGGGGCTATGACGGCCTGGAGATCGCCTGCTGGGGCGACCACCTCGACCCCTGGCAGGCAGCCGAGGACGAGTCGTACGTCCGGGCGAAGCTGGACCTGCTGGAGAAGCACAACCTGCAGGTCTTCGCGATCTCCAACCACCTCAAGGGGCAGGCGGTCTGCGACGACCCGATCGACCAGCGCCACCAGGACATCCTGCCCGCCAGGATCTGGGGCGACGGCGACCCCGAGGGCGTACGTCAGCGGGCCGCCGAGGAGATGAAGATGACCGCCCGGGCGGCCAAGAACCTCGGCGTCAAGACCGTCGTCGGCTTCACCGGCTCCTCGATCTGGAAGTACGTCGCGATGTTCCCGCCCGTCTCCCAGGAGGCCATCGACGCGGGTTACCAGGACTTCGCCGACCGCTGGAACCCGATCCTCGACGTCTTCGACGAGTGCGGCGTCCGGTTCGCCCACGAGGTGCACCCCTCCGAGATCGCCTACGACTACTGGACCACCGTGCGCGCCCTGGAAGCGATCGGGCACCGCGAGGCGTTCGGGCTCAACTGGGACCCGTCCCACTTCGTGTGGCAGGACCTGGACCCGGTCGGGTTCCTGTGGGACTTCCGTGACCGGATCTACCACGTGGACTGCAAGGACGCGAAGAAGCAGGTCGGCAACGGCCGCAACGGACGGATGGGTTCGCACCTGGCCTGGGCCGACCCGCGGCGCGGCTGGGACTTCGTCTCGACCGGCCACGGCGACGTGCCCTGGGAGCAGTGCTTCCGGATGCTCAACTCCATCGGCTACGACGGACCGATCTCCGTCGAGTGGGAGGACGCCGGCATGGACCGCCTCGTCGGCGCGCCCGAGGCGCTCGAGTTCGTCCGCCGCCTCGCCTTCGACGCCCCCGACGCTGCCTTCGACGCGGCGTTCAGCACCAACGACTGAACCCCCTGCCCCCGGCCACCCGGCCGGTCACTGCAACCGAGAGGAACCCCATGTGTTACGGATTCGACGGTGAGGGCGCGCTGCGCCGATCACTCGCCGAGCGAGGCCTGAGCCGCCGCTCGATGCTCAAGGGCGCCCTGGGCGCCGTCGCCGGTGGAGCGGCCCTGGCCGCCGCGCCCGGCCTGCTGTCGCCGGCCGCGGCGGCCAAGGCCGGTGTACGCCGGGTGCCGCCGGGCCGGATCAGCATCCAGCTCTACACGCTGCGCAGCGTGATGAACGGTGCCGGCGTCGACCAGACGCTGGCGACGCTGGCCGACCTCGGCTACCCGCGGGTCGAGCTCGCCGGCCTCTACGGCCGGACGGCAGCCGACATGCGGGGCACCCTCGACTCCCTCGGGATCCGGTCGTCCTCGAGCCACGACGGCATCAGTGCGTCGCCTGCGGAGCTCGAGGCCAAGCTCGACAACGCCGAGATCCTGGGTCAGCGCTTCATGAACGTGCCCTACCTGGCGTCGAACTCCCTGGCCGACTGGCAGCGCTGGGCCGCGCAGATGAACGTCGAGGCGCAGGCAGCCAAGGCTCGTGGGATCGCCTACGGCTATCACAACCACGCCCACGAGTTCACGACCGACCTGGGCGGCGGCGTCACCCCGTGGGACGTCTTCACCAGCGAGCTCGACCCGTCCTACGTCCACCTCGAGGTCGACCTCTACTGGGCGGTGACCGGCGGGGTGAACCTCGGCATGTCCAACGACGAGGCGATCGACTTCGCCATCGACACCATCCATGCCTCGCCGCAGGCGGTCCGGCAGTACCACGTCAAGGACCGGAACCCGGCCACCGGCGACCACTGCGACCTCGGCACCGGGTTCATCGACTTCTCGAAGATCTTCGCCGCCCACGCGGTCGAGGAGTACATCGTCGAGAACGACACCCCGGAGGTCACCCCGGTGCAGACCGCGCAGGTCGGGTACTCCTACCTGCGTCGCCTGCGCTACTGATCCACGCCGCGCAGAGGTTGTGAAGCCGAGAGTGGCCCCTGGGTCACTCTCGGCTTCACAACCCTGGCCCCGCCCGTGTCGGGACTCTGGAACCGCTGACGGGCGGCATAGGCTGAAGCACATGCCATCCCCACGGGTATCGCTGATCACCGCTGTCTACAACCCGCCCGCCGATGCCTTCGAGGACACGATCGCATCGGTCCTCGGCCAGACGTACGACGACTGGGAGTGGATCCTGAGCGACGACCGGTCGCCGGAACCCTGGGTGCTGCCGCGGCTGCGCGAGCTGGCCGCGAAGGAGCCGCGCGTGCGGATCGTCGAGCGCCCGGAGAACGGCGGGATCGTCGCAGCGTCGAACTCCTCGCTGGCCGAGGCGAGCGGTGAGCTGGTGGCCCTGCTCGACCACGACGACGTGCTCGAAGCCAACGCGCTGGAGAAGATGGTCGGCACCTACGACCGGTTCGACGACCTCGACTACGCCTACAGCGACCAGGACCTGATGTCCGACGCGGGCGATCTCCGCGACGCCTACTACAAGCCCGACTGGTCCCCGGAGCGGCTGCGCCACCACAACTACTGCACCCACTTCTCGGTCTTCCGCCGATCCGTCGTCGAGGAGGTCGGCGGCTTCCGTGAGGGCTACGACGGCTCCCAGGACCACGACCTCGTGCTGCGGGTCAGCGAGCGGGCGCGACGCATCGTCCACGTCCCCGGCGCGCTCTACCACTGGCGGCAGGTGCCGGGCTCGGCCGCCGCGGACAACCAGGCCAAGCCCTACGCCTGGGACGCCGGCGTACGCGCGGTGCAGGCGCACCTGGACCGGGTCGGGATCCGGGCGCGGGCCACCTACGGGGTCTCGCCCGGCCTCTACCGGGTCGAGCGGGAGCCCGACCTGGACACCTCGGTCAGCGTGATCATCCCGACCATCGGCACCAGCGCGATCGTCTGGGGCGAGAAGCGCGCCATGGTCGTCGAGACCGTTCGCTCCGTGGTCGCCACCACCAAGCACCGCAACGTCGAGTTCGTGATCGTCTACGACACCCCCACCCCGGCCCCGGTGCTGGAAGCGCTGCGAGCGATCGAGGGCGCCGACATCAAGCTCGTCGAGTTCACCGAGAAGTTCAGCTTCAGCGCCAAGTGCAACGTCGGCGCCGCCCATGCGACCGGGGACGTGCTGATCTTCCTCAACGACGACATGGAGGCCTACTCCGAGGGCGTCATCGAGAACCTGATCGCGCCGCTGCGTGAGCCGGGAGTCGGGATGACCGGCCCCAAGCTCCTCTTCGAGGACCTCCGCATCCAGCACGCCGGCCTGGTCTACGGCAGCGGCACCATCACCCACGCCTACTACCGCGCGCGCCTCGAGGAACGGGGCAACCACGGCGAGCTGCACATCAACCGGGAGACCTCCGCCCTCACCGGCGCCTGCATCGCGATGCGGCGTGAGGTGTTCTTCGAGGCCGGTGGGTTCAGCGAGCGCCTGCCCGTCAACTACAACGACGTCGACCTGTGTCTCAAGGTCCGCCGCTCACTCGGGCTGCGGCTGGTCTGGCTCCACGACGTCGTCCTCTTCCACTTCGAGTCCGTCAGCCGTGACAACGCGGTCCACGACTGGGAGAAGGACTTCATCAACAACCGCTGGGGCAACTACCAGCACGTACGCGAGGGCTACTCCAACGGCGTGAGGTGATCTCCCGTCGAGTCGGCCCGTCACGACGGGCCGACTCGACGGTCAGCCTTGGGCGGCGCGCCGGAGGCGGCGGACGATGCGGCGGACGAAGTTACGCACCGGGTGGCGGTTGGCGTAGGCCAGATCGGCCTCGAGACCGGCGACCTTGCCGCGCAGCCGCTCGATGCGCTCGCGGCGGCGCCGGTTGACCTCGCGGGCCTCGCGCAGCTGCTTGGACAGGGTGCCGACCCGGGACTGGGCGGAGTTCGCGGAGGCCTGGATGCCGAGGATGTGGTCGCGGGTCGCGAGCCTGGAGCGGGTGGCCTCCTCGAACTGGGTGGTGTGGACATCACGGTGCTTGACCTGGTCGGCGGGGACGGCCTCGACGAGCTCGGGCGGGGCCGGTGGGGTCTCGCCGTCGGCGAGCGGCCGAGCGGCGAGCTGGAACTGGTAGACCAGCGCATCGGGCTGCTGCCGCACCCACTCCACGGCCACGTCGGGGAGCAGCGCGGGGTCGACCGAGACCTCGACAGCCAACGGGTCGGCGGTCGTGCCGCGCAGGTCCTCCACCGCGTAGCCGGCCTCGGTCAGGAGCGCCAGCAGGCCCTCGCGCGAGTAGAACTTGATGTGGGTGCGGTCCAGCAGACCGGTGTCGGTCGCCTGCCAGCGGCCCTGGAGCAGGGCGAGGCGCACCGACCCGTGGGTGATGTTCGGGATGGAGATGACCACCCGGCCGCCGGGAGCGAGCAGGTCACGGGTCTGCTCCAGGGCGGCCCGTGGGTCGACGAGGTGCTCGAGGACGTCGGCGAAGATCACCACGTCGAAGGAGCCGGGCTCGACGAGCTCGGTCAGTGGCGTCGCGTCGAGGTCGGCGACGACCACGCGCTCGAGGACCTTCTCGGCCAGGCCCGCGGCCTCGGGGTCGATCTCGATGCCGGTGACGGTGCAGCCGCGCTCGGTGAGGACCCGGCCGATCTCGCCGGTCCAGCAGCCGACGTCGAGGACCCGCTTGCCACCGCCCGCCGTGGGGTTCGACTCAGCCAGGTCGATGACCTGCACATGGCTGGTGTTGGCGTGATCGAGGTCGATCTCGACGGCGTAGTGCGACATGCGACGAGGGTAGCGACCTTTGGTGCCGCCGGGAGGGTCCGGCGCGGGTGATTCACGGGCTGTTTCGACGCTTCGGCGACGTACGGGGAAATGGTCTGTTACACAGTGGAAACACGCGCCTCGGGGTGTCGAAACGTCGCCGGGTGAAGGTGGCGGCGAAGATGACAGGATCAAGGACCTCTGGAGGCACCCTCTCGTGAAGCTCGTGACCGCAGTGATCAAACCCCACAAGTGGGAGGACGTGCGCGAGGCCCTCGAGGCGTTCGGGGTGACCGGCATGACCGTCTCGGAGGTCTCCGGCTACGGTCGCCAGAAGGGCCACACCGAGGTCTACCGCGGTGCCGAGTACGACATCGCGCTGGTGCCGAAGATCCGCATCGAGATCGTCGTGGAGGACGAGGACGCCACCGACGTCGTCGGGCTCGTGGTGAAGTCCGCACAGACCGGTCGGATCGGCGACGGGAAGGTCTGGCTCAGCCCGATCGAGTCCGTGGTCCGCGTACGGACGGGTGCGCGCGACGCGGACGCGCTCTGACTAGGATTCGTCCGAGTGTCGGTCCGTCGAATCCCCACCGGAGGAGAGAAATGAAGCTCGTCACCGCAGTGATCAAACCCCACAAGTGGGAGGACGTCCGCGTCGCCCTCGAAGCTGTCGGTGTCACCGGCATGACCGTCTCCGAGGTCTCCGGCTACGGTCGCCAGAAGGGCCACACCGAGGTCTACCGCGGCGCCGAGTACGACGTCGCCCTGGTGCCGAAGATCCGCATCGAGATCGCCGTTCCCGACGAGGAGGTCGAGTCGGTGGTGACTGCCATCGAGTCCTCGGCCAAGACCGAGCGCATCGGTGACGGCAAGGTCTGGGTCTCCCCGCTGGAGACCATCGTGCGGGTCCGCACCGGCGACCGCGACGACGCCGCGATCTGACCCATGGACGGGGCTGGCGCATGAGTGAGCGGCAGCGAGCGGCGTGACCGCTGAGGGGCGGGCGGAGCGCACAGCCCAGGCCGATGAGCAGTGCGTCAAGGCGTACGCCGCGGCCGGCGGCCCCGAGACCGGGGTCGCCCTGGTCGCGGTCGGGGGATACGGGCGCGGGGAGCTCGCGCCCTTCTCCGACTGGGACCTGGTGCTGGTGCACGACGACGATGTCGTCGTCGGAGAGGTTGCCGAGCAGGTCTGGTATCCGCTCTGGGACGCCGCGCCCCGGCTCGACCACTCGGTGCGGTCGTTCTCGGAGATGCTCGCGGCGGCGACCGGTGACCTCCGGGTCGCCCTGGGGCTGCTCGACATCCGCCACCTCGCCGGCGACCGCGGACTCGTGCTCCGGCTGCGTACGACGATGCTGGCGCACTGGCGCAAGCACGCCCGCTCGCTGCTGCCCGAGCTGAGGACGATGAGCGTGGAGCGGCACCGTCGCGCCGGTGAGCTCGCGCACGCGTCGGTGCCGGACCTGAAGGAGATGTACGGCGGGCTGCGCGACGCGGTGGTGATCAAGGCGATCGTGGCGACCTGGCTGGTCGACGTCCCCGCGGTGGATCTCGAGAAGTCACGGCGGGCGATGCTCGACGTGCGTGACCTGGTGCAGGAGATCGGTGGCCGAGCCTCCGACCGGATCGTGCCGGAGATGTGGGACCAGCTCGCCGAGCGGCTCGAGCTGGCCGACGCCCGCACCGCCCAGGCCCACGTACGCACCATCGGCCGCCGTCTCACCCACCTGTCCCGGCTCGCCTGGCGGCGGGTGGACGGGGTGCTCGAACGCTCCCGCCCCGGAGCGCCGCGCCGGCCGCGGCTCACGCCGCTGGGCCACGGTCTGGCGCTCGCCTCCGGCGAGCTGGTGCTCGCGCCGAACGCCCGCCCGTCGCGGGATCCGCTGATGCTGCTGCGCGCCTCGGCGCTGGCTGCCGAGCACGGGGTCGCGCTGGCACCGCCGACCGCAGCGCGGCTGGCTCGGGAGACCCCGGCTCTGGCCGAGCCGTGGCCGGAGGAGGCACGCCGGCTCTTCGTACGCCTGCTGGGTGCCGGGCGCGGGCTCCTCGCGGTGTGGGAGACCCTCGAGGAGACCGGCGCGGTCGCCAGGATCCTGCCCGAGTGGGAGCGGATCCGGCTGCTCCCGCACGCCTCGATCGTCCATCGCTTCACCGTCGACCGGCACACCATCGAGACCTGCATCGAGGCGGTCGCGTTGCTGCCGCGCGTCGCTCGCCCGGACGTGCTGCTCGTCGCGGCCTTCCTCCACGACATCGGCAAGGGGTCGCTGACCGAGCACAGCGTCGCGGGGGAGCCGATCGCCCGCCGGATCGCCACCCGGATGGGCTTCCCGGACGACGAGGTAGAGCTGATCGCGCTGCTGGTGCGCTGGCATCTGCTGCTCTCGACGACCGCGACCACCCGCGACCCGGACGACCCCGCGACCGTCGATCTCGTGGTCGACACGATGGGTGACCCCGAGGCGCTGGCCCTGCTCACCGCGCTCACCGAGGCCGACGCGCGGGCGACCAGCACCCAGGCCTGGACCAGCTGGCGGGCCCGGCTCATCCTCGACCTCGCCCACCGGGCGACCCGGGTCCTCGACACCGGCATCGCCGCGGGGGAGCGGCCGCAGGCAGCGGTGGAGATCCCCCAGAGCGTACGTGCAGGGGCAGCCTCCTTCCGTGCCGAGCCGCTCGCCGACGGGGCCCGGGTGTGGGCGATCGCGCCCGACCGGCTCGGGCTGCTCGCCGACCTGGCCGCCACCTTCGCGGTGGCGCGACTGCCGGTGCGGGCCTGCCGGGTCTGGCAGCAGGAGGGGTTCGGGGTCAGTGTGTGGGACCTCGACGACTCCTTCGTGGACGCCGCGGTGCTGCGCACCCGCTTCTCGGCGATCACCGAGGGCCGCCTCGATCCGGCCACGCGGCTGGCGGCGAGCGCGGCCGCGCGGTGGAGCGCACCCTCGGTCGTCGTACGTCCGGAGGCTTCCAGCACGGCCACCGTCCTCGAGGTGCGCACCGTCGACCGCCCCGGGGTCGTCTACACCGTTGCCGCGGCGCTGGCCCGGATGGAGATCGCCGTACGCTCGGCCCACATCTCCACCCTCGGCCCGCAGGCCGTCGACGTGTTCTACCTGCAGGAGGCCTCCGCCGGCGCCCTTGCCGAGCAGCGGGCGGCCGAGGCGGCTCATGCGGTGCGCGCGGCCCTCGAATAGCGCCCCGCGGACAACCGTTCGATAGTCTTTGCAGGACAACCACTCTGCTGAAGGACCGCTTTGTTCGCCACGCTCTCCGACCGGCTCGCCACGACGTTCAAGAACATCCGGGGCAAGGGCCGCCTCACCGATGCCGACATCGACGCCACCGCTCGCGAGATCCGGATCGCGCTGCTCGAGGCCGACGTCGCGCTGCCGGTGGTGCGCGAGTTCGTCGCCCGGGTCAAGGAGCGGGCGCGCGGCGAGGAGGTCAGCCAGGCGCTGAACCCCGCCCAGCAGATCGTCAAGATCGTCAACGACGAGCTGGTCACGATCCTCGGTGGCGAGACCCGCCGGCTGCGCTACGCGAAGACCGGCCCGACCGTCATCATGCTCGCCGGTCTGCAGGGTGCCGGTAAGACCACCCTGGCCGCGAAGCTCGCGCTGTGGCTGAAGGAGCAGGGCAAGGCGCCGCTGCTGGTGGCCGCCGACCTGCAGCGTCCCAACGCGGTCAACCAGCTCCAGGTCAACGGTGAGCGGGTCAACGTCCCCGTCTTCGCGCCGCAGCCGGGCAACGGCGTGGGTGACCCGGTCGCGGTCGCCCGCGAGGCTGTCGAGGAGGCCAAGCGCAAGCTCCACGACGTCGTCATCGTCGACACCGCCGGCCGCCTCGGCATCGACGAGGAACTGATGAAGCAGGCTGCCGACATCAAGGCGGCGGTCAACCCCGACGAGGTCCTCTTCGTCGTCGACGCAATGATCGGTCAGGACGCGGTCAACACCGCGCAGGCATTCCTCGACGGCGTCGGCTACGACGGCGTGGTCCTCACCAAGCTCGACGGTGACGCCCGCGGTGGTGCGGCGCTCTCCATCGTCCAGATCACCGGCAAGCCGGTCATGTTCGCCTCCAACGGCGAGAAGATGACCGACTTCGACCTGTTCCACCCCGACCGGATGGCCGGCCGCATCCTCGACATGGGTGACATGCTCACCCTGATCGAGCAGGCCGAGAAGACCTTCGACCAGGCGCAGGCCCAGCAGGACGCGGCCAAGATCGCGACCGGCGAGTTCACGCTCGAGGACTTCCTCAAGCAGATGCAGCAGCTGCGCAAGCTCGGCTCGATGTCGAAGCTGATGGGGATGCTGCCCGGGATGGGCCAGTTCCGCGACCAGCTCGACAACTTCGACGAGCGCGAGATCGACCGGATCCAGGCGATCATCCAGTCGATGACCCCGGCCGAGCGGGCCAACCCGAAGATCCTCGACGGCTCCCGACGGGCCCGGATCGCGAAGGGCTCCGGCCGCCAGGTCTCCGACGTCAACCAGCTCATCCAGCGCTTCACCGAGGCGTCGAAGATGATGAAGCAGCTCGCCTCCGGTGGCGGTATGCCCGGGATGCCGGGCGCGCCCGGTGCCGGCTTCGGCAAGCGGGCCGGTGCCAAGCAGGTGGCCCAGAAGAAGAAGGGCAAGGGCGCGCGCAAGTCGGGCAACCCCGCCAAGGCCGCTCAGCAGGCGAAGGCCGAGGCCGAGAAGAAGCCCGCCGCCGCCAACCCGTTCGGGATGCCGGGCGGCGAGCAGATCGACTACGAGAAGGCGGCCGCCGACCTCAACCTGCCGGCGGACTTCTCCAAGTTCTTGAAGTGACCCGCCGCGATCGCATCGTTGTCGTCGACCACTCCCCACAGTGGGCACGGTCGTTCGAGTCGGCGCGGTCGCTGGTCGAGCCACCGCTGACCGAGCATCTGGCGCGCCCGGTCGAGCACATCGGAAGCACGTCGGTGCCTGGCCTGCCTGCCAAGCCGATCATCGACATGCTCGCGGTGGTGGACTCCTACGAGGCGGTGCAGGGCTCCCTCCGGGGACTGACCGAGGTCGGCTGGGTCGCCGCTCCAGAGCCTGGCGACGTCGATCAACGGACGTGGTCCTGGTGCTCGCCGTCGGTCGCTCACCGCACCCACCATCTGCATGTGGTCGAGGAGTCCTCGCCGGGTTGGCCGACCTGGCTGGCCTTCCGCGACCACCTGCGCACGCATGCCGAGGATCGCGAGGCGTACGCGGCGATCAAGCGCCGGCTCGCGGCGACGGACGACGAGGACAGGGTGGCGTACCGGGCTGGGAAGGCCCCGTTCATCGCCACGGTGCTGAGCAGGATCGCCGCTGAGAGCTGAGCCGCGCCGCCTGGCGGCGACACGGCCCCTTATCCTGGGCTGCATGGCAACGGTCCTGGTCGTCGACGGCGCCAACGTGGTCGGGGCTCGCCCCGACGGCTGGTGGAAGGACCGGGCCGGTGCCGCGCGCCGCCTGCACGAGGCGCTCCTGGTCGCCGACCTTCCGCACGACCGGATCGTGCTGGTCCTGGAAGGACAGGCCAAGGGCGGCGTACGTCCGGGGAAGGACGCCCATGTGCGCACCGTTCACGCGCCCAAGGACGGCGACGCCGCGATCGTCGATGTCGTCCGCGAGGCTCTGGAGAAGGGCGACCGGGTGACGCTCGTGAGCGCCGACCGGATGCTGCAGGCGCGCTGCGGCGGCGCCACCGCGCTGGGTCCCAGCTGGTTGCTCGACCAGATCTGAGAATCGTCCGGCCGAGTTGTGCGAATCTTCGATTCGCGACAGGTGGTTCGGGCCATTTCAGTGCATGATTCGTCCATGCAGACGCTTCGCGTAGACGTATCGGGACGTGCGCTCAGCTTCCCGCCCGACAAGATCGTCCGGATCGGGCGCTCGATCGACGCCGACGTGGTGCTCTCCTCGTCGTCGGTCTCCCGCGCTCATGCCGAGCTCCGTCCGGACCCGTCCGGGTGGAAGCTCGTCGACGTGGGGTCCGCCGGAGGGACCTACGTGGCCGGAGCTCGGGTCACGGAGATGGTGCTGACCGGTGCGACCGACGTCCAGCTCGGCCCGGCGGCGGACGGGTCGACGATCAAGGTCACCCTGGACGATGCGGCGGTGGCGGCCGATGCGCCGCGAGCTCAGGCACCCGCGCCGCCTCCGCCACCGACCGGGACCTTCCCGGCCCAGGGAGCAGCGGCCGCGCCACCCCGACCTGCCGGCAGCATGCCACCGCCCCCGATGTCGTCGGCGACCCAGGACATCTCGGAGATGACGATCGCGCCCGGCATGGCGCGTCCGGTCGCCCCCGGCCAGGCGCCGACCCCGCCGAGCGGGCCCGACCTGCTGCTGGTGGCGGAGGGCAAGGAGCACCGCTTCCGCCACCCGGTCACGGTGACCATCGGCCGGGCCGCCGACAACTCGGTCGTGCTCGAGGACCAGGGCGTCTCCCGCCAGCACGCCCGACTGGTCGCCAAGCCGGGCGGCTGGACCTTCGAGAACGCCTCCCAGACCGGCTCGTTCCTCAAGGGGAAGCCGCTGGTCCGGGAAGACATCGACGAGGAGACCGAGATCCGCCTCGGCCACCCCGTCGCCGGCGAGATCCTCAAGGTCATCCCGATCTACGCGGCCGAGGTCGAGGTCGCCCGGGCCGCCGCGAAGCGCCGCAACAAGCTCCTGCTGTGGGGCGGGATCGCGGCCGCCGCCTCAGTGGTGGTCATCGGACTGGTGGTGGCGATGTTCGTCGTCCCCGGCAGCGACCCTGCCGCCCAGGACACCGGCCTGACCAAGGACGAGCTCAACAGCGCACAGCGCGCCGCCGTCTGGATCACCTACTTCCCGACCGAGGACACCATCGCGATGGGGTCGGGGTCGATCGTCTCCGAGGACGGCAAGATCCTGACCAACGCCCACGTCGCCGACCCGGCGAAGATCCCGGAGTACGCCGCCAAGGGCGAGGTCTCGCCGGAGACCGTCAACATCCACATGACCAACCCTGCTGAGGGCTACAAGGTCGGCGAGCCCGACTACATCGCCAAGGTCATCGAGTCCGACGGCGAGGTCGACAGCGCGGTCGTGCAGATCGTCGCCGACGGCAACGGCGACCCGGTGGACCCCTCGTCGCTGGACCTGCCGACCATCAAGCTCGGCGACTCCGACGCGGTCGACCGCGGCGACTTCATCGCCACGATCGGCTTCCCGACCCTGCCGAAGCAGAGCTTCGCCGACAAGGAGGGTGTCTACTTCCAGCCGCCGACCGTCGCCGAGGGCAACGTGGCGACCATCCTCTCGTTCGAGGGGGAGGAGCGGGCGGTCTTCGACGTCACCGCCCGGATCTCCAGCGGCAACTCCGGTGGCGCCGCGGTCAACGACGACGGCGAGCTCGTCGGCGTACCGACCTCGATCGGTTGGGACGAGAGCAACGTCGTCACCGGACAGGTGATCCCTCTCGCCCAGCACGTGCCGATCCTCGAGGCGGCCGGGGTGAAGGTGCCTTCGGGCTCCGGGGCCGACTAGGTAACCTGCGTCACATGACTGCTCTGCGCTTCTCCGGTCCGGTCCTTCCCGATGGAGAGGTGCGGGACCTCTACGTCCTCGACGGCCGCATCACCTACGAGCGGCCGTCGGGGTCGGAGGCCGGCGCCTCGGGCTGGATCGTCCCCGGCCTCGTCGACTCCCACTGTCACATCGGTCTCGGGCCCGACGGCGCCGTCGACCAGGAGACCGCCGAAGCCCAGGCGATCGCCGACCGCGATGCCGGTGCGCTGCTCCTGCGCGATGCCGGTTCCGCTGCCGACACCCGCTGGGTGCAGTCCCGCGACGACCTGCCCCGGCTGATCCGCGCCGGACGCCACATCGGACGTACGAAGCGCTACATGCGCAACTACGCCGACGAGGTCGAGCCCGACGGCCTGGCCGAAGCCGTCGAGCGGCAGGCCCGCTCCGGCGACGGCTGGGTCAAGCTCGTCGGCGACTGGATCGACCGTGCCGAGGGAGACCTGAAGCCGTCCTTCCCGGCCGAGTCGTTCGCCGAGGCGATCAAGGTCGCCCACGACAACGACGCCCGGGTGACCGCGCACTGCTTCGGCCGGGAGGTCCTGCCGGGCCTGATCGAGGCCGGGATCGACTGCATCGAGCACGGCACCGGGCTGACCCCCGACCTCGTCGAGGCGATGGCCGAGCGAGGCACCGCGCTGGTCCCGACCGTTGCCCAGCTGGAGATCTTCCCCGACCTGGCCGCCGCCGCAGCACCCAAGTTCCCGACGTACGCCGCCACCATGGAGGACCTCTACGCGCGCCGTCGCGAGACGATCATGAACGCCTACGAGGCGGGCGTCGCCCTCTACGCCGGCTCCGACGGCGCGGGCGACCAGCTCCACGGCGTACTCCCGACGGAGGTCCTCGCCATGCATCGGCTCGGGCTTCCCGCCGAGGTCGTCCTCGGGGCGGCCTCCTGGCGTGCCCGGGAGTGGCTCGGTCACAACCCCGGCCTCGGCGAAGGTGACCCTGCCGACTTCGTCGTCTACGACGCCAACCCCCTCGAGGATCTCACCGTCCTCGGTCGTCCGGCGGCCGTCGTGCTCCGTGGGAAGATCTACGCCTGAGATTTCGCCGCTTCCGGCCACCTCTGGCAAACTGATGGGCGTGTCCTGTGCGCAGGGACCCTCTCACCCAGCGCAACAGTGCCCGCCGAAGCTGCCTGACGGGTGTCCCCACACCGACACGGGCCTCTTCACCCATATTCGATTCCAAAGGAATACCACCAACAGTGGCTGTCAAGATCCGCTTGAAGCGCCTGGGCAAGATCCGGGTTCCGCAGTACCGCATCGTCATCGTCGACTCGCGCAAGAAGCGCGACGGCGCTGTCATCGAGGAGATCGGTCTCTACCGTCCCAAGGAGGAGCCGAGCTTCATCCAGGTCGACTCCGAGCGCGCCCAGTACTGGCTCGGCGTCGGCGCCCAGCCGACCCCGGCTCTCGAGGCGATCCTCAAGGTGACCGGCGACTGGCAGAAGTTCAAGGGCCTCCCGGGCGCCGAGGGCACCCTGCGTCACGCCGCCCCGAAGCCCGACAAGCTCGAGCTCTTCAACAAGGCTCTGGCCGAGGCGCACGCGTCGGCTGGTTCCGAGGCCGTCACCAAGAAGGCCAAGAAGGAAGAGAAGGCCGAGGAGCCCAAGGCTGAGGCTCCGGCCGAGGAGCCCAAGGCCGAGGAGACTCCGGCCGCCGCTGAGGCCGAGGCCTGAGCAGCATGCTCGCCGAAGCTCTCGAGCACCTCGTCCGAGGAGTCGTCGACAACCCGGACGAGGTGAGCGTGCGCGACAAGCAGCTTCGTCGCGGCTCCGTCCTCGAGGTCCGGGTCCACCCCGACGATCTCGGCAAGGTGATCGGCCGCGGTGGCCGCACCGCCACCGCGTTCCGCACGGTCATCTCCGCGCTGGCCGGCAAGGGCGGCGCGCGGATCGACTTCGTCGATGTCGACGGCGGTCGCTGAGCACCGGCTGCACCAACTCACGACAGGCGCCATCCCCGTTGCGGGGGTGGCGCCTGTTGCTCATTTCGGGAGCCGAGCGCCGTGTAACACGTCGTTCGTAGTACTACTCGCCCTATGTGAACGACCGGATAGTGCTACGAACAGCGTGTTACAGCTGGCTGGGCCGCCCGCCCCCGAGGAGTTCAGCCCGACGTACGCCACCCTCTAGGCTCACCTCGTGGAGTTGATCGAGGTGCTGGTCGGACGGATCGGCAAGCCGCACGGGATCCGAGGGTTCGTGACCGTCGAGGTGCGCACCGACGAGCCTGACCGGCGGTTCGCCGAGGGCACGGTGCTGCGGGCGCAGCCACCGAAGGGATCGGCGTACGCCGCCAAACAGCTGACCGTGGAGGGTGCCAGGTGGCACGGGCAGGTGCTCCAGGTCGCCTTCGAGGAGATCACCGACCGCAACGAGGCCGAGGCCGCCCGTGGGACGCTGCTCTTCGCCGACGTGCCGGCCGAGGAGACGCCCGAGGACCCCGACGAGTACTACGACCACCAGCTCATCGGCCTGACCGCCTTCGACGAGGAGGGCCGCGAGCTGGGCACGGTGAAGTCGCTGGTCCACGGGGGAGCCCAGGACCTGCTGACGATCCGCACCCCGGACCGCCGCGACGCGCTGGTGCCGTTCGTGAAGGCGCTGGTCCCCGTCGTCGACCTCGCGGAGAAGAAGGTCGTCATCGCTGACCGGCCCGGACTGGTGACGCCGTTCGCCGACGACGAGGGCCGGGACGAGGACGGCACGAAGTGAGGCTCGACTACCTCACCATCTTCCCCGACTATCTTGCGCCGCTCCGGCTGAGCCTGCCGGGCAAGGCGATCGAGTCCGGCCTGCTGGACATGCACGTCCACGACCTGCGCGCCTGGGCGCATGACAAGCATCGCACCGTCGACGACACCCCTTACGGCGGCGGCGCCGGGATGGTGATGAAGCCGGAGCCGTTCGGTGAGGCCTTCGACGAGCTGGCGATCGACGGTGCGACCGTCATCGTGACGAGCCCGAGCGGCGAGCCGTTCACCCAGAGCCTCGCCCGCGAGCTCTCCAGCCGGAAGCGGCTGGTCTTCCTGCTGGGCCGCTACGAGGGCATCGACCAGCGTGTGCTCGACCACGCCGCCACCCGTGCCGAGGTGCGCGAGATCTCTCTCGGTGACTATGTGCTCAACGGGGGAGAGGTCGCAGCGATGGCGATCACCGAGGCGGTCGTACGCCTGCTCCCCGGGTTCATGGGCAACGCCGAGTCGCTGGTCGAGGAGTCCCACGAGGACGGCCTGCTGGAATACCCGGTCTACACGAAGCCTGCCTCCTGGCGTGACCTCGAGGTCCCGAAGGTGCTGCTCAGCGGCGACCACAAGCGCATCGCGCAGTGGCGCCACCAGCAGGCGGTCGAAAGAACCTCCGTACGCCGCCCCGACCTGCTCCACGCCTCCCAGGCGGCCGGGCTCGCGGAGGGGGAGGCGTGGGAGATCGTTCCCGCCGTACGCGCCGACGCCCCGGAGCTGCACACGCTGCAGCTCGCCTGCTGGGTGCAGGAGATGCATGACAACCCCGGTGTCTCGATCCCTCCGCTGCACGAGTCCCTCGACGACACGGTGCGCGCACTGGAGACCCACGACGTCTACGTCGTCCGCTCCGCCGGGCGGCTGGTCGGCTCGGTCCGTGCCCGGCTCATCGGTGATGTCTGGGAGATCGGACGGCTGATGACCGCTCCGGGTATGCAGGGTCGGGGTATCGGTCGCCAGCTGCTGGACCACATCCAGGCCGTCGCCCCGGCAGGAGCCAGCACCTATCAGCTCTTCACCGGAGCCAAGAGCGAGCGCAACCAGCGGATCTACAAGAAGGCGGGCTTCCGCCTGCGCCGGGATCTCGAGGCCCCGCCGGGTGCCGTGATCCTGACGAAGAACCGAGGATCTCGACGGTAGCGCGATCGGCATCCCGTCACACTGTTACTTTCCTGTAACACCAGGCATCGGTCTCTGAAACGAAGCATCGCAACGATTCCGGGCAATGCGTACGACGAGCGACGTGGCTCGCGTGACGCCACCGCCCGGTCCCGAGACTTCTATGAGGCACTGAATGTCTGTCGAACTAGCATGGCAACTCCTGTGCGCGGCCCTGGTCATCTTCATGACCCCCGGCCTCGCGTTCTTCTATGGCGGTCTGGTGAAGGCCAAGTCCGTCGTCTCGATGATGATGCTGAGCTTCGGCTCGATGGCCGTCGTCACGATCCTCTACGTCCTCTACGGCGGCACCGGTATCGCCGGCAACGGCACCAGCGGCGGCACCAAGCTCTTCGGCAACCCGTTCGAGGACTTCGGCATGACCGACCTGGTCACCTCCGCAGGCAGCGGTGACGCCGGCAACCTCTTCGGTGGGCACGCCTTCCTGGTCGCTTTCTGCATCATCACCGTCGCCCTGGTCTCGGGTGCGGTCGCCGACCGTGCCCGCTTCTGGCCCTGGATGATCTTCGCGGTCTTCTTCGCCACCTTCGTGGTCTTCCCGACCTTCCGGTGGATCTGGGGCGTGGACGCCGAGGGCAACTTCTACGGCTGGCTCGCCAACAACGTCTACGGCCTCGGCGGCTCGCTCGACTGGGCAGGCGGTACGGTGATCCACCAGTCCGCTGGTGCGGCGGCGCTGGCGCTGGCGCTCGTGCTCGGTCGGCGCAAGGTCGGCTTCTCCAAGGAGGAGACGGTCGCGCACAACGTACCTCTCGTGCTGATCGGCACCGCGATCCTGTGGTTCGGCTGGTTCGGCTTCAACACCGGTGTCTTCGGTGCGGACGAGGGTCAGACCTCGCTGATCTTCCTCAACACCCTGCTCACCCCCGCCGCCGGCATGATCGGCTGGATCGTCGTCGAGCAGTTCAAGGACGGCAAGCCGACCGCCGTCGGCGCTGCCTCCGGCATCGTCACCGGTCTGGTCGCGATCACGCCGGCGTGCGCGTTCGTCAGCCCGGTCTGGGCCCTCATCCTCGGCCTGGTCGCCGGTGCCATCTGCGCCCTTGCCGTCGAGCTGAAGTTCAAGCTCGGCTTCGACGACACCCTCGACGTCGTCGGCATCCACCTCGTCGCCGGGTTCATCGGCTGCGTGTGGGTGGGCATCTTCGGGATGGAGTCGCTCACCGGCGGCAGCCTGATCTTCGGTGGCAGCGCCAAGCTGCTCGGAGCCCAGATCCTCTCCTCGCTCACCGTGATCGCCTTCTCGTTCGTGGTGGCCTTCGTCATCGGCTTCGCGATCGAGAAGACCATCGGCTTCCGCGCCAAGGAGGAGGACGAGGTCGCCGGTATCGACACCGTTCTCCACGAGCCCGGCTACTCCGAGCTCGGCTGACCTGATCGGATCCTCCGCGAGGCCCGCCCTGGTTTCACCGGGGCGGGCCTCGCGGCGTACGGGGATGTTCGGCAAGGTATGCAGGTGAGTGATCACTTCCCTGGCGGAGTTCCGCACGGGATGTGGCGGTTCGCCTGCATACCTAGACGAACGGACAGGCCTCAGCGCGGCCCGTAGGGAAGCTGCCTGGCCTGATGCTGGATGCGAGCGCTGAGGTCCTCGACCTCGGCCAGCACCGCCGGGGCGACCCATACGGGGGAGCGGCGGGTGCGCTTGATGCGGGTGAGAACACCGGCACGCTCCAGCCCCTCGATCGTCCCGATGGCGTCCTCGACCTTGAGCGACGTGGTGACGAGCTCGGCGTTGAGGATGGGCTCCTCGGTGAGGAGGTCGAGAAGGCGGTACGCAGCAGACCCCGGCCGTGGGTCACCGGCCGCCTGCCCCCAGTCGCGCCGGATCCTGTCCAAGGCCTCGGCCGTCTTCCAGGACTCCGTCGTGGCGATGGTCGTCGAGGCGGCGAGCATCGCGATGATGGTGGCTGCGGTGCCGGCTCGGTAGTCGTTGAGCGCGCCGAAGTAGCGGTCACGGTGGGCGACGAGCGCCGAGGCGATCGGGACGGCCAGGTGGCGCGACGCGCGGCGTCGCCGGAGCACCGCGTGGATGAGTGCGCGGCCGATGCGTCCGTTGCCGTCGATGAACGGATGGATCGACTCGAACTGCGCGTGCACGATCGCCGCCTGCGCGATGGGGGCGAGATCATCGCGGTTCGCGAACGCGACCAGGTCCTCGATGTAGTCGAGGACCGTCTCCGGCGGCGGTGGCACGTGGAGCGAGTCGCGAGGTGCGTAGTCGGAGCCGCCGACCCAGTTCTGCACGGTGCGGAACCTGCCGGCGGTGGCCGCCTCGTCCGGGTGGCGCGCGAACAGGTCGCGGTGGGCGCGCAGGATCGCGTCGGAGGTGATCTTGCGGGTGGTGTCTGCCTCCCGGATCAGCCGGTCCATGGCCTGCGTCGCCGAGGCCATCGAGACGGCCGAGGCGTTGGCCCCGATCCCCAGCAGCGCCCGTCCGTAGTCGGCCAGACTGGCCTCGACGTGCTCGATCTTGGAGGAGTCGATCGCCTCGGTGCGCAGCTGCAGGTGGTTGAGACCGGCCATCGTCCGTCCGTGGACCAGATCGAGGTGACGCAGCGCGCCGGCGCTGGCGGTCGTCATCGCCGCCACCGGTCGCTCCAGCGCCAGATCGAGATCGGCGATGTGCGGCGGCAACGCCACCGTGACCTCGCGGAGCAGCCGGTCGGCACGCGGCCCGCGCGGGATCCGCTGCCGATAGGGGCGCGTCACGTAGGTGTGTGGCGGCCAGTCGGTGTCGGTCACGGGGGCATCCTTGCACGGGCCGGTCACTGCGTACGCCGCGATTCTCGGCGGTCCGCGGCGCTGTGGCAGACTTGTGGACCGGTCCAGTCGGCCGAAGCACGCTCCGAAGAAGACACCCGGAGGTGTCGCGACGGGCTCCTGCCACAGGGGGAACCGTGCGCCGCCGGCCAGCGCGGCTGGGCCACCGCCAAAGATCGCCCTGACCAGGGCATGGATGACCGCGATCGGCCTGTGGCGAGCGTGAGGAGAAAAGATGAGCAACGTACTCGCTGAGGTCGGCAACGCCTCCAAGCGCGACGACCTGCCGGAGTTCCGCGCCGGCGACACCGTCAAGGTCCACGTGAAGGTCGTCGAGGGCAACCGGTCCCGCGTCCAGATCTTCCAGGGCGTCGTGATCCGCGTCCACGGTTCCGGCATCGGCCGCACCTTCACCGTCCGCAAGGTCTCCTTCGGTGTGGGCGTCGAGCGCACCTTCCCGCTGCACTCCCCGATCTTCGAGCAGATCGAGGTCGTCACCCGCGGTGACGTCCGTCGCGCGAAGCTCTACTACCTGCGCAACCTGCGTGGCAAGAAGGCCAAGATCAAGGAGCGCCGCGAGGCCTGAGAGGCTCCTGAGCATTGCGAGTCGATGAGGCTCGTTGTGGAGGAACTCTCTAGACTCACCGCGTGACTTCGAACGACCGCGATCCTTCCGTCGGCGTCGGGCCCCAGGCCCGTTGGGACGGGCCCGACACAGGGGGATCGCGGTCGTTCTCGTCTCCGCCCCAGGCTCCGCGCTGGGGCGCCGAGCAGTCCGGACCGGGCAACGGTCCACGCCGCGAAGAGGAGTCGAAGCCGCGGTTGTCGGCCTGGCAGGAGGGCATCGTCCTGGTCGTGCTGGCCGTGCTGGTCGCGGTCGTCGTGAAGGCCCTGTTCGTGCAGGCCTTCTACATCCCCTCGGAGTCCATGGAGCCAGGCCTGCAGGGCGGCCCGTCGGTGGCGACCGACGACCGGGTGTTGGTCGAGAAGCCGTCCTACTGGCTGGCCGGCACGCCGCAGCGCGGCGACGTGGTGGTCTTCTCCGACCCGGGTTCGTGGCTCGGTGTCGACGAGTCGGCGGGTCCCAGCAACATCGTCGGCAAGACGCTCGCGGTCATCGGTCTCTACCCCGAGGGCGGTCACCTGGTGAAGCGTGTCATCGGGGTTCCCGGCGACGTCATCGAGTGCTGCGACAAGCAGGGCCGGCTGATGGTCAACGGCGTACCGATCGACGAGCCGTACGCGCGCCCCTCCGAGACCAAGTGCGGCCGTCCCAACAAGGACGGTGAGTGCTTCGGCCCGATGCCCGGCACTCGCCACTGGGAGATCGGTCCGGTGCCGGAAGGGTCGCTGTTCGTGATGGGCGACAACCGGGCCAACTCGGCCGACTCGACGGTGCACATGTGCACGGCCAACGAGACCGACTGCGCGCTGGTGCCGTGGGTGCCGGAGGAGAACGTCGTCGGCAAGGTCGTCGCACTCGGCTGGCCGCTGGATCGGGCAAAATGGATCCACCGACCCGAGAGCTTCGAGGACGTGCCGTCACAGTGAGCAGTGCCCCTAACCTGCGTGTCGAGCGATCGATGCTGCGCGACGGCATCACCTATCTCGGTGCCGTCGACGAGGTGGGGCGCGGTGCGCTCTGCGGGCCGGTCTCGATCGGGATCGTGGTGATCTCCGTGGCGACGCGGACGGCACCCCAGGGCGTACGTGACTCCAAACTGCTCACTCCCGAGGCCCGCGAGAAGCTCGCACCGAAGGTGCGCCGCTGGGCGGTCGACTCGGCCGTCGGGCACGCGCTGGCCTCTGAGATCGACGAGGTCGGGATCATGGCCGCGATGCGGCTTGCCGGCCAGCGGGCGCTGGGCGCTCTGGACGTACGTCCCGACGCGTTGCTGCTCGACGGCAACCACAACTACCTGACCCCGCCCGTGCAGGAGGGGCTCTTCGGCGAGGTCTCCGCGATGGTGGAGGAGGTCGAGGTGCCGCCGGTGACGACGATGATCAAGGCCGACATGAAGTGTGCCGCGGTCGCGGCCGCCTCGATCCTGGCGAAGACCTCGCGTGACGCGCTGATGGTCGCACTCCACGAGGAATACCCCGACTACGCGTGGGCCGACAACAAGGGCTACTCCGCACCCGCCCACATCGCCGCGCTCGAGCGGCTGGGTCCGTCGGCATATCACCGGCGCTCGTGGAGTCTTCCCGGCTCTTCGCGGGAGTTGGCTCTAGAGTCGTGACATGAGCGAGCGTCAGCGAGCGACCAACGATCTCAGGCCGCCGCGTCCGTATTCTTCGCTGTCCTCTACGGAGGTGGCGGCGTGAGCGCGGAGGATCTCGAGAAGTACGAGACCGAGATGGAGCTGACCCTCTACCGCGAGTATCGCGACGTGGTCGGCATCTTCAAGTACGTCGTCGAGACCGACCGCCGGTTCTATCTGTGCAACCAGGTCGACGTGCGGGCGCGTACGGACTCGGGCGATGTCTACTTCGAGGTGTCGATGAACGACGTCTGGGTGTGGGACATGTATCGGCCGGCCCGGTTCGCGAAGGCCGTCAAGGTGCTCACCTTCAAGGACGTCAACGTGGAGACGCTCAACCCGACCGACATCGACCAGCCGCTCGACTGACCGTGCACCGCTCTGGGTGGCCAGTTGCCATCCACAGGGCGATCTCGATCCGGGGTTATCCCCAGGCGCCCTGAAACCGGATCGGATTGTCGGTGCTCGCAATGAATGTGGACCTCGAAGCCGAAGGGCAGGAGGTCCACGATGAGTTCAACGGCGCCAGCGCGGATCGCGCTGGGAAACTACGGCGAATCGGTCGCCGAGAGGCATCTGGTCGAAGCGGGCATGATCGTGCTCGATCGCAACTGGCGGTGTGCCGACGGAGAGATCGACCTGGTTCTCCGCGAGGACGACACGCTGGTCGTCTGCGAGGTGAAGACCCGCAGCCATGACGGATGCGGCACACCGCACGAGGCGGTCGACAAGACCAAGCTCGACCGGCTGAAGCGGCTGGGGATGGCCTGGCTGCAGGAGCACGACGTGCAGGCCCCGGGGATCCGGATCGATCTCGTGGCCGTGATGCACGCGCCCCGTGGCTCGGCGCTGGTCGAGCACGTCAGGGGGCTGTGATGGGATACGCGCGGGCTCACGGTGTCGCGCTTCGCGGCGCGGTCGGCCATCTGATCGATGTGCAGGCCGATGTCTCACCCGGGCTGGTAGGGGTAACGCTGGTAGGTCGCGCTGACAGCGTGCTGGCCGAAGGACGCGATCGGGTCCGGATGGCGATCATCAACTCCGAGCTCGAGTGGCCCGCGACCAAGCGGATCACGGTGCTGCTCTCACCGGCGGACCTGCCCAAGGGCGGCTCGCACTACGATCTCGCGATGGCCTTGGCGATCCTCGCTGCCGGTGGTGAGATCGAGAAGGTCGGGCTGGAGCGTACGGTCTTCATCGGCGAGCTGGCCCTGGACGGTGGGCTGCGACCGACCTCCGGCGTGCTCCCGATGGTGCTCGCCGCCTCCCACGCCGGGATCGTCCGGGTGGTGGTGCCGGAGCCGCAGGTGGCCGAGGCGCGGATGGTTCCCGGGATGGAGATCCTGGGTTTCCGGTCGCTCGGCCAGGTGGTCGCAGAGCTGCGTGGCGAGCCGGTGCCCGACGCCCCACCGGTCGCGACCGGCACCGGCGGGAGTCTGCTCGGCTGGCGAGGTGATCGCCGGCTCGACGACATGGACATGTCCGATCTTCGGGGCATGCCCGAGACCCGCTACGCGGTGGAGGTCGCGGCTGCCGGGGGACACCACCTCCTGCTCAAGGGCCCGAAAGGCTGCGGGAAGACCTCGATCGCCGAGCGGATCCCGACGATCTTGCCTGATCTGTCCCGCGAGGAGTCGCTGGAGGTGATGGCGGTGCAGTCGCTGGCCGGTGTGCTCGACGTCGACCGCGGGCTGCTCACCCGGCCACCCTTCGCCGCACCGCACCACGACGCCTCCAAGCCCGGCATCGTCGGTGGCGGCAGCGGTCGGGTCCGTCCGGGTCAGGTCTCGCTGTCCCACGCCGGGATCCTCTTCCTCGACGAGTTCCCGCTGTTCAAGAGCGACGTGATCGAGTGCCTGCGTGAACCGCTGGAGAGCGGTGACATCACCGTGTCCCGCGGGGAGGAGTCGGTGACGCTGCCCGCGCGTGCGCTGGTCGTCCTCGCCGCCAACCCGTGCCCGTGCGGCAACTACGACGCCTCGGTCACCAAGGACGGCTGCATCTGCCGGTCCAACGAGCGCCAGGCCTACGCGCGGAAGGTCTCCGGGCCGATCACCGACCGCATCGACATCAGTCGCACTCTGCGGCCGATGTCCGAGCAGAACCACGACCCGTGGGGTTCGGAAGCCAGCGCGGATATCCGCGAGCGGGTCAGTGCGGCCAGACGCAGGCAGCGCGAGCGCTACGCCGACTTCGGATGGCGGCTCAACGGCCAGGCCAGCGGGATCGCCCTGCGCGACAATTGGCCGCTGCCGCCGTCGGCCGAGGCGTTGATCGACTCACGCATCTTCTCCGGTGCGCTGACCCGGCGCGGTGCGGTGCGGGTGCATCGCCTCGCCTGGACGGTGGCCGACCTGGCCGGGGTCGACTGGCCGGGTGTCGCCGAGACCGAGACGGCGCTCGCTCTGCGCAGCGGTGGCTCCCTCGGAGTCTCGGTCTTCGAGGGGAGGTCGGCATGACCGCGGAGTCCGTCGCGCCCGCCTTCACCGACCTCGAGCGCGAGCGCCTGGCCCGGATCGCGCTGACCCAGCTGGTCGAACCGGGCACCCCGTTGCTCGACACCTGCATGGTGGGATCCACGGCGGCGGAGGTGTATCGACGATTCGCCGAGGAGGATCCTGCTCTCGGTGCGGACGGACTCGAAGCGAGGGCGCGCCTTGCCCAGATCCATCCCGACCGCGACCTGGAGCGAGCGACCAACGCCGGGTTCCGCTTCGTCATCCCCGGCGACGAGGAGTGGCCTGTTCAGATCGAGCGGCTCGCCGGCCAGGAACCCCTTCAGAACCGCACCGGCACACCGCTCGGCCTCTGGGTGCGGGGACCGCTCCTCCTCAGCGACCTCGACCGTTCGGTCGCGGTCGTCGGGTCTCGCGAGGCGACGGCCTACGGCGCCGACGCCGCCGCCAGGATCGCCGCGGATCTCGCGGTCAACGACTTCGTGACCGTCTCCGGTGCAGCGGTCGGCATCGATGCGGCCGCGCATCGAGGCGCGCTCACCGGCCCGCCGGGGAGCACCGTCGCCGTCCTCGCGGGAGGCGTCGACGTGCCCTATCCACTGCGCAACCGGCGCCTGATCGACGCGATCGCCGAGAGCGGCGCCGTGATCTCGGAGATCGCACCGGGCTTCCCCGTCACCCGCTACCGATTCCTCTCCCGCAACCGGATCATCGCCGCCCTCGCTCGTGGGACCGTCGTCGTCGAGGCGGCGGCGCGCAGCGGATCCCTCAACACATCGAACTGGGCTTACAGCATCAACACTCCCGTGATGGCAGTGCCGGGCCAGGTGGGTGCGATGACCTCGGTCGGCACCCATGAGCTCCTCCGCAGCGGCAACGGCATCCTGGTGACCGACGGTCTCGAGGTCCGCGAGCTCGTCGGTGACGCGGGGGAGGCCCTCCCGGTGGAGCGCCGTGGTCCCGTACGCCGCCGTGACTCACTCACCTCCATCGAGAAGCAGGTCCTCGACGCCGTCCCGGTGAGCAGTCCCAGGTCTCAGCTCGATGTCGCGAGGTCGGCGTGTCTGCACCCGAAGACAGCAGGCACGGCGCTGTCCCGCCTCGAGGCGCTCGGCCTCGCCGAACGGTTCCCGGAGGGGTGGCAGCTGGCTCCAGGCGCGGCTCGCACCTGAGGCGCAGGGCAACGCCTATCCTGGCTCGGGTGAGCGGTGAACCCGAGGCAGGCCAGGACGGCGGGTCCGCGGATGCGGAGCCTCTCGAGGTCTACGCTGCGCTCCTCGGCGACTACGAGCGACACCTCAGCGCCGAACGCGGCCTCTCCGACCACACGGTCCGGGCCTATCTGGGCGACATCCGCAGCCTGCTCGACCACGCCGGCCGGATGGGCCGCACCGACCCGGAGGGGATCGACCTGCGTACGCTGCGCAGCTGGCTGGCCAAGCAGCAGACCACCGGTCACTCTCGGACCACGCTGGCCCGACGGGCCACCGCGGCGCGGGTCTTCTGCTCCTGGCTGGTGCGGACCGGCCGGGCACAGGTCGACGCCGGTTCTGCACTCGGCTCGCCCAAGGCACATCGGACGCTTCCGCCCGTACTCCGCCCCGACGAGGTCGAGTCCCTCATCGCCGCGGCCATCGCCGCCGCAGAGGACGGCACAGCGGTCGGGATGCGCGACATCGCCGTGCTCGAGCTGCTCTACGCGACCGGCGCCCGCGTCGGCGAGCTCGTCGGCCTCGATCTGGATGATGTCGACTACGAACGCCGGGTGGTACGCGTGCTCGGTAAGGGGCGCAAGGAGCGAATGGTGCCCTTCGGAGGTCCAGCAGCGCGGGCGTTGGACCGCTGGGTCGTGCGCGGCCGGCCCCAGCTGATCACCGAGTCCTCCGGCCCGGCCTTGTTCCTCGGCGCCCGGGGCGGCCGCCTCGACCAGCGCGCGGTCCGCACCCTTGTCCACCGTCGTCTCACCGACGTCCCCGGCGCGCCCGACCTCGGCCCCCACGGTCTGCGCCACAGCACCGCCACCCACCTCCTCGAGGGGGGTGCCGACCTCCGCTCGGTCCAGGAGCTCCTCGGCCACGCCAGCCTCGCCACCACCCAGATCTACACCCACGTCAGCAGCGACCGGCTCCGCAAGGCCTACCGTCAGGCCCACCCCCGCGCCTGACCTGCCGAGACGTCGCCCGCGTCGGCCGAGGCGTCACTCTCGACTACCGTCTCGGTCGCCGAACCGCAGGTCTCGGCGGGGTCATACGCCACATCGCGTACGCAGGCCACGCCGTAACGCGGACGCAGCGCGGCCCTCGGCACGCCACGCTGGCGGCATGACCAGGAAATCGACGTCCAGCCGGCCGATGCGACTGCGGCCCGGCGTACGCAAGGCCGTGCTCGTGCTCCATCTCCTCGGAGTGGGGGCGTGGCTCGGGATCGATGTGGTGGTTGGCATCCTGGCCGCCGTCGGGGCGGGATCAGGCGACGCCGCCGACCGGGGCCTGGCGTTGCAGGTGATCGGCACCTATCTCGCCGGCCCCATGCTCGCTGCAGGTCTGATCGTGCTGGCGACCGGCCTGGTGCTCGGCTGGGGGACCAAGTGGGGCCTGGTGCGCTTCTGGTGGGTCGCGGTGAAGCTGGTCGTCAATGTGGTGCTGGTCGTGCTGATCGTCTTCGTGCTGATGCCGGGGATGGACGAGGTGCGAACCATCGGAGAGATCCTGGCAGCGTCCGGCGAACTGACCGGAGATGTGAGCGACCTGCGGTTCCCGCCGGCGGTCTCGCTGACCGCGTTGACGGTCGCGGTCGTGCTGTCCGTCTACAAACCCTGGGGGCGGACCCGGTTCGGTGGACGGTCCTACCGGACCGGATCGCCCCGCCAGAGGGGGAGGAGCCGGACCGGTCGGGGCGCGTCGACCAGCAACAGCGGATCGAGGTAGACGTCGTCTGCGTCACGGATCCAACCCCAGTGCAGGCAGGCGGCGGGGAAGCAGTGGGAACCGACGAGCCCCAGCCGCCCGAGTGGAGCACCGGCCGCGATCGCGTCGCCCTCGACGACGGTGGCGACGACGGGCTCGTACGTCGTCCGGGTCGGTCCGTGGTCGACACTGACCACAGGCTTTCCGGCGATCACTCCCACGAACGCGACGGTTCCGGCCATCGCGGCACGAACCACCGCGCCTGGTGACGCGGCCAGGTCGACACCGCGATGACCTGCGCCCCACGGATCGTCTGGAGGGTCGAACCTGCGCGCGACCTCCGGCCGCGGGGCCAGCGGCCAGACACCCTGGGGGACCTCGTCCGTCCCGCCGATCGGATCCGGACCCTCGTCGTGACCCACAGCCCCACCCAGCGAGGCGCCGGAGGGCGCCACCTCGGCACGTGGCATTCCGAGAGCTGGGTCTGCCGGGGCGATGAGGACGACGAGAAACAGGGCCGCGACGAGGGCGCGGGCCCGGTCGGAGAATCGGTACGAGGTCATGGCGAGGAGACAACCCCGGATCGGGGACCCGCACAACGGGTGTCGTGCGTCCTGTGGATAACTCTGTTCCGAGATACCCCTGTGGACACCGATCGGCCCATCCTGGGGCCGTTCGCGGAGGATTGGCCCGAGACCCTGCCGACGGCTAGTCTTGGACCGGCAGCCCCCTGTGGGCTGACTTCGCACGCCAGCAGACCGCGACGGTGCCTCGCTCCGAGACGCCGGTCGCCCGCGGGCGCGGCCCTCAGTCCCGAGCACCACGCTCAGGTCGGACCGCGTGCAGGCGTCAGGGCCCGTCGCCATTGACGGGCGCGAAACTGAAAACCGACCGGCTCGCGTCAACACCCGCCCGACCTCGAGAAACGCAAGGTCGAGCCACCAGCGGTGCACACGCGGGCCACCACCTAGGAGAAAAAACATCATGGCAGTCGTGACCATGCGCCAGCTCCTCGAGAGCGGCGTCCACTTCGGACACCAGACCCGTCGCTGGAACCCGAAGATGAAGCGGTTCATCCTCACCGACCGCAACGGCATCTACATCATCGACCTGCAGCAGTCGCTGGCCTACATCGACCGCAGCTACGCCTTCATCAAGGAGACCGTGGCCAAGGGCGGCACGATCATGTTCGTGGGCACCAAGAAGCAGGCCCAGGAGGCCATCGCGGAGCAGGCGACCCGCGTCGGGATGCCCTACGTCAACCAGCGCTGGCTGGGCGGCATGCTCACCAACTTCCAGACCGTGCACCAGCGGATCAACCGCCTCAAGGAGCTCGACGAGGTCAACTTCGACGACGTCGCCGGCTCGGGCCGCACGAAGAAGGAGCTCCTGCAGATGAAGCGGGAGCGTGACAAGCTCGAGAAGACCCTGGGCGGCATCCGCGAGATGGGCCGCACCCCGTCCGCCGTCTGGATCGTCGACACCAAGAAGGAGCACCTCGCTGTCGAGGAGGCTCGCAAGCTCAGGATCCCGATCGTCGGCATCCTGGACACCAACTGCGACCCCGACGAGGTCGACTTCCCGATCCCGGGCAACGACGACGCCATCCGCGCGGTCGGCCTGCTGACCCGCGTGGTCGCCGACGCCGTCGCCGAGGGCCTCATCGCCCGCTCCGGTGGCAAGACCGAGGGCACCGAGGGCGCCACCGCCGAGGAGCCGCTGGCCGAGTGGGAGCGCGAGCTCCTGGCGACCCCGGCTGCCGAGGAGGCCAAGGCCGAGGAGACCCCCGCCGCCGAGGAGACCAAGGCCGAGGAGGCCCCGGCTGCCGAGGCGACCGAGGCTCCGGCCGAGGAGACCCCCGCCGAGACCCCTGAGGCCCCGGCCGAGGCCTGAGCCTCATCGTCCACCCCAGAGCCACATAACAAGTCAGAGGAAGACACACATGGCTTACACCGCTGCCGACGTCAAGAAGCTCCGCGAGCTGACCCAGGCCGGCATGATGGACTGCAAGAAGGCGCTCGACGAGGCTGACGGCAACTTCGACAAGGCTGTCGAGATCCTTCGCGTCAAGGGCACGGCCAAGGCTGCCGCCCGCGCTGCGGAGCGCACCACCTCGGCCGGCCTCGTCGCCGCGTCCGGCAACGCCCTGGTCAGCCTCCTCTCGGAGACCGACTTCGTCGCCAAGAACGAGGGCTTCGTCGCCGCTGCTCAGCAGATCGCCGAGGCCGCCGACGCCAACAAGATCAACGACCTCGAGGCCCTCAAGGCCGTCTCGCTCGGCGACAAGACCGTCGGCGAGACCGTCGAGGAGCTCGCCCGCACCATCGGCGAGAAGATCGAGCTCGGCCAGGTCGCCTACTTCGAGGGTCAGACCACGGTCTACCTGCACAAGAAGGCCTCCGACCTGCCGCCGAGCCTCGGCGTCCTGGTCGCCTACGAGGGTGACGAGGCGGCCGCGAAGCAGGCCGCTCAGCAGGCTGCCGCGCTGAAGGCGCAGTACCTCACCTCCGACGAGGTCCCGGCCGACGTGGTCGACGCCGAGAAGGACGTCCTCACCAAGAAGACGCTTGAGGAGGGCAAGCCCGAGGCTGCCGTCGCCAAGATCGTCGAGGGTCGCATCAAGGCGTTCTTCAAGGAGATCGTCCTGCTCGACCAGGAGTCGGTCTTCGAGTCGAAGAAGTCCGTCAAGCAGGTCCTCGACGCCGCCAACACGCAGGTGAAGCAGTTCGCCCGCTTCGACGTCGGCGCCTGACCAGAGCCTGACTCCGCGCGCACAGCGCGCGATCAGCTAGGTTGAGCAGCAACGTACGACGAAAGGAGCCGGTCCGATGAACCGAATGGTCATCATCGGACCGGCTCTTTCGTACACAGAGAACACCTGCACCACCCCGCAGGACATCGCCAGAGGAAAGGCCACGGCATGACCCGCTACCAGCGCATCCTGATCAAGCTGTCCGGAGAGAACTTCGGCGGTGGCGAGGTTGGTGTCGACCCTGTCGTGGTCGCCTCGATCGCCAAGGAGATCGCCGCTGTCGCCGCCTCCGGAGTTCAGGTCGCGATCGTGGTCGGAGGTGGGAACTTCTTCCGTGGCGCCGAGCTCCAGCAGGCCGGCATGGACCGGTCCCGCGCCGACTACATGGGCATGCTCGGCACCGTCATGAACTGCCTCGCGCTGCAGGACTTCCTCGAGAAGGAGGGCGTCGACACCCGCGTGCAGACCGCGATCACGATGGGTCAGGTCGCCGAGCCCTACATCCCGCGCAAAGCCATGCGTCACCTCGAGAAGGGCCGAGTCGTGATCTTCGGCGCCGGCTCGGGGATGCCGTTCTTCTCCACCGACACCGTCGCGGCCCAGCGCGCTCTCGAGGTCCACTCCGAGGTCGTCCTGATGGCGAAGAACGGTGTCGACGGCATCTACACCGCCGACCCGAAGAAGGACCCGACGGCGACGAAGTACGATGAGATCACCTTTGGCGAAGCGCTGCAGCGACAGCTCAAGATCGCCGACGCCACCGCGTTCGCCCTCTGCATGGAGAACAAGATGCCGATCGTGGTCTACGGCGCGGAGGACGAGGGGGCGATCTTCCGGATCGTCCAGGGTGAGAAGATCGGTACGCTCGTCACCGCTGGCTGAGCGGCACGAGCCCAGACGCCACCCACACCCACAACACTTACGAGCGCACAGGAGCAACCGGTGATCAACGACATCCTCAACGAGGCCGACAGCAAGATGGTGAAGTCGGTGGACTCCACGCGTGAGGACTTCGCGACCATCCGTGCCGGCCGGGCCACCCCGCAGATGTTCAGCAAGATCCTGGTCGACTACTACGGCACCCCGACGCCGATCCAGCAGCTTGCCTCGTTCACCAGCCCCGAGCCGCGGATCATCAACATCGCCCCGTTCGACATCGGCGCGATGGCCAACGTCGAGAAGGCCATCCGTGACTCCGACCTCGGTGTCAACCCGTCCAACGACGGCAAGATCCTGCGTGCGGTCTTCCCCGAGCTCACCGAGGAGCGCCGCAAGGAATACATCAAGCTCGCCAAGGAGAAGGCGGAGCAGGGTCGGGTCTCGGTTCGCCAGGTGCGTCAGAAGGCCAAGCAGGGCCTCGAGAAGCTCGAGAAGGACGGCGAGGCGAGCAAGGACGACGTGACCGGTGCCGAGAAGCGTCTCGACAGCCTCACCAAGAAGCACACCGACGCCATCGACGAGCTCCTCAAGTCCAAGGAAGCCGAGCTGCTCGAGGTCTGAGCCTGTGACCCTGCGACGGAGTCGCAGGGTCACAACGCGAAGAGATCGAGCGAGCGCGCCGCTGAGCCTGCGAAGCGGCGACCGCGTGTCGAGATCCAGTGAGCACCACCTGGCTCCAGCCAGCGAGGCGGGATCGAGACCCAGATAAGGACCTGAGCATGAAGGAATCCCTTGTGAGCCAGACGCCGCCGTCGCCCTCTCCGTCAGCTTCCGAGCCGCCGAAGAAGGACTACGGCCGCGCCGGCCGCAACCTGCCCGCGGCGATCGGGTCCGCGGTCGTCCTCCTGGTCGCCATCGCGCTGAGCCTGATGTTCGTGAAGACGGCGTTCATGCTGATCGTCGTCGGGTGTGTCGTCGCCGCGGTCTGGGAGCTCCACCGGGGCCTGATGGCCAAGGACATGGACGTCCCGGAGCAGCCGCTGATGATCGGTGGCACGGTGATGGTCCTGGTCGCCTACTTCTGGGGCTCCGACGCGCTGGTGACGGCCACGGCGGTGACCGCCCTGGTGATCATGCTCTGGGTGCTGCGACGCGGCGTCGAAGGCTACGTCCGCACCTCGGCTGCCGCCGTCCTCACGCTGTTCTATCTGCCCTTCCTGGGCTCGTTCGTCGCGCTCATGCTCGGCGAGGGCGGCGACTGGACCTCGGGCGGTCTCTCCGACGACGGTGTCCGCGGCATCATCGTCTGGGTCCTGCTGACGATCATGTCCGACATCGGTGGCTACGTCGCCGGCGTCCTCTTCGGCAAGCACCCGATGGCGCCGGTGATCTCGCCGAAGAAGTCCTGGGAGGGCTTCGTCGGTTCGATGGTGTTCACCGTCGCCACCGGGGTCGGCCTGGTCGTATGGCTGCTCGACGGCGCCTGGTGGGTCGGAGTCGCGCTCGGCGTCGTCGCGTGCGTGATGGCTGTCCTCGGTGATCTGGTCGAGTCCGTCATCAAGCGCGACCTCGGCGTCAAGGACATGAGCCAGATCGTCCCCGGCCACGGCGGCCTGATGGACCGCCTCGACTCGCTGCTGGCCACCGTCGCCCCGGTCTGGCTGATCCTCCACTACGCGGTCTTCTGAGGGCGCGTCTTCTGATGCTCTTCCTCGTACGCCACGGCAGACCCGTTCAGGTCCGCGGGGTCGCGGCGGAGCACTGGGAGCTCGACCCTGACGGGTTCGACGACGTCTGGGCGCTGCGCGACCGGCTCCCGGCCGGTGCCACGTGGTATTCCTCACCCGAGACCAAGGCACAGCAGACCGCCCAGCCGCTCACCGACGGTGACGTCGGCGTGGTGGATGCTCTTCGTGAGCACCGCCGGGGCGAGGCGTGGGTAGAGGACTTCGACGCCACGGTCGAGCAAGCGTTCGCAGAGCCGTCGGTTCCTGCGTACGAGGGGTGGGAACCCCTCGAGGCATGCCGGGACCGCGTGACCAAGGCGGTCACCGGGATCCTGGCGGCCCACGCCGATGAGGACGTCGTGCTCGTCGGTCACGGCACCGCATGGACCGTCCTGGCCAGCGAGCTCACCGGCCTGCCGCCGGACCTGACACGCTGGCGGGCGCTCGGGATGCCGGACGTCATCGAGATCTGAGATACGACAGAACGTTCTTGTCGGGCTACTGCTCAGTAGCGGACAGGAACGTCCCGTCGTATCGCGGGCCAGATGCCCGACCCGCGATTCTTTGCCGTGACTGATTCGAGTTCGGCGTTACGGTTGAAGCGTGACCCAGCAGCCCGCGGACCTCGACGTGGACTCCGATCCAGACGTCGAGGAAGAGCACGCCCCGGAGGAGGAGTCCTCGGGGCAGGGTGGGCTGTGGGCGTGGCTGCACGATTCCCACCCCACCGTGGCGGCCCTGGTCGGGTTCTACATCGGCCTGGCGTACGCCATCCTCGTGCCCGGCACCTGGGGCGCTCTGCTGACATGGCTGACCGGGCAAGAGCGCGCCGAGCAGCTGTTCCCCTGGGTGGCGCTGACCCTGCTGGTGCCGCTCGCCCTGCTCATCCCGCGCAAGACCCGGCGGCTGGCTCAGTTCGTCTGGTTGGGGATCATCCTGACCGTGCTGGTGGTCGTCGGGGTCGGTGCCCTCGTGTTCTGGATCCTGCTGAAGACCGGCTGACCGAGCTGCCCGGATCCAGGTTTAGCCGTACGCAGCACCCCGGTGGGACACTGGAGCAGTGACCGAGCCCGACCCCGCATCCGTAGCCCCGCACAGCCCCGAGGCTGAGGCCGCCGCGATGGAGGGGCGTCGCCTGCCGCTGGTGATGGCGCCGCCCAAGGGCCGCGGCAAGCCGCCCCGCCACCTGGCTGACCTCGACCTGGCCGGGCGTCAGGACGCGGCGAAGGAAGCGGGCCTTCCGGGGTTCCGGGCCAAGCAGCTCTCGGTGCACTACTTCGAGCGCCTGGTCGACGACCCCGCGAAGATGACCGACCTTCCGGCCAACCAGCGAGAAGAGCTCGTCAGCACCTTCCTGCCCGACCTGATGACGCCGATCCGTCAGCAGGAGGCCGACAAGGGCACCACCGTCAAGACGCTGTGGAAGCTCTTCGACGGTGCCCTGGTCGAGTCGGTGCTGATGCGCTACACCGACCGTGCCACGGTCTGCATCTCCTCCCAGGCCGGCTGCGGCATGGCCTGCCCGTTCTGCGCCACCGGCCAGGGCGGCCTCGAGCGCAACATGTCGACCGCCGAGATCGTGCACCAGGTTGTCGTCGCGGCCCGGCAGATGGCCAGCGGCGAGATCCCCGGCGGCCCCGGCCGCCTCTCCAACGTGGTCTTCATGGGCATGGGGGAGCCAATGGCCAACTACAAGGCGCTCATGGGTGCCGTCCGACGACTCACCTCGCCGGCCCCCGAGGGTCTGGGCCTCTCCGCCCGCCACGTGACCGTCTCGACCGTCGGTCTCGTGCCCCGGATCAAGCAGCTCACCGAGGAGGGCATCCCGGTCACTCTCGCCCTCTCGCTGCACGCTCCCGACGACGAGCTGCGCAACGAGCTGGTCCCGATCAACACCCGCTTCTCGGTCGCCGAGACCGTCGAGGCCGCCTGGAACTACGCCCGCGTCACGAAGCGACGGGTGAGCATCGAATACGCGATGATGCGCGGCATCAACGACCAGGCCTGGCGCGCCGACCTCCTCGCCGACGTACTCAACTCCTACGGCGACTGGGGCTGGGTCCACGTCAACCTGATCCCGTTGAACCCCACGCCCGGCTCGAAGTGGACCGCCTCCGACCCGGCCGACGAGCGCGAGTTCGTACGCCGCCTCGAGGCCAAGGGCATCTCCACCACCGTCCGCGACACCCGCGGCCGCGAGATCGACGGCGCCTGCGGCCAGCTCGCCGCTGCCGAGTAGCCCGAGAGCCCTCGGCGGCAGGCTCAGGCCTCCGGCGCCGGCCGGCGCTCGTGGCCCTGTCGGCCTCGGGTGCGGCGGTCGTCCTTCATCTCCGACTCGTAGAGGTGCCGCTTGCCTCCGACGAGAGCGTCGCGGGCCTCCTTCTCGAGCTGCTTGAACGTGGCGTAGTAGCCGTCGTCGTACTCCTCGACGATCTGGAACGTCCACCTGCCGTAGAGCACGTTGCGTCCGACGAGCTCGCGTTCGAACCTGTCCGCGAGCTCGGTGTGGCCGGCCTCGCGCAGCTGCTCGACCCCTTTGCCCAAGGTGAGGTCGGCCGTGCCGGTGATGCGATGCAGCGCGTACAGATGACCCCGGGCGATCTCGATCGCTTCGAGTGCCTCGCTGATGGCGCCGAGCGCCTCGACGGTGAGATCGTCGACGCCATCGGGCCGGATGTGCTCCTCATCGGTGGTCATGCGGCGATCGTGGCAAATGAGCAGGCGGGCGGCAACCCTTTCGTGACCACCCGCTCGGCCGTGGGGGAGTTCTGAGGTCACGCGACGTTTCCGCTGGTGAAACCGGCTGGACTACCTGTCGCCCGGCACACAGGTCTGGCCACGGGAGGTTCACCGACCTGTCAACCAAGTCGGGGTTCACGTTGCCAGAGGGCGCTCACGATCAGAAACATGAGCATCAGCCTCGATCGGGTCCCGCTGGTCGCCGCCAACTCAGAGCCGCTCCGTGTCCTCATCGTCACGGAGTCGTTCCTGCCCCAGGTCAACGGCGTGACGAACTCTGTACGCCGCGTGCTGGAGCATCTAGCGGTCGACGGCCATACGGTCGAGGTCGTGGCTCCCACCGGGCCCGCCGAGTACGCCGGGTTCCCGGTGACCCGGACCCGGGGAGCGACGTTCTGGGTCTACAAGGACTTCCGCGTCGGTATCGAGACGCGGCGCAAGCTGCGTGCCGTGATGCGCCGGTTCAGCCCCGACGTCGTCCACGTGGCCTCGCCGGCGCTGCTCGGTCGGCAGGCGGTGCTGGTCGCCAAGGAGCTCGGCATCCCCAGCGTCGCGATCTACCAGACCGACCTGGTGGGCTTCTGGGACAAGTACAAGGCGGTCGGTGGCCCGCAGGCCGCCGCGATGCTCACCCGCCAGGCCCACTCGGCCGCCGACCGCACCCTGGCGCCGAGCTCCTCGGCGCTCACCCAGCTCGAGGGCCTCGGTGTCCAGCGCACCGGGTTGTGGCCGCGCGGCGTGGATGTCGAGCTGTTCCACCCGAGCCGTGTCGACCATGACCTCCGCGCCCAGCTCGCGCCGAACGGGGAGACCATCGTGGGGTACGTCGGTCGCCTGGCCCAGGAGAAGGAGCTGCATCTGCTCGCCGCGCTCGCCCGCAACCCGGCGTACAAGGTCGTGCTCGCCGGCGGCGGGCCGCAGGAGCGCGAGCTGCGCTCGTTGCTCCCGAACGCGACCTTCATGGGTGTGCTGCAGGGGGAGGAGCTGGGGGCTGCGTACGCCTCGCTCGACATCTTCGTGCACACCGGCTCCCACGAGACCTTCTGTCAGGCGGTCCAGGAAGCGCTCGCCTCCGGGATCCCGGTGGTCGCGCCACGTTCCGGCGGGCCCCTGGACCTGGTCGCCGACGGCGTCACCGGGTTCTTCTACGAGCCGGGAAGCCGCGACGACCTCGGCTCCCACGTCGCGCTGCTCCACAACGACCCGCAGCTACGGCTGCGGATGGGTCGCGAGGCCCGCAAGAGCGTCGCGCACAAGTCCTGGGGCGCGGTGAACGCGGCCCTGGTCGACCACTACCGCGACGTCATCGGGGCACGCCGGTCCCGATGACGTCGACTACCTCCTCGGCGGTGTCGACGAGGTGGATGTGCGGCTCCATCGCCCGGCCGCGTGCGAGCGCCTGTAGCAGCGGCCAGACCGGCAGGGTCTCGGTCCAGTAGCGCCGGCCGACCAGCACCATCGGCGCGATCGCGCTGGAGTCGGCGTAGTAGTTCTCGCAGGCGTCCTGGAAGACCTCCTGCACGGTGCCGCCGGCTCCGGGCAGGTAGACGATCCCGCCGTCACAGACCTCCAGCAGGACCGCCTCGCGGGTGGCGTTGCGGAAGTATTTCGCGATCGCCCCGGCGAACACGTTGGGCGGTTCGTGCCCGTAGTGCCAGGTCGGGATCCCCAGTGATCTTCCGGGCCTGCCCTCGACCTGGTCGCGTACGTCGAGGGCCACCTGCGCCCACGCCCGGATGGAGGGCCGAAATGTGGGCACCGTGGCCAGCGACGCGAGCGCGTCGTCGAGCGTCGACTTCGACGCTCCGGCCAGGAACGCGCCCAGGTTGGCGGCCTCCATCGCTCCCGGTCCGCCGCCCGTGGCGACGACGTGGTGGCTCGCCAGATGCTGGCCCAGGCGGGCAGCGTCGGCGTAGTCGTCCTCGCCCCGGCGCAGCTTGTGCCCGCCCATCACCCCGACGATCCGGGTGCCCTCCTCGCGTCGTGCCCGCACCCACGCCTCGAGAGCGGAGTCGATCGCGTGGTCGTGAAGAGTGATCGCGAGCTCGTCGTCGGCGTCGAGCGGCTGCTGCAGCCAGGCGTACGCCCGTGCGTCCAGGCTCCGCGCATAGACCGGGTCGTCGTAGAGCTCCCCGGCGGTGTAGAGCCGGGAGCGGTAGACGTCGACCGGCGCCTCCGGGATCACCGGCATCACCAGCGCGCCCTCGTCCTCGGCGTAGTCGCCGTCGCCGGGTGCGAAGGTGCACCCGAGGAACGTCGCCCCGGCGAGCTCGGTCTCCCGCAGGGTGGTGGAACGGGAGCTCAGATCCAGCGACCGCAGCCGCCACCCTCGGAGGCTCTCCGCCCCGGCAGCCAGGTGCCCGTCGAGCTCCTCCACCGACTCGATGTCGACATGCCGTCCCCGGTGATGCTTCATACCGAGAAACCTACCGACTCACAGTGGCCAGGAGACTCCGGTCAGGGCCTCGGACTCGGTCCACAGCTTGCGCGCGAGGTCGGGGTCGGAGGCCACCGCGGTCCTGCCGACGAGCGTCGGGCTGCCGCGGTACTCGCCGAGCCCGTCCGGTCCGACGTAGCTGGCCGGGGGAAGGTCCTGGCTGGCTGCGTACAGGGTCGGGAGGGCACCCGCCTCCGCCGACTGTGCGACGACCCGGTTGCCGACCGCCATGAGGGCGTGCTTGAGGGCGTTGCCGGTGTGGCCCTGCAGGTTGGTCGCGGCATAGCCCGGGTGCGCGGCGTACGCCTTCAGCCCGGTGCCCTCGAGGCGCCTCTGGAGCTCGAGGGTGAAGAGCAGGTTGGAGATCTTCGACTGTCCGTAGGCCTTCTCCGGCTGGTAGGCGCGCCGCTCCCAGTTGAGGTCATCGAGGTCGAAGCCGCCCCAGCGGTGGGCCGAGGAGGCGACCGTCACGACGCGGTCGGTGATGTGGGGGAGCAGCAGGTTGGTGAGCGCGAAGTGCCCCAGGTGGTTGGTGGCGAACTGGCTCTCGTAGCCGTCGATCGTGAGGCGCTTGGGCACCATCATGATCCCGGCGTTGTTGATGAGTACGTCGATCCCGCCCTCCCAGGCAGCGGCGAAGCTCCGCACCGAGCTGAGGTCGGCCAGGTCGAGTGCCCGCACCTCGGCACCACCGCTGATCGTGGCGGCCACCTCCTCGCCGGCGGCGACGTTGCGCACGGCCAGGACGACGCGGGCCCCCTTCGCGCCCAGCTCGGTGGCGACGATGCGGCCCAGGCCGCTGGTTGCGCCGGTGACGATCACGGTGCGGCCCTCGAAGGACGGCAGCCGCTGGGATGTCCACTTCTGTTCGGTCATGCGTCAAATCTAGGCGATGACAAGAATCTTGACAATGACTATATCGGTGAATTCTCGATAAGGTGTGCCTGATGACCGAGACGATGAGCCGATACCACCACGGCGACCTGCGCGCCGCGGTGCTGCGCCGTGCCGAAGAGGTGCTGCGCGAGTCGGGCACCGACGCGCTCTCGCTGCGCGGCATCGCCCGCGACCTGGGCGTGAGCCATGCCGCGCCGAGCGCCCACTTCCGCGACAAGAACGCGCTCTTCGACGCGCTCGCGGTCGCCGGGTTCCGGCGGCTGGGCGAGGTGATGGACGCCGCGTTGGCCACTCGCGGCTCGCTGACCGATGACCTGGTCGCCTTCGCCGCGGCCTACCTCGACTTCGCCACCGACAACCCGGCGCTGCTCTCGGTGATGTTCGCGCGCAAGCACAGCGAGACCGCCGGCGCCGAGATCGCCGAGGCCGTCGCCGCCGCCTTCGCCCACCCCACCGCCCTGCTCACCGACGCCCAGGCCCGCGGGGAGGTCGTCGACGGCGACCCCGAGGTCATCGGGATCACCGTCCTCGCGGCGCTGCAGGGACTGGCCACCTTCGTCGGCTCAGGGTTCGTGACGCCCGAGCAGTCGCACGGGATGGTGGAAGACGTCGTCGCCACGCTGATGCGCGGCTTGGCCCGTTAGATGCGCCTTCTTCGCGCGGTGGCGGCGCGCAGCGTACTCGTGGAAGTGATGGTCGGCGTCGCGATCTTCTGCACCCTCCTGCTGCTTGCCGGGCTTGTCATCCGGACGAGCGTGGACGAGAGCAGACGAGCGGAGCGCGCGGTCGTCACGGACCAGAAGGCACTCGAGATCTGGCGTGACAAGCTCGAACCCCACCTCGAGCAGGTCAACTCCATCCCGACGCCTGACGGGCTCCGCTGGCCGGAGGATGTCGCGGTGGACGGTTGTGGCATCGACGAGTCGGACAACCAGCTGGTTCAGGCTGGTGCCTGGTTCGCGTGGGAGGCGACCGAGGAGGTTGCCTTCGGTGAAGTGAGCACGCCGGCAGCTGCCGGATATGTCGAGATCCTCGACTACCTGGTCGACCGAGGTTGGCGGATCAGCAAGCGGGAGAACCTGAACGACATGGTGTCCGAAGCCAACCGTGACTTCGACTCTGCCGACCTCGAGCACCCATCGGGCGTCACGATGCAGACGCAGTTCCTCGGCGACCTGATCATGGGTGATCTCGACTTCGAGGGAGCGCCCAAGGTCTGCTCCGTCGCTGAACCGTCGCGCGGTGCTGCCAGGAGTGCGCCATAGCGCACCCCCGGCAGCGCGCGAGCGGGGTTCAGAAGGCGTGCGCCATCAGGTCGGCGTAGACCTCCTGCTCGTCGACCTCCAGGCCCCTGGCCTGGAACCACTTCGCGACGTTGGCGATGTCACGGAGCAGGAAGTCGAAGCCCAGCGGGTTGCCGACCAGGTCGATGATCTGGGGGAGGTCGATGATCACGAGCCGGTCCTGCTGGGCAAGGATGTTGTAGGGGGAGAGGTCGCCGTGGACCATCCCCGCCTGCACCATCGTCGCCAGGGAGTCGACCAGCCCGTCCCACCACATCTCGAGGACATGGCGCTCCGGTCGGGTCTGTGCGAGACGGGGTGCCGTCTCGAGCTCGCCGTTGCCGTCGTCCACCGCGATCCACTCCATCAGGATCTCGGTCCCGTCGATCTGCACGGGGTAGGGGACTGGGAGGCCGAGGTTCCAGCAGCGTACGAGCGCGTTCCACTCGGCGTTGGCCCACTCGGCCTTGGCGACCTCGCGGCCGAAGGTCGAGTTCTTCTTCAGTGCGCGCTCGTCACGAGAGCGCTTGACCGAACGGCCCTCGGTGTAGCTCGCGGCGCGGTGGAAGGTGCGGTGGTCGCTGTCGCGGTAGCGCTTGGCGACCATCAGCGCCTCCTGCTCCGGGAACAGCGGGTCGGCACGTACGATCAAGAAGGCGTCGGCCTCCTTGCCGGTCTTGAGGACGCCGAGCTCGGTGTCGATGGCGCCCTGAGAGGTCACCACCCAGTCCGGGCGCGGCTCCGGTCCACGGGAGAGTGGCTCTACCGAGAGCCAGGTGGACCAGCGTTGTCCGTCGTCCAGGTCGTCGTCGTAGGCCTGGAAGTCGAAGATGAAATTGGGGTCGATTCCTGCCAGAGAGTCGGATACGGCGGAATCAGCGGAGAGATTCTCCTGAGTCACTTCGGGTGCTCCTGATGCGAGAGATGTGGTCTGTGGGCAGGCACAGGACAACGACAGTCATGGTCTGCTCCTCTCGATCAGGGGCGCCTCAAGGACGAGAAACGCCGGTCGCGGTCCATGGTGAGGGACGGCGACCGGCGTACGCAACTCGTTATTTCGTGAACTACGGAGAGACGAGCCACATGTCGTCGCTCCCGACGACCAGGACGCTGCCGTCCTCGAGCCCATGGGCGACCGATCCGTACGGTGCGGCCAGCCGTGCCGACTCCTCGCCGGACCCGGCGTCGAGGAAGGTGTGCGTCCAGCTCGGCACCTCCCGTCCGAACGCGAGGTTCGTGAACGGTTGCGCGGCGTTGCCGTAGCGGTCGACGACCGGCCCGGTGACGTCGATGCCGGGATAGATCTTCGTCGACTTCTCCAGCACGTCATGCGAGGTACGCCGAAGCTTCTCGGTCCACCGTCGCTTGCCGGTCGTGGGGGAGTAGCCCGAGACCCGATCGGTCGAGACGAGCACGACGGCCTCCGGAGTCGCCGACAGCTGCCTCCTGTCGGACTCCGCGGTGGGTCCGACGTCGATCCGGAAGCTGCTGGCTCGCCTGCCGTCGAGATCTGAGGTGACGATGTCGTAGGCCGTGTCGGTGGGGTTGGTGACGTAGATGCGGTCGGCGAACACCTCGACCTCGGGGAATCCGAGGTCCGGGCACGGCGTCGTGGTCGTCCAAGCCGGCACGCCGGCTCGGGTGGCGGTGAAGGTGCAGGTGTCGTTCTCGCGCGAGAGACCCACGAGGAGGTCGCCGACCTGGGCGGCGGTGTGGTCGTCGAGGAGCCCGATCGGCGCGCCCAGGGGCTTTCCGTCGCGAAGCTGCTGGATCGAGTGTGTCCGCTGGTCGATGTCTGTCGGGATCGTCGGGACCCGCTGCATACGAGTGTCGTCGAAGGTGGCGTAGCCGATCGTGGCAGGAGTCGCATGGTCCGGCGAGAGCCGCGGGGTGCGAGAGGTCTCGCGTCCAGTGGCGTCGAGGTGAACGGTGACGCAGCCGTCGTCGGAGCAGTCGATGGCGTCGAGCTCGCCGTCGAGACTGATGGCGATCGGGTCGTAGAGGTCGTCGACAGCCTCCTGCCAGACCAGCGTGCCGTTGCGATCGGTCATCGCGATCTGCCGGAGGCCGACGGTCGCCACGTGACCGCCGTCGCCGACATAGGCACGGTGCCCCTCCTGGCGTTCCTCGGCGAGAACCTTCCCGGTCCTCAGGTCACGGATCGTGAGCCGGTCGTCGTCGTAGGTGTAGATCCGGTCGCGTACGACGATCGCCTCGCCCTCGTTACCGTCGACCGCCGTGTGCCACGCGACGTCGCCGGTCATCAGGTCGGAGGCACGCCAATGCCCGACCCCGACGAGCAGCGCCGCGACACAGGCCAGCGAACCAGCAGCGACGAGCGCTTTCCGGGCGGGAGGGGAGAGGGACATGGTTCCCTCAGTGACCGCCGACGAGCGGCGCGACGGCCCGGGCGATCAGCGATCCCTTGCCGGTGGCACTCTCCTCCGCGTCGGCCACGGTCATCGCACGCAGCCCGGCGTTGACGCCGAGCCAGCGCAGCGGCTCGGGCTCCCAGCGTGGTGAGACGTGCCCGACCCAGGGGAGCGCGGTGAGGTCGGAATCGATACCGAGGATCAGGTCCCGCAGCGTACGTCCGGCGAGGTTGGTCGTCGCCACGCCGTCCCCGACGTAACCGCCGGCGTGCGCGAGCCCGGTGGCCGGGTCGTGGCCGACCGAGGCGTGCCAGTCGCGCGGGATGCCGAGCACGCCGCCCCAGCGATGGGTGACCCGGTGCCCGCGGACCGCTGGGAACATCTCGATCAGGGTCGACCACAGGCGGCGGTGGGTGCGCAGGTCGGAGACGTCGGCGTGGGTGATCTTCGATCCGAAGGAGTACGGAGCGCCCCGGCCGCCGAAGACCAGGCGGTCGTCCGCGGTGCGCTGCCCGTAGATCAGCAGGTGGCGGCCGTCCGAGAAGGTCTCGCGCTCCTCCAGGCCGATGCTCGACCAGACCAGGTCGGAGAGCGGCTCGGTGGCGATGATCAGGGAGCGCACCGGGATGACCTCACGCTCGAGACCAGCCAGCGTCGGGGTGTAGCCCTCGGTGGCGCGTACGACGACGTCGGCGCTGACCACGTCTCGCTTCGTTCTCACCAGGTGCGGCTCGACGGTGATCGCCGGGGTCTGCTCGTAGATGGTGACCCCACGGGCCTCGACCGCGCGGGCCAGGCCGCGGACGAGCTTGGCGGGATGGAGGGCGGCACAGTCGGGGGTGAAGGTCGCGCCCAGGGTGCCGGTCGCGGCCAGCCGCCTCTCGGCCGCGGCCCGGTCGAGCAGGGAGATCTCGGCGTCGCCGAGGCCCCAGGAACGGGCGTGCTCGACCTCGTGCCGGGCGCGCTCGAGCTGTGCGGGCGTGCGAGCGACGACGACGGTGCCGCCCTTGGCGATGTCGGCCTCGATGCCCTCGGCCGCGGCGACCCGGATCACCTCGTCGACGGTCTCCCGCATGGCCCGGTCCTGGGCGAGCGCGTCCTCCCGGCTCGAGCCCGCGGCCACCTTGTCGAGCGAGGCGGGGAAGAGGGCGGAGCACCATCCGCCGTTGCGGCCGGAGGCGCCGAAGCCGGCGACCTCGGCCTCGAGGATCGCGATCTTCAGGTCGGGCCTGGCCTCGGCCAGATAGTAGGCCGTCCACAGGCCGGTGTAGCCGGCGCCGACGATTGCGACATCGACCTCGAGGTCGCCCATCAGCGCCGGACGCGGTTCCCAGGCGTCGCCCGCGGTCTCGTGCCACAGGCTGATGCCGGAAAAGTTGTTCACCTCACGCCCCAGGCGTAGGTCTGCTTGTGCAGATGGAGGTACATGAACGTCTCGGTGCTCACCACGCCCTCGATGGCGCGGATCTTGCTGGAGACCAGATTGAGGAGGGCCTCGTCGCTCTCGGCGACGACCTCCACGAGCAGGTCGTAGGAGCCGGCGGTGATGACGATGTAGTCGACCTCGTCGAGCTTGCCGAGCTCGTCGGCGATCCACTCGACCGGCCCGGAGGTGCGTACGCCGATCATCGCCTGCCGGGCGAAGCCGAGCTCGAGCGGGTCGGTGACCGCGACGACCTGCATGACGCCGCTGTCGACGAGTCGCTGCACGCGCTGTCGCACCGCGGCCTCGCTCAGGCCGACCTCCTTGCCGATCGCGGCATAGCTGCGTCGGCCGTCCTGCTGGAGCTGCTCGATGATCAGCTTGTTGACCTCATCGAGGTGAGCGCCACCGTTGTGCTTGCGAGTCATGGAGCAAGTCAACCCCGCATCGGTGGCCTGTTTCAACGAAATCCGTCGTGTGTAACGAACTATTTCCATGATTCCGTATCCAAAGGGTGGCTGGAGACCCTCAGACTTGCCATAGTGGGCGACGTGAGCCACGTTTCGCTGTCCGATGCCGCACCAGCCGTCTATTGGCTCGACGACCCGGCGAAGCCTGCGCCGCTACCCCCGTTGGTCGGGGTGGCGGAGGCCGATCTGGTGGTCGTCGGCGGCGGCTACTCGGGACTGTGGACCGCGTTGCTCGCGCGATCCCGGTTCCCGTCGTGGTCTGTCCTGGTCCTCGAGGCCGGGCAGTGCGGCGACCAGGCGTCGGGCCGTAACGGCGGCTTCGCCGAGGCGTCCCTGACGCACGGATTCTGGAACGGCCTGGAGCGCTGGCCCGATGAGCTCGCGTCCCTCGACCGGCTCGGCCAGCAGAACCTCGACGAGATGGCCGCGACGATCGAAGAGCACGGCATCGACTGCGACTGGCGCCTCACCGGGGCGTTGAACGTCGCCACTCGTCCGCACGAGGTCGACGATCTCGCCGAGTGCTCGGCCGCCCTGACCGAGCACGGCATCAAGCACCGGCTGCTGGACGAGACGGGCGTGCGTGGCGAGCTCAGCTCGCCGACTTATCTCGGCGGCCTGGAGGTGCTCGGTGACACGGCCACGGTCGAGCCGGCGAGGCTCGCCTGGGGGCTGCGCCAGGCCTGCCTGGACGCGGGTGTGGTGATCCACGAGGGGTCTGCGGCCACCGGTCTCGACCGTGACGGAGCCGGGATGCGGGTGTCGACTCTCACGGGCTCGGTTCGGGCGGGCCGGGTCGCGCTGGCCACCAACGCCTTCCGGCCGTTGCTGCGTCGGCTGCGGATGATGACGGTGCCGGTCTACGACTACGTACTCATGACCGAGCCACTCTCCGCCGCGCAGATGTCTGCCATCGGCTGGGCGAACCGACAGGGTGTCAGCGACTCGGCCAACCACTTCCACTACTACCGCCTGACCAGGGACAACCGGATCCTGTGGGGCGGTTACGACGCGATCTACCACTTCGGCTCGAAGATCTCGCCGGAGCTGGAGACCGGCGCGACCCACGACCGCCTCGCAAGCCACTTCTTCGAGACCTTTCCGCAGCTGGAAGGGCTCCGCTTCACCCACCGCTGGGCCGGAGTCATCGACACCTGCACCCGCTTCTCGGCCTTCTTCGGCAAGGCCTACTCCGGCCGCGTCGCCTACGCGCTCGGCTACACCGGCCTCGGCGTCGGCGCCACCCGCTTCGGGGCCCAGGTGATGCTCGATCTCCTCAGCGGCGAGGAGACGGAGCGTACGTCGCTGGAGATGGTCCGCTCCAAGCCGCTGCCGTTCCCGCCCGAGCCGGCTCGCTACGCCGGGATCCAGATGATGGTCCGCTCGCTCGGCAAGGCTGACGCCAACGGTGGCCGCAGGGATCTGTTCCTGCGGACGATGGACCGGCTGGGGTTGGGGTTCGACTCCTGAGGCGGACTTGGTAGCTCGGTGTTGGCCGTGTCGCTGGGGCTGGGCCGCCGACCCGTTGTGGACGCCGAGAGATCTGGCCGTATATCGGGTCGGCGGCGGGGTTTGGCGCGGATTCCTTGGTTGCGTGCGGGCTTGGGATCTGGGGTTGGAGTCTCCTGGGCAGGACCGCGTCTGCGTCGGCTACAACAGAGGGTCCGAGGTCGTGAACGCCTTCACAAGGTGCCGCTCCGGCTGAGCCGGGCAGGTCGCAGGGTCAGCAGGCTGCAGGGGGCGGTCCCGGGTGGACTGGGTGGACCGGGTCAGGTGCGGCGGGTGAACCGGATCCGCCCATTCGGCAAGCGCTCATACCCGTAGTTCGGGTCGTGGATCCGGCGGTGATCCCTGGGGCACAGCAGGACCATGTTCGCGAGGTCTGTTCTGCCGCCTTCGGCCCAGGGTTTCAGGTGGTGGGCTTCGGTCCAGGCGGCTGGTGCGTCGCAGTCTTCTGCTTGGCAGCACTTGTCTCTGAGTCGTAGTGCGCGGTGTTGGACTGGGTGGGCGAGGCGTGCGGTTCTGCCGAGGTCGAGGATCTCGGAGTCGGTGCCGAGAACGACGGGGACCAAGTTTGCGTTGCACGCCATCTTGCGGGCCTCGGCTGCGGTGATCTTGTCTCCGTCGAACCCCAACGCTGCGGTGCCGAGATCAGCGCGGAGGTCGTCGATGCTCATCGTGATGAACATCGTGGTCGCGTGCCCGCCGTGTCGGGGGAGCTGGTCGACGTCGTAGGTCTCCACGATCCGGGTGAACGCTTGTCCGAGGAGCCGGTCGTAGGGGATGTGGCGGCCCTTGTCGTGGGCCGACCACTTCCGAGGTTGGGCCAGGGAGTCGACCATCGTGCGCAACCGGAGCCCGACCGCGCAGGAGACCCGGGCGTGGATGTCGATGGTCCCGTCGCCGTTGTCACGCGTAGAGAAGAACGTCCGCCGCGCGGCACGTTCCTCCTCCCGCTGCAGGGCCTTGGCCTCGTCGGCCTCGAAGCGTTCCGGGTCGACCTCGGCCAGGATTCGCTTCCCGATGCTCTTCAGTACGTTCGCGGTGTGCTGGGTGGCGTACTCCACCAGCAGCTTCTCAGCCAGCACCAGATCTTCGACGCTCGCAACAGGGTCGGCCTCGACGGCATCGAGTGCTTTGGTGATCACATGGGCCTTGGTCTGTGAGACCACGCCTTCGGCGAGGCCGGCGGCGACGAGTTCGTACTTCGCGACACCGGCAGCCAACCTGATTTGCGAGCGGGCTTCGGTCTTATCGACGAGCAACTCGGTCAGCATCCACCCGGAGGGGTCTTTCGCCCCGGTCTCCTCAGCGATATCACCGGACGTGGCCAGCACCCGCAGCTTCAGGGCGGCCTGCTGGGCTTGGAGTTTCTCCAACCTCGCCAGCAGGTTCTTCTTCTGTCCGGTGCGCCAGTAGATCGGGTCGGTCGACAACAGCTCTTGGACGGCGTTCTCGATGACGGTCAGGGCGGCGTCGATCGCGTCACCGGGGTTGGTTCCCCAGTGGTCGATGTCGCGCCCGAGACTCATCGCAGTTCCTTCCAGGAGTGCCCGGCTGATGCTCGATATTATACGCGAAGACACTCCTGGAAGTCACCTGTTTTCGCAGGTCATCCCTGACTTTCGCGGTGAGCGAACAACCTCTCCTTTCGTTGACACACCCGGGCCGCCGCCCCGATAGCCAGCCAAATCTTTTCTCGATCTGGTCCGGAGTCCAGGACCGCCGAAGGCGGCCGGCGAAGCCGGCGCCCGAAGGGCGTCCTTGACGCCGGTCCAGATCGAGAGGACCCTCAAAGAAGGGTCGGCGGCCCAGCTCAACCCGAAGAAGACGGCCCACCCCAACCCCGAAGAACCGGACGCCTTACGCAGCCGAGCCCTCGTGAGCCGCAGCGACCCGCTCACGGAGCTTGGCGTGGATCTCTTCCGGCGTGCGCTGCGTACGCTGGCGGTGGTTGCGCGCGATGATGGCACCGGTCGCCGCGACCCCGGCCAGGCCGGCGAGGCCGACGACCTTCCAGATGCGTGCACTGCCGAAACCCATGAGGACCCCCTGCTCGAGATGTCTGACGACACCACTATCTCCCTCGAAGACGCCGTAGACCAGACCCGCACCGGTGATCTGTGGCTGTTCCGCGGCCGCTCGGTCGCGGACCGTGCGATCCGGATGCTCAGCAACGCGCCGGTCAACCATGTCGGGATGGCGGTCGTGCTCGACGATCTGCCGCCGATGATGTGGCATGCCGAGCTGGGCAAGGGGCTGCTCGACCTCTACACGGGCACCCATCACCGTGGCGTACAGCTCCATGATCTGCGGGCCGCGGTCGAGCAGTGGGCGGGGCGCTACGAGCAGCAGGTCTGGCTGCGCCAGCTCACTGCCGACATCGACCGCAGCCGCGAGGATGCTCTGCTGAGGACGATCGCGCGCCTCGACGGCACGCCCTTCCCGTCGACCGCCGCGTTGGCCAGCCGCTGGGCGCGAGGGCGGTTCCGTTCGAAGGCCGGTCTCGAGCAGGTGTTCTGTGCCGAGGTGGTCGCGGCGACCTACCAGGAGATGGGGCTGCTCGACGACGAGCGTCCCACCAACTACTACGACCCGGGTCGGTTCTGGTCCGGCGACCATCTGACGTTGCGGGACGGCGCGGTCCTAGGGCGCGAGGTCCGCGTCGTCGGCTGACTCCTGTCCCGCGAGCCGTAGGGCGAGGTCGACCTCGCCGCTCTCGACCAGGGTGCCGATGACGAGCGCACGGAGCCCGCGGAGAAGAGCCTCGGTGTCGACCAGGTCGGGGGCCGCGAGGGCGTGCAGCAGATAGCCGTGCACGAGGGCGAGCACGGAGGACGGGTCGGTCCGGGTCGCGCCGGCGACTGTCGCCGCGCGGTCGGCGACGTCGCGGCCGGCGGTGAGCACCTCGGCCACCACGGGACGGAACTCCGGGTCGCGGGCGGCGTGGAGCAGTCCCTCGAGGAAGGCGAGCGAGTCGGCCGGCGGTGACATCAGCGCGGCCGCGAACGCCTCGGCCATCGCATCGGTGCCGGAGTCCGTCGAGGCGAGCTCGTCGGCGAGCGTACGCAGCCGGGCGACGTCCTCGGCCACACCGGTGCGCAGTGCCTCGGCAGCCAGGTCCGTGATCGAGTCGAAGAAGTAGCCGACGGTGGCCAGCGGCAGTCCGGCGCGCTCGGTCACGGCGCGATGCGTGACGCCGGCCATGCCCTTCTCGGCGGCCACCTCGATGGTGGCGCGCACGAGGGCATCGCGTCGCTGCCTGGCGCTGTCCCCGTGCCGTCGCTTCATGGACGGAAGTGTTTCACGCGGGCCGTCGCAAAGTCTGGAAGATCTTCTAGACTTTTGCCTCCCGATCCAGCACGCTGTCCGACATGACCGCACCGGCCCGCGTACACGCCTTCACCGACGACGCCCTCGGCGACCACGACGCCGTCGAGCTCGCCCGACTCGTCCGGACCGGCGAGCTGACCGCGGACGAGGTCGAGGCGGCCGCGGTCGCCAGGTTGCGCCAGGTCGGCCGGGAGCTGCACGCGATGGCGTACGAGGCCTACGACTCGCCCCGCCGGGCACCGGACGACCGCGGCCTGCTGCACGGTGTCCCGACCCTGCTCAAGGACAACACCGACCTGCTCGGCGTGCCGACCAACCATGGTTCGGAGGCGATCCGCGCGCGTCCCGCCACTCGCGACGGGCGCTATACCACGCAGTTCCTCAGCTCCGGGATGACCGTGCTGGGCAAGAGCCGGATGCCGGAGTTCGGGCTCAACGCGACCACGGAGTTCCGCACCGGACCGCCGACGCCCAACCCCTGGAACACGCAGCACTCTGTCGGGGCGTCGTCGGGTGGCGCGGCCGCCATGGTGGCCGCCGGGGCCGTGCCGATCGCGCACGCCAACGACGGCGGCGGGTCCATCCGGATCCCGGCCGCGGCCGCGGGACTGGTCGGGCTCAAGCCCAGCCGCGGCCGGCACATCGACGGGGAGATGGCCCGCACGCTGCCGATCAACATGGTCAGCGAGGGGGTGGTGACGCGGACCGTACGCGACACCGCGACCTTCCACGCTGCCCTCGAGCGGCACAGGCGCAACCCGGCGCTGCCGCCCCTCGGCCTGGTCGAAGGCCCGGCCCGACGAAGGCTTCGGGTCGCGATGATCATGGAGTCGGTGACCGACGCCGTCGTGGACACCCCGACCAAGGCGGCCGTCGAGCGGACCGCGACGCTGCTGGAGGAGCAGGGGCACAGCGTCGAGCCGGTCCCGATCCCCGTCGACGCGCGCTTCGGCGACGACTTCCTCAGCTACTGGGGCCTGCTCGCCTTCCTCGCCGGCAACCTGGGTCGGCTCACCATCGACCGGACCCTCGACACCAGACTCCTCGACGGCCTCACCGACGGCCTGCGCCGCGAGTTCACCTCCGGCGGCTGGCGCCGCACGCCGGCCGCGCTGCACCGCCTGCGGAAGGCCGCGGCGGCCTACGCTGCCGTCTTCGACCAGCACGACGTGGTCCTGTGCCCGGTCGTCGCCGGCGTCACCCCGCCGCTGGGCCACCTGTCGCCGAACGTGCCGTTCGAGGAGCTCGTCGACAAGCTCCGTCGGCACGTCGCGTTCACGCCCCTGCAGAACATCACCGGTGCCCCGGCGATCTCGCTGCCGATGGCGCTCAGCGAGGAGGGATTGCCGATCGGGGTGCAGCTCTCGGCGGCGTACGGAGACGAGCGGACGCTCCTCGAGCTCGCCTTCGCCCTCGAGGAGCAGTCGCCGTGGCCGACCATCCAGGACAGCTGAGCCAGCTCTGACCCGCGTCAGAGCATCGTCGAGGCCTTCTCCAGCACCCGACGCAGGATCTGCTCCATCTCGTCGAACTCCGCCTGGCCCACGGTGAGCGGCGGCGAGAGCTGGATCACGGGCTCACCACGGTCGTCGGCGCGGCAGTAGAGCCCCTCGGACCACAGTGCCTTGGAGACGTACCCGTAGAGGATCCGCTCGCACTCCTCTGCAGTGAACGTCTCGCGGGTCTCGCGGTCCTTGACCAGCTCGATCCCGTAGAAGTAGCCGGTGCCGCGTACGTCGCCGACGACCGGCAGGTCCTTCAGCTTCGAGAGCGTGGCCAGGAACGCGTCCTCGTTGCGACGTACGTTGCCGAGCAGGTCCTCGGCCTCGAAGAGGTCGAGGTTGGCCAGCGCCACCGCGGTGGAGACGGGGTGACCGCCGAACGTGTAGCCGTGGTAGAACGTGTCGTCCCCGGTCAGGAACGGTTCCATCAGCCGGTCGGAGATGATCGCTGCGCCCAGCGGGGCGTACCCCGAGGTCAGCCCCTTCGCCGAGGTGATGATGTCGGGCACATAGCCGAACCGGTCCGCCCCGAACATGGTGCCCAGCCGCCCGTAGGCGCAGATGACCTCGTCGGAGACCAGCAGGACGTCGTACGCATCGCAGATCTCACGCACCCGCTGGAAGTAGCCCGGGGGAGGCGGGAAGCAGCCGCCGGAGTTCTGCACCGGCTCGAGGAAGACCGCAGCGACGGTGTCGGGGCCCTCGGCCTGGATCACGAACTCGATCTGGTCGGCGCACCACCGGCCGAACGCCTCCGGATCGGAGCCGTCGAGAAGGCCGCCGGTGATCTCCGAGGCCCGGTAGATGTTGGTGTTCGGCACCCGGAAGGTGGAGGGGACGAGCGGCTCGAACGGTGCCTTGATGTCGGCCAGTCCGGTGATCGACAACGCGCCGTGCGTCGTGCCGTGGTAGGCGATGTTGCGCCCGATCACCTTGTGCTTGCCGGGCTTTCCGCGCAGCTTGAAGTAGTTCTTGGCGAGCTTCCACGCGGTCTCGACGGCCTCGGAGCCGGAGTTGGTGAAGAAGACCCGGTTCAGGTCGCCGGGTGCGAGTGCGGCCAGGCGCGCGGCCAGCTCGACCGCCGGCTCGTGCGCATAGGACCACAACGGGTGGAACGCCAGCTGCTTCGCCTGCTCGGCACCCGCGTCGGCGAGCTCAGCGCGCCCGTGGCCGACCTGGGTGACGAACAGCCCGGCGAGCCCGTCGAGGTAGCGGTTGCCCTCGATGTCGTAGATGTAGGCGCCCTCGCCCTTGGCGATGATCGGCACGTCGGCCTCGGCATAGCTCGAATGCCGTGTGAAGTGCATCCAGAGGTGGTCCTTGGCGTTGCGCTGCAGCTGCTCGTAGTCCCCGGTCATGGCTCAATGGTCACCCAATGCATCTCGCTTTCGCAAGCGAATCAGTAGCAAACCGTCATTATCACTTCGGATTCGGTTGTCACATCTCTGTTTCGGAAAGGAGTTAGTCTCTTCTCCATGGCCGACCAGACCTTCAGGAACGTGATCGGCGGCGAGCTGCGCGAGGCAGCCGACGCCGCGACCTACGACGTCGTCGACCCCGCCACCGGCGAGGTCTACGCCCAGGCCCCGATGTCCACCGAGGCCGACGTCGATCAGGCGTACGCCGCCGCAGCGGCGGCCTTCGAGACGTGGGGCGAGACCACGCCCCAGGAGCGCAGCCTGGCTCTGCTCCGGATCGCCGACGCGATGGAGGCTCGGGTCGAGGAGCTGACCGCGGTGGAGGTCAAGGACACCGGCAAGCCGTTCCAGCTCACCCTGGAGGAGGAGCTGCCGCCGACGATCGACCACTTCCGGTTCTTCGCGGGCGCCGCGCGGACACTGGAGGGGAAGAGCGCAGGGGAGTACCTGCAGGACCACACCTCCTGGATCCGCCGCGAGCCGATCGGCGTGATCGGGCAGGTCACGCCGTGGAACTATCCGCTCGCGATGATGTCGTGGAAGATCGCTCCGGCGCTGGCCGCGGGCAACACGGTCGTGCTCAAACCCTCCGACACCACCCCGGCCAGCTCCACGCTGCTGGCCGAGCTCGCGCAGGAGTTCCTCCCGCCCGGTGTGCTCAACGTCGTCACCGGCGACCGCGACACCGGCCGCGCGCTGATCCGGCACAAGACGCCCCAGATGGTCGCCATCACCGGCTCGGTGCGTGCCGGCATGGAGGTCGCCGCGACCGCGGCGGCCGACGTCAAGCGCGTCCACCTCGAGCTCGGCGGCAAGGCGCCGGTGATCGTCTTCGACGACGCCGACATCGAGAAGGCGGTCGCGGGCATCGCCGCAGCGGGCTACTTCAACGCCGGCCAGGACTGCACCGCGGCGACGCGGGTGCTGGTGCAGGCCGGCATCCACGACGAGTTCGTCGCCGCCCTGGCCGAGGCGGCCCGCAGCACCACCGTGGGCCTCCCCGCGGACAACACCGACGTCGGCGCGCTCAACAACCCCGGCCAGCTCGCCCGCGTCACGGGCATGGTCGACCGGCTCCCCGACCACGCCACCATCGCTGCCGGCGGAGCGCCGGCCCGGGTGGAGGGCGGCGAGAACGGCTACTTCTACCAGCCCACGGTCCTTGCCGGCCTGCGTCAGGACGACGAGCAGATCCAGCAGGAGATCTTCGGTCCGGTGATCACGGTGCAGCGGTTCGCCGACGAGGCCGAGGCGCTCAGATGTGCCAACGACGTCGACTACGGCCTCGGGTCGAGCGTGTGGACCACGGACCACGCCACCGCGCTGCGGGTCAGCAAGCGCCTCGACTTCGGCGTCGTGTGGATCAACACCCACATCCCCTACATCTCCGAGATGCCCCACGGCGGTTTCAAGCACTCGGGCTACGGCAAGGACCTCTCCGTCTACGGGTTCGAGGACTACACCCGGATCAAGCACGTGATGTCCTTCATCGGCGAGTAATCCGCTAGACAAACATGTGAGCGTGCGACCCTCGATGTGCGGGCCGGGAAGGTCCGTGAAAGCATCGAGGGCCGTTTCGCGCACCTCCGCGACACGGCGCCAGCAATGGAAGCAGTCGAACCCCCACACGAGGTGCACCCCACATGTCAGCCAAGCAATGGCGGACAGATGTCCAAGGTCTCCGGGCCGTTGCCGTAGGTCTGGTCGTCGCTGCCCACGCGGGCATCCCGCACACCGAGGGCGGCTTCGTCGGTGTCGACGTCTTCTTCGTTCTCTCCGGGTTCCTGATCACCACGCTGCTGCTGCGCGAGGCGGACACGTCGGGCACCGTCAGCATCCCGCAGTTCTATGCCCGCCGCGCTCGCCGCATCCTGCCGGCCGCCACCCTCGTGATCCTCGTCGTCCTGGCGTACGCGGCCTGGCAGTTGCCCACCACGCGCCTCACCGACGCCGCCGCCGACGGCACCTGGGCGGCGTTCTTCCTGGCCAACGTGCACTTCGCCGCCGAGGGGGTGCAGTACTTCCAGCCCAGTGAGCCCTCGCCCTTCCAGCACTACTGGTCGCTGTCGGTGGAGGAGCAGTTCTATCTGGTCTGGCCGGTGCTGGCGCTCCTGCTGATCCCCAGGCTCGGCCGCAAGGGCTTCACGATCGTCGCCGCGGTGATCGCGGTCGCGAGCCTGGCCTGGTCGATCCACGCGACCGGCGAGAACCCGACCGCGGCCTACTTCTCCACGCCCGCCCGCGCCTACGAGCTCGCCGCCGGCGCGCTGCTGGCCTGCTGGGGTGGTCGGCTCAAGGGCGCCGCCAGCGTTGCGGCGGGGATCGGTGGAGCGGCCGCGATCCTGGTCTCCACCGTCGTGTTCAGCGAGGCGACCCCGTTCCCCGGCTGGCAGGCGCTGGTGCCCACCCTCGGCACGGTCGCGCTGCTGGCCTCCGGCGCCAACGCCCCGACCGCGAAGCTGCTCGCGGTCAAGCCGCTGCGCTACGTCGGCGACATCTCCTACTCGCTCTACCTGTGGCACTGGCCGCTGATCGTGCTCGCACCCGAGGCCCTCCATCTCGGCAACGCCGCACTCGAGATGACGGTGGCGGTCGCCGCTGCCGTCCTCCTTTCTGCGCTGAGCCACCGCTTCGTCGAGCTCCCGTTCCAGCGCAAGCAGGTGCCGGTGCTCTCCCATGGGCTGCGCTCGCTGGTCCTGTGGCCGGTCGCGCTCGTGCTGGCGGTCGGCAGCGGCTGGCTGACGACCAGCTATGCGGCGTTCGCCGAGAGGGAACGCGCCGACCAGGCGCAGGCCTGGTTCGCGGCCAACGAGGTCCCCGACACCGCTGCCGAGACCGGCGGCCCGCCGCAGGTGCAGCGTGAGCTCCGTGCCGCGCTCGACATCGCCGACCGCGGTGGCCCGATCCCGCCCGCCGTGCTCGGCGAGGAGATCACCGAGGACCGGTGGCAGAAGACCTACGGCGACTGTTACGCCAACTACGGGGACACCCGGGGCGGCGACTGCACCCTCGGTGACACCGAGGCGAAGAAGACTGTCGCCGTCGTGGGCGACTCCCATGCCGGCATGTGGCTGAGCGCCTTCGACGACCTCGGCAAGAAGAACGGCTTCCGGGTCGTGTCGCTGGTCAAGGTCGGCTGTGCCCCCTACCCGGTCCAGCACCGTGGCAAGAAGATGACCCAGGCCGAGTGCGACGACTTCCGTGACTGGTCGGTGGACCGCCTCGAGCGGCTCGAACCCGACACGATCGTCTCCACGGCTCGCGGTCAGCTGTTCATGCCCGAGAACCACGACGGGATGAACCGTGACGAGCAGTGGTCGAAGGCCGTACGCGACGCGGTGACGACCTATCGAGAGATCGCGCGCAAGGTGGTCGTCCTCGGCGACGTCCCCGCGATCGACCAGGACCCGGCCGACTGCATCAGTGCGCCGGAGTCCGACCAGCGCTCCTGCCTCAGCGATGCCGGCTCTCGCGAGACCAGCAGCAACGAGCTCACCGGAGCGGCCCTGAAGGGCACCGCGGCGGCGTACGTGGACACGCAGCGCTTCGTCTGCGTAGCGGACCGCTGCCCTCTGATCGTGGGGGACAAGGTCACGTACTACGACTCCTCGCACCTGACCCAGACCTGGGTCCGCCACGTCACCCCGCGCCTGGACGTCATCTTGCGTCCACTCATCTGATGCCTGAATTTAACGGGAACTTCGGTTGTGAGATTTGCCATTACGTGCACGTTTGTGGCTTAATTGTGACCAGACGTTGCAAAACGTTTCATGCACAGCCCTGGACCCGTGGGGGAGTCCGGGGCTGTTGCTATTTCTGAGGTACTTCGCTCAGGTGGCCCGACGAAACGCTGTCCATTCGCCACCCGATGCGAAGGACCTTCACTAGACTCCCGGCCCGGTCGAATCGATGCCTGCGAGGAGAGTCAATGGACCAGTGGCGGGACCTCATGGGTGTCAAACCCTGGGCGCGGACCTCGCTGGTCGGTGGTATCGGTCTGGGCCTGTCGGCCTTCGTCCAGTCCGCCCTGCTGGGGCGTGCCGAGCCGCTGACCATCGCCGCAGGCTCGGTGTGTGTCGTCCTGTCGGTGACCCTCTACGCGGTGCTGGCCCGGCGGCGGATGATCGAGCACTCGATGCCGGCCACCTCGACCGCCATCAAGATGACCGCCGTGGTGCACGGCAAGAACGGCACGACCGTCGCGGGCTACGCCTTCCCGGTGACGAAGCGTCACCTGATGACCTCGAGAGCTGTCGTGCACGCCGCGAGCGGCTCCAAGTCGGTCCCGGACGGGCAGTTCCTCGAGGTCACCTGGAAGTTTCCCGAGGAGACCTCCCGCACGGTCTCGGTGACGTCGCTGACCGGCGGCTACGTGCTGCTCACCCTGATGCCCGAGGACAAGCTGCCGCGCAAGGTGAAGGCCGCCTCGTTGGCCCGTGCCCACTCCGAGAACGCGCTGCTGGTCGCCGAGGGGTGGCACCAGAACGGGAACCGGAAGATCGGCGGCAGGGCTCACCATGTCGACGAACGTGGCCGCGTGGTCGCGGTCGAGGCCGAGTCGGCGACCGGGGACGAGCTGGCCGGTGCGCCGCTGGTCCAGGAGGGGAACCGGCGAGTCGTCGGTCTGCTCGACGGCAAGGACCGGCTGGGTCCCCGCTATCTGCCGTTGACCCGGGACAAGGCACGTACGTTGATGGGGGGCGCGTCCTGGTGGACGAGCACCGGGTGGCTGGTCCCGGCTGCCATCACCGCAACCGTCGCACTGGTCGCCGTGCTGCTGCCGATCGTGTGGAGCAGCGATCCCGGCGGCGGACCCGGTTCGGCGGCCTGCGAGGGAGAGGCCACGGCTCTGACCGTCGTGGTCAGCACCGAGAAGGACGGCCTCATCGAGGAGCTCGCGTCCGACTTCGAGGACGAGTACGTCGGCGAGGACGGCGCCTGCGCGGATCTCGAGGTCTTCGGCGTCAACTCCGGTGAGGCGGCCGAGGCGCTCGCCGACGGATGGGTCACGCCGCCCGAGGACCGGCGGGAGTGTGGGGCCGAGGATCCCGCGCAGTGCGAGGTCGTCGAGGCGCGCAAGCCCGACCTGTGGCTGCCGACCGAATCGGTCTGGCCCGAGCTCCTCGCCGCCGGCGAGCTCGGCGACGGCGGAGCCGACGAGCTCGCCGAGCCCGCCGGAGAGTGGACCTCCGTGGCCTCCTCCGTGCTGACGATCCTGATGCCCGAGTCGAAGCGCGACAAGCTCTCCGCCTCGCCGACCTGGGAGGAGCTGGTCACCAAGGCCGCTCGCGAGGAGCTCGCGATCGCGATCGACGACCCGATCCGCTCCACGTCCGGCATGGCGTCGTCGGTCGCGCTCAACGAGGCGCTGGTCTCCGAGCACGGCCGGGACGAGGCCGTGGGGCTGCTGCGAGACGCCATCGCCTCGGTGCCGGACGAACTCGCCGGCGAGGACATCACCCGCTTGATGCACCGGGTGCAGCGAGACACCGAGGTCTTCGAGCAGATGGACGCGGTGGTCGCCCAGGAGCAGACCGCCTATCTCTACAACTGCCAGGACCCGCTCGGGTCGGACGACTTCTCCTGCGACGACCCGCTGGAGGAGGAGCTCCGGATGGTCGCGGTGAACCCGGACGACACGGTCTACGGGTTCGACCACCCTGCGGTCCCGATGGCGTCGTTGGACTCCGACGAGGCGAAGCGGGCGGTGGCGGAGGACTTCGTCGACTACCTGACCGAGGAAGACGCTCAGGAGAGGTTCCGGGCGTGGGGCTTCCGTGAGGCCGGGGCGCCCGAGCAGGTCACCGACGAGCTCGCCGACCTCGTGGAGGGCGCGGACGTGGACAAGGTCACGCCCTGGCCCGAGCCGGCGAAGGTCAACCAGTGGCGCCACCAGTGGGAGAACGTACGCCTCCCGGTCCGGGTGCTGCTCTCGATCGACACCTCCGGCTCGATGGAGCGCATCGGCGGCCAGGACCGCCGGGTGGAGCTCGACGGGTTCACCGATGCCTGCACCAGCAGGACGAGCGACAACCCGACGTACCTCCAGGTCGCCAAGAGCGCTGCGATCAACGCCATCGGCGAGCTCGAGGACGGCCGGGACTCGGTGGGCCTCGACTCGTTCCCGCCGGCAGGGAAGGACACCGCCAGCGAGATCAGTCCGCTGAGCGGTCCGAAGCGGGCGCAGCTCAAGCGCGAGATCTGTGCGCTGAAGGCGTTCGGCGAGACCCCGCTGTACGACGCGATCCGCGACGCGAACGCCTCGATCAGCTCGGCCGAGACGGAGGTCTCGGACCGGACGGTGATCGTCCTGCTCTCCGACGGAGGCCAGAATCCGCCGCAGGACTTCGGAGCGCTGATGGACGAGGTCGGTGGCGAGGGAGCAATCCCGGTGATCGCCGTCGGCATCGGCGACCAGGCACCGATCGACGTGCTGGGCAGGCTCACCGAGGACACCGGGGGAGCGCTGCGCAATCTGAGCGAGCCCGAGGACGTCGCCGACCTCGATCACGTGCTCGTCGATGTGTTCCGAGGCCTCGCCGGGAAGTTCTCCTGAGCCTGCCCGGCCGCTTGGCGCGTTCTCAGCCTCTGCTGGGAGGATGGCGGGGTGAATCATGAGCGACCACGCGATGTGGTGATCCTCGGCTCCACCGGGTCCATCGGCACCCAGGCTCTCGACCTGGTGCGAGCCAACCCGGACCGGTTCCGGGTCGTCGGACTGACCGCGGGCGGGGCCAACAAGGAGCTGTTCGAGGCCCAGGTGGCCGAGTTCGCGCCCACGTTCTCCGGGCTGGGGGAGGAGGCCTCGGTCGAGGCCGCCGCCCAGCCTGCCGACGTGGTGCTCAACGGGATCACCGGCGCCGTCGGACTCCGCCCGACGCTGGCCGCGCTGGAGACTGGCAACACGCTCGCCCTGGCGAACAAAGAGTCGCTGATCATCGGCGGGCCGCTGGTGAAGCGGGTCGCGCGCGAGGGGCAGATCATCCCGGTCGACTCCGAGCACTCCGCGATCGCGCAGTCGCTGCGTGCGGGCTCCGCGAACGAAGTACGCAAGCTGGTGCTCACCGCGTCCGGTGGTCCGTTCCGCGGCCGCTCCCGCGAGGACCTCGCCCAGGTCACCCCGGCGCAGGCGCTCAAGCACCCCAACTTCGCGATGGGCCGGGTGATCACGACCAACTCCGCCACCCTGGTCAACAAGGGCCTCGAGGTCATCGAGGCACACCTGCTCTTCGACGTACCCTTCGACCGGATCGAGGTCGTCGTCCACCCGCAGCAGTACATCCACTCGATGGTCGAGTTCACCGACGGCGCCGTGGTGGCCCAGCTCGGGCTGCCGACGATGCTGGTGCCGATCTCGATGGGGATGGCCTGGCCCGAGCGGGTGCCCGACGCCGAGACCCCGATCGACTGGACCAAGGCCGCCGACTGGCGCTTCGAGCCGCTTGACGACGTCGCCTTCCCCGCGGTGGCCCTGGCCCGTGAGGCCGGCACCCGCGGCGGCACCCACCCGGCCGTCTACAACGCCGCCAACGAGGTCTGCGTGGACGCCTTCCACGAGGGCCGGATCCCGTTCCCCGGCATCGTGGACACGATTACGCAGGTCCTTGGCAACCATGAGGGCGTACGCTCGGAAGGCACGCTCACCATCGACGACGTGCTCGCCGCCGACGCTTGGGCGCGCGAGGAGACCACCCGCATCCTGGAGACCACCAGATGAGCTATCTGCTCTACACGCTCGCCGTGATCGGCTTCGTCCTCGCGATCCTGGTCTCGATCGGCCTCCACGAGCTCGGCCACATGATCCCGGCGAAGGCGTTCGGCGGGAAGGTGACGCAATACTTCATCGGCTTCGGCCCGACGGTGTGGTCCAAGCAGGTCGGTGAGACCGAATACGGCCTCAAGGCGATTCCGCTCGGCGGCTACGTCAAGATCCTCGGCATGCTGCCGCCCGGCGCCGACCAGCTGGGGGAGCGCACCGAGGACGGCGCGCTGAAGGTGCGCAAGTCCAACACCGGGATGTTCACCCAGCTGATCAGCGACGCCCGCTCCGCCGAGTGGGAGCTGATCCGTCCCGAGGACGAGCCGCGGCTCTTCTACAAGATGACCTGGTGGAAGAAGGTCATCGTGATGGCCGGCGGCCCGACGGTGAACATCGTGATCGCGTTCTTCGTGCTGTGGGGTGTCTTCGGCATCTACGGTGTCCGCGAGCAGGTCGTCGACGACGGACATCCGGTGGTCTCGAGCCTGCAGGAGTGCTTGCTGACCTGGGAGGACCAGGACCGCGAGTGCCGCGCCAGCGACGAGCCGACCCCGGCCGCCGACGCCGGTCTGAAGCCGGGCGACGAGCTGATCTCGTTCAACGGCACGGAGCTCACCTCGTGGGCGGTCGCCCAGAAGCTGATCCGCGACAACATGGACGGCGAGGCCACGATCGTCATCGTGCGCGACGGGGAGCGGATGACGCTGCACACGCAGACCGTCGTGCAGGAGCGGGTCAAGGACCTCGACGACACCAGTGCCGACCCGGAGACGGCGAAGGTGGGCTTCTTCGGGATGACCCCGACCACCCACCAGGTGACGACCAAGGAGGGGCCGGTCTACGCGCTGAAGGAGATGGGTGTGATGGCCGAGAACGCCGTCCACTCGCTGCTGCGGCTCCCGGTCAAGGTCTGGCACGTCGCGCTCGCGATCGTCGGGGTCGAGGAGCGCTCGGCCGACAGCCCCGTGAGCATCGTCGGCGGCGGCCGCATCGCCGGCGAGATCGCCGCCCACGAGGGGTACGACGTCGGCGAGAAGGTCGCCGGCTTCGCGCTCCTGATCGGTGGCTTCAACCTCTTCATCGGCATCTTCAACTTCGTCCCGCTGCTGCCGCTCGACGGGGGTCACATCGCGACGGCGCTGTGGGAGGGCATCCGCCGTGCCTTCGCCAAGGTCTTCCGGCGGCCCGACCCGGGACATGCCGACCCGGCGAAGCTGCTCCCGGTGGCGTACGTCGTGGCCTCGGCGCTGTTGGTGATGGGTGTCGTCCTGATCGTCGCCGACCTCGTCGTCCCGCTTCATCTCCAAGCCTGACCCGCCCGTAAGATTGGTAGACATGACGTCGATCCCCACGCCGATCAGCCTCGGTATGCCGGAGGCACCCGCCCCGGTGCTCGCCCCGCGCCGTAAGACCCGCCAGATCAAGGTAGGGTCGGTGGGTGTGGGCAGCGAGAGCCCCATCTCCGTGCAGTCGATGACGACCACGCTCACCTCCGACGTCAACTCCACGCTGCAGCAGATCGCCGAGCTCACCGCTTCGGGCTGCGACATCGTCCGGGTCGCGTGCCCGAGCCAGGACGACGCCGACGCGCTGCCGGCGATCGCGCAGAAGTCGCAGATCCCGGTGATCGCGGACATCCACTTCCAGCCGAAGTACGTCTTCGCCGCCATCGAGGCCGGCTGCGCGGCCGTCCGGGTCAACCCGGGCAACATCCGCAAGTTCGACGATCAGGTCAAGGAGATCGCCGCGGCCGCGAAGGACCACGGCACCTCGATCCGGATCGGTGTCAACGCCGGCTCGCTCGACAAGCGGCTGCTGGAGAAATACGGCAAGGCGACCCCCGAGGCGCTGGTCGAGTCGGCGATCTGGGAGGCCTCGCTCTTCGAGGAGCACGGCTTCACCGACTTCAAGATCTCGGTCAAGCACAACGACCCGGTCGTGATGGTGCGCGCCTACGAGCTCCTCGCGGAGGCCGGCGACTGGCCGCTCCACCTCGGCGTCACCGAGGCCGGCCCGGCCTTCCAGGGCACCATCAAGTCCTCGGTCGCCTTCGGGTCGCTGCTGTCCAAGGGCATCGGCGACACCATCCGGGTCTCGCTCTCCGCGCCTCCGGTGGAGGAGGTCAAGGTCGGTCTGCAGATCCTGGAGTCGCTCAACCTCCGCCCGCGCCGCCTCGAGATCGTCTCCTGCCCGAGCTGCGGGCGCGCGCAGGTCGACGTCTACAAGCTCGCCGACGCGGTCACCGCGGGCCTCGACGGCCTCGAGGTCCCGCTCCGGGTGGCGGTCATGGGCTGCGTCGTCAACGGCCCCGGCGAGGCCCGCGAGGCCGACCTCGGTGTCGCCTCCGGCAACGGCAAGGGCCAGATCTTCGTCAAGGGCGAGGTCATCAAGACCGTCCCCGAGGCCGCCATCGTCGAGACGCTGATCGAGGAGGCGATGAAGATCGCCGAGGGCATGGAGCCCGTCGAGGGCGCGGGCGCGTCGGTCTCGGTCGGCGGCTGAGGTGTGGATGTTCACCGAGGTAACTCGGTGAACGGTCGCTTCCTTCGTGGAACCCCGCGAGGTGAGTGCGGACCTACCGAGGTAACTCGGTGAGCGTTCGCCGTGGTGGGTTCGGCGAGGTGGGTGCGCACTCACCGAGGTAACTCGGTCAACAGGCGGGCCCTGCGCGGCCACGCCGAAGCCGTCAGCCGCTGACGGGTTTCAGCGACTCCATCTTGGGTGTCCGCGAGGTGGGTGCGCACATACCGAGGTAACTCGGTGAATGGTCGCTTCCTTCGTGGAGTTCCGCGAGGTGGGTGCGCGCTCACCGAGGTAACTCGGTCAACAGGCCGGCCGCGTGCGGCCGAAGCCCTCAGCCACCGACGGGTGTCAGCGACCTCGACGGCTCCGCGACGACTCGAGGCCGCGGGACGGGCGGAGCGACGGGGGCGGGGCCGGGCTCGGTCTCTGCCGGGTCCATGCTGCCCATCAGCTCGGTGTAGCGAGCGCCGAACTTCTGCTCGTCCCAGTAGAGGCCCGCGACCGCCCATGCCTCGCCCGCTGACACGACCGTCATCGGCTTGGAGTAGCGATAGCCGCTCTCGGGCACCTCGTCGTACCAGAAGAACCGAGCGAGGGGGTCGACCATCGCGTACGAACCGGTCATCTCGTCGTTGTCCTCGGTCGTGATGAGCACGCCTTTGAAGCCGGCGTGCTTGCGCACGAACTTCCTGTGCCGCTTCGCGAAACCGCGGAACTCCTCGTCGCTGATCGCTGTCTTCGCGGAGTAGACCGGGAGCATCTTGAGCAGCTTCCAACGGTCCGGTCTGACCGCGGCGAGGACGGCGTCGAAGTTCTCGCGACAGTTCAGGTCGCTGACGACGGTGTTCACCTTGATCTCGGGTCGACTGACTCCCAGACGGCCGGCCGCCTCGCGAATGGCATCAACCCGAATGCCGGCCTCGGTGAGATCGAAGACCGTGCCGCTCCGTGTCACCCGACCTATCTGCCGGTTGGTGTCGCGCAGCGGGGAGTCCACGCTGATCCCGACGATGTCGATGTTCTCCGCCGTCCATGCTGCGTCGAACCTTCTCAGCATGAGCCCGTTGGTGACGTAGGAGACCCGTGTCTTCAAGGTCGTCCGGGCATGACCGACGAGGTCGGCGATGTTCGGGAGCAGAGCGGGCTCGCCGCCCACGAAGTTGAACCGGATGGAGCTGTCCTCACCGCGCTCCCTGCGGAACGTGTCCGCCAGGTCTCGCATGATGCGAAACGCCTCGGCGGTGTCGGCCCATACGCTCGTCTCCGCCTTCGACTCCGCGAGCAGGCCCCACTGGCCGAAGCAGTAGGTGCATCGGTAGTTGCACCGTTCGGTCACATGGAGATTGACCACCATCTCGACGTCGGTCATCGGCGGCTTTCTAAGTGGGACAGGTCGGATAGGCCAGCCGATTTCAATGGGGGGCAGGGTATTTTCAGGAGAGAAGATAGCCCGCGGAAGACTGGTTCGCTGGGGATTAACGGCCTCCGTCAGAAAAAGTTAGGCGCCGTGGCGCTCGGCGAGATCCTTCAGCTCTGCCACCAGCTCGCTGTCGATCGAGAAGGCGGCGTCGAGCGCGATGTCCGTGCCTTCCCAACGCCGCGCGGTGCCGATGTCGGCACGGTCGAAGATGCTGAAGCAGCGGGTGGTCGTGATGCCCTCATGGATACGTAGGAGCTCGGCCATCCTCGGGACGAGGGTGCTCATCACGATGTCGTCGACGATGACCGCCTCGACCTCGTCACCGGCGTTGCGCTCGATGGGATAGCCGAAGCGGGGCGGGCGGGCGGTCGTACGCACCATCAGGAACGGGACGCCGCAGAGCTCGGCGACCCGGCTGCCGACCAGGATGTTCCCTTCGCGCGCCGTCGCGATGACCGTCCGGTCGGGGTCGAGACCGCCGAGCGCGCGGCGCACCCGGCCCGCCAGGAACTGGGCGAGGTCCTCGCGGTAGCGAGGGGAGCACGACGCGGAGTGCAGATCGATGTAGACGGTGATCGGGTCGCGTTTGTGGTAGCCGACCGGGAGCGGCTGCTTGGCGACGTAGACGTGCTTCGAGGTGATGCGGCGCACGGCCTTGTCGGTGATCATCTCGAGCACGGGCAGCACGAGGTCCGGGTCGAGCCTTACCACGGCGTTGGGCTGCTGCGGCGGTTGCGACGAGCGCTCGAGGGCGGGCTCGGGCGGAGGCGGCGGCTTCAGGCGTACGCCGCGACTGGTGGCCTCGGCGATCTCCCAGCGCCGCTCCCACTCACGGGACCACCGCAGGATCCACCGGGTGCGCTCCTCGATGTCGTAGGTCGGAGGCACCGCCGCGCGCACGATCGCGAGCAGGAGGTCACGGGGGACGAGGTTGGTGTTGGCGGTCGCTGCGTACGCACGGCTGTTGCTGATGTTCGCGCCGAGGGCCACCTGGCCGATCCCCTTGCCGGTCCAGTTCTTGACCCATGCACGGAGGTCGCGGTTGAGAGCGGCGGGACTGTCGTCAGGTTCGAGGGCCATCTCGTCCTCCCCTGAAGTCGCCTCTTCACGTTCGCGTCCTGGATCAGTCCTGATCCAGTCCCGTCGGAGTCCAGCAAATCTATCGTCAACGACATCGGCGGAGCATCCGTTTCCGCAGAAGTCGTCGAGCCGGCCCACTGGCGCAGAGAGCCCGGTCCGTCGATGCCGGACCGGGCTCCCGTCTTCTTCTGCTCCGAGGCGTCCCCCTGTGTACGTCTCGAAGATCGTGGGCGGTATCACCAGTGCATCAGCCTGCTGACCACGCCGAGGAACCCGAGATGGAGAAGCGCTCCGACCGGGTCGGTGGTGATCAGATGGCCCCAGGCGAGCGCCGCCTGGCCCATCTGGTTGCCGATGGCGGTGGCGAGACCGTCCAGCCCGCCGTGGGTCCACAGGTGGACGACGACGAACCGGAGACCCGGCACGACCAGGAAGAGGACGAGTGCGGCCTTGACCGGAAGGATCCAGGGCAGCGAGCCGCTGCCGGTGGAGCTCAGGTTGCCGCTGCGCACCCAGCGGGTGCCGCTGCCGCCGTTGAAGCGGACCTTGGCGCGGCCCGTGGCGGTGGCGACGACAACACCGCGCTTTCCGGAGCGGGTGCCTCCGTGTGCCCGGACGGTGTCGCCGGGACGCAGGAAGTTGTTCATGACAGCGCTCCTTCCGTGAGCAGGACGGACACGGACGAGGTGCTGGCGGAGGCCTGGCACGTAGGCGGCTCGGCGCTGAGCAGCTGGTTGAAGCCGAACACGACAAGAAGCGTGACGGCGAAGGTGGCGATGCTGAACTTGTGGTTCCTCATGGTCATCATCTCCTTCAGCGGTGGGGCCCGGAAGGGGGCCGGCGCTGTCCCTGTTGGGGACATCTCCAAGGTGGCGGACGCCACATCCAACTCGCCAGTAGCCGGGTGGGAGTGGAGACGAAGTAAAGACAGTCCCAGGGAAGTTGGGACGTTTCTGGGACAGAATTGGGACGCCTGCGAGATACTCTCAGCCGCGTACGCGACGACTCGGCGAGGAGATATGACCGAAGAATCTCTCTCCCCCGAGCAGTTCAACAGCGATTTGCGCGACTGGGTCCGGAACGTGACCGGAAAAGCTGACGGCGGCTCCGGCGTCGCCATGGCCAGGAGCACCTTCTACCGGCGTACGTCCGGGTCGAATCTGATGCCTCTCGACGAGCTCATCCGCGTCGTGGGCGGCGCGGTGCCCCGCACGCTCGACCCGGCGCACCGAGGCGACTGGATCCGGAGGAACACCGGGATCTGGCAGTCGAAGTGGTGGAAGGCCTACTCCTGGCGTGAGGAGCTCGCCGAGGTGCCGGGCTCCGTCATCGACCTCGCGCCACCCGATGCCCCCGACGCGCCGGTGCCCGCCGCCAGCTCCCGGCTGATCTTCCCGCGGGCCCGGGTGACGGTGCTCAGTGGCCCCACGACGGAGCAGCCCACGATCCCGCTCGTCGAGGCGCTCGGCCGGTGGCTGGGCGACACCGAGTCCAACCTCTTCTTCCTCACCGGCCCGTCGGGCTCGGGAAAGACGATCGAGGCCAGGGAGTGGACCGCCTCGCAGGAGCAGGTGCGCTACATCAGCCTGCGCGACGGGGCGGTCGACTACAGCGACCTGGTCGACGAGGACCACGCGCCGATCGTCATCGACGACTTCGACCTGATCTCCTCCAGCGCCGAGGAGCACGGCGTCACCCGCCCCGACCTGAGCGAGCTGCGCTCCGCGTTCGGCCGCGGTGGCCGGTTCGTCGTGATCAGCAAGCGCAACGTGAAGACCGAGCGCGACGAGCTCGCCGAGCAGCTGCGCAGCCCCGCTCGCCTCGAGGATCTCGGGGTCGTGGCCGCCACGGTCGTACGCGTCGAGCCGATCTCTCCGGTCGAGGTGCGCGCGCTCGCCGAGGAACGCGGTGGTGACGACAAGCTGAGCAGCCTGGCCGCCGAGATGGAACGGGGCGGCGGCTTCTTCCCTGCGACGCCGATGGTCCTCAAGCAGCTCTACGCCTCCATCGAGGAGGGCACCCCGGCTCCCCGGACCCTGTGGGACGGCTACACGGTCCACCTCAAGCACATCTGCGGTCAGCCCTGGGACCGGAAGAGCTCGCGCATCCCCAGCCGGGTGCGGTTCCAGACCTACCGCGACATCGCCTGGGACCTGTTCACCGGGATGGACGAGCCGGGCTCGCAGGAGCAGGACCTGATCCCGGTCCCGCGCGTCTCGGAATGGCTCTTCGCCAACCTGCAGCGTGACCTCGACATCACCCGTCAGCGGGACTTCCTGACGTACGAATGGATCGCCGACCTGCTCGACCACCCCGAGGTCTTCGGGGTCAGCGGGCGGACCAGGGACTCGGTGGAGTCGGCCGAGTTCGCCCACGAGACCTTCTACCGCTACTTCGTGGCCGAGAGCATCCGCGACCGGCTGCGCGACGGGCGCGCGATGGCGCTCGACGGTGCCCGCTTCGTCCACATGCACCTGGGCGGGATGGTGATGACCTTCCTCAAGGCCGGGTTCCAGCCCGGAGACCTCGATGCGGTGGCCCGGCTGAGCGTGCGCGAGAGCCTGTCCTGGATGGACCGGCTGATCTGTCTCTACCTGACCGAGGAGCGGGAGGACTACGGCGAGCTTCTCGACCGGGCACCGCAGCGCTACTGGGACGAGCTCGAGTTCGTGCTGGAGGCCTTCGAGTCGCTGTTCCTGCGGAAGGCCGCTATGTATCAGCTGATCCTGCGCGGTCGGGTTCCGGTCGAGGACTATCTCCAGATCCTGAACCATGAGGAGGATCCACGGTCGATCGGCCGCGAGCGCGACGCTCTTCGCACGGACACCGACATCACTCAGGCACTCATCCGTCGACTGCACCACCCGGTGCTCGCCCCAGCGATTCCGATAACCGCATATCGGCTCGGTCAAATGGGTGATATCACTTGCCTGAGCCATCTTGAAGCTCTCACTGGTCTGCCGTCCGCCCACGAGGTAGTGGTGAGGACGGCGATCCAACGGATCAAGGAGCGCCATGAGCACACCGCCTGAGTCGCCGGGCGCACCACCTCGGCCACCAGTGCTCGTCCTCGGAGCCACCGGCGACCTCGGCAGCGCGGTCGCCCGCCGGCTCAGCGCCGACGGCACGCCCGTGATCGTGCACGGTTACAGCCGCACCACCGAGCTGGCCTATCTGGCCGACGAGACCGGCGCCGTCGCCCGCGTCGAGGCCGACCTGACCACCGACCACGGCGTGGAGGCCCTGGCCGAGACGCTCTCCGGGTTCGACAAGCTCTCGGGGCTCATCAACTGCTCCGGCATCAACCCCAGCCCGGACACGGTCGCCGAGATCGACCAGTCCGAGTGGCAGCTGACCCTCGATCTCAACCTGACCTCGGTCTGGAAGACGGCCTCGCTCGCGCTCCCCAAGCTCCGGGCGGCCCGGTCGGGGGCGATCGTCCTGGTCAGCTCCGTCTTCGGGATCCGTACGCCGTCGCGACGGGCCGCCTACGGCGTGTCCAAGCACGCGCTGACCGGTCTCGCGCAGGCGATCGCGCAGGAGGAGGAGGGCATCGTCCGCGCCAACGTCGTCGCCCCCGGTCCGATGTGGAGCGAGTCCTCCCGGCAGGTCTTCGTCAAGCACGCCCGCAAGGAGGGGGTCACGGTCGACCAATACATCTCCTACCGCGCGGCGCGCATCCCCGGACACCGGTTCGTCACCGCCGATGCGGTCGCGAAGGTGTGCGTGTTCCTGACCTCCGACGGCGCCGACGCGATCAACGGGCAGTGCCTCGTCGCCGACGGTGGCGAATACTGACGGCTCGCGAACCGCCAGCTCGCGCGCGACCCGAGATCCGGATGTAACCGGAGATGCCGCTGATGCGAGGTCGCGCTGCTTAGGCTTCGGCTAGCGCCTCCACACGTCATCTCCTCCCTTTCTCAGACTGGCGACAACCGTGACCAATTTCTGGCTTGCCATCGACCACGCGAACGATGCGCTGTTCCGCACTCCGGACTCCTCCGACATCAGGTCCGAGCTCCTCGATCTGGTGGCCCGCACCCCCCGCTGGGGCATCGTCGTGCGTCCCGCGCAGGGACACGGCGACGTACGCCGAGAGCTCGCCTGTGCCGGGCTCCCGGACATCGATGCCATCGACGATCTCGTCGTCCCAGAGAGGTCGACGGACGCGGTGAAGGTCGGTTTCGACGACCATCGGGTGGGCTGCGCGACGATGGCGCGAGGCATCCTCGAGCGCCTCCCGGGATACGACCGGTTCTTCCTCGAGCCCTACTGCGTGACGCCGGGCTGCCTCGACGATCTGGCCGCTCTCGCGGTCGATGCCCGGTCGGACCGGATCGTGCTCAAGCTCAAGGTCAACGAGGAGGGTCTCGCGGCCATCGAGTGCGCCGACCTCGGCGGTGCGCCGTGGGTCGCGCGGTCGGACGGGATGAGCTGGGACGACTTCAGCGCACGCCTGCCGCAGGTGCGTGCGCTCGGGGCCCGCGGCGTGATGGTGGGTCGCGCGGTCTGGGGAGACACCGGCGAGGCCGGCCAGGACGTCCGTCTCAAGACCATCCGCGAGCGGATGCACACGATCGAGCGTGCATTCTGACCGATCCGATCAGCGAGCCGTGGGGCGACGTACGACCGGATTGCCCCTAGGCTCGGAGACATGCTGACGACGCGCCAGGGGATCCGCCCGCTGCATGCGGGGGATCTCGGTGCGTTCCTGGAGCTCACCGGTCAGGATCCGGTGGTGAACGTGTTCGCCGAATACCGGGCCCGCACCACCAACCTCGAGCCACGCTGGCTCGGCGGTGAGATCTGGGGGCGCTGGGACGGCGGCGACCTGGTCGCGGCCTGTCATGTCGGCGCCAACCTGGTCCCGATCCAGGCCTCCGAGGAGGATGCGTACGCGTTCGGTGAGCGGGCACGCAACCGCGTACGCACCGTCTCGACGATCGTCGGGCGGCAGTCGGCCGTCCGCTCGCTGTGGGGATCGATCGGCGATGCGTGGGGGACACCGCGCGACCAGCGCTGGGAGCAGCCCCATCTCGAGCAGCAGCTGCAGAGCCTGGTCGAGCCGGACCCGTTCGTACGCCGCACCGTCCGCGCCGACATGGACGTCCTCTATCCGGCCTGCGTGGCGATGTACACCGAGGAGGTCGGTATCTCGCCCGAGACCGGCGGTGGTCGCGACCTCTACCGGGCCCGGGTGCTGCAACTGATCTCGCGCGGATGGTCCTTCGCCCGGATCGAGGACGGCGAGGTCGTCTTCAAGGCCGAGGTCGCCTGCGCGACGCCCGGTGCAGCCCAGATCCAGGGGGTCTGGGTGCCTGCGCACCGTCGCGGAGAGGGTCTCGCCGCCCGCGGGATGGCCGCGGTCTGCGACATCGTCCGCAGCGAGATCGCCCCGCGCATCTCCCTCTACGTCAACGAATGGAACGCTCCCGCGCGTCGCGCCTACGAGCGGGCCGGCTTCCTCGAGACGGCCCGCTTCTCCACCATCATGTTCTGATCCGGCGACGTTCTGGATCAGTACGCCTGCCAGGCCCGTTCACACGCGGTGCCCTCGCAGCGGACCAGCCAGCTGGACCCCGCGTAGGGTGCCGACTCGAGCAGCACCCGGGTGTTGTTCTCCCAGCCGTGCACCCAGACGCCGTGGGGGTTGCGGTAGTTCGCCAGCAGGGTGCCACGGACGCTGCGGCGGCGGACCACCGTCGCGCCGTCCACCCATCCGATCGCCTCTGTGACGACCCTGGCGCCATCGGGCGAGAAGGCTCCGACCGCCTCCGCGCACGATCGCCACAGTGTGGTGCCCGGTTGCGAGATGGTCGACACGACGGTGCACGCCCCGTTCTCGAACGGCTTCTTGGTGTAGGTCGCCACCCGGTCGGTGCTGAAGGCACCGGTGTAGGCCGCGCGGGACGCGACCGTACGGATCGTGCCGGTGCTCCAGTTCCAGACCATCGTGCGTGCAGGAGAGAACCCGCCGATGAGCACGCGGGTGCCACTGACGTCGATGGGGTTCGGCTCGGTCGCGTTCCGGAAGGTGTGCCGGGCGACGGTCGCGCCGGTGACCGCGTCGCGGATGCGTACCTGTGTGCCGTTGGCGACGTAGGCCGTCGTGAGCAGATACCGGTTGTCGGCCGACATCGTGGTCAGCGACTGGTAGTGGATCCCGTCGATGATCGTGCGCTGCGGCTTTCCCAGCTCGGCACGGATGAGCCAGTCGGTCCGGTAGTGGACCCGCAGCAGGAACCCGCTGCCCGACCTGCCCACGAGCGTGACCGAGTCGGCCTCGCCGATGTCGAACGGGGTCTTCATGCCCGTCTTCGGGTCCACGACGGACCACGAGCCGTCGGAAGGATGGTGCAGATAGGGGACCGCCGGCGGGTTGCCCTTCGCCAGCGACCCGGGACGTACGTCGACGTCGGTGGCGGCGGAAGCCGGGCTGAGGGCCCCGGGGAGCGAGAGCGCGGTGGCGGCCAGGGCCATCCCTGCCAGCACGCGGATGAGTGTCGTCTTCATCTGGATCAGCCGTTCCTGAACTTGGTGGCGCGCTCGCAGTCAGCCACCTCGCAGCGCACCAGCCACGCGTCGCTGCCGTCAGCCGGGTAGGAATCCATCAGGATCCGGGTGTTGGTCTCCCAGGCGTGCATCCACACCTTGTTGGGGTTCCGGTAGGTGCTCAGCAGCGTTCCGCGGATGCTGCGGCGCCGGACGACGACCGCGCTCTCGTGGGCGATCGCATCGGTCGCGAAGCGGGCACCGTCGGGTGAGAAGGACGCCACTGCTTCGAGGCAACCGCGCCACAGCGTGGTGCCCGGGGCGGTGATGGTGGAGACCACGGAGCAGGCGTCGGGAGCGTACGGGTTCTTGGTGTAGGTCGCCAGCCTGTTGGTGGCGAAGGTGCCTGCGTACGCTGCCCGGGACGCGATCGTCTTGATCGTGCCGGCCTTCCAGTCCCAGATCATCGTGCGCGGGGTGCTGTAGCCACCGACGAGCACGCGGGTGCCGCTGACGTCGATCGGATCGGGTCTGGTGGATGCCTTGAAGGTGCGTCGGGCGACGACTGCGCCCGTGGTGGTGTTGCGCACCTGGACCTGGATCCCGCCGCTGCTCAGGGCAGCCGTCCTGAGCAGGTAGCGGCCGTCGGCCGAGAGCCTGGCCACGTCCGCATTGGTCATCTTCGTGAGGGTCCGCTGTGGGACATCGGGTTGAACCCGGACGATCCGGTCGTCGACGTCGTTGCGGATCCGCAGCACGAACCCGCTCCCGGAGCGGCCCAGAAGCTCGAAGAAGTCCAGGTAGTCGCCGGCCGGGTCCACCTCGACCGGCGTCTGCTTGCCAGTCCTCGGGTCGACCACCGTGACCGACGTGTCCGTGGGCCGGTGGAGGTAAGGGATGGTCGGGGGCTCGCCGATCGGCAAGGTAAGGGGGCGTACGTCGACGGTGGGTGCCGCCGCAGAAGCCGGTGACAGGAGCGTCACCGGGAGCATGAGAGCAGCAAGGATGGCCGTGGCCAGTGCCGGGATTCGGATACCTCTCATGCAAGGAAGATGCGCCTGCCCTCATGAGGGTTGCAACGCCAATTCCAACCGGTTCGCGGCAGCGGTCCTGCGAGCCGTACGCTTGCCCGCATGATCGCCCGTATGTCGACCCTGTTCGTGCGGACTCTGCGTGAGGATCCCGCCGACGCCGAGGTCGCGAGCCACAAGCTGCTTGTCCGTGCCGGCTACATCCGCCGCGCCGCTCCGGGGATCTACTCCTGGCTGCCGTTGGGCCTGCGCGTGCTCGGCAAGGTGGAGGGGATCATCCGCGAGGAGATGGCCGCGATCGGCTCCCAGGAGGTGCACTTCCCGGCGCTGCTGCCGCGCGAGCCCTACGAGGCGACCGGCCGCTGGACGGAATACGGGGACGGCATCTTCCGGCTCAAGGACCGCAAGGAGGCCGACTACCTGCTCGGGCCCACGCACGAGGAGATGTTCACGCTCCTGGTCAAGGATCTCTACGGCTCCTACAAGGACCTGCCGCTGTCGATCTACCAGATCCAGACGAAATACCGCGACGAGGCTCGTCCCCGCGCGGGCCTGCTGCGCGGCCGCGAGTTCATCATGAAGGACTCCTACTCCTTCGACTACACCGATGAGGGTCTCGAGGCCGCCTACCAGGCCCACCGCGAGGCCTACGTCCGGGTCTTCGACCGCCTCGGGTTCGAGTACGTCATCGTCAAGGCGACCTCCGGTGCGATGGGTGGTTCGGCCTCCGAGGAGTTCCTGGCCGTCTCCGAGGCCGGCGAGGACACCTTCGTACGCTCGCCCGGCGGCTACGCCGCCAACGTCGAGGCGGTCACGACGCTGGCCCCCGAGCCGATCTCCTACGAGGGGGTCCCCGCTGCTCACGCGGAAGACACCCCCGAGACCCCGACGATCCAGACGCTCGTCGACCACCTCAACATGGCGTTCCCGCGGGACGACCGCCCCTGGGAGGCCGGCGACACGCTGAAGAACGTGCTGCTGACGCTGCGCCACCCCGACGGCACCGTCGAGCCGCTCGCGGTCGGCCTGCCTGGCGACCGCGACGTCGACATCAAGCGCCTCGAGGGCCAGCTGGAGCCGATCGAGGTCGAGCCCATGGACGACGTGGAGCTCAAGAAGCACCCCGAGCTGGTCAAGGGCTACATCGGCCCCGAGGTGCTCGGGGAGGAGTCCGCCTCGGGCATCCGTTACCTGGTCGACCCGCGCGTGGTCACCGGCACCCGCTGGGTCACCGGCGCCAACGTCGACGGCAAGCACGTCATCGACCTGGTCGCCGGCCGCGACTTCACCCCCGACGGCACCATCGAGGCTGCCGAGGTCCGTGAGGGCGACCCGGCTCCCGACGGCTCCGGCCCGCTGACGCTGGCCCGTGGCATCGAGATGGGTCACGTCTTCCAGCTCGGTCGCAAGTACGCCGACGCGCTCGGCCTGCAGGTGCTCGACGAGAACGGCAAGCTCGTCACCGTCACCATGGGCTCCTACGGCATCGGCGTCACCCGCGCCGTGGCCGCCATCGCCGAGGGCACCCTCGACGACATCGGTCTCGCCTGGCCGCGCAACGTCGCTCCGTACGACATCCACCTCGTCGCCACCGGCAAGGACGCCGCCGTCTTCGAGGCGGCTGCGAAGCTCGCCGAAGAGCTCGAGGCTGCCGGCATCGACGTGCTCTACGACGACCGTCCCAAGGTCTCGCCCGGCGTGAAGTTCAAGGACGCCGAGCTCATCGGCGTCCCGACCATCGTCACCGTCGGCAAGGGCCTGGTCGAGGGCAAGATCGAGGTCAAGGACCGCACGAGCGGCGAGAAGACCGAGGTCGCCCTGACCGACGCCGTCGCCCACCTGACCGAGGTCGTCCGCGGCTGACCCACCCGCCGAGCTGCGGGTCGGGGGGGGCGGCAAACCAGGTTTGGGCGCCCCCCCCGCCCACCACCCCCGCGGGTGCCCCCCCGGGGACGGGGGGGGGT
>NZ_JBBBNW010000006.1:0-10662 GCF_037137035.1 Nocardioides sp. CCNWLW239 | reverse complement strand
GCCCCCCCCCCCCCCCCGCCCGGGGGGCGCCCGCGCCCCCCCCCCCCGCGGGGGGGGGGGGGGGGGCCCAAAAACCTGTTTTTCCGCCCCCCCCGACTGCATCCTCGACCGTCGATTCCACCGATTCGAAGGGTGCGTTGAGGCAGGATCGGTCCCATGACGGGGGACAGGATTCTTGACGCCGCGCTCGTCGCGCGCGTGATGAGCGGCGCGGAGGCGGCCGCGCAGATCGGCCCGAGGGAGACCTTGGCGTTCTCAGGGTTCGCCGGCGCCGGCCGCCCGAAGGCGGTGCCGGAGGCGTTGGGCGAGGTCCAGGAGTGGCCCGCGGGGATCGACGTACGACACTCACGGGTCGCCCAGCACGCCCTCTCCGGGTTCTACGGCGCCCTCGACGTCGCGGTGGTCGAGGTGGCGGCGGTCCTGCCCGACGGGCTGCTGGTCCCGGGGAGCAGCGTCGGCAACAGTCAGACCTGGCTCGACCTCGCCGACACGGTGATCCTCGAGGTCAACAGCCGGCACCCGCGTGGTTACGAGGGGTTTCACGACATCCATCACGGGCCCCGGCTGCCGCTGCTGCGGGCGCCGATCCAGCTGACGACGCCGATGCAGAGGATCGGCGACCCGTTCATGCTCGTCGATCCGGCCAAGGTCGTCGCCGTCGTCGAGACCGATCGCCCCGACGAGGGGACACCGTCGAGCCCGATCGACGAGTTGAGCCGGACGATGGCCGACCTCGTCGTGGACTTCCTTCGCCACGAGGTACGCCACGACCGGCTGCATCGCAGCCTGCTCCCGCTCCACGCCGGTGCCGGGCCCGTCCCCGACGCGGTCCTCGCCGGCCTCCAGAAGGCAGAGTTCGAGCACCTGACGGCCTACACCGACACCATCCACGACGGTCTCCTCGACCTGCTGGACTCGGGGAAGCTCATCGGGGTCTCGGCGACCTCCTTGGCTCTCTCCGAGGCGGGCTCCCGACGGTTCGACGGCGACGTCCACCACTACAAGGGCCGGGTCCTGCTGCGACCGCAGGAGATCTCCAACCATCCCGAGGTCATCTGCCGCCTCGGGCTCATCGCGATCGACTCGATGACCGAGGTCGACATCCACGGCAACGTGAACGCCGTCGACGGGTCCAGCGACTTCGCGGGCAACGCCCATCTCAACTTCTTCGTCGCGCCCTCGACGACCGAGCAGGGCACGGTCTCGCGGGTCGTGCCGTCCGTCAGCCGGGTCGACCACACGGCCCACGAGGTGCAGGTCGTCGTCACCGAGCAGGGGGTCGCGGACCTGCGCGGCCTCTCGCCGGCCGCTCGGGCGCGCCGGATCATCGACAGCTGCGCCCACCCCGACTTCCGCGAGCAGCTCACCGAGGCCGCAGAATCGGCGCGACCGTACCGCTGAGCGCCGCTAGGGTCGGGCCATGGCGATCGACGCGGTGATCTTCGACTGGGGCGGCACGCTGACGAAGTGGCACGACATCGACTTCCATGCGGAGTCGCTGGCGCTGGCGCAAGCGGTGAAGGGCGCCTGCGACGACGACCACCCGGTCAACGCGACCAGGCTCCATCAGGCCGGCGACACGATCTGGGCGAGGAGCCGTGACCTTCAGCAGAGCTCGACGATCGGCGACCTCTTCACCGAGGCGGGTCTCGAGCACGACCCCGACCTGCTCGCCGCCTACTACGAGTTCTGGGAGCCGCACACCCTGACCGATCCCGAGGTGCGGCCGTTGTGGGAGGCGCTCCGCGCCGACGGCGTACGTGTCGGCGTGCTGTCCAACACGATCTGGCCGCGCGGGTGGCACCGAGGGTTCTTCGAGCGCGACGGGGTGGTGGACCTGATCGACGGTGACGTCTACACCTCCGAGGTGCCGTGGACGAAGCCCGCCGAGGAAGCGTTCGGGGCGGCGATGGACGCGGTGAAGGTCTCGGATCCGTCTCGATGCGTCTACGTGGGCGACAGGCTCTTCGATGATGTGTACGGTGCTCAGAAGGCTGGCATGCGGGCGATCCACATCCCGCACAGCAACATCCCGATCAGCCAGCTCGGCCACAGCGAGGGCTCCCCGGACGCCGTCGCGCAACGACTGGGCGACATACACCAGATCATTCGCTCCTGGGAATGACGCCGGGAAAAGTTGCAAGTTCTTGCAATGCGTATTTGCGGGTCTGGGCCATTCTGAGCGGGGATTGCATACTTCTGCAAGAGAGGTTCAGCCCCCAGGCGAACTTCTCAGGCCTCGTGTCCAGGCCACAACCTGGCCCGCGAGCCGCCCGGTCTCGGGAGACATCTCGGGAGTCTCCCGCGCCGGACGGTTCGCGGGCCATCTTGGTTTTCGGTCCGGCTCAGGTCCCGGGGAACGCTGTCGGCTTGGCGCCCAGGTCGAGCTGTCGCGCGGCTGCGCGACAGAGGAGCTGGATCAGCAGCACGCGGTCGGTGCCGGTCGCCTTCGGGACCAGCGAGAGATAGGTCGCGGTGATGTCCCGCTCGAGCCGCAGTGCTGCCGCGTTGATACCGGCCGTGGAACCGAGCCGACCGGGCAGGTCGTAGACAGCGGAGGGTGCGACCGGCTCGATCCCGGCAGCCACCACCTGCGCGGCCAGGGCCTCGCGGGCGTTCACATGGTCGTCGTAGGCGGTCGCGAGCGCTTGCGCCAGTGCCGGCGCCGACGAGGAGGAGGTGCGCCCGCCCAGGGCGCCGAGGACGTAGATCGCGGAGTGCTCGACCGCGAGCGCTGCCTGGACGGCCTCTGTCGAGGTGGACGTCGACGTGGACGTCGAGGTGGACGTCGAGGTGGAATCGGCGGTCGTCATGCCAGCCCCCGTCCGTGCAGGAGCTGCTGCTGGCCGGCTGCTGCCGAGGCGAGGAGCGTGATCAGCTGCGGGTCGACGGCGCGCCCGGCAGCGGCGGTGAGCGTCGTGACCAGGGCGAGCTCACGCTCCTGCCAGGTTCCTTCCGCCGGGGCAGCGGTCACGCCCTCGGTCGGAGCGAGTGCCTCGATGTGTATGCGATGGAGCCGGGCGAACTCCGGCGGGGCGCCCTTGTCGGCACCGAGCATCTCGGCGACCGTGGCATCGATCACACTCTGGTCGGGGTTGGCGGGGGCCGGGGGAGTGCTCGGTGGGGGTGCTTTGACAGGATCCAGCATCTCCGAGGCCGAACACGCCGAGGCGGCCAACGGGGCAACCACGGCGACACCCACAGTGGTGCGCCGCGAGAGCATCCGAAGGGCACGTGCGCTGGTCACGTGAGGAACCCTAACGACACCCGGTGGGAGTCGCGTCGGCGGCTTTCCAACACAGCCGCGCGGCGTTCGAGACACCCGAGGCGTACAGGTATGGTGTCACCAGAGGCGCCGCGTGCTCGGAGGCGCACCACAACAGGACCAGACAACAGGATGCAGGGGGAGATCGCGTTGAGTGCTGAGCGGAAGGACGCGATCGCGAGTGCCATCGAGGAGGCCCTCGCCGACCCGCTTCTGGCCCTGGGCCTCGATATCGAGGCCGTCGAGATCACACCTGCCGGCAAACGCCGGATCCTGCGGATCGCCGTCGACAAGGACGGTGGGATCACCCATGAAGAGGTCACCGATGCGACCCGTGAGGTCAACCGGGTCCTCGACGAGTCCGACGTCATGGGCGAGCAGCCCTACACGCTCGAGGTGACCTCTCCCGGGGTCGACCGGCCGCTGACCCTGCCGCGCCACTGGCGCCGCAACAAGGGTCGCCTGGTCAAGGTCACCGCAGCCGATGGGTCCACGTTCACCGGACGCGTCAAGGAGTCCGACGAGGAACGCGCGAGTCTCGAGGTGAGCGGCAAGCGCCGCGAGGTGGCGTACGCAGACGTGAAGAAGGCGCTTGTGCAGATCGAGTTCAAGCGGATCGACGAGGGGGAGTAGTAGGCCATGGACATCGATATGAGCATCCTGCGGATGCTGGAGCGGGAGCGGGAGATCTCGCTCGATGTGCTCGTCGAGGCGATCGAACAGGGGCTGTTGACGGCCTACCACAAGACCGAGGGTGCCCAGACGAAGGCGCGGGTCGACCTGGACCGCAAGACCGGCCACGTGCGCGTGCTCGCCTCCGAGGTCGACGACGAGGGCAATGTCGTCGGGGAGTACGACGACACGCCCGAGGGTTTCGGCCGCATCGCCGCGACCACTGCCAAGCAGATCGTGCTGCAGCGGCTGCGCGACGCCGAGGACGACGTGAAGTTCGGCGAGTTCTCCGGCAAGGAGGGCGACATCCTCTCCGGCGTCATCCAGCAGGGCCGCAACCCTGACGACGTGCTCGTCGACCTGGGCCGGCTCGAGGGTGTCATCCCGCTCTCCGAGCGCGTGCCGGGCGAGGACTACAGCCACGGCACCCGGATCAAGGCGCTGGTCGTGAGCGTGCGCAAGGGCATGCGCGGCCCGCAGATCACGCTCTCGCGCTCCCACCCCAACCTGGTCAAGAAGCTCTTCTCCTTCGAGGTCCCCGAGATCGCCGACGGCACCGTCGAGATCTCCGCGATCGCCCGCGAAGCCGGCCACCGCACCAAGATCGCGGTCAAGTCGACCGTGGCCGGCGTCAACGCCAAGGGTGCCTGCATCGGCCCGATGGGCCAGCGGGTCCGTCAGGTGATGTCGGAGCTGCAGGGTGAGAAGATCGACATCGTCGACTGGTCCGAGGATCCGAAGGTGCTCGTCGCCTCCGCGCTCTCGCCGGCCCGGGTCTCCTCGGTCCAGATCATCGACGAGGCGACCAAGTCGGCTCGTGTCGTCGTGCCCGACTATCAGCTCTCGCTGGCCATCGGCAAGGAGGGCCAGAACGCCCGCCTCGCCGCCCGCCTGACCGGCTGGCGCATCGACATCCGCTCCGACGAGGAGACCCCGGTCGCCTGATCGTGCGCGAGACCGCCCTGACCAGCCCCGAGGGTGTCCTGCTGGAGCCTGAGGGCGCGACCGCCGGTGTGCTCGTCCTCTCCGGGTCCTCGGGGAGGATCGAGACCGACCGGTGCCGCATGCTCGCCTCCCACGGCGTCGCCGCCGCCTCGATCCGCTACTTCGGTGGTCCGAGGCAGCCGGACGAGGCGCGGCTGATGCCGCTGGAGACGTTCGACGACGTCCTCGCCGACCTGCACGCCCGCTACGAGCGACTGGTCGTGCTCGGGACGTCGTGGGGCGCCCAGGCGGCGCTGCTGCTCGGCACCCTGCACCCGGAGATCGACGCGGTGGTCGGGATCTCCCCGACGTACGTCTCCTGGGCCGGGCTCAGCGAGGAGCGGCCGCAGCGGTCGTCGTGGACGTTGCGTGGCCAGCAGGTGCCGTTCGTGCCTTTCGACGACGAATCCGCCGAGGAGGCCGTGAAGGAGGCAGGCGGGGAGCTCCCGTCGTTCTGCGAGGCCTACCTCTCGGCCCTGGAGAAGTACGCCGACCGGGTGCCCGCCGCGACCATCCCGGTCGAGCGCATCCGCGGTGAAGTCGTCCTGGTCGCCGGGGGAGACGACGCGCTGTGGCCCTCGGTCCTCTTCGCCGAGACGGTCCGGCGGCGGCGTACGGCTCATGACCTGGAGACGATCGTGGTCACCCACCCGGAGGCCGGTCATCGGGTCGTGCTGCCCGGGGAGCCGGTTCTCCCGCCGAGTAGAAGGCTCGCGTGGGGCGGCTCGGAGGCGGCCGACCGTGAGCTCGGGATGCTGGCCTGGCCGGAGATCGCCGCCGTTCTGCGCGGAACGGTCACGGAATAAGAACGACCTGAGCCCCGGTTTCGTCTACCGAACCCCGGAAGCGGTAGTGTTAAGGATCGGTGGCACGCTTCGAAGAACCTGCGCAGGACGGACCCGTCCGTACGTGTGTGGGTTGCCGGAAGCGAGCCGCCAAGCGCGAGTTGTTGCGGGTGACCGCCGGCTCGGACCCTGACGGCCAACCGGCCGTGGTGCCCGATCCGACAGCCACCGCACCCGGGCGGGGGGCGCATGTGCACCCCACGCGTGAGTGTTATGAACTCGCGGTGCGCCGGAAGGCGTTCACCCGGGCCCTGTTCCCGCAAAGGAAAGGGGCTGTGGGCGGGCTTTCCAGCGCACCGGTGGGGGACTACCTCGACACGCGCCAGACATCCACGACCGTCGCCGACGGTCATCTGACCAGGAATTGGAGCAAAAGCTCATGAGCACTCGATGAGTACTTCGCGATGAGCGTGTTCTACATCCACTAGTGGTCACAGGTTTACCCGGATTTGGGTCTGTGGCCAGAAGGAGAAGCGTGGCTAAGACCCGAGTCCACGAACTCGCCAAAGAGTTCGGAGTCGAGAGCAAGTTCGTTCTCGAGAAGTTCAAGGAGATGGGTGAGTTCGTCAAGTCGGCGAGCTCGACCGTCGAGCTGCCTGCGGAGATGCGTTTCCGCAAGGAGATCGGCCCCGGCCTGAAGGCCGGCGGCAAGGGTGGTTCCGCGTCCACGGACGAGAAGACCGCCCCCAAGCCCGGCCCCAAGCCGGCAGCCCCCAAGCCCGCGGCCCCCAAGAAGGCTGCGGACAAGGCGCCCGAGAAGCCTGCCGAGGAGCCCGCGGCGAGCAAGCCTGCTGCGCCCAAGCCCGGCCCGAAGCCTCCGGCCAAGAAGGCCGAGGCTGCGCCGGCAGCCCCTGCGGCGTCGGCTCCGGCCGCGCCCAAGCCCAGCCAGGACGCGTCTGCTGACCGTCGTCCGGCCGCCCCGAAGCCCGGTGCGCCCAAGCCCGGCGCCCCGAAGCCCGGTGCTCGTCCGCAGACCCCCGCTGCTCGCGGTGGCGCGGGTGGTGCCGGTCGTCCGGGACCGCGTCCGGTCGGCAAGCCCGGTGCTCCGCGCCCGGGCAACAACCCGTTCTCCTCCAACCAGGGCATGGGGCGTCCGCGTCCCGGCGGCCAGGGTGGAGGTCAGGGTGGCCAGGGCGGTGCCCCGGCCGGTGGCGACCAGCGTCCGCCGCGTCCTGCCGCTGCCCGTGAGGGTGGCCAGACCGGTGGCCGTCCCGGCATGCCGCGTCCCAACCCGGCGATGATGCCGAAGTCCCCGGCCGCGTTCGGAGCCCGTCCTGGTGGCGGTCCCGGCGGTCGTGCCGGTGCCCCGGGTCGTCCCGGTGGCGGCGGTCGTCCGGGCGCCGGTGGGCGTCCCGGTGGCGGCGGCGGTGCCGGTCGTCCTGGTGGCGGCGGCTTCGGCGGCGGTCCCGGTGGCGGTCGTCCCGGTGCCGGTCGCCCCGGTGGTCGTGGAACGACCCAGGGTGCCTTCGGTCGCCCGGGTGGTCCCTCGCGCCGTGGCCGGAAGTCGAAGCGGGCGCGTCGCCAGGAGTTCGAGGCCATGGAGGCCCCGACGATCGGTGGCATCCGCGTACGCAAGGGCAACGGCGAGACCGTGCGTCTCGCCCGTGGTGCCTCGCTGACCGACTTCGCCGAGAAGATCGGCGTCGACCCGGCTCAGCTGGTGCAGATGCTGTTCGGCCTCGGTGAGATGGTCACCGCGACCGAGTCCGTCAACGACGAGACCCTCGAGCTGCTCGGTGAGGAGCTCAACTACGTCGTCCAGGTCGTCTCCCCCGAGGACGAGGACCGCGAGCTGCTGGAGTCCTTCGACATCGAGCTCGGCGACGAGGGCGACGAGTCCGACTGGACGGTCCGACCGCCGGTCGTCACCGTCATGGGTCACGTCGACCACGGTAAGACCAAGCTGCTCGACGCCATCCGTGACGCCAACGTCATCGAGGGCGAGGCCGGTGGCATCACCCAGCACATCGGTGCCTACCAGGTCTCGACCGAGGTCGACGGCACCGAGCGCAAGATCACCTTCATCGACACCCCGGGTCACGAGGCGTTCACCGCCATGCGTGCTCGTGGTTCGCAGTCCTCGGACCTCGCGATCCTCGTGGTCGCGGCCGATGACGGTGTGATGCCGCAGACCATCGAGGCGCTCAACCACGCCAAGGCGGCCGGTGTCCCGATCGTGGTCGCGATCAACAAGATCGACAAGCCGGAGGCGGACCCGACCAAGGTCCGTGGCCAGCTGACCGAGTACGGCCTCATCCCCGAGGAATACGGCGGCGACACGATGTTCGTCGAGATCTCGGCGAAGTCGCGGATCAACATCGACGGCCTCCTCGAGGCGGTCGTGCTGACCGCCGACGCCTCGCTCGACCTGCAGGCCAACGCCAGCCAGGACGCGCAGGGCATCGTCATCGAGGCTCACCTCGACCGTGGCCGCGGCCCGGTCGCGACCATCCTGGTCCAGCGCGGCACGCTGCGCGTGGGTGAGTCCATCGTCGCCGGCCCGGCCCACGGCCGCGTCCGCGCGATGATCGACGAATACGGTCACGAGATCACCGAGGCGACCCCGTCGCGTCCGGCGATGGTCCTGGGTCTCTCGGCGGTGCCGGGTGCCGGTCAGAGCTTCCTGGTCGTCGAGGACGACCGGATGGCTCGCCAGATCGCCGAGAAGCGCGAGGCACGCGAGCGTGCCGCGCAGCAGGCCAAGCGCCGCGTACGTCGCACGCTGGAGGACTTCATGGCCTCCATGGAGAAGGGCGAGAGCCAGGAGCTCAACCTCATCCTCAAGGGCGACGTGTCCGGTTCGGTCGAGGCGCTCGAGGACGCACTGGCCAAGATCGACGTCGGCGACGAGGTCGGCATCCGGGTCATCGACCGCGGTGTCGGTGCGATCACCGAGACCAACGTCGACCTGGCGGCTGCCTCCGACGCGATCATCATCGGCTTCAACGTCCGCCCGCAGGGCAAGGCGACGGAGCTGGCCGACCGCGAGGGTGTCGAGATCCGCTACTACTCGGTCATCTACCAGGCGATCGAGGAGATCGAGGCGGCCCTCAAGGGCATGCTCAAGCCGGAATACGAGGAGAAGGTCCTCGGCCACGCGGAGATCCGTGCGATCTTCCGCTCGTCGAAGGCCGGCAACATCGCGGGTTGTATGGTCACCGACGGTGTCATCCGCCGCAACGCCAAGGTTCGCGTCCTGCGCGACGGCTCCGTGGCGGCCGACAACCTCGACCTTGCCTCGCTGCGCCGTGAGAAGGACGACGCCTCCGAGGTCCGCGAGGGCTTCGAGTGCGGTCTGGTCCTGAAGAACTTCCAGGACATCAAGGAAGGCGACATCGTCGAAGCCTTCGAGATGGTGGAGATTCCCCGAGGCTGAAGCGGTCAGCACAGCTGAACCAGCCTCTGACGTTGGCCGGGTCGCAGTCGCGGCCCGGCCAACGTCTCGATTTGCTTCGATCATTTGAGAGAGTGTGAACATGAGTAGCCCACGCGTACGTCGGATCGCGGACCGGATCAAGGTCGTCGTCGCCCAGATGCTGGAGCGGCGCATCAAGGATCCGCGGATCGGCTTCGTCACCATCACCGATGTGCGCGTGACGGGCGACAGCCAGCACGCGACGATCTTCTACACCGTGCTGGGCGCGGACTCGGAGGCCGAGCTGGCCGGCACGGCCGCGGCGCTGGAGTCGGCCAAGGGGCTGATCCGCTCCGAGGTCGCCAAGCAGCTCGGCACCCGCACCGCGCCGACGCTGGAGTTCATCCACGACGCGCTGCCGGAGACGGCTCGCCACCTCGACGACGTCCTTGCTCGCGCCAAGGCGCAGGACGACGCGGTCGCTGCGGCCCGTGGGGAGACCTACGCCGGGGAGGCCGACCCCTACAAGAAGCCTCGTGAGGCCGAGTGGGATGAGGACGAGGACGAGGAGGAGTGACCTCCGCAGTCTCCGGGCTGGTCATCGTCGACAAGCCCGCCGGCGTGACCTCCCACGACGTCGTCGCGCGCGTGCGGCGACTGGCTGGCACCCGCAAGGTCGGGCATGCCGGCACCCTGGACCCGATGGCCACCGGCGTACTCGTCCTGGGGATCGAGCGCGCCACCCGGCTCCTCGGCCACCTGATGCTGACCGAGAAGTCCTACGACGCGACCGTGCGGCTCGGCCAGAGCACCACGACCGACGACGCCGAGGGTGAGCTCGTCGCGGCGGTGGCCGCGGGCGGGCTGGCCGCCGAGGACGTGCGCAGCGCCTTCGATGCCCAGGTCGGCGACATCCTCCAGGTGCCGACCGCGGTGTCGGCGATCAAGGTCGACGGCAAGCGCGCCTACCAGCGCGTACGCGACGGGGAGCAGGTCGAGCTCAAGGCCCGGCCGGTGACGGTGCACGAGCTCACCGTCGGCGAGATCCGGAGCGAGGGCGACCTGGTCGATGTCGACATCTCCGTACGCTGCTCCAGCGGCACCTACATCCGGGCGATCGCTCGCGATGTCGGTGAGGCGCTCGGGGTCGGTGGCCACCTGACGATGCTGCGCCGCACCGCGGTCGGCCCCTACGGCCTCGACGTCGCCAAGACGCTCGACGAGCTCGCCGACGAGTTCGCGACGCTGCCGCTGGCCGACGCCGCGCGCGCTGCGTTCACCCCGTATGACCTCTCCGCGGAGCAGGCCCAGGACGTCCGCTTCGGACGCAAGCTCGGGCTGGCGCTCGACGGGCTCACCGCGGTCTTCGCCCCTGACGGCGAGTTCCTGGCGCTCTACGAGCCGGCCGGGCCCGAGACCGCGAAGGCGACCGCCGTCTTCGTCGGCTGACCCCCACGCCGAGACGTCGCTCCCCGCGGGCGCCGGGGGGGCCACCGCGGCCCTCGCCCCCCCCCGGCGCCGGGGGGGCCCCCCCGGGGGGG
>NZ_JBBBNW010000005.1:0-361713 GCF_037137035.1 Nocardioides sp. CCNWLW239 | reverse complement strand
AAGGATCGCCGAAGGCGACCGGCGAAGCCGGCGGCCGCAGGCCGTCCTTGACTCCGGGGTTCGTCGAGAAGACCGTAAAAGGAGGGTCGGCGGCCCACCCCCACCCCGAAGAAACCCTGCGCCCTCAGCGCCCGGACTCATACCGGGTCACGGACGAGAGGGTTGCCGAGCATCCACTTCATCCGACCTGCTCGTCGGACGGGTCGAGGGCCTCACGCGCACGGTCGAAGGCGTCGTACGCCTTCTGGTCGAAGAGCACCAGCCGCACTTCGTCGACGTCGGTCGATGCCCGAGCGAGCGTCCCCAACGAGACGTACGCTGCCTCGTCGAGCGGGTAGCGGTAGACGCCGGTCGAGACCGCCGGGAACGCCACCGTACGAGCCCCGAGCTCGTCGGCCACCCGAAGCGACTCACGAAAGCATGAGGCCAGCAGGCCGGCGTTGTCCTGGCCGTCCGAGTAGACCGGCCCGACCGTGTGGATCACCCACCGTGACGGGAGGTTGCCGGCGGTCGTCGCGACCGCCTGTCCGACCGGCAGACCGCCGCCGAGGTGTCCGGCCCGAAGCTGCCGGCACTCCTCGAGGATCGCCGGGCCGCCGCGGCGGTGGATCGCCCCGTCCACCCCTCCCCCGCCCAGCAGCGAGGAGTTGGCCGCGTTCACGACGGCGTCGACCTGCTGCTCGGTGATGTCCCCACGTACGACCGTGATCCTCACCCCGACAATCTATCCAGGCGACGCGTGCCGAAGGAGTCATCACCGATACCGATGCATTAGGCCAAAAGGATTCGTTTGCCAGAGGAACACCACGGTCACGACCATGGTGGGGCGCCTCACACCTATGGAGAACGAAACATGCCAGACCAGCCAGTCGTCGAGAAGCACACCATCGGCTACGTCCCACCCGAGGACCGCCATGGCAAGGTGCGTGACCTGTTCACCCTGTGGTTCGGGACGAACATCGCTCCCCTGCCCGTCGTGACGGGCGCCGCTGGCGTCACCGTCTTCGGCCTCGACCTGTTCTGGTGCGTCGTCGCGATCATCGTCGGCCACCTCGTGGGCGGCATCTTCATGGCGCTGCACTCGGCGCAGGGGCCGCAGATGGGCATCCCGCAGATGATCCAGAGCCGCGGCCAGTTCGGGTCGTACGGGGCGCTGATCGTCGTCGTGATCGCGGCCGTGATGTACCTGGCGTTCTTCGCCTCCAACATCGTCCTCGCCGGCCAGTCGCTGCACGGCATCGCGGAGCCGATCCCGGTCGAGGCGGGGATCGTCATCGGGGCGCTCGGCTCCGGCCTGATCGCGGTGATCGGCTACAAGGTGATCCACTCGCTCAACAAGGTCGCGACCTGGGTCCTCGGCATCGCGATCGTGCTCGGCACCGTCGCGATCTTCGTCTCCGGCCTGCCTGCGGGCTTCTGGACGCAGGGCGAGTACAGCACTGCCGGCTTCCTGGCGACCGTCTCGCTGGGTGCGCTGTGGCAGATCGCCTTCGCTCCGTACGTCTCGGACTACTCCCGCTACCTGCCGGCCAGCGTCGGGGTGAAGGCGACCTTCACCGCCACCTACCTCGGCTGCACGCTCGGCTCGATCCTGCCGTTCACCTTCGGTGCCATCGTCGCGCTGGCGATGACGCCGGGCGTGGAGGTCATGACCGGGGTCCGCGACACCACCGGGGCGTTCGGCACCCCGCTGCTCGTCCTCTTCCTGCTCTCGGTGATCAGCCACAACGCGCTCAACCTCTACGGCACCGTGCTCTCGATCATCACCTGCGTGCAGACGTTCGTCGCCAGCTGGATCCCGACCGCCCGTAGCCGCGTGGTGCTGTCGCTGGTCGTCATGGCCGCCTCGACGTACTTCGCCATCGGTGTCTCGAGCAACTTCATCTCGTACTTCGTCGACATCGTGCTCGCGCTGCTCGTGGTGCTGGTCCCGTGGACCGCGATCAACCTGATCGACTTCTACCTGATCCACCGCGGCAACTACGACCTCGACTCGATCTTCGCGGCCGACGGCGGCATCTACGGCCGCTTCAACGGTCAGGCGATCCTCGCCTACGTGATCGGCATCCTCGTCCAGATCCCGTTCATGGCGACGCCGCTCTACACCGGGCCGGTCGCGGACAAGCTCGACGGCGCCGACCTGAGCTGGATCATCGGCCTGGTCGCGACCGCGCCGATCTACTACCTGCTGGCTCGCGGCCGCAAGCTCGCCCCGAGCGAGCTGGCCCTCGCCTCGCACGCCTGAGGCACAGAGCACCCACGGCGGGGAGGTCGCGTCAGCGGCCTTCCCGCCGTCGTGCTGCCCGGCCCGAGGAGCGGACGAAGGCCTGCGCGCGGGCGGTGAGGCGTACGCCCTTCATCGAGGCCAGCACGACCTCGAGCGGCTCGATCGGGTCGGTGATCTCGAGGGTCACGACCTGAGCACCGTCGTAGGTCGTGTCGCTGGCCGGGCGCTGGTTGAGGACCGACCACCCCTGACCGTTCGCGACCATCGCCCGGACCGTCTCGAAGCCGGCGCTGCGGTGGCGGATCTCGGGGCGGAAGCCGGCCGACTCGATGAGGCTCTCGAAGTACTGGCCGCTGTGCGGCAGGTCCAGCAGCACCATCGGCTCCTCCTCGAGCTCGGCGAGGGCGACCTTCTTGCGGCGCGCCAGCCGGTGGCCCTTGCCGACGAGGACGTAGGGCGCCGCGAGCCCGACCCGGACGTGGTCGATGTCGTCGTCGAGGTCGTAGCCGTACATGAGCGCCAGCTCGCATCGCCCCGAGCGCAGCGCGTGCTTGAGCGCCGCGTGCTCGTCCTCGACGACGGAGACGTGGATGCCGGGATGGTCAGCCTCGCACGCGGCCAGCAGCCGCGGCAGCTCGAACGGACCCAGCGTCGCGAAGCAACCGATGGTGAGATCGCCGACGAGCGCCTGACCTGCGGAGCGCGCGACCTCGACCAGCTCACTGGTGTGCACGAGATAGCTGCGCAGCTCGCGGTAGAACTCCTCACCGGCGGCCGTCAGGGTCAGGCCGCGGGCATGGTGGCGCAGCAGCAGCTGGACACCCAGCTCCTTCTCCAGCTGCGCCACGGCCGTCGAGACAGCCGACTGCGAGACCACCAGCTGCCGCGACGCGGCGGTCATGGAGCCCAGCTCCGCGGCCGCGGCGAAGTAGCGCAGCTGGGTCAGCGTGAAAGACGGCTCGGCCATGCGAGCCATCTTGCCCGAACCGGTGGGGCGCGTGATCGTTTACTCCCGTGTCGACCCGTTGGCGCCCGGTACGTCGAGGTTCGCGAGCGTCTCGGGCCGGAGCAGCGCGTCCAGCACCACCTGGTCGATGGCACCGGTCGCCAGCGCCAGGTCCCGCACCGCTCCTTCACCGCTGAGCGCTGCCTTGGCGATCTCGGCGGACTTGACGTAGCCCAGCAGCGGCGTCAGCGCGGTCGCGAGGCCGGCGTTGGTGGCGGCCGCGGCGGCGAGCTCGGCGGCGTCGACGGTGATCCCGTCCACGCACATCTCGCGCAGCGAGTCGAAGGCGGACGCGGTCCAGGTGAAGCCCTGGAGCAGGCCGTGCGCCATCACCGGCTCGAACGCGTTGAGCTGGAGCTGGCCACCCTCGGCCGCCATCGTGACGGTGAGGTCGTTGCCGATCACCCAGAAGGCGACCTGGTTGACCATCTCCGGGATGACCGGGTTGACCTTGCCGGGCATGATGCTCGACCCGGCCTGACGGGCGGGCAGCCGGAGCTCGCCCAGCCCGGCCTGCGGGCCGGAACTGAGCAGGCGGAGGTCGTTGCAGATCTTCGAGACCTTGACCACGATCCGCTTCAGCACGCTGGAGACCTGCACGAACGCACCGGTGTCGCTGGTCGCCTCCACCAGGTCACCGGCACCGACCACCGGCAGACCGGTGATCTCGGCGAGGTGCTGGACGGCGAGCCGCCGGTAGTCGGGGTGCGCGGTGATCCCGGTGCCGATCGCGGTGGCGCCGAGGTTGATCTCGCACAGCAGCATCCGCGAGTCGGCCAGCCGGGCCAGCTCCTCGCGCAGCGTGGTGGCGAAGGCGCCGAGCTCCTGACCGACCGTCATCGGGACGGCGTCCTGGAGCTGCGTACGTCCGATCTTGGGGACGCCTCGGAACTCGCTCGCCTTGCGGGCGAACGAGTCGGCCAGCGCCTCGGTCGACTCGGCCAGGCGGTCGATCGCGCCGACGAGCGCGAGCCGGACGGCGGTCGGGTAGACGTCGTTGGTGGACTGGCAGCGGTTGACGTGGTCCAGCGGGTGGATCTCGTCGTAGCTGCCGAACGGCAGCCCGAGGATCTCGAGCGCGCGGTTGGCGACGACCTCGTTGGCATTCATGTTGGTCGAGGTGCCGGCGCCGCCCTGGATGACGTCGACGACGAACTGGTCGTCGAGGACACCGTTGCGTACGTCCTCCGCGGCAGCCGAGATGGCGGCGTGGCGACGCTCGTCGAGCAGGCCCACCTCGTGGTTGGCGCGAGCCGCGGCGAGCTTGACCGCGCCGAGGGCGGCGACCAGCGAGCGGTGGCTCCCGACCGTGGTGCCGCTGATCGGGAAGTTCTGCAGCGCCCGGGCGGTGTGCACGCCCCAGTAGGCGCCGGCCGGGACCTCGAACGCGCCGAGCGAATCGTGCTCGGTGCGGGCGGACGGAGCGTCGACGGTGGTCATCGAGCGGCCTCGGCGACGTCGAGAGCGGTCCACGCCAGCGCGGTCGCGGCGTCGAGGAGCGCCTTCTCGGCGTCCCCGCCGACGCAGTGCGCGGCGAACTCGGGCTGGTGGTTGAGGGCCGTCCCGGAGTTGATGCCGACGTAGGGGTGGATCGCGTTCACGACCTGGGAGACGTTGCCCATGTCGGTGGAGGCGCGGTTCATCCGGCGGGCCGGCGTGCCCGGGTCGAAGACCCGGCCGATCTCCTCGGCGTTGCGCCGGTACGCGGCCAGCGCGGGAGCGAAGGTGCGGAACTCGGCGTAGGGCTTGCTCTCCGGCTCGACGGTGAGCGTCGCGCCGGTGGCGAGCGCACCGGCCTCGAAGCAGCGCCAGACCTTCTCCTCGGTCTCGGCGAGCTGGGCGAGGCTCTCGGCGCGGACGTACCAGCGGCCCTCGGTGCGGGCGGGGATGGCGTTGGGCGCCTCTCCCCCGTTGGTCATCACGCCGTGCACGCGCACGGTCGGCGGAAGCTGCTGGCGGAGCAGGCCGATCGCGACCTGAGCGATGGTGAAGGCGTCGGCGGCGTTGACGCCCTGCTCGGGGTACGCAGCGGCGTGAGCGGCCTTGCCCTGGTATTCGACGTGGGAGTGGGAGACCGCGAACGGCTCGGCCTCGGCCACGTCGACGGGCGCCGGGTGGGCCATCATCGCCAGGTCGAGACCGGCGAAGGCGCCGCGCTCGAGCAGCTCGATCTTGCCGCCGCCGCCCTCCTCGGCGGGGGTGCCGTAGACCTCGATCGTCAGGCCGGCCGCGTCGGCGAGCGGTGCGAGTGCGCGGGCTGCGCCGACGGTGATCGCGGAGATCAGGTTGTGGCCGCAGGCGTGTCCGAGGCCGGGCAGCGCGTCGTACTCGGCGCACAGGCCGAGCCGGAACGGGCCGCTGCCGAAACTCGCCCGGAACGCGGTCTCCAGGCCGAGATAGGCCGGGGTCACGGCGAACCCGGCCTCCTCGAGCGACTCCGCGACCCAGCGCGAGGAGTGGTGCTCCTCCCAGGCGGTCTCGGGGTGGGCGTGCAGCTGCTCGGAGAGCCGGATCAGCCTCTCGGCGTCACTGCTGACCGTCGCGGCGGCGTCCTGCTTCGCGGTGGTGGCCATCGGGGTCACTCGTCCCCGGGAACGCCGTAGGACGGTGCGGTGGTCGGGTCGAGCCCGCGGGTGACGTAGTCGTCGCGCTGCGGCAGCCAGACCTTCAGCAGGTCGCGGAGGTCCTCGATCGGGTGGTCGCTCCAGTCGACGCGGAGGTCGGTGACCCGCCAGGCGACATCGCGCACCACGGACAGGCCCGCCGAGTGCAGCGGGCCGGCCTCGCCACCGGCGGCCAGGCCGGCCTCGAGCGCGGCCAGGAGCCGCTCCTCGAGGTCTCCGGTCGCCGCCTCGAAGCCCGCGACGACGGCGTCGACGACCTCGGTGCCGGCCAGCAGGTTGCCGGCGGCGACGACCTGCGGCGCGACGACGTGATGATGGACGCCGAGCGACCCGGACCCGCTGTAGGCGGCGCCGGCTCCGTCGAGGCCGAGCACGGTGAGCTGGCGGTGCTCGATGTGCTCTCGGCCCTGGGTGACCGCGGCGAGCGCGGCCCGGGCGTCGAGACCGGAGGCGAGCGCGTCGAGGAGCTCGGTGCCCAGGCGCGGGTCGGTGATGTTCTGCGACGAGGCGCCACCGACGCCGGGACGCAGGTGGATGCAGCGCGCAGCGACCGCCGGGCTGGAGGAGGTCACGGCGATGCCGACGGCACCCTTGCCGTCGGTGGCGAGCACGGAGAAGGTCACTTCGACACCTCCGGGATGACCGCGATCGCGTCGACCTCGACCAGCCACTCCGGACGGGCCAGCGCGGAGATCACCAGACCGGTGGAGATCGGGTGCACGCCCTTGGTCCAGCGACCGATGGTGCGGTAGACGACCTCGCGGTAGCGCGGGTCGACGATGTAGATGGTGAGCTTGACCAGGTGCTCCATCTCGGCCCCGGCCTCCTCGAGCAGCATCTTGATGTTGGCCATCGCCTGCTCGGTCTGTGCCTCGACGTCGCCGATGCCGACCGACTCACTGGTGTCCAGGTTCTGCCCGATCTGGCCCCGTACGTAGACGGTGTTGCCCGCGACCACGGCCTGGCACAGGTCGTTGTCCAGGTTCTGCTCGGGGTAGGTGACGCTGGTGTTGAACGGGCGGATCCGGGTGTGTCCGCCGACGACGATGCTCTTGTTGGTCTCCACGACGTCCAGTCCACATCGTCTCCTGCCATGTGTCCAACAGATGTTTCCAAGGACTATCTTCAATGAAACAGATGCAAGGGCTGTCTGGGCGGGTTGCATCGGTAGATCAGATGGATAAGGCCAACAACATCTGTTGGACATGACCAAGGGCGCGGCTCAGGATTTCCGGTATGGCAAACGAAGAGATCGAGGTCCTCGTCGTCGGTGCCGGCCAGGCCGGCGTCGCGATGAGCGAGCACCTGAGCGACAACGGCGTCCCCCATCTCGTGCTGGAGCGCGACCGGATCGCCGAGCGCTGGCGCACGATGCGCTGGGACTCGCTGGTCGCGAACGGCCCGGCCTGGCACGACCGATTCCCGGGCCTGGAGTTCCAGGACGTCGACGCAGACGCGTTCGCCACCAAGGACCAGGTCGCGGCCTACTTCGAGGCGTACGCCGAGAAGATCGCCGCCCCCGTCCGGACCGGCGTCGAGGTCACCTCGGTGACCCGCAACGAGGGCCGCCCGGGTTTCCGGGTCGAGACCTCCGACGGCGTCATCGACGCGCGGTACGTCGTCGCCGCGACCGGTCCGTTCCAGAAGCCGGTCTACCCGCCGATCGTGCCCGAGGGTGCGGTCCGGCTGCAGATGCACTCCAGCGACTACCGCAACCCCGACCAGCTCCCCGAGGGCAACGTCCTGGTCGTCGGCGCCGGCTCCTCCGGCGTCCAGATCGCCGACGAGCTGCAGCGTTCCGGCCGCCAGGTCCACCTCTCCGTCGGCCCGCACGACCGTCCGCCGCGCAGCTACCGCGGTCGTGACTTCTGCTGGTGGCTCGGTGTCCTCGGCCTGTGGGACCTCGAGACCCCGGCGGCCGGCGCCGAGCACGTCACGATCGCCGTCAGCGGAGCGCACGGCGGTCGCACCATCGACTTCCGTGAACTCGAGGCGAGCGGGATCCAGCTCGTCGGGATGACCGACCGGTTCGACGCCGGCACCCTCACCTTCCGTGAGGACCTGGCCGAGAACATCGCCCGCGGCGACGCCAACTACCTCGCCCTCCTCGACGCCGCCGACGACTACGTCGCCCGCAACGGCATCGACCTGCCCGAGGAGCCCTCGGCCCGCGACCTCGGCCCGGCCCCCTCGGCCGCGACCACCCCGCTGCTCTCCGTCGACCTGGCCGAGGCCGGGATCACGACGATCATCTGGGCGACCGGCTTCGCGACCGACTACGGCTGGCTGAAGGTCGACGCGCTCGACGAGAACGGCCGCCCGGCCCACCGCCGCGGCGTCTCCACCGAGCCCGGCGTCTACTTCGTCGGCCTCCCCTGGCTCTCCCGCCGCGGCTCGTCCTTCATCTGGGGCGTCTGGCACGACGCCAAGCACGTCGCCGGGCACATCGCCACGCAGCGCAGCTATGCGGCGTACGACCGACAGGCCCGCAGCTGATGACCGGCGCAGGGACGGCGTTCTACCACGACGAGCGCTGCCTGTGGCACAGCACCGGAGAGGCCGTGCTGTTCCTGCCTGTCGGCGGCTGGCTCCAGCCGCTCACCGCCGGCGGTCACCCCGAGTCGCCGGAGTCGAAGCGACGGTTCAAGTCGCTGCTCGACGTCTCCGGTCTGACCGAGCAGCTCGACGTGCACAGCGCCGAGCCGGCGACACGCGAAGACATGGAGCGGGTGCACCCCGCCGAATACCTGGACCGGTTCGAGGAGCTCAGCGCCGGCCGGGGCGGCGAGATCGGCCCCGAGGCGCTGTTCTCGCACGGCGGCTTCGAGATCGCCGCACTCTCGGCCGGGCTGGCGAAACGGGCGGTCGCCGACGTGGTGACCGGCCGCTATCGCAACGCGTACGCGCTCTCCCGCCCGCCGGGCCATCATGCCCTCCCCGAGGAGGGCATGGGCTTCTGCCTGCTCGCCAACATCGCGATCGCGGTCGAGGCGGCCAAGGCCGAGCGCGGTCTCGGTCGGGTCGCGGTCATCGACTGGGACGTGCACCACGGCAACGGGACCGAGGCCGTCTACTACGAGCGTGACGACGTCCTCACCGTCTCGATCCACCAGGAGAACTGCTTCCCGGTCGACACCGGGGCGACCACCGACCGCGGTCGCGGTGCCGGGCTCGGATACAACCTCAACGTGCCGCTGCCGCCGGGATCGGGCCACGAGACCTACCTGGCCGCGATGCGTGACATCGTGCTGCCCGCGGTCCGCGACTTCGCGCCCGAGCTGATCGTCGTCGCCAGCGGCCTCGACGCCAACATGGTCGACCCGCTCGCCCGCCAGCTGCTCTACGCCGACAGCTTCCGGCAGATGACCGCACTGGTGATGGAGGTCGCCGAGGAGGTGTGCGACGGTCACGTGGTCGCCGTCCACGAGGGCGGGTACGCCGAGTCCGAGGTGCCGTTCTGCGGCCTCGCGATCGTCGAGACGCTGTCGGGGATCCGTACCGAGGTGGTCGACCCCTTCGAGGAGACGTTCATCGCCCAGCAGCCGTCCGCTCGGACGCTGTCCCACCAGCTCGCCATCGTCGCCGAGCTGGCCGAGGAGCTGCGCAGCCACTGATCACGGCGGCACGGCACCTCACGAAGGGCCCCGGAACCTCGCGGTTCCGGGGCCTTCTCGGTGGCTCAGGAGCGGATCAGGTCCGCGGCGCGCTCGGCGACCATCATGATGGTCACGACAGGGTTAGTGGCGACCAGCTGCGGGAACACCGATGCGTCGACGACACGCAGACCGTCGACGCCACGCACCCGCAGTGAGGGGTCCAGCACGGCCGACGGATCGTCGTCCGCACCGATGGCGCAGGTCCCGCTCACGTGGTAGACGGTCTGGTGGGTGGCGCGGGCGACCGCGCTGATCTGCTCGTCGGTCTGCACCTCGGGGCCCGGGAAGACCTCACGCACGAGTCGGGAGGCGAAGGGCTCGGCCTCGGCGATCCGCCTGGCCAGACGTACGCCGGCGACGAGCATCGCCTCGTCACGGCCCTCGGGGTCGGTGAAGTAGCGGTAGTCGATGGACGGCGCGGTCTCCGGGTCGTCGGAGGTGATCCACACCCGACCGCGCGAGGCCGGCCGGGCGACGTTGGGAGCGATCGAGACGATGCGTTCGGGCAGCTCGGCGCCGTACGCCTCGGCATGGACCGCCCACGGCTCGACCGGGAAGTGCATCAGCACGTCGGGGCGGTCGTCGGGCTCCATGACGCTGACCAGTGCGCCGGCGTCCCAGCCGCTCGCGCAGGTCTGAGGCGGCGACTCCTTCAGCTCCCACACGACCAGGCCCTCGGCGTGGTCCATCAGGTTCTCCCCCACACCGGGAAGGTCGACGACCACCGGCACTCCGGCCTGCTCGAGGACCTCGCGGGGGCCGATGCCGGACAGCTGCAGCAGTCGGGGCGTATCGATCGCCCCACAGCACAGGATCACCTCACGCCGCGCGGTGAAGTCGACCAGCTCGCCGTCGACCCGAGCCCGTACGCCGGTGGCCACTCCGTCGACGACCTCGACGCGCTCCACCCGCGTCCCGAGGACGACCCGCAGGTTCTCGCGCGTGGCGCGGGCGGGGTGCAGGTAGTGGATGGAGGTCGAGGAGCGGACGTTCCCCTCGGGCGTGTAGCCGACCTCGAAGAAGCCGGCACCCTCGGCGCGCTTGTCGAGGCGGCCGTCGTTCCAGGCCTCCTGGAACGGGATGTCGAGCGCCGTCGCCGCGGCGGCGACCATGTCGGCCACCATCGGGTTGCGGTCCGTCTCCGCCACCGGCTGGATCGGGGTCCGCAGCCGGTCGTAGTAGGGCTGGACGGCTTCCGGGGACCAGCCCGCCGCTCCACGCTCGACCCACTCGTCGAGGTCGGCGGCGAGCGTGCGCCACGAGATCATCGTGTTGCCGTCGGAGCAGCCGCCGAGGATCCGGAGCCGGGCCTGACGGATCGCCGAGTTGCCGCGCTCCTGCTCGACGCTGCGGTAGTCGAGGTCGTACTCGCCCTCGAGCATCTCCGCCCAGCGCCGCAGCTCGCGGGCGCGGGGCTCGTGCTCGTCGTCCGGGCCCCACTCGAGGAGCCCGACGGTGACGTCGGGATCCTCGCTCAGGCGCGCGGCGAGAAGGCTTCCGGACGTACCGCCACCGACGACCAGGTAGTCGAACGTCGTGCTGTTCTCCGTCATGCGACACCACCCGCCTCGACCACCGGGCGGTGGCCGCTGAAGCGGGCGAAGCGCTTCATCAGGACCAGGTAGAGCGGGCTGATCACCGCCAGGCCGACGATCCAGGAGATGTCGACACCGCCCAGCTTCTCGGCGAGCGGACCGACGTACATCGCGGTGCTCAGGAACGGGATCTGGACCAGGATGCCGAGGAAGTAGCAGGCGACGGCGATCAGGTTGAACCGGCCGTAGCGGCCACCGTCGCGCTCGAAGAGGGAGTCGATGTCGTACTCGCCGTGCTTGAGGGCGTAGTAGTCGACCAGGTTGACAGCGGTCCACGGCACCAGCACGCAGAGCAGCAGGAGCATGAAGTTCGTGAAGTTGACCAGGAAGTTGTCCTTGCCGACGAGCGCCATCACGACCGCGCCGGCGAACAGGACCGCGGAGACGACCGCACGCGCCGAGGCACCGGGGACCCACCTCGGGAAGATCGTCTGGCCGACGGTGATCGTGGAGAGCGCACCGCAGTAGAGGTTCATCGCGTTGGTGCAGGCGATGCCGATGCCGAAGACGGCGATGATCAGGCCGCCGACGCCGGTGGTCAGGTCCTGCAGGCCGGTGACCGTGTCCGCCTCAGGCAGCGCAGCACCCACGATGGCGCCGAGGAGCATCGGGAACAGCGAACCGAGCACGGCGCCTGCGTACGTCGCCCAGAAGGCGGGGCGCACGCCCGTGTCGCGCGGCATGTAGCGGGTGTAGTCGGAGACGTACGGCGCGTAGGCGATCTGCCACAGCGCGGCGAGCGAGATCGTGCCCATGAAACCGACCAGGGTGGCGCCGTCGGTGTGGAACGTGCCGGCGGGCAGCTCGTGGATGCCGATCATCCAGACGAACGCGAGGACCAGGACGAGGCCCGAGACCAGGCTCATCAGGCCGGTCAGCGCGTGGATCATCCGGTACCCGACCACCGCGCCGACCACGCTGACCAGGCCGATCACGATGATCGAGACGGTCTCGTCGAGCCCGAACAGGCTGGAGACCGCCTGGCCGCCGAGGACCATGTTGGAGGCGAAGAAGCCGACGTACATGAAGATCACCAGGACGACGACCAGCAGGCTTCCGTACGAGCCGAACTGCGCCCGGGTCTGCAGCATCTGCGGGACGCCCATCTGCGGGCCCTGTGCGGCGTGCAGCGCCATCACCACGCCGCCGACCGCGTGGCCGATGACGAGCGCGACGGCCGCGGCCCAGACCGGCAGGCCGTAGACGGCGGTCGCGACGACACCGGTGGCCACCGTCAGCAGCATGATGTTGGAGCCGAACCAGATCGTGAAGAGATCTCGAGCACGTCCGTGCCGTTCGGTCACGGGGATGTGGTCGATCGTGCGCTTCTCGACCGTCATGGTGGTCTCGACCGCGTCTTGCTGCATCGAAATGTCCTTCCTGGGATGCCGGCTCCGGGGTGGGGCCCGAGACCCGTGATCCAGATCACGGTAGGCCCCCGCGACTGCCGCCGACCAACACCGGTTTTCGTTGCTCTGCATCGGCAAACCAGATGCCCGAGCTCGTTGACATCGCCTCGGCCGGGGCCTGTGATGTGGGGTTCACCCACTTCTTCAGGAGGCACCCCTCATGCAGGATCGCGTCACCGTCGGGTTGGTCCAGTGGCACGCGGTGCCCGGCGATCCGGGCATCAACCTCGAGAGGGCGATCGAGCTGGTCGCAGAGGCCGCCGACCTGGGCGCCGAGCTGGTCGTCCTCCCAGAGCTGTGGGCCAGCGGCTACGACGCCTCGCGGCTGGGCGAGATCGTCGCGGAGGCAGCCGAGCCGGTGCCCGGCCCGCGTAGCGAGCGACTCGCGGAGGCCTCGCGCACCCACGGCATCTGGCTGTTCGCCGGGACGGTTCCCGAGCTGGCCGACGGGGTCACGTACAACACGGCGGTGGTGTACGACCCTGCCGGGGAGATCGTTGCCCAGCACCGCAAAGCACACCTCTACCGCGCCACCGCCGAAGACGCCGTCTTCACCGCAGGCTCCGAGGCGACGGTCCTCGACACCGAGCCCTTCGGCACGGTCGGGATGGCGATCTGCTTCGACGGCGACCACCCGGGCTACGCTCGCGCACTGCGCGACCGTGGCGCCCGCCTGGTGGTGATGCCCGCGGCCTACGAAGCCGGCGCGGAGAGCTGGTGGGAGCTGCTGCACCCGGCCAACGCCCTTGCCAACGGCCAGTGGTGGATCACGGTCAACCAGGCCGGCGGCGAGGGCGAGGCGGCCATGTTCGGCCGCAGCCGGGTGATCGCACCGGACGGCGCCGTCGTCTGCGAGGCGCCCCGCCACGACGCCGGCGGCCCGGCCGTCGTCACCTGCACGATCGATCTCGCCGCTGGGATCGCCGACGCGGACCTGCACGGCGGCGTCATCTGGACCGACGCTCGTCCCGAGATCTACTGACCCCCGACGTACGACGGGGAGTTCGGCATGGGTTACCAGCGCGTAGCCGGTGCAGAACTCCCCGTCGTACCTAACGGTCGCGAAACCCGGCCGTCCTCAGGCCAGCTGGGTCACCTCGCGGCGGAACGGCACCTCGTCGTTCGAGGGCAGGACGGCGTCGAACTCTTCGGCGGCGCGGCGGCCGGACCAGACTGCCGCGGCGATGGTGCCGGGTCCCCAGGAGTCGCCGATGCCGCGTACGGAGGCGAGCTCGCCGGCGTCGCGACGGGCCACCAGGTCGAGGTAGAGCTCCTCGCGCGGGAGCCGGGCGGTGACCATGACGACCGCGTCGCAGTCGAGGTCGCGCTCGATGCCGGCGTAGACGTCCTGCACCCGGACGCCGCCGGTCCCCACGGACATCACGGCGTGATCGGTCACCCGGGTGATGCCGTTCTCGATCAGGCGGCGCTGGATCCGGTTGATCTCGAAGGTGTTGTTGGTCCACGAGGACACCTGCGAGCCGGTGGTGACGATCGAGACGTCGTAACCCTTCTGCGCGAGCAGCTCGGCCACGACGCCGCCCAGGTAGTAGTGATCGTCGTCGTAGACGACCACCTTCTTGCCGTCGGGCAGGCGACCGGCGAAGAGGTCGTCGGGGCCGAGCACCTGCGCACCCTCGGCGATCGGCATCGCGCTGGTGTGGAAGCGGGCGACGCCGTCGGTACGCCACGTGGCCCCGGTCGCGGTGATGACGTGCTCGAAGCCGAACTCGACGATGTCGTCGGCACTCATCGGGCTCTCGCGATAGATCTCGACGTTGGGGAGCTCGGCGAGGACGGCCTCGCGGTACTCCTTGACACGGCCCCAGGCCGAGAGGCCCGGCAGCTTCGACTCCGCGGTGACCCGGCCCCCGAGGTCGCGGCCGGCCTCGGCCAGCACGACGTCGTAGCCCCGCAGCCCGAGAGCACGCGCGGCCTCCAGGCCGGACGGGCCAGCACCGACGACCAGGACGCGCGAGTCGCTCTCCTTGGTGCGGATCTTCTCCGGGTGCCAGCCGCGCCGCCACTCCTCCCCCATGCTCGGGTTCTGGGTGCAGCGGATCGGCGACATGGTGAGGTCGCCGGAGACGCAGATGTTGCAGCCGATGCACTCGCGGATCAGGTTGAGCCGGCCGTCGCGGATCTTGTTCGGCAGGAACGGGTCCGCGATCGACGGGCGCGCGGCACCGATCAGGTCGAGGATGCCGGCCTTGACCTGGCGCACCATCGCGTCGGGCGAGGTGAACCGGCCGACACCGACGACGGGCTTGGTGGTGAGCTTCTTCAGCCCGGCGACGAACTCCTCCTGGCGGCCCTCCGGCGCGAACCGGGAGGTGACCGAGTCGCCCTCCCAGCTGCCCATGGCGAAGTCCCACAGGTCGGGCAGCTCGCCGAGCTCGCGCAGCACGCCCTCGATGTCCTCGCGGGTGATGCCGCCGTCGATCTCCTCCTCGACGGTGATCCGGCAGGCGACCGCAGCGCGACCGGCGACCTCCTCGATGGTGTCCTCGAGCAGCTCGCGCAGCAGCCGCATCCGGTTCTCCAGCGAGCCGCCGTACGCGTCGGTGCGGTTGTTGTAGCGCCGCGAGAGGAAGTGGTGCGGGGCGCCGTAGCCGTGGGCTCCGTAGACGTAGACGACGTCGTAGCCGGCCTCGAGGGAGCGGCGTACGGCGTTGCGGTGCCAGCGGCGCAGGTCCTCGATGTCCTGCAGCGACATGGCCCGGGCCTGGACCGGCGCGATGGTGTCGGGCGCGACCGGGAGGTGCGCGGGCCCGAGCGGGGTCTCCCGGCTGAGCTGGTTCGGCGCGTTCATGCCGTTGTGGGCGAGCTCGATGCCGGCCAGGCCGCCACCCTCGTGGATCGCGTCGGCGATCCGCTTGAGCGCGGGCAGGTCCTGGTCGTCCCAGATCCGCAGCTCGATGAACGGCGCGATGTCGGAGGTCGCGTGGATCTCCACCTGCTCGGTGCACACCACCGACCAGCCGCCCTCGGCCTTGATCTTGCGCATCGCCGCCTGGGCGCTGGGGTCGCGGTAGCCCATGCCGTTGCAGTGCGGCACCTGGTAGAAGCGGTTCTTCGTGGTGAACGGCCCGATCTGAACGGGCTCGAAGAGGATGTCGTAGGCGGTCATCGGGTGGGCTCCTCGGTTGGAACGGACGGGTTGGGGGCGCCGACCTGGGCGCGGACGCGGGCGCCGCGGACGTACCCGATGCCGCACAGCAGCAGCAGGCAGCCGAGGGTGCCGAGCGTGAAGACCTCGAAGGTCAGCCGGCTCACGCCCCAGATCTCCTGGAACGGGTACGCCTCGCCGAACAGCAGCTCGAGGGTGCCGGGGAAGACGGCGACCCAGGAGCCGAGCAGGACCCAGGCGAAGGCCAGCGCGCCGAGCGCGGCGAACCCACGGTCCGAGACCGGCACGCGGAACGGGCGCGGGCGGTCGGGGTAGCGCGTACGCAGCCGGATCGCGGCCGGGATGACCAGCAGGTAGCTGAGCAGGAAGGTCGAGATCGAGATGGTCAGCACGACACCGAAGATCGAGGCACCGTCGCCGGTCACCTGCATGGCGGCGAGCAGGAACACCGTGGCCACGACGCCGGAGAGCATGTTGACCCGCACCGGGGTGCCGAGACCCTCGTGGAAGCGGCCGAAGAAACCGCCGAAGAAGGACCCGTCGGCGGCGGTCATCGCCTGCATCCGGTCGGAGATGATCATCCACGCGGCACCCTGGCTCATCAGGATGTAGACGAAGACGACGGCGGTGAGCGTGAGCAGCGGCTCGGCAGCGGGCCCGTAGACGGAGTAGACGGTGCCGACGGCGTCGAGCAGACCACCGATGCCGGTGATGTCGTCGCTGGGGACGACGAGCAGGATCGCGAAGATCGGCACCAGGTAGCAGATCGCGGCGGTCAGGCAGGAGCGGAAGATCGAGACCGGTACGTCGCGGGCGGGGTTCTCCATCTCACCGGCGGCGCTGTTGGAGGACTCGAAGCCGAGGTAGGCGAAGAGCAGGATCGGGACCGAGCCGAACAGACCGAGCAGCGTCGGGCTGAAGTCGCTCCCGCTGAGGCCGACGACACCGTTCTTCGCGGCGTAGATGATCGTGGTCAGCACGAAGAACGCGAGCAGGCCGACCTTGAGGATGGCACCGCTGGTCGGCAGCCACTTGCCCTTGGCCAGGCTGGCGATCGCGGCGACCACGGTGATCCAGATGAACACGATCTTGAAGACGTAGTCGCCGACGGACCCGTGCTCGAGCGGCGTGATGTAGACGCTCACCGTCTCGGCGGCGAGGAACGCCATCGAGCCTCCCACCCACACCGGCTGGGTGATCCAGGTGAGGATCGCGGCCACCGCGGCGGCCGGGCGCCCGAAGGCGTCCCGGACCCAGGTGTAGGCGCCGCCCTCCTCGCTGAACGCGGCGCCGGTCTCGGCGAAGATCAGGCCGTACGGCACGAGGAAGAAGACCGCGAGCACGAGCGCCCACGTGAATGCCTCGGCGCCGTAGATGGAGACCTGACCGAGGGTCTCGAGGCCGACGACGGCGGCGATGAGCAGGAAGACGATGTCGAAGCGCCGCAGTGTCTTGCGTAGATGTGATTGTTGCTCGGCCGCGAGTGCGGTCGGCTGGTTGGTCTGCGTCATGGTGTGTCCCTGATGGCTGGGGGGGAGGTCCGGGCGGTCGCTCGGGTTCAGTGGTTGATCCAGACGGTCTTGAGACCGACGTACTTGTCGAGGGCGTGCAGGGAGAGATCCCGCCCGAAGCCCGAGCCCTTGAAGCCGCCGAACGGGGTCCAGGCACTGAAGGCGTCGACGCCGTTGACGGTGACGGTGCCGGCGTGGATCCGGTCGGCGAGCCGGTGCGCACGGCTCAGGCTGCCGGTCGCGACCGAGGCGGCCAGTCCGTACGGGGTGCCGTTGGCGAGTGCGACGGCCTCGTCCTCGGTGTCGAACGGGGTGACGGCGAGGACCGGCCCGAAGACCTCCTCACGAGCGAGCGTGGAGGCCGGATCGACACCGTCGAAGACGGTGGGCTGGACGTAGCAGTCGCTGCCGTCGCGGGTGATCCGCTCACCCCCGGTGACCAGGCGGGCACCCGAGGTCTTGGCCTCCTCGACGAAGCCCATGATCCGGTCGGTCTGCTCGGGCGAGACGATGGCACCCATCCCGGCGGCCGGGTCGAGCGGGTCGCCAGGGGCGTACGCCTCCGCCTCCTTCGCGACGAGGTCGACGAACTCCTCGTGGACCTCGCGCTGGACCAGGACGCGCGAGTGCGCGGAGCAGACGGCGCCCTGGTTGAACCAGATGCCGAACGCCGTCTGCTTGGCGGTGGCGGCGAGGTCCTCGGCGTCGGCGAAGACCAGGTGGGGGCTCTTCCCGCCGCACTCGAGCCAGACCTGCTTGAGGTTCGACTGGCCGGCGTACTGCAGGAAGTAGGCGCCGACCTCGGTCGAGCCGGTGAATGCGAGCGCATCCACATCGGGGTGCAGGCCCAGGGCGCGACCGGTGGTCTCGCCGAGGCCGGGCACGACGTTGAGGACACCGTCAGGGATCCCGGCCTCGGCGGCGAGCTCGGCGATCCGCAGCGCGGAGGACGGCGACTGCTCGGCCGGCTTGAGCACGACGCTGTTGCCGGCGGCCATCGCCGGGGCGACCTTCCAGGCGAGCATGTCGACCGGGTAGTTCCACGGCACGACGGCGCCGACGACACCGAGCGGGACGCGTCGGATCAGCGCCGTGGTGCCCGGCGGGGTCGGCGCGACCTCGTCGTTGATCTTGTCGATCGCCTCGGCGTAGTAGCGGAACAGGTTCACTGAGAACGGCAGGTCGAGGTCGTACGCATCGACGACCCGCTTGCCCATGTCGAGCGCGTCCAGCACCGCCAGCTCAGCGGCGTGGTCGGCGAGCAGGTCGGCGAAGCGGAGCATCCGCTCTCTCCGGAAGGCGACTCCCGCCCGCGACCAGCCGCCGTCGTCGTACGCCTCCCGAGCCGCCCGCACAGCGGCGTCGACCCCGGCCGTGCCGGCGTCCGCGACCTCAGCGAGCAGGGCGCCGGTCGCAGGGTTGCGGTTCTCGAAGGAGCCCTCTGCGGTGTCGATGGAGCGACCTCCGACGAACGGTCGCGTCCGGGGGTCGACCTCTGCGGCAATCTCTCGCCAGTCCTGGTGCGTTCGCACAAGCAAGTCCTTTCTTTGCGCTTCACCGAAAATATGAGCCCCGCCACACCAGGTGTCAATCATTCGCCCGCAGATTTCACACAGGCGTTACGGTTGAGCATGGCTCGACGCAAGGACCAAGCCGCTCGGCGCGAACATCTGACCGCGGCAACACTCACCGTGATCGCCTCCCACGGGTTGGCCGGCGCGACGATGAAGAACATCGCCGCCGAAGCCGGGATCTCGCCACGACTGATCGCCTACTACTACCCCGAGCTCGACGACCTCATCGAGGCTGCCCACCAAGCCGCGACCGACCGTTACTACTGGTCCCGGCAGCGGGCGATCGAGGGCGACCTCTCCCCCGTCGAGAAGCTCGGACGCCTGATGTACTCAGGCCTTCCCCGAGGTGAGGACCTGCTTCTGAGCCAGGTCCTCGACGAGATCTCGGTCAACGCGAGCCGCAGCCCCATGCACGCGACCCTGATGACACTGCTCTTCGACCGCGAGGTCTCGCTCTACACCGCCGTCCTCGAGGTCGGGCGCGCCACCGATGTCTTCACGCTGACCGACTCGGCCGAGGCGATCGCCCGCAACTTCGTGGCCCTCGAGGACGCCTTCGGCCTCCATCTGCTCGCCCACAACTCGTCCCTGACCCTGGAGCGGGCCGAGCAGCAGCTGGCCAGCTACGCGCACGCCGCACTCGGCGTCCGGGTCACCCCGATCGACCCAGAATTGCCCAAGGACGCAAAGAATTCCGGGGTGCGTCCCTGACCTCAGTCCCGCCTGCGCGTCAACGCCTCGACGCCCCAGCAGGCGAGGCAGCCGAACAGTGTGATCACCACGGTCGGGACGGCCGCCATCAGGTCATACACGAAGATCTCACCGGCGAGCGCCTCGTAGAGGCGCCACGACCACTTCAGCCAGGCGATCGTCAGCACGGCCGGCACGATCAGACCGATCGGCCACAGGAAACCGCGTCGCCGGGCGACGCCCCACGCGGCCACCAGGCACACCGTGATGAACACGACGAGGAAGCGGACCAGCCACAGCCACCACTCCCCGTCCGGCAGGTCGAACGAACCCCGCGCCTGGAGGAAGTCGGCGACGAGCCAGTAGCAGTCGAAGAGCCACGCCGGGACCAGCAGGAGCGGTGCGGTGAGCTTGCGCACGAGACTCCGTCCACGCCACATCAACATCGCCGCGTACGTCAGATAGACCAGCGTGAACAGCACGCCTTCGACCGCATGCTCCTCCGGGTAGCCGAGCTCCCAGCGGGTCCGGCTCAGGATCACCAGCCGCACGACCTCGGCCGCGATGACGACGACGGCCGCCACGACGGAGAGTCCGACCCGATCCGGCTTCTCGGCGGTTGCGGTCATGTCCCGAAGTATCGCCGATCATCAGGGCCGCCACCCACGGAATCCACCGTGTCGGTCGCCCCGGCGGACAGCCGGCTCAGTCCTCGGCAGGGGCTCCGATGACGACCGGGCGACCCGCGACGTACCCGGCGCAGATCTGGATGACAGCGACCCCCAGCAGCAGCGCGATCGGGACCGACCATGATCCGGTGGACTCACGCAGGAGTCCGACGACGAACGGGCCGCCGGCGGCGAGCAGGTAGCCGATGCTCTGGGCCATCGAGGACAGCCCGGTGGTGCCGGCGGTGGTCGCGGTGCGGATGCTGAACAGCGTCAGGGTCACCGGGAAGACCGCGCCGCCCACGCCGAGCAGCACCGCCCAGAGCCAGGCGCCGGCGACCGGCGCGAGCCAGAGCCCGCCGAACCCCATCGCCAGCAGCGCCGTCAGCACCGCGATCAGGTGGCCCTGCGAGGAGGCGCGGATCGCGATCGTCGGCGCCAGAAAGAACACGGGTACGCCGACCAGGATGCTCACCGCGAGCAGCAGCCCGGCCGTCGCGTGGCTGAAGCCGGCGTCGGCGTAGATGCTCGGCAGCCAGCTCATCACGACGTACGCGAACAGCGACTGGGTGCCGAAGACGACCGTGACCGCCCACGCCACGGGCTCACGCCACAGCGAGACCTTCGCTGCACCACCGCGGCGCCGCCCGCTCTCGCGCAGGTGCGGCAGCCAGGCCACCAGCGCCAGCACGGCGAGCAACGCCCAGACGCCGAGCCCGACCCGCCAGCTTCCGGCGGCGTGGGCGATCGGCACCGTCACCCCGGCAGCGATCGCCGCGCCCAGCGACATCACCGCGCTGTAAGCGCCGGTGACCGAGCCGACCCGGTTCGGAAAACCCTCCTTGACCACAGCAGGAAGCAGCACGTTGGCGAGGGCGATGCCGGCGCACGCGACGAACGTGCCGGCCAGCAGCAGCCACGGATCGCCGATCACCCGCACCAGCAGCCCCGCGACCAGCAGTCCGAGCGCGACCCCGATGCCACGATGCACCCCGAGCCGGCGGGCCAGACTCATCCCGGTCGCGCCGACGACCGCGAAGCACAGCACGGGCAGCGAGGTGAGGAAGGACCGGGTGCCGGCCGAGAGCCCGTCGAGGCTGTCCAGCAGAGCCCCGAGCGATGTGATGCCACCGCGCAGGTTGGCCGCGACGAGCAGGACCGCGACCAGCAGCCACACCGTGGATCGTGCGGTCGGGCTCGACGGTGCGGTCTCGGGGCGGGACTGGAGTCGGGAGGTCACACCCCCTAGGATGCCAGACATCGGATGATTGGATGAAAGGACGGCACGGTGCCGCTCTCCACCACCACCCCCCGCTCGCTGGTCGACCAGGCGATCGATGGGATGCGAGGCCTGCTCGCCGACGGCGAGTGGGCGGTCGGCAGCCGCATCCCGCCCGAGCCGGAGCTCGCCGCTGCCCTCGGCGTCAGCCGCAACACGGTGCGCGAGGCGGTGCGTGCGCTGGCCCACACCGGTGTGCTCGAGGTGCGCCGTGGCGACGGGACGTACGTCGCTGCCGCCAACGAGGTCGCTGCGATGGTGCGGCGCCAGGTCGGCCGGGTCGACCTGCAGCACGTCCTCGAGGTCCGTCATGCGATCGAGACCCAAGCCGCTGCACTGGCCGCCGAGCGGCGTACCGACGACGACCTACGGGCCCTGACCGCGATCATGGAGCGGCGAGCGACCGCCGTCGCAGCCCGGGATGCCGACGGCTTCGTGGACGCCGACGCGGAGTTCCACCTCGGCGTGGTCACCGCGACCCACAACCCGCTCCTCATCGAGCTCTATGCCGGCTTCGAGGACACCCTGCGCACGATGATCTACCTCGACGACGAGACGGACGAGCTCGCCGATGAGCACGCCGCCGTCCTGGACGCGATCCGCACGCAAGACCCGACTGCCGCCGCGGCCGCCGTCACTGGCCTGCTCCACACGCTCGCCCGCTGACGCCGTGACGAGCTGACGTGGCGCTCGATCGGCCAGGTCGGACATCGAACGCCATCTAGAACATGTTCCAAATCTTCACGAGGTCCACTACCGTCGAGCGGTGAGCAAGAACGAGTCGCCCGTCCGTCGACCGGGTGCCCCGTCTCGTACCAGGACCACCCAGGGTGGCAGGGTGAGGCGCAAGCGGATCGTCATCGCGGGGCTCGGCGACACGGGTGTCCTGACAGCGGTACGCCTCTCGAAGTGCGCCGACGTCGTCGGGATCTCCACCAAGCCAGGACTGATCAGCGGCCAAGAGCTCGGCGCTCGAGTCAGCAGGCCGGCCGAGTGGGAGCGCGACTACCGGATCCCGTTCAACCGGTTCCGCGGACTTGACCGGGCCGAGATCGTTCACGGCACCCTCGTCGGTCTCGACCTTGCGCGCCGGGCCGTCCAGGTGGAGCGGCCGGACGGCACCACGCGTCCTGAACCGTATGACCTGCTGGTGATCTCGACGGGAGTCAGCAACGGGTTCTGGAGAAAGCCGGGCTTCCAGACGGACGACCAGATCGATGCCGACCTGCGGCATGTCCACCAACAGCTGCAGAGTGCGGCCTCGGTGATCGTCATCGGCGGTGGCGCAGCGGCTGTCAGCAGCGCGGCCAACATCAGCGGCACGTGGCCCGACAAGCAGGTCGACCTCTACTACCCGGGCGAGCGCCCCCTCCCCCAGCATCATCGAAAGACCTGGCAGAGCCTGGAGAGACGTCTTGTCGAGAGAGGCGTCGGGCTGCACCCGGGCCATCGCGCCGATCTTCCGCGCGACTTCGTCGGGGACGAGATCACCAGCGACGCGGTCACGTGGAGCACCGGCCAACCGCCGTCGAAGGCCGACGCGGTCCTCTGGGCCATCGGCCGCGTGCACCCCAACACCGGCTGGCTTCCCGCGGAGATCCTCGACGACCGCGGGTTCGTCGTGGTGGATTCGAACCTCCAGGTCACAGGGCAGATCGGCGTCTTCGCGGTCGGCGACGTCGCGGCCACCGACGAGCTGAGATCCTCCGCGAGGAACCGCGCCGACCGCCTCCTCGCCCGCAACATCAAGGCCGTTCTCGAGGGGAAGACGCTCGACAGCTATCGACCGCCCCGTCGCCGCTGGGGCTCGGTGATCGGTGTTCAGCGAGACGGGCTCCAGGTATTCACGCCCGGCGGACGACCGTTCCGTTTCCCCGCGTGGACGATCAACGCCGTCCTGCAGCCGTGGATCGTGCGTTGTTGCATCTACCGGGGAGTACGCCGCGACTGAGTGACACAGCGTCGCTCGAGCGTCGTCGGGACGTCTCGGCCGCAGCCACCGGCTCCGTCAGGTGTCGGGGAGGTCGACGCGGATGAACTTCGGCCGATACAGGAGCGGATTGCGCAGGACCGCTCCGACGTCGGTGCTGTTGCGGCTGTAGGAGACGACCACCGAGCCGGGCTGCTCGAGGATCTCGGGATGGGCCAGCGGCATGTAGCGCAGCTCGCCGCGCGCCACGCCGGAGGGAAGGGTGCCGACCGGCGGTTGCTCCCGGAACGGTCCGGTCGGCGACGAGGAGGTCCAGAAGACCAGGTCGGCGCCCAGGAACTCGCCGCTCTTGCTGAACGCATACCAGCGGCCATCGCGCTCGAAGACGCTCAGCGTCTGAGAGACGCCGTCGGCCGCGGGGATCAGCTCGCTCGCGGAGCCCGCCCGGCCGACCCAAGCGGCTCCGTCCCAGTAGGTCCAGCGGTCCGGGTCCGCGACGCGGTCGGGCTCGACCCGAGCGACGTGCAGCGAGAAGCCGGTGCCGAGCTCCGGGTCGGGCTCCCGCGCAGTGCCGTACAGGTAGAGCCACTTCCCCGACAGTGCTGCCGCGGCGCCCCACATCGGCCGGCGGGTGTCGGCGTCGTCGGCACCGATGTCGGTCACCGAGATGAGCTGCGGCACTCCCCCGTCGGGCACCACGAACTGGGCGATGGCAGGCCCCAGCGCCTCGAAACCGAAGACGTCCTCGGAGTCGGTCGTGCGCACCCGCTGCGCGGCCACGACGACGAGTGCATATCCCGGCTTGTCGAGGGCAGTCACGGACATCGGCCAGTAGCCGACACCGTCCCCGCGGTCCGGGATGATCGCGCCACCCGGTTCCGGCAGGACGACGCGCAGGCAGTCGGGCTCGACGAGCAGCATCGAGTTGCGTACGAACCCGGCGCCGGGAAGCTCCTTGGCCCGTAGCGTGTCGCCGAACATCCAGATGCTCCGCCCGTCGCCCAGGGCGGCGCTCACCCCGACATCACCGCCCTGCAGGGCAGGCTCGGCGCGCAGCCTGGTGATCCGGTTGAGGTCGTCGACGTCCTCGACCGGACCGGAGGGAACGCACTGGGTCGTCGAGGCGAGGCTGGCCAGCGGGCGCGGCACGGTCTCGGCGTGCAGGGCAGCGGTCAAGGCCGTCGCCAGCACCGTCAAGCAGGTCGCCGACGCCAGGACCAGGCCCAGGGTGCGCCGCCACGACCGCAGCTCCGCGAGCTCGCCGTCGCGCGCGCGGTCGGTGCGGACCAGCCATCGTGTCGTGACCAGCACGACCAGGCCGAGCAGCGCCGACCCGGCGATGGTCACGACCGGCTGAGCGATGCCCTCACGACCGGCGTCGGTCCACAGCAGAGCCTCCCCGGCTCCGGCGATCGTCCAGGCGGAGCCGGTCGACCAGGGCTCGGAGAGGAGCAACCGGTCACCGGCGAGGACCAGGGGCAGCGGCCCGGCGAGGATCAGCGCCGCCGCGAACAGCAGGCCCGGCAGCCCGCCGACGATCTCGCAGGCGAAGGTCAAGGCGCCCGCGGCGACCACGGTGGCCGCGAGGACGATCCCGGTCTGCGCCGACCCGGCGAGCAGCCAGCCGAAGGCGCCCGCGCCGGCGGCCATCGCCGCGAGCGCGGTCAGCCGTGCCAGCAGCCGAGGCAGCGTACGTGCCAGCGGCCCCCACACGAGCGAGACGACGCACACCAGCAGGAAGCCGGCCAGAGCGGCTCCGAAGGTCACCGGCGCCCACGACCGCTCCTCGAGCCGCTCGGGCGACGACACGAGCGCGACCGTACGTCCGTGCGTCTTCTCGATCCGCGCGACCTCGGCCTCGACCGCACGAGCGAGCTCGGGCCGATGGGCGGCGGCGATCCGCAGCTCGTCCTGCGTCCCGGACAGGTCGAGGTCGAGCTCGGCGACGGCGTCGCCGCTCTCCAGCAGCGACTCCGCCTCGGACCGGTCATCGACGGCGCCTGCCGCGAACGGGCGACCGGGCACCGCGTTCACCTGCTCGACCAGGGGCGCGGTGACGACGTCGGGACCGACCAGCACCACCGGCGCCTCGTGCAGCTCGCCCGCATCGGCACGCAGCCGACCGACGATCCAGCCCAGGGCGACCAGCACGAGCACGGCGCACGGCACGACCTCGCCACGACTCCCCGGCCGCACCACTCACCGCCCCTCCGTCACCGCACAGCGCGGCGCTCCTCCAGGGACATGTAAGCAGTGCGACCGGGTCGCCCGCCACGGGGCTAGCTCGGAGTGGCGCGCCAGCGCTGGGCGCCCGCCGCCGTGTCGGTCTGCTGGATCACCAGCCCGTCGGTGCCGGCCGCCAGGCTGAGACCGCTGTGCTTGGCCGAGACCTTCAGCGCACCTCCGTCGGTCGCGATGACCCAGCGTTGGTTGGGTGTGCCGGTGCAGGTGTACTCCACGACCGGGTCGCCACTCGTCTTCGAGCTGTACGCGACATCGGCGCACAGACCGGTGCCGGCATTCTTCAGCTGATAGCTGCCGTCGTCCTCGTTCCGGGTGACCACCCACTTCTGCGAGGCCGCCGCTCCGCCGGCCACCGTCGTCAGCTGACCGTCGCTCGTCCCGCTGGCGGCAGCGAGCGCGAGCCCCGACCCGACGTTGCCGAACGCGTACTGCCCGTCGGCCAGCGCCGGCGGGACGATCTCCTCGTCGCCGACCGTCATCGCGAACACGTGCACGGCGGCATTGGCCGGAAGCGTGACCGCCGCGATCTCCTTGGCCGGGTCGGTGCGCAGGGTCTTCGTGAACAGGCGGTAGGAGACGGTCGGGTAGGCCGGACCGGTCGGGGTGTTCTTCCCGAGCGTGGTCACGGCCACCTTGGCGCCGTAGCTGTCGGTGGCTGCGCAGCACCAGTTGGGGAACCCGAGCGTCCCGGTGGAGGTGCTGCCGTCGGCGTAGTGCACGGTTGCCTTCCCCGACGCGGACAGGCTGGTGCCGGTCCCGAGGAACGTCAGCGCGTTGCCCGTGCCGCTGACCCGGATGGTCTCACCACCGGAGGCCACGTTGTCCGCGGTTCCGGGCACCGACGACGGCCAGGTGAAGTCGAACCCGTTCGCGCTCACCGTCGCGCCCGGTGCGACGCCCTTCTCGGCGAGCTTGCCGGCGAGGAAGCTGCTGCCTCCGCCGTCGATGTCGCCCGGTGCGGGATCCTCGGCCTTGGTGACGCCGACGTTGTTGAACGCTGAGGCCAGGTCAGGGTGGGCGACCGTCGTGGTGACCGAGTCGGACACCGCGTACGTCCGGTCGTGGGTCACATAGGTCGCGCCCACGTCGATCTTCACCCGGCCGGGTTCGGCATCCGCCGGCGGCGTGACACTGAACGTCGCGGTCCGGGAGGCACCCGGCGCGAGTCCACCGGTCGCTGCAGAGGTGGTGCGTACGTCCCAGCCCTCGGGCGCGGTGGCGGTGATCGCCTGGAGCTGCACGCGGGAGTCGGTGTCGTTGGTGAAGGTGGCCTTGACCTCGGCGGCCTCACCGGCGACCGCGATCGCGGAGGTGGTGCCATCGAGGCTCACGTCCCGGTCGCCCGGGTGGCTGCCACCGACCGCCGAGGAGCCGTTCAGGGAGACCACAGCAGCCGAGGACGTGGGCAGCTTGCCGGTCTTCACGTGCGTGATGCCGGTCGACGCGTCGTGGAACCATCCGGTCGCTGCTTCTGCCAACGCCGCCTTCGAGGCTCGCTGCGGCAGCTCCGTACCGCCCAGGACCACGCTTCCCGGCTCGGCGTCGGCATGCACCGCGAGGCCGTACTCGCGCGAGGCGGGCTTGCCGGCGTAGGAGCCGTCGACCTCGCCCAGCCGCACCACGACCCGGCCGCGACCGTGTTCGGGGGCGTCGACCTGGAACCTCTGGGTGGCGGACTCGCCCGAGGCGTGCGCCTGGCTGCGCCCGTCGTCCTCGTAGTTCACGAACGACGAGGAGCCCTGCGGGTAGATGTCCAGGTCGAGCCGCCCCGACTTCTTGCCCTGCTGCCAGTCGAGCGTGCCCTCGGGGAACTGCGGCACGACCGCACCGGCGCGTACGAACAGCGGCAGCGTGTCCAGCGGAGCCTTGTAGCCGTCGATCGTGGTCGGCCCCTGGTGGACCCGGCCGCTCCAGTAGTCGACCCAGGTGCCCTCGGGCAGGTAGATCCCGTCACGGGTCGTGGCGTCCTCGTAGACCGGGGCGACCAGGAAGTCGTCGCCGGCGAGGAACTCGTACTTCACCGCGTCGCCCCAGGTCTTCGGGTCGTCGGGGTAGTTGAGGTAGAGGGGCTTGACCGCGCCGACACCGTTGCGGTTCGCCCGCATGGTGTGGGTGTAGAAGTAGGGCAGCAGCCGCTCGTGCAGGTTCAGGTACTTGCGGTTGATCGAGGTGTACGGCTCGCCGTAGCGCCACGGCTGCTTGTCGGAGGCCGCCCACCCGCTCATCAGGTAGGTCATCGGCAGGAACATCTTCCACTGCATGTCGCGGACGTACGTCTCGGCGCTGCCGCCGAAGATGCCGTCGACGTCGCCGGTGGCGAGGTGCTGGCCGGACATGGTGGAGCCGGCGTAGGTCGGGATCTGCCAGCGGATGTAGTCCCAGCTCCCGGACTGGTCACCGCTCCACACCGCCGCGCAGCGCTGGGTGCCGGCCCAGCCTTCGACGGTGAGGACGGTCGAGCGGTCGGTGCTGTTGGTCTCGATGCCGTCGCGGGCCTGCTCGCAGGCGTCGAGCGCGAAGCGGTAGCCCGGGCCGACCCAGGCGACGTCGGTCTTGCGGACGCGTACGCCGGCCTTGACCTCGCTCTCCTGCTCGGTGAGATCGTCCTCGGTCCACAGACCGAGCTCGGCGCCGTGGTCCTTCAGCATGTCGCCGGTCTCGGCCAGGTCCTCGTAGCCGCAGCCGTAACCGTCGTTGACCAGCATCCAGCCCAGCGGAAGCTCGTGCTCGGCGTAGCCGTCGGCGATCGCCTTCGAGTCCCGCAGGGTCTCGCGCTCGCCACGGTTGGCGTTGTGGAGGTAGCAGTCGGCGTCGCCGACCTCCAGGGCGTACATCGGGACCGCGACCGGTCGCCCGGTCAGCTCGGTGTAGGAGTCGATGACCTGCTTGGCGTCGCCGACGAAGTAGTAGGCGTCGAAGCGCTGCTCGTCGTGGGTGGTCGTGGTCGGCGCACCGAAGTCGTAGCTGCCGGGCGCGAAGGTGTTGCGCAGCACCCCGTAGCCGCGGGAGGAGACGTAGAACGGCACCGCGTTGGGGTTGCCGCCGTCGTTCCAGTTGAAGTCGCGCGAGATCTTGATCGTCTGGCCGCGGTGGCTGAATCGGCCGTTCTGCATGCCGCCGCCGAAGAACTGCTCCTCGGCACCACGCTCGAGGTGCTGCGCGGTGCTCTTGTCGTCCCAGGTCAATGGCGAAGCCTCCGCCATCAGCACCTTCCCGTCCGGGTCGGTGAGACGCAGGGTGATGGGCTGCTTGGTCACGGTGAGCACGGCCTCGTCGGTGCTGATGACGTACGCCGCGTCGGTCTCCTTCACCTGCGACTGCCCGCCGGGGTAGTCACGCTTGACGACGATGTCGGCATCCGGCGCACCGGGGTTGCTGGGGTCGTCGTTGGCCGGGTCGTCGAACTCGCCGGTCGGGGCGAGGCGTACGCGCACCATGTCGGCGTCCTCGAAGGTCACGCGCAGTGCTGCCTCGCCGGAGTCGAACGTGTAGCTGTCGCCGTCGCGCTCGAAGCCGGTCACCGCACCGAGCTCGCCCGTCGCCTCGGCCGCCATCGAGCTCACCGGGCTGAGCGCGACCAGGCCCGCGGCCAAGGCGACTCCCGCGACCAGACACCGTCGGAATGATTGATTGAACATGATCACATCACGCCCTAATTAGTCAGAATCAATCGAAATCGAGGGCGACTGTAACGCAGGTCACACAGCGCGGTCTACCCTCGGTCCACCGATCAGGGCGAGCAGCCGGGCGGCCTCGCCGGCGACCGCGTCCCGGCCCGCGCCGAGATACTTGCGCGGGTCGACCTTGGCCTCGTCCGCCAGGGCCGCGCGCACCGCCCGCGTGAAGGTCGCGTTGAGGTGGGTCGCGATGTTGACCTTCGTCATCCCGGCCCTGATCGCCGCGACGATGCCCTCGTCGGGCACCCCGGACGAGCCATGGAGCACGAGCGGCACCTCGACAGCGTCGGCGAGACGGGCGATGAGCTCGTTGTCGAGCGAGGCCGTACGCGTCGTCATCGCATGCGAGGAGCCGACAGCGACGGCGAGCGCGTCGACCCCGGTGGCCTCGACGTACGCCGCTGCCTCGTCCGGCTGGGTCCGGACCCCTGGCGCGTGCACGCCGTCCTTCCCGCCCACCTCGCCGAGCTCGGACTCGACGGAGGCACCGCGCTCGTGGCACCAGGCGGCGACCTTGGCAGTCGCGGCCACGTTCGAGTCGTAGTCGAGCTTCGAGGCGTCGAACATCACCGAAGGACACCCGAGCCGGACCGCCTCCTCGACGAGCTCGACCCGGGTCGCATGGTCGAGGTGCACGCAGACCGGCACCGTGGCACGCTCCGCGATCGCGAGGGTGGCGCCCAGCAGCGGCGCAAGGCCACCGCGGTAGTCGGCGGTGTTCTCCGAGATCTGCAGGACGACCGGGCGGCCGGCCTGCTCGGCGCCGGCGACGATCGCCTCGGCCAGCTCGAGCTGGATCACGTTCATCGCACCCAGCCCGCAGCCGGTGCCGCGGGCGCTGTCCAGCAGCAGCGACATCGGGACCAACGGCATCTCAGCCCTCCTCGACGTCGACTCGTCCGACCATGACCTCCGCCAGGACCGACGCGTAGGTCTCGGCGTCGATCTCCCCGGCGACCGGCGCAGCCACGGCGGCGGCGCCCAGCGCGGCGGCATCGCGCAGGGTCTCCGGCCACGGCGTGCCTGCGGCGAGGCCACGGGCGAGCCCCGCGGCGGCCGCGTCCCCGGCGCCTGTCGGGTTCCCGACGATCCCGGCCGGTGGGCGCGCCTCCCAGCACGAGCCGTCGGCGTACGCGACCAACCCCAGGCTTCCGCGGGTCAGCACGACCGGTCCGCCGTTGCGGGTGGCGAGGGCGGCGGCCGCGGCGACCGGGTCGTCGGGGGCGTGGCCGACAAGTCGCGCGAGCTCGTCCTCGTTGGGGGTCAGGACGGCGCCGGTCCCGACCGCGGCCGCGAGCGCGGCGTCGTCCAGGTCGAGGAGCACCGGGACACCGGTCGATGCAGCGAGCCGTGCGATCCGCGCCGGAAGATCGGTCGGTACGCCGGGCGCCAGGCTGCCGGAGACGGTCAGCGCCGTCGCGTCGGCGATCCGGTCGGCGAGGAGGTCGAGCAGCCTCCCGGCGGCACCGGGCCTCGCCTGCCGACCAGGCTCCCACAGCGAGGTCGTCGACTCGGCGACGACGACCACCGTGCGGCGTACCTCCTCGAGCTCGGGCAGGAACGTCGCGGGCAGCTCCCGCCCGAGAGCACGGCCGAAGTCCTCGTCAGCGATCCCGAGGGCACAGGTCGGCTCCCCCAGCTGGTGCAGCACCCGGGCGAGGTTGACGCCCTTGCCGCCGAGCCGGCTGGTGACCTCGGCGACCCGGTGGACCTCACCCACGGTCAGCCGCGGTAGCCGGTAGGTCACGTCGATCGCCGGGTTCAAGGTGACGGTGAGGATCATGCGCTCCACCCCGTCGAACCCGGCCGCGTCAGGGTGAGCGCCAGCCGGGCGGCACCGACCAGGCCGGCTCGGCCACCCAGGGCCGAGAGGCGTACGGGCGGCACCGCCGTCACCCCGGCGCGCTCGCGCATCCGGGCCTGCAGCGGCTCGAGCAGGTCTCCCCCGGCCTCGGCGACACCGCCTCCGAGGATGATCTCGCCGGGCGCGAGCAGCGCTCCCACCGCCAGGAACCCGTCGGCGAGGGCAGTGATCGCCTCGGACCAGACCTCGGCGGCGAGCGGATCATGACGGGTCCGCGCGACCAGGTCGGCGACGCCGGTGACCCCGGTGTCGCCGCCGCGCGCGGCATACCGCTGCCGCATGGCACGGGCACCCGCCCACGCCTCCACGCAGCCGCGCAGCCCGCAACTGCAGCGCGGACCGGCGGGGTCGACCACCAGATGGCCGAGCTCACCGGCCTGACCGGAGCCGCCGACGACCGCCCGCCCCTCGACGTACGTCACCGCAGCGATGCCCGTCCCGAGCACGGCGACGAGCGCGGAGGCCGGCGACCCGGCGTCCTCCCAGATCGCACCGGCGGCAGCGGCCGTATCGTGCGACACCACGACCGGAAGGCCCAGACGCTCGGCGACGGGTGCCGCCACCGGCGTGTCGACGAGACCGAGGTTGACCGCCTTGCGCGAGATGCCCGCATCGGAGTCGACGAGCCCGGGGAAGGCGATCCCGATCCCGGTCACCTGCGCACGCGCCGTGGGACTGAGGCCGGCCAGCAGACGCTCCCCCATCTGTGCGATGTCGTCGAGGACCGCCGGACCGGGCCGGGTGTCCATCCGCGACTCGGCCATCACCACGTCGGCGGCCCCGACCACGGCACCACGCACCGAGGTGCCGCCGACGTCGAACGCGAGGGCGAGAGAGCGCATCACGCGGGCGGAGCAGCAGCCGGGCTCAGGATGATCGAGCGGGTCAGGTTGCGCGGCGCGTCGGGATCGAGGCCGGCGCGACGGGCCCGCTCCACGCAGAGCAGGTGCACGCGCACCAGCTCGGCGAGCGGGTCGACCTCGGAGTGCATCAGGTCGGCGCCGGTGACCGCGACGTCCTCGGCGAAGCCCGCGACCAGGTCGCCGAAGGCCCACACGACCCGACCAGGTGCGCTGATCGAGAGCGGACCGTGGCGGTATTCCATCATCGGGTAGGACTCCGTCCACAGCTGGGCGGACTCCCGCAGCTTGAGCGCGGCTTCCTGTGCGACCCCGTTGGTCCAGCCTCGGCCGACGAAGGTGAGCTGGTCGGCGGTGAGCGCCGGACCGAACCCGTCCACACCGGCGTCGATGATCTGCTGGGCCTGCTCCGCGGCCTGGCTCAGGTCGTGGCCGAGGTGCCAGCGCAGCATCGCGAGCGTGGTGGTCGCGAAGCGGGTCTGGACCACCGACCTCTCGTCGACCTCGGGCGTCAGGATCGGCTCCGCGATCTCGAGGGCCGGGGTGCCGGGCGACGAAGAGACCACGGTCGCCGGGATCCGGCCGCCGAGGCGGGTGAGCAGGTCGACGACCTCCGTCGTGGTGCCCGACCGGGTGATCGCCAGCAGCCGGTCGTAGCCCCGGTCGAGCCGGGCCTCGGTCGGCGTCCAGGCGTCGGTGATGCCCTGGCCCTGCTCCTCGCGCAGCGCGGCGTACGCCTGGGCCATGTAGAGCGAGGTGCCACAGCCGACGACAGCGACCTTCTCCCCCGCCTGGGGCAGCGCGTCGGCGAAGCGCTCAGCGGTGTCACGGGCGGCCAGCCAGTCGGCAGGCTGGGTCGCTATCTCGGCGGCGAGATGCGTCGGTGCGGATGCGGTCATGGTGTCGGGTCACCCTTCGATGTGTTACCGGGCTGGAGCCGAATCATCCAACGCATTGCGCGTTTATGTCAATAAAGAGCGTCAAATGATCATTTTCGCTCAGTCGCGATCACGATCTCCGCCCCGTGCTCGGCCAGCGCCTTGGCAAGCGGCTCGGGGACCGCACGGTCGGTGACGAGCATGGAGACGGAGTCGAGGTCACGGATGCGCGCGAACGTGGGATGCTCGAGCTTCGTGCTGTCGGCCACGACGATCGTGCGCTGCGCAGCCGCGATGAAGTCGGCGCTGATCTTGGCCTCGGCCGGGTGGATCGTGGTGAGCCCGGCGCGGGTGCTGATGCCGTCGACACCGAGGATCGCGGTGTCGATGTGGATCTTGGAGAGCACTCCCTCGCTCAGCGGGCCGACCAGCTCGTAGGACTGGGTGCGCGCGGCTCCGCCGGTCACCACGATGTTGACGTTGGGTCGGATCGAGAGCTCGTAGGCGATGTTGAGCGCGTTGGTGACCACCGTGATGCTGTCGTCCTCGGTCAGGTCCGGGTGACGCCCGATCGAGCGCGCCACCTCGCTGGTGGTCGTGCCACCGTTGAGCGCCACCGTCTCGCCCGGAACGACCAGGTCGGCAACCGCAGCCGCGATCGCGCGCTTGGCCTCTGCCTGGCGCCCGATCTTGTATTGCAACGGCAGCTCGTACGCCGAGCCGAGCGCCGTCGCCCCACCATGCGTCCGGGTGACCAGCCGCTGGTCGGCGAGGTGCCCGATGTCGCGGCGGGCGGTCGCCGCCGAGACCCCGAGCGCGCTCTCCACCTCCGCGATCGAGACGTGCCCGTGCTCACTGATCAGCTCGAGCAGCTGGTTGAGTCGCTGTTGTCTCATGGGCCCCCTTCCTGGGTCCCGGACAGCCTACGCAGATCTCAGCCCCCGCAGTGGAACGTCGCGTCGGCCCAGTCGGCGTGGTCGTTGCCGTTCCCGTCACCGGCATCGCCCACGAGCAGGTCGACGTAGTCGGCGCCGGTGACGTCGGCGGTGATCGACTCGGTCGCGCTCGCCGCTCCGAGGGTGCCGGTCTCGGCGACCGTACGCCCGTCCGCGACCACCGCGAACCGCACCGACCCCCGCGAGGTCTGGGCGTCGTCGACGCCGATGTCGGCGGTGAACGAGGTGCAGTTGCCGGCCAGGTAGTAGCGGACCTTGGAGACCGCGTGCGCGCCCAGGCCCTTGGCGTAGACCTTGCCGTTCAAGGTGATCGGCCGGCCGTCACCGGCGGCGTTCTCCCCCACGCTGGTGTCGCGCTCCACCGGCCCCCAGCCGTTGGTGGCCGAGATCCAGCCGAGGTCGCTGGCGTAGGTGTCCGCGGTCGGCGGAGGCGGCGCGGTCTGCGCCGTGGCCGCGCGGGTCACCGTGCGCGTCTCGCCACCGAAGTCGTACGTCGCCGCCGCACGGAGCTGATAGCTCGACTCGGCCGCGTCGGCCGGCGGGGTGACCTTCCAGGTGACCGTGTGGCTCGCCCCGGGAGCCAGCGAGTCGAAGCCCGCGGGGGTCGAGGCCTCCGCCGTCCAGCCCTCCGGCACCTCGAGGTCGACCTGCCCCGCGCCGGTCGCCGACGCCTCGTCGCTGGTCAGCGTCGTGGTGACCTCGCTGACGGCACCCGGCAGCAGCTTGTCCGCGCCGGCGTCGACGGCGAGGGTCGCACAGGCCGGCATGTCCCCGGCCTCGCCGAGGTCCTCGACGGTGAAGTCGTCGATGCTGATGTCGCCGTTCGCACCGTTGTCGTCGGCGGTCCGCAGACCGACCCAGTAGTCGCCGCAGCCACCGGCCACGAGCTCGTCGCTGAACCGGGCCGTCTCGACCTGCTTGCCGATCGGCCGGGCGGCGACCTCGACCGAGCGCGGCTCGCCGCTCGCGACCGTGTCGTAGCCGGTCACCCACTCGTAGTCGTCGGCCCGCTCGGTCTGGTGGTCGAAGGAGACCCGGTAGCGGTGGCCGGGCTCGAGACGTACGGTCTGCGGGACGGTGCGGTAGACGAGACCGCCGTTCTCGGCGTGCGACTTGAGCGACCAGTCGCCGCTGATCACGTCGTCGGTGACCTTTCCGTTCCAGCCGCTCTGGGTGTAGGGCTCATGGCGCTCGGCCAGGTGCGTACGCGGGTCGGTGACGCCGCCCGAGGAGCCCTTGACGAACGGCGACCAGCCCTGGACGACCTCCTCGAAGTCCTCCTTCACGATGACCTTCGCTCCGGAAGCGGCGGCCAGGTCGCGATCGATCGCGACGACACGTACGTCATCGACGCGGACCTTCCCGGAGCCGGACTCAGCGGAGATCTTGACGGTCGCGGTGCCGTCGCGGCCGGCGTCGAAGGGCACCTCGACCCGCTGGAAGTAGGTGCTGTGCAGCTCGTCGGCGGCGACCAGGTTCTTCGCGGTCGAGCGCTCGACGCGGTTGCTGTAGGTCTTCCCGCCCGAGGTGACGGTGACCGTGGTGGGGCGGCTGTGGCCGGGCTCGACCTCCACCCAGACGCCCAGCGCGTTGCGCCCGCTGCGCAGGCCGTGGAGCCGCTGGCTGATCGCGGCCTTGCCGCCGGCACCGAGGACGGCGACCTGCTGGCCGGTCGAGGTGCGTCCCGTCGTGGCCGGGCCGCTCGGGTGCCATGCGTCCAGGCTGCCGGCGTTGAAGCCGGGGTCGGCGACGTGGCTGCCCTGGCCCCACCGCGGCTCGGGCGAGCTGCCGGGGGTCTTGGTCAGGACGTACGCGGTTCCTGCCTTCGCATCCAAGGTGACCTCGCCGGCCCGCACCGGCACGCTGCCGGCCGCCACCCGACCCTGCTCGGTGAGCTCGTAGACGTTGAGCCGGCCGCTGTTGCTCCACGCGTCGGTCAGGCTCCAGGTCGTCCGGCCGCCGTCGGCGTTGTGGTGATAGAGCTTGGTGTCGTCCTTCCACGGGAGCAGGTAGGCGTCGCCGTCGAGGACGAGGTCGCCGCCCTGGTAGATCTTCCGGGTCGCCGCGGTCGAGCCGGTGTTGACCACGCGGACACCGCCGTCCTGGACGATCTCGTCCTGGCTCCAGCGCAGGATCGGGTGCTGCTGGAGATACTTCGTCGGCAGGTTCGTCCGCCAGATGTTGTCGTAGAAGGCGTCGACGTCGTTCTCGCCGGTCCAGCCCTCGAACTCGACGATCTCGGTGTGCCCGAGCAGCTTGTCGGGGTTCCAGGTGTCCTTCTGCCCGTTGCGTACGAACCGGATCAGCTGGCTGTTCAGGCCCTTGTTGGTGGCGCCGCCGTAGGACTCGTCGTTGGCCCAGTGGGACCAGAGCGCGTCCTCCTCGAAGTGGTAGGACCACTCGGTGCCGATGTTCCAGCCCTGGCCGCGCAGCTCCTGAGCGAGCCGCTCCTGGAGCCAGCCGTAGGAGTAGTAGACGTCGATGTAGAGGAAGTCGAGGTTCGGGTGGGTCTCGCGGCGCAGCTGGGCGAAGCGGTCGACGATGTTCTTGGTCGCCAGGTCGGTGCGCTGGTCGATGTAGTAGGACTGGTCGATCCAGTCCCAGCCGGGGCTGTTCTCGTCGACCAAGGTCTCGTCGAAGGTCTTCGCCTCGGGGTAGGCCTCGGTCGCGTTGACGTGGACCCCGAAGTCGGCGCCCCACTTCTCACCCTCACGGGCGAGCGTGTTGAGGTCCTCGAGCCCGCCGGCACGGGTGTTGTAGTTGCCGCCGTAGTCGGGGTGGGCGGAGTCGTGGCCCTCGGAGCCGTAGCCCTTCAGCACGGCCAGCTGGCCGAGCCCGTCGGTGGCCAACGAGACCCTCTTGACGTCGTCGAGCGTACGCAGGAACGGATGTGTCGCCTGGCTGGCGAAGTTGAACGGGATGTGGGTGACCACCCGCTCGGGCGTCTCGTCCGCGCCGTTCATCGGGCGCTGGATGTCGCGCAGCGCGATCGCGCCGTCCTGCCAGTCGACGTGGTGGTCATCGTTGGCGTCCGGGGTGACGGTGACCTTCGCCCACGGGAGCTCCTCGGTGTAGGGCGAGCCCGACGCGCGGTAGGTCCACTGGCCGCTCCACAGCCCGACCCGGCGGCCGCTGTCGGTGGCGCTGACCTTGCGCCAGATCCGGCCGCGCTCGTTGGTCGCGTCGCCGCTGCTCTGGTCGTAGACCGAGTTGGTCTCGATGGCGGCGGCCAGCTGGTCGGTGTCGACGATGGCGTACGCGGACCCGACCGGCGTCGCGGTCGTGGCCAGGTCGGCGGTGACCTCGGTGTGGGTGTCGCCGTTCTTGGTGCGGTCGGCGCTGACGATCGCGGTGTTCACGGTGGCACCGGCCTGGTCCGAGCTGACCGAGAGGAGGTCGTGACCGGGGATGTCGAGGGTGCCGACCCGGTGCTCGGCGGTGTCGGTCACCTTGGTCACGGCGAAGGTGACGACGTCGCCGGCCACCTCGAGCTTGGCGTCGAGCTCGACGCCGGGCAGGTCGGCGAAGGTGAGCCGGTAGGTCGTGGTGTCGGCGTCGACCTGGGTGCTGGTCACGGTCGCCGTGTGTGCTGTGCCGTTGATGCGTACGTCCGTGGGCACCGTGGCCGCGCCGCCGATCTCGCCGCCGGCGGTGTGCCGGTAGCCGAGCACGGCCGGGAAGTCCTCGGCCACCTGCACGCTGAGGACGGACGAGGTCAGGGTGAAACCGCCCGCGGGGGCGGCGTGGCTTGCGGGCGCGATCGCGACCAAGCCGGCGAAAGCCGTCACGGACGCGAGGAGGACGGTGGGGAAACGCTTCGGCATCGTGACTCCCGAGGGTGGGGATGGGCCTGACGAGGTCCGTCCATCATGCAGAGTTTTGCGCGAGTTGGCTACGTTCTGCGCAAAAGTTGTCATAGCCTCGGGCGGGTGAGCCCCACCTTGACCTGGCGTGCCGGCGAGTTCCTGAAGCACGGCGTCCCCCACCGGATCCTGTCCGGATCGATCCACTACTTCCGCATCCACCCGGACCTGTGGGAGGACCGGTTGCAGCGGGTCGCCGCCACCGGGTTCAACACGATCGACACCTACGTCGCCTGGAACTTCCACGAGCGGGACGAGGGAGCTCCGGACTTCACCGGCCCCCGGGACCTCGCCCGTTTCGTCTCCATGGCTGGGGATCTCGGACTCGACGTGATCGTGCGCCCCAGCCCCTACATCTGTGCCGAGTGGACCAACGGTGGGCTGCCGTCGTGGCTGACCGCGCGCACCCGCGCACCGCGCAGCTCCGACCCGGTCTACCAGGACGCGGTCGCCCGCTGGCTCGACGTCCTGCTCCCTCGGCTGGTTCCGCTGCAGGCTGCACACGGTGGGCCGGTCGTGGCCGTGCAGCTGGAGAACGAATACGGCTCCTACGGCGACGACGCCGCCCACCTCGCCTGGCTGCGGCAGGCGCTCCTCGACCGCGGCGTCACCGAGCTGCTCTACACCGCAGACGGCCCGACCGAGGTCATGCTCGACGCCGGCACGGTCGAGGGCACTCTCGCCGCGGCGACCTTCGGCAGTCGCGCCTCCGAGGCCGCGGCGAAGCTGAGCGCGCGGCGCCCCGGCGAGCCGTTCCTGTGCGCCGAGTTCTGGAACGGCTGGTTCGACCACTGGGGCGAGAACCATCACGTACGCTCCCCCGCGAGCGCCGCCGGGACGCTGCGCGAGATCATCGACCTGGGCGGTTCGGTCAGCGTCTACATGGCCCACGGCGGGACCAACTTCGGGCTCTGGGCGGGGTCCAACCACGACGGCCGCCGCATCCAGCCCACCGTGACCAGCTACGACTCCGACGCGCCGATCGGCGAGGACGGCCGGGTCTCGGAGAAGTTCCGGCTCTACCGCGAGATCCTGGCGCCTGCCACCGGGCGGACGGTCGCCGCTCTGCCCGCGCTCCCGCCCGTGGGTGCCCGTCACGCGTCTGCTTCCGCCCCGGTGACGCCGGGCGCCGACCTGCTGTCGCTGGTGACCCGCGCGCCCGCTGTCCGCGCGGCCGGGCCGCTGAGCTTCGAGGAGCTGGGCATCGACGCCGGCCTGGTGACGTACCGGTCCTCGATCACGCTCCCCAGCCACGACGTCCATCTCACGGTGCGCGGGCTGCACGACGTGGCGTACGCCTTCCTCGACGGGCACCCGCTCGGCACCCTCGAGCGCGACGACGCCGAGCCCGCGGTGCTCACGCTTCCCGGCCTCGGCAGGGTCGCCGAGCTGACCCTCGTCGTCGAGGCGCTCGGCCGGGTCAACTACGGCCCGCTGCTCGGCGAGCACAAGGGGATCCTCGGCGGCGTCCAGGTCGACCGCCGACTCGTCCACAGCTGGGACCACCACCTCGCTCCCCTCGACCGTTGGGACGACCTCGACGGTCTCCCCCGCGCCGTCATCGACGTCGATGCCCCCGCCGACGGCTGGCTCGCCCTCCCCGGCGACGGCGACCGGTACGTCTGGCTCAACGGCACCCTGCTCGGCAGGCTGTGCGCCCGCGGCCCCCAACGCCGCCTTTACGCACCCGCTCCCCTGTGGCGCGACGGCGCCAACGAGATCGCCGTCCTCGACCTCACCCACCCGGCGACGTACGTCGAGGTCCACCCGGATCCCGACTTCGGGCCGAGCGAGGAGTACGTCGAGTCGTTGCCGACCGGCATCGAGGTCTCGGACGGTTAGCCTCGTACATGTGAACCCACTCAGCCCCGACACACCTGACATCAAGCCCCGGTCGCGCGCCGTCACCGATGGGCTCGAAGCCACCGCTGCCCGCGGCATGCTGCGGGCAGTCGGCCTCGGTGACGATGACTTCGCGAAGCCGCAGATCGGCGTCGCGTCGTCGTGGAACGAGATCACGCCGTGCAACCTGTCCCTCGACCGGCTCGCGAAGGCGGTGAAGAACGGCGTCCACGCGGCCGGCGGCTATCCACTCGAGTTCGGCACCATCTCCGTCTCCGACGGGATCTCGATGGGTCATGAGGGCATGCACTTCTCGCTGGTATCGCGCGAGATCATCGCCGACTCGGTCGAGACCGTGATGAGCGCCGAACGCCTCGACGGCTCCGTGCTGCTCGCGGGCTGCGACAAGTCGCTGCCCGGCATGTTGATGGCGGCCGCGAGGCTCGACCTCGCCTCGGTCTTCCTCTACGCCGGCTCGATCATGCCCGGGCAGGTCGACGGCCGCGACGTCACGATCATCGACGCCTTCGAAGCGGTCGGGGCGTGCATCGCGGGGAAGATGAGCCGCGACGAGGTCACCCGCATCGAGAAGGCGATCTGTCCCGGCGAGGGCGCGTGCGGCGGCATGTACACCGCCAACACGATGGCTGCCGTCGCCGAGGCGATGGGCATGTCGTTGCCCGGCTCGGCCGCGCCTCCCGCGGTCGACCGACGTCGCGACGGTTTCGCCCACCGCTCGGGCGAAGCGGTGGTCGGGCTGCTGCGCAAGGGCATCACCGCGCGTCAGATCATGACCAAGGAGGCCTTCGAGAACGCCATCGCCGTCGTGATGGCCCTCGGCGGTTCCACCAACGCCGTGCTGCACCTGCTGGCCATCGCCAACGAGGCCGAGGTGGACCTGACGCTCGACGACTTCACCCGGATCGGGGACAAGGTCCCCCACCTCGCCGACCTCAAGCCCTACGGCAAGTACGTCATGAACGACGTCGACAAGATCGGCGGGATCCCGGTGGTGATGAAGGCGCTCCTGGACGCGGGGCTGCTCCACGGCGACTGCCTCACCGTGACCGGGAAGACGATGGCGGAGAACCTCGCCGAGCTCAGCCCGCCCACCCTCGACGACGACGTGATCCACTCCTTCGAGCGACCGATCCACCGCACCGGTGGTCTCACCATCCTGAAGGGCTCGCTCGCCCCCGAAGGTGCCGTCGTCAAGACGGCCGGCTTCGACGACACCGTCTTCCGCGGCACCGCCCGGGTCTTCGACGGGGAGCGAGCCGCGATGGACGCGCTCGAAGCGGGGTTCATCGTCGCCGGCGACGTCGTGGTCATCCGCAACGAGGGCCCGAAGGGCGGCCCGGGCATGAGAGAGATGCTCGCCATCACGGGAGCCATCAAGGGCGCTGGTCTCGGTAAGGATGTCCTGCTGATCACCGACGGCCGGTTCTCGGGAGGAACCACCGGCCTCTGCGTCGGCCACATCGCACCCGAAGCCGTCGACGCCGGCCCGATCGCCTTCGTCCGTGACGGCGACCCGATCGCCCTCGACGTCGTCAACCGCACCCTCGAGGTCGACGTCGACCCCGACGAGCTGGAGCGGCGAAAGGTCGGCTGGGAGCCACTCCCCTCGAAGTATCAGCGCGGAGTGCTCGGCAAGTACCGGCGTACGGTGCAGTCGGCTGCGGTCGGCGCGGTCACGAGCTAGGTGCGGCGCCGGGCGGCGAAGACCGCCCGGCGTGGCGTCGCTTCCCGGCGCTTGACGTCGGCAAATTCGGCTACTCTCATCGCGTGGGATCTCGGCCGACCATCGACGCGTCTGTACGTCCGCCACGTCCTCGTGCTCCTGAGGCGACCAGCACGGGCCGACGAGTCGACTGGCACAACGATCCCTCGGCCCCCGCGGTGAACAGCATCAGGCCGAGCGCGAGCGCCTTCGTGCTCGACGACCCGGGCAGGATCCTGCTGATCTGCCGCGGCGACACCGGCAACTGGACCATGCCCGGCGGGGCGATGGAGCCCGGCGAGTCCCTGACGGCGGCCGCGGTCCGCGAGACCTTCGAGGAGACCGGTATCACCATCGAGGTGACCGGTCTGGTCGGGATCTGGACCGACCCGCGCCACCGCATCGAGAACACCACCAACGGCGAGGTACGCCAGGAGTGCAGCATCATCTACGCCGGCCGCTACCTCGCCGGCGAGCCCACTCCCTCAGCCGAGAACACCCACGCCGAATGGGTCTCACCCGCCAACGTCCCCAGCCTCCAGATGGACCGGAGCCAACGCGTACGGATCGACTGGGCCCTCAACCGCAACTTCCCCCACCTCGATCCCAACCCCTGATCAGGCCGTACGCAGCAGCCTGAACTCGTGCCGCTGCAGCACCTGGAGGACGAGCTTGGCCGGGTGGCCGAAGGCATCCCGGCCCGCCTTGGACGGATAGGGCTCGATCGCGGACACCTGATGCCACTGACCGTCGACGAGCAGCTCGCAGCGCCCAGCGGCGACGATGTTGCGATACCAGTTGACGTCCTCGCCGTAGGTCAGCTCCGCGATGAAACCCTCGGGCACCCGCGCGACGATGATCGGCGTCTCGTACGTCTTCCCCGACTTCCGTCCCACGTGCCGCACGAGCGAGAACGGACCGTGCCCCGAGCGGGCCACCCGCATGGTCACCCGGTTGAGCGTGTTCTTCAGCATCCAGAGCCACTTACGACGCATCTCAGTCTCCTAGGAGCTTCAGGTTCACCATCGGCAGTCCCTCGACCTCGTGGCCGACCGCCTCCTCGATCGCGCCGCGCAGACGCTGCCAGGCCTTCGGGTGCGCCTGCTGATAGCGACCCAGCGCGGCAGCGGACTCCTCCTCGGAGAGGAATCGTGCCCGGGCTGCGACGTTGGTGCGCGTCCCGATGCTGACGCGACACGACGGTTCGGCCCGGAGGTTCTGATACCACTGCGCTCCGGTGCCGAAGCCGCTCACCACCACGATCTCGTCCGCGCTCGGCCGCTCGACGACCTCGAGGCACACGTATCGCGCGACCCCTGACCGGCGGCCGACGTGCTCGAGCATCAGGATGCGCGACCCGAAGAGCCACCCGGCGTTGTGACGGTAGAGCCAGATCGGCGCGCGGACCACAGCCCGGGTCCGGAGCAGCAGGGATGCGAGGGAGTCGATCATGGACGTCACCACACCGACCTTACCCGCGTTCGGAGCTCCAGATCGGGCCGAAACCGGACCTGCTGCCGTCGCTAGTCAGGGGCGAATTGCACCCGTGGCGCATCCCCGCCAAACCAGCCTCGAGGATGGCGTCAATATGCCACCTGACCAGGGACAACACGGCTACTCCTGTCGGTGTCGACTGGTAAAATATCGGCCATGGAAGCACTCCTCGACCCCGACGACACCACCAGCGATCTGCTGGCTGCGGTGCGTACGTCTCGGGCGGTCGCGGAGCAGGCTGACCGAGACGTGCTGATCGCCGCCGCGCGGTTCGCGGCGCTGCATTCTGTCGACTCTCCCCAGGAAGCCGCGCGACTGGACGGAGACGTGTTCGGCGACCGAATGCTGCCCCTGGCAGGACCGGGCGCGCCGTTGGTCTCCGAGGCGGCGGCGGTCGAGTTCTCTGCAGTCCTGGGTCGCTCGACGTATGCAGGGAAGAAGTTCCTGGGCGATGCGGTCGAGCTGCGCTACCGGCTCAAGCACGTCTGGGCGCGGATCCTGGACGGGTCGCTCCTGGCCTGGCGGGCTCGTCGGATCGCCGACCTCACCCGACCCCTCGATCGAGAGGTCGCGACCTGGGTGGACAAGCAGATCGGGCCGTACGCCCACACGATGGGGCCGGTCCAGCTGGAACGCGCCATCACCCAGGCCGCGGCGCTGTTCGAACCCGATGTCGCGGCTGCCGTCGGCGAGTCCGAAGCGGTCGAGCACCGCTCCGTCACGATCACCACCCAGGAGACCACCCCGTTCGTCGGCACCGGTGCCGAGCAGGGCCAAGCCGTGCTGGCGCTGGGCTATCTGGACGGCGTACTCGACGCGGCCGACGCCCTGGACCTGGAGCAGGCGGTGGCTTCGATCGCGCACGGCCTCCTCGATGAGGATGACTACGCCCACGCCAGCCTGGACGTGCGGCGAGCCGCCGCGCTCGGGGTGCTGGGCCGGGCGTACAACTCCGGCTCCTTCGACGGTGTCCCCGGCGTCGCCCGGGTGGTCGAGCTCGTCATCCACACCGACACCCGTGACCTGGCCGGCACCGGCCTGGCCAGCCTCGCCAACACCCGCGGCCTGGTCGCCATCGAACGCCTCGAACAGTGGGCCACCGCTCCCGGCACCATCGTCAAGCCGGTCATCGTGGTCGACCTGGCCGACACCATCGAAGCAGCCGGATACGTCCCGACCGCCCGGCAGCGCCGTCAGGCCGAGCTGATCCACGAGAAGTGCTCCTTCCCCTACTGCCAAGCCCGCGCCGAACGTTGCGACCTCGACCACCGAACCCCCTACGCCGCCGGCGGCACAACCAGCAGCCACAACCTGACTCCCCTGTGCCGGCAACACCACCGGATGAAGACGCATCACGGGTGGCGCTACCACCGGATCCGTGCAGGCACCTACAGGTGGCGCAGCCCCCACGGCTACGAGTACGTCGTCACCCCGGCCGGCACCATCGACATCAGCGAAGACCTCGGCCCACCGCTCACGCTTGCCGCCTGACAGAGGCAAGGGCCACGAACTACCCTCGATGAATGGCAACGCTCCACGACGTCGCTCGGATCATCGACGAGCTCCCCGAGGCCACCGAGGGCGAACGCCATGGACACCCGACCTGGTCCGTACGCGGCAAGAGCATCGCCTGGCTCCGCCCCTACAGCAAGGCCGACCTCAAACGCTTCGGCGACCAGACCCCACCGGCCCCGCCGATCCTCGCCGTCAACACCGCCGACCTGCACGAGAAGGAAGGCGTCCTCGCCGCCGGCATCGACGGCATCTTCACCATCGAGCACTTCAACAACTACCCCGCCGTGCTCATCGAGCTCAACGTCATCGACCCCGGCGACCTCCGCGACCTGCTCGTCGACGCCTGGCTCGCCGCCGCCCCAGCTGAGCTGGTCGAAGGATTCGACGGCTGAAGCTCTGACTCGCCGAGATCGTGTGCGTGACGGGGCGAGACATACCGCCCACAAGATGCGCCACCTCGCTTGGGTGTTTGCTGGTTTACTCCCGACATGGCATACGAGGAGCTCCCGCCGTTCGCTGCGTGGCAGTTCGTCGACGCCGTCGACGGGTTCGAGGTCGTCTATCGAGACGCCTCCGGCATCCGTGGATACACCTCAGCCGTCGAGGCGGGCCAGGCCTACGCGGTCCACTATGAGATCTCGGTTGATGCCCTCTGGCGTACGCGCGAAGTCCACGTCCACAATGACACCGCTCGCGGGCGACGGTCCACTGTACTTGTCTCCGACGGCAAAGGTTCCTGGACCGTCGATGGCCGGTCGGCGCCCCAGCTCGACGGGCTCTACGACGTCGACCTCGAGGCCTCTGCCTGCACCAACACCCTTCCCGTCCACCGGCTGGACCTGCCGCTAGGCGACGTCGTCACCGCGCCCGCCGCCTACGTCCAGGCACTTGACCTTCAGGTCAGACGCCTCGACCAGTCCTACCGACGCCTCGACGACCACCGGTTCGACTACCACTCCGAAGGCGGTTTCAACGCCGTGTTGGTGTACGACAAGTATGGGCTCGTCCTCGACTACCCCGGGATCGCGACGCGCCTCGCCTGAGAGACGAACCGTCCTGGGCGCACAGGCCGAACACACAGCTCCAGACTGCTCTCTCGTTCCGCACAGGTCGCGTCGCGAGGACCTACCCACGCCGTCATCCGCGCAGTCGCTGGCAGACTTGCGGCATGTCCCGGCCGCCGCGCATCGAGCCCGCCGCCGACGTAGTCGCCAAGGTTGCGTCGACCGCGTTGTCGCTTCCCGACGCCTACGAGGAGGATGCCTGGACCGGCGTCAGGTGGCGAGTCCGGAAGAAGACCTTCGCTCACGTCCTGGTCGCCCAAGAGGGGTACACGTCGGCGTACCGCGATATGACCGGGGTGACCGAGCCCACCACGGTACTGACCTTCCGATCCTCCGGCGACGAACTGCTCGCCCTGGTCCACGCCGGGCCACCGTTCTACCAGCCTCCGTGGTCGCCCACCGTCGTCGGCATGGTGCTCGACGTCGATACAGACTGGGAAGAGGTGGCCGAGCTGGTGACCGAGAGTTATCGGTTCTGCGCTCCTAAGAAGCTGAGGCACCGGCTGGATCGATGATCGTGCGGTCCGTACGACGAGCGTCAGCGCCACTCCTCCCCCGGCCACTTCCTCCTGGGCCGCGGGCTCGATCACCCAAGTTGAGGCTCAGCCACGGCCGCGCGATCCCCGTGCTCCCCAACCGACCGCTGATGCATAGAGCCCCGGCCCGCCGTCTGTGCGGTCGGGGCCATGCGACGCCTGCGTCATGGCGCCGCCAACGAGTCCTTGCGCTAGTCCGGTAGGTGCTCCCCGAGCCAGGTCGCTCTTCGGCGAGTTGACGCGCGCGAAAGCCAAGCCTCCTGTACGACCTCAGCGAGCTCGTCATAGCTGATCTCCCCAAGCCGGCTCGCTCGGATCAGAACCGACAGGTGGCCGTCGAAGTGCGGAGTAGTGAAGAACGGCGAGGATTCGTCCTGCACCATGGCCAGCTTGTCACCCTCGTTAGGCACCCAGAAGACGATGACGTCCTCGTAGCGCTGGCCGGTGTCCGGGTCGAACGCGTCAGGACGGGGGTTCCTGAAGAAGACGAACGACTTTCCGCCCACTTGATAGACCGGCCTGTTCTGGGTGCCCGCGTAGACGCGGACGTGGGGCATGCCAAGAGCAAGCTCGTGCACGTCCTCGACCCGCGCCGGCCGGCCGCCCGTTCTCATCACACAGTCAGGTTAGGTGCCACGGGCAACGCGCGGGCGACCATAGTCAATCCGCCCAGATTGCCGTAAACGGGCCTACTGAATGCCCTCCGGCAACCAGGCCTGTTCGGTCGAGAGTGGAGGTCGACCGAGAGGAGGTGATCTCTGATGGACGTTGACGCGTTCTTCGCCGGCCGACTCATTGTCGGCGCCCCCGAGCTGCGTGACCAGGCGCTTCGCAAGATGCCTGGTCATGGTGATGCTGACCAGCGGGGTGATCACTGCAGCCAGTAAGGGCGTTGGCCCGCGCAATTCTCGTGGGGCCGGGCCGCATGGTTCCGGCCCCACAGCTACGTCTGACCGAGGGAGTTCTGATGTTGATGTTCGAGATTCATCCGGTCGACATCGGTCGCCGGGACTGGCGTCGAGATGGCGCTGTCTGGACGTGTGGGAGCAGTTGGATCGAGCCCCTGGTCAATCCCGTGCTCGAGTCCGCACTCGATGTCAGCAGGCCGGGCGAGTGCGTCGTCACTGTTCGCGAGCGGGATACCGCCGGCGATACCCGCTTGCGGCTGACCGCGGCCAACATGCGCGCGTGGCCAGGCGACCACGTCACTCTCGAACTCGCTCAAGGTCGGGTGACGGTCCATGCCGGCGTGATGGGGACAGCACCAATTCACATCGCCGCGCGCAACGGCGTCTTTGTCGGGTCATGGAATCTTGCCGAGCTTCGCTCATGGTTCGACGTGGAGTGCCTGAACGGCCCGTCCGTGGTCCGGGCGCTCCTTCGTAATCCCGTTTATTCATCCTCGACGATGTTCGACGGCGTTCACCGGGTCACCGAACGAGCCACGGCGACGATGACCTCCACCGGGATTCAGGTGACCTATCCAGATCCTGCAGACCACATTCTGGCTGCTCGCGATCTGGCTGACACTGTCGATGCGGTCGGGGCGTTCGAGAAGGTACTTACCTACGTGGTCCAAAGGCTGCCGGATCCTGACGGCACGGCGGCCGTCGAACTGTCGGGCGGCGCGGACTCTGCGAACGTCTTGTTGACCGCTGCTGAGCGCTACCGAGTCGTGCGTACGGTCGGGATCGAGGTCGCGGGCCGTGCCGGCCTCGAGCAGCGCTATCGCCGTCGTACGCTCGCTGCGCATGTCGGCGCGGTGGACGAGGTTGTGCATGCGCGCGATCATCTGCCGTTCGATCCGTCGATTCGCAAGCAGCCACACAGCCCTTCGACGGCCTACTACCGGGAAGCCTTCGACGCGATGCGTGACCGGGTCTCTGCCGCCTCCGCGCGCGTCGTGTATCTCGGTCTCGGGGGCGATGAGGTCAACGCCCTGCATCCGGGTGAGCGAGTCACCGACTCACCTACGAACGGGTATGGGCACCTGCCACCTCCGCCGTGGCTCGGCCCGAGATCCTGGGGATCGCTTGGTGACCTCGAAACTGACGCGGCACCGGTATCCGTCGTCCCGCTCCCGACCTTGGATGCCTTTGCGCTCCACAACCCGACGTATCTGGACGCGGGCATCTGGCCGATCGCGCCCCTGGCCCATCCCCTTGTCGGCCGATTCACCGAGCAGCTACCTGCCTCACATCGGCGCGGGAAGAGGATGTTCCGCGAGCGGCTTGCCCGCGCCGGCATGACCCCGCGGGTGACCCATCCAGACGAGCCGGAGAGCTTCCTCGACCTCATGGAGAGCGGAATGCGCACCAACGGGCTCGTCGCGCTGAAGCGGATCCAATCCGAGTCGCTGCTGGCAGAAGGCGGCTGGATCAACCACGCTGGTCTTGTGGACGCCATCGACCGATACGAAGGCACGGGCCAGGCGGACCCCCGCCTCGCCGATCTCGTCACCGTTGAGCTCGGGCTCCGGAGTCTCCAATGAGTCTCAGTGCAAGCGTCGCCTCAGATCAGGCTCGAGCCCTCGCTGCGGGCAACCTCATGTACCGGGACCCAGCCCTCCACGACCACTTCGCCGGCGACGTCGGCGCCCTTGCGGCATTGCTGGATCTTCTGCTCAGCGAATTCGGACCCAGCGGCGCTCAAAGCGTTCTAGACCTGGGTTGCGGCACCGGCGTCCATTCGACTGCTCTGACGAGCTACGAGTACGTCGGCATCGACCTCCAGCCATGGCTCATCGAACACGCCCAAGCCACGTATCCACACGGGCGCTTCGCGGTCGGCGACATCACGCGCTACCGATCCGAGCGCCGCTTCGATGTCCTTCTCTCCCTCGGCAACACCCTTGCCTACCTGCACACCGAGGAGCAGCTCAACGCCGCCTGCGCCACCGTCGCAGCCAGCGCCGCCCCCGGAGCGCTCGTCGTGGTGCACACCCTCGTCTCACCTCCCGCGACCACCCACAGCCAACAAGACGTCTCCGTGCCAGACGGACAGGCGACGGTCAGCATCGACAGCGCTTGGGACACCGAGCGTCAGGTTGCGACCACGACCCGCATCTGGGCCCTGCCCGACGGCGAGGAGGTCACCGACACCTTTGACCGCCGCGTACGCAGCATCGGTGATCTGCAGACAGCGCTGGACAATGCCGGGCTCGACGTGCGGGAAACCTTCGACAGCTACGACCGGCGAGGCGAGCCGGTACAGGGCCCGAGCGCCTACGTCGTTGCTCAAGCGCCAGACGTCGGCGACCATCGTTAGTGCAAAGAACCAGTCCGGGAGGTTGAGCATTGGCAAACGAGCTGCTCCGTCGACGGCGGCAATCCATGCCCTCCCCTTCCGGCTCGCGCGAGCCGATGACACGGCACGAGCTGGCCGAGGCGGTCAACCGTCACATCTGGTCCACCACCGGCACCAAGTCCACGATCGACGCTGAGACGATCGGCAGGTACGAGCGGGGACAGATCCAGTGGCCGGGAGGGACGTACCGACTCGGCCTTCGAGCCGTCCTGGGCGCCGGAACGGACGCCGAACTCGGTTTCAAACCCACCCGCCGAGGTCGAGCAGTCGCATCCCTCTCGCCCCAGACCGCAGAGATCTCATCGAGCCGTCCACACGACAGATTGCTCGACGCGCTCGGACCTACGACACCGACCAGCATCGGGTGGCCCGAGGTCGAGTTCATCCGAGAGACCACACGCGTGATCGCCACCTCGGAGAACCGCTTCGGTGGAGCAGTCGCCGCCGAGATGGCCACAGCCCAACTCCGCATGGCCGTTGGGCTGCTGCAGGCTCGCGCGGCGATCGACGTACGTCGTGCGCTGTTTCAAGCAGTCGGCAATCTCGCCGGCGTCGTCGGGTTCTCCGCCTACGACATGAACAACTACGTTGTCGCTGACCGATGCTACGAACTAGCACTCTGGTGCGCCGACGAAGCCCGCTCGACATCACTTCGAGCAAGCGTCATGGCAGACATGGCACGCAAGACGATCGACTTAGGCCGCCCTCAAGACGGTCTCGCCATCGTCGACGCCGCCAAAGAGCTGTCCGGCGACCTCACTGCCACAGGACAAGCGATGCTCGCCGCCTGGCGCGCACGACTGCTCACCAAGACCGGGCAGTACGCCGACGCACGCAACGAAGTCGCGGTCTCCGACGAGTGGTTCTCCAAACGCGACGTATACGGTGACCCACCGTGGCTCAGCTACTACGACGAAGCTGAGCACCAAGGCTCCATCGGGAGGACACGCCTCCCCCTCGCACAGGCCGGGATCGACGTCGACGACACCATGAAACGGCTCGACGCCGCCGTCTCGCTGCGCGATGCCACCTACGTCCGGTCGCTGACATTCTGCCGGATCCGACTCTCAACGCTTCTGGTATCCATCGGCGAGACCGACCAGGCCACCACGGTCGCACAGGAAGCTCTCGCTGAGTCACCTAGTGTGCGCTCATCGCGAATGCGCGAGGAGTGGGCCGTGCTGGCAGCAGCGGCCGGCACGACCGGATCGTCCGCAGCACGAGACCTCCACCACGCAGCGACCAACGCGGCACGCACCAGATGAACCCGCTAGGAGGGCCACCGTGACAGCACCGACTACTAGTGACAACCTCGGAACGCTGCACCAGGCGGCTTCGCAAGTTGGATTGAACACTGCGGGAGCCTGCCTGTTGAGGGACGGTTCCAACGCCATCTACCTTCTGCCGAACGCAGGGGTGGTGGCCCGCGTCGGCCGCTCCGGAACGGCCGAGGAGGCCGCCCGCCAGATGCAGATCGCTTCGTGGCTGTCTGCCAACGGGATAGACGCGAACATCCCGATCGATGGATTGAGACTCGTCGTTGTCGCCGGGAGGCCCGTGAGCTGGTGGACACCCATCGCGACCCATCGCCACGCAACACCTGCCGAGCTGGGCGCTGTGCTACGCAAGCTCCACGACCTACCAGCGCCGACCACCATCGACCTACCGAACCTCGACATGGTCGGGCATGTCGCTGAGCGCATCGAGTCTGCGAGCGGGATCTCCACCACCGACCGCGTCTGGCTTCAGGACCGACTCGCCAGCCTAGGCGCGGACCTGGCAACCACCGAAGTGCCCCAGACCCGACGTGTCATCCACGGCGACGCTTGGCAAGGCAATCTGGTCGTGCCCGACAGCGGCTCACCGATTCTTCTCGACTTCGACAACGTCTCGATCGGGCACCCAGCGTGGGACCTGATCCCACTCGCCGTCGACCACGAAGACTTCGCCCGCATCGACAGCGACGACTACACCGCCTTCGTCACCGCCTACGGCGGCTACGACATACGCGAAGAGCGCTGGTTCCGAACACTCGCAGACCTACAGGAATTGCGCTGGACCGCCTTCGTCGCAGAAAAGGCAGCGTACAACGCCGACGCGGCGGCGGAGGTCTCTCACCGGCTCGCCTGCCTACGTGGCGAGATCCCCCGACCATGGAAGTGGGCTGCGTTCTGAACGGCGCAGATTGCCCTGACCTGCCCAACTGAGTGCCCTGCCAGCAAGTCCCTCACCGCGCGAGGGTGGTTTCAGGTCCTGGCCGCGTGGCCCCCGAACGCGCCACGTGGCTGGGACCACCAACGACACCCGCCAGTTGAGAGGTTCGTCCATGTCCTTCGCCATCCCCGTCTCCGAGACCTCAAGACGACGCGGCGTCGGGCGGCCACGGCACACCACCGTCGCGTCGACGCTGAGCCCGCGCGACCAGGTTCTCGACGCTGCAGGACGGCTCTTCGTCACCCGTGGGTTCGCCGCCACCTCGACCCGCGAGATCGCTGAGAAGGTCGGCATCCGCCAGGCGTCTCTCTACTACCACTTCGCTGGCAAGGACGAGATTCTCGCTGCTCTGCTCGCACGCACCCTGCGACCCACACTCGACCAGGTCGGCCAGATCTTCACCCTGACCGCCGACGACCCACGACCGACCGCGCTCTATCTGCTGGCGCTCATCGACATCAACACCCTCGCGACGGCACCCCACAACATCGGCTTACTGGCCCGCATCCCCGACGTGATGTCCTCACCCGCCGCCGAAGAGTACGCCGCGTGCCGGCACGACCTGCTCTGCGCCTATCGCGACCTGGCCATCACGGTGATCGATTCGTCGAGGTCGGACGGCTTAGATCCCGATAATCTCGGTGAACTGTTGCTGCAGCTCGTCGAGGCGGTGATCAGCATCCGGGCCAACGGCCGAAACGTAACCACCTCGGTCGCTCGCGCGATCGCCTCATCATGCCTACGCCTCTGCGGCGTAGCTTCCGACGCGCTCCTCGCCGCACAGTCGGTCGCTCAGGACCGACTCAACACGTTCGCCGCGACAAATCGGGTCTGACGTCGCAACTTCCAGACAGCACCGGCCGAGCACGTCAGGTCCGCCCACTATGGCCGCCCCGCAGCGCCCAGATTGACGCGCTCACCCCAGCCACTTCTCGGGCTTTGACTTGTGGCCTGGCCTCGTCGTCACGGACGTGGCGGCACACACCGCGGACCCCGGGTTATCCAGCGAACGCTTTCGTAAGTTTTTCGTGGAGTCGCACCAGAGCCGTCCTTCCCTGAGGACTCAGTTGGCAGTCCTCTCGACGAAGAAGTGCATATGCAACCTCCACCTTGCTAGGCGATTTTACCTTACTTGCTTTGGCCCAGTCGGTGAATGCCTTAGCGATAGGAGTGCCCATCGGTACGTCGGAGGCCATGAATTTCTTTTCTTGCCCCATCCTCACGAGGAACTCGTTGACGGTTGCGAGGTAATCCTGAGGACGAATGAGGTCCTCGACGGCGTGGCCCTTGGGTAACCGGAAGATACGCGCCGCATCCACACCTACTGCCTTGAGCAGCTTCTCGTGATCCTTACCCCCTTGGTCGCCATCCGTCAGATAGGCAACCTTCGCAGCGACCTCCTCGACACGGATGCCTGAGCCATGGGCGTTCGCCAAACCGGGAGCGACCTGGTAGTCCAGGTCATCGATACCTGTTGCTTCACGAATAAGGGACGGGAGTAGGACCATGTCTGATGCGCCTTCGGCGAGTACCGCCGTACGGCACATCGAGAAGGCCGCCGCTCCGGCACCCATCGCAAAGAGTAGCGGCGAGAAGCCTGGTCCTTCTCCTTCCCAGAAGTTGTTCTTGATTACACTCGCATCCGCGTAGTCGGGGTCTCGGACAATGACTCTGATGCCCGTTCCAAGGTCGCCAGGTAGACATCCGGGCGAGTGAGTTGTGTAGAAAACCTGCGTCGTGTCAACGCTCTTGAGAAGAGCGCTCACTAGGTCAGCCTGTGCGTCGTAATGAAGGTGCGTTTCTGCCTCGTCGATAAGCAGGACAGGGGGGACTGCGTGTTCGCCGGCCTCGAGGAAAGCGACCAAAGCGACGAAGACCTTCAAGCCGTCAGACCGCTCGCTGATGCTGGTGACGTCTCCCGTGCCGTGCAGTTCCTTGACGAGCACCTCAAGGCGGCTGCCGTTGACATTGAACCGAACCGCGACTTTGCTTTGGTTCCATGCCTGGCCAAAGATGGCTCCGAGGCGTTGATTTCCGTGCTCGAGCAGGGTTTCTCTCTTGGTGGAGTCGCCCGCAAGAATATGCGCCCACAGCGTGTCGAGGTCAACCTGTGCGAGCGCTAGAAGCCGAGTGACGGCTGGGTGAATCGATGCACGCTGGTCCGGATTGATCTCATATGACGTCTCGAGGAGCCGGTCGTTCTCTCGGAACAAAACAAAAGGAGGCGTGCGTTCGGAAATTGCATTCCAAACGGAGTTCGTGGGGTGATCCGCCTTCACCAGGTCGCTCACCGTCCCGAGAAGGTTGCTCAACTTGGCATCGCGTGGCTGCTTCCTTCTTGTCGGCACCTCCCCCAACCAAGCGATGATCCCGTCGACCGCGCGAAGAGAGGCGTCCGACCACTCGGAGTCGGGGTTGGCGAGGGCAGTTTCGAGGGTGTCGACCCAGTCGTTGACGTCCTCAGCCTCTTCGTCAACTGCTTCTTCGAGTTGTCGCGCCAACCTCACTTTGGCGACTGCTAGCCGCTCCAGAGCCGCCGCGAATACGGCAGATGGACGAGTCGGCCTCGGGATCAATTCGCGAAACCTGTCGCCGTCCGTGTCCCGATACCGCACCAGCGACGTAGGACGGTGATCCATCGGGATACTGGCGAACAGCTTCTGGTCGTCGGCATCCAACTCGTAGAACACCTTCACGACCTTGGTAGTGCCCTCCTCAGGAGGGCGACTGCGGTTGTAGTCGATGGGGGAGATGGCTCCACCGTCGGTGAACCAGGTGAGAGCATCGAGGAGGGTGGTTTTCCCGGCTTCGTTGAATCCGACGAACGCAGTCAGCGGCCCGTCGATGCTCGTTCCCGTGCGTGCCAAGCGGCGGAACCCAGTGATCTCGACTCGGCTTACACGCATGTCCTCATCCTCGCTTTCAATCTCACTCCGACGGTAGCGGTCAGACCCGACGTCTACAGCAACTTGCGCTCGATTCGTTAAGAGACGGCTACCTGCCATAGCGACAACGTGCTGGGCAGTTGTGTCACTCCGCCGCCAGCGGCGCTGATCCCACGCCGCTAGCGTTGATCTGTCCGAGTGCCTCGCCGTGTTGGCGGCGAGCATGGCCAGGCCTCACCGTGGGTCGTCGCATGAGGTGCCGCAAGTCCACTACATCGAAGCCGCTGCCGTTCCAGCCACTATCGATGACGACCGCCGAACTGGCCGCGGTCTCGTTCCTGGCCCGCTACTCCGGCCATACCCACGAGCTCTACTCCTACCAACTGCGCCGCTGGTTGACGTGGTGCCAGACCAACGGGCTGGACCCGCTGACCGGGATCCAACGTGCCCATGTCGAGCTCTACATCCGCAACCTGGGCGAGGCCGGTCTCATGGCGTCCTCGATCAACACGATGATGCACGGGGTCCGCGGTTACTTCCGGTTCGCCCACATCGACGGACTGATCCCGGCCGACCCCGCCGTCTACGCACGGCTGCCCACAGTGCACACGGCCGAGTCCCGAACCCAAGGCCCCGACCGGCTCGAACTGATCCGCTTCCTTCAGGTCGCCCAGACCATCACCGTCCACCACGGTGCCCTGGCTACCTGTTGGGCATCAACGCACTACGTGCCTCCGAAGCGGCAGCGGTCCGAATCGAAGACTACGCCGAGACACTGCGGGGCCACCGCGTGCTGCACCTGGTTGGCAAGGGCGACAAGCCCGCAACCATGCCGCTGACCGTCCCGGTCCTCCGCGTTCTGGAGGCTTGCCGAGGCGAACGGACGACCGGTCGGCTGATCCTGCGGCCGGTGTCGGGCAAGCCGATCGACCGTCGCGATGCCTACCGGATGGTCACCCGGGTCGCTAAGGCCGCGGGGATACCGCGGCACATCAGCCCGCACTCATTACGGCACGCAGCGATCACCAACGCCCTCGACGCAGGTGTCCCGCTCCGCGACGCCCAGATCCTGGCCCGGCACGCCGACCCCAGAACCACCGAACACTACGACCGCGCCCGCGGGAACCTCGACCGCCACGGAGTCCACTTCCTCACCGCCTACATCGCCGGCGCATGACCCCTCAGCACGGGCACGTCAACTTCGCCCAGTAGGGCGCGCGTTGTGTAGAAAGCTCATAGTCCGCTCATTAGCTGCGGCCCGAGGCGCACAGGCGTTCGCCGGCGATCCGCCTTGGGACTCGCAAGCAAGGACGATGACACCCTGCGAACTCGTTAAGTGGAGACGCTGCATGCGTTCAGGGGCCAGCCGCAACGTCGACCGAGGGGCGTCCTTGTGACCAAGTAGCTCGCGGACTCGTCACGGTCTTCCGCTTCAGCCGGTCGGCGAGAGTCCCGATCGTGACGCCATCCAACAGCGAGCCCAAACGCCGCGCTGAGTATCGAGGGGCTGCGCCGTCGTACTGAGGACTGGGTAAATTTCCTAACTCGCGCGTGACAGTGAAGCGACACCGATAACGTTTGCGACAGACGCGCGGATGCCGAGGACAGGAACACAAGTGGCACTTCACATCAGTCGGCTTCGCATCAAGAACTTCCGCAACTTCCGCGACTGTGTCGTAGACCCATTCCCTACTCCCGCCGTGATCGTCGGAGAGAACGGCGTCGGGAAGAGCAACCTTCTCCATGCCCTTCGCCTCGTCCTCGACCCGGATCTCCCCGACTCCGCAAGGTCCCTTCGCTCGGAGGACATCCACGATGGCGCAACCGGACCGTTGGGCCCCGGACTCGCCGGGGGAGCCGACGTCTACGTCGAGGTCGAGCTGAGCGGCTTCGACACCGATCGCGAAGCCGTCGCGGTCCTCTCCGGTGCGCTCATCCACGTTGAGCCACCGATGCGAGCCCGGCTCACCTATAGGTTCGCGCCCCGAGACCTGCTCGCCGTTGACCCTGAAACCGGCGAGCTCAGGTCCACAGCTCTCAACGTCGAGTCCTTCACGCCCGCCGACTACGACTACATGCTCAGTCAGGGCGACACCGACGTCTCGGAGGCCGGTCGACTGCGCAGGTTTGTCAGCTTGCGTGTCCTTCCGGCCCTTCGGAATGCGGAAGGCGATTTGGCCAGATGGAACCGGAGTCCGCTGCGGACGCTTCTCGAGGAACTCGACCTCGACGCCACCCAGCTTGCAGCCGTCGCTGCGGACATCGACAAGGCGGCCGACAAGCTCTCCCAAGAGCCCGAGGTCGACAGTCTGCAAAGGCGACTCTCCGCCCGACTGAAGGCTCTCGTCGGACCTCAACTCCCTGTGGACCCGACCGTCGGTATCACCGCGACCGACCCTGACTCGCTACTTCGCGGACTCCACTTGTTCATTGACGCTGCGCGGACCCGGTCCGTCGCTGACACCAGCCTTGGCGCTGCCAACGTTCTGTACCTAGGAATGTTGATGGAGGCGTTGGCGGTCCAGCGTGCAGCGAGCGCCTTCGTCACGACGATCCTTGCGGTCGAGGAGCCGGAGGCACATCTTCACGTCGCGCTCCAACGACGCCTATTCAGGCATCTGCTTTCCACCGAGCCCGCACTTCTCTTGACAACCCACAGCCCCCACATCGCTGCGGTGGCCCCACTGAACTCACTTCTCCTGCTTCGCCGGTTCGGCAGTCAGACGGTGGCCAGTACGGCTGTCTCAGCCGGCTTGAACGGGATTGAGGCGGCCGACATCAGCCGCTACTTGGACGTCAGTCGAGCTGAACTCCTTTTCGCGAGGTACGTGCTTCTGGTGGAGGGAACCGCAGAGAGCTACCTACTTCCCGCGCTCGCTCAGGCTGCTGGATTTGATCTCGACGAGTTCGGGGTCGTGGTCGTCAACGTTGCCGGAACCGACTTTGCGCCGTATCTGCGTCTCCTAGGCCCCGATGGCCTCGACATCCCAGCGGCAGTCCTCACCGATGGTGACCCCCTTATCGACTCGACGAACAACGTCGAACAAGGAATGAAGCGGGCTGCCCGACTCCTTGACGACGACGCGCGACGCACAGAAGTAGCCGAGGGAGCCAAGGCGCTCGCGGAGCTGACGAAGAGCGCCGACCACGAAGGCGCGGCCGAACTGCGACGCGAGCTTCAGGACCGCTGTGCAGCCGAAGACGTGTTCATCGGTGATCGGACGTTGGAGCTCGATCTGCTTCCTCTGCTCGGTGAGGAACTGGTCACGGCTTTCTCAGAGCTCGCGGGCACTCAGAAGACCGCGAATATGGCGCGGGACCTCGTGGGCCTGCTCACCGACGAAGGCCTGGAGAATCGGCTGAGCGCAGAGACAGATGCGCGGGCTGCGAACGCGACTAAGGAGTCGGCGGCTCGGGCATCCGCCGACATGCGCAGTAACCGTGTTCTCGACCGCATCGAGTCCTTCGGAAAGGGTCGGTTCGCCCAGCGATGGGCCGAGCACATCGCCCAGCTGAACCTTCGCGCGGAAGTCGTGCATCTGCTCGAGCTGTCCGGCGTCGACATCTCCGAAGCGCTCGAAGGTGGGACCGCGACGGTCACCGCCGAACTCCTTACAGCGACCGGGTCTGCCCGTGCGTGTCTGCGCGCGCTGGACTGGGCGAGTCAGTCGGCTCGTGGCATTCCGCTGCTCCCCGCGAAGGGCTTGGTCGATGACGCGTGAGGTACGCGACTCACCTGTGCACCGCGGCATTCCGAGGCAACTCGCCGAAGGCATCGAGAACCTCGACCACCACCAGCGGGCTGCTCTCGCCGCCGATGGCAACCTCGTCATAGTCGCCGGCCCCGGAAGCGGGAAGACCCGCACCGTGGTGGCACGCGCGGCGTACCTCCTGTCCATCCGGATCAGTCCGCTACGGGGTCTGGCGACCATCACCTACACCAACCAGGCCGCTGCAGAGCTCAAGCAAGGCCTCGCCTCGCTTGGGGTGATCGAGACCCGCCGATTGTTCGCCGGAACCCTGCATTCCTTCTGCCTGACGCAGGTGCTTCCCTACGCTCGGCTGGTCGGCGTCGAGCTACCTGCCTTGGATGCGGTCATGACGGCATCGGAGGAGAAGGCTCTTCTAGAACAGGTCGCAGACGACGAGGGAGTCAACTTCTACGCCCTGAAGGACATTTTCACATCACTTCGACGTCGGATCGCAGCCGGCGAAGACGTATCTGCGGAACGCCCGTCAAACGTCGCCGCCGTCCGGCGGTATGAGGCTGAGTGTCGCCGGTCCCAGATCTGGGACTTCGAAGGCATCGTGCTTGCTGCAGTCCGGCTCCTCGACAACCATCCGGACATCGCGTCGGTCGTCCGGGCACGGTTCCCAGTCGTGATGGTGGACGAGTACCAGGACCTGGGCGCTGGCCTGCATCGACTGGTCGAAACTCTTCTCCAAGCAGGTGTCGAGATCACCGCAGTCGGTGATGCGGACCAGAGCATCTACGGGTGGGCCGGAGGCGACCCTGCATACCTCGAGGCCCTTTGCGCTCGCGACGACTTCACGGTCCGCAGACTCGAGACCAACTACCGATGCGGATCCGCCGTTGTCGCGGCTGCTGAGCTGGCGCTGACGCAGCAACGAGGTTGGAAGGCAGACCCGCGGCGAGACGACCCCGGAACCGTCGAGTTCCAGGTCATTCCCGGCCACATCGACGATCAAGCCCGCGCGGCAGCGGCAGCAGTTCTCGACATGCTGGCGGCGGGCGTTGCGCCGCACGAGGTTGCTGTGCTTCTTCGCTATCGCGCACCACTCGGACCTCTCATCGAGCGACTCCTGGTCGAAGAAGGTGTGGCCGTCCGCCCCGAGGGCACGCCGACCGCTCCCTCGACTGAGATGGGCAAGTGGCTCGAAGCAGCCGCGCTCTACGCCGTCCGGATGACTCCTCGCTCTCCGCATGCCGGGGCCCCGCAGGTCGGCGCCGTTGCGTTACTTAGGCGCTTTGATTCGCTCACACGCGCAGCAGGACTGCCTAGAGCTCGAGACCCGTGGGTTAAACGCGTCGTCCGCCTCCACTCAGTTCTCCTGGCAGCGTCCCCCGACCCTTCATCGACCGTGAGTTCGTGGGCCAGCCAACTGGACAATGGCCTCGGCTTGACTGAACTCGCAGTTGCAGTCGGCGACCCCCGTGCTGTTGACGAACTGGGAGCTCTTACATCAGCGCCACCCGAGTTGCTCCTCGCGGATCTGGCAACCGACGTGACCGGCACCGGAAAGGTAGTCTTGGCGACATATCACGGCTCGAAGGGGCGCACCTTCACCGCGGTCGTCCTCCCAGGTCTGACCGAAGGGGTAGTTCCGCCTTGGGGCGGAAAGCCGTGGGCGCCGGTTCCACTGCAAGGCCCTCGGCTGGAGGAGGAGCGCCGAAATTTCTATGTCGCGCTCACTCGGAGTAGAGGCAGCGTTCTGCTGCAGCCGACGTCAACCGGGCAAAACTTTCGTCGCGAAATCACAGACTTTGGTTATTCGAGCTTCGTGGTCGAGCTCGCTGCCTCTCTCGGCGTCACTCTTTGACCGTCGATCCGACCTGAGGGCGCCAGCACGACCCTCGAGTCTGTGTCCCAGGAACGGAAGCTTGCTCGCTGAGCATCGGGCGTGGCCCCGGACTGGGTGCCCCATACCGCCGCCAGTGGGGCGCACCAACTGTGTCGAGGCTTGAGGCGGTGGTGGACGGAAGTGCGAGTGGCCGATGCTGCACCGATCGGCTGGAGCGCTGCGGACACCGGATAGCGACCAACTGCGGACGCGACGAGCCTGAGACACATGGCCCTTTCAGCACTGCTTCCCACATCCACCAGTCCCAGATCGTCACCTCCGATGCGATGCGTCGGACGATGGGCTCGTCTCGGGCGTTGTCGTGGTGACAGCCCTCGGCGCCCACGCGACACCGGCCGAGGCACGTCAGGCACACTGCAGGTGTGTCCGACGCTCTGCGCAATCTGCTCGCCGCGCCGCCCGATCTCCCGGTCACCGCCGGCTTGGCCGCTCTTGACCAGGCGCTTCGTGCCCGCGGAGTCGCGGTGGTCCACGCACCGCCGGGCACCGGCAAGACGACCTTGGTCCCGCCCGCGGTCGCCGAGGTCGTCGCCGGACGGGTCGTCGTCACGCAGCCCAGCCGCATCGCAGCCCGTGCTGCTGCCCGTCGGCTGGCGCACCTGCTGGGCGAACCGGTTGGCGAGACGGTCGGATACTCCGTGCGCGGAGACCGGCGCACCAGTCGGCGTACCCGTGTCGAGGTCGTCACGACCGGCCTGCTGCTCCGGCGGATCCAGCACGATCCCGAGCTGGTCGGCGTCGGGGCCGTCGTGCTCGACGAAGTGCACGAGCGCCACCTCGACGCCGACCTGACCTTGGCGCTGCTCATCGACATCCGGGCCCACCTGCGTGAGGACCTGTCCCTGGTGGCGATGTCGGCCACCATCGAGGCCGAACGGACCGCCGCCCTGCTCGGTGGGGTCGACACCGCTCCGGTGATCCGCGTCCCGGGTGCTCTGCACCCAGTCCTTGCGGTCTGGTGCCCGCTGCCTGCGGGGGTGCGCCGCACCGACGACCGGGGCATCACCCCGGCCTTCCACGACCATGTCGCCGCGACCGTACGTCGTGCGCTCGCCGAGCACGAGGGTGACGTCCTGGTCTTCGTGCCGGGCGTCGCGGAGGTCGAGGCGACCGTACGCCGCCTTGCCGGCGTGGACGCGGACGTGCACGCCCTGCACGGACGTCTGTCCGGCGCCGAGCAGGATCGGGCGCTCAGCGAGGGTCCGCGTCGACGAGTGATCGTCTCGACCGCGGTCGCCGAGTCCTCGCTGACGGTCCCTGGGGTACGTGTCGTGGTGGATGCCGGATTCTCGCGCGAGCCACGCACCGACCACCGTCGCGGACTGGCTTCTCTGGTCACCGTCGCGGTGAGCCGGGCAGCGGCCGAGCAGCGGGCGGGTCGGGCCGGACGGCTGGGGCCGGGCGCCGTGCTGCGTTGTTGGTCCGAGGCGGAGCACGCGCATCTGGCCGCTCACCCGGAGCCCGAGATCGCGACCGCGGACCTGACGGCCTTCGCCCTGGAGGTGGCGTGCTGGGGCAGTGACGACGTTCACGACCTGGCGCTGCTCGACCAGCCACCCGCGCATGCGATGTCGGCAGCCAAGGAGGTGCTGGTGGATCTGGGGGCGATGACCGAGGACGGGAGAGCCACCTCGCGGGGCCGGGTGATCGCCGGCGTACCGGCCGATCCCAGGCTGGCGCGTGCCCTCATCGACGGGGCTGGTCTCGTCGGGGCCAGGCGGGCCGCAGAGGTGGTCGCGATGTTGAGCGAGGACGTGCGCGCTCCCGGCGGGGACCTGGTTGCCGCGCTCCGGTCACTGCGCGCCGGACAGGGGGCAGGCTCGTGGCGCAGCCAGGCCACCCGGTTGGAGAAGATCGTCGAGAAGCAGGGCCCCGCCGGCGTACGGAGCGGGGCGTCGGACCATTCCCAAGCAGCCCGAGCACTCACCGATGACGTGGCGGTGGGACTGGTGGTGGCCCTGGCGCACCCGGACCGGATTGCGCGCAAGCGTTCGAGTTCCTCGAGCTACCTGATGGCGTCCGGGACGGGCGCGGCGCTCGATCCGCGTGCTTCAGGACCGTTGGGCGGACTGGAGTGGCTCGCGGTCGGAGACGCGGAGCGGCGGCCCGGGCAACGTGAAGCCCGGATCCGAGCTGCGGCCCCGCTCACCGAGGACCTCGCGCTGGAGGCGGCGCCGTCCCTGTGGACCGAGGTGGACGAGGTCACCTGGACCGACGGGCGGGTGCTGGCTCGCCGACGTACGCTGCTGGGCGCGATCGAGCTCCGTTCCGTCCCGCTCAGCGATCCACCGGCCGACGCCGTGACCGACGCGATCCGAGAGGCGGTGGCGAGGGAGGGAATCGCCCTCCTCACCTGGTCGGAGGCGGCCACGGCGCTGCGCGCCCGCCTCGACTTCCTGCACCGTGCACTCGGTGACCCGTGGCCCGATGTGAGCGACGCGGCACTGACGCAGAACCTCCAGTCGTGGCTCGGGCCCCAGCTGGCGCGGGTTCGCTCGGCCCAGGATCTTCGTCGCGTCGACGTCGCTGCCGCGCTGCGGGCGATGGTGCCGTGGCCGCAGGCAGGCAGGCTCGACGATCTGGCTCCCGAGCGAGTGCAGGTCCCCAGCGGGTCGAGCGTGCGGATCGACTACTCCGCCGAACAACCGGTGCTCGCTGTGCGAATCCAAGAGGTCTTCGGCTGGACCGCAGCGCCGGTCCTCGCGGACGGCCAGGTCCCGCTCCTGCTGCATCTGCTCTCCCCCGCGCGACGCCCAGCAGCCGTCACGGCAGACCTGGAGTCCTTCTGGGACAACGGCTACCCCGGCGTTCGTGCTGATTTGCGCGGGCGCTATCCCAAGCACGCCTGGCCGGAGGATCCCCGCAGCGCACCAGCCACCGCGCGTACGAACAATCCCCGCCGCCGAAGGTGAGCGGCGCGCCCCGCCCATCGATAGGAGCTGGCGCATCCAGCTCGCCGACAGGCGATAGCGTCTTGGGGTGGCCAGTTCTCGCCGATCCAGTGCTCGTCGCCGCGGCGGGCGTCCGCGCCGGGGCGGGACGCGACAACCGAAACGGCCGTTGCCGGCCGTCGGCCCGGGCGAGCGGCTGTGGGTGCTCGACGTCCCCTACGGCACCCAGGTCGACGGCGCCACGTGGCACCCGGGAGTCAAGACCCACCTGTACGTCGGGCACGCTGTGCCGGCGCACCTCGCGCCCTACGCTCCGGGTCCGTACACCCTCGGCCGGTTCATCGAGAGCACCCTCAATCCCGACCTTCCGACACAGAGCCTCGATGCGACGGACGCGCTCGAGCCGCGGCAGATCCAGTACGAAGCTGCTGACGCCATCGCGGCGCGTGCTGCGGCAGGCGGACGGCTGTTCCTGCTGGCCGACGAGCCTGGCGTGGGCAAGACGATCTCCGCGGTCCTCGGGGCGACAGCGGTGGGCGACCTCCGCGGTGCGCGACGGGTGCTGGTCGTGGCCGACCGCCCTGCCGCGATCACGATCGGCCACTGGTGCCGCACGATCGCGGCGCTGGGCGACGGCGGTCTCGAATGGGTCGTGATCACCTGGGACCGCCTGGAGAAGGTCAAGGATCACGCGTGGGACGTGATCATCGCGGACGAGGCCCACGCGCTGCGACGTACGACGACGAAGCGATGGAAGCTCTGGGCGCGGATCTCGGGCCACGGGCGGCCGCACGACAAGGCCCCCTTCGTCATCGCCACGACCGCGACGCCCGGACACACGCCGCTCGACCTGCCCTATCTCGCCCCGGCCTATGCGCAGGTCCTCGGCGAGCCGATGCAGGAGTGGACCTCGGCGACCCAGCCCGGCGCCACGTTCGCCACCGCGCTCGAGCGCAACGGGATCGGGGTCGAGCGGGGACGCTACGGCGCAACCTGGACCGCCGACCCGGCGCGACGCGCCGCCGACCTCAAGCTGGTACGCGGCTGGCTCGAGGACGAGCGACCGCCCGCGATGCTGCACCGCGCGGCACCCTGGGGACCAGTGCCGATCTCCGGCATGCCGGTGGCACTCACGCCGTCGGAACGGACGGCGTACGAGGCCGAATGGGGAGAGTTCTGCCGCGAGATGGACATCGCCCGGCGTGGCCGCAATGTCGCAAAGGGGCGGGCAGCGCTCCTGCGCTTCCGCCAGAAGGCCGGGCTGATCCGCGTCGACTCCACGGTCGCCTGGATCGCCCAGCAGGTCGAGGCCGAGCGACAGGTGGCGTGCTCGGTCGAGTTCGTCGCGACCGCCGCCGACCCGATCGCCGACCGGCTGCGTGACTCCGGCCTCGAGGTCGCCACGATCTACGGCCGCGACCGGTTCGACGCAGAGGCCGAGCGGCTCCGGTTCCAGACCGGGCAGGCGAAGGTCTGCGTCTTCACCACGGTCGCCTCGATCAGCCTGCACGCCCGCGAAACCCTCGCCGACGGTCGCCGGGCCAGCAGCGAGCCGCGGGTCGGCGTCTTCCACCAGGCCCGCTTCTCAGGTATCGCGGGACGGCAGGTGACCGGCCGCACCCACCGCGACCACCAGCTCTCGCCGTGGCACATCGCGTACGCCGAGGGCACCGTCGAGGAGCAGGTCGGCAGGGTGATGGTCGAGCGGATCGCTGCGGCCTCTGCCACAGTGGGAAGCGACATCACCGGCCTCACCGCCCTCGCCCACCTCCTCGGCGCCGACTGGCTTCCCTCCACCGCCCTGACCGAGGTCGACGCCTGACCTCTCAGTTCATGCAAGGCACACCGGCACCGTGGAGAGACCCAGGCAGAGGTGGTGCGGCATTCCGCCGCCTGTGCGACCGGATCAGCGCAGCGATGGTGTGCTGGGCCGCGCGGTTCTATTCGATCAGCAAGGATGCCGACATGGACGTGCAAGAGCTTTCAGAAGACGAAGCCGCCAAGCTGCGTTCAGCTGCCCACACCTACGAAGAAGTCGGGAGCACCGCGATCGGGCCGGTCGCCGGCTTCAGCTGGTTCGAACGCTCGGTCGTCTTGCAGCGCCGAGACTTCGATCGAGCCGCTCAGGACCTGCAGTCGTGGCAGGTGCAGGCGCGGTCGGGTCTGCGCGTGTCTGCATCCCACACTCCGCTTCAACCCGCCACGGTCGTGCTCATGCGGCTCGGACCGGGTCCGCTGTCGCTGCGCATCCCATGCCGGGTTGTCTACCTCATCGACGATCCCGATCTCAGGGGCTTCGCCTACGGCACTCTCCCGGGCCACCCGGAGGCGGGAGAGGAGCGCTTCGCGCTACGCCGTCACGCCAGCGGCAGCCTCGAACTGACTGTTTCCGCCTTTTCGCGACCTGCATCGAACCTGGCCAAGCTCGGCGGACCGATCAGCCGTGCGGTCCAAGACGCCATGACCGCGAGGTACCTGCGCGCGCTCGACATGCCCTGATGGCCGTCCGACACCCGTCGTTCCGCGCGCTGGGCAGATGCCTCACTCGCCGCCTACGACCAACTGACGAGGTTCGCGAGCGGCCAGGAGCAATCAATCCTGTACGCCGACAGCACCCGTGAGACTGATCCTCGCCACCTCTTCGATCTCAACCGCCTGATCGCCACGGACCCGGTGGATCTTGACCACGGCCTCGGTGGGTGAGGTCTCGAACTCGAGGAAGTGCTTGAAGAACGGTGGCTCGTCGAGCGAGTAGATCTCGGAGACGAACTTCTGGATCGGCCCGAAGGGCGGGTTGAGCCCGGGGAAGGCGATCTGCGCGCGGCGTCTGGTCCGCCGTCCGACGCCGTCGACTGAGGCGGCTTGGCCGCCCATCTGCTCCTGCTCGGCTTCGATGATGGCGGTCGCGTCGGCCTCGCTGATGAAGTCGTAGGGCGTCGAGACGCCCGGACGGTAGCGAGGGCGCACCCAGGCTCCAGGGTCCGCGATCAGCGAGTAGGCGCCGAGGAAGACCAGGTGGGCGAGGAGGACCGCGGCGCCGATCGCCACCGCTGCGAAGAGAGCAGCGACGACCGCCACGCCCGGCCACCACGTCCGGAGCTCGTTCGCGAACCGGCCGAGCTCCGAGAAGCCCGGTAGGTCGAACAGGGACGGCACCGCAGCCCCGAACAGCAGGACGCCGACGGCGAGGATGACGAGGACCACCAGCAGTGTGTACAGACGCGCGTGCTCGCGTCGCACCCAGTCGACGACCAGCATGCCGATCGCGGTCACCGTGATCAGCGCCGGTAGGGCGAAGGCGGCCCGCATCCACCCCGAGTCGACGGCGTCGGCGATCCACCACCAGAGCGCCAGCGTCACAGGCGCCGTGAGGAACACGAGGGGCCGGACGACCCGGCGCCAGCGGAGCCACGCCTGCGCCCGGCGTACGGGATCGTTGCGCAGGTGGCGGGTGAGGAGGTCCGGAGTCAGGAGCGCCGCGAGCACCACCACCGCGATCGCCGCCAGCGGCACGAGTCCGAGCAGGCCGCTGAAGAACATCAGGGTCAAGCCCTCGCCGCTCATCACGCGCAGCATCTCGCCCGACACCACGGCCGCCTGCGCGAGCACGGCCCACACCACCGAGCGCTTCAGCCAGCGCGCCGCCCTCGCGCCGCTCACGGTCGTGACGATCCGCGTCCGCCAACCGACGATCCCCACGACGGCGTAGACGCCGACCGCGGCGAACAACCACCACGACACCGTACGTCCACCCGAACCGAGCTGATCCACACCCCAGGGCGCCAGAGCCAGGGCCACGAGAGCCGCCAGCACGCACGCGAACGCGACGTGATGCCACCAGGGAACGTGCTCGACGGGGTTCCACCATCTCGACCAGCGCACGCACCAGGCGTTGAGGCAGATCCACAGGGTGCCCCACCCGAACAGCATCAGCAGCGCTCCTGCCGCATCAGGCAGGTAGTGATGGAGGAACAGCGTCGCCAACACCCCCAGGACCAGCGCTTCGAGGCGCAGGAGCAGGCGGCGTCCGAAGAGACTTCGTCCGGGACGCTGCGGCATCACGTGCAGCAGCATCAGCACGGTCATCGCCGCGATGGCCGCGCCACCGGCACCGGCCAGCCACTGGCCCAGGACCACGCCCGCTCCGAACAGCACGACGGTCAGCAGCAGCCGCCAGATGCTGGGGACCAGCTGTTGGGCGAAGTACGCCAGGGACTCGGCCGACCGCGGGAAGAGCCTGGTCGGCCGGAACCGCAGATCGCTACGCGCATCCGAGACGGCCGTCCGGATCGGATGGGTTGCGTGGGTGTAGGCGCCGCCACCACCACTGACGATGTGCCACAGGCCGGCGCGCGAGCTCTTCTCATCCCGCGGGTCGTAGAGCTGGAAGTTGTGCGTGTCCCCTCCCACGGTCGCCACGTAGCGACGCTCCTCGTCGGTGACGAGGTCGTAGACGGTCTCATCGGGTCGTCCGGCCACCGCGCACTTGCGGAGCTCACCGTTGACGAGCAGCGGCTTGCCGGTCATCAGGATCTTCGGCCGCTCGCCGCTCAGCGAGCTCAGCCACTCGAACTGCGGGCCGTCGATGGTCCCGTCGATGCCGGTGTCGATGCACACCAGATCCACGTGCTCGGTCTCGATGACGAAGTACGGCGCCGGCTGGAGCTCGGACTCCCGTGCCGGCCCGCCGCCCTCGGCCGGCTCGCCCCAACGCGCCGGCACGGCGTTGCCGTCCGGCTCGCTCGGCGTACGCCACATGACCCGGCCGAAGCGGTCCCGGAGCAGCTGCCAAGGTCCGAGCCTGACGCCGAACGACGGCGCCAGGAGCTCGCTGGGCCAGGTCGGCGGTGCGTCGGCCGCGTACAGGAACTGGTGGGCGAAGCCGTAGAGGCCGTCGTACCAGTCGTGGTTGCCCGGCATCGCGTAGACCGGGACGGTCTCGGGAAGCGCGAACTCGTCCCGTACGTCGGCGGGCGCCTTCAGTCCCGGCACCCGGTTCGACCGGTACGGCTTGTAGAAGCCGTCCACGTAGTCGTTGACGTTGCCGGAAGGGTAGATCACGTCGCTCAGGACGAGCACGAAGCTCTGCCCTCCCCCGTCCACGCACTCACCCGCGGCTCGCGCCAGGGCGGGCGCGACGACGTACTGTGAAGGGTCCTGCTCGCCCGTGTCGCCGATGACCAGGAACCTCGACACCTCGGGGGCGGCGATCGTCAGCGGCACGTCCCGCTTCGTCCAGTGCGTACGCAGGTTCTCGACGAGTCCGTGCGTGCCGCGCCCCAGGATGTCGTTGACCGAGTCGATGAGGCTGCGTGCGGTGATCCAGGAGAGGCTGTCCCACTTGGTCGGGTCGTGCTGCAGATAGGCCTTCGTACGTTCCCAGTCCCTGGTCCCGGTCCTGGAGCCATCGGCCTGGGTCATCGACATCCTCTCCGCCAACCGCATGAAACAGATCTAGACAGAGTCCCACGCGGCGCGTCGGTCCGGCGCGGGACTCCCCCAGATTGGCGTATGACAACGCGCAGATGCCGTCTGATGATGAAACTGCAAGCTCAACGGAAGGAGCAAGGTCATGAAGCTGTTGATGAAGAGCTGTGCCGTCGCGGCAGGGCTCGTGCTGGCCGGAGCCGGAGCCGCGAGCGCCGGCGAGGTGAACGGAAACGGCGACGACATCCCGGCACCCGACCGCGCCTCCTCGGAGTGCGTGTTCTCGGGCCAGGACACCGCGGACGCCATCGAGGGGAACCCGCCGGGCTTCGATGACGACGCGCTGGGCGAGCGTGGCAACCAGAGCCCTGGCGGCACCGACCGCTACCACGGGGTGCAGAGCTACGGCGTCTACGTGCGCGCAGGGCTCAAGGCGTTCGTACCGTCGCCCGGCGTCGCCTGCAGGGGCCACTGAGAGGTCCTGGACCCTCGGCTCAGATCATTCCGGCCAGCTGCGTCAGCTGGGCGATGCCGGGCTTGGTGTGTCGCGCCAACCGCTCCCGGGCATCGTCCAGTGCGGCTGATCCGGGATACCCGGGCGGGATCCGGGCCGGGTTGAGCGGAACCCCGTCCGACCATGCCTTGATGTCCGGCTCGGAGGAGAACGACATGGCGGCCCTGGTGCCCAGGACGGTCATCCGCGCCCACGACGCCATCGTGTTGCCGAGAGGACTCGGCGGGCAGAGCCGGTTCTTCTCGGCGTCTGAGTCGCGGGTCGCCTCCACGTAGCCCGCGATGGCGGCGCCGAAGCACGGGAAGCCGGCCCGGATCGGCTGCAGCGTGATCGCCTCGGGACCCCAGACCGGGACCAGGGGCGGATACTTCAGGCCGTCGGCGGCGCAGTGCACCACCAGCGCGTCGGAGGAGACAGAGACGGACCCGTCGGCGAAGGCGAGGGATCCGCGGTCGACGTGCTGGATGTGGCCACGGCGTACGACGTTCTCGAGCGTACGCAGCTGCTCGAGCTCCCACGTCGCCAGCGTCGGCGCCTTGGCCATCGTCGGCATGACGGTGCGGTCGATGCGGAGCATGATGCCGGCGTCCTCGAGGCGACAGAACAGATCCTCGGGCGAGGTCGACCGCTCCGCCGCCGCCATCGTGTCGGCCGCCATGCCGAGGAAGATCGCGGGGTCGGGCTGGACGACGGCCCGGTTGAGCATCCACGGGTCACGCGGGCGCACCCAGCAGATCGCGTCGGGGTCGACGCCGCGCGAGAGCAGCCAGATGCAGGCGTCGGTCGCGGTCTTGCCGGAGCCGACGACGACGTACTGGCTCGGCGCGTCCTCGAGCCGCGCGAGCTCGTTGACCGGCAGCACCCGCGCGTCGTCCGCGACGCCGAACGGCGGCGGCTTCTCGGCGGGGATGCTGGGGGCGAGATAGCGGGCATCGACGACCCGCGCCCCAGGCATCTCCACGCGCTCCCCCGAGATGTGCGAGACGACCGCGTTGCCACCGACGTACTCGCTGTTCGGGAAGAGCTCGACCTTCCCGGACTCCACCATCCGGTCGAGCACCCGCGCGTAGTAGGCACAGATCTCCGCCTGCGTCGCCCGCTCCTGAAGACCTTTCTCCGGGCCGTGCTCCTGCAGCTGCCCGCCGCCGAGCAGGGTCGAGGCGACGCCGTAGAAGGCCGAGGCCTGATGCAGACGTACGAACGGGTACGCCTTCAGCCAGTGTCCGCCGACACCATGGCGACGGTCGACCAGGGCCACCCGCACGTCGGCATGCTCGATCACCGTGTCGGTGAACGCCATCCCCATGGCGCCGGCCCCCACCACCAGGTAGTCGACCTCGACCGTGCGACTCATGCGTCCACCAAAGCACGCCGCCGACCTTCGCGGTCAATAGACAGATGGGGCTATACCCGGTCTCGGGCACAGGCGATCAACGCACCGAGGTCGAGACCATACGTCGGCCCCTCCCCCTGCTCGTACGCCTCCAACCGCCGCGCCGCGCGCTCGATGAGCCGGGAGGCGCCGACGGCGTTGCCGCGCTCGTGGTGGGTCAGGCCGACACACAGCTGGGCCAGGCCCTGCCACAGCTCGCGCTCCTCCTCTGGGCACGACTTCCATCGCACCTCGAGCGCCTCATGAGCCGCGAACGGGCGGCCGGCGTCGAGGAGCTCGCGGGCGTACGTCAGCGTCTCCTCGGGCGGGAGCGGCTCCTCGGAGATCGGCTCGACGCCGACCTCGCCGTAGGGCAGCGGGCGTCCCAGCGCGTCGCGCGGGCGTGCCTGCTGCGCCCGCCCCTGCTCGTTTCGATCGCGATCGACCACGTCAGCCTCCTCGAGACCCACCCTACGGACCTGCTGAGATATCCGATTGCGCGGGACGGCCGGGCCGGTGACGCTCAGCCCATGGAGTTCTTCTGCTATCACCGCGACCGCCCCGGATCGACGCCGCTGCGCACCCAGATGGTCGAGGAGCACTGGACCTACATGGACGCGTACGCGGCGAGGATGATCGCCCGCGGGCCGACGTTCACGAGCGACGAGACGTTGACCGGGAGCGTGCACATCCTCGATCTTCCGGACGCGACCGCGGCTCGGGCCTTCGCCTTCGAGGAGCCCGGCTATCAGGCCGGCGCCTACCGCGACGTGCTGCTTCGGCGGTGGCAGAACACCCTCGGCCGCACGATGTGGGAGTTCGGCGATGGCCGGCCCGACAGCGACCGATTCCTCGTCCTCGGGTTCTCGGAGCCGTCGACCGACCCGATCGACCTGCCCCACGGGGACAGCCTGATCGCCTGCGGTCCGCTGCTGTCCGACGACGGCGCCGTGGTCGTCGGCGCGGCCGTGCTGCTCGAGGCTGCCTCGGCGGACGCCGCGCGCCAGGTCCTCTCCCCCGGCCGGTTCACCGCGATCGAGGTCCATCAGTGGGAGGCCGGTGGCCGGCGTACGTCGTGATGTCCCTCAGACGCACGAAGGGCCCCGACTGCCGAAGCAGTCGGGGCCCTTCGGGGTGGATCAGACCGCGCGAACGTTCTCGGCCTGCGGGCCCTTGGGGCCGGCGGTGACGTCGAACTCGACCTTCTGGTTCTCGTCGAGCGACTTGTAACCGTTGGTCTGGATAGCGGAGAAGTGAACGAACACGTCCTCGCCGCCGCCGTCCTGCGCGATGAAGCCGAAGCCCTTGTCAGCGTTGAACCACTTGACGGTTCCCTGAGCCATGATCTTTTCCTTTGTTCGGTGCTGGGACACTGTGCCCCGAGCCGCTGAAGACATCCATCTGTGCTGATGTCCAGCGAACCGAAAACCAGATAAAAAGATACAAGCCGCGACGTGGTGTGCGGCCAGGACGGCTTACAGAGCCGTCCCTTCAACACGACCAACAGTACGCCATCAGGCCCGGGATCGTGGTTTCCACGAATCCCGGGCCCGTCGGATCAGACCCGCGCGGTCTCCCCGCTCGGTCCCTCGGAGGCGTCGAGCAGCCGGATCGCCTCGTCGAACTCGGCCTCGATGACCGGGTTCTCCCTGTAGGTCAGGAGGCTGACCACCACCGCGACGACCGTGTTGAGCACGAAGCCCGGCACGATCTCGTACATCTGCGAGCTGAGCGCGTCGATGTTGCCCCACACGACGACGGTCACCGCACCGACCACCAGACCGGCCAGGGCGCCGGGTGCGGTGAGCTTCCGCCACCACAGCGCCAGCAGGATGACCGGGCCGAACGAGGCGCCGAACCCCGCCCAGGCGTACGCGACCAGGTCGAGCACCGTGCCGCTCTTCGGCCAGGCGAGGACGGCCGCCACGACTGCGATGCCGAGCACGGCGAGCCGGCCGAACAGGACCAGCTGGCGGTCGGAGGCGTCGTTCTTGAAGACGGCCTTGTAGAGGTCCTCCACCAGTGCCGAGGAGGTCACCAGGAGCTGGGAGGAGATCGTGCTCATGATCGCGGCGAGCACCGCGGCGAGCATGATGCCCGCGATCAGCGGGTGGAAGAGGATCTGGCCCATCACGATGAAGACTGCCTCGGGATCCTCGAGCGTCTCGCTCGGATTCTGCTGGAAGTAGGCGATGCCCACCAGAGCGGTGCCGACGGCGCCGAAGAGGCTCAGCAGCATCCAGCCGATGCCGATCCGTCGTGCGGACGCGGCCTCGCCGGCCGAGCGCAGGGCCATGAACCGGACGATGATGTGCGGCTGGCCGAAGTAGCCCAGGCCCCAGGCCACCGCCGAGATGACACCGAGGACCGTCGCCCCCTCGACCATGCTCAGCCGCGACGGGTCGACGGCGCGGATGCTGTCCAGGGTCTCGGCGGGCCCGCCGGTGACGGAGAGACCGACGACCGGCACCAGGATCAGCGCGAGCAGCATGATGGTGCCCTGTACGAAGTCGGTGTAGGAGACCGCGAGGAAGCCACCGAAGAGGGTGTAGGCCACGACGACCGCGGCCACCACGAGCATGCCGGTGTGGAAGTCGGTGTTGAACGAGCTCTCGAAGAAGACGCCGCCGGCGACCATGCCCGAGGAGACGTAGAAGGTGAAGAACACCAGGATGACCGCGCCGGAGGCGATCCGGAGCAGGCGGGAGGTGTCCTTGAGGCGGTTCTCCAGGAAGCTCGGCACGGTGATCGAGTCACCCGAGACCTCGGTGTAGGTCCGCAGCCGCGGTGCCACGATCTTCCAGTTGAGCCAGGCGCCGACGGTCAGACCGACAGCGATCCACCCCTCCATCAGACCGGTCGCGTAGATCGCGCCCGGAAGGCCCATGAGCAACCACCCGGACATGTCCGAGGCACCCGCGCTCAACGCACTCACCATCGGGCCGAGATCACGGCCGCCCAGCATGTAGTCGTCGAGGTTCGAAGTGCGCCGGTAGGCCCAGGCACCGATGCCCAGCATGGCGACCATGTAGGCCACCAGCGTGAGCATCTGATAGGTCATGTCTGACATCAACAAACTCCAATTTCGAGGAAACGCCGCCGCAGAACCTAACCCGAAGAACGCGTTTGAGTATGATTCGCGCCGCACGGCCCCGCTGTGCCTCGTCTGGGGCCGCTTGCCATCGACGGGAGCGGCGCCTGCGACCCGTGGCAGGGTGGTCGCCATGGCGACCATCCACGGCATCGCGGCGACGCCCGCCGAACTGTCCGCACTGGCACTGACCGGCTACGGCCACTTCACCTCGATGCACGTCGAGGAAGGAGGCGTACGCGGCCTCGACCTCCATCTCGAACGGCTGGTCGGCAACGCCCGAGCCGTCTTCGACGCCGACCTCGACCGCGACACCCTGGTGGCTGACATCCGCGCTGCGATCGCGGGTTCATCGGGCTCCTACACGCTGCGCGTGACCGTGTTCGACCCGGCGATCACTCTCGGCAACCTCGGAGCGACCACCGCCCATCCCGTACCTCTGATCACCACCCGCCCCAGCCACTCCGGACCACTGGAGCCGCTGCGTGTGCAGACCGTTCCGTTCCAGCGCGACACCCCGGAGGTCAAGCACGTCGGCCTCTTCACCCCGCTCCACCTCCGCGCCGCAGCCCGGAAGGCCGGCTTCGACGACGTCCTGTTCACCGATCCCGCCAGCACCGACGTCTCCGAGGGCAGCACCTGGAACATCGGCTTCATCACCGCCGACGGATCGGTGCTCTGGCCGGACGCTCCGGTCCTCCCGGGCGTGACCATGGCACTCCTCCACGCCACCGGCGGCCACCTCCGGAAGACCGTCTCGACTGCTCAGATCGGCTCGATGCGAGCCGCGTTCGCGACCAACGCGAGCATCGGCGTACGTCCCATCAGTCAGATCGACGGCCACCGCTTCGACCCTGAGGACCCGGCGATCGCCGACCTGCGGCGGACGTACGCGGGGGTCTCGGCGAGTCGGGTCTGAGGTCTGGACGGCGTCGACCAGGCGGACATGCTTCCGGCGCTAACGTCGGTCGACAAAGATGACTTCGACGGCGTTGTTCCCGTAGCCCAGCCGGTTCCACGGCGGTACGTCGGGCTGCACGTTCCCGGCAGCGTCGGTCGCCCGGGCCCGAAGGGTGTGCCTGCCGACTCCGATCGCCTCCCAGGTGAAGCTCCAGTCCTGCCAGCCGAAGTCGCCGTCGGTGGCGGGCTCCAGCTGCGCCGGCTGCCAGTCGCCCTCCCCGGTGAGACTGACCTCGACCTTCGTGACGGGACCGGTCCCCGACCAGGCCTTCCCGCGGACGGTGCAGGTCTCCTGCGTGATCACCGAGCCGGGCTCCGGATCGGTGATTCGGGCGCGGACCCGCATCAGGGTGACGGGCTCGTGGGGCCTGTCGGGCCACTCGTAGATGTAGTGACCCGTCTGGAACTCTCCGGTGTGCGGCTCGGTGAGGACGTCGAGTCGCTCGAGCCACTTCACCGACGCGACGGCGTACCAGTGCGGGACGATCAGCCGGAACGGCGCGCCGTGGTCGCGCTCCAGGGGACGGCCGTTCATCTCGTAGGCGATGAGGATGTCCGACCCGGGATCGGTGGCCTGCGCCAGGGGCAGGGCGCGGGTGAAGGTGAGGTCGTTCTGGTCGGTCTCGGGGAGGATCGCCTGCAGGTGGTACTGCCCGTGGTCGGCGCCGGTGGCGAGGAGCTCGACGCCGCCCGCCGCCGGCTCGACCATCGCGAGGACGTCGTGGAGCAGGGCTCCGGTCCACCGTGCCGTGGAGACCGCGAAGTCTCCCCAGGGCTCACCGGTCGGCAGCGGCCTCATCTCCAGGCGGCCGTTGCCGGCGCACTCGAGGGTGACCCTGCGATGGTGGGCGGGGAACGCGCGCAGGTCCTGGAGCGTGAGGGTCGTGGGCTTGCCGACCGCGCCGCCGATCTCCAGCGTGCCGTCGTGGTCGGGCACCGCGAAGTTGCTCCGCACGTAGTGCAGCTCGACCGGGGTGACGTCCCCGGCCAGGGCTGCCGGCGGCGCCTCGGCGTTGTAGGGCGCCGGGTTAATCATCACCAGCGCCGCGCGCGCCTCCTCGAGCTCATCATCGACGATCATGGTGGTTCAGCCTCCTTGGGGCGGGTGATGTGTGGGCTCAGAAGTCGGAGTCGGCGAAGGTGGGTTCGCGGCCCTCGTTGAAGGCGCCGATGCCCTCGACGCGGTCGGGGTGGACCGCGGAGCGCCAGTGGGCGTCCATCATGATCGCGACGGCCTCCTCGATCGGCTGGCCCTCCCCCAGGTGCACGGCCCGCTTCACCGCCTGGACCGCGGTGGGCGAGTTGCCGGCGATCTTCTCGGCGATCCCCAGCGCCGCTGCGGCGAGGTCGCCGGGCTCGTGCAGCTCGTTGACCATACCCAGCCGGTAGGCCTCCGCCGCGGGGACCGGGTCGCCGGTGAACAGCATCTGCAGTGCCTTGCCGCGCGGCAGCACGCGAGGCAGCAGCGCCGGTGATCCGCCTCCGGCCGCCAGGCCGAGCATCGCCTCGGGCTGGCCGAACGTCGCGGTCGTCGAGGCGATGATGAAGTCGGTGCTCTGCGCCAGCTCACAGCCGCCGCCGTACGCGATCCCGTTGACGGCCGCGAAGATCGGCTTGCGCAGCTGACGCACTGTGTAGAGGGTGCGGTCGAAGGCCTGACGCTGGCGCAGCCAGTCCTCCTTGGTCATCGCCTTGCGCTGTCGCAGGTCGCTTCCGACCGAGAACGCGCGCTCCCCCGCGCCCGTCAGGATGACGACCCGTACGCCGGTCCGCACCGCGATCTCCTCGACGACCTCGGTCAGCAGGGCGCCCATCTCGGTCGAGATCGCGTTGTCGGCATGGGGGCGGTTGAGCGTGACCCGCGCGACCCTGCCCTCGGAGAGGTAGTCGAGGAGGACCGGCGGCTCGGTCTCCTCGACGTCGGGGTCCGGTGGGGCGAAATCGAGTGCTGCCCAGCGATCGGTGCTGCTCATCTGCGTCCTCCCTGCGTGGCGGAGTCGGGTTCCAGGTCTGCGAGCCAGCGCAGCGCGCTCAGGCTCGGGGCGAAGCAGTACTCGCCACCGCGGGTGACGACGAACGGCGGCAGGTCCTGGAGCCGGCGCCGAATCGGCCGTTGCGGGATGGTGAACGTCCCGGCCTCGGCACGCGGACCGACGAGCGGGTCCGACTCGAGGGGGGCGCCGATGAAGATCCCGTCGTTGAGCCACTGGGTCTTCACGAACTCGAACTGCCGCTTGAGGTGCGCACCGGCGAACACGAACACGATGCCGCGCTCGGCCCCGTCGTCCTCGAGCACGCCCTCGGGCAGTGGCGGGCCGTAGCTGGTGCCGCGCCGGATCATCCGGTGGAGGCGTACGTCGACGCTGCCCTCCTGATCCAGGGCGTCGCGAGGGTTGGCGCGGCGCGCATGGGCACCGGCCGGGCACTTGAAGCCGCGCGGGTCATCGCCGTAGGCGAAGTCGTTGTTGCGTCTCGGGTCGCTCCCGAGCTCCGGGTCATCGCGTTCCGGCGCGAGAGCGAGCGGGGCACCGCTGGGCCAGCGGCCGACCATCTTCGCGCCGAGAAGCTCCTCCTCCGCCCGCGACGCGGCCCGCGCCCGCAGATAGGACCGGTACGCCGCCACCTTGGTGTGCAGCTTGCGGAACACGACGTAGGTGCCGTTGCGGCCGAGCACCTCGGGGGACGGCATCGGCGCGAGCTCACCCGTCTCGTCGGGGTAGCCGAGGATGATCTCTCCGGCCTTGAGCGGGCGCTCGCGCGAGTCCGTGGCAGGTCGGCCGCTTCCCTCGACAGCCGGCTGACCGATGCCGTCCTTGAAGCCGAACGACGTCCGTCCGGTCGCGAGCTGGTAGCAGTCCTGGCGCCAGACGAGCTCGATCCCGGGCAGCTCGGCATGAGCATGACGCGCCTTCTCAGCCAGACCCCGGAGCCGGTCCTCGTCCGGGGCGAGCACGGAGATGGCGACGTGCACGTCGGCGCTGCCCAGAGGCTTCTCCCAATGCTCGGGAGCACTCTCCCCGACGTCACCCAGGACCTCGGCCCGAGCCGCCATGCCCTGCCGGAACTCGGGCGCGAAGCTGTCCAGGGACGCCTGCGGCACCCCGAGCGCCTCCAGCCCCCGGTAGGTGAACGCAACCGTCAGCGAGGTCTCCCCCGGCTCGCTGGCCTCGCCGTCCTCGGTGAGGAGCCGGTGCAGCCGCCGAACCAGCTCACGGCCGTCGCGGCGCTCACGGATGCTGAGCAGCAGATAGACGCCCACGTACGGCGAGGGGCGCTCGAACAGCGCTCCGGACTGGATGTCGTCCAGCTCGAGGGATACCTCGTCCATCAGTGGTGCTCCGGAGGCTCGGGCGGGTCGGGGTTCGCCGCGGCCAGATACGGGAACGTGGTCGTGGCGGGGCGGGTGGCGGAGTCGACGCCGTCACGGATCGTGGGCCCGTGGCCCCCGTTGACGAGCAGGGTGAAGAACGCATCCATCACGTCGTCGTTCAGGGCCCGGCCCCCGCACGTCCGGTGCAGCTCGCCACCTCGGGCGGCCAGCTCGATCTCGAGGAAGGATCCCCGCTCGGCGTACGGCAGGGTGGGGTCGACGACCAGGTAGTCGGCGAGGACGAGGTCGGTGAGCGGGTGGCTCCCGTCCGCTCCGACGGACCAGTCCTGGGTGCCATCGAGGCCGTCCCAGAACGCCAGGTTGGCATCCAGGCGCGCCCGGTAGGCCCCGCAGTAGGAATCGCCGAGGTGGAACGCGTCCTCCATGTTGTAGAGGTCGCGGATCTCCAGATCCCGGTTGACCCGATCGAAGTCCTTCGGGGCCAGCAACATGTTCTTCACCTCGGGCCGGCCGACCCGTTCGATGCGTACGTTGAGCTCACCGCGGGTCAGGGTCTCGGCCACCACGCCGACGAGCCCCCTGCCCGGCAGGAGGCCCGAGTCGATCTCGACCACGATGCTCAGCACGTTCTTGCCGTCCAGGAAGATGGATCCCTCCTCGGTGAAGGCGAGCTTCCGTGTCGCGATCGTGGCCAGCGCGGCGCGGGCGTCCATGATGAACGGGTCCCACCGCACCCCGGCGAAGACGCGGACACAGTCGCCGATACCTCCGGGCTCGTCGTTGACCCGGAAGGCGACCTCGTCACCGCTCGGCGTCAGACAGCTGCCGTGCTGCGTCGCCCCACCGGCATCCGGACTCTTCACCTGCTCGGGCGGGTCGAAGACGCAGTCGAGGACCACCTCGTCATCGCCCGCGACGAACGGCGCACCGTACGAACCGCCGACAGCCACGCTCAGCGGTCGCAGCCGGAAGCGGTAGAGCAGCCCCGACGAGAACAGGTCGGTGGGTCTGGCCATCGGCAGGGTGTTCATCACCAGAACGAGACGACCTGGAGAGTCGGGGCTCGGGAACGCGTAGAAGTCGGTGATGTCCGCGATCGGGTCGGCCAGTGCGCGCGGCCCGGAGATGTGGTCGGACATGGCAGCTCCTCGCCCCGCTCGCGGCTAGTCCGCGGCCTCGTCGAGCAGGGGCCGCATCGCGGGATGCTGAAGGATCTCGGCGGCCTGCGGATCATCGAGGACCTGCTGGAAGGCGCTGTTGACACGCTGCGCCTTGCGGATCTCCTTGACCGTGCCGCCGTAGTTGCGGGCGTACGCCGCGGCACTCTGCTCGGCTCCCAGGACGAACGAGCGCACGGCCGCCAGGTCCGGCAGTCCGTCGTACCCCTCGACATGGCTGAAGATCACGTCGAAGAGGGCCAGCGTCGGCCCCGAGGTGAAGAAGTCCTCCATGTAGGCGTCCCACGGGCCGTCGAAGCTGGTGATGAATGCCAGCCGGGTGTCGTCGTCGAACAGCACGAACCGCGCCTCGTGGATGGTCTGGATCGCCATCCCGTAGTCGCCCGGCCGATAACCGGGAGTGTCCTGCAGCGCCTGCAACGCCTGGCGCAAGGACGCCGCCCCACCGGGTTTGACCCGGAAGAACAAGCTGAACTCGCTCGTCGGCCCGACGCTCAGCCCGGGCTGCGGGCTCACATCCGATGTCGTCACGACTTCCTCCAAGTCTCCGGCTGGGAACTCCAGCAGACTGAACGTAGGACCACGTCCACGCCGAAGACTTCACCCCTCACGGATGAGCCGACGCGGCTCGGGGCCACAGCTCACTGCGCCACCAGCCCCAGCTCACGCGCACGCCTGACGGCATCGTTGCGACGACTGACACCCAGCTTTCGAAGGATGTTGCGCACGTGGGTGCGGACCGTGTTGACGGAGATGTACATCACGCTTGCGATCTCCTCGGTGGTGAGCAGGTTCGCCAGGTGACCCAGGACCTCCCTCTCCTTCTGCGTGAGCTCTTCGAGCACAGGTGCGGGTGGGCCCGCCGGGGCCGACAGACTCCGTGAAGGCCCCGTCGAGATCTCGAAGAGCCATGCGTGCTCAGCGCTCAGCTGTCTGTCCCGCACGAGCAGTTGGCGCACCACTGCGGGCGCTTCGTGGAAGGGGCGTCGTACTCGTTCCTGCGAGGCCAGCGTGAGGGCACGGTGGAGCGCCGCGTGTGCCCGGGCCGATGGTCCGTCGTGGAGCCGGCGCGCGCACTCGACCAGCCAGCCGGAGACCTGGATCGGAACTGCAGCCCGCTTCGAGAGGACCGTGGACATCGCGGCATCGGCGGCGTCAGAGTCACCCAGCTGCATCTGCGCCAGCGCGACGACTCGGGCCGCCTCGGGTTGGTCGGCAAGACCCTCGACCTCAGCCATTGCCGCCGGCTCACCAGCGGCGACTCGCACGTGGGCGAGCTCGATGCGTACCTGCTGACCGAGCCAGCCACACTCGTCCCCGACTTCGGTGGCAGCCTGCTCGAGCCCGCTGGCCGCGCCCAGCCGGTCACCGTGCGCCACCTGGAGGCGCGCCCTGATCAAGGCCAGGAAGGCATGTGGGACATGGTCACGCGGTGGCAGGCCCAATCGCTCCACCGACTGAACGTGATCGGCAGCCGCGCGCAGGTCGTACCGTTCCATCTCCACCCAGCCACGTGCTATCCGGGCGGCGGCCGTCCGGTCTGCAGCATTGACACCGATGCGCTCGGCCGCGCCGATCGCACGATCGCCGAGCCTCACCGCCCTGGAGAGCTTGCCCCGGCAGCACGCGATGACGGCCTGGTAGCCCAGACACTCCACCAGGATTATCTCGGCTCCGGCGCTCGTGGCCGCGGCGACTCCAGACTTGAACATCGCATCAGCCGTGCCCAGCCTCCCGAGGCGCAGGGCCGCGATGCCCTTGCTGAGAAGGACGAGAGAAGTCAGCTCGGGGCGGGAGCTCCCCGCCGGGCCGTCGCCCGGCGCTTCCAATGCCTGTTCGGCCGCGGTGGCGAGGGACATCGCTTCACTCGGGTCCTCCGACGACTGCGCACCCACGGCCTCCAGCACCCGGACGGCGACGTTGGTGGCCCACGGATGAGAACCCGATGGCTCTGCCGGCACGGTCCGTACCCGAGCCAGCTCGCTCGTGAACCCGATGGTGTCGCCGGCTCCCAACGCGAGGGTCGCTCTCACGACAGTGGACGCAGGGTCCTCCAGCTCGGCCGGGATCGACCGCAACGACAGGGTCAAGGCGCTCGTGCTGTCGTCGAGAAGCATCTGGCCGACCGCCAGGTCGTCGACGACTTCTGCGGCCGCCTCCTCCCATGCCTCGATCGCCACGAAGTGACCGACGGACGCAGTGACCTGACCGTCGCGCGCGTACCACTCCGCCGCTGTTCGCTGCAGACGCCTCATCTCATCAGGCGACTCGTAGGCGAGCACGGCGCGAAGGAGGTCCCGGAAGAGCGGGTGGTAGCGGTAGCACCCAGGGTGGCCTGATACGGGCTCGATGAGAACGTTGTCCCGGGTCAGAAGGCTCAGCGTACGTTCTGCCGTGGGGCCGGCGAGCGCCTCAGCCAACCCCTGTTGGATCGTGTCGGGGACGCTCGTCGCCAGGAGCAGGGCTCGTACGTCTGGGCTCTGGGCGGCCAGCACCTCGCCCACGAGGTACTCCGCGATGTTGCCGGTGTCGCCGACGATCTCCGCGACGGCGCGGTCCGGATCTTGTCGCATCCGCAGTAGCTGAGCACCGAACCGCAGCCCCGCCGCCCACCCCTTGGTCCGAAGGTTGAGCGAGCGTACGGACTCCGGTGTCAGGGTCAGTCCCGCCCGCTTGGTCAGCTCCGCGGCTTCCTCATCGGTGAAGGCGAGGTCTGACATCCGCACCTCGACGATCGTGTCGTCGAGCCTGTAGCGGTACAGCGGAAGTACCGGATCGGCCCGTGTCACCATCACCAACCGCAGATGACCGCCGGTGTGTCGCAACAGGAAGTCCAGATCGTCCGCCACGTCTGCGGAGAGCAGGTCGTATCCGTCCACGACGACCGTCAGTGGTGCCGGGTGGACGTAGACCGCCTCCGCGACAGCCCGGCGAACCCGGCGGTCGAGCGGGCGCTCGTCCCGACGGACCGTCTCGGGTGGGATCGCTACGCCCAGGCTTTCAAGACACCCGATGAGACCGGGCCACAGCACGGCCTCCGCTCCGTCAAAGGTGATCCAAGCCGTGCGACCCTGCTCCTCGGCTGCGGCGACCCAGTCCGCCACCAAGGCTGTCTTCCCCGTCCCCGCCGGCGCGCTGACCAGCACCAACGGGCAGCCGTCGCTGTGATCGAGCAGCTGCAGGAGGCGGGGTCGTCGGACGTACCCCGAGGGAACCGCCGGAACACCGACCCAGCCATCGCCGGGGTGGGGACCCATCGCGTCGACGTGCCTCCTCGATCGAACCAGTGCGCAGCGCGCCCTACGGATTGAACAGGGGGAACGTCAGTCCCGAGGACTTTTGACGTTAGTACGACGTCCTGATGCCGTACATAGCCCTTACGCGTCAGGCGTGCGGGCCAGTGCAGCAGGACCTTCCTCCAGGTCAGCCCCGTCCGATCGACCCACACGCCCCCGGACTCGACCAAGGACCTCGCGGCCCGCACCCACCTTTCATCGGAGGCCGACGACCCGGATGTTCTCCACCGTCAGCCCCTCAGCATCCAGCATGCCCACCAGGTCGGCCACGCCGAGACCCGCGGCGGCCGTGGCGCGGAAGACGGTGCACGGCTGCCGCTCCATGGCATCGGGTTGCAGCGCGCGACGGAGCACCGGACCCAGCTCACCATCGACGGTCAGCTCGACCATGACCTCGGCGTCGGGCCCGGCCTCACTCATGCGTCACCCTCCTTCGGTTCCTCGTCCGCCGTTCCTGTGATGAGCCGTCGGACCTCCACGACGTCGAGACCGAAGGTCCGAAGCCTCGCGAGGAACCCTTGGAGCTCGGCCTGGTCCCGGCACCGGCGGATCAACACGGTTCTCGTCTCTCGCGACGAGGTTTCGACGTCGACGAGCTGCATCAGGACCTGCTCCGGGACCAGCCCGGCGACGCGTATCTCGAAGGCTTGGGCGTCGGTTACCGGATCCGGCGGGTTCTGATCCATGGTCTCAACTCGACTTCCCGCACTCGTTGCTTGGCCGCTACCGCTCCCCAAGCCTGGTGCCGAAACAGTGACAGGGCGTCGTCCGTGGTGGATGAGGACCATGAACTCGCCGATGCGGCTAGCCGGTGAACTCGCCTGCGAAGTACTCGAGCGCTGTGGTGGTCTTGGTCTGCTGGTCGCCCGAGATCTCGAGTCCGCGCCTGACCAGGAACGCCTTGAGCTCCGCCGCGACCTGGAAAGCGCTCCCGGGCGCGCATCTGGAGGAGAGCTCGAGGATGCGCGAGCCATCCGGGTAGAGCCACAGCTCGGCGACCAACCGACCGGCGTACTCCTCTGGCCGCAGCTTCTGCTTCAGGACGGTGATCGGGCCAAGGCGCACCAGATCGTCGAGCTCGAGGTCCGAGGGGGCGTTGGTGCGGAAGAAGCTCTGCTGCTCCTTCGTGTAGAGCTTGTGGGTCGCGCGCGTGCCCGCGGCGACCTCCTTGACGTCGGTCCGGCCGATGGACGCCTTCATCGAGGCGGAGCAGACGAAGCCTCCGGGCATCGCATCGACCTCCACGGTCAGGCTCTTGGACTTGTGCGCTCTCGAGACATCCGTCGGGTTGACGGGCCGTAGTTTCACGACGGAGTCGTCGTTCCGTCCCCGGATCCGACGCGCGCGGACGACGACCCCGCGCCGGTTGAGTGCCAGGTCGGCGGTGTCGAAGAAGTACACCTGCCGGAGCTGGGCGTCCAGCGGGTCCAGGCCCAGGGCTTCGACCGCCCGAGGTCGCTCGGCGTTCGGCACGGTCATCTTGAGCTCGACGCTGTCGGCCAGCTTGGTCAGCTCGAGCAGCTCACCGAGCTGCTCGGCGGTTAGCAGTCCCGGTGGCTGGGGGCTTGTGGACATGGTCGATCACGTTTGCACGCGCGCCGAGGCCGGGGCATCACCCCAGCCGGATGACTCGGACCGATGCGGTTCGAGCTTGATCAAGCACTCAGGATCGACCGGATCTGCATGATCAGGAACAGCGCGATGACGATCTCGCTGACGACCCAGGCGTTCGCGTTCATCCAGCTTCTGAGGGCCGGCAGCACCGTCTCGGCTCGCGTGCCCATCAACAGAAGCACCAGCAGCGGTGCGCTGATCAGCAGCCCGGTGACGAACAAGAAGCCGATCGACCGCCACAGCGGTTCCCCCTGAGAAGCCAGGAGCGTGCCGACGGTGAAGGTGACGATCATGTTCGTGGGCATGAACAGGAACAGCAGAAGACCTATCCGGAACGAGGCCCTGGGCGACGCCGTCTGCAGCTTCCGCATGTATTTCGGAGGCTCGCTGACGTGCCGCTTGAGAAACACCCGCACGGCCGCCACCAGCAGCAGAGCCACGAGGAACCAGTCGACTGCGACGGAACCGGACTCTCCGTCGGCCCCCTCCAGGTTCAGTGCCCGCGCCAGATAGTAGAACGCGGTCGTCGCGGCGGTGGACGCCACGATCGCGCCCCCGACGTAGGCGTAGGAGTTCCGCAGCGCCTTCTCGCTCGTCGCGAGCATGATGGCGGTGATGATCTGCGGACCGGCGATCATCACCACCGCCAGCGGCACGACCTTCAACAGGTTGTCCATCCGGATCCCCCGGCATGCTGTGGTGTGCTGTCCGTCGGTGGCGGGGCGGCACGAGGAATGAAGCACCTGACGAGATCACCGTGCGGTGTGCGGGACGAGAAGTCCTCACCCCCGGGGGACGAGTTCCCACGGGAGACGGTGCCGTGCGGTCAGCATCAACCGAGCATGTGCAACACATGGTCCCGTCGGCGCGTCATGATGACACACACATCGCCCGCACTCGGAGGGTCACATGAAACAGCTCGGCGTCATCCTTCTCATCGGCGCACTCGCACCCGTGTTGGGGCCGGCCCTCAGCGCCCAGGCGTCGCCGCCCGACCTCGTCTGCGACGGCAGCTACCACCACCGGACGTTCCGCCACGTGGTCATCCCGGACGACGCCCGCTGCGTGATCACCCGCTCCAGGATCACCGGCAACGTCCGCACCACCGGTGCACCGAGGGTGGTCAGCATCACCGACACGAACGTCGGGCGGAACATCCACGTCCGCAACGTCGTCGAACGCGTCACCATCGGGGCTGCCGGGTGCCGCGTGGACCCGGTCGCCGGACGCAATCTCATGGTCCGTAACTCCCGCAACGTGGCGATCTGCGAGATGTCGATCGCCAACAATCTCGTGGTACGCGACAACCGGGGGACCTTGATGGTCCGGGACAACAAGGCGTGCAACAACCTCCGCGTCGTCGACAACCACCTGCGGTCCCTGCGTGTGCTCAGGAACTCCTACGCCGGCAACTTCTCGGTGGATCGCAACAGCTGGGTGGACCGCAGGATCGTGAAGGGCAACGTGAAGCTGCGCAAGAACCCCGCCGCGTGCCGTCGCGGGTGATTGCGCACCACCGTCACAGCTTCTCCTCCGCGTCACCGACCTGACCGGCCACCTCGAGCCCACACCCGAAATAGCCCAAAAGAACCGGCCTCTGACCAGGTCAACTACCTGATCAGAGGCCGGTTCCGCTGGTGCGTGATACTGGGTTCGAACCAGTGACCCCTTCGGTGTGAACGAAGTGCGCTACCACTGCGCCAATCACGCGTTGCGGGTGAAACATTAGCGCATCCGTCAGTCGGGTCCACATTCGGGGACCCGACTGGCCCTAGGCTCCTCGTCATCGGCTCGACACCACGAGGCAACCTGGAGGAGCGAGGATGCTCGCCTACGAACGGACCGGCAGCGGGGAGCCGCTGCTCCTGATCCATGGCATCGCCCACCGCAGGCAGGCGTGGGCGGGGGTGGTGGAGCGGCTGGCGGGCGAGTTCGAGGTGATCACGGTCGATCTGCCGGGTCACGGCGAGTCGCCCGCGTTCGATCTGGCGGGACGTACGGTGCGGGCGGCGGTGACGGACGAGCTCAACGCGCTCCGGGTCAGCCTCGGGATCGAGCGGCCACACGTGGCCGGCAACAGCCTCGGCGGACTGCTCGCGCTGGAGATGGCGGACTCCGGGCACGCGCGGTCGGTGACGGCGCTCTCCCCCGCCGGCTTCTGGATGAACCGGGCCGACTATCTCTACGTGCGGGGTCTGTTCGCCGGGATCCAGGCGGTCGCACGACCGCTGGCGCCGGTGGCACCGACGGTGCTGCGGTCGCGGGTGGCCCGAACGGTGACGATGGGCTGCTTCTACGCCCACCCGGAGCGGATCGACCCGGACGTCGCGGCCGGCGACGCGGCCAACATGGTCGCCTCACGCGAGGGCATCAAGACGTTCTTCAGCAGCGCCTACCGCTATCCCGGGGCGACACAGACCGACGTGCCGACCACGATCGCCTGGGCGACGCGTGACCTGACGCTCCTCCCCTACCAGGCGAAGGTGGCTGCTCGGCGTCTTCCGCATGCGAGCCACCGGTGGCTGGCGGGCTGTGGCCACGTGCCGATGAACGATGACCCCGACCTGGTGGCCGAGGTCATCCGCGAGACCGCCCGGACACGGCCGCGCGGCCATCAGGTCGCCTAGCCCCGCGCCGCCAGGATCGCGCGCGGGTCGAAGGCGACTCGGATCTCGGTGATCAGCCCGTCCTCGACCCGCATCCAGTTGGCGGTGGGGGCGGGCTCGGCAACCGTGGTGTGCAGATCGAACCAGGTGATCACGCTCGATCCGTCGGAGAGCAACTCCTTCACCTCGATCTTGTCGAGCACCTGGGACATGCCCTCGAGCCCGGCGATGCACCCCTCAGCGCCCTTGATGGTGGCTAGTGGGCCGGCGAAGCTCACGTCGTCGGCCAGCAGCGAGCGCAGGCGGGTGAAGTCGTGCTCCTGCCAGGCGGTGAAGTACGCCTCAGCGAGCTCGGCGGCGGATGCGGTCATCGGGATCTCCTCGGGTCGGTTGGCCTTTCACCAGCCAGCCTGACCGGGATCCAGCGAACACTCAAACAGATAGTTCTGCTGATTGCTAGCATCAATGGTTATGGAGATCGGACAGCTCCGCTACTTCGTCGCCGTGGTCGACCACGGCTCGTTCACGGCCGCGGCGCAGCGGCTCCACGTCAGCCAGTCGGGCATCAGCGCCCAGCTCGCGAAGCTCGAGCGCGAGCTCGGCCACGACCTGCTCGTCCGGGGTCCACGCAACGTACGGCTCACCCATGCCGGCGAGACGCTCCTCCCCCGCGCCCGCGACGCGATCCGCGCGATCGAGGGCGTGCGGCAGAGCGCCGACGAGCTGAGCGACCTGATCCATGGACATGTACGCCTCGGGATGATCGCCGGCTGCACGATCCCCGGTTTCCTCGACGCCGTCGCCGCCTTCCACCGCGAGCATCCCGGAGTCAGCGTCGAGCTCGTGGAGGACACCTCCGACAGGCTCCAGCAGCGTACGTCGGCCGGCGAGCTCGACCTGGCCCTGATCTCCCATGCCGGCCCGGTCATCGACGACTTGGCGACGGCTTCGGTGAGCGACGAACGGCTCGCCGTGATCACGCCGGCCGGCCACCGCCTCGCCGGCGCGGAGCCACGTCTCGGCGACCTCCACGACGAGACGGTGCTGTGCATCCCCCCGGGCACCGGGATCCGTACGGCCTTCGAGCAGTCGTGCGCGCGGATCGGGATCGAGGCGCGGGTCGATCTGTCGGGGTCCAATCCGGAGACCCTGCTCGGGCTCACCGCCCGCGGCCTGGGCGTGTGCGTGCTGGCCGAGTCGATGGCACGAGGCACCGAGCTGGTCGCGACCACGATCGTCGATGCGGAGGTGCGGGCCGGGCTGGCGCTGGTGATCCGCGCCGACGACCGGCAGCGTGCCACGCGACGGCTCTACGACCTGCTCCGCAGCTCCCTCAGCTGAGCACGTCCGCGGCCACCTGCGGGTGGCGCAGCCCGGGGTGCTCGCGTGGGAGCGAGCGCTGCAGGACGATCCAGCTCACCAGCAGGCACAGCGCGACCAGGGGCCAGCTGAGCGCGACCCGGGCGACAGCCAGGGCGAACACGTCGCCGGACCACCACAGCGGCGCGAAGACGGCGACGCGGACGACGTACTGACAAACCCAGACCCAGCTCGCGCGCGAGTAGCCGCGCAGCAGCGCCGGGTCGCGCCGCCAGGCTCCGCGCTGGCGCAGCACCAGGCCGACGACCACACCCAGCAGCGGCCGGCGGAACACGATGCTGACCAACCACACCAGGGCGCTGGCCGCGTTGGCCGCGAGCTGGACCACGAAGAAGTCCTCCGCCCGTCCCGTACGCAGTGCGATCATCGCCGCGACCGCGACCCCGGCCACCCCCAGCAGCACGGCGCGCGGCTTGCGGCCCTTGCGCCACTGCCAGACCGCAACGATCCCGGCGACCACCAGCGACACGACCGTCGCCACCCACAGCTCCCGGCTGACCAGCCACCCGACCGCGAACGCGAGCGGCGGGATGGTGGCGTCGAGCGCGCCGCGCGCGCCTCCGAGGAGGTCGGCGAGGGTCTCGTCGTCATCGCGGCGGCCGGTCGTCATCACGTGAGTAAGGCTAGCCTTACCTGCAAGCGCGCGTGACGCCTCGGTCGACGCGGGTGACGCCTCGGCAATGTTCACCGGGGAGGCAACCAGCGGACGTACCCCGGACATCCGGTGCCGCTTGGCTCGATCCGCGCCGCTGCTCGGGCACGCGGAGACGCCACATCTCACGCGGAGGATCCAACGTGTCACACGAGCACCCCCATTCGCACAGCCACGGCCACGACCACTCGCACGCCGGCCACACCCACTCCCACGAGGTCGACGAGATCACCCTCGCCGCCTCCTCGGACGCGTCCGACAGCGACCTGCGCCCCGCCGAGGTCACCCGGCGCAACCTGCTCCGCGCGGCCGGCATCGCCGGCGCGGTGACCGCCGGGATGGCCGGTATGACCGGCGTGACCCCGGCGATGGCGGAGGCCGCAACTGTCGCCACGACGAAGGGCGGCAACCGGGCCACGATCCGGCACTGGCTCGCCGGCGACCACCACATCCACACCCAGCACAGCTCGGACGCGATGTACCGGGTCATCGACCAAGCGCAGCACGGCGCGGCGTACGGCCTGGACTGGCTGGTCATCACCGACCACGGCGGCGCGACCCACGCCAAGCTCGGCGTCGACCTGGTCAACCCCGACATCGTCGCTGCGCGCAAGGTCCTCAAGGACACCTTGATCTTCCAGGGTCTGGAGTGGAACATCCCGGCCGCCGAGCACGGCACCGTCTTCGTCGCCCCGGGCGCCCACGAGGTCGCGGTGCTCAAGCAGTTCGAGAACGACTACGACGGGTCGGTCAAGGGCGCCAGCGGCAACACCCCGCAGAACGAGGCGCTCGCCGTCGCCGGTATCCAGTGGCTCGGCAAGCAGGTCGACAAGCGTCGCGTCGCGGATGCCCTCTTCCTGGCCAACCACCCGGCCCGCAACGGCATCGACAGCCCGCACGAGGTGCGCGCCTGGCGCGACGCCGACCCGCGGATCGCGGTCGGTTGGGAGGGCGCACCCGGTCACCAGGCGGCCGGCCTGCCCGCCGGCTACGGCCCCGGCAGCGCCCGCGGCTACTACGGCAACGGCCCGGGCCCGAACTCGTTCCCCGGCTACCCCGCCGAGTCCTACCGCTCCTGGGGCGGCTTCGACTGGTTCACCTCGACCGTCGGCGGCCTGTGGGACTCGCTGCTGGCCGAGGGCAAGCCGTGGTCGATCAGCGCCAACTCCGACTCGCACGTCAACTGGGGCACGACCTCGCGCCGCCCGGACGGCTCCGACTCGGCCTCCTTCAACGCCAACGGCCGCTACGGCGACCCGGTCTACGCGGGCTCCCTCAACACCACCGCCGGCGACTTCTGGCCGGGCTACTACAGCCGCACCCACGTGGGCACCACCGAGCGCAGCTATGGCGCCGTCATGAAGGGCCTGCGCATCGGCCGCGTCTGGGTCGACCACGGCGCGCTGGTGAAGTCGGTCGACGTCCGCGTCGTCTCCTCCGACGGCGGCTCGGAGAGCCTCGGCGGCACCCTGAAGGCGAAGAGGGGCAGCCGGATCTCGCTGGTCGTCACCATCGCCGCCCAGGACGTCCCGAACTGGTCGCAGTTCATCCCGTCGCTCAACCGGGTCGACGTGATCCGGGGCGCGGTCGACCCGACGTACGTCACCGACCGCGACACCTGGAAGGCGCCCGACACCAAGGTGATCGAGCAGACCGACACCTCGGGCCGCACCGGCACGTTCCAGCTGCGCTACGACCTCGGCCGCGTCGAGGAGGCGTTCTACGTACGCGTCCGCGGCACCGATGCCAACCGGTCCCAGCCCGGCTACCTCGGTGCGAGCGTCGACCCGGCCGGTCCCGCGATCGACGTCGTCGGCGACGCCGACCCGTGGGTCGACCTGTGGTTCTACACCAACCCGGTCTGGGTCGTCCCCACTCGATGAGCACCGCCCGATGAGCACCCTGGCCGTCGACGCCGACGCCCGGGACCTCGCCGCAGCCGAGCACCTCGTCCACCGCCTGGACGAGGTGCTCGGCGCGGACGGGCCCGAGGACGCGTACGTCATCAGCACCCACGTCGTGCAGGAGCCGACCGCCCGCCTCGTCGCCGTCCTGGACTGGCCCGGCGGCCCGGCGGTCGAGGAGCTGACCGCGCTCCTGGCCGACCGCCTCCCCGACGCGTACGTCACGCTCGACTCCCCCGCGATCGCCGAGGCCACCGCCCGCACCGCCGGGCGGCTCGCCCGCTACCCGGGTCGGACCAGGATCGAGACGGTGACCACCGTGGCCGCGGTCGCGACCGACAGCGTCGTCGACGCGGTCGAGGGGCTGGCCGGAATCACGCTCGCACCGGACGACGCTCTCGACCTCACCGGGTTCGCCCGGCCCGTGTGGCGCGAGGGCCGCTGCGTACTCCTGGTCCAGCGGGCCGCCGGAGGCCTGGTGCCCTTCGAGATGCGCCATCAGATCCCCTGCTGCTCCGACCACTGAGGGTCCGACCACTGAGGGTCCGACCAGCAGGGTCAGACCGACGCGGAACCCCGCGGAAGCGGTGCCTCCCAGTGGCGCCACATCGCCAGCAGCCGCCATCCCGAGCAGACGATGAACGCGGCCGCCATGGCCAGCGAGTTCGGCACGTGGGCGAACAGCCCGAAGGCCGCCACCGAGGCGCCGGCGAAAGCAGGGATCGCGTAGAAGACGCTGCGGCGCAGGATGATGGGGACCCGACCGGTCAGGACGTCGCGAAGCGCGCCGCCACCGACGCCGGTGGCCAGTCCCATGACCGCGGCCGCGAGCGGGGAGAGCCCGAAGTCGAGCGCCTTGACCGCACCGGCGATGACGAACAGACCCAGCCCGAGGGCGTCGAAGACGTTGACCATCGGCTCCAGCCGGCCGAGCGCGGGGTGGAAGAAGAAGGTCAGCAGACCGGCCGCCATGGGAACCACGAGGTAGCGCCAGTCGGAGAGCGCCGCGACCGGAGTCGCGCCGATGGCCATGTCCCGCAGGAAGCCGCCACCCAGCCCCGTGACGCAGGCCAGGACGATCACGCCGAAGATGTCGAGCTCCTTGCGGACCGCCATCAGGCCGCCCGAGAGCGCGAAGACGAAGCACCCGACCAGGTCGAGCACGAGAAGGGTCAGCGACTGTTCCACCGCCAAATGGTCGCCTCGCACGTCCCAAAAACCCCAAATGCCACGGCCACGCCGCATGGCCACCCCATACGATGAAGCTCCGTGGCGTAGGGTCGTCACAACCGTATCTAGAATTGAGAAGAGGATGTCAGCCGAAGGATTGCCCCTGACTCCGGGCCAGCTCGAAGAGCAGGCTCCGGATGAGGCTGGACCCGTCCTTCTGCGGCTCATCTCGGTCAGTGACGATGGTCTACGCATGCTTCTCGTCGATGACGAGGACCGTGAATACACCGCCGACATCGACGACCGTCTCCGTGCAGCACTCGAGGCTGTGTCGACCCGCCGATCGGAGCAAACCGTGAACAAGACCCCGAGCAGCAGCCTGCGGCCCCGTGACATCCAGACCCGCATCCGTGCGGGCGAGAGTGCCGAGGAGGTCGCCGCTGTCGCCGGCACCACGGTCGAGAAGATCTTGGCCTTCGCCGGCCCCGTCCTCGCCGAGCGCGAGCACATGGCGCAGCGTGCCCAGCAGGCTTCCGTACGCCGTCGCCCCGGTGAGGCCGCCAGCACCGCCCGCACCCTGGGGGAGGCGGTCAGTGCCCACTTCCAGACGATGTACGCCGACCCGGAGTCGGTCAACTGGGACTCCTACCGGCGTCCCGACGGGCGCTGGAAGCTCACCGGTGAATACGAGACCGCCGAGCGCTCGGGCATCGCCGAGCTGACCTACGACGTCCCCGGCAACTACGTCGAGCTCGAGAACGACGACGCCCGCTGGCTGACCGGCGAGAAGCTCGAGGCCCCGGCGCCCGAGCCGGAGCCGGTCACCGACGACATGCTCGCCGCCCGCCGTCGCCGTGCACAGGGCTCGGCCCCGCAGGCTCCGGCGGCGCCGGCCACTCCTCCTCCGGCGCCCCAGCCCGCGCCGGCCGCCAAGGCCACGAAGTCGGTTCCGGTCGATGTCGACACCCCGCTGGAGGCCTTCCTCGGCGCCGACACCCCGACCGAGAAGCAGGCTCCGGTCCCGGCCGAGCCCGAGCCGGTCGAGGAGCCAGCGGCGGAGCCGGTCGCCGAGCAGGTCGAGCCCGCAGCCGCCGAGGCGGACCCGGCCGACGAGGCTCCGCAGAAGCCCGCCAAGAAGTCGTCCTCCCGCCGCAAGCGCGCCTCGGTGCCGAGCTGGGACGAGATCATGTTCGGCGGCGGCAAGCAGGACTAGGGCGAGCACTCCGAATCGTCTGACCACGTTCACGGACCGGCCATCGGCCGGTCCGTGATGCGTCGGTGGACCGACCTGCCATGGTCGGTCAGGGGTCGGGTGGAGTTCACGCGTCGCCGATGAAGTGAGTGGAGGCAAGCACTTCCACCCTTTCTCGGAGGCCCCCGATGCTCCTGCCCGACTCGCTGAGCCGACGCTCTCTTCTCACCAGCACCGCCTCGACCGGATTCGCCGCATCCGCAGCCATGCTCCTCGGCACCGGCTCGATCCCCGCCGACGCGGTATCGGTCACGGGCGTCACATCGCTCTCCGGTTACCCGTTCACCTTGGGCGTCGCCTCCGGCGACCCACTCCCCAACTCCGTCGTCCTCTGGACCCGCCTCGCCCCCGAACCGCTCGCCGCCGACGGCCTCGGCGGCATGCCGCAGGTGCCGGTCAAGGTCCGTTGGCAGGTCGCGGAGGATCCGCTCTTCCGCAAGGTCGTGAAGTCCGGCACCGTCACCGCCACCCCGAGCCTGGGGCACTCGGTCCATCCCGAGGTCTGGGGCCTGCGCCCCGGCCGCGACTACTGGTACCGCTTCCTGGCTGCCGGTGAGGTCAGCCAGACGGGCCACACCCGGACCGCTCCCGCGTACGGCTCCTCGGTCTCGCAGATGAGCTTCGCGTTCGCCTCGTGCGCGCTCTACAGCCACGGCTTCTACACCGCCTACCGGCACCTGGCCGACGAGGACGTCGACGTCGTCTTCCACCTGGGCGACTACCTGTACGAGTCCGGCGTCACCCCCGAGAACAACTGGCGCGGCACCCCGGTCACCCCTGCCGTCGCCGGAGAGACGCTCGACCTGGCGCGCTACCGCCTGCAGTACGGCCTCTACAAGTCCGACCCGGACCTGATGGCCGCCCACCAGGCCCACGCGTTCGTGGTCGCCCCCGACGATCACGAGGTCGAGAACAACTGGGCCGACGAGACCCCCGAGGAGCGCAGCCAGTCGAAGGGCGAGCTGTGGATGCCGCGGCGTACGGCTGCCTTCCAGGCCTACTACGAGCATCTGCCGTTCCGCGCCAGCGCGATTCCCGACGGCCCGGACATGCAGATCTACCGGAGCCTGCGCTATGGCGACCTGGTTGACTTCAATGTGATCGACACCCGGCAGCACCGCGACGACCAGGCTTACGGCGACGGGTCCGACCCCGCGAGCCCCGAGCTGACACCAGACATCTACGACCCGTCACGCTCGATGATGGGGTTCGAGCAGGAGAAGTGGCTCCAGCGCAGCTGGCGGCAATCCCGGGCCCGCTGGCAGGTGCTCGCCAACCAGGCGCCGATGGCCGAGACCGATCTCGACGAGACCGAGGCCAAGACGCTCTACATGGACCCCTGGGACGGCTACGTCGCCAACCGCAACCGGCTCCTCGAGGGCGCCCGCACCAGCGGCATCGAGAATCTCGTCGTCATCACCGGCGACCGGCACCACAACTACGCCAGCAACCTGCTGGCCGACTACGACGACCCCGAGTCCGCCGTCGTCGGCAGCGAGTTCGTCGGCACCTCCATCGCCAGCGGCGGCGACGGCGCCGACATGACCACCGGCGGCGAGAGCCTGCTGCGGGCCAACGACCACCTGAAGTTCTTCAACAGCCAGCGCGGCTACGTACGCGTCAAGGTCACCCCTGACGAGCTCTCCAGCGACTTCCGGGTGGTGCCGTACGTCCAGCGCCCGGGCGCCCCGATCTCCACCCGCGCGACGTACGTCGTGGAGAACGGCCGCCCCGGAGTCCAGCTCGATACCACGAGCGCCCCGGTCGGGACGCGGTACGCCGACGTGCCCATGCCGAGGCTCAACCGCTGACCGGCGGGGTCAGCCGAACGGCAGTGGCTCGGGCACCAGCGAGACCGACTGGGCCCGGGCCGCGGTCAGGCGGCGGCGGTGGTGCTGGCGGCAGAGGACCTCGTAGGAGACCGCGCTGGGGGCTGTCTCCGAGTCACCGTCGATGTCGCCGACGACGACCTGGTCGCCCTCGGTGACCATGACGCCGTCCTCGACCCGGGCGTTGTGGGTTGCCCGCTTTCCGCACCAGCACAGCGCTTCGACCTGCAGCACCTCCGTACGGTCGGCGAGCTCGACGAGGCGGGCGGCGCCCGGGAAGAGCCGGGTGCGGAAGTCGGTGAGGATGCCGAAGCAGAACACGTCGATCTGCAGCTCGTCGACGATCTTGGCCAGCGCCTCGATCTGCTCGGGCGAGTAGAACTGGGCCTCGTCGCAGATGAGGTAGTCGATCCGGGCCCCGTGGGTCAGCGCGTCGACGGCGTGGCGCCAGAAGTCGAAGTCGTCGGTGACCTCGATCGCGTCGTGGGTCAGGCCCAGCCGCGAGGTGACCACCGCCTCCCCGGAGCGGTCGTGGACGGTGAAGATGAGCCCCACCCTGCCGCGTGCCGCGTGGTTGTGGTTGGTCTGCAGCGCGAGGGTCGACTTCCCCGCGTCCATCGTCCCGGTCCAGAAGGTCAGCTCAGCCACTTGCGGAAGCCTAGTGGTCCACGGCCCCGCCCGTGGCAGGGCCCTCGTGGCTGGACATGCTCCGCCGGTAGTGGCGCGCGACCCGGGCCCGGTTGCCGCAGCCTGCCGAGCACCACTCCCGCCGCGGATGGTCGCGGACGAAGTAGAGGACGCATCCGGGGCCGCCGCATGCCCTCAGCTCGTGGGGCGCCTGCTGAGCCACCACCTCGGACCCCTCCAGCGCCACCAGGTTCAGCGCCCGCTGCAGCCCCGAGCCGTCGGTGAGCCACTCGCGCTCGAAGCCGCCCTCCGGCCCGGGGCGCAAGGCCGGAGCACAGTGGGACACGAACTCGTTGACCACCGCGAGCGCCATCTCCGGGCTGAGCGCCTCCGCGACGCTGTGCGGCCGGCCGTCGGCGGTCACGTCGGCGGCCAGCCGACGCAGGGCGTCGCGCAGGGCCCGGGCCCGGCCGAGATCGTGCCCGTTCAGCTCCTCATGCCTTCCCAGTCCCGCCTGCTCGGCCCACGCCTCGAGGTGTGCCACGGTCTCCAGCGAGTCGTGCACACCCGTCCGGTCGGCCCAGATCGTGTTCATGAGGCGTACGGCCCGGGGCTGGGTCGGATACAGCACGGGCACCTGCTGCTCCACAGCCGTCGTCTCCTCTGCCATCGATCCTTGTTCGCGGTCCTAATGGTCAGTCTAGGCCTCGGTCGTTAGTTCACCCCGCGCAACAGCCAGCTGAGCCTCGAGCTCGCTGATGCGTTCGGTCAGCTCGGCGACAGTGTGCCGGGCGGCCGCCAAGGGCACCAGCTGCGGGATGTGCTGCTTGCAGTTCCAGTCGTAGGCCTCGACGTCGATCAGGATCGCGCGCTCGACGCGCGCCGTGCCCCCGGCCGGAGCCAGCGACTCGACCAGCTCGGGATCATCCTCGGGCTCGACGACCCGCGCGCGGCCGAAGATCTTCATCCTGGCCTGCAGCTGGTAGTCGATCAGGAACAGCGAGACCCGCTCGTCGTGGTCGAGGTTCCCGCGGGTGATGTACTGGCGGTTGCCCCGGAGATCGGCGAACCCCAGGGTGGTCTCGTCGATCACCTTCAGGAACCCCTGCGGTCCGCCGCGGTGCTGCATGTAGGGCCAGCCGGTCTCGCTGACGGTCGCCAGGAAGAAGCTGTCCCGCGACGAGATGAACGCGGCCTCGCCCCTGCCGATCCGGTCCGACTCACCGCCCATCTCGGCCATCCGTGCGTACGCGGCGGCGCTTCCGTGGATCTCCTGGTGCTCGGTCACGAGCGGCGTGAACGCAACCTGCGCGTAGTGCCCGGTCATCGCCGGCCCTCGATTCGGTGCTCACCCATGGCCCACTCCTTCCCGCCGGAGACGGCGAGTCGTCACTAATGGATACACACGGTGTAACCATTAGTGACGAGGTTCATTCCCCTAGGAGACCAGCAGCGGGATGAGCATCTCGTCGGGCGTCAGCGACCCGTGCAGCCCGACCAGGGTCGTCTCGTACTGGAACAGGCTCGTCGAGACCACCGCGTGCTGGCCGTGGGAGGCGACGATGACGTCGCCGAGCCGCGGCAGCACCGACGGCGTGACCGGTCCGAACCAGCCGCGCCGGATGGCGGTCTCCCGCGTCATCACCTCGGCCTTGTCACCCAGCTTCTCCGACCAGGTCGCGACCACGTCCTCGACCGCGCCGCGCGAGCAGTAGAGATGACGGAAGCGGGCCTCGCCACCGACCAGGGCGACCCCGTCGCGCAGCTCGGGGAAGTCGTCGATGTCGGTGCGGGAGGCCGCCGGCGAGTCGACCATGCCGTGGTCGGCGATCACCAGCAGACGTACGGACGGGTCCAGCGCGTCGCGCAGCTGCTCGGCCTCGGCGTCGATCATGGAGAGCTGCTGCAGCCAGGGCGAGGAGGCGACACCGTATTTGTGGCCGGTCCAGTCCAGGTCGCCGTCGTAGAGGTAGGTCAGCGAACCCGGCACCCGAGAGAGCGCGACCGCCGACGCGATCCGCTCACCGACCCGGTCGGCGCCGACGAACTCCGCGCCCCGGTGGGCGGCAATGGTCAGGCCCGAGCCGCCGAAGACCCGCTTGTTGATCACCGTGACCGGAACGCCTGCCTCCCCCAGCCGCTGGAAGACGGTCTGGTTGGGCTGCCACTCGACGGGGTCGACGTCCTTGGGCCACTGCAGTGCGTTGAGCAGGTGCTCGGTGCCGGGGATCCGGGAGGTGTAGCCGACCAGACCGTGGCCGCCCGGGGTCAGCCCCGTGCCGAACGAGGTCAGGCTCGTCGCCGTCGTCGAGGGGACGCCCGCCGTGCCGGCCTCCTGGACCTCGCTCAGCGAGGACAGGAACGGCGCCGCATGCGCATAACGCCGCAGCAGGTTGGTGCCCATCCCGTCGACCAGGAAGACGACGTACGCCCCGGCCGGGGGCAGCTCGAGACCGGAACGCGCCTCCGCGGCCAGCGGGATGCCCAGGGCGGCAGCGACCGCCGGCAGGACATCACCCAGTGAGCGCTCCCCGTAGGCAGGAGCGACGAACCCCGTCACCTGGTCCTCACCCGCGGTGGGTGCGAGCCGAGAGCGATTCTGCGAAGGAGAGCAGCCGGTCGACCGAGTGGTGACCGTCGGCGGCAGCCGAGACGCGCAGCGAGAAGTCGTCGGGCGTCAGGACACCGGTGTAGCCGTGGTCGGCGTCGCAGTTGGGGTCGGAACAGCCCGCCGGCTCCAGGTCGACGCGGTTGACGCCGCCCCAGCCGATGGTCATGACGACCTCGGCGGGCTTGCTCGAGCCCTTGGTGGGGTTGGTGATCATCCGGGTCACCACGACGGAGTTGACCGCGTCGATGCGTACGGCCTCGGTCGAGGTCGAGGTGTAGGGCTCGGGCAGCAGGTCGTCGCCGGCGTGCTCGTCGGTGTGGGCCAGGATCAGCCTGGTCGGGGTCAGCACGAGCACGGAGAGGTGGCGGCGCACCTCGTCACGGTCGAAGGTCGGCTCGTGGTGCAGGAAGAAGGACGACACCTTCTCCCCCGCCACGGCGGAGGCGACACAGTCGGCCACCACCTCGGGGTAGTAGCCGGTGCGGTCGATCTCGGCGCGCAGGTCGTCGGCGCGGTCGAGATCCTCGGTGCGGGTGCTCATGCCACCCATCCTTCCACGAGGCGGCACATGGTCGATAGGCGGACGTCGCGAGCGTCGCGAGGCGCGTGCGTCGGCAAGGCGTCGTCGCGAGGGCATACCGGGGTTGTATGGCGAGCGGCGGCAACGCAGCCGACGCGCGCGGATCGCGGCGCGCAGCAGGCCGCATGTCGACCATGTGCCGCCTAGCCAGGAAGGGTGTCGCCCACCGCCGGGTTGAGGCGGCGTACGAACCAGTCGGAGCGGGGATCGGCGACCAGATCGACCCGGGCGGTGGCGGTCAGGACAGCGGAGTACTCCAGGCCGACCAAGACCAGGGACAGGTCGAGGGAGGAGATCTGGGGCAGGTCGTTCTGCAGCTGGGCGACCTTGAGGACGAGCCGCTCGATCTCGTCGACGTCGACCATGTCGCCGCCGCGATAGCCGAAGAGCATCGGAGCGGCCTTGATCTCCCGCACCATCGAGGCCGCGTCGCGCTTCGACAGCGGCGGGATCCGATAGGCGCGGTCGGCCAGCAGCTCGGTGATCGGGCCGGCGATGCCGAAGGAGACCACCGGTCCGAAGAGCGGGTCCTCCATCGACCGGATCGCGACCGGGACGCCAGGCGGCGCGGTGCGCTGCACGGCGAACCCACCGGTCTCGGGCGGGATCCGGCTGGTGATCAGCTCCCAGGCCTCGGTCATCTCGTCGACGTCGTCGATGTTGCGGACGACGTGGGCCTGGTCGGGCCGCTCCCGGACGCTCTCGACGGTCGCCTTGAGCACGACGTCCCAGCCGAGGTCCTCGGCCGCGGCGATCGCCTCCTCGAGGGTGGTGACCTTGTGGGTGTTCCACAGCTTGATCCCGTAGGCCGCCAGCACCATCGTCAGGTCCTCGCGACTCAGCTCGCCACCCGAGGGACGCGCGGCGAGCACGTCGGTGACGATCTTGCGCGCGGTGCGCGGGTCGCACTCGTCGGCGCTCAGCCACGGGGTCTCGCCGTCCGCGGTGCGCAGCCACACGGCGTACTCCACGACCTTGGCGAGGGCTCGCACGGCCGACTCCACCGAGGAGTAGGACGGCACCGAGCCACGGCCGGCGGTCGACCCGGCGACGTCGGGGACGCGGAGCAGCTCGGGGACACCTTCGGCACCGAGGAAGCTGGTGACGAGCGGTTTGTCGGACTGCTCCCCCACGGCGGCGAGGACGTTGGCGATCTCCTCGCCGGAGACGTTGAGCGGTGGGATGTAGACCGAGATCACCGCGTCGACCTCGGGGTCGTCGATGGCCGCGTCGAGCGCGTCCTCAAAGTCCTCGGCGGACGGCTCGGTGGGCAGCGGGACCTGCTTGTTGACCTGCAGCCCGACCGAGACGGCGGCGTCGGCGGCCAGCAGGCCCAGGGCGTCGGAGTTGCCGACGATGGCCACGCGCCTGCCTCGCGGAAGGGGTTGGTGAGCCAGCAGCTGGGCGACGTCGAACATCTCGTCGAGGGTGTCGACCTGGATGATCCCGGCCTGGCGGAACATCGCGTCGACCGCCGCCGGTGGGGCGCTGATCTTGCGGACCGCGTGACCCATCGGCACACCCTGAGTGGTGCGGCCCGACCGGACCGCGACGATCGGCTTGCGCTGCGAGACGCGGCGGGCGATGCGGGAGAACTTGCGCGGGTTACCGATCGACTCGAGGTACATCATCACGACCTCGGTCGAGGCGTCCTCCTCCCAGTACTGGAGCAGGTCGTTGCCGGAGACGTCGGCACGGTTTCCGGCGCTGACGAAGGTCGACAGGCCCAGGCCACGGTTGTTGACCTTCTCCAGGATCGCCGAGCCGAGCGCACCCGACTGGCAGAAGAAGCCCGCACGTCCGCGCGGCGGCATCGTCGGGGCGAGGCTGGCGTTGATCCTGACCTGCGGGTCGGTGTTGATGACGCCGAGCGCGTTGGGCCCGATCAGCCGCAGCCCGTAGGAGCGGGACAGGTTGACCAGGCGGCGCTGCCGCTGGCGGCCCTCCTCGCCGGTCTCGGCGAAGCCGCTGGAGATCACCACGAGACCGTGGACGCCCTTGGCAGCGCAGTCGAGCACGACGTCCTGCACGGCGTCGGCGGGCACCGCGACGATCGCCACGTCGACGTCGTCGGGGATGTCCTGGACGCTCTTGTAGGCCGGCATGCCGCTGACCGCGCTGGAGCTGGGGTTGACCATGTAGACGCGGCCGGTGAAGTCGCCGATCACCAGGTTGCGTACGAGCGCCTGACCGACGGTCTCCTGCCGCCGGCTGGCGCCGATGACCGCGACCGACCGCGGGTTGAAGAAGCGGTGGATCGAGGCTGCCTCGGCCTCGTGCTCGCGCAGTGCGAGGCGACCGACCGCGGTGTCGGTGACGTCGATCGAGAACTGCAGCGAGATGACCCCGTCCTCGTAGACGCTGGCCACCTTGTAGCCGGCGTCGCGGAAGGTCTGGATCATCCGGGCGTTGTCGGGCAGTACGTCGGCGGTGAACTTGGTGACCCCGCGCTCACGCCCGGCCTGGGCGAGGTGCTCGAGCAGGATCTGCGCGATCCCGCGGCCCTGGTAGTCGTCCTCGACGAGGAAGGCGACCTCGGCCTCACCGGGCGCGACCACGTCGTAGCGCCCGACCGCGATCATCCGGCCACGGAGCGTGAGGATGAACGCGACCCGGTCCTTGTGGTCGACCTCGGTGAAGCGCGCCACGTCCCGGGCCGAGAGGTGCGGCATCGGCGAGAAGAAGCGGTAGTACTTCGACTCGTCGCTGACCCGGTGGTCGTAGAAGTCGACCAGCAGGTCCTTGTCGGCCGACCTGATCGGCCGGATGTGGGCCGTCCGCCCGTCGCGCAGCAGCACATCCGCCTCCCAGTGGGAGGGGTACGGCGGTGTCTGCTGCGCGGTCACGAGAGAAATCTAGCGGTAGGCACCAGTCAACTACAGCGGGCACGAAGCTGAAGAGCGTTCGCAAGCGTGCGCCATTCGGCAAGCGGCAGGTCGGAGGAGCTGTCCTCGGTGAGCACCTGGACCAGGACGTGGTCCGCGCCGGCGTCATGATGCGCCTGCAGGCGCCCCCGCACCGCGTCCTCGTCGCCCCAGGCGGCTCCGAGGTCCACCCAGCGGTCGCTGCCCTCGCCCTCGAAGTCTTCAGGCTCGAGGCCGTAGTCCTGCAGGGCTCCGGTGTAGTTGGGCAGGCCGAGATACATCGACAGGCGCTGCCGGGCGATGGCCCGAGCGCGTGCCGGATCGGTCTCGAGGACCACCTTCTGCTCGGCAGCCAGCAACGGACCGGGACCGAGAGCGGCCCGTGCGTGCGCGGTGTGCTCCGGCGGCATCAGGTAGGGGTGTGCACCGGCGGTGCGGCTGCCGGCGAGACCGAGCATGCGCGGGCGGAGAGCAGCCAGGAGCCGGCCCTCCTCGGGGACCGTGCCCACGGCGTCGAGCTCGTCGAGATAGTCGACGGTCCGGCTGTAAGGCTTGACGTACGTCTGCTCGCCGACCCGCTGCGCATGACTGTTGCCGAGACCGAGCACGAACCGGTCGTCGTACGTTGCGTTGAGCTCCTGATGGCGTTCCGCCACCTCGGCGGCGGGGTTGTCCCAGATGCTCGCGATGCCCGTGACGACGAGCAGGTCGGTGGTGCCGGCGAGCAGCGCCTCGTGTACGTCGAACGGCAGCGAGGAGACCCCGACCCAGATCGCGCCGTACCCCAGGCTCTCCACCTCCGCCGCGACCTCACGCGCCCGGCCGAGGTCGGTCCACTGCTGCGCACTGGTCCACACCCCATACGGCGTCAGCCGCCGCTTGAGCACGTCCACCTTCTGCTGGTCAGGCATGCCACAACTCCTCCGAAATAGGTTATGTTCGACGATGATCGAACATTCAAACCTTGTACGACGGAGATCGAACATGTCAACCGACTTCCGCACCCCCGCAACCGACGCGGCACTCCAGGGCGCCCTCGACGCGGTCGGCGACCCCGTACGCCGCTCGATCCTCCGGCAGCTGGCTGCGGCCGAGCCGTGGACGATCGCCTGCGGTCAGTTCGACCTCCCTGTGAGCAAGTCGACGCTGACCCATCACTTCAGGTCCCTCGTGGACGCCGGGCTTCTCGAGCAGCGCGACGAGGGGAACCGGCGGATGAACCGCCTGCTACGCGACGAGTTCGACCGCCGGTTCCCTGGACTGCTCGACCTGGTGCTCGATCAGTGACGTACGGCGTTGGCACGGTCGCGCTCGTTGAGCACCCGCCAGCCGTCGTAGTCCCAGTTCCGCGCCAGCTTCTGGGCGTGCTTGGGAGCATCTCCCTCGTGGTTGCGCAGGACGAGCTCGCGCACGGCGAACTCGACCGCCTCCTGGGGAGTGGTCGCGCCGGAGATCCGCTGGACCTCCGCGAGCAGCTCGTTGTCGAGCTCGATCTGGGTGACAGCCATCGTCAGCACCTCCATGTGCGTCAGCGGGTGATGTCCTGATCCATCCAGCGTACGCGCCCGAGGGCTGCGAACGGACCCCCTCCGCTAGCGGCCACCCATGCCGTAGGCGCGAGTCACGGTGGCGACACGCACCTGGTAGTCCTCGTACCACAGGCTGCGACCGGTCTGCTGGGCACGACGGTGCTCGGCGACGGTCTTCCATGACCGGGCGGCCTCGTCGTCGGTCCAGTACGAGACGGTGATGCCGATGCCCTCGCGGGCAGACTCGATGCCCAGGAATCCCGGCTGCTCGGCGGCGAGCTCCTCCATCCGGGCGGCGGTCTCGGCGTAGCCCTCTCCTGTGGGCGTGCGCAGGGAGGTGAAGATGACGGCCGTGTAGGGCGGCTCGGGCGTCTTGGCGATGCTCACGGCCGGACGCTAACCCCGCCGAATCCGAATGCGGAAGCGATTTCGACAACCACGCGCCTACGGCGAGCCCCGATGGCGGACTCGCACAGGGATTCGAGACAATGCCCCTTATGGCACGCGGCAAGACCAAGCAGGAAGTCCCCGACGACTTCGAGGAGCACATCCTCGACACCGACATCGGGGACGAGATGCGGTCCTCATTCCTGGAGTACTCCTACTCCGTCATCTACTCCCGGGCTCTGCCCGACGCCCGCGACGGCCTCAAGCCCGTGCAGCGCCGGATCCTGTTCACGATGAACGACATGGGCGTACGTCCCGACCGCGGCCACGTGAAGTGTGCCCGCATCGTCGGTGAGGTGATGGGCAAGCTGCACCCGCACGGTGACGGCGCTATCTACGACGCGCTGGTGCGGATGGCGCAGCCGTGGGCGATGCGGCTGCCGATGATCGACGGGCACGGCAACTTCGGCTCCCCCGGCGGCGACGACCCGGCTGCTGCGATGCGTTACACCGAGGCTCGGATGGGTCCGGCCGCGCTGGCGATGACCGACGACATCAAGGAAGACACGGTCGACTTCCGTCCCAACTACGACTCGCGGGAGATGGAGCCGAGCGTGCTCCCCGCCGCGATCCCCAACCTGCTGGTCAACGGCGCCACCGGCATCGCGGTCGGCATGGCCACCAACATGGCCCCGCACAACCTGGTCGAGGTGATCGCCGCCGCGCGCCACCTGATCAAGCACCCGGGCGCCGAGCTCGACACGCTGATGAAGTTCATCCCCGGACCCGACCTCCCCACCGGCGGCACCATCGTCGGCCTGGATGGGATCAGGGATGCGTACGAGACCGGGCGGGGCTCCTTCAAGATCCGCGCCACCACCCGGATCGAGACGTTCGGGCGTCGCAAGGGCATCGTGATCACCGAGCTGCCGTTCAACATCGGCACCGAGAAGATCGTCGAGCGGGTCAAGACGCTGGTGCAGTCCAAGAAGATCCAGGGCATCGCCGACCTCAAGGACCTCACCGACCGCGCGCACGGCACCCGGCTCGTCATCGAGGTCAAGAACGGGTTCGTGCCCGAGGCCGTCCTCGAGCAGCTCTACAAGATGACCCCGCTGGAGGACTCCTTCGGCATCAACAACGTCGCCCTCGTCGACGGCCAGCCGCGCACGCTCGGCCTCAAGGAGCTGCTGGAGGTCTTCCTCGGCCACCGCTATGACGTCGTCCGGCGCCGGTCGCAGTTCCGCCGGGACAAGGCCGCCGACCGGCTGCACCTGGTCGACGGGCTGCTGATCGCGATCCTCGACATCGACGAGGTCATCCAGCTGATCCGCTCCTCGGAGAACGCGGGCGAGGCCAAGGAGCGGCTGATGACCGTCTTCGACCTCAGCCAGGCCCAGGCGGAATACATCCTCGACATGGCGCTGCGCCGGCTGACGAAGTTCTCCAAGATCGAGCTGGAGAAGGAGCGCGACGAGCTGCAGGCCACGATCGAGTACCTCGACTCGATCCTCGGCGACGACGAGATGCTCCGGAAGGTCGTCTCCGACGAGCTCGGCGAGGTGGCCAAGACGTTCGGCACCCCGCGGCGCACCGTGCTGCTCGCCTCCGCCGGCACCCCGGCGCTGGAGTCGATGAGCCTCGAGGTCGCCGACGACCCGTGCTACGGGTTGCTCTCCTCGACCGGGCTGCTGGCCCGCTCCTCCGACGCCGAGCCGTTCACCACCGGCTCTACTGATTCTGGGGCGCGCGCCAACCACGACGTGATCGTCTCGGTGGTCCCGGCGACCGCCCGCGGCCAGATCGGCGTGCTCACCTCCCGAGGCCGTCTCGTACGTCTCGGGGTGCTCGACCTCCCGGCGATGCCGCCGACCCACGGCGACCCGAACCTGTCCGGTGGCCTGCCGCTCTCGGCGCTACTCTCGCTGGAGTCCGACGAGCGGGCCCTGGCCCTCACCACGCTGGCGACCGACGGGCCGGGCATCGCGCTCGGCACCCGCCTCGGCGTCGTGAAGCGGGTCAATCCCGAGGTGCTGCTCAACAAGGACGAGTGGGAGGTCATCAAGCTCGCCGACGGCGACGAGGTCGTCGGCGCTGCCCAGCTGCGCACCGGCACCGAGTCGCTGGTCTTCGTCACCTCCGACGCCCAACTGCTCCACTTCCCCGCCGACGTCGTACGCCCCCAGGGCCGCAGCGCCGGCGGCATGGCCGGTGTCCGGATGGCCCACGGGTCCAAGGTCGTCTTCTTCGGCGTCGTCTCCCCCGACGCCCCCGAGGGTGCGGCGGTGGTGACCGTCGCCGGATCGTCGAGCGCTCTGCCCGGCACCGAGACCGGCAGCGTGAAGACCACGCCGTTCAGCGAGTTCCCGGCCAAGGGCCGGGCCACCGGCGGCGTACGCGCCCACCGTTATCTCAAGGGCGAGGACACCCTCGTCTTCGCGTGGGTCGGTGCCGCTCCCCCGATGGCCGCCGCAGCTTCCGGCGCCCCCATCGACCTGCCCGAGATCGACCCCCGCCGCGACGGCTCCGGGGTGCCGCTGGAGCAGCCCATCGACGCCGTCTGCGGGCCGGTCGCGCACACGTTCCCGGTCTCTGCCGGGTAGGTGGATGCTCACCGAGGTAACTCGGCCGACGCGCACCTCCCCCGCGGAGTTCCACGAGGGAAGCGCGCGCCCGCCGAGGTAACTCGGTGAGCGGACCTTCCCCTGCGGGGCTCGACGGCTGTGCATGCTCACCGAGCTAACTCAGCCGGACCGCGCCCGCCACGCGCACCCGGCGGGCACGGGATGCTCACCGAGGTAACTCGGCGGACGCGCGCTTCCCCGGCGGAGCTCCACGAGGGATGTTCATGTTCACCGAGGTAACTCGGTCGGCCCACACCGCCCCGCGGGATGCCCACCGAGGTAACTCGACCGGCCCACACTCCGCGCCGCGTGCCCGACGGGACACGGAATGCTCACCGAGGTAACTCGGTCGACGCGCGCTTCCCCGGCGGAGTTCCGCGAGGGAAGCGGATGCTCACCGAGATACCTCGGTGAGCATCCGTCCCCTCAGCGCAGCGCGATCGGGTTCACCGGTGCGCCGACAGCCCCGGTGACGCGGAGCGGGGCAGCCGTGAGGAGGAAGTCGTACCGACCGTCCTCGGCGCACGCATCCGCGAGGCCGTCGAGGTCCCACATCTCGCCCAGGAAGAGCCCGAGGTGCGGGATCGCGACCTGGTGGAGCGGCTGGAAGGCGTCGTCGAACTCGTTGGGCCGCACCTCGAAGCCCCAGGTGTCGGTGGCGATGGCGGCGATCTCGGTGCGGTGCAGCCAGTCGGCGGTGGTGAAGGACAGGCCCGGAGCCGGTCCCCCGGCATAGCCGCCCCACCCCTGGCCGGCGGCGACGCCCCGGCGGGCCCGGCTGAGCTGGCCGGTGCGTACGACGACGATGTCGCCGCGCCCCACGACCGTGCCCTGCGCGGCGATCGTGCGCTCCAGGTGCTCCTCGGTGATCGCGAAGCCGTCAGGGAGCTCGCCGTCCGTGCCCAGCTCGGCACCCAGCGCACGACCCACGTCGAGCAGCACCCCGCGACCGCAGACCACGTCCGCGACCGTCTCGATCCCGGTGACCCCGTCCCCGAGCGAGGTCACCACCGACTCCGCCGGACGGCCGTTCCAGGCGTGCCCGTGGTCGAAGATGTGGCCGAGCCCGTCCCACTGCGTCGAGCACTGCAGCGGCATCGCGATGACGTCGTCGGCGCCGCCGATCCCGTGCGGGAAGCCCTGGACGCCGGCGACCGCGTCGGTGCCGGTGTCGAGCATCGTGTGCACCGGGTTCGTACGCCGTCGCCAGCCGTTCTGCGGTCCGTCCATGTCGAACGGCAGCGAGAGCGAGTAGGACCGGCCGGTCCGCACCAGGCCTGCCGCCTCGACCCGCTTCTGGTCGGTGAGGAAGTTCATCGTGCCGCGGACGTCGTCCTCGCCCCAGCGTCCCCAGTTGGAGACCCGGGCGACCGCCTTGGCGATCTCGCCCTCGGGATCGCTTCGGTCCAGGAGGGTCATGACGCGTCCAGCTCGGCGAAGGTGTCCGCGACCCAGTCGGCGACGAAACCCATGACGTGCGGGAGGTGGTCGAGACCGATGTGCTCGGTGGCGCCCTCCTCCGGGGTGAAGATCCGCAGCTCGCGCTTGGGGCTGTTGACCGCCTGGTCGAAGGACCTCTGCGCATAGGCCAGAGGGATCTGGCGGTCGTTCTCGCCGTGGACGATCAGGAACGGCACCGTGATCTCCTCGACCACACCGTCGAGCTTGATCGACTCGGCGAACTCGATGAACGTGTCGATGTCGGGCTGCCCCCAGACCCACAGCACGTGGTCCCAGTAGTGCGGCACCGGGTTCTCGCCCTCGCGGTCCAGGCGGCGCTTCTGCACCGCACCCCAGTCGTGGTTCGCGCCCCAGGCGACGCACAGCGCCAGCCGCTTCTCGTACGCCGCCGCGCGAGGCGCGTAGTAGCCGCCGAGCGACCAGCCCACGAGCCCGATCCGATCGGCGCGTACGTCCGAGCGCGCCTCGAGCCAGTCGACGCAGGCCGCGGCCCAGGCCTCGGTGTCGACGCGAGCGGGGAGCCCGTCCAGGCGCAGCGCCTCCCCCGCGCCACCGCAGTCGACCATCAGCGTCGAGATGCCCCGGGCGGCGAGCTCGGTGTGGACGCCGGCGCCGACCATCATCTCCTTGGTGGAGTCGAGGCCGTTCCACACGATCATGACCGGCGCCGGCGTCCCGTCCCGGTGAGCCGGGTGGAAGTAGGCCGGCAGCGTGGTCTCGCGGCCGTTCTCGACGTACGGGACGGCGACCTTGACCGTCGGCTGGTCGAGCAGCTCGAAGGAGCGGACCAGCAGGTCGACGCTGCGCTGGTACTCAGCGTTGCGACCGGGGTCCTTCGCGCTCTGCATCCGCTCCGCCTGGGAGACGTAGACCGAGGCCCGGAACAGCTTCTGTCCCGCCGTACGCCGGTGGCCGGCCTTCTCGGCCTCGGTCGCCTGCTCCTCGAGCTGGTCGGCGACGCCACGCCAGGCGGCCATGAACTCGGCGGTGCCCACGTCGGAGCCCTGGGCCGCCAGCTCGCGCAGGGGCCGGCAGGCACGGTCGACCTCGTCGATCAGGCCGCCGGAGTTGAGCGTGGCGACCACGCCCAGGTTCCAGACGTAGTTGCCGGGAAAGTACTCGAACATCTCATGTCCTCTTCGTAGTGATGATTCTCAGCGCAGGGCGTCGGAGACGGCCTTGGCGCCGGCGTGCGAGGCGGCGCCGCCGTCGACGGGGATCTCGGCACCGGTGACGTAGGCGGCACCGTCACCGAGCAGGAAGACCACGACCGAGGCGACCTCCTCGGGCGTGCCGACGCGGCCGAGCGGGGCCGCGGCGACCGAGGCCTCCCGGAACGCAGCCGGCGCGGAGGCGGTCATCGCGGTCTCGATGAACCCCGGGTGGACGGCGTTGACACGGATCCCGCGCTGCCCCAGCTCGAGCGCCGCGGTGTGGGTGAGGCCGCGGACGGCCCACTTGCTGGTGGTGTAGGCCACCGGGTAGTGCCCCTGCAGGGCGGCGAGCGACCCGATGGTGACGATCGACCCGCCGGCGGGCATCAGCGGCGCCAGCGCCTGGATGCCGAGCAGCGGCCCGAGCACGTTGACGTCGTGGGCGTCGCGCATGTCGGCGACGCTCGCGGCGCCGACGCGGGCGCGGCGGGTGATGCCGGCACAGCTCACCAGCCCGTGGACCGGGCCGAGCTCCTCGGCCAGCTCGGCCCAGGCACCCTCGTCGCGGACATCGAGGGCCCGGACGCCGGGTGCGGGCTCGCGGTCGACGCCGACCACGGTCCCGCCCTCGGCCGCCACGGCGGTGGCGACGGCTTCCCCGATGCCCGAGGCGGCCCCGGTGACCACGACCGTACGCCCGGCCAGCGACGTCATCGGGGCACCTCACGAGCGGCCGTGCGAGCAGCCTCATCCCGGCGACGCACCGGCGGCAGCTCGGGCGCCGGCGGCGCGGCCGCGACGGTGTTGGTGAGGGTGCCGATCCCTTCGACCTCGAGGGTCACCACGTCGCCAGGCTGCAGCGGCTTCGGCTCCTGCGCGCCACGACGGCCCCAGAGCTCGGCCAGGCACCCGCCGTTGCCGACGGTGCCCGAGCCGAGGACGTCGCCGGCGACCACGCGGGAGTCGCGCGAGGCGTACGCGATCATCGTCTCGAAGGTCCAGCCGATGTTGGCGAGCCGGTCGCGGCCGACCTCGGTGCCGTTGACCGAGACGGTGCACAGCAGGTCGAGGAAGCCGTCCTCGTCGCGGTAGGGCTCGAGCTCGTCGGCCGTCACGATCCAGGGCCCGAGCGTGGACGCGAAGTCCTTGCCCTTGGCCGGCCCCAGACCGACCTGCATCTCCCGCCCCTGCAGGTCGCGGGCCGACCAGTCGTTGAGGATCGTGTAGCCGAAGACGTACGCCCCGGCCTCTGCGGGTGCGACCGACCGGCCCTCCGCGCCCACGACGACCGCGACCTCCAGCTCGAAGTCACGGGCCAGGCAGGCCGCGGGGAACGCGACCTCCGCATCCGGGCCGAGGATCGCGTGCGGGTTGGTGAAGTAGAAGGCGGGTGCGTCGTACCAGGCGTCCGGGACGCCCTCGGCGCCGTCGACGGAGCGGCGTACGCCCTCGACGTGCTCCTCGAAGGCGACGAAGTCACGGACCGAGGCGGGCTCAAGCGGTGCCAGCAGCTCGGCTTCGGCGAGGTCCAGCGGCTCCGCAGCCCGCGCGTCCGCAGCGGCACGGTCGAGCGCCGCTCGTCCACCCGCGATCAGCGAGCGCATCGAGTGCACGGCGGCGAACGGGTGCAGCCCTGCCTCGGTCACCAGGCCGACGCGGGGCGCACCGAGGACGGGGTCGTGGAAGGTGGCCAGCTTCATCGGGCTCTCCTCATCACGGGGCTCAGACCGGCGGGGCAACGAAGACGCCCTTGTCCGGGTCGTTGAAGGACTTGCCGGCGACCAGCTCGTCCATCGGGTTGGCGGTGCCCCACTGGTCGGTGACGTCCGGGTCGCTGAAGTCGTAGAGGTGCGGGTGCCAGCTGTCCTCGACGAGCTCCTCGAGCTCGGTGGTGTATTCGATGGTGTTGCCGTGCGGGTCGAGGAAGTAGCTGAAGGTGTTGTTGCCGGCCAGGTGCCGACCCGGTCCCCAGATCTTCTCGACGCCGGCGCGCATCAGCCGCCCGGTGCCGCGCATGTATTCGTCCAGGCCGCGCATCTCGAAGGAGGCGTGGTGCAGCGCGACGTGCGGCCCGCGGGCGATCGCGAGGCTGTGGTGGAACCGATTGGTGCGCAGGAACCACATCACCGAGCCCATCCGCGGATGGGTCAGGGTGTCGGAGAGCGCGAAGCCGAGGTGGCGCTGGTAGAACGCCACGGTCTCCTCGGGATTCGGCGAGTTGATGACGACGTGGGACAGCTTGACCGGGACCGACTCCCCCTCCTCGATCTGGCGATGTTGACGCACGGCAACATCGCAGGAGACCTCGACCGTACGTCCGTCGTTGTCGAAGAAGCGGAAGCCGTATCCGCCGCCCGGGGTCAGGACGGGGCCGGGCTCGCTGACGAGCTTCACCCCGGCACGGCCGAGCCGCTCGGCCATGGCGTCGACGTCGGCCGGGCTGGCCGCACCGAACGCGATCAGGTCCAGCCGCTTGTCGTCAGCGCGACGCAGGCGCACGGAGTAGTGCTCCGGGGAGCCCTCCGCGGCCAGGAACGCCAGGCCGGAGTCGGTGGTCTCGGCCTTGAGCTTCCAGGTGTTCGTGTAGAACTCCAGCTGCCGCTCGTAGTCGGGCACGGCCAGGTCGACGTGGCGCAGGTGGGTGATCAGCCGCTCGGCCGGCGGGGTCTCGACGGTGGGGTCGATGATGGTCACGGGGTTCTCCTTCATGAGGCAGATTTCGCGAGGTAGGTGGGTCAGGCCGGGTCGGTGACGAGTGCGGCGACGCCGGCTATCAGGCCGGGTACGTCACCGCGCTCGTGCGCCTTCAGCCAGGTGCAGAGCTGGAGCGAGGCCTCCACGACGGTCTTCGCGCGCGGCAGTCGGCGCTCGATGAACGCGGGCCAGACGGCGTCCAGATCGTCGAGACCGGTGAGGAGCTCGGCGAGCACGGCGGCGTCCTCGAGCGCCTGGGCAGCGCCCTGGGCAAGCGTCGGAGGGCAGCTGTGAGCGGCGTCGCCGATGATCACGACGCGGCCGCGGTTCCACGGGCCGTCGACGACATGACTCTCGAAGTGGGTGTGGTTGACCCGCGCGGCGTCGGTGAGGGAGGCGCGGATCTCGTCCCACGGCCCGTGGTAGGCCTCGGCCAGCTCGCGCATCACCGCCAGCCCCTCCTCGGGCGAGAGGCCGGTGCGGTCCTGCGCCGGCTCGACGATGTAGGCGTAGAGGCTGTCCGCGGAGGTCGGGCAGTAGCCGGCGATGTAGGACGGCCCGCCGTAGTAGAGATCGGTGCGGGTGACCTCGGCCGGCCTGCCGGTGAACGTTCGCCAGATCCCCATCCCGACCGGCTCGGGCTCCACGTCGATGCCGATCGCCCGGCGCGTCCAGGACCGCACCCCGTCGGCGCCGACGACGAGGTCGTAGCGCCCGTGCGACCCGTCGGCGAAGGCGACCTCGACACCCGACTCATCCTGCTCGATGCCGGCGGGGGCGACCCCGAAGCGCACCTTGGCACCCGCCGCGACGGCCCGGTCGAGAAGGATCCGGGCGAGCGTGGGGCGGTACATCCCCATCGTCGCCGGCAGGTCCGGGCCGCCGGTGCGGTGGTCCTCCATCTCGACCAGCAGGCTGCCCGTCGGGTCGGGCGCGCGCAGCCCGAGGGTGTCGTAGCCGTAGCCCTCCGCGCGCACCTGCTCCCACACACCGAGGCCGCGCAGCACCCGCAGCGCATTTCCCTGCAGGGTGATCCCGGAGCCGAGGGCGGACAGGTCCGGCTTGGCGTCGACGAGGTCGACCGAGACGCCCTGCTCGGCGAGCAGGATCGCGGTAGCCGTCCCGGCGGTTCCGGCACCGATGACGAGAACCGAGCTGATGGCGGGCATGAGATCTCCCTGGATATGCGGGGGTGGAGTGACGAGCACCACTCTGGGCGAGCGAGCACTATTCAGGAAGAGCGGATTCCCTATCCTCGCCATACACCGCGTTTATAGTCGGGCCATGGCCACCGACCCCCTGCGGAACCTCGACCTCAACCTGCTGCTCTCCCTGGACGCGCTGCTCGAGGAGCGCAACGTGACCCGGGCAGCGGAACGGCTCGGACTGAGCCAGCCGGCAGTCTCGGCCGCACTGCGGCGACTGAGGCGCCACTTCGGCGACGAGCTCCTGGTACGCATCGGCAACCGCTATGACCTCACGCCGCTGGCGGCCCAGCTGCGCGGCGCCACGACGACTGCCCTCGCCGGAGTCCGGCGGGTCTTCGAGGCCGAGCCAGGCTTCGATCCCGCGATCTCCACCCGCGAGTTCACCGTCGTCGCCTCGGACTACTCAACGACCGTCCTCGGCGACCATCTCGCCACCGAGCTCGCCCGAGAGGCCCCGGGCGTACGCCTACGCTTCCAGCTGCAGACCCGCGGCGATGTCGACCACGCACCGGAGTCGCTGCGCCACGTCGACGGGATGGTGCTGCCCCACGGCTTCCTGCGGGACCTGCCCGCCGTCGAGCTCCACACCGACGGGTGGGTGCTGGTCGTGTCTGCGGACAACGACCACGTCGGCGAGGAGATCACCCTGGATCAGCTCGCCGAGATGCCGTGGGTCGTGACCCACCTCGCCCCGACCGCCTTCACCCCGGCCGCACGCCAGCTCAGCATGATCGGCGTCGAGCCCGACGTCCACGTGGTGACCGAGACGTTCCTCCCGGTTCCGTTCCTGGTGGCCGGAACGCCTCGGGTCGCCCTGTTGCAGCGCCAGCTCGCGACCAGACTGGCGAGCTCCGCCGGCGTACGGATCTTGGAGTGTCCCTGGGACGTGGTCCCGCTGAAGGAGGCCTTCTGGTGGCATCCCGCCCACCGCGTCGACCCGGCCCACGCCTGGCTGCGGCGGATGATGAAGCGAGCCGCGGCCCAGCTGGGCCGAGCAGACTGACCACCGACTATCGACGGCGCTGATACCCGACAGAAGCAGGTTTGGCTTCCGCAATACCTCCCGGATCTCCCACGATTCTGTGACTGCTGTCACAACGTCTCGGCCTGATCCAAGGGAGACCCATGCTCGACACCACCACGCCATCGCGGCGCGCCGGACGCCCACAAGGCTTCCTGCTCATGTTCATGAGCTGCCTGCCGGTCCTCGGCGCCGTGCTGCTCGCTCCCGTCCTGCCCCGGATGCAGGACCACTTCGGCGACAGCGGCGCGGCGACCGCGCTGGTGCCGCTCTCGCTCACCGTCCCGGCACTGATGATCGCGCTGCTGGCACCGTTCGCGGGCAGCATCGTGGACCGGTTCGGACGCAAGCGGCTGCTGCTCACCGGCCTGGCGGTCTACGCCGTCTTCGGCACCGCACCCCTCTGGTTGGAGGGACTGGGCCCGATCGTGCTCAGCCGGATCGGCGTCGGCGTCGCGGAGGCCGCGATCATGACCTGCTGCACCACCCTGATCGCCGACTACTTCTCCGGCACCGAGCGCGACCGCTGGCTCGGCCTGCAGACCGTGTTCGCCTCCCTGTCGGCGACCGTGTTCTTCGCTCTCGGCGGCGCGCTCGGCGCGCAGGACTGGCGCACCCCGTTCTGGCTCTACGCCTCCAGCCTGCTCTTCCTCGCCCTCGCCGCGGCGCTGCTCTGGCAGCCCGCCGGCGAGACCGCCGGGTCTCCCGAGCGCGCCCCGCTCCCGCCGCTTCCCGTCCGCACCTTGGCGGTGCCGTGCGCGGTCACCCTCGTCGGCGGCATCGTCTTCTACACCCCGATCGTGGAGCTGCCCTACGTGCTCGACGCAGCCGGGATCACCGCGGTGCCCGTGATCGGCGCGTTCACCGCGCTCGCCTCGCTCGCGACCGCAGGTGGTGCGTACGCCTTCGGCCGGATCTCCGGCCGCGGCACCGCCACGCTGCTGCCGATCGCCTTCGGGCTGGCCGGAGCCGGCCTGATGGTGCTCGGTGCCACCTCGCTGGTGCCGGTCATCGTGCTCGGCGCGGTGGTCGCCTCGGCCGGCACCGGCCTCATGCTGCCCACCCTGCTCGTCTGGGCACAGTCCGAGCTCACCTTCGAGCAGCGCGGGCGCGGCACCGGCCTGTGGACGGCTGCCCTGTTCCTCGGCGAGTTCGTCTGCCCGCTCCTCGTGGTCGTCTTCACCGGCGTCCTCGGCGGACTCGGCGCCGCAGTCGCCCTCGTCGGAGCCGTCGCCATCGTTCTCGCCCTTCTCACCCGTCGCATCCTCACCCGCGACGTGGCCGTTCCCGCCTGATCCAGGAGACCGATCACCCATGTGTCATGTGCTCAACGAGGCCGTCGCCTCCCTCCCGACCACCGACCGCCGCAGCCTGCTGTCGATGGTCGGCCTCGGAGCCGTCGGCGCGGTGGCCGGCTCGGCCCTGCGTACGCCCGCGGCGGCCGCCGCACCCACGTCCGCCCGCCGCCGCCCGAAGGCCCGCACGCGGGTCGTACTGCTCGGCACCGCCGGCGGCCCGGCCGTGCTCGACGGCGGCCGGCACGGGGTCTCGACCGCGATCGTGTTCGAGGACAAGGTCTACGTGGTCGATCTCGGCATCGGCGCCTTCGGCCGCCTGCAGCAGAGCGGCCTGGCCCCCGACACCGGGCTGGGCTCGGCGCTCTCCCGGGTGCGCGGGATCTTCTTCACCCACCTGCACAGCGACCACACGGTCGACTGGCCCACGACGTACGCGATCGGGTCGATGAACATCGTCGGCCGCTCCGGTGGGCCGGTCCAGGTCTTCGGCCCGGGTGCCCGCGACACGCTCACGCGGGTCTTTCCGCCCACGCGTCCGGCACCGGGCCTGGTCAGCCCGGACGAGCCGATGCCCGGCATCTCCTCGATGACCGGCCATCTGCGCAACGCCTTCGCCCAGGACTTCAACGACAGGCTGCGGGACAGCAACTTCCCCGACCCGGACACGCTCTTCGAGGTCCACGACATCGACCACTCGGCGGTGTGGAGCATCGACCCGGAGGGTGTCCCGCCGCGGCTCGAGGCCCCGATCGACGTCTGGAAGGACGGCGAGGTGACCGTGACCGCGACGCTGGTCGACCACCATCCCACCGCCCCGGCGTACGGCTATCGCTTCGACACCCCGGACGGCTCGGTCGTGGTCTCCGGCGACACCTGCGTGAGCCAGAACCTCATCGACCTCGCCCGCGGCGCCGACGTCTTGGTCCATGAGGTGATCGACCCGGAGTTCGTCGAGCGGCTCGTCGCGTCTCTGCCGTCCGAGACCGCTGGACCCGTCCGCAAGCACCTGCTCGAGTCGCACACGACCATCGAGCAGGTGGGCCGCGACGTCGCCGAGCAGGCGGGCGTCGGCACCCTTGTCCTCTCTCATCTCGTCCCTGCCGACAACCCGTCCTCACGGTGGCGACAGGCCCGCAGGGGCTTCTCCGGGGAGCTGGTCGTCGGTGAGGACCTCGATGTGATCCCCATCGGCACCACGACGTCATGAACGGGAGTCCCCGGGGGTACCGGGGCTTCCATGCTCACCCTGGGACGTGCGGCTCGCCTCAAGGCTCGTCGGCTTCCGTGGGGTCCGGCCCTGACGACGGCGGCGGCAGGGGCCATCGCCTACTGGATCGGCGCCGTCTTCCCCGGGCCGGCCGGCGAGTTCCCCTACTACGCGCCCCTGGGTGCCGTGGTGGCGATGTCCTCGACGGTGATGGGCTCCGTACGCCAGTCCGTCCAGAGCGTCGTCAGCATCTGGCTCGGCTCGGGGATCGCGCTCGCGGTCGGGGCGGTGCTCTCCCCCAGTCCCGTGACCGCAGCTCTGGTGATCGCGGTGGGGACGCTGGCGGGGACCTGGCGCTGGCTCGATGACAGCGGTCACTGGGTGCCGACGGCCGCCCTGTTCGTGCTGATCATCGGGACCGAGGACCCGGTGGCGTTCGTGAGCGCGTTCGGCGGGCTGACCCTGATCGGGGCCGCGATCGGTGTCGCGATGACAGTGCTGTTCCCGCGTCTGCCGCTCGCGCCCACGGCACGGGCGATCGACGACGTACGCGCCGAGGTGCTCGTCCAGCTCCGGCGGCTGGCCCGTGCCCTGCAAGGAGACCGACCACCGACCGCGAACGAGTGGAGCGCCTATCGGGCACGGCTCGAGCCGGCGGTGCAGAACATGCGTGCCGCACGGCAGCTCGTCCTCGAGGCCTCCCGCGTCAACCGGCGGCGGGAACGTCACCGGCAGCACCTGGACAGACAGCTCGAACAGGCAGCGAGCCTGGAACGGGTGTGCTTCCTGGTCGAGGAGCTGACCCAGCTGTTGGAGGAAGAGGAGCGGGCGGGCAACGATCTCGTCGGGCTCGGCCCCGAGCTGCGACCGCAGACGGCGCAGACGCTGCTCGCTCTCGCCGACCTCGTCCAGTCGGGCGACGGCCGGACCGTGGACCCGGAGGTCAAGGCGGACGCACAGGACGCCCTCGCCACGCTCGTCCGTCAGATCCATGACGTACGCGCGGGCGAGTCCACCGATGACGAGCTCTTCACCGCCGGCAGCATCGTCACCACGATCCGACGGTGCCTGGAGACTCCGCGCCCGGTCAGCGTCGCCGATTAGGCCACCTCGACACCACGAAGGTTGCGAAGCGTGGCATTCTGACCCGCATGCCCCTGAGCCTGCCACGCTTCGCCTTCGCTCTCGTCGCCCTCCTGGCCGCGCTTCTCGTGATGACCTCCTGCGGCGACGAGGACCCGACCAAGGGACGTACGCCGCAGCAGGTGCTCGCTGCGGCCCAGAAGAACCTCGACGAGACGAGCGGGATCAACTTCTCGCTGGCCTCCGACGACCTGCCGGAGGGCATCACGACCCTGAAGGCCGCGACCGGCACGCTGACCCGCGAGCCGGCGTTCGAGGGCAAGCTGACGGTGCCGGTGATGGGGGTGGAAGCGCAGGTCGACGTGGTGTCGGTCGACGGTGTCGTCTACGCCAAGCTGCCGTTCACGACCTCGTTCCAGGAGCTCGACCCGGCCGACTACGGGGTGCCGGACCCGGCAGCGCTGATCGCTCCGGAGGGCGGCATCTCCTCGCTGCTGTCGGCCACCGAGGACGTGAAGGCCGGCAAGTCCGTACGTGGCGGCGCCGACAACGACGAGATCCTCTCGACCTACACCGGCACGCTCCCGGACACGGCCGTCCAGAAGATCCTCGCCGGAGCGGCCGGCGACTTCGACGTCACCTACATCATCAACGACTCCGACGAGCTCACCGAGGCCACCATCACGGGCCACTTCAGCGGTGAGGGCGAGGCTGCCTACTCCTACACCATCGAGGTGACCGAGTACGGCGTCGAGAAGGAGATCACCAAGCCGTGAGAGCGGTCCTGTGGCTCGCCGCTGTCGCGGTGGCCTTCGCCGCCGCGGACACCTACGTCGTCGTGCTGGCGTTGCCGGACATGATGGCGGGCGTCGGGCTCTCGATCGAGGAGCTCCAGCGCGCGGCGCCGCTGATCTCCGGCTTCCTGCTGGGGTACGTCGCGGTGCTGCCGCTGATCGGACGGCTCGCTGACCTCCTCGGCCATCTGCCGGTGCTCGTCGGTGGCCTGGTGGTCTTCGCGTTCGGCTCGTTCCTGACGGCGCTGTCGTGGGACCTCGCGGCGATGGTGGTCGGCCGGTTCTTCCAAGGCCTGGGTGGCGGCGCGCTGGTACCGGCGACCCTGGCACTGGTCGCGGTCCTCTACCCGGCTGAGCGCCGAGGCGTGCCGCTCGGGCTGGTCTCTGCCGTCCAGGAGCTCGGCTCGGTGCTCGGCCCGCTCATCGGAGCGGCCGTGCTCGCGGTCGCGGACTGGCGAGCGATCTTCGTGCTCAACCTCGTGGTCGGTGCCGTCCTGGCGGTGGCGATCCAGCGTCTGGGCCGCTCGGACGCGGTCCGAGGCAGCTCGCGTCGGCCGGACCTGGTCGCGCTGGCGCTGCTGCTCATCGCCGGCGCGGCGTACGTGCTGCTCGCGGTCGAGCCGACCGCCCTCGTCCAGGACCTGACCTGGGGCGCGCTCTATGTGCCCGCGGCCGGGTCGACGCGTTGGCTGACACCGCTGGGCCTGGTCACGATCATCGCGACCCTGGGGTGTCTGGTGAAGTGCGGCCTCCGGCCAGGCGTACGCAGCGTGCTCGGCCGGATCGCCGCCGAGGTCGACCTTCTCGGGGCGCTGCTGCTCTCGATCGCTCTGGCCGGGGTGATCCTGGCCTTCGCGACCGCCGACCCCGAGGTGGCGGTCTTCTCGGAGCAGGGCGTCTGGTATCTCGTCGCCGGCGGGCTGGCGCTGCTCGGTTTCGTCTTCCACCTGCGCCGGGCGCAGGACCCGATCGTCCCGCGCGGCGCGTTCGCCCGGACGCCGGCGTGGGGCTCGGTGCTGATCTCGTTCTTCGTCGGCGCCGCGCTGGTGGCCGCACTGATCGACGTACCCCTCTTCGCTCGCACCACGATCTACGGCGACAGCCAGCTGAAGGCGGCCCTGGTGCTGCTGGAGTTCCTGGTCGCGCTGCCGGTGGGTGCTGTCGCGGGCGGCTTCCTCACCCGGCGGCTGCCGGCGGGCGTGATCGCCGGTGGCGGGATGCTGCTGGCCGCTGTCGCGTTCGTGTTCATGGCCCGCTGGGACGCGGACGCGCTGCGCTCGGCGTCAGCCACCGTCGTGCTCGTCGCCGGCGGCCTCGGCTTCGGCCTTGCGCTGGCGCCGGTCAACGCCGCGATCCTGGCCACGACCGAGCAGTCGATGCACGGGCTGACCACGTCCTTCACCGTGGTGGCCCGGATGGTCGGCATGCTGGTCGGCATCTCCGCGCTGACCACGGTCGGCCTGCGCAGCTACTACTCAGCCCAGGCCGACCTGCCGTCGCTCTCTTCGGTCTGCACCGGCGGTGGGATGTGCGAGGAGTATCAGGACCTGCTCATCGGGGCGGCCATCGCCCAGGAGCACACCGTCTTCGCGGGGGCTGCGGTCTGCGCCTGGATCGCGGCACTGCTCGCCGTGGTGCTGCTGCGGGGCGCACCGACCCGGGCGCTGTCGCCGAGCGAGACCGTCACCGCACTCTAAGGCGTCTCGACGTACTCCGGGCGGGTGGATCCCATCCGCTCGTGGGTCCGGTTCCGTTGCCCGGCCGACCTCTCGACCACTCCGAGCGCGGCACCGAGACCGAAGGCCGGCATGTTGCCGTACAACGTCTCGACCTGATCGGCGGGCACCCGGTAGGTCTCGTGCCAGATCCCGATGTCGCCGGTCGAGGCCGCACGCCGGTTGAAGGCTGCCCACGCGGGAGCGTGCGTGAGCGACGGGTCCTTGGCGAACCGGCCGAGGTCCTCGACGCTGCGCCAGTACTGCACGGTCAGCAAGACTCGGCCCGACCAGTAGCTGCGCGCGGAGAGCATCCCGAGATCCGGGTTCCTGGCGAGCTCGGCGAGCATCCGGGGCATCCCGACGAAGACCGGGAACCAGCTGCGCACCTTGTGCCAGCGATGGATGCGCATGCCGATCAGGAACACGACGACCTCGTCGGTGACGTCGGCGACGCTGTGCCCGGGCGTGACACCGACCGGCACGTTCTTCGGAGCCTCCCGGTAGGCCCTTGCGATCTTGGACATCCCCGTCTCCCTTACTGGATAGTTGCAATATCTAGTCTAGGATAGTGCTCCTATCCAGCAAGCCTGTCAACTACTTCCACGGAGGCACGATGCGGATCTCCGAGCTCGCCGACTCCACCGGCGTGAGCGTCGCGACGATCAAGTACTACGTACGCGAAGGCCTCCTCTCCCCCGGCAGAAAGCTCTCCGAGCGCTTGGCCGACTACGACGACCAGCACGTACGCCGCCTGCGCCTGCTCCGGGTGCTGCGCGATGTCGGCGCGGTCCCCGTCGGCGCGCTCAAGGCGCTTGTCGACGCCACTCAGGACCGCAGCGCGTCGGTGCACGACATGTTCGGCAAGGCCTGCGACGCACTCCGCACCGAGACCACGGTCCCCGAGACCAGCGACATCCATCTCCGCGAGCTCGCCGACCAGATCGTCGATCGGGCGGGGTGGACGAAGGTGAGGCCTGACGCACCCGAGCGCGACCACCTCGCCGGCATCATCAGCGTCATCCTGGACAGCGGCCTCCCCACCGACCCCGAGGGCGCGGCGACCTACCTGCCTCTCGTGGATGCCCTCGCCACCTACGAGCTCGACCAGATCGACGCCACCCAGGACCGCGAGGCGATGATGGAGCAGATGGTGGTGGGCCAGGTCGTCCTCGGAGAGTTCCTGCTCTGCCTGCGCCGGCTGGCACATGAGCACCACAGTGCCCTGCGTTTCGCCGAGCGCCGCTGACCCAGCCGCCCGGTCCTGCAGGCGGCGGCACCGCTCACGACCGGCGCGCGGTCAGGAACCGCTGGTGACACGATCGCTCACGCCCGTGACGCCCACCGCGTGGGCACAGTGGGCGCAGCAGAACATGTGCTGCTCGTTCTGCACCCCGTGACCGAGGATGCGGGTGCCGCAGTTGACGCACACCGGGGCGATCAGCGGCACCGCACACTCGATCGAGTCGAAGACGTGCTGCTCACCCGAGGCCGTGGTGACCTCGAAGCTTCCGTCGTACTCGTTGCCGCACGTGACGCACTTACCCATGGTCTGTCCTCTCGTTGCCGTTGACCGGACTTCACACCAGTCACTTCACCCTGGACACCGCGCGGCCCGGGGCCCCCAGGAAAGGGCGCACCGGGCCGCACGGTTTCTAGGTGAAGATGCTCACTCCGCCGGGGCCGACCAGCAAGCCGACCACGATGAGTACAGCTCCCCATAGGATTTGGCCACGGACCAGCGACACGATGCCGCTGATCACCAGGACTGCCGCGATCAGCCAGAGAATTAATGCCATTCGGATCTCACCTCGGTGTGTAGTTGTGGTGGGGAAGCCCCTCGGTACCCGGTCAGGCCGACCCGTATACCCCCTGACGGCAAACATCAGGAGAGCGCGAACCTCTCCCACGACCGGTGCGCGCCCAGCAGGTCAGGAAGCTCGGCGGCCACCGCGGAGCCGGACTCCTCGGCCTTCACGCCGGGCGCCGGGACCGCGATCCCGGCGGTGGCGACGGCCTCGGCGCCGCTCCCCCAAGCCAGCAGGGCCTTGCCGTGCCGGAAGATCTCCTCCACCAGCAGCATCACGTGCGGGTCCGAGGCGACAGCGCCCGCACCGTCGGCGAGCACGAGCGCGTCGAACTCGACGGAACGAGCCGTCGCGAACGTACGCTGCACGGCGAGCTCGCCGCCGAGCGGAGCCGCCGTCGGTGCGATCAGCAGCGGCATCATCCGGGACCCGAGGAGCGCGGAGCGCAGCCCGTCGACCTCGTCGACCGCACTGTCCGGACCGACGAGGATCCCGACGGTCCGCCCGTCCGGCGGGAAGGAACCACCCAGCATCGACAGCGCCGGGCTCGGCTCCGGGTCGGCCAGCTCGTCGGTCGGCGAAGGTGCCGGCAGCCCGAGGGCCTTGGCCACGCCGCCGCAGAGGTCCGGCGCGATCTCGGCCAAGCACTGGAGCTGGCGTTCGCGGATCGCGGTCTCGTGGACCTTGCCCAGCTCGAAGGAGTACGCAGCGATGATGTGCTGCTTCTCGACCGGCGTCATCGACTGCCAGAAGAGCCGCGGCTGGCTGAAGTGGTCGTCGAACGAGGCCGGCTGCGCGCGCTGCTTGACCGTCTCGGGCACCGTGACCGGGTTGTCCAGGAAGGCTCCCTCGGGGTCACCGGCCAGGAACGGGCATCCGCCGTCGAGCGAGTTGGGGTGGTACGGCGCCACCCCGTCGTGCACCTCGTGCTGGTGGAACCCGTCGCGCAGCATGTCGTTGACCGGCGCGTGCGGCCGGTTGACCGGGATCTGGTTGAAGTTCGGCCCGCCGAGGCGGGTCAGCTGGGTGTCGACGTAGGAGAACAGCCGCGCCTGCAGCAGCGGGTCGTCGGTGACGTCGATGCCGGGCACGAGGTTGCCGACGTGGAACGCGACCTGCTCGGTCTCGGCGAAGAAGTTCGTCGGGTTCCGGTCGAGCACCAGCCGGCCGATCCTCTGGACCGGCGCGATCTCCTCGGGGACCAGCTTGGTCGGGTCGAGCAGGTCGATCCCTTCGTACGTCTGTTCCGGAGTGTCCGGGAAGACCTGGATCCCGAGCTCCCACTCGGGGTAGGCGCCCGCCTCGATCGCGTCGGCCAGGTCGCGGCGGTGGAAGTCCGGGTCGAAGCCGCCGAGCATCTGGGCCTCCTCCCAGAGGAGGCCGTGAACGCCGAGCTTCGGCTTCCAGTGGAACTTGACCAGGCTGGTCTCCCCCGCGGCGTTGACGAGCCGGAAGGTGTGCACGCCGAAGCCCTCCATCATCCGGTAGGAACGGGAGATGCCGCGGTCGGACATGTTCCACAGGGCGTGGTGCTGGGCCTCGGTGTGCAGCGAGACGAAGTCCCAGAAGGTGTCGTGCGCGGACTGCGCCTGCGGGATCTCCCGGTCGGGGTGGGGCTTGCCGGCGTGGATGACGTCGGGGAACTTGATGCCGTCCTGGATGAAGAAGACGGGCATGTTGTTGCCGACGAGGTCGAAGGTGCCCTCGTCGGTGTAGAACTTGGTCGCGAACCCACGGGTGTCACGGACGGTGTCGGCGCTGCCGCGGGATCCCAGCACCGTGGAGAACCGCACGAAGACGGGGGTCTGCCGGCCCTCGGCCAGGAACCCGGCCCTGGTCACGGACTCGGCGGTCCCGTACGCGGTGAAGGTGCCGTGCGCGCCGGCACCGCGGGCGTGGACCACGCGTTCCGGGATCCGCTCGTGGTCGAAGTGGGTGATCTTCTCGCGAAGATGGTGGTCCTGGAGCAGGGTCGGGCCGCGTTCGCCCGCCTTGAGGGACTTGTCGGTCTCGCGCAGGCGCACACCGCCCGAGGTGGTCAGCCACTCGGTCTGCTGCTCGGGGGCGCCGGGGCTCGGCGTGTCAGTCATAGCGGTCCTTCGTTCGGGGACAGAGCTCGTAGTCCCGTACCCGCGCCGCGATCCGACATGCCCGGCCGGCCCTCCCTCACCTTCCGCAGCCGTCGGCGACCCAGCGGAGCACGTCGTCCCACTCGTCGAGGAACCGCTCCAGGCCGTAGCGCTTCCGGGCGTGCCGACGCCCGATGAGACCCGCCTCCTCGGCGACGTCGGGATCCTTCATCAGATGACGCACGGCGGGGACGATCTCGTCGCGGCGGGTGGTGACGAAGCCGGCCTCGTGCGGCACGGCGAGCGGGGTCTCGGCCATGGCCAGGGCGACGACCGGCATGCCGAGGTGCATCGCCTCGATCAGGGAGAGGCTCAGCGAGGTCCAGCGGTTGAGGTGGACGTACACCCGTCGTCGCGGGAGGTGGTCGTGCAGATCCTGCTGCGACAGGTTCTCGTATGTTCGCAGCCCGTCGTACGCGGGCAGGTGCTCGACCTGCCTGCCGAAGACGTCCGCGCCGACACCCTCGGACAGCGCCGGGAGCAGGTCGGCGCCGACCGAGCGGCCTCGGCGTACCGGATCGTTGACGACCAGCCCGGCACGCTCGATGTCACCGGTGTAGCGGCGGCCGGGGTCGACGATGCCGTGCTCGATGACCGTCGTCGGCGTGCCGCTGCAGTCCCACAGCAGGTCGTTGAAGCCGGTGACGTGCACGATCGGGACACCGCCACCCGCCATCGGGTGGCGAACGTCCGGGACCGCGCCGACCGGGGTGTCGTGCTCCACGTAGACCGCCGATACGTCGCGGCCGGGGCGCCGCCCACCGAGCCACCGCTCAGCCAGGTCGACCTCGTGCGGACGCTGGAGGACGACGACGTCGACCTCCTCGTCCGCCAGCGCCTCGATGCTCACCTCGCGGACCGATGCCGGCCACTCCCAGGTGCTGCTGCGGCCGAGGCCGTCCGGGCCGCGCTCGGGGGTGACGGGGAGCAGATAGTCATGGCGACCGTGCACGAACGACGTCGTCCAAGTGCCGTGCACGTGCCAGATCAGGATTCTCATTCCCTGTCGGTGCCCGAGAGGGCTGTCTGTGATGCGGCCGGGCGGGAAAGTCGCCCGACACTCACCCACAAGGGTGATGCCGACCCCGCAGACCCACACCCACGGGGGTGAAGTTGACGGCGAAGCCGTTGGAACGCGCTCGATCCGGGCACTACCTGAACATGACGACGACGACTTTCGAGACAACGACGGCTTTCGAGACCGACCTACCCCGGGCCGAGCGGCAGCGTCTGACCTCAGAGCTGTTGGCGAAGGCACACCGTGCTGAAGGTGAGGAGAAGGACCGGCTCCTCGAAGAGGTGATCCTGCTCAATGCAGCGGTCGCCCGCTCGATCGCGCACCGCTACACCGGCCGGGGCATCCCGCGTGCCGATCTCGAACAGGTGGCCTACATCGCGTTGGTCAGGGCGGCGAAGAGCTTCCATCCCGACCGCGCCGACGATTTCCTCACCTTTGCCGTACCCACGATCAGGGGTGAGGTGAAGCGTTGGTTCCGCGACCACGGCTGGACCGTGCGGCCCCCGCGCCCGATCCAGGAGCTGCAGAGCACGTTGCTGCGGATCGGCTCCGAGCGGGGCACCCTGCCCACCGCCGAGCTGGCCGAGATCGCCGACGTCCCGGAGCAGAAGGTACGTGAGGCGCTCGACGCCCGTGGCTGCTTCACCCCCACCTCGCTGGACGCCCCGCTGCGCCCGAACGACGCGCAGTCCTCGGACGCCACGATCGGCGACATGCTTCCGGGTATCGACGGTGGCCTGGGTGACTGCGAGACCCGCCTGGCACTGGAGCAGGCGATCAGCGGACTCTGCCCGCGCGACCAGCTCGTGGTGAGGCTGCGCTTCCTCGAGGACCGTAGCCAGGCGGAGATCGGCGAGGCGATCGGCGTCACCCAGACCCAGGTCTCCCGGATCCTGACCCGGATCATCGACGAGCTGCGCGGGCAGCTCGAAGACGTAGGCATCGCCGCCTGACTCACCAGACCCGCATGACCCGTGTCCGTGACGGGTACGGGACCGACAGCCGACTACGACATCAAGGAGACTGGCATGACGTACTCGACGATCACCGGCGAGCGCGACGACACCGCCCAGCGCTCGCTGTGGAACGGTACGACGCCCAAGACCAGGTGGCAGGAGTCGTCCTGGGGCAAGCGGATCGCGGCGGTCGCCGCATTCGTCATCCCGGTCGCGATGACCGTCGCCACCGCCGTCATCCGCAAGAAGGGCACCGACGCCCTGCTGCGAAAGTTCAAGGCGGGTGAGAAGAAGTGAGGAAACGCAACCTCGTCACCTTCGCCCTCGGTGGCGCCGCCGGCTACGTGGTCGGCCGCTACCCCACCGCGACCTATGAGAAGCTGCGCGATGGTGCCGGCATGACCGTCGGTCTTGCCCGCGAGCGGATCGGCGTCATGGCCGACACCTTCCCGCTGGGCCGGAACGGCGATCACCGCGCCCCGACCACCCAGCCGGCCGCCGATGACGGCGTCGCCGACCGGACCTCGACGGCGTACGTCTCGCGGCCGCATCCGTAGTCGCTCGAGCATCGAGACCGATAGGCCTATGGGGGGTCTATCGGTCTCGACGTTTTCGCTGTCGGTGATGATGCGGGTTCCCAGTTCCAGCAATGACCGATGGTCCCAGACGTACGCGCCCCTCTACCGACTAGTAGAGAGGCGCGTACGTCTGGGATCTGGCCGGGCCTCGCGGCCCGACAAGGCTCAGCGCCCGACAGCCTTCTCGAGCTCGGCCTTGTTCATCTTCGAACGTCCCTTGATGTTCTTGTCCTTGGCCTCTTCGTACAGCTGGGCCTTGGTTCGCCCGCCTGGGCCGCGGTGGCTGCGCAAGCCACCGCGGCGGCCTGAGGAGATGTCCTTGGTCGAGGTGCGGCTGCGCTCGCGGGACTCACCTTCGCGGGCACGCTCCTTGTTGACCGTGCGAGCCGCGATCTCCTCGGCGGTGTCCTCGTCCTCGCCCCGGTCGAGCAGACCTTCCTTGATGTGCTCGTACTGGCGTTCTCGCTTCTTGCTCCAGGCACGTTGCGGCATCTCAGCCCCTCCTGTTCGGCTGGTCGAGGCGCTCGTCGTCCTCGGCGACATGCTTGTTCCGTCTGGCGTCGTAGAGCCAGGCGGAGATGCCGACCAAGACGACGATCACGCCGATCACGGTGAAGACGATCACTGGGGTGCTCATGGGGATCCGGTACCCGCTGGTCGCGATGTCTACGCGGCGACGGCCGTGCGCATTCGGCGGAGGATCCGTGCCAGGGATCGAGACACCTGAGCCTGGGTGGCACCGATCCGGTCGCCGATCTCGGACTGGCTCAGGCCGTCGACGAAACGCAGCTGCAGGATCATCCGGTCGGTCTCCCCGAGGTCGCCCATGGCCTGCTCCACCAGCATCCGCGCCTCCGCACGGTCGAAGCCGGGGTCGGGCTCGCTGAGCTGCTCGATGAGCGAATCATCGTCCCTTCCGGGGCGTACGCTCCGGTCCAGCTCACGGAAGCAGTGGCGGATCTCGCCGGTGGCCATCGGTACGGCATAGCTCAAGAACTCACCTTGCGCCGGGTCGTAGCGGCGCGCAGCCTTCACCAGCCCGATTCTCGCGGCCTGTCGAAGGTCGTCGACCTCGACGCCACGGCCGGTGTAGCGAGCAGCCAGGGAGCGCGCCACCGGGAGGTGACGTACGACAAGGTCCTGCTGAGACGAAGCGTCCGGCGTGGTGTCCATGGCCCGAGTCTGTCGCGTGAACCGGCGATTACCTCGTGTTCGCGAGAGAAATGGCCCCCAGGGGTGAGCCCAACCCCCACAGCGCACTCACCCCTGAGGGTTAGAACCGCGGTCCCGGGTCCGTTGCCGAGACCGCGGCACCGACAGCGCGGTCGTGGTGTCACCCCCATGCCGAAGCAGGGCCAGTCACCCAGACCGTTCTGTCGATAAGTTATCGGTAACCATCCGGGCACCCACGGATGCACCCGACTCCGAGGAATTCTCGTCGGGCGGTGCGAATCCGTGCGTGATCGCCCAGCTGACCGCCTGGCTGCGGGTGGTGACCTCGATCTTGCGGTAGGCCTGCCGAATGTGGCTCTTGAGCGTGTTTCCGCTGACCACGAGCTTCTCGGCGATGTCCTTGTTGGACAGTCCCTGGGTGATCAGCGCGAGCACCTCGACCTCGCGGGTGGTGAGCCCGGCGACCGTGCCGAGCCGGTCCTCGCGTTCCTCGAGCGGCTCGCCAGCGGCGGTGAGCTCGATGGCGCGGACCAGCTCGCCGGCATGCACGCTCATCGAGACCCATGCCCGCGCGCCCAGCGAGTAGGCCTTCGCCCGGAGGTCGGGGCGCATGTCGCGGCTGAAGATGAGCACCTTGGCGTCAGTCTCCTGCAACAGATGCACCAGATCCGAGCCGTCGGCCAGATGCAGGCCCAGGGTGTCGTAGAGGATCACGTCGACCCCGGGTGCCCGGCTCCGTACAGACGGAAGCGCTGCCACGACCAGTCGGTCCGGATAGTCCGCGAGCATGGTGGTGAGCCCGCGCATGACAACTTCTTGCGGGCTTACCACCGCGACCCGCAGAATCCCCGGCCTCATCACTCCTGAACCCTCTCAGATCGGTGGGCGGTTGGACAGGTGTATGGGCACAACACGCCGTGGGTACCAGGGCCGATGTCCATCCAGACCCCCATGAGACAGGAGCAAACCGTGTCCCACGTGACCGAAGACCTCAAACAGGCCTCCGAGCTACCCGAGGGCGACGTGGTCAGGATCCTGCTGCACCAGCACGCCGGCATCCGCCAGCTCTGCGCGACCGTGGGGAACTCCGAGGGCCCGGCCAAGCGCCAGGCGTTCGACGACCTCCGGGTCCTGCTCGCGGTGCACGAGACCGCCGAGCAGCTCGTCGTCCATCCGGTCGCCTCGGTGCACGGTGGCGAGACGCTCACCAGGGCGCTCACCGCCGACGAGCAGGAGGCCAGCGAGATGCTGGCACGGCTCGAGGACGCCGGCGTCGACAGCCCCGAGTTCGACGAGAGCTTCCCCATCTTCCAGATCGCGGTCGAGCAGCACGCCGAGGAAGAGGAGCGAGTCGAGTTCCCGCTCCTCCTCTCCATGCTCGACGAGACCGCCCGGCACACGATGGGCAAACGACTGTCGGCGGCCGAGATGGTCGCGCCCACCCGCCCCCATCCCGGCTCGGCCGGATCAGTGCCCAAGCAGCTCGCCACGATGCCGTTCCACTTCATCGTCGACCGCGTGAAGGACGCGCTGGGCAAATAGCGACGTGGCACAGTGGGTGCCGAGGAACATCGACGACATCATCGAAGTCTTCAGACGGGAGCACAACCATGGTCGAGAAGGAAACCCAGGACCCCCAGACCGGCGCCGACGAGAGCACCGAGGCCCCGATCCCCTTCCCCACCCCGGAGCGGGTCGAAGAGGAAGGCGCCGAGCGCGATCGCCAGGACGAGACCGAGGAAGAGACGTTCCCCGCCAGCGACCCGCAGTCCAGCTGGGCAGGGCCCGCTGACCCGCGGGACCGCTGACCCGGGTCTGCGGGAGCCTCAGGCCAGGCCCCGACGCTCCAGCAGCGGAGCGATCGGGGCCGGCCGGCCGCGCCACTCCGCATAGGACTCCAGCGGGTCGCGGGTGCCGCCGATACCGATCACATAGCGGACGTACGACTCGCCGTTCTCCCTCGTCAGGCCGCCGTTCTCCCGGAACCACGCCACCGTGTCGGCGTCCAGGACCTCCGACCAGATGTAGGAGTAGTAGGCCGAGGCATAGCCGCCGAAGATGTGCTTGAAGTAGGCCGTGTAATAGCGCGACCGCACCGCCGGGTTGTCCAGGCCGACCGCCGCGAGCGCGGCCGCCTCGAACTCCTCGACCGCCTCCGGCGAGGTCGGTACGTCACCCGGGGCCAGCTCGTGCCAGGCCAGGTCGATGAGAGCAGCGGCCAGGTATTCAGACGTCGCGAACCCCTCGTTGAACGTGGAGGACGCCTCGAGTTTGCCGAGCACGTCGGCCGGGATCGGCTCGCCGGTCTCGTAGTGCACGGCGTAGTTGGCGAGCACCTCGGGCCAGAGCATCCACATCTCGTTGACCTGCGACGGGTACTCGACGAAGTCGCGGTAGACCGAGGTCGCCGCGAACCGCGGGTAGGTCGCGCGCGCCAACAGCCCGTGGAGCGCGTGTCCGAACTCGTGGAAGAGGGTGTTGACCTCGTCGAAGGTCAGCAGCGTCGGCTCCCCCGGCGCCGGCTTGGGAACGTTGAGGTTGTTGGTCACGATCGCCGATGGCTCGCCCAGTAGCGTGTTGGCGGTGACGTAGGAGTTCATCCAGGCACCGCCCTTCTTCGAGTCTCGGGTGTAGAGGTCGAGCAGGAAGAGCCCGATCGGCTCGCCGTCGCGCGAGACCTCGAAGACGCGCACCTCGGGGTGATAGCCCTGCAGGTCGGGCCGCTCCTCGAAGGTCAGGCCGTAGAGTCGACCGGCGGCGAAGAAGACACCGTCGCGCAGCACCCGGTCGGCCTCGAACCACGGCCGCAGGACGGCCAGGTCGACGTCGTACTCCGAGGCCCGGACCTTCTCCGCGTAGTAAGGCCAGTCCCAGGCCTCGATCGGCCCGCCCGCGGACGCCTCGAGCGCGGCCTGCTCGGCCCGGGCGTTGCGAGCCGCCGGCGCGGCCAGCCGCTCGAGCAAGTCCCGGACGGCCTTGGGAGTGCCGGCCGTGTTGTCGGCCGTCACCAGCCCGGCGTAGCTGTCGAACCCGAGCAGCTGCGCCTTCTCCGCCCGCAGCCGCAGCGCGTCGAGCGCGATGGAGCGGGTGTCGTTGTCGTTGCCGCGCGAACCGCGGGCGAGCTGAGCCTCGAACAGCCGCTGCCGCAGCTCCCGGTTCTCCAGCACGGACAGGTAGGGGTGGGCGGTGAACAGGGTCAGCGTGATCAGGAACTTGCCCGCCAGCCCGCGCCCCTCGGCCGCCGCCGCGGCCGCGGAGATCTCTCCCGGGGTCAGCCCGGCGAGCTCCTCGACAGTGTCGACGACCACGGCGAGGTCGTTGGAGTCTGCCTGCGCCGCCTGCCCGAACGCCGCCTCCAGGGCGGAGATCTCCTGGTTGAGCTCACGCAGCCGGGCCTTCTGCTCCGGGCCCAGCGCAGCGCCGGCGAGCACGAAGTCATGGTGGTAGCGCTCGACCAGATAACGGTCCTCGCCCTCCAGCGCGTCCCGGTTCTCGTAGACGGCATTCACCCGCGCGAAGAGCGCGTCGTCGAGGAGCAGCGCGTCGTGGTGGGCCGCCAGCCGGGGAGCGTACGCAGCATGGAGCTCGTCCAGGGCGTCGGAGGAGTCCGCGGAGAGCAGCGAGAAGAAGACCCGCAGGACCCGGTCCAGCCGCTCTCCGGACCGCTCCAGCGCGACGAGGGTGTTCTCGAACGTCGGCTCCTCGGGGGACGACGTGATCGCGCTCAGCGCTGCCAGCTGTTCGGTCATCCCCTGCTCGATCGCCGGACCGTAGTCGTCGATCGCGATGTCCGCGAAGCGGGGCAGTCGGTGGGGCAGGTCGCTGGGCTCGAGTAGGGCGTCGATCATGCCGCCAGCTCCGTTGACGAGAGCGGAGAATACGCAACTGGCGGCATGTGGCTGATGGTCGTTCGCTGGCGCTCACTCATGGCGCGCACGCTATCTGACACGGGTCGATGCCGTCGCCGCGATATCGGCTACCTTGACACCATGTCCGACTTCGATGACCTGCTTGCCGCGAACCGCGAATATGCCGACAAGTTCGACGACGGAGGCTTTGACGGCGTCGCCCACGCCGGCGTGGCGATCGTGACCTGCATGGACTCGCGCATCGAGCCGCTCGCCATGCTGGGCCTGGGCCTCGGTGACGCCAAGATCTTCCGCAACCCCGGCGGCCGGGTGACCCCGCAGGCGATGGAGGCACTGGTGCTCGGCGTGCACCTCCTCAACGTCAAGCGCATCCTGATCGTGCCCCACACCCGCTGTGCGGTCGCCTCCAACACCGACGCCGAGCTTCGTGCCAAGCTCGCCGAGTCCGCCGGCAAGGACGCCTCCTGGCTCCACCTGCCCATCACCGACGACCAGGTCCGCGCGCTGGCCGAGGACGTCGCCAAGGTCCGCTCGCACCCGTTCGTTCCCGAGGACGTCAAGGTCGGCGGGTTCATCTACGACGTCGACACGGGGCTCCTGAACCAGAAAATCTGAAGCGCGCCAACCACCTGTAGGCGAGAGTTGTGGCGTGAGCCTCACAGACCCTGCACAGCAGGACCCGCCGCAGCGTGAGATCGCCGCCCAGGCGATCGATCTGCACAAGACCTACGGGAAGGGCGCCGCGGAGGTCCGCGCGCTCGACGGAGTGAGCCTGGACCTCTACGCCGGGCAGTTCACCGCGATCATGGGCCCGAGCGGCTCGGGCAAGTCGACGCTGATGCACTGCCTGGCCGCGCTCGACAAGCCCACGACCGGTGAGGTGATCGTCGGCGGTCGCAAGCTCGGCAGGCTGCGCGACCGCCGCCTCACCGAGCTGCGTCGGGACAAGATCGGGTTCGTCTTCCAGGCGTTCAACCTCGTCCCGACCCTGACCGCGCAGGAGAACATCCTGCTGCCGCTGTCCCTGGCCCGGAAGAAGCCGGAGAAGGAGTGGTTCGCCCAGGTCATCGACACGGTCAACCTCCGCGAACGACTCGATCACAAGCCGAGCGAGCTCTCCGGCGGTCAGCAGCAGCGGGTCGCCTGCGCCCGGGCCCTGGTCTCCAAGCCCGACATCGTCTTCGCCGACGAGCCGACCGGCAACCTCGACTCCACCTCGGCTGCCCAGGTGCTCGACTTCCTGCGCCACAGCGTCGATGACCTCGGCCAGACCATCGTCATGGTCTCCCACGACCCGGTCGCCGCCTCCTACTGCGACCGGGTGGTCTTCCTGGCCGACGGCCGCATCGTCGACGAGCTGGCCACGCCGAGCCGGGAGCAGATCCTCGCCCACATGGCCGACCTGCAGGCTCGGGCCATGGGACTGGACCCGATCAGCGAAGGCGCGTGAGGATGAGCGAGCGTCAGCGAGCGAACCACACGCACAACTCGCCGCCGCCTCCGTACTCTGGCGCTTGCGCAACGGAGGTGGCGACGTGAGCGAGCGTCAGCGAGCGAACCACATGAACACCACGCCGCCGCCTCCGTACTCTGGCGCTTGCGCAACGGAGGTGGCGACGTGAGCGAGCGTCAGCGAGCGAGCCACATGAACATCACGCCGCCGCCTCCGTACTCTGGCGCTTGCGCAACGGAGGTGGCGGCGTGCTACGGCTGACCCTGCGCAACCTCGCCGCGCACAAGGTGCGCCTGCTCATGTCGACGCTCGCGATCGTCCTCGGCGTGGCGTTCCTGGCCGGGGTGCTCACGTTCTCGCACGGGCTCGACCGCACGTTCTCCGGAATCATCAACGGCTCCACGCCCGACGGGCAGGTACGTCCCGTCAGCAGCGCCTCCGCGACCGAGGCCACCCGCCCCGGTGGTGGCGGCGAGGCCACGCTGGCACCGGAGGCCATCGAGAGGCTGCGTACGCTGCCGGAGGTCGCCCGCGCCGACGGTGTCGTCCAAGGCGCCGGGCTCTACGTGCTCGACACCGACGACAAGCTGGTCAACAGCTCGGGCGCGCCGACGCTGGCCTTCAACCACACCGGCACCCCCAACCTGCTCGGCGAGCCGATGCTCGAGCTCGAGGAGGGCAGCTGGCCGGCGACGACGAAGGAGCTCGTCCTCGACAAGTCGACCGCGGAGAAGGCCGGCTATCGGGTGGGCGACGCGGTCACTCTGATCGCGCCCCAGGGTGAGACCCGGCGCTCGGTCACCCTCACCGGCATCGCCGCCTTCAACGGAGGCGGCACCGCCGGCGCCCAGCTGCTCGTCTTCAGCACGGCCGGAGCGCAGGAGCTGTTCACCGAGGGCAAGGACGTCTACTCCGCGGTCTCGCTCACCGCCGCGCCGGGCGTCAGCCAGAAGGAGCTGGCCGAGGCCGCGAACACCGTCGTCCCGAAGGGCTTCGAGGCGATCACCGGCAACGAGGCCGTCGCAGAGTCCGAGGACGCCATCGGCGACTTCCTCGACGTGATCTCGGTCTTCCTGATCGTCTTCGCCGTGATCGCGGTGATCGTCGGTGCCTTCATCATCGTCAACACCTTCTCGATCCTGATCGCGCAGCGCTCGCGCCAGCTGGCGCTGCTGCGGGCCCTGGGCGCCTCACGACGCCAGGTCACCGTCTCGGTGCTCTTCGAGGCCCTGGTCATGGCGCTGATCGCCTCCACCATCGGCGTCCTCGCCGGCTGGGGGCTGGCCCACGGTCTGGCCGCCGTCTTCCGCCAGGCCGGGCTGGAGATCGCTTCCGACGTTCTGGACCTGACCCCACGCACCATCGCGATCTCCTACGCCGTGGGCGTCTTCGTCACGCTTGCCGCCGCGCTCCTGCCTTCGCGGCGGGCCGCGAAGGTCCCGCCGGTGGCGGCCATGCGCGAGGACACCCAGCCTCCGGCCAGATCCACCGCCCTGCGTACGTCGGCGGGGCTCGCCCTGCTGGTCGCCGGCCTCGTGCTCGCGGCGATGCCGCGGATCGGGATCCCCGAGATCCGCCTGCCCGGAGGGTTCGAGGTGCCGACGAGCCCGGCGCTGTGGGTGGGCGTCGGCGCGGGCGTCTCGATCCTCTCGGTCGCCTGGATCAGCGCGTTCCTCGGACGCCCGGTGCTCGCGGCGCTGCGTACCGTCTCGGGTGCTGTCTTCGGGATGACCGGCAAGCTGGCCGGCCAGAACGCGATGCGCGACCCGCGGCGCACCGGCGCCACCGCCTCGGCACTGATGATCGGGCTGGCGCTGGTCTCGCTGATCGGGGTGCTCGCCGCCTCCATGAACGCCTCGATCTCCGACGTGGTCGAAGACGAGTTCAAGCCCGACCTGATCGTGCAGAGCCCCACCTTCACCCCGTTCCCGACCTCCATCGGTGACGAGATGGAGCAGGTCGAGGGTGTCGCCACCGTCTCCCGTTCCCAGATCGCCCAGGCGGTCGTCGGCAAGGTGGACCTGCAGAACCCGAAGAAGAACGAACCCGCCTTCCTCTTCGGCGTCGACGAGCACATGCCGCAGATCTACGATCTCGACGTGCTCAAGGGCAGCGACGACGTCAAGCCCGGTCAGGTCCTGGTCACCGAGGAGACCGCGAAGGAGCACAAGTGGCAGCTCGGCGACCGTGTCGACCTGACCTTCCGCAGCGGCCGCCAGCTGCATCCTCGGATCAGTGGGATCATCGCCAAGACCCAGGTGACCGGGGACATCACCGTACGCATCGAGGATCTCGCCGAGGCCAAGGTGCCGCGGGAGGACGCCTCGCTCAGCATCCTGCTCGCTCCGGGAGCCGATCCGGACGTCGTCCATGAGCGTCTCGACGAGCTCGTCGCGGACCGTCCCGTGGTCGCGGTGCAGGACAAGGACGAGTTCGCCGAGTCGATCAAGGGTCAGGTCAACCAGCTGCTCTACATGATCTATGGCCTGCTCGCGCTGGCGATCGTGATCGCGGTGATCGGCATCGTCAACACCCTCGGCCTGAGCGTCATCGAGCGCACCCGTGAGATCGGCCTGCTCCGGGCGATCGGGCTCTCGCGCGGCCAGCTGCGCCGGATGATCACCCTGGAGTCGGTGACGATCGCGGTGCTCGGCGCGGTCCTCGGGCTCGCCCTCGGGGTGCTCTTCGGCGTACTGCTGCGCGACGCTCTGCGCGACGACCTGACCAGCCTGTGGGTGCCCCTCGACCAGCTGGCACTCTTCCTCGGCGTCGCCGTGGTCGTCGGTGTCCTGGCCGCGCTCCTCCCCGCCATCCGCGCGGGGAGGGAGGACGTCCTCAAGGCGATCGCCACGGAGTAATCTTGCGGAGGTGAGCAACGAAACCCCCGCCGACCTGCCCGAGCCCACCCTCCGCGTCCGCGAGCCGGAGACGGCTGCGGTCGGGATCCCCGGGGTGCTCCACTCGATGGAGTACGCACTGCGCGAGATGGGCCCCAAGCGCAGCCTGCAGACGCTCCTCAAGGTCAACCAGGTCGGCGGCTTCGACTGCCCCTCGTGCGCCTGGCCGGACCCCGACCACCGCAAGCCGGCGGAGTTCTGCGAGAACGGCGCCAAGGCAGTGGCCTGGGAGGCCACCCGCAAACGGGTCGACCGCGACTTCTTCGCGGCCCACTCGATCGCCTCGCTCGACGAGCGTGACGACCACTGGCTGGAGGCGCAGGGCCGGCTGACCGAGCCGATGTACGTCGGCCCCGGCGAGACCCACTACTCCCCCATCTCCTGGTCCGACGCGATCGCGCTGATCGCCGATCGCCTGCGCGCGACCGACGCCGACCGTTCGGTCTTCTACACCTCCGGCCGCGCCTCCAACGAGGCCGCCTTCGCCTACCAGCTGCTCGCCCGCCAGCTCGGGACCAACAACCTGCCCGACTGCTCCAACATGTGCCACGAGTCCAGCGGCACCGCGCTCGGCGAGGTGATCGGCATCGGCAAGGGCACCGTGACCTACGACGACCTCGCTGAGCACTCCGACCTGATCTTCGTGGTCGGCCAGAACCCCGGCACCAACCACCCCCGGATGCTCACCGCGCTCGAGTCCGCCAAGGAGAACGGCGCGAAGGTGGTCTCGGTCAACCCGCTGCGCGAGGCCGGGCTCGGACGGTTCCGCAACCCCCAGACCGTACGCGGCGTCACCGGGGCCGGCACCAAGCTCGCCGACCTGCACGTGCCCGTTCAGGTCAACGGCGACCTCGCCCTGTTCGCCGGGATCAACAAGATCCTCGTCGAGCGCGACGCCGTCGACCACGCGTTCCTGGAGCAGCACACCGACGGGTTCGAGGTCGCCGCGCAGGCGTGGGCAGCGATGGAATGGGACGACATCACCAGGCTCAGCGGCATCTCGCGCGAGGAGATCGAGTCGCTGGCCGACCTGGTCGAGACGCGCGAGCGCATCATCGTGTGCTGGGCGATGGGCCTGACCCAGCACAAGAACTCGGTCGCCACGATCCGCGAGATCGCCTCGTTCCTGCTGCTGCGCGGCAACATCGGCAAGCCCGGGGCGGGCGCGTGCCCGGTCCGTGGTCACTCCAACGTGCAGGGTGACCGCACCATGGGCATCTGGGAGAAGCCGCCGGCGTGGTTCCTCGACGCCGTCGGTGCCGAGTTCGGCATCACGCCGCCGCGCGAGGAGGGCTTCGACGTGGTCGCCGCGATCGAGGCGATGCGCGACGGTGGTGTCGATGTCTTCGTCGCCCTGGGCGGCAACTTCGCCGCAGCCACACCGGACACCGCCGTCACCACCGCGGCGCTGGCCGACGTCGGTCTCACCGTCCAGATCTCGACCAAGCTCAACCGCAGCCATCTCCACCACGGCCGCGAGGGCCTGATCCTGCCCTGCCTGGGCCGCACCGAGCGCGACGAGACCGGTGGCCGCGAGCAGTACGTCACCGTCGAGGACTCGATGGGCATGGTCCACGCCTCCTACGGCCGGCTGCTCCCCGGTTCGAAGGAGCTGCGCAGCGAGATCGGCATCATCTGCGCCATCGGCGAGGCTCTGTTCGGCTCGGATCAAGGCGTCGACTGGGCCACGATGGGTCAGGACTACTCCCAGATCCGTCGGCACATCTCCGCGGTGGTCCCGGGTTTCGAGGACTTCGAGACCCGCCTGAAGGCGCCCGGCGGGTTCGCACTGCCCAACGGTCCCCGCGACTCGCGCACCTTCAACACCGCGACCGGCCGCGCCCGGGTCACCGCCAACCCGCTGACCGCGATCTCCGCTCCCCCGGGCCACCTGCTGCTGCAGACGCTCCGCTCCCACGACCAGTTCAACACGACCGTCTACGGCTACAACGACCGCTACCGCGGCATCAAGGGCGGCCGTCACGTCGTCTTCGTCAACCCCGACGACCTCCGCGACCTCGGCATCGGCGACGGCGCCACCGTCGACATCGTCTCGGTCTGGACCGACGGCGAGCGGCGTGCTGAGGGCTTCCGCGTCGTCTCCTACGGCACCCCTCGCGGCTCCGCCGCGGCCTACTTCCCGGAGACGAACGTCCTGATCCCGCTCGACTCCTACGCCGACGGCAGCCGCACCCCGACCTCGAAGTCGGTCGTGGTGCGTCTGGAGGCGCGCTAGCCGGGAATTACATTGCGGGTGTCTGTGTTGGCACCTAACGTGATGCGCATGTTCCGCGTGGTTTCCGAGTTCGACCTGTCAGGCAAGGGCCTGACGGGCGCTCCCACGTGGGCTCCGTCAGTCGATTGCACCGGCGCCGAAAGCTGACCCTCCTCCTGTCTCACAGGACCCGCGGAGGAGGGTGGCCCGCACCGGCCCCCTCATCGCGGTGACAGCGCTGTGAGGGCTTGCCGGAGGGTCCTGGCTCACCCCGAAATCTTCTGACACACAAGGAACTCTCATGGCCAAGAGCCAGTTCGTGCGGACCAAGCCGCACCTCAACATCGGGACGATGGGTCACGTCGACCACGGCAAGACCACCCTGACCGCCGCGATCACCAAGGTGCTCGCTGAGCGCGACCCCGACGTGAACCGCTTCATCGCCTTCGACGGCATCGACCGTGCCCCGGAGGAGCTGCAGCGCGGGATCACGATCAACATCTCGCACGTCGAGTACGAGACCGCCACCCGGCACTACGCGCACGTCGACATGCCCGGGCACGCCGACTACGTGAAGAACATGATCACCGGCGCCGCCCAGGTGGACGCCGCCATCCTGGTCGTCTCCGCTCAGGACGGTGCCATGCCGCAGACGCGCGAGCACGTGCTGCTCGCGCGCCGGGTGGGCGTGCCGTACCTGGTGGTGGCGCTCAACAAGGCCGACACCGTCGACGACCCGGAGCTGCTCGACCTGGTCGAGCTGGAGGTCCGCGACCTCCTCTCCGAGTACGGGTTCCCCGGCGACGACGTGCCCGTGGTCCGGGTGTCCGGGCTGAAGGCGCTCGAGGGTGACCCGGAGTGGATCGCCGCGATCGGTGACCTGCTGGACGCGATCGACGACTACGTGCCGGTTCCCGAGCGTGAGCTCGGCGAGCCGTTCCTGATGCCGATCGAGAACGTCGTGACCATCACCGGCCGCGGCACGGTCGTCACCGGTGCCGTCGAGCGCGGCTCGCTGAAGGTCGGCGACGCGGTCGAGGTCGTGGGCCTCGGCGAGACGGTCACCAGCACCGCGATCGGTCTGGAGACGTTCGGCAAGTCGCTGGAGTCCGCCGAGGCGGGCGACAACGCCGCGGTGCTGCTGCGCGGCATCAAGCGCGACGAGGTGCGTCGCGGCCAGGTGGTGGCACTGCCCGGCAGCGTACGTCCGCACCGGAGGTTCCGGGCGAACCTGCACGCGCTGACCACGGCCGAGGGCGGGCGGCACACGCCGTTCGCCGCGGACTACCGGCCGCAGTTCTACTTCCGGACCACGGACGTGCCCGGCGGGATCGACCTGGGTGACATCGCCCTGGTCATGCCCGGCGACACGATCGAGCTCGGGGTGGAGCTGGAGAAGCCGATCGCCATGGAGGTCGGCCTCGGCTTCGCGGTCCGCGAGGGCGGTCGCACCGTGGCCGCCGGCACCGTGACCGAGCTGCTCGACTGAGGTGACGAGGAACGGCCCCCAACCTGGTTGGGGGCCGTTTCTGCTAGCTGCGTGGCCGCCAGCGCTTCCAGAGCGCCTCACCCTCGGCGCGGACCTTTCCGCCCCACTCCAGGCGCACCAGCGAGGTGATCTGGTCCTCGCTGGCATCGGCGGCCGTGGCGATGAGCGTGACCGGCTCCTTGAGCGGCGCCGGCCGCCGGTAGCGTACGTCGATCCCGGCCGTCACGTAGGCCAGCGACTCCCCCTCGGCGGGCATCCAGCCGTTGAGGAACGCCTCCTGGTGCACCGCGGCGGCGCTGTGGCAGTCGAGCAGGGTCGCGATGACGCCACCGTTGAGGAACCCGCCGCCGTTGTCGTGCTGCGGCCACGGCTGGAAGGTCGCGGTCACGCTCCCGTCCAGCTGTGGGTAGCTCTTCAGCTGGAGCCCCTGCGCGTTGGCCGGCCCGCACCCGAAGCAGGTCATCGTCGGCCACCACTCGTCCTGCAACGCGATCATCTTCACCGCGCCACCATAACCACGATCAGCCGATCCCGGTCCGGAAGCCCTCGCGCCAAGTCGGGTAGGACGGGGTCCAGCCGAGCTCCCGCTTCGCCTTGGCGTTGGACGACCCTCGCACGGAGGTCATCAGGGCGACCCCGAACTCGCCGATCAGCGGCCGGGCGAGCCAGGCCGGGAGCCGCATCGGGTTCCGCCCGCCGACCTGCTCGGCCAGGAACGGCATCCACTGGTTCACCGGCGCCGGCTCATCGTCGACGATGTTGTAGATGCCCGGCGCGCCCCGGTCGATGGCCGCGACGGTCGCGGAGGCCACGTCGTCGATGTGGACGAACGACCACACCCCCGTACCGCCGCCGACCACCGGCATCTTGCCCTTGCGCAGCAGCTCACCGATGGCGCCGTCACGGGACGCAGCGTTGCCCGGGCCGTAGAAGTTGCCGTAGCGCAGCACCAGTCCCTCGACGTCGGATGCCGACGTCACGGCGTCCTCGAGGTGACGGATCGCCGCCAGGGTGCCCCGCGCCTCCTTGCCGGGGTCCTCGATGAGCGATGAGGTCTCATCCTTGACCCAGTCGCCGATGCGCTCAAGGGTCCAGCCCCCGCCGAAGCTCTGTGCCACGAACCGCCGCACGCCGGCCGCCCGAGCCGCCGCGAGCAGGTGGTCGGTGCCCTCGGTGCGCAGCCGGTTGGTCATCGCGAAGTCCTGGTCCCACTTCTTCAGGTTCCCGCTGAGGCTGCCCAGCGCGGTGAGCTGGTGCACGATCACCTCGGGCGAAGCCTTGGTGACGGCGTCGGTGACGCTCTGCGGGTTCAGCGGATCCATCACGACCCCGGTCGCGCCCAGGCCGGCCAAGGTCTCGCACCCCGCGTCGTGGCGGGTCGAGCCGTACACCTCGTGTCCGGCGGCCACCAGCAGCGGCACCATCCTGATGCCGACCGCGCCGGTTCCGCCTGCGATGAAGATGCGCATTTCCTGTTCCTTTCGTCGTTGTCGACCCGACCGACGAAACGACCTGCGCTCGTGTGACAGCTGGCGTAAGGTCCTGCACTCGTGGACCTCGCAAGCGCTCATGACGGGCTCCGCCCGCTGATGTTCTCGATCGCCTACCGGATGCTCGGCAGCGTCGCCGAGGCGGAGGACATCGTGCAGGAGGCGTTCCTGCGGATGCACCGCAGCACCGAGGAGGTCGACAACCTCGACGCGTACGCCACGACCGTCACCACCCGGATCGCCATCGACACCCTCCGCTCGGCCCGCCATCGGCGCGAGCAGTACGTCGGCCCCTGGCTGCCCGAGCCGATCCTGGTCTCCGACGAGGACCCGAGCCACCGCCTCGAGCTGGACGAGACCGTCAGCACCGCGTTCCTGGTCCTGCTGGAGTCGCTCACGCCGGTCGAGCGTGCGGTGTTCGTGCTGCGCGAGGTGATGGGCTACGACTACGAGGACATCGCCCCGGTCGTCGACAAGAGCGCGACCAACTGCCGCCAGATCTTCACCCGCGCCCGCAAGCGGATCGCCGACGGCACCCCACGCTTCGAGCCCTCACCCGAGCGCCGCGATCAGCTCGCCTCCAGGTTCGTCGCCGCGCTCTCCGCGAGCGACGTCACCGGGCTGGAGCGGCTGCTCGCCGACGACGTCGTCTTCGTCGCCGACGGCGGCGGCCGGGCTCCCGCCATCCAGAAGCCGATGCACGGCGCCGTCGCCGTCGCCCGCTTCCTGCTCGGGCTCATGCGTCAGGGCGAGCGTCTCGGCGTACGCTTGGAGCTCTCCCACGCCAACGGCCAGCCGGCGATGCTCACCCGCGGCGCCGACGGCGCCCTGCTCGGCGTCATCGCGCTCGACGTCGAGGGCGACCGGATCGTCCGGATGCACAACGTCCTCAACCCCGAGAAGCTCGGCCACCTGGGCGAGGTCGGCGATCTCTTCGCGCTGCTGGCGGAGCGCTGACCGACGCCTCGGATCAGGCGAGGTCGGCCTTGCTGATGATCCCGTGCACCCCGACCGTGCGGTCGACGACCTGCGAGACCACGAAGTCCGAGGCGGCGGAGAGGTAGGCGTACGCGATCGCCCGGTCCAGACCCATGTCGTGCTCGAGGAAGTCGAGGGCGTTGACGACCGCTCGCCTCATCGCGACATCGAGATCGCTTCCCTGGCCGCCGACCGACCCGTCAGGGTCGGAGAGGCCGATCGGGATGTAGGCGCCGTCCGTCTCGGCGAACGGGTAGTCGTACGCCACCGATGGAGCCTCACCCGATCCGGGCTTGCACACGGTCAGTCGGAACGTGCCTCGCAGCGAGCCCTCCAGCGCCGTGAGCGCGACCTCTCCGTTGCCCATGGCCATGTGCGGGTCGCCGACATAGAACAGCGCTCCCTCGGCCTTGACCGGGAGGTAGAACGTCGAGCCCACGCCGAGCAGGTTGATGTCGATGTTGCCGCCGCCGAGTGTCGGCGGGATCGAGTTCGCCTCCGGAGCGGTCAGCTCGGTGGTCTCGGCATAGGCGACGCCCATCGTTCCGAAGAAGGTGTTCACCGGGAAGCTCACCCGGGATCTCCCGGCGCCCATCTTCACCTTGTCGCCCTGGAGCTCGGCGAAGACCGACACGTTTCCGTACGCGGTGGGCTGCCCGGTCGCGCGCCCGTCGGTCGCCACCGCTGGCATCACCTCGTCCAGCGTGATCCCCGCGGGCGCCGCTCCGTCCCTGGTGAGCGCGAGCGCGCCCTTGCCGTGACGGGAGGAGACGATTCCGTACGGCACCCGCGGGGTCGCCTCGAGCGTCTCGATCTTGAGCACGTCGCCGGGCTCGGCGCCCTCGACGAAGACCGGCCCGGTGATCACATGAGGCCCGTCGACGTCGAAGTTGCGTCGGGTGCGGTCATAGGAGGCGGCCACCTCGACCGCGTCGCGGAGCACGTCCTTGCTGCGTACACCGTGCGCGCCGAACCACGCGACCGGGTCGCGGCCCTGATCCTCGAGGATGCCCTCGTGGGAAATGGAGTCGATCGTCACCGTACGCCCGGACCGCACCCGCGCCACGGCCGTGGCGTGCACCGACGGGACGTAGCCCCACAGCACGTCGTCCGTCTCCGACGGCACGTAGACGTCGCCGGCGATCCGGCCCTCGCCCGGCTGCAGGATGCCGCGGAAACGTCCTGGCTTCCTCGGGGCCGCGGAACCGTGGGCGTGAGCCGCACCTGAGGCACCGACCGATGCCGCACCGGCACCGGCGACACCCAGTGCCGCCTGCACCAGCCTTCGTCGACCCAGACCCGCGGTCAGGTGCTCGGCAGCTCTGCGTCCGTCATGCGTCATCGTCGTCTCCTCGACCTCGGCTACAGCGAGCCTGACGCTAAGGAAGCCGCATTTCGGACCTGTGACAGCCGCGGGTCAGCGGCGTATCTACTGCTCCAGGAAGGTGCGCAGCGACTGGTCGACCAGTGGACGACCGAGGTCGCCCGAGGTCAGCGCCTCGCCGAGCGCACCGACCGAGTCGAGGCGACTGACGAGGTCGACCAGCTCGCCGACCTCCTCGCCCATCTCGGCCGGCGTGGTCGAGGCGACCGGACGGTCCAGGAGAAGCGGGCAGTCGACCGGGCCGCCCTCGGGCTCCGGGTGGCCGAGGGCGGCGACCCAGCAGCCGATCTCGAAGCGCAGCGGCGCGGACGGGCCGGCGCCCTGGGCGCGCAGGTCGATGTACCAGACGATGTCGTCGCTCTTGGGGTCACCGAGCCGGTGGTGGCCCTTGCGCAGCGGCATGCCGCCGGACTTGAACGCCTTTGTCGCGGCTACCCGGGCTGCCTTCTGGTCCATCAGAAGTCCAGATCGTCTTCGGAGAGCTGACCGCCCCCGGCGACGATGAACTCCTTGCGCGGAGCCACCTCTGAGCCCATCAGCAGGTCGAAGACCGCCGCGGCCGCGTCGGCGTCGTCCAGCGTCAGCCGGCGAAGGGTCCGGTGGCGGGGGTCCATCGTGGTCTCGGCCAGCTGGTCGGCGTCCATCTCACCCAGACCCTTGTAGCGCTGCACCGGGTCCTTCCAGGAGACGTTCTTCTTCTTCAGCTCGGCCAGCCTGCGCTGCAGCTCCGGGTCGGAGTAGGTGTAGATGTATTTCTCCATCCCCTTCTTCGGGTTGGAGATCTCGATCCGGTGCAGCGGCGGGACCGCGGTGTAGACCTTGCCGGCGGCGATCAGCTCGGGCATGTACTTGAAGAACAGGGTCGCCAACAGCGTACGGATGTGGGCGCCGTCGGAGTCGGCGTCGGCCATGAAGATGATCTTGCCGTAGCGGGCGGCATCGAGGTCGAAGCTGCGGCCGGTGCCGGTGCCGACGACCTGGATGATCGAGGAGCACTCGGCGTTCTTCAGCATGTCGCCGACCGAGGCCTTCTGGACGTTGAGGATCTTGCCGCGGATCGGCAGCAGCGCCTGGAACTCCGAATTGCGGGCCACCTTGGCGGTGCCGAGCGCGGAGTCACCCTCGACGATGAAGAGCTCGGCGCGGTCGTCGGTGGTGCGGCAGTCGGCGAGCTTGGAGGGCAGCGCGGAGGACTCCAGCGCGTTCTTGCGCCGCTGGTTCTCCTTCTGCTGGCGCAGCGAGAGACGGGTCTTGGAGGCGGCGTAGACCTTCTCCATCACCAGCTTGGCCTGCTGCTTCTGGGCGCCACGGGACTCGGTGAGGAACGTCTTCATCTCCGCGGCGACGACCTTACGGACCACGCTGCGAGCAGCCGGGGTGCCGAGGATCTCCTTGGTCTGGCCCTCGAACTGCGGCTCGGCCAGGCGCACCGTCACCACGGCGGTCAGCCCCTCGAGGACGTCCTCCTTGACGATGTCCTTGTCGTTGACCTTGAGCACCTTGGCCGCGCGCATGGCGTCGTTGAAGGTCTTGGTCAGCGCGTTCTCGAAACCACTGACGTGGGTGCCGCCCTTCGGGGTGGCGATCACGTTCACGAACGAGCGGATCTCGGTGTCGTAGCCGCTCCCCCACCGCACCGCGATGTCGACGCCGAGCTCGCGCTCGACGTCCTGCGGGGTCATGTGGCCGGCGTCGTCGAGCATCGGCACGGTCTCGGTGAAGGTGTCCGACCCCTGCAGACGCAGCACGCCGCTGACCGGCTCGTCCTTGGCCAGGAAGTCGACGAACTCGGCGATGCCGCCGTCGTGGCGGAACTTCTCCTCGATCTTGTCGGCCCCCGACTGGTCGCGGATGACCAGCTCGAGGCCAGGGACGATGAAGCTCGTCTGCCGAGCGCGACCGAGCAGACCCTCGAGCTCGAAGCGGGCGTCCTTGGTGAAGATCTGCTTGTCCGGCCAGAACCTGATCCGGGTGCCGGTCTTGCCCTTGGCGACCCGCTTGCCCTTGCGGGTCAGGCCGCTCTGCGGGGTGAAGCCCGCCGTCGGCCCGTCTCCGTCGAAGACACCGGGTACGCCGCGGCGGAACGACATCCCCTGCTGGGCCGGCGAGCGGTCCACGTCGATGTCCATCCGGCTGGAGAGCGCGTTGACGACCGAGAGGCCGACACCGTGCAGACCGCCGGTCGCGTTGTAGGAACCGCCGCCGAACTTTCCGCCGGCGTGCAGCTTGGTCGCGACCACCTCGACGCCCGGGAGCCCGGTGCGGGGCTCCTTGTCGGTCGGGATGCCGCGGCCGTCGTCGTAGACCTCCACCGAGCCGTCGGGGTGCATCGCCACCTCGACGTGGCCCGCGAATCCGGCCAGCGCCTCGTCGACGCCGTTGTCGATGATCTCCCACAGGCAGTGCATGAGACCACGGGTATCGGTCGAGCCGATGTACATGCCGGGACGCTTGCGCACCGCCTCCAGGCCCTCGAGGACGAGGAGGTGCGCGGCGTTGTAGGTGTTGTCAGAGATGATCGGCTCCTGGCTGTACTGCGCTGCTGCGTTGTTGCTCGCGGGGGTGGGTCCTGCTCAGATGAAATCTACCGTGCGACACGCCCGGCCCTCACGCAGGCACGCGGCAACCGGTCGAGGCACCGAGGGGCGGCACACGTACGTCGTGATCGGTCCGTTACGCGGAACTTGCGGGTTTCGATGCACGAAATGGTCAGTCGACAGGTAAGAATGTCCTCACGGACAGCGATGTCCCGCGGGGTAGGTCCGACCCGGATCCCCGACTTGGAGCGACAACTGCAAGGATTGAGGTGCGGCGGAGGTAAGGGTTCGCGAAGAGACGCTAGCGATCTAGGGAATCTTCCACGGCTCACGTACGTTATCCCGGCGCAATCATGATTCAGAAATGAGGCCGATGTGACCACTGCCGTTGCCACCAGCTCGCCGCTCACGTCCGAGGACCGTTGCGACCGGTGCGGAGCGCAGGCCTACGTACGCGCGGAGCTCCACTCCGGCGGCGAACTGCTGTTCTGCGCCCACCACGCCCGCGAGCACGGTGAGAAGCTCAAGGAGATCGCCAGCTCGATCACCGACGAGACGCACAAGCTCACCGAGAAGAACTGACCCCACCCACCGACTCCCCGGAGGCCCGGACCACGACGGTCCGGGCCTCCGGCGTTTTCTCCGGACCACGGGGCTAGGGTTCGCTCCGTGAGTCTCGTCGAAGTTCTCGTCGCGCTGGTCATCGCCTTCGGCATCGCCGGCATCATCGTCCCCATCCTTCCCGGCGGGGCGCTTCTCGTCGCCGCCGCGATCCTCGGCTGGGCCATCTGGCTCGGAGAGTCCACCGGATGGGTGGTCTTCGGCATCTCCGCGGCATTCATCGCCGTCGGCCTGATCACCAAGTACGCCATCCCCGGCAAGCGTCTCAAGGACTCCGGGATGCCGCTGTCGACCCAGATCGTCGGCGCGATCCTCGCCATCGTCGGCTTCTTCGTGATCCCCGTCGTCGGGCTCTTCGTCGGCTTCCCGGTCGGCGTCTTCCTGGCCGAGCTGCGCCGCCACGGTGGCGACGCCACGAGCGCCTGGGCCTCCACCTGGACCGCGCTGAAGGCCATGGGCCTGTTTATCGTGATCGACGCCACCGCTGCCACCCTCGCCACCATCGTCTGGGTCGTCGGGCTGTTCCTCACCCCGTAAGCCGGGTGCGGGGATACCCGGTGATCCAGGTATCCCCGCGGTGGCACACGTGAGATCAGCTGTCGGCGAGCACCACGTCGTCGGCCATGACGTACGCGATCCGGTGGTTGAACCAGATCTGGTAGTAGGTGGTGTCACCGCTGATCACGATGCAGTCAGGCACCCCGTTGACGGCGGCGCAGTTGAAGTTGTTCGCCTTGTAGTAGTCGGTCGGCACCGTCTCGTCGGCCACCACGTAGTGCTGACCTGCAGGGATGGTGTATTGCAGCGGCGCGATCGTCCGCGGTGTCACGCCGGCCGGATAGTCGCTGGGCTTGGTGGGATAGGCGGTCCCGTAGATCTTGGCGGTGACGCCGGGCTTCGGGGTGATCACCTTGCCGTCGGAGGGCAGGAGCACCTCGTCCGGGTTCTGGATCCAGCCCTGCTTGCCGCCGAACCAGATCCCCCACCAATCGTCACGGGTGCGGTCGTTGACGACGACCTTCTGCCCGGCGGCCAGGCGCGGGCCCCAGTTGGAGACCCGTGCCGAGCCGCCGACAACGGTGTCCGCCAGCAGCGGCGCATCGGTGGACGGCGCGGAGTAGACGTTGACGAAGTTGGTCCCGCGGTCGCTCGGGCAGGGCACGCCGGTCCCGGTGCAGCCGGTCATCACGTTGCCCGTGTTGGTCTGGAAGTCAGGCTTGACCGTCCAGATCGCGCTGCGCGAGCGGCGGTCGGGCTTGATGGGCGAGTCCAGCAGCTCGAAGTAGTGGTTCCAGTCCCAGTAGGGGCCCGGGTCCCAGTGCATCCCGGCGACATTGGCCGGAGCGACGCCCTGGACCTGGTCGTGGCCGATGATGTGAGCACGGTCCAGCGGGACGTCGTACTTCTCGGCCAGGTAGCCGACGAGCGTCGCCGAGGTCTGGTACATCGCCTCGGTGTACCACGCCCCGTTGGCGGCGTAGCCCTCGTGCTCCAGCCCGATCGAGTGGCTGTTGACGTACCAGTTCCCGGCGTGCCAACCGACGTTCTTGCCCGGGATGTGGTGGGCGACGTGCCCGTCGACCGAGCGCAGCGTGTAGTGCCACCCGAGGTACGTCGGGTCCTGGACCAGCCGCACCGTGCCGTTGTAGGAGGTCTCGGTGTCATGGATGACGATGTAGTCGACCGAGCCCTCCTGAGGCCGGTTGCCGAGGTCGTGGTTGCCGTAGGCACCGATCGAGGAGCCGGTCTTCGCGTAGGGCGCCGGCAGCGACTCGCAGCCGAGGACGGCCGGGCACTCGGCCGCCTCCGCGGTGTCGGCCTCGGCGAGGTCGAGGCGCTCGACCGCCTCCTCGCTCGCCGCGACCGGCTTCGCCGCCAGGGCGACCTCGTGCCCGTCGTTGGTCGTACGCGACTCCCCCGCGCTCAGCGTCGCGAACACCTGGCGGGCGAACTTGAGCGCGGTCGCCTCGTCAGCGGCTCCGCTGTAGCGACCGACCGCGGCGCTCCAGTCGGCCAGCGTCTCGGCTCCGCCCGCGGCCTCCTGGTAGTCGGCCAGCACCGCGGCGCCGCCGCAGATGTTGGCGACCGCGTCCGCGCGCAGGGCGGAGACCGGGATCCCGGTGATGTCGTTGGCCGTACGCAGCGTCTCGACCTCACCGAGCCGGGCCGCTTCCTCGCGCTGGAGAGCGGAGCGCTCTTGGTCGGAGCCGTCGCCCTTCCCCAGCGGGTCGGGGTGGGCCTCGGTCTCCTGCGCCAGGGCCGGAAGGTCGGTCAGGTGCATCGGACCGTATCCACCCGAGGTGCTGGGCGCGTCACCGTGCGCGTCCCAACGAGACTCCATGTAGGAGACCGCGAGCAGCACCTCGGCGGGCACGCCGCTGGTCTCGGCGGCTCGCTCGAAGACCGCTTGCCGGTCCGTCGTGCCTTCCAGGCACGCATCCCAGTCGGTCCCGGACGCCGAGGCGACCGCAGTGATCGGCACTGTCACGAGCAGGCCGCCGAGCAGTGCTCCGGCTGCTGTCAGAGCCGGACGATGTGAACGTAAGAGTCGCAAACGCACGAGAAAACCTCCCGGGGAAGGACAGTTGATCCGTGCAACCTAGCCGAGCGCGCCGCGGTCGCGGGCGATTCTTCGGAAAATGGCGAACGCCCTCCCAGATGTCCGGGAAGGCGTTCGGTGTGACCAACGAGGGTCAGTCGAGATAGTCACGCAGCACTTGTGAACGCGACGGGTGTCGCAGCTTCGACATCGTCTTCGACTCGATCTGCCGGATGCGCTCGCGGGTGACCCCGTATACCTTGCCGATCTCGTCTAAAGTCTTCGGCTGACCGTCGGTCAGACCGAAGCGCATGCTCACCACGCCGGCCTCACGCTCGGAGAGCGTGTCGAGCACCGCGTGCAGCTGCTCCTGGAGCAGCGTGAAGGAGACGGCATCGGCCGGGACGATCGCCTCGGAGTCCTCGATCAGATCACCGAACTCGGAGTCACCGTCCTCACCCAGCGGGGTGTGCAGCGAGATCGGCTCACGGCCGTACTTCTGGACCTCGATGACCTTCTCGGGGGTCATGTCGAGCTCCTTGGCGAGCTCCTCCGGGGTGGGCTCACGGCCCAGGTCCTGAAGCATCTGCCGCTGGACACGGGCCAGCTTGTTGATGACCTCGACCATGTGCACCGGGATACGGATGGTGCGGGCCTGGTCAGCCATCGCGCGGGTGATCGCCTGCCGGATCCACCACGTCGCGTAGGTCGAGAACTTGTAGCCCTTGGTGTAGTCGAACTTCTCGACCGCACGGATCAGACCCAGGTTGCCCTCCTGGATCAGGTCGAGGAAGAGCATGCCGCGGCCGGTGTAGCGCTTGGCCAGCGAGACGACCAGACGGAGGTTGGCCTCGAGGAGGTGGTTCTTGGCGCGCTTGCCGTCCTCGGCGATCCACTCGAGCTCGTCGAGGTTCTTCGGAGTGATCTTGCCGCCCTTGCCGAGCTTCTCCTCCGCGAAGAGACCGGCCTCGATCCGCTTGGCGAGCTCGACCTCCATCTCGGCGTTGAGCAGCGGGACCTTGCCGATCTGCTTGAGGTAGTCCTTGACCGGGTCGGCCGTCGCGCCGGCGACCATGACGGTCTGCTCGGGCTCGTCGGTGTCGTCGGAGGTGGAGACCACGAAGCTCTGCTTCGAGGCTTCCTTCTCGTCCTCCTTGATCGTCGGGTCGGCCGCGACGTCCTTCTCGAACTGCTCGTCAGGGATGTCGGGCAGGACCTTCTTGCCGTCGGGCCCGATCGTGACGACCGTGGTCTCCTCGTCGGAGTCGGTGTCCGAGTCGTCGACATCGAGGTCGTCGACGTCGACGTCGACATCCTCGAGGACGATCTCCTCGCCGTCCTCGTCGATCTCGGTCGTCTTCTTCGGCTTGGGCTCGTCGGCCTTCTTCGCCGCCACCTTGGCCGCCGGCTTCTCGGCCTCGGCGGCGACCTTCTTGGCGGCAGCCTTCTTCGCCGGGGCCTTGGCCGTGGTGGTCTTGCGGGTCGAGGTCGTCGCCGCCGCGGCACGGCCGGTGACCGCGGTGCCGAGGTCCACCGAGATGCCGAGCGTGCTCAGGTGACCGAGCAGGGCCTTGAGGTGCCTGGGCTCGACCGCGGCATCCTCGCTGGCCTGGCGGACCTGGTCTGGAGTCACCCGGCCGGTCGGCTTGGCCTGGTCGATCAGTGCCTTCACGGCAGGGTGGGCGAGTACCTCAGCGGGTATCTTGCGCGCGTTCGAGGACACGAACACCTCTCCGTCGAACTTGGTCGAGACTTATCAAAAACTCAGTTTGGGCGCGGCAGGGCCCGGGGTCGTCAAGAGCCGCAGATTCATTCTGCCACGGTGGTGGTGAACAGTCCCCATCCGGGGCGTCGTGTTCACCATCGACTCATCCGGCCGCTTTGGCTGCGGCCTTCTTCTGTTGTTTGTAGTCACGCACCTTCTGTAACGACGCACCGTCGACGACGTCAGCCACAGAACGGTAACCATCGAGCGCGTAGTCCCCGACCGCCTCTTCCCAGCCCTCGGGCCGCACCCCCAGCTGCTTGGCGAGCAACGAGACGAAGATCTGCGCCTTCTGCTTTCCGAAACCCGGCAGCGCCTGGACCCGCTTGAGCAGGTCCTTGCCGCTGGTTGCCTCGGTCCACAGCCGGGTGACGTCGCCACCGTACTCGTTGGTGACGATGGTCGCGATCCCTTGCACCTTCGCCGACATCGAGCCGGGGAAGCGGTGGATCGCCGGCGGCGTCGAGGCGACCGCCTTGAACTCGTCGGGATCCATCTCGGCGATCTTGGCGGGATCCAGATGCCCGAGGCGGGTCACCAGCTTGTGACCTCCCTTGAACGCATCCTCCATCCGGTACTGCTGATCCAGGGCCATGCCCAGCAGCAGCGCGAACGGATCCTCGGAGAGCAGCTTGTCGGCGGCCTCGTCGCCGGTGATGTGGAGCGAAGGCATAAGGGACATCTTGCCTCATCGGACGAGCCAACACGCTGTCGAAGCCGAAGCGATCCACGCGAACGCGATACGTTTCGTGCATCCGAAACGACGGGCGTGGACCGACACGGGTCCGGAGGGGACGTCTCGATGGCGACCGTGCTGTTCTGTCCGGTGACCTTCAACCTCGCCGAGACCACCCGGATGATTCAGGTGGCTCGGGCGCTGAGTCCGGACCACCGTGCGGTGTTCATGGGCTACGAGGACGACTATGTCGACCTCATCCGTGATGCCGGATTCGACTACATCTCGCGAGCTCCCGCGTTCACGCGCCTCGAACGCGATCAGCTGATCGCGTTCGACCAGGGAAGGACACTGAAGAACCCCTACACCGAGCAGGTGGTCTCCGAACGCGTCGCCACCGAGCGGGAGCTCATCCGTGAGCAGGGCGCTGCAGCCGTCGCGACCGGATCCAACCTGACCTCGTACATCTCTGCGCGCGCCGAGGGCGTGCCGCTCTACTACCCGGTCCCCTTCGCACTGACCGAGCCGCAGGTGCGTCAGGCCCGCCATCTGTTCCTCGTGGACGGGCGTGGCCCTATGGCGCGACTCGCGGATCGTCTGGCCACGGCCGCCTTTCGCTGGATCTACACCAAGGCGCCGCTCGCGCCACGACCGTTCGCCTCCGTTGCGGTCGCGAACGGCGTACCTCCTCTCCGGACCATCTCGTCGCTCATCACCGCCGATCGCAACCTGCTGACCGAGATGCCGTGGGAGCTCGAGGGATTCACGCTGCCGGACGGCTACGAGCGAGTCGGGCCGATCTTCGCCCACATCGAGGCGCCGATACCGCCGGTCGTCGAGGAGCTGGCCGCCGCATCACGCCCGCTGGTGTATCTCGCGCTGGGGTCCTCGGCGAACCGTGACCTCGCCATCGCCGCTGCCCAGGCGCTCGGCACGCTTCCGGTGAACGTGATCGCGCCGATCTCCCACTACCTGCGTGGCGGCGAGTCTCTCCCGTCCAACGTCCACGTCACCGAGCTGCTGCCGGCGCACCGGCTGGGTGGGCTGGTCGACGCGGCTGTGCTGCACGGCGGGCAGGGCACGGTCCAGACGGCGTGCGCGAGCGGTATCCCTTTCGTCGGCATGGGGCTGCAACCCGAGCAGACCTGGCACGTGCGGCTGTGCGAGCAGCGCGGGAACGCGATCGCGGTCTCTCCGAAGCGGGTCGGATCCCCCGAGTTCGTCGCGGCCGTCCGTCGTGTCCTCACCGATCCGGGGATTCGTGCCGCGGCTGAAGAGGTGCAGCAGGCGTACGCAGGAGCCGACGGCGCCGCCGCGTCGGCCCGGATCATCGAGACGGGCCTGTGAGCTCGCGAACCCTGTGGAAAGACGGTCGCGCGAATCAGGCATCCGTTGCACGCTAGGCCCATGGCCTCCATGTCCACTCTGTCCGAGACAAGCGTCGAGGGTCTCCACGAGCCGCTCTCGCCTCTGCTCGAGAAGCGACTCAGGCGTGCCGTGCTCGACCACACCGCCACCGAGCACCGGCGCTCGTTCCTGGCGCTCGTGCATCTCGGCATCCCCGGCGGCAAGGAGGTCGCCCATGCACATCGCGAGGACGAGCCCACCGACCAGTGGCTGCGCGCCGACATCATCCACAGCATGCGGCGGCGGGTCGGCGTGCCCGACCCGATCGTGTGGCTGACCCGCGCCGCAGAAGCGGTGGACGGGCGCGAACCGGAGTTCGAGGACGTCGATCTGCGCTGGCTCGCCGCCGCCCGCCAGGCGTTCCGGGAGATCGGCGAGCCCCTGACATACGTCGTCGTGACCCGCAACGCGTGGATCGACCCCCGCTCAGGGCTGTCGCGTCGGTGGAAGCGGCTGCGCTACCGGACCGTCTAGGTCGGCTAGGCAGGGAGGCCCGGCCAGGTGAGCGCCTCCTCCCAGGCAGCAGGAGGAACCGCTCCCTCGAGCATCTGCGCGACCAGCACTCCGAGACCGTGGTGACGCTCGCTCGCGAAGCACCGATCGAGGGCGCACCAGGCGAGCGCGCCGTCACCGCCCAGCCAGGCGGCGAAGGCCAGCACGGCCGCAGGGTGGGCGACGTGGTCGTCGGGGCTGCGGCGTACGACATCGGTCCACAGGCGCACGTGGGCCTTGGCCTCCGCGCGGGTCATCCCTCCCCAGGCGGCGTCGCGTCGTTGCGGGTCGCCCAGAGCCAGCAGCAGGGAGGCGATCTGGCCCGCCGACAGCACGACGCCGGCGAGCGCGTCGTCGATCAGGCGGCCGACCTCGTAGAGCTTCATGGAGGACGCCTGGCCCAGCGCCACCTCGGTCTCGGCGACGGCAGCGGGGACCGCGGCGATGGAGGCGACCAGGTCACCGCGCGAGCGGTGCACCAGGTGTCCGTCATAGACGGCCTGGGCACGGAACGGATGCTGGTCCACGTCGAAGGGCACACCCTCGTCGGGATTGCCGTGGAATCCGAGCGGGTCGAACCAGCGGCCACCATGGACCCGCAGGCAGCCGATCAGGTCGATGTCGCATTCGGCGAGCCGCTCGGCGAGACGTCGGGCCAGCTTCGCCCCGAACCGTGGGCCACTGTCGTAGAGGACGAGCAGGACACCGCGCACCTGATGGCGGACCGCGGGCAGGAGCAGGCTGTCCAGGCAGGTCTCGACCTCGCCCGGTGGCGGTAGGTCGATCCTGCCGTGGACCTGGTGATCTCCGCCGAAGGTCAGCATGACGATCGACTTCTCGGGCTGGAACCCCAGCAGGATGGGAACGGCTGCCAGGACGTCCTCGGGACGGGTGATGGAGAGTTTCGTGGTCATGCGGACCACGCTCCCTGCGACCGCCGACAGTCTCCCGGTCAATATCCGCACCTGTGCACAACTCGTGCTCGAACATTTGTTGTGGACGGTCAACGGCGCGGATTATCGGGCGAGACTGTCCCCGCTGCCCGATAGGTTGCCACCATGAGACCGCACGCGTCGGTGATGCACCTCGACCTCGACGCGTTCTTCGCCTCGGTCGAGCAGCGCGACAAGCCGTCGCTGCGCGGCAAGCCGGTGGTCGTCGGCGGGATCAGCGGGCGCGGCGTGGTCAGCACCGCCTCCTACGAGGCCAGGACCTTCGGCGTCCGCTCGGCGATGTCGACCCGCGAGGCCCGCGCGCTGTGCGGGCACGCCGCCTTCCTCTACCCGCGTTTCCACGCCTACAAGTTGGTCAGCGAGCAGGTCTTCGGGATCCTGCGCGACCTGTCACCGCTGGTCGAGCCGCTCTCCCTCGACGAGGCCTTCGTCGACCTCGCTGCCGCGGACCTGCCCGACCTCGAGGTCGAGACGGTGACCGAGACCGCCGCCAGGATCCGCGCCGAGGTCGCCGAGGTCACCGGCGGCCTCACCGCGAGCGTCGGCCTGGCGAGCTCGAAGTTCATCGCCAAGATCGCCAGCGACCTGGACAAGCCCGACGGTCTGGTCGTGGTGGCGCCCGGCACCGAGCTCGACCTGCTCCGCCCGATGAACGTCAAGGTGATCCCCGGCGTCGGCCCGGCCACCGCCGAGCGCCTGCGTCGCGCCGGCATCCACACCGTGGCCGACCTGGAGCAGGTCAGCGTCGAGGAGCTCGTACGCCTCGTGGGCAAGTCCCACGGCACCAACCTCTACAAGCTGGCCCGGGCCCAGGACGACCGCCGCGTCGAGCCCGAGCGCGAGACCAAGTCGGTCAGCGTCGAGGGCACCTACGACACCGACCTGACCGACCGCCCGCTCATGGAGCAGATCCTCACCCGGCAAGCCATGGAGGTCGCCGCCCGCCTGAAGAAGAACGGCCTCTCCGGCCGCACCATCACGATCAAGATCAGGCTCTACGACTTCACCACCATCAACCGCTCGGCGACACTCCCGGCCCCCACCGACCAGGCCGGCACCATCGCCCGCCTGGCCAGGACCCTGCTCGGCGAGCTGTTCACCGCGGGCGAGACGGCCGGCGGCGTACGCCTTCTCGGGGTCGGCGTCTCCGGTCTGGCCGACTGGATCCAGGAAGACCTCTTCGGTGAGGACACCGACGAGGACGCCGAGCCCGAGCTTCCGCTCCCCGAGCCGGCCCGTCGGCCCACATGGGCGGCCGGGATGGACGTCGTCCACACCGAGATGGGCCGCGGCTGGGTCTGGGGCTCGGGGCGAGGCGTCGTGACCGTGCGCTTCGAGACCGCTGAGACCCCCGCCGGCCCGGTGAGGTCCTACGCCGTCGACGACCCCGCTCTGCAGCCTTACCCCGGGTCCTGAGGGCGCAGGCCCCGCTTAGCCCGCGGCCGGGCAGCGCGTGCGGTATCACGCCGAGCGACCAAGGTGTGCGATACCGCCACGCGATAGATTTGCGGAGTTGTACCGAGGCCTTGACACAATCGACTTTGTACCGAATGCTCGACACAAGTTGTCCGTTCTCAGGGAGGCCCCGTGTTTGGAATCGGACTGGTCGAGCTGGCGCTCTTCGTCGTCACGCTGGGCTTGTCAGTGACGGTGTTGATCGTGCTGGCCACCAATCGCAGCGGTATGTCGGCCGCACGAGAATGGCGATGGGTGCGCCTGAGCCGCTTGGCCGGGCTCGCGCTGGGCATCCTGATCGCTTGGATGCTCATCGATCCCTCCGCTTTCGGGGTGATCGGTGACCAGATCTACCAACACGTCGCCATCGGCTACGGATCCCACGCTGATCTGGGATCGGCGGGTGGCGTGTCGACGATGGTCGCGCCGGTGGGATTCGGCCTCGGCGTACTTCTCGGGGCGGTCGCAGGCGAGACGGTCGTCCGGCCCGCTCGGCCGACGGGGCCGCGCACGGCTTCCCTCGAGCATCGGTCCCTCGTCACCTACCTGCCCAGGAACACCTCGTACGCGGTCGGGATCGGCCTCGCGCTCCTGGGGGCCACGCTGTTGCTGACCACGCTCACCGCCTGGGAGGACACCTACCTGGGTGGACGACGGGCAATCGGTTGCACCGTCTCTGCGGTCACCCAGATCAGGACGCCCTACCCCGGGTCGTTCTACTCCGTCCCGCTGGCGATCGCCCTTGGCATCGTCCTCGTCACCGCCGCGGCAGCTGCCGTCGTCGTCGTGCGCCGTCCCCGCGGGCTCGCACCTATCGACGCCGGCGACGACATGCTGCGCGGGCGGTCCATGACCGTCATCATCGCGGCCGTCGGTGTCGCGGTCGGGGTCAGCCTGGCGGGCATCGCGGGAACCGCAGCGACCGCACTCCTCGGCCTCGACACCACCTGTGCCGGCCCGTGGATCCCCATCGCCGGCTGGGCCCTGGTGCCGGTAACGCTCTCGGGTATCGGCCTGACGGTCTGGTGCTTCGTCCTCCTGTTCGTCAACGACACTCTCACCATCGGTTCAGACGCCGCCCGACCGGTCGAACCGTCGCCGGAGCACGCATGAGGATCACCGTCGACCCGGACAGTGGAACACCGCCGTACGAGCAGATCAGGCAGCACATCGACGACCTGATCACCACCGGGTCGCTCGCCACGGGACACCGCCTTCCATCCGTGCGTCAGCTCGCCGGCGACCTCGGCCTCGCGCCCGGCACCGTCGCCCGCGCCTATCGCGAGCTCGAGCAGGGCGGCCTGGTCCAGACCCGGCGTGGCGCCGGCACCCGGGTCATCGGCAGCAATCGCCCCGCCGCCGACCCGCTGCTCGCCAAGGCGAGGACGTACGTCGCCTCTGCCCGGGCGCTCGGTTGCGACGACGCGCAGATCAAGGACGCCATCGAGCGGGCTCTCACCGACTCCTCGCGGTCGCGGGGATAGGGTCTCGTTCATGTCTGCAGCTCTCCCCTCGACGCACTGGCCGATCGCTCCGAAGAAGCCCTCGTCCAAGCAGTTCCACGGCCTGACCAGGACCGACGACTACGAGTGGCTGCGCGACAAGGAGAACCCCGAGGTCATCGCCTATATCGAGGCGGAGAACGCCTACACCAAGCAGCAGACCGACCACCTCGCCGACCTGCGCTCGCAGATCTTCGAGGAGATCAAGGCGCGCACCCTCGAGACCGACCTGAGCGTCCCGACGCGCTCGCGCGGCTACTGGTACTACGGCCGCAGCTTCGAGGGCAAGCAGTACGGCGCGAGCTGCCGGGTCGCGGTCGCCGACCCCGACGACTGGACCCCGCCGACCCCGGCCGACGTCACCCACGACCAGCCCGCGCTCCCCGGCGAGGAGGTGCTGCTCGACCTCGACGAGCTCGCCGAGGGCCACGACTTCTTCAGCCTGGGCGGGTCCTCGGTCAGCCCCTCGACCACCCTCCTCGCCTACGCGACCGACGTGACCGGCGACGAGCGCTACACCGTACGCGTCAAGGACCTCACCACCGGCGAGCTGCTCGACGACGAGCTCACCAACGTGCACGGCGGCGCGACCTGGGACCGCGACTCCGCCAACCTCTACTACACGACCGCCGACGAGTCCTGGCGCGCCGACAAGATCTGGCGCCACCGCCTCGGCACCTCGCAGAGCGAGGACGAGCTGGTCTACCACGAGACCGACGACCGGTTCTGGGTCGGCGTGGGACGCACCAAGTCCGACCGGTTCATGGTCATCGGCACCGCCGCGAAGATCACCGCCGAATACCGCTTCCTCGACCTCGACGCCCCCGACGCCGGCTGGCAGGTCTTCGCGGCTCGCGAGGAGGGCGTGGAGTACTCCGTGGAGCACGCCACCATCGCCGGCGAGGACGTCTTCCTCGTCACCCACAACGCCTCGGGCCCCGACTTCGAGATCGCCACCGCGCCGATCGCCCCGACCCCGCGCACCGAGTGGCAGCCGCTCGTCCCGCACACCTCCGGCGTACGTCTGGAGGACGTCGACGCCTTCGCCGGCCACCTGGTCGTGCACCAGCGCAGCGAGGGCCTGACCCAGCTCCGCATCCTGGAGCTCGGCGAGAACGGCGTCTCCGACGACTACCTGGTCAAGTTCGACGACGAGCTCTACACCATCGGCTCCGGCTCCAACCCCACCTTCGACTCCCCCGTCGTCCGCCTCGGCTACACCACCATGCGCACTCCGGCCTCCGTCTATGACTACGACGTACGCAGCCGCGAGCTGACCCTGCGCAAGCAGGCCCCGGTGCTCGGTGGCTACGACCGTGACGACTACGAGGAGCACCGGCTGTGGGCGACCGCGCCCGACGGCGTACAGGTGCCGATCTCGATCGTGGCGAAGAAGGGTCTCCACGAGCAGGGACCGATCCCGGTGCTGCTCTACGCCTACGGCTCCTACGAGGCCAGCATGGATCCCTACTTCTCGATCGCCAGGCTGAGCCTGCTGGACCGTGGGATCGGGTTCGCGATCGCCCACGTCCGCGGTGGCGGGGAGATGGGCCGGGCCTGGTACGACGACGGCAAGATGCTCAAGAAGCAGAACACCTTCTCCGACTACATCGCCTGCGCCCACCATCTCGCCGAGTCGGGCTGGTCGACCCCCTCCACGATCATCGCGGAGGGCGGCTCCGCCGGCGGGCTGCTGATGGGCGCGGTCGCCAACCAGGCACCCGACGCGGTCGGCGCGATCGTCGCCGCGGTGCCCTTCGTGGACGCGCTGACCACGATGCTCGACGCGACGCTGCCGCTGACCGTCACCGAGTACGACGAGTGGGGCAACCCGGAGGCCGACAAGGAGACCTACGACTACATGGCCTCCTACGACCCCTACACGAACGTCTCCGCCCAGCACTACCCTCCGATCCTGGCCGAGACCAGCATCAACGACACCCGGGTGCTCTACGTCGAGCCCGCGAAATGGGTCGCCAAGCTGCGCGCGACGGCGGAGAATCCTGGTGACGTACTCCTGAAGACGGAGATGGCGGCCGGACATGGAGGAGTCTCGGGACGCTACAAGGCGTGGGAGGACCGGGCGTTCAGCCTTGCCTGGATGATCGACCAGGTGACCTCTTCGTAGGGCATATCTGCGGAGTTCTCGGGGTACTCCATGAGAAACCCCTGAGATTCACCTCGCGATGCAACTTATCGCCCGCGGCGTACGTCGAACCGGACAAGAGATCGAAGTCGGATCGATGACAAGGCGCTCTACCAGGGAACACCTGGGAGGGGCGAAGCGTTGAAACCACCGTGAGGCCACAAACCTCACCGTGAGGAGGTTCCCATGGCGACACGCACCGCCACTGCCACCCGAGAGATCGAGGGCCGTGACAGCGTCGGGCTGTATCTCGACGAGATCGCCCGCAACGAGCTCCTGGATGCTGCCAAAGAGGTTGAGCTGTCCAAGGCGATCGAGGCCGGCCTGATGGCCGAGCACCTCTTGGCCGAGGGCCGCGTCGGCCGCAAGAAGGCACCCGGTGGAGCCACCCGAGCCGAGCTGGAGTGGCTGGCCGAGGAGGGCCACCGCGCCACCCGTGAGTTCATCAACGCCAACCTGCGACTGGTGGTGTCCATCGCGCGGAAGTACGGCCGCGCGCAGATGCCGATGCTCGACCTGATCCAGGAAGGAAACACCGGCCTGATCCGGGCCGTGGAGAAGTTCGACTACACCAAGGGCTACAAGTTCTCGACGTACGCGACGTGGTGGGTGCGTCAGGCGATCACCCGCGGCATCGCGCAGCAGGCGCGCGTGGTCCGGCTCCCGGTCCACGTCGTCGAGGAGCTCAACCAGGTCGGCGGCGCCCGCCGCACCCTGGAGCGCCAGCTCGGCCGTGACCCGGAGCCCGAGGAGATCGCCACCGAGCTCGGCATGGACATCGAGCGCGTCCTCGACCTGCTCTCCTGGGGCCGGGACCACGTCTCGCTCGACACCCCGATCGACGAGGACGGCGACACCTCGCTCGGCGACCTGATGGCTCAGGAGTCGGCGCCCTCGCCCGACATGGACGTCATCGACGTCGAGTCGCGTGAGCGTCTCAACTCGTTGGTCGGCCAGCTCGACGAGCGTTCCGCCGACATCGTCCGCTCCCGCTACGGCCTCACCGACGGCCGTCAGCACAAGCTCGCCGACATCGGCGTCAAGCACGGCATCTCCGCCGAGCGCGTACGCCAGCTCGAGCGCGAGGCCCTGCAGAAGCTGCGCCGCTTCGCAGACCCAGACCTGGCGGCCTGATCCCTACCCGCCGACTCGGCGTCCCTTCGGGGGCGCCGAGTCTTTCTGTGTCGAGACGTCGGCCCGGTCGGCCGAGGCGTCACTCGCGCCGGCCGAGTTGGCAGCGCGGTGCCAACTCGGCCGACCGGAGCGACGCCTCGGCAGTCAGTAGCCTCCGGGAGGCGGAGCCATCTCGAGTCGTACGCCGATCAGCCGGATCGGACGGTCCTTCTCGATCCGGTCCAGGAGGGCCTCGGCCTCGTCGGCGAGGCGGTCGGCATCGAGGGTGGGCTCGGGGAGCTTGTGACCGCGGGTGACAGTGAAGAACGGCTTGTAGCGGACCTTGATCTCCACTCTGGTCACCGGGCGGTCCTCCTTGACCACGTCGGTCAGGCACTCACCACAGAGCCGCCGGGTCGCAGCGACGATGTCCGACCACTCGACGAGGTCCTGCTGGAAGGTCTCCTCGTGACCGTGGCCGCGAGCGACCCACGGTGACGGGTCTACCGGGCTGGTGTCGGCGCCTCGGCCCAAGCGGCGCAGCCAGGGACCGGTCGTGGGGCCGATCGCGGCTGCCAGACCCTCCGCCGAGGCGGCCCCGAGGTCGGCGACCGTCTCGATCCCGAGCCCGGCCAGCCGCTTCGCGGTCTTGGCCCCGATGCCCCACAGCGCGTCGGTCGGGCGGTGGCCCATCTCGGCGTCCCAGGTCTCGTGGGTGATCCGGTAGACGCCGGTGCCCCGCAGCTGACCGTCCGGACCGGGCTCGTGACCGCCCGCCCCGGCCTCACGCGCGAGCGCACCGTCGACCCGCTGCTTGGCGAAGCCGGTGGCGAGCTTGGCCTGCAGCTTGTTGTCGCCGACCCCGACCCCGCTGCGCAGCCGGGTGCGCTCGAGCACCACGTCGCGTACGTTCTGGGCGAAGGTCTTCGGGTCGCCGAGGTCGCCATGACCGGGTCCTGGCCCGAGGAAGGCCTCGTCCCAGCCGAGGACCTCGACCAGGACCGGTACGCCGCTCCACTCCAGGGAGCGGAGCGTGTCCATGACGCCGGCAGAGGCCTGGTCGTAGGCGGCGTGGTCAACCGGCAGCAGCACCGCGTCGGGACACTTCCGCACCGCCAGCCGCAGCGGCATCCCGGAGCCGACCCCGTGCGCCCGTGCCTCGTAAGAGGCCGTCGAGACCACCGCCCGCTCGGTCGGGTCCCCGCGTCCGCCGACGATCACCGGCTTCCCGGCGAGCTCGGGGCGACGCAGCACCTCGACCGCCGCGATGAACTGGTCGAGGTCGACGTGCAGCACCACGTTCGTGGTCGCTCGCGGGCGCTCGCTCATGCGTCGATGGTGCCACGAACCGGCTCAGTGACGCCTCGACGCCAGAAACTGACTTCTCGGCGTCGACGACTGACCGCTCGGGGATCAGTCGGAGGCTGCCTCGGAGAGGGCCGTGGAGGCCTTCTCCGCCTGCTCACGTACGTCGCCGGGGACCGGGACCGCACCAGCGGTGCGCTGCTGCCACAGCTGCATGGCGACGACCTTGGCCGCCGCATCCTCGACGCGGTCGCGTTCGAGTCGGCCGGAGCGGAGGGCCTTGACGACGCTGCGGTGGGCGGCCTTGGAGTTGGCAGGCATGAGCAGGAGGTCGGCGCCGGCCTCGAGAGCGACCACCGAGGGCTTCTTGGTGGTGGTCGTGACCGCGCCCATGCCCAGCGAGTCGGTGACGGCGATGCCGTCGAAGTCGAGGTCGTCGCGGAGCAGGTCGTAGATCGGGGCAGCCATGCTGGCCGGCTTCCCGGGAGCCACCGCCTTCACGTCGACGTGGCTGATCATGACGGCCGGAGCCCCGGCGTCCACGGCCGCATCGAACGGCACCAGGTCGCGCCGCTTCAGCTTCTTCTTCCCGAAGTCGAGCTCCTGGAGCCCGAGGTGGGTGTCGCCGGTGACGGCGCCGTGGCCAGGGAAGTGCTTGGTGGTGGAGACCAGGCCGGCCTCGTTGTAGCCCTGCACCGCAGCGGAGACAGCCGTCGCGGCCACCCGGGGGTCCTCGCTCGGCGAGCGCGACCCGATCGTCGGGTCGGTCGCACCGACGGTCACGTCGGCGACCGGCGCGAACGCCCAGGTGAAGCCCAGGTCGCGCAGCTCGAGTGCCGTCGTCCGAGCCGCCTCGGTGGTCACCCTGATGCCCTTGCGCGGCTTCGCCTCGATAGCGTCGCCAGTGCGCGCGAACTCCGGGAACTCGGTGGCCACGCCACGCAGGTGGGAGACCACGCCGCCTTCCTGGTCGACGCCGATGACGGCAGGAAACGTTCGGCCGTCGGCCGCCACCGCGCGCGAGACCGCGGCGGTCGTCTTGCGCACCTGCGCCTCGTCGACCACGTTCTCACCGGTCACGCTGACTCCCGCGAGGTGGAGCTTGCGCACCATCTTCGCGGCCTTGGCCGGATCGGTGCCGTGGTAGCGGCCCACGATCACCTGGCCGGCGAGCTGCTCCTCGTCCCAGCCGGCGACGAGCTCACGGGCGGTCGCCAGCTCGCCGCGCGTCGGACCCCAGCCGAGCGGTGTCCCATCCTTCGTCGGGTCGGTCTTCGTGGCGGCGTTGGCCGGCTTGTTCGGCTCGTCCTCGACACTCGTCGGCATGCCGACGGTCACCGCCGCCGCACCCGCGCCGGCAGCCAGGGCCAGCACGGCGCCTGCGACCACCGGCCTCAGCCACCGCCTCGGACGACGCGGCTCGACCTCTGATTCGGTGTGCTTGCCCCCAGTCACCCGGCCGAGTATGACAGGAACCCCTCCCCGCCATCACCTTCCGGCGAGTGAGTCGTAGATCTCCCGCACCCGTTTGCGCAGGTCCTCCAGGGTGCCGGTGTTGTCGATCACGTACGTCGCCGCGGCGAGCCGGTCCTCACGACTGGCCTGCGCGGCGATCCGACCCCGGACGTCCGCCTCGGCCATCCCGCGGGAGACCGCGCGCTCGACCTGGGTCTCGACCGGTACGTCGACGACGATCACCTCGTCGAAGCAGGGGGCGTAGCCCACCTCGACCAGCAGCGGGATGTCGTTGACGACCAGCCGGCCCGCCTCCCGCCCGGCCTCCTCCAGCTCCGCGGACCGCACCCCGACCAGCGGGTGCACGATCGCGTTGAGGCGGGCACGGGCACCCTCGTCGGCGAAGACGATCTCCCCCACCTTGGCCCGGTCCAGCTCGCCCGTCTCGGTGAGCACCGTCGGCCCGAACTCCTTGACGACGGCAGCGAGCCCCGGCGTACCGGGCTCGACGACCTCTCGGGCGATCTTGTCCGAGTCGACGATCACCGTCCCGAGCTCCGCCAGCAGCTCCGACACCGTGCTCTTCCCCGAGGCGATCCCGCCGGTCAGTCCTACGCGCATGGGCGCAACCCTAGGCCGTGTCCTCCAAGGACGCGGCGGGGGCACACGCGAACCGGCGCCGGTAGGCCTGGGGCGACAGCCCCCGCACCCGGGTGAAGTGGTGGCGCAGGGCCGCGGCGTTGCCGAAGCCGACCTCGCCCGCGATCCACTCCACCGACCGCTCGGTGCGCTCCAGCAGCTCCTCGGCCCGGCGGACCCGTTGTGCGGTGATCCAGGCATAGGGCGTGGCCCCGGTTTCGGCGCGGAACCGCCGTGCGAACGTACGCGGCGACATCAGCACCTGCCGGGCCAGCGAGTCCACGTCGAGCTCCTCGTGGAGATGGGACGAGATCCAGGCCAGCAGGGGCCCCAGCGTCTCCGCGTCGGGCTCGGGGACGGGGTGGGAGATGAACTGCGCCTGTCCCCCGTCACGCTGCGGCGGGACGACCATCCGGCGGGCGACGGCGGAGGCGACCGCGGCGCCGTACTCCTGGCGCCAGATGTGCAGCGCGGCGTCGAGCACGGAGGCGGTGCCGGCGCTGGTGACGATCTGGCCGGTGTCGACGTAGAGCACCTCGGGGACGACCCGCGACTCCGGGAACCGCCGCTGCAGCTCGGTGGCGTACTTCCAGTGAGTGGTGCACTCGATCCCGTCGAGCAGGCCCGCCTCCCCCAGCGCGAAGGCGCCGGAGCAGGCGGTGAGGAATCGGGCCCCACGGGCGTGCGCGCGCAGCAGCGCGTCCTTCACGTCCACGGGAAGGGTGCCGCTGGGACCGCCGAACGCGGGGATGGCGATCAGGTCGGCCTCCTCGAGGCGCTCCAGGCCGTTGGGTGCCTCGACCTTGAACCCGAGGTTGGTGCGCACCATCCCGGCCGTCGGCGCACACACGGCGAAGTCGAGGTAGGGCACCCCGTCGTCGCGGCGGTCGATGGCGAAAGCCTCGCAGACCGCACCGAACTCGAAGGGGGCGACACCGTCCCAGATCACCGCAGCGACGTTCCTAAGCACCTCAGAAGGGTGCCAGTTGGCAGGAAATCGCGCAACTTAGGCATTTCTGCCAATGTGGCAGGAATACCTGGTAGCGAAGAATTACTGCCATGACCACCGCACTGATCCTCATCGCACTGTTCGCCCTCGCCACCTACGCCACCTTCGCCGTCGTGCACGGCGACCGCCCCAAGGCCGCGCCTCGGTCCCACGCCACCGACCCGGCCTTCGAACCCCGCAGCAGCCTGCCTGCCGCCAGGTGGCCCTAAAAGGCCGAATACCCGGCCCCTCGAAAGGGACCGGGCATTCGTGCGTTTTCAGAGCATCAGCTCAGAAGCTCACGCGTTCACTGACCGCCGGTCAGCTTCTCGCGAAGCGCCTGGAGCGCCTCGTCGGACGCGAGGGAGCCGCCCTCGTCCTCGGAGACGGTCTCGTCGACCGAGCCACCCGAGGAGTAGGAGGTGGCCTCGCCGGCCTCGGCAGCCTTCTCGGCGGCCTCCTGCTGCTGCTTGATGTGGGCCTCCCAGCGGGCGTGGGCCTGAGCGTACTGCTCCTCCCACTTCGCGCGCTGCTCGTCGTAGCCCTCGAGCCACTCGCCCGTCTCCGGGTCGAAGCCCTCGGGGTAGATGTAGTTGCCCTGGTCGTCGTAGGTCGCCGGCATGCCGTAGAGGGTCGGGTCGAACTCCTCGACGTCGGTCGAGGTGACCGTCTCGTTGGCCTGCTTGAGCGAGAGCGAGATCCGGCGACGCTCGAGGTCGATGTCGATGATCTTGACCATGACGTCGTCGTTGACCTGGACGACCTGCTCGGGGATCTCCACGTGGCGCTCGGCCAGCTCGGAGATGTGCACCAGACCCTCGATGCCCTCCTCGACGCGGACGAACGAACCGAACGGCACCAGCTTGGTGACCTTACCCGGGACGATCTGGCCGATCTGGTGGGTGCGGGCGAAGTGCTGCCACGGGTCCTCCTGGGTCGCCTTCAGCGACAGGGAGACACGCTCGCGGTCCATGTCCACGTCGAGAACCTCGACGGTGACCTCGTCACCGACGGTGACGACCTCGGACGGGTGGTCGATGTGCTTCCAGGACAGCTCGGAGACGTGGACGAGACCGTCGACGCCGCCCAGGTCCACGAACGCACCGAAGTTGACGATCGAGGAGACGACACCCTTGCGGATCTGACCCTTCTGGAGCTGGGTCAGGAAGCCGTGGCGAACCTCGGACTGGGTCTGCTCGAGCCAGGCACGGCGCGACAGGACCACGTTGTTGCGGTTCTTGTCGAGCTCGATGATCTTGGCCTCGAGGGTCTGACCCACGTAGGGCTGCAGGTCGCGGACGCGACGCATCTCGACGAGGGAGGCGGGGAGGAAGCCACGCAGGCCGATGTCCAGGATGAGACCACCCTTGACGACCTCGATGACCGCGCCCTCGACGACGCCGTCCTCCTCCTTGACCTGCTCGATCGTGCCCCAGGCGCGCTCGTACTGCGCGCGCTTCTTGGACAGGATCAGGCGGCCTTCCTTGTCCTCCTTCTGGAGCACCAGGGCCTCGACCTTGTCGCCGACCTCGACAACCTCGGACGGGTCGACGTCGTGCTTGATCGAGAGCTCGCGCGACGGGATGACACCTTCGGTCTTGTAACCGATGTCGAGCAGGACCTCGTCCCGGTCGACCTTGACGATGACACCATCCACGATGTCGCCGTCGTTGAAGTACTTGATGGTCTCGTCGATCGCGGCGAGGAAGTCCTCTTCCGACCCGATGTCGTTGATCGCTACCTGAGGCGCGTCGTAGTCGGGAAGAGGAATGTTGAGCGTGCTCGTCATAAGGGAGGTGGTTTCCTTGGGTGGACAGATGTCGTCGGGTCATACACGTCCGAGGCCCGGTCGACCACCTCTGCCAGCACGTGCACGACGGGCATCGTCGTCCGGCGTGAACCGGCGGCCGAGGTAGCAAGCCAAAGGTCCGCTAGGTCCGGGACCAGGGCAGACTTCAGACGCAGTTTCTTAGCCTACGCTCCGCGTACAGGCCCCGTCCAACTGTCGCGGCCCGGTTGCCGCATTCCCGCGTTCAGGCCGGGAGGCATACGCTGTAGACGTGGACCAAGCCATCAGCCCGGTCGTCCGACCGGAGGCCCCCATCGATCCCTTCGGGGCGATCGAGACCATCGACACCACCGGCCCCGTGGTCAGAGCGGAGCGGCGCTCCGTCAGCGAAGCCGAGTCCCGCCGTGCCAACGGCCCCGACTGGGACAGGTACGCCGACGAATACCAGGCCACCCACGGACCCTTCCTCGGCGAGGCCGGGTTCGTCTGGGGCCCCGAGGGGCTGACCGAGGCCGACCTCGGCATCCTCGGCGACGTACGCGGCAAGGACGTCCTCGAGGTCGGCTCCGGCGCCTGCCAGTGCTCCCGGTGGGTGAACACCCAGGGCGGGCGCGCGATCGGCCTGGACCTGTCCGGCCGCCAGCTCCAGCACTCCCGCCGCCTCGACGAGCAGACCGGCGTCGTCGTACCCGCGGTGCAGGCGACGGCGACCGACCTGCCCTTCGCCTCCGGCTCCTTCGACATCGTCTTCTGCTCCTTCGGGGCGCTCCAGTTCGTCAGCGACCTCGCCCACGCGGTCGCCGAGACCGCCCGCGTCCTGCGTCCCGGCGGCCGGTTCGCGTTCTCGATCACCCACCCGACGCGCTGGATGTTCCCCGACGACCCCGGCCCCGAGGGCCTGATCGCTGCACAGTCCTACTGGGACCGCACCCCCTACGTCGAGGTCGACGACGAGACCGGCAAGGTGTCGTACGTCGAGCACCACCGCACCCTCGGAGACTGGGTCGCGATCCTGGCCGGTGCCGGGTTCCGGATCACCGACCTGGTCGAGCCCGAGTGGCCCGAGGGCCACGAGCGGGTCTGGGGCGGCTGGTCGCGGACTCGAGGCCTGCTGACCCCGGGGACGGCGATCTTTGGCGCGGACCTGGTGACCAGCTAGTCGCTCAAGAAGCCGAACGCGGGCCCGGGAGCTGTCCGCTCCCGGGCCCGCGTTCGTTCAACTGGCGTGCTGAGCCTCAGGCATCAACCAGGGTGCGGTCGTCCTCGGCGGCGTGGGCGCCACCGTTGGGCTTGCGACCGCGCAAGACCAGCCACAGACCGATCAGCAGGAAGATCAGGCCGGCGACGACGCCACCGACAGGGATCCAGGTGCCGATCAGGCCGAGCTTGGAGATGTTGGCCTTGGCGTCCTCGGCGTTGTTGGAGACGGTCTCCTCGGAGTAGCTCATCTCGGCGTCGATCAGCTCCATGCCGGTGTCGGTGACCATCTTCTGGGTCGCGCTCTGGTCGATGTAGGAACCGGTGGTCGGCTCGACGAAGATCGTCTGGGTGGCCTCGTAGCTGCCTCGGACGTCGTCCTCGGTGTCCTTCACGCCGTCGTCACCCGGCGAGAGCGAGGTGTCGTCCTCGGAGGCGGAGACCTCGAACCGGTAGGTCTTCACGCCCTCGATCTCCGCGTCGTCGACGTAGGTGGCGATGACGGTCGTGCCGAGCGTGTCGTCCCAGTACTCGTAGTCGTGGCGCTCGGTGTTGAACGGGAACTTCCCGGCCAGGCCGCTCATGTTCGCGACAGCCCGGTCCTCGCCGACGTACTTGGCCTGGTCCTCGACGACCTCGGACGTCTTGCGGTCCATGGCGTAGGCACGTTCGCTCGTGGTCACCACACGCTCGTCCTCCTCGGCACGGGCGCACGGGGGCGTCTCGCCCTCCTGGACCATGATGCAGCCGGCCTCGACGAAGACGACGACGTCGTCGGTCGAGTCCTTCGGCGCCGCTTCGGTCGTCCGGGTGTATTTCACCTCGACCGGCTCGTCCGACTTGGCCAGCGCACCGCTCGCGGTGCCCTCGAGCACGGTGGTGGTGTTGACGTTCAACGGCACGGTCGCCGCGGCGTCGCGGCCCCAGAAGCCGGCTACCGCAGCTGCGACCAGCGCAAACGCGCCGATCAACAAGAAGACGTAACCAATCACTCTTCGCATGTTCTTGCCCCTCCCAAGGCCTCAGTTCCCCCCTCGATCCGCGAACCGTAGCAGTAATACCCGGGCAGGTGTGCAACGGGTCACAAACCGCTGTGCGACACTTCGTCTTCGTGTCAGTCCCCCACCCCGTATCCGAGCCGAGCGTGGCAGCACGTGAGCGCCGGCAACCGACGCAACCCCGCGAGCTGGTCGTCGCGGCGGCGGCCGTCCTGATCGGGATCCAGGCCGGCCTTCGGGCGTGGGCCCTCTATCCGGGGTGGTTCCTGCTCGACGACTACCGTCTGATCGACGACGCTCGTGGTGGGCCGCTCAGCCTGGAACGGCTGCTGGCACCCTACGACAGCCAGTTCATGCCGGTCGGCCGGGCGATCGCCTGGCTGGTGAGCCGCGAGGACGCCAACTGGGCGATGGCCGCGACGTCGATCTTCACCGTGCAGGTGCTCGCGGGCATCGCCTGTGCGTGGATGCTCTTCACTCTCTTCGGTGTGCGCCCGTGGGCCCTCGCACCGCTGGCTCTCTACCTCTTCACCGCGCTGAACATGCCCGCGATGATGTGGTGGGCCGCCGCGCTCAACCAGGTGCCGTTGCAGCTGGCCTTCTTCGTCGCTGTCGGGGCCTGGATCCGATACCTCCGGGGCAGACATCTGGGCTGGCTGGCCGTCACGATGCTCGCCTTGGCCTTCGGGCTGCTCTGCTACGTCAAGACCGCGCTGGTGTTCGTGGTGCTGGCCTACCTGCTGCTGGCCTACTTCACCCAGGGCTCGCCGCTGCAGCGGGCCCGGCAGGCCGTACGCCGCGCCTGGCCCGCGCTCGTCGTGGCGCTCGCCATGGGCGGTGCGTACGCCTACCACTACGCCACCGAGGTCCCCTCCATCTTCGCCAGCGAGGAGCGGCCCCCGACAGGTGCTGTCGCCGAGGCGATGCTCGGGCGGTCCTTGGTCACCGGCCTTCTCGGTGGTCCGTGGCGTTGGAACGACTCCAATCCGCCCACCGTGCAGATCGACCCTCCGATGTGGGCCACGAGCGCGGCCTGGGTCGTGCTGGTCGGCTTCGCGGTCGGGGTGGCGCTCTACCGCAGGCGTACGGGACGGGCCTGGCTGCTGCTGGTCGTCTACGCACTCCTGGCGTTCGGTCTCCTGGTGACCAGTCGCGCGCCGCTGGTCGGAGCCGTCGCCGGGCTCGAACTGCGCTATCTGACCGACCTGGCCCCCGTCGCGGCGCTGTGCCTCGGGCTGGCGACACTCCCCCTGCTGGGTGCGACCGAGTCGAGCGAGCTCCGGGAGACACCACTGCTGACTGCCACCCCGGACCCGAGGATCCTGGTCGCAGCGGTGACAGCGGTCGCGCTCTCCGGGATCTGGAGCGGCGTGACGTACGCCAGGGTCTGGCACGACGACCATCCCAGCGCCGACTACCTGCACAACGCGATGTCGGACCTGCGGAACCTCGGCGGCGTCGTCGATCTGCTGGACCAGACGGTGCCACGCTACGTCGATCCGGGCTTCACACCGCCCTCGAACACCACTCGGGTGCTGCTCCCGCTGCTCGTGGACAACGCACGTTTTCCGTTGGCGAGCGACAACCTGAACCTGCTCGACGAGAACGGCCACGTGCACCCCGCCGAGGTCGAAGGGGTGAAGTCCCGGCCCGGACCGGCCGACGGGTGCGGCTGGAAGGTGACGTCCTCGCCGACGGTGGTTCCGCTGGAGAGCGTCGCCTTCGACTACAGGTGGTGGGTCTCGATCGGTTACCTTGCACCCCAGTCCGGAACGCTCGAGGTGCGCGCCGGCGACAGCACGCGCGAGGTCCCGGTGCACCGGGGCCTGGGAACCGCCTTCGTCCGGGTCGACGGTGAGGTCGACGAGGTCGTGCTCCAGATGCAGGACGAAGCGGCGACCTTGTGTGTCGACAAGGTCGCCGTCGGCGAGGTGAAGACGATGGAGACGCCATGACGCAGGTCGTGCAGGTCGGGAAGGTCGCGCAGACCCGGTTCGAGGGCATCGACTCGATCCGCGCGCTCGGGGCTCTCGCCGTGCTCACCACCCATGTCGCCTTCTGGGCGGGGGCCTACACCGACAACGGTGTCCTCGGCGTGCTCCTGGCGCGTCTCGACGTCGGGGTCGCGGTCTTCTTCGTCCTCTCCGGCTTCCTGCTCGGGCGGCCGTGGCTCGTGCGGGCGGTGACGTCCCGGCCCGCCCCCGCGGCAGGCCCCTATCTGTGGAAGCGGTTCCTGCGGATCGCACCCCTCTACGTGGTGACCGTCGCGGTCGCACTCGGCCTGCTCCGCTCCAACCAGGGGACGGGGCTTCGCACCTGGCTGGTCACGCTCGTGATGGGCAACACCTACCTCGACCGTTCCCTACCCGCCGGCCTGACCCACATGTGGAGCCTCGCGGTCGAGGTCGCGTTCTACGTGCTCCTGCCGGTGATCATGGTCGTGCTGGTCGGAAACCGCCGCCGGCTGACGCTGCGGCGGTTCGTCCTCGGCCTCGCGATCATGGCCGCGGCCACCTACGTCTGGGGGCTGCTCGCCGTGCCGCTGCTGGAGGAGCGGATCAGCGCGATGCCGGCGCAGTGGCTGCCGGCGTACCTCCTCTGGTTCGCCGCCGGACTACTCCTCGCGCTGGTCCAGGTGGTGCGCGAGCAGAAGCTGCGTCCGGGCTACGCGGGAAGACTGGTCACGCTCGCACGGCTGCCCGGAAGTGCCTGGCTGCTGGTCGGCGGACTGATGCTCGTCGCCTCGACCCCGATCGCCGGTCCGACGATGCTGACGTCGCCGTCGCCGGCGGAGGTGGTCGTCAAGCACACGCTCTACGCCGCTGTCGCCTTCGTGGTGGTCGCGACCGCGGTGTTCGCAGATCCCGCAGGTGTCTACGGGCGGCTGCTCGCCCACCGGTTCTCGCAGTGGCTGGGCCGCATCTCGTACGGCATCTTCTGCCTGCACCTGCCGGTGCTGCACCTGGTCATGTGGGTGACCGGCTGGAAGGTGTTCGGCGGTCACGGCTTCCAGATCTGGGCGATGACGGTGGTGATCTCGGTCGTGGTGGCCGAGGTCGCCTACCGACTCGTCGAGGTTCCGCTCGCACGGTTCAGGAACCGGCCGCCGTTCTTCCTGCGCTCTCGGCGTGAGGTCGCGGCCAGCAGCGTGAGCGTCACCGGCACGAGCACCGGGTAGACCAGCCAGCCGATCTCGCCCGCCCAGCCGTTCGGGCCCGCCCACGGACGCAGCGAGTAGGCGAACGCGACCAGCAGGATCGGGGCGGCCCCGAGCCAGCCGACCCACGGGAAGAGCCTGACGCCGCGACGGCGGGCGACCGCGACGGCGGTCAGCGCCACGGCCGCTGTCGCCGCGCAGACGACCGCACCCGTGGTGCCGGCGATCAGGCCGCCACCGACCACGGCGAGGGGGGTCAGCAGGAGCGGGCCGGCGCGCCACTCCCCCGCTAGGCCGTCGACGCCGACGTCCTCGGCCGCAGACCGACGGCGCCGACGGCTCCGGCGCAGCAGTCCGCCGAGGACCAGCAGCACCAGCAGCCCCCCGGCCGCGGCGCCGGCGGCCAGCCCGGTCCGGTAGCGCTCGTCCGGAGCGAAGACAGCCTTCACCTCGGTGTCGTCACGGAGCTCCCACCCCTGCTGCCATCCGTCGACGGTGACCGGGCGCAGCGCCCCGCTCTCCTGGCGGGCCTGCCAGCCGGGGTTCGTGTTCTGGCGCAGGACCACCACACCGGAGGACCGGCCCGGCTCGACCTCGCGGGTCTGCGCCGTCTCGACGACGGGGACCGGTCGAGCCGAGTAGTCGCCGAGACCCGAGGGGGTTCCGTACGACCCGGGCGCCGTGTCGACCATGGTGAGGCTGACCGGTGCCGCGACCGGTGATGCCTCGACATCGATCGTGTTCTCGCCTGCCCGGGTCGAGGTCTCGATCCGTTGGCCGGTTCTCTGTTTGGCCTTCTTGGTCCGGGCGACGGGTCGCTTGCAGAGCTGGGCGTCCACGGTCTCGCCCCGAGCCAGTGCGGCCGGCGACGCGTCCAGGGCGCTGCTGAACCGCCTGCCGTTCCAGACCACGTCCGGGCCGGTGCCGCAGGCCATCCGAGTCACACCCTCCGAGAGGGTCACGGCCGGGAACCCCTGCCTGCCCAGCGAGATCTCGCTGATGCCGGTGCCGATGTCGATCGCGCCGGTGTCGAACCCGGCCGCCGCAGCGGGCTCCATCCGGTCGATCTGGATCTTGAGCTGCTTGGTGCGGATCGGCTCGAAGGTGGCGACGCCGTCCTCGTCGAGCTCGACCTCTCGCCGGCCTCCCGGCCAGGTCAGGGTCAGCCCGACGGGACGCTTGGCCGCTGCGTCCTGGTCGAGCGCGACGCGCAGGTAGGCGAACCTGCGCGGCCTCAGCCAGCGCAGGTCGAGCGTGGGGCGCAGGTCGTCGGGGTCGGCGAGCCACGTCGTGCCCGAGTCACCGTCGAGCACGGCGAGGGCGGAGGCGCGCGGGTCGGGGACGGCGCTCGAGGAGGCCTCGACGCCACGGAGGAAGGGGTCGAGGATCAGGCGGTCGAGCGCGGGTCCGGCGACCGGTCGAACGCGCAGGCGTGCCGACCAGTCCGTCGCCTCGGGGAGGGTGACGACTCTGCGCATGTCGAGCGGCTCCTCGCCGCTGCGCTCACGGCCGGGCACGCAGCGTACGTCGTCGCGGACCTCGGCACACCCCAAGCGGGCGTCCTGCTCGGCGCTGAGCGCCACCACGTCCGGGTTGCCCCACGTCTCGGGGAGGGTGGGCGTCGCGAGGCGGCGGACGACGTCGACGCCCGGGATGGTGACCTCGGCGAGGGCGAGACCACCGCCGGCAGAGCCGGCGTCCTCCACCCGCACCCACTCGGTCGCACCGCGGGGCAGGGTCACCGTCTGGCGGTCGCCCGGCCCGAGACGTACCTCGTCCGACACGCCGCCCTCGGTGCGGACCCGGACGACCTGCCGAGCATGCGCCTCGGCGCCGCCGACCAGATGGACCTGGTCGACCCACGTCGGCTCGGTCAGGTCGATCCGCCACCACGGGTTGCGGCTGACGTAGCGCCCCGCGACCCACTCGGTCTCCTCCCGACCGTCGACGGCGGCGTACGGGAGGTCACCGGGCCTGGAGCCGCCGACCGAACCGGCGTCCGACTGCGACGAGGAGGCGGAGATCGATGCGGCTCCCTCGAGGCGGGTGGTGGTCAACCAGCGGTCGCTCTCGGTGAGGCGGTAGTCGTAGGCGGGGTTCCCGGTGCGCTTGACGTCCCCGTCGGTCAGCGTCGCCGAACCACCGTCGTGGATCCGGCTGAAGGCGCGCTCTCGCGCCCGCAGGCCGTCGGTGAGCACGACCGGGCCGGTCGGGTCGCCCTGCTGATCCACGCCGAGCACGGTGGGGGTGTCGCCGAGCACTCCGGTGTCGGTGAGATCGAGCAGGTCCTCGGGCCCGCCCGCGACCGTGGTGGTCGTCGGTGCCACGACCGCCTCGGCGGTGTCGGTGGCGACCTCGTAGATCTCGAGGGCCGGGTAGGTGTCCTGCCAGCCGCCGTTGACCGAGAGCCGCCCCTCCTCACCCTCGAGCGTCGCCTCTCCGCCCACCTCCGGCCCGAAGGTGGCGACCTGGTTGATGCCCGGGGACTGATCGAGCGCCTGGTGCACGAGGACAGGGTCTGGGATGTCGTCACCGCGGACGACGTCGTTGCGCACCACCAGGTGACGGACACCGGCCCGGCGCAGATACGAGGTCAGCCCCGTGGAGCCCTTGCCCTGAGCGAACCGGGACTCGATCTCGTCGAGCATGCGGATGTTGCCCTCGGGAGCGAGCGGGATGATGTTGCGTACGGCCCAGGGGTTGTCGGCGAGATACTGCAACGGCTCGTCGCGCGGCGAGCCCCAGACGTACTCGGCGAAGGGTGAGCCGGGCACGAGCAGCGAGGTCGACCCCTCCCCGTTCGTACGCAGCCAGTCGGCCGCCTCGTGCCAGTAGCCGGGGACGCCGAGGGTCGCCCCGGCGGGGGTCAGACGCCCGGTGATCACCGGCGTCACCGCACCGAGGAGAGCGACCAGGGTCATCGCCATCACGGCGTAGCGCCCCGCCGTGGCCGGGATGCGGGCCAGGGAAGGTCGCCCGGTTGCCTGGGAGTCCCTGGGCGCCAGCGAACGGTCCAGGGCGATCGCGATGCCGATGACCAGGGGCAGCCTGATGACCGGGTCGAACTTGTGCACGTTCCGCAGCGGCGCCAGGGCGCCGTCGAGAAGGCCGCGGACGTCGCCCGCGAACCAGCCTTCCACCGCTCCGGTGTGGCCGGCACCGACCATCAGCATCCCGACGAGGACGGACAGGCCGAGGAAGAGCCGGTGCGAGGATCCTCGGCCGAGGATGCCCGCCAGGCCGACGAGCAGCAGCACGCCGCTGTCGAGGATGAGGTAGGGCGTCGTGATCAGGTCGTGGCCGGCACGCGAGTCGCTGTCGAGGTAGGGCACCCAGTTGGAGGTGCCTCGCAGGACGTTGAAGGCGTCGGTGGGCAGGGTGGTCACCGAGCTGGTCTCGATGTAGTCCAGGAAGGCCGGACTGTAGGCGCCCAGCAGGAACAGCGGCACCAGCCACCACAGCGTGCCGAGCAGCGTGAACAGCGGCCACCACAGCATCAGCGAGCGGCGCCGGCGCCCGGGCTTGCGGGTCAGCAGCCAGATCGCCCCGAGCGGGATCACCGCGAAGGTGGCGGCCGCGTTGACGCCCCCGACCATCGCGATCGCCAGCGCGGAGAGGGCGGCGCCGAGCCGGGTGCTTCCTCTGCTGGAGGCGATCACCAGGGGTAGCAGGACCCAGGGGGCGAGGGCGCTCGGCCAGGCCTCGATCGAGATCGGCCCCAAGGTCGTCAGCATGCGGGGCGAGAGCGCGAAGGCCAGCCCGGCGACCAGGCAGGCCAGGTCGGAGCGTACGCCGACGGCCTTGGTCACGCGCGCGGCGCCGAGGAACGCGACGATGAGGATCAGGGCGAGCCACAGCCGCTGCACGATCCAGGCAGGGATGTCGAGCCCCCAGCCGGCGGCGAAGAACGGGCCCATCGGCCACAGGTAGCCGTAGGCCTGGTTCTGCAGCTGCCCGAAGGCCGACTCGGAATCCCACAGATGGAGGGCACGGCCCAGGAAGTCGACGGGCGCGACGGCGAGGTCGAACTTCGTGTCGGGCACGAGCAGCCCGGGCGACTGGACGAACGCGATCCCGAGCAGCAGCACCGAGATCGCCAGCAGACGGATCCGAAATACCCGACTGATGGCCCCGCTCAGGTCTTGCGGAGCACGAGCAGGAGGTTCCACGAGAGCACCTCCCTCACCACCGGGACCCGCATCAGCCACGCCGCCCACGCCGGGTGGTAGCGCGGAACCGCAGCCAGGATCTCGGCATTGCCGGCCTTGCGCTGGGCGCGCGCCCAGCGCAGCCCGGCGGAGGCGGTCGCTGCGTACATCGACTCGCCGAACTTGTTCTTGGGTTCGTGTCCGTGCTTGCGCTGGTAGCGGCGGCGGGCGAACCGACCGCCGAGCAGGTGCCACGGGCTGGTCTCGTGGCCGCCCCAGGGACCCCACCAGAGCGTGTAGGAGCAGAAGACGACGCCACCGGGCTTGGTCACCCGCAGCATCTCGTCGAGCATGGCGGTCGGGGTCGGGACGTGCTCGAGCACGTTCGAGGAGTAGCAGGCATCGACCGAGTCGGTGCGGACCGGGAGCCGCATCCCGTCGCCGAGCATGCTGCCCTCCGCGACGATGCCGGCGCCCTGCATCTCCCCGGCGTCGGCGTCCAGCGCGAGGTAGGTCGCGCCGGCCCCCATGAAGGCGTCGCGGAAGTAGCCCGGGCCACCGCCGACGTCGAGCAGCACGGTGCCGTCGAGCGTCTGTCCGTCGGTGTAGTGCGCGAGCTGGCCGACCGAGTCGGCGGCCAGCGCGGTGTAGAAGCGCGCCGGATCGGTCTGCTCGACGCGGAAGTCGTTGAAGAGGTCTACGGAACGGCGCAGCGTCGCCCTCCAGCCGGGGCCGGCCGGGGCGTCGGGCTGGGCCCCGCTCCGGGGGTCGAGGAGGTTCGCCACGGCGGGAACCCTAACTGATTACCCCGGAGGGTGTGCATTCGGTCACGATTTGTCCTACTCTCCAGTAACGGTGTTGAGGGACACCGGTCGCGCAACCCCTGGGGAGGGAGCGCTCGGCAGCGGGGTAACTGCGAGATCCAGGGGAGCACTGATTTGCGCGCCAACGATGGAGCGCGGCTGAACGCTTGCCATGTGGCGGTGTTCAGCTGGCGCGACTCAGACAACCCCGAGGCCGGTGGGGCCGAGCACTACCTCCACCAGATCACCTCCGGCCTGGTGGACGCGGGCGCGCGGGTGACCGTCTTCACCGCGGCCTACCCCGGCGCCCGTCCACGGGAGGAACGCGACGGCATCCGCTACGTACGCCGCGGGGGCAAGCTCAGCATCTACTTGTGGGGCGTGCTGCTGCTGGCGCTCGGGCGGTTCGGCCCGATCGGCCGTGTCGACGCCGTCATCGACGTGCAGAACGGGCTCCCGTTCTTCACCCCGCTCGGCACCCGCGCGCCGGTCACGGTGCTCGTCCACCACGTCCACCGCGAGCAGTGGCCGGTGGTCTACCCCGGCCTGTCCGGGCGGATCGGCTGGTGGGTCGAGTCCTGGCTGGCGCCGCGGCTCTACCGCCGCAAGCAGTACGTCGCGGTCTCCCGCGCCACCCGCGCCGAGCTCGCGACGCTCGGGGTCGACCCTGCCCGGGTCGCCGTCGTGCACAACGGCGCCGCACCCGCCCTCAGCGACCGGCCGGCGAAGACCGAGCACCCCTCCATCTGCGTCGTCGGGCGGCTGGTGCCGCACAAGCGGGTCGAGCTCGCCATCGACGCGGCGGCGGCGCTGCGGGCGTCCTACCCGGACCTGAGGCTGAGCATCGTGGGCGGCGGCTGGTGGGCCGACGAGCTCGCTGCGTACGTCTCCCGGGCGGGGGCCGAGGACTTCGTCGAGATGCTGGGACATGTCTCGGAGGAGGACAAGGAAGCCGTCTACGAGCGGTCCTGGCTGATGGCGCTGCCGTCGCTGAAGGAGGGCTGGGGCCTGGTCGTCACCGAGGCCGCACAGCACGGCACCCCGACGGTCGCGTTCCGTGATGCCGGCGGGACGACGGAGTCGATCGCCGACGGCGAGTCCGGGGTGCTGGTCGACGACCAGGCCGGTTTCGTGGCCGCGCTCGAGAGTCTGCTCGGCGACGAGATCCGCCGCAAGGAGCTGGCCGAGGGTGCCCGCTGGCACGCGCGTAAGCACACCTGGGAGCAGAGCCAGCTCAACTTCAACGCGGTGCTCGCCTCGGCGCTGCAGGGGCGCGTCGTCGGCGCGGACTGATCATCCTCGGAGACGAGCAAGGGCCCGGCGGATCACCGCCGGGCCCTTTCAGATTGTCGTGATTCAGTTGTCGGTGCCGTACTGAACCGTCGACTCAGAGACGCTCGGAGGATTCTCGACGGTGCTGTTCGTGCTGCTGCTGACAACTCCGACGACAGTCGCTGCGGCGACTCCACCGCCCACAAGAATGCTGGCGACGATGGCAATGATGTTGCCCATGTTGGTGTGACCTCCCTCTCCTAGCCGCGAACAGTAGCAGCCAGCCGGCGGACCATACTGATCAGTAGCAGAATTGTTGACGTTGTGGCGACGAGCCATATCAGGACGTACGCCGCCCACCCACCGATCACTGCCACCAGGGCTGCCGGGCCGATCGAGCAGCTCGTCACCGCGTCCCCTTCCTGGGGCAGGCGCTGCAGGAGCAGGCCGCCGTCGACGAAGACGACCTCGCCGGCCAGACGGGGTGACTCCCCCGCGGTGCGGTCGGTGACGGCGTACGAGATGCCCAGACGCCTCAGCGCGCTCGCCCGCGCCTTGGGTTCCGGCTCGGCGAGTGCCTCGGCGACCCCGGCTCCACGTGGGTCCTCACCCGGGATCGTCGTGTCGCCGACGACGAGGTCGCCGTTGGTGACGCTGGGACGGGGCAGCAGGCGAGGTATCGGGTCGAGCACCGGACGGCCGTCGTTCCACGACGGGGCGCGGTAGGCGGACCAGGGCAGCACCAGTACGTCGCCGGGCGCCGTCTCGTCGGCCAGCGCCGCGCCGACCCGCTGCCAGGAGGGCGGATAGTCGGCCGCGCCGATCCCGCCGGCCAGGCCCCAGGCGGCGTCGGGGAGAACGGCGATCGGCGCCAGGGTGACCACGACGGCCGCCGCCCATCGCGGCGCGGTCCCCCGGAGCCTCTCGCCGAGCGCGTCGACGCCCGCGGCCACGGTCATGACGAGCAGCGGCAGGCACAACGGAAGCAGGCGACTGCTGTCACGGAACAGCGCCAGGCCGGGTAGGTCCTGGGCGAGGGTGTCGAGCGCCTCCGGTGCCGCCCAGCCGGCGACCGCGATCGCCAGGCCGGCGACCCACAGCCCCAGGATCCGGACCCGCTGAGTGTCGGAGGTCCACCATCTCCTGGCGCCGGCAGCGACCGTTGCCGCCAGGAGCGCCAGCGCCACCCACGCCAGCCAGCCCTCGCGGCTCGCCGGGACGACGGAGGTGTTCCAGATCCCGCCGAGCGTGAGCGCCGCCAGCGGAGCGGGCAGGGCGTCCCCGCGCAGCGCGAAGACCTCGAACCCGGTGGCCGAGGCGGCCTCCGCGGTGTGGGTCAGTCCTGCAACGAGCCAGGGAGCGTTGACCGCCGCCACCGCGGCGGCCAGCAGGACCGGCCGCCGGCCGCGACGCAGGCCGGTGGCGAGCAGCACGGCAGCCGAGACGATGCCCGCGCTCGCGCTCAGGCTCCCGACGATGAGGACGGGCAGCATCCACACGGGACCCTGCCCGGCGGGACGGTGCTCGTCCGGGCTCGTCTCCCCCGCCCACCGGCGGCCGGCGACCACGAGCCAGGGCACCGCGGCATAGGCCAGCAGCATCGGCCAGTGGCCCATCCACAGACGCTCGGCGACGTACGGGCTCCAGACCGTCAGGCTCACCGCCGCCAGCCGCGCGGCGAGCGAGCGGGCCCGGACCAGCTCGGCGGCGCCGGCCCCGGCCATCACCAGCGCCCCGACGAGGACGAGCTTCTGCAGCACCAGCCCGGGCACGATCTCGTCCAGCACCGCGACCACCGCGTCCGAGGGCACCGCCCGAGGAAGCCCCGACCCGAGCCCGAGCACGTCGCGCGTCAGCGTGAGGTCGGGCACCCACACCATGTCGTAGCTGAGCACGAACCCCGACCCCAGCGCCGGGCCGAGCATGAGCACCGCGAGCACGCCCGCCCACACGGTAGGCACCACCCGCTCCCTCACGCGGCCACCCTACCCAGCCGAGACGTCGCGCCCGTCGGCCGAGACGTCACTTGTGGCGATCGAGTTTCAAAGCTGGGCGGATGCCGGTGCCGGCATGTGGCTAGCGGCACCCTAGGCTTTCCAGGTGCCCACGATGACCGCCAGCCCGACCAGCGCCCGCCGGCGCAGGCTGTCCGCGCTCATCCGCAGCAGCGGTTTCCTCGCGGTCTGCATCATGGTCACCAACGTCGCCACCTACGGCTTCCAGATCATCGCTGCCAGGATCCTCGGGCCGGCTCAGTACGGCGGCGTGTCCGCGATGATGTCGTTGCTGCTCGTGGTCGGGGTGATCCAGCTCGGGATGCAGGCGACCGCAGCGCGCCGGGTTGCCGAGGCACCGGCCGAGGACGCCCGCGGCCTCGAGCGCACCGTGCTGCGCGCGACCTATCGGGCAGCGATCGTGGTCGGGATCGTGATGCTCGCGGCCTCTCCCCTGGTCTGGCGGGTGCTGCGACTGGACTCGATCTATCCTGCGCTGCTGGTCGCGGTGTGTGCGGTGCCCCTGACGGTGATGGGCGGCCAGTCCGGGGTGCTGCAGGGCGAGCGGCGCTGGCTGAGCCTGGCGATGGTCTATCTGGCCCTCGGCATCCCCCGGGTCGTGGTGGCCACCGCGGCGATGCTGATCCGTCCCACCGAGGGTGCCGCCATGGCCGGCGTCGCGTTGGCCCAGTTCGCGCCGGCGGTCGTCGGGTGGTGGGTGCTGCGGCGACGTACGACGTCCGAGACCGTCGGCCCGATGAAGCCTGTCGTCATCGAGATGCTGCACGGCTCGTTCGCGCTCCTGGGCTTCTTCGCCCTCTCCAACGTCGACATCCTGATCGCCCGCAACGTGCTCTCCGACCATGTGTCCGGTCTGTACGCAGGTGGCCTGATCCTCACCAAGGCCGTGCTGTTCCTGCCGCAGTTCGTGGTGATCATCGCGTTCCCATCGATGTCTGCCGAGGCCAGCCGCCGCTCCGCGCTGCTCAAGTCGCTGGCTCTCGTCGGCGGGCTGGGCATCTGCGCGATCGCCGGCGCCTGGCTGCTGTCGTGGCTCGCGATGATCTTCATCGGCGGCGACAAGTACGCCGAGGTCGAGGAGCTGCTGTGGGTCTTCGCGATCCTCGGCATGGTGCTCTCCGTCCTCCAACTGCTGGTCTACTCGGTCCTGGCCCGGCGCAGCCGGCTCTCGGCGTACCTTCTCTGGATCGCCGTCGTCGCCGTCCTCGTCCTCGGCGCCGCGCAGACCAGCGTCGAGGGCCTCGTCTGGGCCGTCCTCGGTGTCGACGCCGTCCTCGCCGCCGTCCTCCTGACGGTCACCTTCTGGCGTCTCGGCCAGAGCGCCGACCGCCGCTGATCTGCGTTTTCACCAAACTGTCGGTGCGGCAGGCTTAGATGTGCGCATCATGCCTCGCTGGTCAATCGACGCCGTGGAGAAAACGGCCCCGGACGCCGGGTCGCTCAACGCCGCCCGCAAGCTCGCCGTCCCCGGCCCCTGGTCGGAGACCGGCGCCACCGACGTGCTCGTCTGGGGCAAGTGCCAGGGCTCGGGCAAGACCCCATACCAGGTGAGCGTCGACCTCACCGGCCCCGCCTACAAGTGCTCGTGCCCGTCACGGAAGTTCCCGTGCAAGCACGCCACCGCGCTGCTGTTGCTGTGGGCCGGGGCGCAGGTGGGTGAGGCCGACGAGCCGGAGGCGTACGCCTCGGAGTGGGCCTCCCAGCGTGCCGCTCGTGCCGCGGGCGCCGCCGAGCGTGCCTCGGCACCGGCCAAGCCAGTGGACAGGGCAGCCCAGGCGAGACGGGCCGCGGAGCGTCGCGCACTGATGGACGGCGGCGTCGAGGACCTGGTGCTGTGGCTGGAGGATCTCGTACGCGGCGGGCTCGCGACCGCGAAGACGCAGCCGTGGACCTGGTGGGACGCGGCCGCCTCCCGGCTGGTCGACGCGCAGCTGCCCGGCCTCGGCGAGCGGGTCCGGGAGATGGCGGCCGCGGTCAACCGGCGTGAGGACTGGGCCGAGCATCTGCTGATCGAGATGGGCCGTTGGTGGACCGCCGCCCAGGCCTGGCGGTCGTGGGACTCGCTCGACACCGACACCCAGGGCGATCTGCGGGTGGTGATCGGCTGGGCGGTGCCGAGCGCCCAGGTCCTGGAGGCCGGGGTGCACGCCGACGTGTGGACCGTGCTGGGGGCGCATCGCGACGAACGGGGCAACCTGATCGAGCAGCGGACGTGGCTGCGCTCCGACTCGGGCGAGACCGCGCTCCTGCTCGACTTCGCCGCGGGCGGCAACCCGCTGCCGATCGCCCGGCTGGCCGGTGCCCGGCTGGAGGCGTCGGTCGGGCTCTATCCCGGGCACGCCCCACGCCGGGTCGTGCTGGCCTCCGAGCCGACAACGCTTCCCGCCGCCTCCGACCTCGGCAGCGCGACCGATCTCGCCGGCGCCCGAGCGGCGCTCGCGGCGATCCGGGCGGACAACCCGTGGGCGGACCGGGCGCCGGTCGTGGTCCGCGTCGCCGCATCCGTGCCGGAGGGTGACGAGCCGCCGTTCGTCGTCGACGATGCCGGTCACCAGGTGCCGCTGCTCGGTGAGCCGGGGACCTGGTGGCGCCTGCTGGCGCTGACCGGCGGCCACCCGGTGACCGCGTTCGGCGAGATCGAGGACGGCGGGCTGCGGGTGCTCACCGTGGTGAGCGCCGAGGACGGATCCGACGACGGGGAGCTGGTGGCGCTGTGACCACGATCGAGGAGTGGTGGGACGCGGTCGCTGCGACCGCGGTGCTCGGCTCGGCCCGGCGCGGAGCACCCCCGGCACCTGAGACGGTGCCGATGCCGGATCGGCGCGGAGCTTCGGCACAGACCGCGCTGCTCGACGCGGCGGCGCTCGGCGGAGCGATGGTGCGCTCGGGGCGGCCGCTTCGCACCGGGTCCGCACCGGCGGCGGCCCAGACCGATCGGCTGCCGGTCGCGCCGGCTGGTGGCATACAGCTGCTGGAGCTGGTGCTCAACCAGACCCCCGGCGGTGCGGACCTGCGGGGCGATCTCCTCGGTCATTGGCTGGCCTGCGCGAACGCGGCCGGCTACCGGGTGCCGCACCGACTGCTCCCCCGGCTTCTCGACCAAGCGCTGACCCGACCGGAGCTGCACCGGGACGCGCTGACGGCGGCGGACGCGCGCGGCGCGTGGCTGGTGGCCAACAGGCGCCGGTGGCGTCCGATGATCGCCTCGGCGCAGGCCGCTCGTGCAAGTGAGGCATCCCTCGACGACGCGGCCTGGGCCCACGAGCCGACCGCGGCCCGGGCCGAGATGCTGACCCGGCTGCGCGCCGTCAATCCGGCCGCCGCACGCGAACGGCTCGAGTCCGTCTGGGCGAGCGAGAAGGCCGCCGACCGCGCGACGCTGATCAGGACGCTCCGCACCGGCCTGAGCCTCGAGGACGAGCAGTTCCTGGAACGCGCCCTCGACGACCGGGCCGCGGACGTACGCCTCTCCGCCCGGCATCTGCTCGATGCCCTGCCTGCCTCGGCACGCGGGCAGCGGCTCGCCGCGCTGCTCGGCCCGCTCATCAGCAGGACCGGGATCGTGCGCAAGACGCTTCACATCGAGCCGCCCACCGAGGCCGACGCCGCCGCCACGCGCGACGGGCTCGACAAGGCCCCGAAGGGCCGCTCCCAGCGCGGCCACTGGCTCCGACAGCTCGCTGCGGGCGCCCCGCTCGAGGTCTGGACCGACGCCGCCGGCCGCGACCCCGACGCGACCTGGGCGATGATCACCGACCCCGACGCCCGCGCCGGCATCATCAGCGCCGTCATCGCCCGCCGCGACCCCGCCTGGGCTCGCGCGCTGGTCGATGACGTCCACCGCGGTGAGCTTCTCGAGATCGTGCCGAGCGCCGACCGGGAAGCGATCGTGCTGCGTCAGATCCTCACTGGCGCCGGATCGGGCACGGGATCAGACGGGGCGACCATCTCGGCCCGGCTCGGCACCGTTCCCGGCCCGTGGAGCCTCGACTTCAGCCGTACGATCCTGGACCTTCTCTCGAGCCGAGAACGGGAGCTCACCAGGTCGGTCGCCATCCTGGCCGCACGGATGCCGCCCGAGATCGTGCCCGACCTGCACCGACTGCCCGACTCGCTCGCCAAGCAGCGCAACCAGCTCATCCAGCACCTCTCCCTCGTCCACGCCATCACGGAGGCCTTCCAGTGACCGACATTCTTCGCGCCCACGCCGAGGACGCCTACGCCGCCGAGCTCACCGCTCTGGCCGCCCACGATGCCGAGACCGGTCGGCCGCGCCCGCCGCAGTGGCGACTCTCCCCCTGGGCCGTGACCACCTACCTCCTCGGCGGCGAGCTGCCCGACGGCACGGCGATCAGCGCGAAGTACGTCGGCGCCCGCCGTCTCATGGAGATCGCGGTCGCCTCCCTGGCGACCGACCGTGCGCTGCTGCTGCTCGGCGTGCCCGGCACGGCCAAGACCTGGGTGGGCGAGCACCTGGCCGCCGCGATCTCGGGCGACTCGACGCTCGTGGTCCAGGGCACCGCCGGGACGCCGGAGGAGTCGCTGCGCTACGGCTGGAACTACGCCCGACTGCTCGCCGAGGGCCCCTCGCGGGATGCGTTGGTGCCGAGCCCGGTGATGCGGGCGATGGAGACCGGGGCGCTCGTACGCATCGAGGAGCTGACCCGCATCCCCGCCGACGTCCAGGACGGTCTCATCTCGATCCTCTCGGAGAAGACGCTGCCGGTTCCCGAGCTCGACGACGAGGTGCAGGCGCGACAGGGGTTCAACGTCATCGCGACCGCCAACAACCGCGACAAGGGCGTCAACGATCTCTCCTCCGCGCTCAAGCGGCGCTTCAACACCGTCGTGCTGCCGCTGCCGGACACGCTCGACGACGAGGTGTCGATCGTGCGGACCCGCGTCGAACAGCTCGGGGCCTCGCTCTCGCTGCCCGCCGACCTGAGCCGGCTGGCCGAGATCGAGCGCGTGGTCACCATCTTCCGCGAGCTCCGATCGGGCGTCACCGCCGACGGACGTACGTCGGTGAAGTCGCCCTCCGCCACCCTCTCGACCGCCGAGGCGATCTCGGTGATGACCAACGGCGTAGCGCTCGCCGCCCACTTCGGCGACGGCGTGGTGCGGGCCGACGACGTCGCGGCCGGGCTGGTCGGCGCGGTCGTGAAGGACCCGGTGCAGGACAGGATCGTGTGGCAGGAATACCTCGACACCGTGGTCCGCGACCGGCCGAGCTGGGCCGATCTCTACCGCGCCTGCCGGGAGCTGGTGTGACCGAGCGCAGCTGCGCCTTCGAGATCCTGGGCGTACGCCACCATGGGCCGGGCTCCGCCCGGTCGGTCGCGGCGGCACTCGAGGAGCTCTCCCCCGACCTGGTCGTGATCGAGGGGCCACCGGAGCTCGACGCGCTGCTGGAGCTGGCCGGCGACCCGGAGCTGGTCCCGCCGGTCGCGGCGCTGGTCTATGCGGTCGAGGAGCCGCGGCGCTCGGCGTTCTACCCGTTCGCGTTCTTCTCCCCGGAGTGGGTCGCGATGCGCTGGGCGCTCGAGCACCGCGTCGACGTCCGCTTCGCGGACCTTCCGGCGACCCATTTCCTGGCCCCGGCCGCGCCCTCCGCGGAAGCGGCCGACGAGCGGCCCGAGCCTCGCCCGTCCGGGTCCGACCCGATCTCCCGGCTCGCCCGGGCGGCCGGCTACGACGACCCCGAGCGGTTCTGGGAGGACGCCGTCGAGCACCGAGCCGAGTCGTCGCTGGGCCGGTTCACCGCGATCCGCGAGGCGATGGCGGAGATCCGCACGGAGGACCCCGCCGATCTCGAGAACGAGCAGCGCGAGGCGTCCATGCGCAAGGTGCTGCGCGCGGCGAGACGCGAGGGCCGCGAGCGGGTCGCGATGGTCTGCGGCGCCTACCACGCCCCGATGCTGCACCCGTCCGCCTGGCCCAAGGTCGCCGACGACACCGCCCTGCTCAAGGGACTCCCGAAGATCAAGGTCACCGCCACCTGGGCACCCTGGACCGCCGGCCGTCTCGCCACCGACTCCGGCTACGGTGCCGGCGTCACCTCCCCGGGCTGGTATCAGCACCTCTACGCCCACTGGCACGCCGGCACCCCGGCCGATGTCGTGCCCGGCTGGCTTACCCGGGTCGCCCGGGTGCTCCGCGCCGAAGGACTGTCCGCGGCTCCGGCGACGGTCGTGGAGGCCGTACGCCTCGCCGAGGCGCTCGCCGCCGTCCGGGGCCGCCCCTCACCCGGGCTCGAGGAGCTCGAGGACGCGACCGTCACGGTGCTGTGCGAGGGGTCGCGGCTGCCGCTCGCGCTGGTGAATCGCACGCTGGTGGTCGGCGAGGAGCTCGGCCAGGTGCCCGAGTCGGCGCCCCTGGTGCCGCTCGCCCAGGATCTCGCCCGCCAGCAGAAGCGGCTCCGCCTCAAGCCGTCCGCCGCCGAGACCACTGTGGTGCTCGACCTTCGCCGCGAGGCCCAGCGCGAACGGTCGCTGCTGCTCCACCGGCTACGGCTGCTCGGCATCGACTGGGCCACCGAGGCCGATCGGGGTGGCACCAGGGGCACCTTCAAGGAGGCCTGGACGCTCGAGTGGCAGCCGGAGTTCGCCGTACGCCTGGTCGAGGCCGGCCTCTACGGCACCACCGTGGTCGCCGCGGCCGAGGGGCTCGTCGCCGAGCGGGCGGCCCAGGCCGACGACCTCGGCACGCTGGCCGAGCTCATCGACCAGGCGCTGGTCGCCGACCTCCCCGCCGGGCTCGAGGCCGCGATCACGGCACTCGCCGAGCGCACCGCCCACCAGCACGACACCCTCTCCCTGCTCCGGGCGGTCGAGCCTCTGGCGCGGACCCAGCGGTACGGGGACGTACGCGGTTCGGACACCGGCGTGGTCGCCGACGTGCTCCACACCGTGGTCCTCCGCGCCGCCGCCGGGCTGCGGGCCGCCTGCACCTCGCTCGACGACGACGCGGCCGCGGCCATGAAGGGCGCGCTCGACGCCGCTCACCGCGGCGTATCTCTGGTCGGCGAGGCGCCCGCCGGCTCCTCGGCTCCGGCATGGGTGGCGACCTGGGAGCAGGCACTCGTCGCGCTCGCCGCCGACGACCAGGTCCACGGGTTGGTCGCGGGACGGGTCAATCGCATCCTCCTCGACTCCGAGCAGGTGGACATCGAGACCGTCTCCGCGCGGCTCAGCCGTCAGCTCTCCCGCGGCACCTCGCCGGAGCACGCCGCGGCCTGGGTGGACGGGCTGCTCGAAGGCGAGGCACTGCTCCTGCTCCATGAGGTCGAGCTTCTCCGCCTCCTCGACGAGTGGGTCGCCGGAGTCGCGGAGACCACCTTCGAGGACCTGCTGCCGCTGCTGCGGCGCACCTTCTCCCGCTTCCAGTCACCCGAGCGCCGTCAGATCGGTGGCCGCGTTCGCAACCTCGACGCGGCGGCCGACCTCCATCACACCGCCACCCTCGATCTCGACCTCGCGCTGCCCGCGGCCGCGCGGGTCGCCGACCTGCTACAGCTGGAGCCCGCATGACCCCCGAACGCGACCGTCTCACCCGCTGGCGTCTGGTGCTCGGCGGAGACGCCGAGGAGTCCCTGAGCCCCGGGACCGGCGGAGCGCCCGTGTCGCTGACCGCCGAGGACCGTGCCCGCGACGAGGCGCTCGAGCAGCTCTACGGCGAGCAGCCGAAGGGCCGCAGCGCGGGTCTCGGCGGGTCGGCTCCCCGGGTCGCGCGGTGGCTCGGCGACATCCGCACCTACTTCCCCACCTCGGTCGTGAAGGTGATGCAGGGCGACGCGATGGACCGCCTGGGTCTCCACCAGCTCCTCACCGAGCCCGAGATGCTGGACTCGGTCCAGCCCGACATCCACCTCGTCTCCACCCTGATCGGCCTCGGCCGGGTGATCCCCGAGCACAGCCGCGAGTCGGCCCGGGCCGTCGTACGCACCGTCACCGACGAGCTCGAGTCCCGGCTCCGTTCCCAGACGGTGCAGGCGGTCACCGGTGCCCTCAACCGGGCCGCGCGCACCCGTCGTCCGCGGCCCGCGGACATCGACTGGGGACGTACGATCGCCGCCAACCTCAAGCACTACCTGCCTGAGCACCGCACGGTCGTCCCCGAGCGCCTCGTCGGCCACGCCCGCAAGACCCAGCAGACTCAACGGCGCATCATCTTGTGTATCGACCAGTCCGGCTCGATGGCCGAATCGGTCGTCTACTCCAGCGTCTTCGGTGCCGTCCTCGCCTCGCTGCGCTCGGTCGAGACCAAGCTGGTCGCCTTCGACACCGAGATCGTCGACCTGACTGAGGATCTCGACGACCCCGTGGACGTCCTCTTCGGCGTACAGCTCGGCGGCGGCACCGACATCAACCGCGCCCTCGCCTACTGCCAGAGCCTCATCGAGCAGCCCGAGGAGACGGTGCTGGTCCTGATCAGCGACCTCTACGAGGGAGGGATCCGCGAGGAGATGCTGCGACGTTCCCGCGAGATCACCGACTCCGGCGCCACCATGGTCGCGCTCCTCGCCCTCAGCGACTCCGGCGCCCCGAGCTACGACGCCGGCCATGCCGCCGCACTCGCCGACCTCGGCATCCCCGCCTTCGCCTGCACCCCCGACCTCTTCCCCGACCTGATGGCCGCCGCCATCGACAAGCGCGACCTCGGCACCTGGGCCAGCGAGAACGACATCACCACCGCCGCCCCCACCGACTGACTCACGCCGAGGCGTCAGCTAGGTCGGCCGAGACGTCAGCTAGGTCGGCCGAGACGTCAGTTACGCCGGCCGAGACGTCAGTTCCGTACGCCACAGTTGCCGTTTCGGCCGACACCCCTGACGTCTGGGCCGACGTCAGTGACCCCTCGGCCGACGCGGCTGACGTCTCGGCGAGTCAGTGGGCGGCTTCGTGCCAGGAGAGGCCGGTGCCGACGGAGACGTCGAGCGGGACGTTGAGGTCGGCGGCGGAGCCCATCTGGGCACGTACGAGTGTCTCCAGCTGCTCCCGCTCACCTGGTGCGACCTCGAAGACGAGCTCGTCGTGGACCTGGAGGAGCATCCGGGAGGAGAGGCCGGCCTCGTCGATGGCGGCCTGGACCCGCAGCATGGCGACCTTGATCAGGTCGGCGGCGGAGCCTTGGATGGGAGCGTTGAGCGCCATCCGCTCCGCGGTCTCGCGCCGTTGGCGGTTGTCGGAGAGCAGGTCGGGGAGGTAGCGGCGACGGCCCATGATGGTCTCGGTGTAGCCCGTGCGGCGGGCCTCCTCGACCAGGCTGCGCAGGTAGTCGCGGATACCACCGAAGGTCTCGAAGTATTCCTCCATCAGCCCCCGCGCCTCGCTCGGCTCGATGCCGAGCTGCTGGGAGAGACCGAAGGCGGACAGGCCGTAGGCCAGCCCATAGTTCATCGCCTTGATCTTGGCGCGCTGCTCCACCGAGACCGCGTCGGGATCGACGCCGAAGACCCGAGCGGCGGTGATCGAGTGGAAGTCGCGCCCGGAGCGGAACGCCTCGATCAGCAGCTCGTCCTCGGAGAGGTGCGCCATGATCCGCATCTCGATCTGCGAGTAGTCGGCCGTCATCAGCGACTCGAAGCCGTCGCCGACGACGAAGCCCTTGCGGATCCCGCGACCCTCCTCGGTGCGCACCGGGATGTTCTGCAGGTTCGGCTCGGTCGAGGAGAGCCGCCCGGTGGCCGCGATGGTCTGGTTGAAGGTGGTGTGGATCCGGCCGTCATCCTGCACGGTCTTCAGCAAGCCCTCGATGGTGACCCGCAGCCGGGTGACGTCGCGGTGGCGCAGCAGGGCGATCAGGAACGGGTGCTCGGTCTTCACATAGAGCTGCTGGAGCGCGTCGGCGTCGGTGGTCCAGCCGGTCTTGGTGCGCTTCGTCTTCGGCATGTCGAGCTCGTCGAAGAGCACCACCTGCAGCTGCTTGGGCGAGCCGAGGTTGATCTCCTTCCCGATCACGCCGTAGGCCTCGTCGGCGGCCTGCTTCATCTGGCCGGCGAAGTGTCGCTCCAAGGCGTCGAGGTGCTCGGTGTCGACCGCGATGCCGGTCTGCTCCATCCGCGCCAGCAGATGCAGCAGCGGAAGCTCCACCTCGGAGAGCAGGCGGTGTCCGCCGGCGGCCTCGACAGCCGAGTCGAGCTCGACGGCGAGATCGATCACCGCCCGGGCGTAGAGCATCGAGGTCCTGGCCACACCGTCGCCACCGACCTCCTCGTCGCCGAAGAGCGACTCCTGGCCGCCGTCGTCCTCCTGCTTGAGCTCACGCTTGAGGTAGCGCAGCGTCAGGTCGGCGAGGTCGTAAGAGCGCTGGTCGGGCGCCACGATGTAGGCCGAGAGCGCCGTGTCGGTGACCAGCCCGCCCAAGGTCCAGCCATGGGCGTCGATCGCCAGCAGCGGGCCCTTGGCGTCGTGCAGGATCTTCGGCTTCGAGGCATCGGCGAGCCAGCCGGCCAGCGCCGCCTCGTCCTCGGGCGTCAACCCGTCCACCCCGACGTACGCAGCCCGCTCCTGCGTCGCGAAGCCGAACCCGTCCACCCGGCCGGTGCCGGAACCCCAGGTCCCGCGCACATGCACCCCGACAGGCGTGGTGCCGAGCTCGCCGAGGTAGGCCGCGACGGCGCCGGGCGCCAAGGTCTCGCCCTCCAGCGCGAACCCGCTCTCGTCGACCGGGACGTCGTCCTCGGGAGCGAGCACATCGGTGATCCGGGTGCGGATCTCGCCGCGGAACTCGAGCTCGTCGAGAAGCTCCAGCGCAGCCGCGCGGTCCCACTCGACCCGTCCGAGATCCTTCGGGCCGACCTCCAGGGGGAGGTCTCGCACCAGCGCGTTGAGCCGCCGGTTGCGCATCACGTCACCGAGGTGGGCGCGCAGGTTGTCGCCGGCCTTGCCCTTGATCTGGTCGGCGTGGGTGATCACGTTGTCGAGGCCGTCGTAGGTGTTGATCCACTTCGCGGCCGTCTTCGGGCCGACGCCCGGGATGCCGGGCAGGTTGTCGGAGTCCTCCCCCACCAGCGCGGCGATCTCGGGATAACGGTGCGGCGGGACGCCGTATTTCGCCTCCACGGACTCCGGCGTCATCCGGGCCAGGTCGGAGACACCACGCATCGGGTAGAGAACCGTCGAGGACTCCGTGACCAGCTGCAGCGAGTCGCGGTCACCGGTGAGGATCAGCACCTCCATCCCGGCCTCCAGCCCTTGGGTGACCAGGGTCGCGATGATGTCGTCGGCCTCGTAGCCCGCCAGCGACAGGTGGCGGATGTGCAGCGCGTCGAGCAGTCGCTGGATCAGCGGCAGCTGGGACTTGAACTCGTCGGGCGTCTTGTTGCGCTTGGCCTTGTATTCCGAGTATTCCTCCAGCCGGAAGGTCTGCCGCGACAGGTCGAAGGCGACCGCGACATGCGTCGGGGTCTCGTCGCGCAGCACGTTGACCAGCATCGAGGTGAAGCCGTAGACGGCATTGGTGTGCTGCCCCGTGACGGTCGAGAAGTTCTCCACCGGCAGGGCGAAGAAGGCCCGGTAGGCCAGCGAGTGTCCATCGAGCAGGAGCAGTCGGTCGCGCGTCACGTCAGCCACGGTCCGACTCTATCCACGACCACCGACAACAGCGCGATCGCGTACGTGCGAACATGCATCTATGACGGATGCATCGACCGCTGACCAGACTGCAGGTGAGGCATTCTTCGCCTCGCTCCCCCACGGCATGGGCGGACTCAACGACAAGATGGGTGTCAAGATCCTCGAGATCTCGGCCGACAAGGTCGTCGGGACCATGCCGGTCGAAGGAAACACCCAGCCCTACGGCCTGCTCCACGGCGGCGCCTCGATCGCGCTCGCCGAGACGCTCGGCTCGACCGGGTCCGGCATGCACGCCGCGACCATGGGCAAGATCGCGGTCGGCGTCGACATCAACGCCACCCACCATCGCTCGGCCACCTCGGGCATCGTCACCGGCACCGCGACCGCGATCCATCTCGGGCGCACCTCGGCGTCCTACGAGGTCGTGATCACCGACGAGCGCGGCAAGCGGGTCTGCACCTCGCGGATCACCTGCGCGCTCGTCGACGGGGAGCGGTTCGCGAAGTAGCGGACGTACGCAGCGAAGTGCCCCGAAGCTGTGTGGCTCCGGGGCACTTCGTGGTCGGGCTTGCTCAGAGACCGGATCTCGACACGCAGTTGCGGCTTCGCAGGCTCAGCCGCACGCTCGCTCGATCTCTTCGCGTGTGACCCTGCGACTTCGCCGCAGGGTCACAGGCTCAGACTTCGCCAGCGATGAACTTGACCGGGGCGTAGGTGCCCTTGTCGTTGTACTGGTAGATACCGATGGACGCCGCCGTCGGGCTACCGGTCTCGCCGAGCTCGATCGGGCCGGACTTGCCGTCGTAGTCGATGTCCTTGCCGTCCTCGAGGAGCTTGACGCAGTCGGTGTACGTCTCGCACTTCTCACCACCGGAGGTGATGTCGACGATCTCCTCGGCGATGGCCTCACCGGCGTCGCTCTCGGCCTTGATCGCCGCCAGTGCAGAGACGATCGTGGCGTCGTAGGACTCGGCCGAGTAGGAGTAGTCCTTCAGCTTCGGGTCGACCTTGAGCAGCTGCTCCTTGAAGTCGCCGGCGGTCTCGGCGCCCGGAAGGGTGCCCTTGACGCCCGTGAGCTCGCCCTTGCCGAAGTCAGCGGAGTAGTCCGACAGGTTGCCGTCGACGAAGTAGGTCGGCAGCTTCGCCGGGCCCACGCCCGCGGAGATCAGCTGAGGGATCAGCTTCTTGGTCTCCTCGAAGGCGATCACGACGACCGCGTCGGCGCCCGAGCCGGCGATCTCGTTGATCTGAGCGCTGTAGGAGGAAGCGTCCTCGGAGTAGAACGCCGTGGTCGCGACCTTGGATCCGGCGCCCTCGAGGTTGGCCTTGACCTCCTCGGCCAGCGTCTCACCGTAGGCGTCCTGGCGGGCCAGGATCGCCACGTTGGTGCGCTTGTCCTCGAGCAGCAGGTTGGCCATGACGGCACCCTGCAGGATGTCGGACGGAGCCGTGCGGAAGTAGAGGTCGGGCTTGGAGTAGTCGCCCTCGTCGAACTCGGTCGAGGTGTTGGCCGGCGAGAACATCACCGTGCCGGCCGACATGATCTTGTCGATCACGGTCATCGACACGCCCGAGGACGCAGTGCCGATGATGACGTCGGACTTGGCGGAGAGGAGCTTGTCCGCCTCGGTCGGAGCGATCGCGGAGGTGGTGTCACCGGAGTCGGCGAGGACCGGAACGACGTCCTTGCCGAGCACGCCGCCCGCGGCGTTGATGTCCTGGATCGCCAGCTTGACGCCGGCGAACTCGGGCGGGCCGAGGAACGCGAGGCTGCCGGTCTGCGGGAGGAGCTGCCCGATGGTGAGAGTGCCGTCGCCCTTGGCGGCAGCCTTCTTCTCCGGCTCCTCGGATGCGGTCTCGCCGCCGCAGGCGGCGAGGGTGAAGCTGAGTGCCAAGGCGCCGGCGCCTGCGGTCAGCTTCACCCAGGTAGAGGATGATGAGTTCACTGCTGTAGTCCCTCTTTCGTATGGGCCGGCCCGGCTCACGTCGGACCTTGCGGAGAAACATTAGAGACGGTCGGCAGGTGAATCACCCGAGGGACATTTCTTTTCACCAATCCGTTACATCTCCCCCATGGCACCATTGCATGGGTTGCCGCCATGATCGGCTCCGTATCATCGGGGCCGTGGTGACCCATGATCACTCGGGGAACCCGATTCCCGCCAGGAACAGGCACGATCGTGGAGGAATTGTGATGATCTGTACGCACGGCGCCCATGGAGGACCGACTCGATGAGCAGGGTGCCGGTGACGGTGCGGGAGGCACGAGCCGATGATGCGCTCTTCCTCCTGGGCATCTGGCAGGACTCGCTGCGGATGGCCGACTCCCAGGAGCAGCTGGGCGATCTGGAGACCATCATCCGCGACGCCGAGTCCTCAGCCGACCAACGCCTGCTGGTCGCCGAGTGCGGCAGCGAGCCGGTCGGCGCTGTCTACGTACGTGCCACGACCTTCGGTCCGCTCAACCTGGAGCCGACGGTGCAGATCTTCGCCCCCCACGTCGTTCCCAGCTTCCGCCGCCGCGGCGTGGGCCGGATGCTGATGGAGTCGGCCGTCGGCTTCGCCGAGGAGCGTGGGATCAGGACGATCGCGGCAGCGGCGTCCGCCGGCGGCCGCGACGGCAACCGGTTCCTCGCCCGGCTGGGCCTCGGAGCTCAGGCGGTCATGCGGGTGGCGCCGACCGCCGTCGTACGCTCCCGGCTCAACGTCCTCGGCCGAGCGCTCCCCCACCACGCCCGTCTGTCCCGCAGCCCGAAGCAGTCCAGCGCCGTCGGCGAGCTGCTCGCCGCCCGCCGCTCCCAGCGTCGCTCGCACACAGTGGCCTGAGCACGACCGACGGCAAGTGCCCCGGAGCAGCTGCTCCGGGGCACTGGCCATCTCAGGACGTACGGACTCAATCCTCCTTGGCACCCAAGGTGCCGAGGTAGAGCTCGATCACCTTCGGGTCATCGGCCAGGTCACGTCCAGCACCCGTGTAGGCGTTGCGGCCCTGGTCGAGCACGTAGCCGCGGTCGCAGATCTGCAGGCACCGGCGGGCATTCTGCTCGACCATCACGACCGAGACACCGGCCTTGTTGATCTTGCGGGTCTGGACGAAGACCTCGTCCTGCATCACCGGCGAGAGTCCCGCGGAGGGCTCGTCCAGCAGCAGGACCGACGGCTCCATCATCAGGGCCCGGCCCATCGCGACCATCTGACGCTCACCGCCGGAAAGACCGCCTGCCCGCTGCTTGCGGCGCTCGCCGAGGGCCGGGAAGATCCCGGTGACGAAGTCGAACCGCTCGGTGAACTTCTTCGGGGCCTGGTAGCAGCCCATCTGAAGGTTCTCCTCGATGGTCAGGCTCGGGAAGACGTTGTTGGTCTGCGGGACGAAACCGATCCCGCGGCTGACCAGCTCGTCGGCCCGTTTGCCGGTGATGTCCTCGCCATTGAGACGCACGGAACCCTCGTGGATCTTCACCAGCCCGAACAGCGCCTTCAGCAGCGTGGACTTGCCGGCACCGTTGGGGCCGATGATGCCGACCAGCTCGCCGGGCTGGCAGTAGAGGTCGGTGTCGTTGAGGATGTTGACACCGGGGAGATAGCCGGCGACCAGACCGTCGGCACGGAGCACCGCACCCTCGGCCTCGGCCAGGTGTGCCTCGCGGAACTTGTCCGCATCGGTGGATGTCACTTCGAGTCCTCCTCGTGGGCGATCTCGGCCTCGACCTCGGCCTCGAGCCGCTCTTCGTCGAGCTCGGTCAGATCGGTGTCGTGGTGAGCCCCGAGATAGGCGTCGATGACCCGCTGGTCGGCCATGACCGACTCCGGGGTGCCCTCGGCGACGATCTTCCCCTGTGCCATCACGATGACCCAGTCGGAGATGTCACGGACCATGTCCATGTCGTGCTCGACGAAGAGGACCGTCCGGCCCTCGTCACGCAGCGACTTCACGTGGCCGAGCAGAGACTGCTTCAGGGCCGGGTTCACACCCGCCATCGGCTCGTCGAGCATGACCAGCTCGGGGTCGACCATGAGCGCGCGAGCCATCTCCAGCAGCTTGCGCTGGCCACCCGAGAGGGATCCCGCGAAGTCCTCGCGCTTCTTGTCGAGCAGGAACCGGGCGAGCAGCTCGTCCGCCTTCGCGGTGACCTCGTCCTCCTGCTTGCCCCACAGGAACTTGAACGGCGCAGCCCAGAACCGCTCGCCCTTCTGGCCGGTGGCGCCCAGACGCATGTTCTCGATGACGGTGAGCTTGGCCAGCACCTTGGTGAGCTGGAAGGTGCGCACCATCCCGAGACGGGCGACCTTGTAGGGAGCGACGCCCTTGAGCGACTTGCCCTCCAGGCTCCACGAACCGCTGTTCGGCTGGTCGAAGCCGGTCAACAGGTTGAAGAACGTCGTCTTGCCGGCACCGTTCGGCCCGATCAGGGCGGTGATCGCGCCCCGCTGGATCTCGACGTGGTCGACGTCGACGGCGGTGAGCCCGCCGAACGTACGTGTGATCTTGTCCGCGACCAGGATCGGGTCGGGCTTCTTGGCACCCGGCTCGGTGTCCACGCCGACGAGGCCCGCAGGTCCCGTACGGGTTGTCTCCGTGTTGGTCTGATCAGTCATGTCAGCGTCCATCGATCGCGATCTCCCTACGGTCGCCGATGATCCCCTGAGGTCGGAAGATCATCAGCAGCATGATGGCCAGACCCAGCATGATGTAGCGGATCAGGCTGGCCTGGGTGTCGGACATGATCACCGTCGGGATCCAGCCGCCGTCACCGGCCGACTGGCTGAAGAACGAGCCCAGACCCGCGATCAGGAACCAGAACACGAACGCACCGATGACCGGACCCATCACCCGGCCGGCTCCACCGAGGAGCAGCGCCGCGAAGGCGTAGAAGGTCATCAGCGTCGAGTAGTCGCTGGGGACGACGGACGCCTGCTTGAGCGCCAGGAACGCCCCGCCCAGGCCACCGATGACGCCACCGAGCGCCAGCGCCTGCATCTTGTAGGCGAAGACGTTCTTGCCCAGCGAGCGGACCGCATCCTCGTCCTCGCGGATCGAGCGGAGCACGCGGCCCCACGGGCTGCGCATGAGCGCCCACACCAGCAGGCAGCACAGCGCGACCAGAGCCCAGCCGACGGTCAGCGACCACAGGTCGTTGCGCCCGAACGAGACGATGCCCAGGTCGAGCCCGCTGCTGAACGGGTTGGCCTCCTGGAACGGCTTGGCGTAGCCGTTGAGGCCGTTGGACCCACCGAAGGTGTCCTTGGTCTCCACCGCGCCGAAGATGAACCGCAGCACCTCCGCGGCGGCGATGGTGACGATGGCCAGGTAGTCGGCGCGCAGCCGCAGGGTCGGTACACCGAGGATCACCGCCAGCACGAGCGGGGCGACGATCGCCATCACGAGGCCGAGCCAGAACGGCGCGTCGAAGGTGACCACCGTGACGGCCATGCCGTACGCACCCGCGGCGACGAATCCGGCCTGGCCGAAGTTCAGCAGCCCGGTGTAGCCGAAATGGATGTTGAGGCCGATGGCGGCCAGGACGAAGACGATCGCCTGGGGGCCCAGCGCCTGCTGCAGCGCTGCCCGGAGAATGTCGAGAATATCCATGGTCTCTCCTACCCGAGCCGCTCTTTACGACCCAGGATGCCCTGGGGCCGCACCAGCAAGATCACGATCATGATCAGCAGCGGGCCGACCTCCTTGATCGACGTGGGTACGCCGAACAGCGGCCCGAGCTCGTAAACGAGCCCGATCACCAAGGAGCCGACCAGCGATCCCCAGATCGTGCCGAGGCCGCCGAGGGTGACCGCGGCGAAGATGACCAGGAGGATGCGCATCCCCATGAAGACGTTGACCTGCAGCGTGAGCGCGTAGAGCACACCGGAGAGCGCCGTCAGCGCAGCACCGATCACCCAGGCGTTGGTGATGACGCCGTCGACTCGCAGACCTGAGGACGCGGCGAGCGCCGGGTTGTCGGAGACCGCACGCATCGCCTTGCCCATCCGGCTCTTCGCCAGCCACACGCAGACCGCGGTGATCGTGACGATCGAGATCAGGACGGTGATCGCCTCCCGGTCGGCGAACGCGAGACCGAGGTAGTACCAGTGCGTTTCGCGCTGCTGACCGGAGTACTGCGACACCGACCTCGTCGAGGAGGTGTAGAAGTACTGGAAGAGGTAACGCAGGAAGATCGAGAGACCGATGGAGACGATCATCATCGCGATCAGACCGGTCCCGCGTCGCCGCAGCGGACCCCACAGCACCTTGTCCTGCACGTAGCCGCCGACGCCGCCGAGCACGACCGCGATGATGCCCGCGAGGATCACCGAGACCGTGGCCAGACCACCGGTCTTGAAGAGCTGGTCGAAGGTCCAGGCCATCAGCGCACCGAAGGTGAGCAGCTCACCGTGGGCGAAGTTGGACAGGCCGGTGGTGCCGAAGATCAGCGAGAACCCGAGAGCGGCAAGACACAGGACCAGGGCGAACACGATGCCCGCGCGCAGGTTCTGGGCGAGGTCCTTGCCGAAGTTCGACTGTTCGCCGGCGGTGACCCCGATCGGGAAGATGGCCCGGTTGTTGGGGCCCTGGAAGCGCACCTGGACGGTGGCCTCGTTCTTGGTGTTCTCGTCGAGGACCGTCCCCGACGGGAGCGTCTTCTCGTCGAGGGTCACGACGTACTTGCCGAGCTCCTCGACCTCGATGATCGCCACACCCTTGGCGTCGGTGACGCCTTCGCCGGCCTTCTCGCCGTCCTTGGTGACCTCGAGGGTCACTCCCTCGATCGGCTTCGGATTGCCTTGGGCATCCTTGTTGGCCTCGTCCTGCAGCGTCACCTGGATCGCGGTGGCGTCTGGCGGTGGGGTCTCGGTCGCCTGTGCGGCTCCCGGGGTTCCTACCATCAGCACCATCAGCGCACCGATGAGCGCGACCAGGACTCTGTAGAGCCGCTTGCGCACGTGGGTACTCCTACCTGTGTGTCCTAGGACGGACCCTGACACCAGCTGTGGGGTTGCTGGTCAGCCGGATCCGCCGGGGCAGTCTAGGCAGACTTTGATCGGGAAGGATATGGGTCTGGCGACTCCGCGAAGACCGCAACCGATCTGTGATGTGACGTTTACACGACCCAGCGACGGGGCGGCGCGACGAGTCAGGCCTGCGGGCCGCTGACGCCGTGCTCGATGACGCCCTCAGCGACCTGTCGCATCGAGAGCCGCAGGTCCATCGCAGTCTTCTGGATCCACCGGAACGCCTCGGGCTCGCTCAGGGTGAGCCCCTCCTGCAGGATCCCCTTGGCCCGGTCGACCGCCTTGCGGGTCTCCAGCCGGTCGGTCAGACCGGCGACCTCCTTCTCGAGCTGGGCCAGCTCTTGGAAGCGGCTCACCGCGAGCTCGATCGCGGGCACCAGGTCGGAGATGTTGAACGGCTTGACGAGGTAGGCCATCGCACCGGCGTCGCGGGCGCGTTCGACCAGATCGCGCTGCGAGAACGCGGTCAGCATCACGACCGGGGCGATGCGGTCGCGCGCGATCGCCTCTGCCGCCGCGATCCCGTCGAGCACCGGCATCTTCACATCCAGGATCACCAGGTCGGGTCGGTGCTCGGTGGCGAGCTCGATCGCGGCCTTGCCGTCACCGGCCTCACCGACGACGTGGTAGCCCTCCTCGGTGAGCATCTCCTTGAGGTCCATCCGGATCAGGACCTCGTCCTCGGCGATGACGACCGTACGTCGGGCCTGGGTCTCCGGGGTGCTGTTGGGGTTGCTCTCCGTCACGAGCACAGACTAGGGCATCGTCACGCCCGTCCCGACGTGATCTTGCCCTCTACACTCATGTAGGTTTTGACCGGCCGCCACGCCCCGGTAGTCCAACGGCAGAGACGATGTGCTCAAACCACATACAGTGTCGGTTCGAATCCGACCCGGGGCACAGAATTCGTCCGTACGTTCCACGAAAATGTCGGTGCTCGAGCGCAGACTGCGGGCATGTACGCAGCCCGGGTCCGCGCCGAAGCACTCGCGCTCCTTCATCGGGGCGAGTCGCTGTCCGCCGCGGCGCGCGCAACGGGCGTTGCCCGCTCGACGATCCGTGAGTGGCGAGACGGCGAGCCCGGCACCGGACCTGGCACCTGCCCACGGTGCGACGACCTTCCGATCGACGAGGAAGCGTACGCAGCGCTACTCGGCTTCTACCTCGGCGACGGCTACATCGCGAGAGCAGCGCGCTACTCCTTCCTCCGCATCACGTGCGACCTCGCCCACCCCGGGATCATCGACGACGTGGTCGACCTGCTCGGCCGGATCAGGCCAGGCGGGAAGGTATTCACCGTCAAGAAGTCCGGCTGCGTCGACCTTCAGTTGAACTGGCAGCACCTGACCTGTCTCTTCCCGCAGCACGGACCAGGCCGCAAGCACACCCGCCGCATCACCCTGGAGCCGTGGCAGCAGAAGATCGTGTCGACCCATCCCGGCCCTCTGCTACGCGGGCTCTTCCACTCCGACGGATGTCGCGTGAACAACTGGGCGACCCGCGTCGTAGGCGGTCAGAAGAAGCGCTATGACTACGGACGCTGGCAGTTCGTCAATCATTCCGACGACATCCGCGACCTGTGCACCTGGGCGCTCGACCTGGTCGGCATCCCGTGGCGCCAGTCCTCCTGGAAGACGATCAGCGTCTCGCGCCGCGACGCGGTCGCGGCGCTCGACGCACTGATCGGCCCGAAGACCTAGCCTTTGCGCTCGTAGGCGGGCGCGACCTCGTTGATCGCGTCGCCGATGCGGTGGATCCGCAGGGCGTTGGTGGAGCCGGGGATGCCGGGAGGCGAGCCGGCGATGATGACGACGAACTCGCCTTCCTCGACACGGCCGAGCTTGAGCAGGTTCTCGTCGACCTGGCGGACCATCTCGTCGGTGTGCTCGACCTCGTCGGTGCGGAAGGTCTCGGTGCCCCAGCTGAGCGCGAGCTGGCTGCGTACGGCGTCGGAGGGGGTGAAGGCGAGCAGCGGGATCGAGCCGCGCAGCCGGGAGAGGCGGCGGGCGGAGTCGCCGGAGGTGGTGAAGGCCACCAGATACTTCGCGCCGACACGGTCGGCGACCTCCGCGGCGGCCTTGGCGATCACGCCGGAGCGGGTGTGCGGGTCCCAGTCGATGCGGCTGAGCTCTGCGGCGGCGGAGCCGTCGCGGGAGAAGGCGTGACGCTCGGTGGCGGCGATGATGCGCGCCATGGTCTCCACGGTGTGGATCGGATAGTCACCCACGCTCGTCTCGGCCGAGAGCATCACCGCGTCGGCGCCGTCGAGGACCGCGTTGGCGACGTCGTTGGCCTCGGCCCGGGTGGGCGCGGGGTTGGAGATCATCGAGTCGAGCATCTGGGTGGCGACGATGACCGGCTTGGCGTTGAGGCGGGCCAGCTCGATGATCCGCTTCTGCAGGAACGGCACCTCCTCGAGCGGGCACTCCACACCGAGGTCACCACGGGCGACCATGAACATGTCGAAGGCCGCGATGACCTCGTCGAGGTTGTCGATCGCCTGCGGCTTCTCGATCTTGGCGATGACCGGGACGACACGTCCCTCCTCGTCCATGATCTTGCGGACGTCCTCGTAGTCCTTCGCGTTGCGCACGAAGCTGAGCGCGATCATGTCGACGCCGAGCCTGAGCGCGAACCTGAGGTCCTCCTCGTCCTTCTCGGACAGGGCCGGGACGGAGACGGCGACACCGGGCAGGTTGATGCCCTTGTTGTTGGAGACCGGACCTCCGACCAGCACCTCGGTGTGGACATCGGTGTCGTCGACCGCGGTGACCCGCAGCCGCAGCTTGCCGTCGTCGATGAGGATCGGGTCGCCGACCTTCACGTCACCCGGAAGGCCCTTGTAGGTCGTCCCGCAGATCTTGTCGTCGCCGGAGACGTCCCGGGTGGTGATGGTCCACGCCTGCCCCCGGTGGAGGGTCGCCGAGCCCTCCGCGAAGCGTTCGAGGCGGATCTTGGGCCCTTGCAGGTCGGCGAAGATGCCGACGCTGTGCCCGCTCGCCGCAGCCGCCTCCCGCACCAGCGCGTAATTGCTGGAGTGGTCGTCGTGGGACCCATGGCTCATGTTCATCCGGGCCACGTCCATGCCTGCGTAGACGAGCTCGCGGATGCGACGCTCCGTCCCGACGGCCGGTCCCAGGGTGCAGACGATCTTCGCTCTTCTCACGGGAGCCCAGACTACCCCTCTGGAACGTTCAAACCAGCACCCGCGAGGCGTCCCTTTTCCGAGGTTCATCGAGCATTCATGCCAGAGCGCCGGGTCAATGGAGAGGTGTCACAAACTCCTCGCCACATGTGTGTACGAACCTCGTCGGATCCTACGATCCACTGGCTGAGACCCGACTGGCCCGGCACCTCCGCGAGGGAGGTGCCGGGCCAGTGGTCGGCACGCCGTTGTGCCTCGATGTATCGGCCTGGCTGTCTGCCAGCCGGCCTCAGACCATCAGCTGCCGGTCCGTCGGGCGGATCGGCGCCGGCAGGGTGGTCGAGCCGGTGAGGAAGGTGTCGACCGCGGCCGCGGCGGCACGGCCCTCGGCGATCGCCCACACGATGAGCGACTGCCCGCGACCAGCGTCGCCGGCGACGTACACGCCGGGGACGGAGGTGGCGAAGGAGTCGTCACGGGCGACGTTGCCGCGCGCGTCGTACTCGACACCCAGCTGGGTGAGGAGACCGTCCTTCTCCGGGCCGATGAAGCCCATCGCCAGCAGGACCAGGTCGGCGGGGATCTCCTTCTCGGTCCCCTCCTTCTCGGTCAGCTTGCCGTCGATGAACTCGACCTCGACGAGCCTGAGGGCGCGTACGTGGCCGTCCTCGGTGCCGAGGAACTCCTTGGTGGAGACGGCGTAGACGCGCTCGCCACCCTCCTCGTGCGCGGAGGCGACCCGGTAGGTCATCGGGTAGGTCGGCCACGGCTGAGCATCGGGACGCTCCTCCGGCGGCCGCGGCATGATCTCCAGCTGGGTGATCGACTCCGCACCCTGGCGGATCGCGGTGCCGAGGCAGTCGGCACCGGTGTCGCCGCCACCGATGATGACGACGTGCTTGCCCTCGGCCAGGATCTGGTCCTCGACGGCCTCGCCGAGCGAGGCGCGGTTGGACTGGGGCAGGTATTCCATCGCCTGGTGGATCCCCTTCAGCTCACGCCCGGGGACCGGCAGGTCGCGGCCCACGGTCGAGCCGTTGGCCAGCACGATGGCGTCGTAGCGGTCCTGGAGCTGCGCGCCGGTGATGTCGGTGCCGACGTCGACGCCGGGACGGAAGACCGTGCCCTCGCGGCGCATCTGCGCCAGACGCTGGTCGACCTGCGACTTCTCCATCTTGAACTCGGGGATCCCGTAGCGCAGCAGTCCACCGATCTTGTCGGCCCGCTCGTAGACGGCCACGGTGTGGCCCGAGCGAGTGAGCTGCTGAGCGGCGGCCAGGCCCGCGGGTCCGGACCCGATGACGGCGACCGCCTTGCCGGAGAGCCACTCGGGCGGCTGCGGCTTGACGTGGCCCGCGTCCCAGGCCTTGTCGATGATCGAGACCTCGATGTTCTTGATCGTCACCGCCGGCTGGTTGATGCCCAGCACGCAGGCGGACTCGCACGGAGCCGGGCAGAGGCGACCGGTGAACTCGGGGAAGTTGTTGGTCGCGTGCAGACGCTCCGAGGCGCCCTCCCAGTCGTTGCGCCAGACCAGGTCGTTCCACTCGGGGATGATGTTGCCGAGCGGGCAGCCCTGGTGGCAGAACGGGATGCCGCAGTCCATGCAGCGCGAGGCCTGGGTGTTGATGATCGGGAGCAGGGTCTTGCCGATCTTGCCCGGGTAGACCTCGTGCCAGTCCTTGACCCGCTCCTCGACGGGACGACGGGTCGCGACCTCACGCCCGTTCTTCAAAAAGCCCTTGGGGTCAGCCATGGAGGACCTCCATAATCCGCTGCGCTGCCTCGTCCTCGTCGAGGCCCTCCTCAAGGGCCTCTTCCTGGGCTTCGAGCACGCGCTTGTAGTCACTGGGCATGACCTGCGTGAAGCGGGTCAGAGCGTTCGGCCAGTCGGCCAGGAGCGCCTCGGCGACGGCCGAGCCGGTCTCCTCGAGGTGGTCGCGGACGAGCTGCTCGAGCTCGGCGGCGTACTTCTCTTCGACACCGGTGGCCTCGACCAGCTCACCGTTGAGCCGCTGTTGTGCGAAGTCGAGGACCCAGGCGATGCCGCCGGACATGCCGGCGGCGAAGTTGCGCCCGGTCGGACCGAGCACGACGACACGACCTCCGGTCATGTATTCGCAGCCGTGGTCGCCGACACCTTCGGTGACGATGCTGGCGCCGGAGTTGCGGACCGCGGCCCGCTCCCCCACGCCACCGCGGATGTGGATCCGCCCGCTGGTGGCGCCGTAGGCCAGCGTGTTGCCGGCGATGATGTGGTCCTCGGCCCGGAACCCGGCCGTACGCTCCGGGCGGATGACCACCCGGCCACCGGAGAGACCCTTGCCGACGTAGTCGTTGGCGTCGCCCTCCAGGCGCAGCGTCAGGCCGCTCGGGATGAACGCGCCGAAGGACTGCCCGGCGGAGCCGGTGAAGGTGATGTCGATCGTGCCCTCGGGCAGACCCGCGCCACGGTAGCGCTTGGTGATCTCGTGCCCGAGGATCGTGCCGACGGTGCGGTTGACGTTGCGGATCGGCAGCTGAGCGCGCACGGGCTCGCCGCGCTCGAGGGCCGGAGCCGCGAGCGGGAGCAGCTCGGTCACGTCGAGGGACTTCTCCAGGCCGTGGTCCTGACCCTTGACGTTGTAGAGCGCCTGATCGGCGAACTGCGCCGGGGACTCCACGCGGGTGAAGATCGGCGACAGGTCGAGCCCGGACGCCTTCCAGTGGTCGATCGCGTCGCGGGCGTCGAGCGCCTCGGCGTGGCCGACGGCCTCGTCGATGCTCCGGAAGCCGAGCTCGGCGAGGAGCTCGCGGACCTCTTCGGCGATGTAGCGCATGAAGTTGACGACGTACTCCGCCTTGCCGGTGAATCGCTCGCGCAGGACCGGGTTCTGGGTGGCGACACCGACCGGGCAGGTGTCGAGGTGGCAGACCCGCATCATCACGCAGCCGGAGACGACCAGCGGCGCGGTGGCGAAGCCGAACTCCTCGGCACCGAGCAGCGCGGCGATGACGACGTCGCGGCCGGTCTTGAGCTGGCCGTCGGTCTGCACCACGATCCGGTCGCGCAGGCCGTTGAGGAGCAGCGTCTGCTGCGCCTCGGCGAGGCCGAGCTCCCAGGGGCCGCCGGCGTGCTTGAGGCTCGTCAGCGGGGAGGCACCGGTGCCGCCGTCGTGACCGGAGATCAGGACCACGTCGGCGTGGGCCTTGGAGACACCCGCGGCGACGGTGCCGACGCCGACCTCGGCCACGAGCTTCACGTGGACGCGAGCGCTCGGGTTGGCGTTCTTGAGGTCGTGGATCAGCTGAGCCAGGTCCTCGATGGAGTAGATGTCGTGGTGCGGGGGCGGGGAGATGAGACCCACGCCCGGAGTGGAGTGACGCGTCTTGGCCACCCACGGGTAGACCTTGTGGCCGGGCAGCTGACCGCCCTCGCCGGGCTTGGCACCCTGAGCCATCTTGATCTGGATGTCGTCGGCGTTCGTCAGGTATTCGCTCGTGACACCGAAGCGCCCCGAGGCCACCTGCTTGATCGACGAACGACGCTCGGGGTCGTAGAGACGCTCCGGGTCCTCGCCGCCCTCGCCGGTGTTGGACTTGCCACCGAGGATGTTCATCGCGATGGCGAGCGTCTCGTGGGCCTCCTGGGAGATCGAGCCGTACGACATCGCGCCGGTCGAGAAGCGCTTGACGATCGCCTCCACCGGCTCGACCTCGTCGATCGAGATCTTCTGGCGGCCCAGCTCCTCGGCGCTCTTGAGCTTGAAGAGCCCGCGCAGCGTCATCAGCCGCTCGGACTGCTCGTTGACGCGGTCGGTGTATTGCTTGAAGACGTCGTAGCGGCCGGTGCGGGTGGCGTGCTGGAGCCGGAAGACCGTCTCCGGGTCGAACAGGTGCGGCTCACCCTCGCGGCGCCACTGGTATTCGCCACCGATCGGCAGCGTGCGGTGGGCGTTGGCGACGCCGTCGCGCGGGTAGGCGGTGGCGTGCCGCTTCGCGACCTCCTCGGCGATCACGTCGAGGCCGACGCCACCGAGCTTGGAGGTGGTGCCGGTGAAGTAGCGGTCCACGACCTCCTGCGAGAGGCCGACGGCCTCGAAGATCTGTGCGCCGGTGTAGGACGCGACCGTGGAGACGCCGATCTTCGACATCACCTTGAGGACGCCCTTGCCGAGCGCCTTGATGGTGTTGGCCATGGCCTTCTCGGCGTCGGCCTTGACGAAGTAGCCCTCGTAGGCGAGGTCCTCGACGGACTCGATCGCCAGGTAGGGGTTGACCGCCGCGGCGCCGTAGCCGATCAGCAGGGCGACGTGGTGGACCTCGCGTACGTCGCCGGCCTCGACCAGCAGACCGACCTGCGAGCGGGTGCGCTCGCGGACCAGGTGGTGGTGGACGGCACCGGTGAGGAGCAGCGACGGGATCGGCGCCATCTCCTGGGTGGCGTGGCGGTCGGAGAGGACGATGATGCGGGCACCGTCCTCGATCGCCTGCGAGACCTCGGCGGCGATCTCGTCCAGGCGGTTGCGGAGCGCCTCCGCGCCGCCGTCGACCTCGTAGAGGCCGCGGACGATGTGGACCGCGAAGCCCGGCATGTCGCCGTCGCGGTTGATGTGCCGGATCTTGGCCAGGTCGTCGTTGGAGATGACCGGGAACGGCAGCACGATCTGGCGGCACGAGGCCGGGCCGGGGTTGAGCAGGTTGGACTCGGCGCCGATGGTGCCGTTGAGGCTGGTGACGAGCTCCTCACGGATCGCGTCCAGCGGCGGGTTGGTGACCTGTGCGAAGAGCTGGGCGAAGTAGTCGAACAGCATCCGCGGCTTGTCGCTCAGCGCCGCGATGGGGCTGTCGGTGCCCATGGAGCCGATCGGCTCGGCGCCGGTGTTCGCCATCGGCGCGAGCAGGATGCGCAGCTCTTCCTCGGTGTAGCCGAAGACCTGCTGGCGGCGGGTCACCGAGGCGTGGGTGTGGATGATGTGCTCGCGCTCGGGGATGTCCTCGAGGCGTACGAGACCGGCGTGGAGCCACTCGTCGTAGGGGTGCTCGGCGGCGAGCTCGGACTTGATCTCGTCGTCCTCGATGATGCGGTGCTCGGCGGTGTCGACCAGGAACATCTTGCCCGGCTGGACCCGGCCCTTGCGGACCACGGTGGCGGGGTCGATGTCGTCGAGCACGCCGGCCTCGGAGCCGAGCACGACCAGGCCGTCCTCGGTGACCCAGTAGCGGGAGGGGCGCAGGCCGTTGCGGTCGAGGACCGCGCCGATCTGGGTGCCGTCGGTGAACACGACGCTCGCCGGGCCGTCCCAGGGCTCCATCAGGCTCGAGTGGAACTCGTAGAACGCCTTGCGGGCGGGGTCCATCTCCTCGTGCTTCTCCCACGCCTCCGGGATCATCATCAGCATGGCGTGCGGCAGGCTGCGGCCGGCCAGGTGGAGCAGCTCGAGCACCTCGTCGAAGGAGGCCGAGTCGGAGGCGCCCTCGGTGCAGATCGGGAAGAGCCGCTCGAGGTCGCCGGGGATCAGGTCGGACTCGAGCAGCGCCTCGCGCGCCTTCATCCAGTTGCGGTTGCCCATCACGGTGTTGATCTCGCCGTTGTGGGCGATGAACCGGAACGGGTGGCTCAGCGGCCAGCTCGGGAAGGTGTTGGTGGAGAACCGGCTGTGGACGACGGCGATCGCGGAGGCGACCCGCTCGTCGGCCAGGTCGGGGAACACCTCGGCCAGCTGGGGCGTGGTGAGCATGCCCTTGTAGACCAGGGTGCGGCTCGACAGCGACGGGAAGTAGACGTCGGTCTCCTTCTCGGCCCGCTTGCGCAGGCAGAACGCGAGCCGCTCCAGGGCCAGGCCCGTCACCCGCTGCTTGCCGCCGGCCACGAAGAGCTGACGGAAGGTCGGCATGACCGCCTTCGCGGTGGCGCCGAGGGAGTCCGGGTTGACCGGTACGTCACGCCAGCCGAGGACCTCGAGGCCCTCCTCGGTCGCGATCTCCTCGACCAGCTTCACGGTGCGCTCGACCTGGTCGGCGTCGCCCGGGAGGAACGCGGTGCCGACCGCATAGGCGCGCTCGGCCGGAAGGTCGAAGTCGACGACCTCACGCAAGAAGGCGTCCGGGACCTGCAGCAGGATCCCGGCGCCGTCGCCAGAGTTGGTCTCGGCACCGGCGGCGCCGCGGTGGTCGAGGTTGACCAGAGCACGGATGCCCTGCTTCACGATGTCGTGGCTCGCCACGCCGGTCAGCGTCGCAACCATGGCGACGCCGCAGGCGTCCTTCTCGAACCGAGGGTCGTAGAGGCCCTGGGGGGATGGATACGAGTGCTCGTACGGCACTGTGATCTCCCGTCTGTCCGGGCTCGGACGCGCACCGACCGACGCAGCCCGATAACCCCGGATTTCCGGCTCTGCATCGAACCGGGTCCGGAGTGGGGAAAGTCTGCGACAGGTGCGCGCGCCCTTGCGGGGATGAAACTGGCAATCTGCAGGGGACAGCGTTGGCCCGCGCGAGTGCGGCTAGGTTACCACTGTGTCACGCGTGGGTTGCGAACGAGGGTCGCAGGGTGGACACCCTCCCGCGGAGCGCTTCCTTGCGCCCAGGATCTGCGCCTGATCAGGCCTTTGTCGAGGATTCCTCGTCGTCGGTGCCGTTGTCGTCCGCGTCGACGGTGACGTCGTCGGAGTCCTCGGAGTCGTGCGCCGGGGCCTTGGCAGGATCGCTGTAGACCTCCTCCTCGAGGTTACCCCGGCCGGTGAGGGTCGCGAAGACCCACCACGCAGCGGCGAGCAGGAAGAGGATGATCGACATCCACTCGCTCCAGCGCAGGCCGAGCACGTCGGCCAGCTGCACGTTGTCGATGCGCAGGGTCTCGATCATGCCGCGGCCCAGGCAGTAGGCCATCACGTAGAGCGCGACCACGCGGCCACCGCCGAGGCGGAGCTTCTTCTGCAGGTAGACGATGACGAAGAAGGCGAGGATGTCCCAGCAGAACTCGTAGAGGAACGTCGGGTGGAACGTGGTGCCGGCCGGGAACTGGCCGGGTCCTTCGGGATAGCGGGAGGGGTCGATCTCCAGGCCCCAGGGCAGGTCGGTGGGCCTGCCGTAGAGCTCCTGGTTGAACCAGTTGCCCCAACGGCCGATGCCCATCGCGAGCAGGCAGGTCGGAGCGATGGTGTCCAGCAGCGGGATGATCTTGATGCCCTTGGTCTTCGCGCCGATGATCGCGCCGACGGCGCCGAGCGCGATCGCACCCCACACGCCGAGCCCGCCGCGCCAGATGTAGAGCGCCTCGACCGGGTTGGCACCGTCGCCGAAGTAGAGCTGCCAGTCGGTCATGACGTGGTAGATCCGGCCGCCGATCAGCCCGAACGGCACCGCCCACAGAGCGATGTCCATGATGTCGTCGGGGTTGCCGCCTCGCGCCTTCCAGCGTCGCATCGAGACCCAGACGGCGACGACGATGCCGAGGATGATCGCGAAGGCGTAGCCACGCAACGGGACCGGCCCGAGCCAGAGCACGCCTTCGGCCGGGCTGGGGATGGACATCGGGAGCATCATGCGGCGTTTTCTTCCTGAAGAAGGTGGCGGATGTCGTCGGCGAACTGCTTCGGCGAGGTGTTCATCGACCACACGACGCTCGCCTCTCCCCCGGACACGGCGGAGACGTGGGTGTCGTGGACCCCGAGATCGTAGCCCCCGCTCGGTAGCCGGTCGGCCTCGCCCACGTAGAGCCGCATCGACTCGGCCACGGTGACGATGTCCTTCAGGTCGCCGGTGAGACCGATGAAGTCCTCGTCGTAGCGGTCGAGGTATTTCTCGAGCACCGTCGTCGTGTCCCGCGCCGGATCGGTGGTCACGAAGACGACGTCGACCTGCTTGCGCTCAGCCGGGTCGAGTCGGGTCAGCGCCGAGGTCAGGCTCGACATCACCAGCGGGCACTCGTCCGGGCACTGCGTGTAGCCGTAGAAGACCAGGGTCAGCGGCTTGTCCGCGTCGGTGGCGATCGAGAACGGCTTCCCGGCAGTGTCGGTCAGGGCGACGTCGGCGAGCTGGTAGGGGGTGTGCTCCTCCCCGGTCATCGCCGAAGCCGGCTTCTGGCCGGTGCCGGCCGCGCCGCAGCCGCTGAGGAGGCCGACAAGGGCGAGCAGGACGGACAGTACGACGAACCTCAACGCGCACGGACTCCCGCTGCCAGGTCCTCGGTCAGGGTCGCCAGCGCCTTGAGCGCCGCCTGCTCGTCGGAGCGGTTGTCCAGCAGCGTACGCACGAAGGCGGAGCCGACGATGACGCCGTCGGCGTACGCCGCCATCTCCGCCGCCTGGGCGCCGTTGCTGACCCCGAGTCCTACCCCGACGGGCAGGTCGGCCCCTGCGGGGCTGAGCTTCTTCGTCCGGGCGACGAGCGGGGCGGCCAGGTCGGAGGTCTTCGCGCGGGCGCCGGTGACGCCCATGACCGCGGTGGCGTAGACGAAGCCGCGGCACTGGGCCGTGGTCATCTCGATCCGCTCGTCGGTGCTGCTCGGCGCGACCAGGAAGACCTTGTCGAGGTCGCGGGCGTCGGCGGCCTCGATCCACTCCGGCGCGAAGTCCGGAGTGATGTCGGGCGTGATCAGGCCCGCGCCGCCGGCGTCCTGCAGCTGCTGGGCGAAGCGGTCCACCCCGCGGCGCTCGATCGGGTTCCAGCTGGTCATCACCAGGGTCGGCACCCCGGTCGCCGCCACGGCCTCGACCACGCGGAACACGTCGTCGACACGTACGCCGCCGTCGAGGGCCTGCTGCACGGCGTCCTGGATCGTGGGGCCGTCCATGACCGGGTCGGAATAGGGCAGGCCGATCTCGATGATGTCGCAGCCGGCCTCGACCATCGTGGTCAGCGCGTCGATCGAGCCCTCCACGGTCGGAAAGCCCGCCGGGAGGTAGCCGACCAGGGCGGCGCGGTTCTCGTTCTTCGCCTTCTCGAAGGCGGCCGACGTGCTCACTGTGCTTCTCCCTGCTCGCTCTCGCGGGTGGCATCGCCCAGCCCGAAGTATTCGATCGCGGTGCCCATGTCCTTGTCGCCGCGGCCCGACAGGTTGATCAGGATGGTGGCGTTCTCACCGTGTCGCTCACGGACCTCCGGGGCGATCTTGATGGCGCCCGCGATCGCGTGCGCGGACTCGATCGCCGGGATGATGCCCTCGGCGCGCGAGAGCAGCGCGAAGGCGTCCATCGCCTCCTTGTCGGTGATGCTCGTGTAGCTCGCCCGGCCGGACTTGGCCAGCCAGGCGTGCTGCGGTCCGACGCCCGGGTAGTCGAGACCGGCGGAGATCGAGTGGGACTCGATGGTCTGACCGTCCTCGTCCTGGAGCACGTAGGTGCGGGCGCCGTGGAGCACGCCCGGGTCGTTGGCCTGGATGGTGGCGGCGTGGCGGCCGGTCTCGAAGCCGTCTCCTCCGGCCTCGAAGCCGTGGATCTCGACGTCCTCGTCATCGAGGAAGGCGGTGAAGAGGCCGATGGCGTTGGAGCCGCCGCCGACCGCGGCGACGACCGCGTCCGGGAGGCCCCCGAACTGCTCGATCGCCTGTGCCCGGGCCTCGTCACCGATGCCGCGCACGATGTCGCGGACCAGCGTCGGGAACGGGTGGGGGCCGGCGGCGGTGCCGAACAGGTAGGCGGTGTGGTCGACGGTCGCGACCCAGTCACGCAGCGCCTCGTTGATGGCGTCCTTGAGGGTGCCGCTGCCGGAAGGCACCGGCACGACCTCGGCACCGAGCAGCCGCATCCGGGCCACGTTGAGCGCCTGACGGTCGGTGTCGACCTTGCCCATGTAGATGGTGCAGTCGAGGCCGAAGTAGGCCGCCGCGGTCGCGGAGGCCACGCCGTGCTGGCCGGCGCCGGTCTCGGCGATCACCCGGGTCTTGCCCATCCGCTTGGTGAGCAGCGCCTGGCCGAGCACGTTGCGGATCTTGTGGGCGCCGGTGTGGTTGAGGTCCTCGCGCTTGAGGAGAATGCGGACGCCGAGCTGCTCGGAGAGCCGGGTCGCGTGGTAGAGCGGGCTCGGCAGGTTGGCGTAGTCACGCAGGATCGCGTCGAACTCCTCCACGAACTCCGGGTCCGCCTTGGCCTGCTGCCAGGCCTCGTCGAGCTCGATGAGCGCCTTCATCAGCGCCTCCGGCATGAAGCGGCCGCCGAAACCCTCGGCCTCGCCGCCGAACCAGCCGAGCTCGTCGGCGTCGTAGGAGGTCTTCTCGTGGATGTGCGTCGTCATGCGCGTACTCCTGTGAACTCGGCGACCGTGCCTTGCGGGTCGCCATGCTTGACCAGCGCCTCGCCGACGAGGACCGCACGGGCCCCCTCGGAGACATGGCGCTTCACGTCGGTGGCGGTGAAGATGCCGGACTCGGCGACCTTCACCCGGTCCTCGGGGATGAGCGGGGCGAGCCGGCCGAAGACGTCCTGGTCGATCTCGAGGGTCTTCAGGTTGCGGGCGTTGACACCGATCAGCTCGGCGCCGAGGTCGACCGCCCGGGCGACCTCGGCCTCGTCGTGGGTCTCGACCAGCACGGTCAGGCCCAGCTCGCGCGCCTGGTCGTAGAGGCGGCGCAGGGTCTCGTCGTCGAGCGCGGCCACGATCAGCAGCGCCAGGTCGGCACCGGCGGCCCGGGTCTCCAGCACCTGATACGGCTCGACGATGAAGTCCTTGCGCAGGATCGGCGTCTCGACGGCTGCCCGGACCGCGGCGAGGTCGGCCAGCGAGCCACCGAAGCGGCGCTCCTCGGTGAGCACCGAGATCGCGGCGGCGCCGCCGGCGGCGTACTTCTGGGCCAGCTCGGCCGGGTCGGGGATGTCGGCCAGCGCGCCCTTGGAGGGGCTCTTCCGCTTCACCTCGGCGATCACGCTGCTCCCGGCCGCGCGGAAGTGCGGCATCGGGTCGCGCGGCGTCTCGACGTCGGCCAGCCGGGCCCGCAGGTCCGCCTCCGACACCGTCGCCTGGCGTTGCGCCAGGTCCAGACGTACGCCGTCGATGATCTTGTCGAGCACCGACATGTTTAAACCTCTCGTTTCCGGGTATGACCCACGTGCAAAGCCTCTCACCCGAACCGTGACACGCCCGATTTGGCGCCACAGTGCGGGCGGGAAACGTTAAGTTTCTCCCATCTCAACCCAACTCGCCTGACTTTGGAGGTCAGACACATGAGCTACGGAACTCCGCCGCCGCCACCGCCGCAGTACGGTGCACCGGCACCCGGCCAGCCGGCCGGAAACAGCAAGAAGGCGTTGTGGGCCATGATCCTCGGGATCCTCAGCCTCATCTGCTGCGGCATCTTCACCGGGATTCCGGCGCTGATCCTCGGCAAGCAGGCCCAGGGCGAGATCGACGCGTCCGGTGGAGCCATCGGCGGACGCGGCATGGCGACCGCAGGGTTCATCCTCGGGATCATCTCGATCGCCGTGACGATCCTGTGGATCATCCTGTACGCCACCGGCGCTGTGGACATCTCCGGCAGCACCACCACCTACTGAGCGACGCTCACCACATCAGCGAGGCCCCCGGCGGATCCGCCGGGGGCCTCGCTGTCTCACAGGCTCAGTGTGACTCGACGTTGAAGCCGAGCTTGGCGAGCACGATGAAGAGCAGGCCACCGACGACGGTCACGGCCACGCCGACCCAGAAGATGAACCAGCTGATCGGGTCGAGCATCATGGCGACGCTGCCGATGAGGAAGCCGAGGAGGCCGACCGCGACTGCGATCCAGGCTGCCGGGGTGTTGCCGTGGCTGGCGGACATGCGATGACTCCTCTACGAGTTCTTTGCTGAAGCGAAGCCCGAAGCGATCCAGGTGGGCTTGGCTGCAGTGTATTCATTGATCCCCTGTTGTCGGGTCGCGACCCTCGTCCAGAGACTTCCAGACGTCGATCGTGGACTGTTCCTCGAGGGGCTTCTGCTCGGGCTTCGCGGCGGCCGGGGCGTCGTACTTGCGGCCCATCTCGGGCCACGACGGCGCCGAGCGCACCGCGACGACGGCAGCTACCACGGTCAGGACGGCGCCGAGCAGTGCCAGATAGGGCCACACGGTGGTGGTGTGCTCGGTCTCACCCCACACGACCTCGGAGTCGATCGCCCGGCCGAGCGCGTCGATCCCGGGGTGGCCGAAGAAGGTGACGATCACCCCGATCCCGGCCAGGCCGGCGAGGGCGGCCACCAGGCGGCGTACGAGGCCACGGGTGACCAGGACCACGCCCCAGGCCGCGAGGGCGACCAGGGCCAGACCGGTGGTGGCCGGCGAGTCGTTGAGGTCGGCCGGCATCTGGGCCGGGGCGGTCACCTTCACCCACTCGTTGGAACCGGCCCACGCGGCCAGAGCCGCGCCGGCGAGACCGGCGGTGATGGTCGGGCCGAAAGCCTTCACGAGGCGGCACCGGAGATCAGGCCGGCGTCGAAGCAGGTGTGGTCGCCGGTGTGGCAGGCGGGCCCCTCCTGGTCGACCTTGAGCAGGATCGTGTCGCCGTCGCAGTCCAGGCGCACCTCCTTGACGTACTGCCGGTGGCCGGAGGTCTCCCCCTTGACCCAGTACTCCTGGCGGCTGCGGGACCAGTAGGTCGCTCGCCCGGTGGCGAGCGTGCGCGCCAGCGCCTCGTCGTCCATGTAGCCGAGCATCAGCACCTCGCCGGTGTCATGCTGCTGGGCCACCGCGGGCACCAGCCCGTCGGGGTTGCGCTTGAGGCGGTCGGCGATGGCGGGGTCCAGGCCCTCGCTCGCGGGTCCAGTAGTCACGCCTCCAGTATCGCGCACCGGATCAGCTGCCTTGCTGGGCCACCCACGAGGCGTGCAGGCGTGCGTACGTCGAACCTGGCTGCGCCACCAGCTCGGCGTGCGGTCCTCGCTGGACGAGCTGGCCGGCATCGACGACGAGCACCTCGTCAGCAGCCTCAGCGGTGGAGAGGCGATGGGCGATGGTGACCGAGGTGCGTCCGCTCATCAGGCGCTCCAGGGCGCGGTTGATGCGCATCTCCAGACGCGGGTCGACCGCGGAGGTGGCCTCGTCGAGGACCAGCAGGTCGGGATCGGCGAGCTGGGCCCGCAGCAGCGCCACCAGCTGACGCTCGCCGGCCGAGAGTGACTCGCCGCGCTGCCCGACGTGGGTCCGGACCCCGTCGGGCAGACCGGCCAGCCAGTCGCCCAGACCGAGCACTCCGGCGGCCTCGACGATCTCCTCGTCGGTCGCGTCCAGACGGCCGTAGCGGACGTTCTCGGCGAGCGTGGAGTCGAAGAGGAAACCCTCCTGCGGGACGAGCACGACGCTGGTGCGCAGTGAGGCGTTGCCGATGTCGCGTACGTCGACGCCGTCGAGTCGGACCTGTCCGTGCGTGACGTCCATGACCCGGGTGAGCAGCTTGGCGATCGTCGACTTCCCCGATCCGGTCTCGCCGACCACGGCGACCCTGCTGCCGGGGGCGATCTCGAAGGAGATGTCGTGCAGGACCGGGCGGCCGCCGGGGTAGGCGAAGGTGACCGCGTCGAACTCGATCGACAGCGGGCCCCGCGGCAGGACCGTGCCGTCGCTGCCCGGGTCGACCAGATCGGCAGGAGTGTCCAGGATCCCGATCGTGCGCCGCCAGGAGGCGATCGCGTTCTGCGCGTCGGTGAGGATCTGGGTGCCCATCTGCACCGGACCCACGAACAGCGTGACCAGGAACGCGAACGCGAGGATCTCGCCGACGCTCAGCGCTCCCCCGGTGCCCCGGTAGGCCAACGCCAGCAGGACGCCGCCGACGATGACACCGGCGTTGGCGAGACCGCCGGAGAGGCCACCGAGGCTGAAGAAGATCGAGGTGTAGGCCTGCGCCTTGATCTGGGCGGCGCTGGTGGCATCGATCTCGCGGTCGATGCGCTCCTGCGTGCGGTCCTCGACCGCGTAGGCCTTCACCACGGCCGCCCCGACGACCGGCTCGGAGACGGCGGAGAGCATCTTGGCGACCTGGCGACGCGAGAGCGTGTAGGCCGCGGACAGCTTGCGCTGGAAGAACCGCAGGCTCAGGAAGAGCGGACCGAAGCAGAGCCACACCAGGATCGCGAGCTGCCAGGAGTAGACCACCATCACGACGGTGGCGATCAGCATCTGCCCGATGCTGACGATGAAGAGCAGGCCGCCGAAGACGATGAACTGGCTGACCTGGTCGACGTCGCTCGTCACCCGGGAGACCAGCGCGCCGCGGTGCTCGGTCGACTGGGTGAGCATCGGCAGGTCGTGGACATGCCGGAATGCCTTGGTACGCAGCGTCGACAGGCCCCGCTCGGCGGCGGTGAAGAGCCGGCTGGTCATCGCGAACGACGCCCAGCCGGTGACGGCGATGGCGACCACGGCGATCAGACCGGCGCGCAGGACGTAGCCGAGGTCAGGACCTCCCGGGCCGCTCAGCCCGTTGTCGAGGGTCTGCTGGACCACGACCGGCACGACGACCTGGCCGACGCTCGCGAGCACCGCCAGCGCCATGGTGCCGCGGATGCCCTCCACCAGCTCCGGAGAGTGCTTGATGCCCCGGCGGATGGTCTCGATGGCGCCGAGCTCTTCGCCGCTGCCGACCCGGGTCTCGGGCTCGAGGGTGACGGTCACTGGACGGCCTCCGGGGTCTCGTAGGCGTTGACCAGGCGGGCGTAGGACTCATCGCGGGCGAGGAGCTCCGTGTGGGTGCCGCGGTCGCGGATCCTGCCGTCCTCGAGGTGGACGACCTCGTCGGCGAGCGCGATCGTCGCCTTGCGGTAGGCGACCACGATGAGGCTGGTGTCGCTGGAGCCGTCTCGCAGCACTCCACTGTCTGCGCTGCTCCGCAGCGCGGCGAGGATGCGCTGCTCGACCTCGGGATCGACCGCCGAGGTGGCGTCGTCGAGGATCAGGAGCCGTGGGCGGCGTACGAGGGCTCGGGCCAGGGCGAGGCGCTGGCGCTGGCCGCCGGACAGGCTCGCTCCGCGCTCACCGAGGGTGGTGTCGAGGCCGTTCGGCAGCGCGGCGACGAAGCCGTCGGCCTGAGCCGCCTTGAGGGCGGACCAGACGTCGTCGTCGGTGACGTCGGCGCCGAGGGTGACGTTGCCGCGTACGGAGTCGTCGAAGACGAACGCGGTCTGCGGCACCAGCGCCGCGACCCGCGCCCACTCCCCCGCACCCAGGTCGCGCAGGTCGGTGCCGTCGAGGGTGATCCGGCCCGTCTCCGGGTCGACCAGCCGGGCCAGCAGCATCGTCAGGGTGCTCTTGCCCGAGGCGGTCTCGCCGACGATCGCCACGGTGCGGCCGGGCTCGACCTCGAAGTCGACGCCGTCGAGGAGCGTCGGGCCGTCGGCGTACGCATAGGAGACGCCGTCGACCCGCACTCGCGCACCGGTGGGCTCGCGGCTCGTCCGCGCCGTGCCGTAGACCAGGCGTCCGGTCGCGTCCAGCACCCGCCGCACCCGGCGGTAGCCGACGACGCTGCGCGGGAACTCCCCCAGCAGCCATCCGAAGGAACGGATCGGGAAGGCGACGATGGTGAGCAGGAAGCCCATCTGGACGACGTCTCCCGGCGCGGCGGCACCGCTGGAGACACGGCCGACACCGACCGCCAGGACGGCGAGAACCCCGATGTTGGGCAGCGCGGCCAGGATCGGGTCGAAGGCGGCACGGATGCGGCCGGCGCGGATGTTGACGTCACGCAGCTCTTGGGACTTCTCCCGGAACCGGGTGGTCTCTTCCGCCTCGCGCCCCAGCGTCTTGACGACGAGGGCGCCGTCGAAGGACTCGTGGGCGATCGCGGACAGCTCCGCGCGCAGCTGCTGGGCACGGGTCATCAGCGGCGAGGAGAACCGCTGGAAGACCAGGTTGGCGACGACGACGGCCGGGAAGACGAGGATCGCGACCGAGGCCAGGACGACGTCGGTCCAGAACATCTGCCCGACCGCGATCACCATCATCGCGAGGGTCCCGACAGCCATCGGCAGGGGCGCGATCGGCGCCCAGGACGCCTCCACGTCGGAGTTGGCGTTGGAGAGCAGCTGGCCGGTCGGGTGCCGGTGGTGCCAGGCGAGCGGGAGCGCCAGGTATTGCCGGGTGACCGCACGGCGCGAGTGCGCCTGCATGCGGTACTGCATCACGCCCGCCCCCAGCCGGCGCGCCACCACCCCGATGGCGCGCAGGATCGCGACGCCGACGAAGAGCCCGACCACCGCCCACAGCCAACCGGCGCCGATCTCGCCGTCCCGCAGCGCGGGCACCAGCACGTGGTCGGTGGACCAGCCCAGCACCCAGGCATCGGCGACGGTCAACGCGCCGAAGAGCGCGGACCCGAGCGTCGAGAGCGTGAAGACCGCCCACTCACGCCGGATCGCCACTCCGAGAACCTTGAACCCGTCGGTCGTCGTGGCCCGCTGGGGTGTTGGATCCTCGTCACTCATCGCGAGGTAAAGCCTAGGTCAGCACCGTGAATGCGACGAATCAATTTGGGGCCGCCCCGATGTCAGGTGATCGGTAAGGTGCGGCCGTGGCCTCCTTCGCGCGATCCGAACGCCTCGCCCTGTGCGACACCGCCGTCTCTCTGGGGCCGACGGCCCCCACGCTCTGCGAGGGCTGGGAGGTCAAGGATCTGCTGGTGCACCTGCTCGTGCGCGAGCGTCGGCCGTGGGCCGCACCGGGCATCTTCCTGCCGCCGCTCGCGCCCGTGCTGAGGAGGGCCGAGGCCGCCTACGCCGCCCAGCCGCACGAGGATCTGGCGGCTCGCCTCCGCGACCCGAAGGGCACGCCGTTCTCGTTCGAGCCGATCGAGAAGGCGGTCAACACGGTGGAGTTCTTCGTCCATCACGAAGACCTCCGCCGCGCCCAGTCAGGCTGGGAGCCGCGTACGCTGCCCGCCGCCGTCGAGCGTGACCTCTGGCGCACGCTGAAGCTGTTCGGCAAGGGCCTGGTCAGGTCCGCTCGCACACCGCTGGTGGTCAGCGACGGCGCCGACTCCGCCACCCTCCGCGCCGGCGACGAGCCGGTGACCATCACCGGGCCGGCCAGCGAGCTCATCCTCTTCTGCTTCGGGCGACACGAGGTGCGCGGTCTCACCTTCGACGGGCCCGCGGAGAAGATCACCCAGCTGGAGAACACCAGCCTCGGCTTCTGAACCGGCGGTCGCCGCCGGGAGGTCCCACCCCGATCGGACTACGCCCCCTGGCCCGAACGAGCTATGGCTGTGTACTCGTGGCCGATCTGGCGGCGAACATCACCATGGACGTCGACGGCGACGAGATGAAGATCGTGCTGGCCGAGGAGAAGTGGTACGTCCACAGTGCCGACATGGGCGACCAGTGGATCGTCAGCGACCCGGACGACCCCAACGACCCGTTCGGCGCGGCCGTCTCCGAGATGGGTTCGATGAACCCGACGTCGCAGGCCGAGGACATCAGCCCCGCAGTCACCGCCGTCAAGGAGATCGGTGAGGAGAAGCTGGACGGCGCCGACACCACCCACTACGAGGTGACCGTTGACCCGAAGAAGCTCCCCGAGGACGCCGGCATCGACACCGAGGCGCTCGAGAAGGTCAACCTGGAGGACGGCCTGGTCTACGACTACTGGCTCGACGCCGATGACCTGATGCGGAAGGTGAGCTTCGAGATCGCCGGCCAGAGCATCGACATGACGATGACGGGCTGGGGTGAGACCTACGAGGTCGAGGCGCCGAAGAAGGCGATCACCTTCGCCGAGCTGATGCAGGCACCAGCCTGATCCGCAACGGGTGGGGCCGCCGGGAGACGGCCGCCCCGCCCGTAACCTCCGGGCGGCCCGAGGGGTTGTATTCGAGATAACCGAATCCCCCAGGAGGTCCCGCGATGCGTCGTGCGGCAGCAGTCACCGTCGCCATGCTCTTCGTCTTCTCGCTCACCGCAGCCGTCCCCGCCCTGAGCGCGGCCGCACCGCCGACGCTGCGGGACGTGATGGTCGTGGGCAACAACTGGGACGGGACGGCCTCGATCGTCGACGCTCGCAGCCTCGAGGTGCTGCGCAAGGGGGTCGACCTGGTCCCGGACAAGGACGAGGAGATCGCTGCGATCCACCAGGATCCCGAGCGCCTGGCCTACTACTACCTCGTCCGCTACGGCCCCGGCGAGGGCAACGACCAGCTCGTGGACGACATGTTCACCACCCGGGACGGAAGACTGCTGGCGGTCTCGCGTCCCAGCCTCGCCGACGTGGTCTGGATCGACATCGAGAAGGCGCTCGCCGGCTCCCCGGACCCCATCGTCGTCGAGCAGCAGATGGACGGCCACCGCACCGATCACATGGGCCTCTCCCCCGACGGGACCAAGCTGCTGGTCTCCGACTCGACCTCCCGGTCGGTGCACGAGTACTGGATGGGCGGTGCGGGCGACCCGCGGACCGGTGAGCGGCTGCGTACGTTCGAGTCCGGCGAGACACCCCATGAGAACAACTACTCGGAGGACGGCTCGCGCATCTTCCACGCCTCCATCGGCCGGGTCTACCTGCCCGGCGACCAGAAGGAGATCTCCCTCGACTCGCTGCCGCTGCTCAACCTCGACCAGCTCGGTCTCGGCACCATCCCCGGCACCGACCTGCTCCCACCGATCAAGATCGGCCCGATCCACGATGCGGTCAAGGGCGACCGCTGGTTCGAGATCGTCGACGAGTCCAGCTTCGGGATCTCCCAGCGCTGGGAGATGGGCAAGGAGCTGGAGGAGGCCGGCTACCCCGCGATCTCCTCAGCCGTACGTCCCATGGCGGTCGCTCCCGGCGAGCGGTTCATCTACTTCCAGATGTCGTTCCTGCACGGTCTGGTCGAGTTCGACACCCAGGCGGCCGACATCGACGGGAAGGTCGGCTACCCCACCGGCACCGTCGAAGAGCCCCGCACCGGTGCCGTCACGCGCGTCATCCCGCTGCCCAAGCGCACCCAGCTGCCGCGCGAGCTCTATGTCAACGACTCCGCCCACCACGGCCTCTCCATCGACTCCCAGGGCAAGACGCTGTGCGCCGCGGGCACCATGGACGACTACGTCGCGATGGTCGACCGCGCGACCGGCGAGTTCACGACGCTGGACGAGGAGACCACCGGCCACTACTACGGCAAGCCCTACTGGACCACCGAGGGCCTCGGCAACACCTGCTGGGCGTCGCTGTCGGACGCCGACGCGGTCGCCGTCATCGACTTCCGCACGGGCAAGGAGCTCGCCTACCTCGACGTCGGGAACCACCCCCAGCGCGTACGCCACGGGCAGATCCCGAGCTCGCTGCTGGGCTAGGCCGTGTCTCCCAAATCCACGCCCGCTACGCGACGTTTCGCATCCGATCTGGCTGCGTTGCCGCCACTCGACAGCCGTCAGGATGTCTTCGCGGCGGACGCCTGGCCAGATCGGCCCGAAACGCCGCTCGCGGCCGCCGTGTCTTTGGGAGACACGGCCTAGTCGCCGGTCCCGTCAGCGAACCGGAGCGCCGGCGCCGGAGAGCGCCTGCTTGACCTCGCCGATCCGCACCTTGCCGAAGTGGAAGATGGTGGCCGCGAGGACCGCGTCGGCGCCGGCCTCGACCGCGGGCGGGAAGTGCTCGGACCTGCCGGCGCCGCCGGAGGCGATGACCGGGACGGTCACCTCGCTGCGTACGGCCTTGATCAGGTCGATGTCGAAGCCGTCCTCGGTGCCGTCGGCGTCCATCGCGTTGAGCAGGATCTCACCGGCGCCGAGCTCGACGGCCTTCGCTGCCCACTCGATCGCGTCGAGGCCGGCAGACGTGCGGCCACCGTGGGTGGTGACCTCGAAGCCGGAGTCGGTCCCCGGCGCCCGGCGGGCGTCGACCGACAGCACGAGCACCTGGTTGCCGAAGCGATCGGCGATCTCGGCGATCAGCTCGGGGCGCACGATGGCGGCGGTGTTGACCGCGATCTTGTCGGCGCCGGCACGCAGCATCCGGTCGACGTCCTCGACACTGCGGATCCCGCCACCGACCGTGAGCGGGATGAAGACCTGCTCGGCGGTGCGGGTGACGATCTCGAGCGTCGTCGCCCGCCCCTCGTGGGAGGCCGAGATGTCGAGGAAGGTGAGCTCGTCGGCGCCTTCCTTGTCGTAGGTCGCGGCCAGCTCCACCGGGTCACCGGCGTCGCGCAGCTCCTTGAAGTTGATCCCCTTGACGACGCGACCGGCGTCGACGTCGAGGCACGGGATGACGCGTACGGCCAACGTCATGACTGGTCCCCGCGCGGCCGGCCGAGGGTGAGGTCGAGCGCCTCGGCGAGGTCGAGGGAGCCGGTGTAGAGCGCCGTTCCGGCGATCGCACCCTCCACGCCGACCTCCACCAGGCCCATCAGCGCCTCGATGTCGTCGATCGTGGTCACTCCCCCGCTCGCCACGACCGGGCGGTCGGTGGCCTCGCAGACCGCGCGGAGCAGGTCGAGGTTGGGACCCTGGAGCATGCCGTCCTTGTTGACATCGGTGACGACGTAACGCGCGCAGCCCTCGGAGTCGAGGCGGGCGAGGGTCTCGTAGAGATCGCCACCGTCCTTGGTCCAGCCGCGCGCGGCGAGGGTGCGACCACGTACGTCCAAACCCACCGCGACCCGGTCGCCGTAGGTCGCGATCGCCTGCCGGGTCCACTCCGGGTTCTCCAGCGCGGCGGTGCCGATGTTGACGCGGCGGCACCCGGTGGCCATCGCGGCCTCGAGGGACTCGTCGTCGCGGATTCCGCCGCTCATCTCCACCTTGATGTCGAGCTTGCCGACGATCCCGGCGAGGATCTCGCGGTTGTTGCCGTGGCCGAACGCGGCGTCGAGGTCGACCAGATGGATCCACTCGGCGCCGGTCTCCTGCCACCTCAGCGCGGCCTCGAAGGGATCGCCGAACCGCTTCTCCGACCCGTCCACGCCCTGGACCAGCTGCACCGCCTGCCCGCCCTTCACATCGACGGCCGGCAGAAGCTCGAGGTAGTCACCCATGGGGACGATCCTATGTTCTGTACGCCGCCGCTCCTGCCCCGCCGTCCGGCTGCGAGACGGCGGGATGTTCAGCAAGGTATGCAGGCCAACCGTCACTTCCCTCGTGGAGCTCCTCACGGGAAGCGATGGTTCGGCTGCGTACCTTGATGAACAGACCGACTCAGCGAGACGCCAGCACCTCGAACTCGTACGCATCCGGGTCGGCCATCCTCGCCCATCGACCCGCACCGCGGGTCTCGTCGACCAGGGTCGCACCGAGATCGACGAGGCGACGGATCTCGTCCTCGGGACCCGTTTCCTCGGGCGCGATCAGGTCGAAACGGAACCGGTCCCGGGGTCCGCGCGGCACCGGCGGCGGCCCGCCCCAGGCGACCTTGGCACTGCCGGACGGGGTAGCTACCGCGGTCTCGCCGTCCTGGTCCCAGACCAGCGGCCAGCCGAGCGCCGCGCTCCAGAACATTCCGTTGTCCCGGGATCCGTCGGCAGCGACCTCGCCGAGGGACCCAGTTCCGGCCAGCCAGCTGTTGCCGGCCGGGATGACGCACAGCTCGTTGCCCTCCGGGTCGCCGAGCACGATGTGGTCCTCCTCCGGCAGCTGGCCCACGTCGAGGTGCGTGGCGCCGAGGCCGATCAGCCGGTCCACCGTCCGCTGCTGGTCCTCGGGCAACCGGCTGGTCAGGTGGAGATGGTGCGGGTTCGCCAACGTCTTGGCCGTGTCCGTGGGCAGGAACCGGATCCGGAGATCCTCCTCGGCCCGTGGCGCCAGCCTGACCTCGTCGTCTCCGGTCTCGATCTCGCGTCCCAGCACCGCCGCCCAGAATCCCGCGACCCGCTCCGGGTCGTTCGCATCGATGCAGATCCCGAACCGACGAGGTGTCATGTCCGGCAACGTAGGACGTGCCCGGCCGCTTGCACAACCGGATTCGAGAGCCGTACGAGCCGGCTGCCGCGAGGACCGCCGGATGGCCCCAGGTGCCCTGGATCAGTCCGCGTCCGCGGGTCGCGAAGCCACGGTCGCGAGCTTGGCCAGCCCCTTCTCCATGTCGGGCGCGATCGCCTTCTCCATCGGGTAGACCTTGGCGACCAGGCCGACCAGACCACCCACCGAGCCGGCGTGGGTCCAGGTCACCCGGGTGCCGTCGGCAACCGTGGCGAAGTCGAAGCTCACCGTGCTCCGGCTCTTGAACGGCTTCAAGAACTCCAGCGCAACCTCGATGCGGTCCGGTCTCGACTCGATGATCTCCATCGCACCGGCACCCGCGCGCTTGTTGCCCGACCATGCATAGCGCGCCCCGAGGCCCGCGTCCGCACCCGAGTAGGTGCGCGACATGTCAGGATCGAGCTCCTCCCACGGCGACCAGGCCGGCCACTCGCGGAAGTCGTTGATCAGATCGTGAGCGCGCCCGATGTCGCACGGCAGGACCGCAGACTTGGAGACCTCATAGGTGCTCATAGGTCGACAGTACCTCCGGGGGCGATCCGCCCGAAGACGTCCGCTCAGAGCACCCTACGGATGCACACCGTCGTGACGGATGTGACGTTTGAGGCGCCTCATTCGTCACATCCGTAACCATCGTGTGCGCTCGGTCAGTAGAAGTCTTCGTGGGGCCGGGCGACTCAGCGGTTGACGCCGACCGCACCGTCGATCGACTCACGGAGGACGTCGGCGTGGCCGGCGTGACGGGTGGCGTCGCAGAGCCGGGCGGCCATGACGTTGAAGAGCATGACCTCCTCGTCCCACCACGGCACGTAGCCGGGTGCGTCGATCGGGAGTGCCTCGACGGTGGCGTCCACGTGCGACCCGACCAGCCCGTAGAGGTCGAGGATGTCAGCGCGGCTCTCGTCCTCCGTGGCGCGGTGGGTAGCGCCCCACCACCCGGCTGTGTCCCAGGGTGGCAGGTCGAGCGGCGGCGTACGGTCGAAGACCTCGCCGAAGTAGCGGGCGTCCGAGAGGGCGTTGTGCTTGACCAGCCCGAGCAGGTTGGTGCCCGTCGGGGTCATCGGGCGGCGGATGTCGTCCTCGGAGAGCCCTTCGAGCTTCCACACCAGCGCGTCTCGTACGCCGCGGATCTTGTCGTGCAGATGAGCCTTCGCGAAGTCGTCGATCACCGGCTCATCTTTCCGCGGCGCGCTGGCCGTAGGTGCCGGCGGTGAGGGTGGCGTAGGAGCGCCGGACGATCTTCTCGAGAACCTCCAGGTCGACCCTCGCCAGATCCTTGAGGTAGAGACAGCCGACGCCGGTGGTGTGCGGGCCGAGACGCGCGAGGAGCTCCTCGTGGGCGGAGATGCCGTCGTTGAGGTAGACGACGCAGGCAGCCTTGCGTGGCGAGAAGCTCGCAGCGGGCGCGTCGCCCTCCGTGCCGCTGGCGTAGGTGTAGTGGTAGTCGCCGAACCCCACGATCGAGGTGCCGAACATCCGCGGCGCGACCCCGGTGACGCGGCGCATCAGCTCCAGCAGCGCCGCTGCGTCCTGGCGACGTTTCTCCGGCGAGACAGCCGCGACGAAGGCCTCCGGATCCACGTCGGTCCAGGTGGTCTTCGCCATGTGCCAACCCTAACGGCGGAAGAGCAGCGTGTAGACCACAGGCGCAACCAGCACCGATGCTATGCCTGCGAAGATCACCGTCCCGACGTCCTGGGTGACCAGGTAGACCAGCGCGTTGAGGAGGAGCAGGACCACAACCAGGATCCGTACGTTGCGCCGCCGCCGCTCCGCGAGCGCGCTCGCGGGACGGGACCGGCGCGCCGGGATCCACCCCGTCAACCGCGCCTTCCGAGCGCGACGCGCGGCCTCCTTGGACTGGCGAGCGGCCCGCTCCTCGGCGGCGACCGCCGCGAGCCGCTCGCGCTCGGCACGGGCCTTCGCCCGGGCTCCGGTCTGGGCCACCTAGGCCGCCTTCAGGGAGAGCACCCAGTTGCGCAGGACCGCGGCACCGGCGTCGCCGGACTTCTCCGGGTGGAACTGGGTGGCGGTCAACGGGCCATTCTCGACGGCAGCCACGAACCGGTCTCCACCGTGCTCCGCCCAGGTGACCAAGGGCGCGACGGTCCGGTCGTTGGTGACCAGGGTCCAGTCGCGTACGCCGTAGGAGTGGACGAAGTAGAACCGCTCCTTCTCGACTCCGGCGAACAGCGAGGTGCCCGCAGGCGCGTCGACCGTGTTCCAGCCCATGTGGGGAACGATCGGCGCCTGGAGCCGCTCGACCACACCGGGCCACTCACCACAGCCTTCGGTCTCCACACCGTGCTCGATGCCGGTCTCGAAGAGGATCTGCATGCCGACGCAGATCCCCATGACGGGGCGCCCGCCGGCGAGCCGCCGCGCGATGATCCGCTCGCCGCGGATCGCGCGTAGGCCCTTCATGCAGGCCTCGAACGCACCCACGCCGGGCACCAGCAGACCGTCGGCCGCCATCGCGGCGTCGAGGTCACCGGTCAGCTCGACCGAGGCACCGGCGCGCTCGACGGCACGCACCGCGGACCGAAGGTTGCCCGACCCGTAGTCGAGGACGACGACGGACGGAGTCACAGGGCACCCTTCGTCGACGGGATCCCGGTCTCGCGCGGATCGTAGGCGACGGCGTCGCGGAACGCTCGTGCGAACGCCTTGAACTGGGTCTCCACGATGTGGTGCGGCTCCCGCCCGGCGAGCACGTTGACGTGCATCGTCAGGTGGGCGTGGTGAGCGATGGAGTCGAAGATGTGCTGGGTCAGCGAGCCGAGGTAGGGCACGCCCGAGCCGCCGAGCAGCACATACTGCTGGCCCTCCGGCTCGCCGGTGTGGACCGAGTAGGGCCGGCCGGAGACGTCGACGACGCAGCGTACGAGCGCCTCGTCGAGCGGGACGGTCGCGTCGCCGTAACGGCGGATGCCCTTCTTGTCCCCCAGCGCCTCACGGAGGCACTGGCCGAGCACGATCGCGGTGTCCTCGACGGTGTGGTGGGCGTCGATGTGCACGTCGCCCTCGGCGTGGACGGTCAGGTCGACCAGCGAGTGGCGTCCGAAGGCGGTCAGCATGTGGTCGTAGAACCCGACGCCCGTCGAGACGTCCACCCGCCCGGTGCCGTCGAGGTTCACCTCGACGACGACCTTCGACTCCGAGGTCTCCCGCTCGATGCGGGCAGTCCTTGCCGAACTCATGCGCGTGCTCCGTTCACATCGGTCAAAGCTTGCTTGAAGGCGGTCATCTCGTCGGGCGTGCCCACCGATACCCGCAGCCATCCCTCGGGCCCGGTCTCGCGGATCAGCACCCCGCGGTCGAGCAGCCCCTGCCAGACCGCGTGCCGGTCGGCGTAGCGCCCGAAGAGGACGAAGTTGGCGTCCGAGTCGGCCACCTCGAGCCCCTGCTCACGCAGCCATGCCACCAGCGCGTCTCGCTCCTCACGGAGCGAGGCGACGTAGCCGAGCAGCTCCGGCGCGTGCCGGAGCGCGGCGCTCGCCGCCGCCTGGGTGACCGCGGAGAGGTGGTAGGGCAGACGTACGACGCGGATCGCGTCGCAGATCGCCGGGTCGGCCGCCAGGTAGCCGAGCCGCAGCCCGGCTCCGGCGAACGCCTTCGACATCGTGCGAGTGACGATCAGGTTGCGGTGGCGGTCGAGCAGCTCGAGCGCCGAGGGCACCCCGCTGCGCCGGAACTCGCCGTAGGCCTCGTCGACCACGACGATCCCTCTGTCACCGACCGCCTCGCACAGCGCGGTGACCGCCTCCGGCGGCAGCGCGGTGCCGGTCGGGTTGTTGGGGCTCGGCAGCAGGACGACGTGGGGCTGGGTCTCCTCGACCAGCGCCCGCGCCTTCTCCAGGTCGATCGCGAAGTCGGTCTCGCGGTGGCCGACGACCCACTCGGTGTTGGTGTCGCGGGCGTACTCCGGATACATCGAGTAGGTCGGCGCGAAGCTGATCGCGGTGCGGCCCGGGCCGCCGAATGCCTGCAGCAGCTGCAGCATCACCTCGTTGGACCCGTTGGCGGCCCACACCTGCTCCGGTGTGATCTGTGCGTTCGGCACATCCGCGCGCAGGTAGGCCGCCAGCTCCTCCCGCAGCGCGACGAACTCGCGATCGGGATAGCGGTTGAGGTTGCGCGCCGCGGCGCCGACGCTCGCCGCGATGTCGGCGACCGTCTCCGCGGAGGGCTGGTAGGGGTTCTCGTTGACGTTGAGCTGAACCGGCACGTCGAGCTGCGGCGCACCGTAGGGCTCGATGCCGGCGAGCTCTTCCCGGATCGGGGGCCAGCTCACGAGAACCTCACCGACACGGCCGCGCCGTGGCCCGGGAGGTCCTCGGCCTCGGCCAGCGTGACCACGTGGTCCTTGACCGCCGCCAGCCCCTCGCGGGAGTAGTCGACGACGTGGACCGACTTGGTGAAGGCCCGCACGGAGAGGCCCGAGGAGTGACACGCGCAGCCACCGGTGGGGAGCACGTGGTTGGACCCGGCGCAGTAGTCGCCCAGCGACACCGGCGCGAACGGACCGACGAAGATCGCCCCGGCGTTGCGGATCCGGCCCGCCACCGTCAGCGCGTCGGCGGTGTGGATCTCGAGGTGCTCGGCGGCGTAGGCATTCACGACGTCGACGCCCTGGTCCACGTCGTCGACGAGCACGATGCCCGACTGGGCGCCGCTCAGCGACGTACGGATCCGCTCGACGTGCTTGGTCGCGGCGACCTGCTTCTCGAGCTCGGCCTCGACATCGGCGGCGAGCGTCTCGGAGTCGGTGACCAGCACCGAGGCAGCCAGCGGGTCGTGCTCGGCCTGGGAGATCAGGTCGGCGGCGACGTACGCAGCCTCGGCGGTCTCGTCGGCAAGGATCGCGATCTCGGTCGGACCGGCCTCGGAGTCGATCCCGACCTGGCCCTTGAGCAGGCGCTTGGCGGTCACGACGTAGATGTTGCCGGGTCCGGTGACCATGTCGACGCGCTCACAGGGGTCGACGCCGTAGGCGAACATCGCGATCGCCTGGGCGCCGCCGACGGCGTAGACCTCGTCGACGCCCAGCAGCGCGCATGCGGCCAGGATCGTGGGCTGCGGCAGCCCGCCGAACTCCTTCTGAGGGGGCGATGCCAGCGCGATCGAGGGCACCCCGGCGACCTGGGCCGGGACGACGTTCATCAGCACCGAGGAGACCAGCGGAGCCAGACCACCGGGCACATAGAGCCCCACGCGTCCCACGGGCACCTTGCGGTGGGTCACTCGGGCGCCGGGCGCCAGGTCGGTGACCGCGTCCCGCTCGAGCTCGGCGGTGCAGGTGGCCCGCAGTCGGGCGATCGACTCCTCGAGCCCGGCACGGATGTCGGGGTCGAGCTCATCGAGAGCCTTGGTCAGCGCGGCCGCCGGCACCCGGATGTCGTCGACACGTACGCCGTCGAACTTCTCGGAGAACTCCGCGATCGCCTCCTGCCCGCGCTCGCGCACGGCATCGATGATCGGCTGCACCGCATGAGTGGCCGCCTCGATGTCGAACTCGGCGCGCGGCACGGCGGCGCGGTAGTCGATGGTCGAAGCGGAGCCCGAGACGGTTGTCGCGGTGCCTCGGTCGGCACCCCTCAGGTCGATGCGGCGGATCATGCCTCAAGTCTACGAGTGCACGGACCCAGGAGCCGATCTGCCGACGCCACGTGGACGTCGCGCGACCCGGTGCCGCAGCACGCATACGGCGCGCCGATCCGGGTACTCGGAGTACTGACCCACTCAAGGAGGATCGTCATGGCACTGAGCGGACTTTTCCACAGAGAGAACAAGCATGCCGACGAGAGCCACACCGGGTTCGACGAGAACCACGCCGCGACCCGCGACTACCACCCCGGCGGTCCGGCGGTCGTAGGCCACGACGACCGTGTCGAACGTCCCCACAGCGCCAGCGGCGAGGTCGGGCACGCCCACGCGGGCGACGCCGTCGAACACCACCGCCACGCGGTGGAGGGCCGACGTGCCGCCCTCCACGACACCTACGGCGGCATCAACTGGGGCGCCTGCTTCTTCGGCTGGCTCGTCGCCGTCGGCGTCACCGTCCTTCTCGGGGCGATCATCAGCGCCGTCGCCTCGGCGATCGGCGCCGATCAGAACTGGACCCAGGCCGATGTCGAGTCGGTGGCTGACTCGGTCGGCATCGCAGCCGCGATCACGCTCGCCGTGGTGATGTTCGTCGGCTACTTCGCCGGCGGGTACGTCGCCGCGCGGATGTCCCGCTTCGACGCGCGCAGGCAGGGACTGGGCGTCTGGATCGTGGCGATCGTGGTGATGATCATCGCTGCGGCCGCCGGCGCGCTGTTCGGCTCGACCTACGACATCATGCAGCAGATCGATCTGCCCAACGTGGGGCTGAGCACCGATCAGCTCGGCCTCGGAGCCCTGATCGCCGCCGCCGTACTCCTGGTCGTGATGCTCGTCGGAGCGCTCCTCGGATCCGCTACCGGCCAGCGCTATCACACCAAGATCGACCGGGCGACGTACGACGCCTGACGGCTCGATTCCGACACCCAGCAGAAGACACGGACCGGGGCCGCGGGCGAAGATGCCCGCGGTCCCCCTAGGTTGGTGCCCGTGAACGAGCGCCAGCGAGTGAACCAGACGATCCACACGCCGCCGCCTCCGTACCATGGCGGTCGCGCCACGGAGGTGGCGGCGTGAACGAGCGCCAGCGGCTGCCGATGTTCCCGCTCAACGCGGTCCTCTTCCCGGGCGTCACGCTGCCGCTGCGGGTCTTCGAGGACCGCTATCGCGCGATGATGCACCATCTGCTCCGCCTGGACGAGGAGGAGCGTCACTTCGGTTCGGTCGCGATCCGCGAGGGCTACGAGGTCGGCGAGACCGGCGCTCAGTCGCTCTACCGGGTCGGCGTGAAGCTGCTGATCACCGAGGTGGATCGGCACGACGATGGTTCCTTCGACGTCGAGGTGCTCGCCGTCGACCGGATCCGGATGGACAGCCTGATCACCTCGGGCGACTTCCCCGTCGCCGACGTCGAGGAGATCCCGGAGGAGCAGGTCGCCGTCCCGAGTGCCATCGTCGACAGCGCCCGGGCGACCTTCACGGCCTATCGCGCCGCGCTGCAGGAGTTCCGTGACGACCCGTTCACCGGATCGCTCCCCAAGGACCCGGAGTTCCTCTCCTGGACCATCTCGGCGACCACTCCCCTGCCCATGCCCGACCGGCAGGCTCTGCTGGAGGCGCCCGATGCCGGGGTTCGCCTCGGTATGGCCATCGATCTGCTCCGTGCCGAGCTCAAGGCGATGAACGTCATCCCTTCGCTGCCCGCCACGGAGGTCGCTCGCACGAAGTGGTCGCCCAACTGATGGCGAAGAAGCAGGCCGGGAAACGAGCCGGTGGGGGCACCCCGGCGACCGTCGCCCTGACTGGGGCCGGCATCGACTACACGCTCCACCCCTACGAGCACGACCCGCGCGCCGAGTCCTACGGCCTGGAGGCCGCCGAGGCTCTGGGCGTCGATCCCGCGCGCGTCTTCAAGACGTTGATGGCCTCCCTCGACGGCAAGCTCGTCGTCGGCATCGTCCCTGTCACCGGCCAGCTCGATCTCAAGGCGCTGGCCCGCGCGCTGGATGGCTCCAAGGCGCAGATGGCGGACGTCACCGCGGCCGAGCGCGCCACCGGGTACGTCGCCGGCGGCATCTCCCCCGTCGGCCACAAGCGGTCGCATCCGACCGTCGTGGACGAGTCAGCCCTGGCCTACGACACCGTCTTCGTCTCCGGCGGTCGCCGTGGCCTGGACCTGGAGCTGTCCCCCTCGGACCTGATCAAGATCACGTACGCCACCACAGCACCGATCGCCCGCTAGACGCCGCCTCGCCGACGAGACGGTCAGTTCGCGCCGACTCGGCGATCGATCTCGTCGAGGTGCCCCGGCTCGGCGCCTTCGCGGGGAGCCCACATCAGGAAGATCACCATCAGGGCCAGCATCGCCGATCCCGGGACGAGCAGGATCAGCCACGGCGAGGCGAGCTGGAAGCTGTCGGGCAGGACAGCGCCGTCGGCGGCGCGCTTGGCGAGCCGGTTCGGGTCTTCGGGTGAGAGCAGCGTGGTGACGAGCAGCATCAGTGCGCCCCCGATCGCACCACCGACCGTGACGGCGGCCAGCGTGACGATCTCGGAACGATGGAGCCACACTGCGGCTGCGATCCCGACCAGCAGGCCGAGCGCGATCGCGCAGACAGAGAACCATCCGGTCGCCGCGAAGACGCCCTGATCGATGTTCTGCGCGATGGTCGGCGGATCGATCGAGATGAGCCCGCGATACCACTTCCCGTCGAGCACCATCCCGGTGGGCGGACGCCACAACGTCGCCGCGGCGTAGCCGGCGACGAGACCTCCGACGACGAAGGCGGCGACGATGATCGCCACCTGCACGAGCACCGGACGGGACAGGTCCGGGCGGGCAGGGCGGCGATCGGGCGCGTAGAGACTGGGTGGCGGCGGCACGATCAGATTGTCAGGCATCCTGGTCCGAGGAGGTGTTTGAGGTCGGCGAACAGCTCGGGAGTCGGTGCCACCCGCAGCCGGTCATCGAGCTTCATGACCCGGGTCGCGTCCCGTGTCATCAACCGTAGCCTGACCTCGGCTACGCCGGGATAGGTGGTCAGTACGTCGCGCAGCGAGGCGATCACCTGCGGCGTGCATCGCGTAGACGGCAGCGAGATCACCACCGGGCCCCCGGCAGCGCCCGGTCCGCCGGTCAGGTCCGGGACGGTGACCTCTTGGCCGCGCAGCTCGGGCTGGTCCTTGTCGCGGGAGAGCTGACCCTTGACCCGGATGATCGAGTCCTCGACCAGATGTGGCGCGGCGAGCTGGTAGGACGAAGGGAAGAGCAGCACCTCGACCGAGCCCTCGAGGTCCTCGAGGGTCACCGTCGCCCAGGCGTCGCCCTTCTTGGTGATCCGGCGGTTCACATTCGTGACCAGGCCACTCACCGTGACGGTGGCGTTGTGCGGCCGGGACTCGTCGGTCATCAGCTGGCCGATGGTGCAGTCGGTGCCATTGGCGAGCACGTGCTCGAGGCCCATCAGCGGATGGTCGGAGACGTAGAGGCCGAGCATCTCGCGTTCGTGTCCGAGCAGGGTCATCTTGTCCCACTCGTCCATCTCGGGGATGGTCACCGAGATCCCGAAGTCGCCTCCGTCGGCCTCGTCGAGGCCACCGAAGAGCGAGTCCTGACCGATCGCCTCGTTGCGCTTGATGTCGACGTACTGGTCCACCGCGGTCTCGTGGATCGCCACCAGCGACCGTCGCAGGTGCTTCATGTCGTCGAAGGCGCCGGCCTTGATCAGCGACTCGATCACACGCTTGTTGCAGACCCGGTCGGGCACCTTGGCGAGGAAGTCGTTGAAGTTCTCGAAGCGGCCCTTCGAGGTGCGCGCCTCGACGATCCCGTCGACGACCTGGGCCCCGACGTTGCGGACCGCGGTGAGACCGAAGCGGATGTCGCTACCGACCGCGGTGAAGTCGTGAGAGGACTCGTTGACGTCCGGCGGCAGCACCGCGATCTTCATCCGGCGACACTCGTTGAGGTAGATCGCCATCTTGTCCTTGTCGTTCTTGACCGAGGTCAAGAGCGCGGCCATGTATTCGGTCGGGTAGTTGGCCTTCAGGTAGGCGGTCCAGTAGGTGACCACGCCGTAGGCCGCCGAGTGCGACTTGTTGAACGCGTAGTCGGAGAACGGGAGCAGGATCTCCCAGATGGTGTCGATCGCGCTCTGGGAGTAGCCGCGCTCGAGCATGCCGGCCTGGAACCCGGCGTACTGCTTGTCGAGCTCGGCCTTCTTCTTCTTACCCATCGCGCGGCGCAGGTTGTCCGCCTGTCCCAGCGAGAAGCCCGCCAGGACCTGGGCGATCGACATCACCTGCTCCTGGTAGACGATGAGGCCGTAGGTCTCCCCCAGCACCTCCGCGAGCGGCTCCTCGAGCTCGGGGTGGATCGGCACGATCGGCTCGCGGCCGTTCTTGCGGTGGGCGTACTTGTTGTGGGAGTCGGCGCCCATCGGACCGGGCCGGTAGAGCGCGGAGACCGCGGTGATGTCGGCGAAGCGGTCGGGGAGCATCGAGCGCAGCAGGGCGCGCATGCCACCACCATCGAGCTGGAAGACGCCGAGCGTGTCGCCGCGCTGCATCAGCTCGTAGGTCGGCTTGTCGTCGAAGGGGACCTCCTCGAGCACCAGGTCGATGTCGCGGTTGGCCCGGATGTTGGCCAGCGCGTCCTCGAGGGTGTGGAGGTTGGAGAGGCCCAGGAAGTCCATCTTGACCAGACCGAGCGACTCACAGGTCGGGTATTCGAACTGGGTGACGACCTGGCCGTCCTGCTTCGGCTCCATCAGCGGGACGATGTCGATGATCGGCTCGGAGGCCATGATCACGCCCGCCGCGTGGATGCCGGTCTGCCGGATCTGGCCCTCGAGACCGAGCGCGGTCTCGTAGATCTTGCGGACGTCGGGGTCGGTGTCGTGCAGGGCGCGGAAGTCGCCACCCTCGCCGTAGCGCTTGTGGTCGGGGTTGAACAGCTCCTTGAGCGGCACCCCCTTGCCCATCACGTCGGGCGGCAGCGCCTTGGTGATCCGGTCACCGATCGCGAAGCCGTGGTCGAGGATGCGGGCGGCGTCCTTGATCGCCTGCTTCGCCTTGATCCGCCCGAAGGTGGCGATCTGGGCGACCTTCTCCGCGCCGTACTTCTCCGTGACGTACTTGATCGTCTCGCCACGACGGTGGTCGTCGAAGTCGATGTCGAAGTCAGGCATCGAGGGACGTTCGGGGTTGAGGAACCGCTCGAAGAAGAGTCCGTGCTCGAGCGGGTCGAGGTCGGTGATCTTCAACGCGTACGCCACGATCGAGCCCGCACCCGAACCGCGGCCCGGACCGATCCGGATGCCGTTGTTCTTCGACCACTGGATGAAGTCGGCAACCACCAGGAAGTAGCCCGGGTAGCCCTTCTGCAGGATGACGTCGATCTCGAACTCGACGCGGTCCTTGACCTCCTGGGTCAGCTTCTCGCCCGGATAGCGCAGCTCGATGCCGCGCCAGGTCTCCTTGCGCAGCCAGGATTCCTCGGTCTCGCCCTCGGGGATGTCGGCGCGCGCCATGTAGCCACCGGTCGACTCGGTGAACTCGACGTCGCAGCGCTCGGCGATCAGCAGGGTGTTGTCGCAGGCCTCGATCAGGTCCTGCTGACCCCACAGCTCACGCATCTCGGCGGCGGACTTGATGTAGTAGCCGCTGCCCTCGAACGCGAACCGCTTGCCGCCCTTGGAGTAGGGCGGCTCGGTCATCCGGCTGCCCGACTGGACGCACAGCAGCGCCTCGTGGGCTGCAGCGTCCTCGGGGTTGTTGTAGTGGGAGTCGTTGGTGGCCACCGGCCGGATGCCCATGGTCTTGCCGAGCTTGAGCAGGTCGTCGCGGACCCGCTTCTCGATGGAGATGCCGTGGTCCATCAGCTCCAGGAAGACGTTGTCCTTCCCGAAGATGTCCTGCAGCTCTCCGGCCTCCTTGAGCGCTTCCTCCCACTGACCCAGCCGCAGCCGGGTCTGGATCGCGCCCGAGGGGCAGCCGGTGGAGACGATGATCCCCTTGGAGTGCTCGGCGAGGATCTCCTTGTCCATCCGGGGCTTGAAGTAGTAGCCCTCGAGGCTGGACCGGCTCGAGAGCCGGAAGAGGTTGTGCATCCCCTCGGTGTTCTCCGCCCACATCGTCATGTGGGTGTAGGCGCCACCACCCGAGACGTCGTCGCCGCCCTCCTGGGCGGCGTCGCCCTTGCCCCAGCGCACCCGCTTGCGCTCCGAGCGCGGGGTGTTCGGCGTGATGTAGGCCTCGATGCCGATGATCGGCTTGACGTCGTGGGCCTTCGCCTTCTTCCAGAAGTCGTAGGCGCCGTGCATGTTGCCGTGGTCGGTCATCGCGATCGCCGGCATCTCGAGCTCGCTGGTCCGCTTGAACAGACCGTCGAGGAGCGAGGCACCATCCAGCATCGAGTATTCGGTGTGGACGTGCAGGTGGACGAAAGAGTCCTTGGAGCCGGCCGCCATGGGCGTGGAGCCCTCCTCGAGGTCGTACGTGGAACGGTGGGCGCAGGGGCCCGTTCGACGTGCGCACGGACAACCTGGGGGAAGGGCTCCAGCCTACCTTTCGCCACCGACAAGTGGGGGATCTGGGGCGTACGCCGCCGGGATAGAGTCTGGTCATGGTGACGATCCTCGACGGCGGTCTGTCCAACGCGCTGGAAGCACGCGGCCGCGACGTCTCCGGGGCCCTCTGGACCGCCCGGCTGCTGGACGAGTCACCCGAGGAGATCGCCGCGGTCCATCGCGCCTACTACGCCGCCGGCGCCGATGTCGCCACCACCGCCAGCTACCAGGCCAGCGTGCCCGGTTTCGTCGAGGCCGGGATGAGCGAGACCTACGCCACCGAGCTGCTGCGCCGCAGCGTCCGTCTCGCCCGCGAGGTCGCCGCCGAGGCTCCCGGCCGCTTGGTCGCCGCCTCGATCGGACCCTACGGCGCCTACCTCGCCGACGGCTCGGAATACCGCGGCCGCTACGGCGTCTCCCCGGCGACCCTCCGAGACTTCCACGCGCCGCGGCTGGCCCTGCTCGAGACCGAGGACCCCGACCTCATCGCCGTCGAGACGATCCCCGACGTCGAGGAGGCCGAGGTGCTCGTCGACCTCCTCGACGACATCGGCCTCCCGGTCTGGTTCTCCTACTCCTGCACCGGCACCCGCACCCGTGCCGGCCAGCCCCTCGCCGACGCCCTGGCGCTCGCCGCCGAGATCCGCTCGGTCGTCGCCGTCGGCGTCAACTGCTGCGAACCGGCCGACGTACCCGCCGCCATCGAGCTGGCCACCGCCACCGGTGAGCCCGCGGTCGTCTACCCCAACACCGGAGAGACGTACGCCGACGGCGCCTGGACCGGTGCTCCCCACTTCCGCCCCGGCGAAGCCCTCTCCTGGATCCGTTCCGGGGCCGGGTACGTCGGCGGCTGCTGCCGCGTCGGCCCTCGCGAGATCGCCCTCATCGCCGCCGAGATGTCCCACCTGCAGGCCGAGGCGTCAGGTACGTCGGCCGAGTAGGCATCGGCGCGCCACCTCGGCCGACGCGGGTGACGCCTCGACCGCCCGGGGTGACGCCTCGGCTAGGGCCAAGCCATCCGTACGTCGGGGGTCTTCTCCTGGTTGGCGGAGCCGTCGGTTCGCTCGACCTCGCGCAGACCGTGGCGGGCGTAGAAGGCCCGGGCGGGGGTGTTCATCTCGAAGACCCACAGGCCGAAACCGTCGGGGGCCGTCGACTTCACCAGATCGAGCAGCATGGTGCCGAGGCCGGTGCCCTGGGCGCGCGGATGGACGAAGAGGTCGTCGAGCCAGGTCGGGGTGAAGGCGGCGAAGGCGGAGACCTCGCCGGCGACCTCCGCGACCCAGACCTGCGACCCCTGCTGCGGGGCCAGGACCTTCACCGCGAGCCACTCCCGGATGTCGGAGACCGGGTAGATCGGCGGAGGCATCGGCGCAGCGGCGCGGGCCTCGACATAGGTGCTGACGATCTCGGCGATGTCCTCTGGCTCCGCCGGGCGGAGCACGGCCTCAGTCGGAGTCGCGGATGACATCGAGGGCGTGCTGGAGGTCGTCGGGGTAGGTCGACTCGAAGGTGACGTACTCACCGGTCTCCGGGTGGTCGAAGCCGAGCTCCACCGCGTGCAGCCACTGCCGCTCGACCCCGACGCGGCGCGCGAGCGCAGGGTCGGCGCCATAGGTCAGGTCTCCCACGCAGGGGTGCTTCAGCGCCGACATGTGCACGCGGATCTGGTGGGTGCGCCCGGTCTCGAGATGGATCTTCAGCAGCGAGGCGAACCGATGTGCCTCGAGCGTCTCGTAGTGGGTCACCGAGTGGCGTCCGTCGGCACGGACCGCGAACTTGTAGTCGTATTTCGGGTTGCGCCCGATGGGGGCGTCGATCGTCCCCTCGAGCGGGTCCGGGTGGCCCTGGACCAGCGCGTGGTAGGTCTTGTCGACCGTACGCTGCCGGAACGCGTTCTTCAGGACGGAGTAGGCGTGCTCGGACTTGGCGATCACCATCACACCCGAGGTGCCGACGTCGAGGCGCTGGACGATGCCCTCGCGCTCCTTCGCACCCGAGGTGGAGATCCGGAAGCCGGCCGCCACGAGGTGCCCGACGACGGTCTTGCCCTGCCAGCCCGGCGAGGGGTGCACGGCCACGCCGACGGGCTTGTCGATCACCACGAGAGCGTCGTCGTCGTAGATGATCTTGATGCCCTCGACGATCTCCGGCTTGATCTCCAGCGGATCGGCCTGGGACGGGATCGTGGCATCGAGCATCGATCCGGCGCTGACCCGGTCGCTCTTGGCCACCAGCGCGCCGTCCACGGTCACCAGTCCCTCCGCGATCAGCTCGGCGGCGCGGGTGCGGGAGAGCCCGAACAGTCGCGCCATCGCGGCATCGACCCGCTCCCCCTCCAGGCCGTCGGGCACCAGCAGCGTGCGCTGGTCGGCGTGACCGAAGCTCACTTCGCCTCGCCCTCGGCCGCGTCCTCGGAGTCGCTCTCGGGCTTGTCGTCGGCACCGCCGTCGATCGACCCGTCGAGCCCGATCCCCTTGAACGAGAGGATCACGATCATCACCGCCGCCACGTTGATGCACATGTCGGCGACGTTGAAGATCGGCCAGTTGGGCAGCTGCACGAAGTCGACCACGTGGCCGACGTAGAACCCGGGCTCGCGCGTCAGCCGGTCGACAAGGTTGCCGGCGACGCCGGCGACCAGGATGCCGAGCGCCAGGGCCCAGCCTCGGTGACGCACCCGGCGCGCGAACCAGAGCACTCCGATCGTGGCTGCGATCGAGAGGGTCGTGAAGACCCAGGTGTGCCCGGTGCCCGTCGAGAAGGCTGCTCCCGGGTTGCGGATGATGTTGAGCTGCAGCACTGAGCCGATCAGCTCCTGCGGCTGTCCGGGAACGAGCGTCGCGACCGCCCAGAGCTTCGTGATCTGGTCAAGGACCAGCAGAAACACTGCGACGGCCGCGAACTCTGCCCATCGAACAGGACGCACGTCGGACTCAGGACCGGTATGCGCGTCGCTCAGCGACGCTCCTCGCGCTGCTTGCATGTCATGCACAGTGTGGCACGCGGGAACGCCATGAGCCGCATCTTCCCGATCGGCTCTCCGCAAGACTCACAGATGCCGTACGTCCCGTCCTCGAGGTATCCCAGGACACGCTCGATCTGAGCGAGCTTGTCCTTCTCGCTGTTGACCACGGTCAGCTCGTGGTCACGCTCGAAGCTGGTCGCGCCCATGTCCGCCTGATCCTGACCGGCACCGTCGCCGGAGTCCTTCATCAGGCCGGAGAGCTCGGTCTCGAGAGCGGTGAGCACCTCGAGGCTGTGAGCCCTCATCTCGTGGAGCTCGTCGACGACCTCGTTGAGCTCGTCCTTGGTCCACGGGTCTTCGCCGTCCTTGACCTTCAGCTGGTCGGGAGAGACGACGGTCTTGGTTGCTTTCTTAGGCACGGCACTCGCTTTCTGGTGTGAGAAACGGCCCCCCGGGCCGCACAGTGGTCAGGTTGACTACGCGTTCGGTCGACTGGCCACCGACGTGGAAGCCATCACCGAGAGGCTGGTATTCCCAGAAAGCTCGGACGGCACCACCCAGATGCGTCCGGCGGTCGCACTGGCACGACCGCTCATAGCTACGGACATGGAGTCCCCTTTCTCCTGCCATCACTCGCCCCGCCGAGTCGGTGCGGAGTGCGTGCCCGGAATGTAGCCCGGGATCGGGCTCCACTCAACAAACACACCGAAACTGAACGCATATTGGTCCGTAGCGCGGAAAAATCACTTATTTCACCGACAGGACCCGCCTCACCTGCTACAACGCGCGCGGTCCGCGACCCGCGAGACGGGCACGGACGGGCACAGACAGGCACGGACGTACGCATCGGCCGGCCCCGCCATGCGGGACCGGCCGATGGAAGCCTGACTACGAGGAGGTCTACCCCTCGTCCTCCCCCAGGATGGAGCGCAGGCGCTTGGGCGCCGGGCCTGACTCGTTGACGGCGGCCGCCATCACGGGCGCCTGTGACTCAGCCGAGTTGTTGAGCGCGTCGAGCTGCTGCGTGAAGTAGCTCTTCAGGCGCGAACGGTATTCACGCTCGAAGTTGCGCAGCGTGTCGACCTCGGTGGTCAGGTTGTCCTTCTCCCGCTCCAGCTCGCCGAAGAGCTGCTGGCGGCGCTCGGCGGTCTCGCTGTCGAGCATCTGCGCACGGGTGCGCGCGTCGGCCTCCATGCGGTCGGCCTTCGCCTTCGACTCGGCCTCGAGACGCTCGGCCTTGGTGCGCGCCTCGCCGACGATCTTGTCGGCGTCGTTCTTGGCGGTGTCGATGAGCGCATCGTGGTTGCGCGTGGCCAGCTCGAGCAGGCGCGCGGCGGCGTTGGACGCCTCCGGCACGGTCTCGACCCGGATCGTCTCGATACCGCCGGTCTGCGGTGCCTCCTGATACATCGGCATCTGGTGCGAGACCGGCTCGGGAGCCGGCATCGGCTCAGGAGCAGGCGGCTCGGGAGCCATCGGGAAGGACGGACCCCCACCCGACTGCGCAGATGCCAACTTCCCGCGAAGGTCGTCGTTCTCCCGGGTGAGACGTGCCAGTTCGGCCTCGACCTCGTCGAGGAACTGGTCCACCTCGCCCATGTCGTAGCCCTCGCGGAGCCGGACGGGAGTAAAGCGCTTGTTGCTCACGTCCTCTGGCGTCAGCGGCATGACCTCACCCATTCATTACTCGGTTGACTCAGACGTACGGACTGCACCGCCGGGGGGCGGCATCAGGTAATGCTGTCGAAACTCTAGCGCCTGTCCATAGACATGCCAGATGCGGACCGCATCCAGGCGCCCACAGGCAGGTGCCGAAGGCTTCAGCTCTGGTTGAAGAAGCCGCCCTCAACGATCCTCTGCTTGGCCTCGGCAGTGACCGAAACGTTCGCAGGTGAGATGAGAAACACCTTGTTGGTGACCCTCTCGATGTTTCCATAGGTAGCAAAGATCAGGCCGGCCGCAAAGTCGACGAGCCGCTTCGCGTCCGCGTCGTCCATCTCGGTGAGGTTCATGATCACCGGAGTGCCGTCGCGGTAGTTCTCGCCGACCTGACGCGCTTCGTTGTAGGACGTCGGGGTCAGCGTGATGATCTTGGAAAGCTCTGCCACCGCCGGCACCACCGTTGCTCGTCGCCTCTCGGAAAGATCGGCCACCGGGGCCGGACGGGACTGCTTCGACCGCACCGGCGCCTTGACGGCCTCGTGGGAGCGGGTCTCGTCGTCGTCGCCCTCGTAGACATCGTCGTCATAGCCGGTGTCCTCGAGCAGGCCGAGGTATTCACCGAACCTGCGCATCGCGCCGCTCATGTTCCCACCTTCCCCAAAGTATTGCTTCCCGAGACATTACTTGACAGTTGGCCTCTGTCCGAGGACCGCAGACCCGACACGTACGTGTGTCGCGCCGTGGAGGATCGCCTGCTCCAGGTCGCCGCTCATCCCGGCCGACAGCACTGTCGCCTCGGGATGCTCGACCAAGAATTCCTCGCGGATCCGTGCCAGCCGGGCAAAGGCAGGGTCCGGATCCTCCCCGAGAGGCGCGACCGCCATCAGGCCGCGCAGCCGGAGCCTCTCGGTCGCCACGACCTCGGCAGCGAGAGCGGGTACGTCACCAGGATCCGCCCCGGCGCGACCTGCGCGTCCGGGCGGGTCGAGGGATACCTGCAGGAGGACGTCGACGTCCTGACCGCGCTCTTCGGCGCCGCGGCTGAGCCGCGGCAGCAGCGAGGATCGGTCGACGGACTCGACCACGTCGGCGTAGCCGGCGACGGCGGCCGCCTTGTTGGACTGGAGGCCGCCGATGTAGTGCCAGCGCAGGCCGAGGTCGGCGCACTCGGCAGCCTTGGCGGCCGCCTCCTGGTGACGATTCTCACCCACCTCGGTGACACCGAGGTCGGCCAGGATGCGTACGTCGGAGGCCGGGAAGAACTTGGTGACCACGACCAGATGAACGTCCTCGGGGTGGCGCCCGGCGGCCGCAGCCGCAGCCGAGATCCGCTCACGGGTCCGGGAGAGCCCCGCGGCGATCTCGTCGGTGCGAGTCGTCACCATCAGGCACCCCGCAGCCGGATCAAGGCGCCGAGGGACATGCCTGCGCCGTCGCGGCGGTAGGAGTAGAGGTCCTCGGACTCTCGGGTGCAGCGGCCGGCGTCGACGGCCTCGACGCCCTCGCGAGCGAGCTGGGCGCGCACACCGGCGCCCACGTCGAGGCTGGGGGTGCCCCAGCTCGTGGTGGCACGCGTGGAGGGCTCGACCGCGGCGATCTCGTCCTGCATCTCGGCAGGCACTTCGTAGCACTTGCCGCACACGTGCGGCCCCACCCACGCCGTGATCCGGGTCGCGCCGAGTGCGCGCATCCGGGCGACGGTCGCGGGCACGACCCCGACCGCCATCCCCTTGCGTCCGGCGTGGGCCGCACCGATGACACCGGCCGCCTCGTCCGCGAACAGCACGGGTACGCAGTCGGCGGTCCGGACCAGCAGCACCAGGTCACGCTCCGTGGTGACGATGCCGTCCGCCTCGGGGCGGGAGCCACACTCCGCATCAACGACCCCGTTGCCGTGGACCTGGTAGAGATCGGCGTAGGGCGCACCATCGGCGAAGTCGGCCAGCAGCAGTCGGTGGTTCTCCGCCTTCGCCTCCGGGGAGTCCGAGCCGTTGATCGCCAGGTTGAGCTCCGCGTAGGGAGCACGGCTGACCCCGCCGTACCTGTCGGTGAATGCCAGGTCGACGAGGCCTGCGGAGGCGCGGAAGGAATACAAATGTGGCCTTACTTCAAGAAATCGGGAACGTCGAGCTCGTCGTCGCTGTATTGGACGCTCGGAGCGGGCTTCTTGGCGACCGGAGCGGGCTCGGCCGGCGGAGTCGCAGGCGGAGGCGTGGCCGGCGCGGCGGGCGCGGGCTTGGCCGGCGGAGCGGCCGGCGTCTCGCTGGGCTCCTCGGTGCGCCGGGTCGCCACCGCGGTGGCCACGGCGGCGGTCTCACCGTTGTCGGCAGCCTGCCCGCCGCTGGAACGACCCTGCACGGTGCCGAGCGCCGAGGCACCCTCGCGACGCTTGGGCATGCCACCGTCGAAGCCGGCCGCGATCACGGTGACCCGGACCTCGTCGCCGAGCGCGTCGTCGATGGTCGCACCGAAGATGATGTTGGCCTCCTGGTGGACCGCGTCAGCGACCAGCGCCGCGGCCTCGTTGATCTCGAAGAGACCCAGGTCGGAGCCGCCTGCGATCGAGAGCAGCACGCCGTGGGCGCCGTCGATCGAGGCCTCGAGCAACGGCGAAGAGACGGCCATCTCGGCGGCCTCGACGCTGCGGTTGTCACCGCGGGCCGAGCCGATGCCCATCAGCGCCGAGCCGGCGTTGGACATGACCGACTTGACGTCGGCGAAGTCGAGGTTGATCAGGCCGGGGGTGGTGATCAGGTCGGTGATGCCGGAGACACCCTGCAGCAGCACCTGGTCGGCCTGGCGGAACGCGTCCATCACCGACACGTTGCGGTCCGAGATCGACAGCAGCCGGTCGTTGGGGATGACGATGAGGGTGTCGACCTCCTCGCGCAGCTTGGCGATGCCGTCCTCGGCGGAGTTGGCGCGACGGCGGCCCTCGAAGGCGAACGGGCGGGTCACCACACCGATGGTCAGAGCGCCGAGGCTGCGGGCGATCCGGGCCACGACCGGAGCACCACCGGTGCCCGTGCCGCCACCCTCGCCGGCGGTCACGAAGACCATGTCGGCGCCCTTGATGACCTCTTCGATCTCGTCGGCGTGGTCCTCGGCGGCACTCTCCCCCACGCTCGGGTTGGCACCGGCACCGAGGCCGCGGGTGAGCTCACGACCGATGTCGAGCTTGACGTCGGCGTCGCTCATCAGCAGCGCCTGGGCGTCGGTGTTGATGGCGATGAACTCGACCCCCTTGAGGCCGACCTCGATCATCCGGTTGACAGCGTTGACGCCGCCGCCACCGATGCCGACGACCTTGATGATCGCCAGATAGTTCTGTGCAGCTCCCACGGTGGTCGCCCCTTCGATCGCTATTTGGTCCTGACGGCGGGCTTCTCAACCCTTACCCTCAACCTGAGGGTTATAGTTATGTCAACCTCGCCGTTCTCAGAACAGTAGGCAGACGTACGTCCTCAAACTGCCGCGACACGCGGATGCGGATCAGTTGTGCCGATCTCGTGCCGTCCGGTAGAGGCACTGTGGCAGAGCCGTACGGTAGAGGACCTGGCAGGGGTCAGCCGACGCTCTTGCTGGTGACGGGCTGGCCGGGCACGGAGACGTCGTAGCGGGCCACGTCGGGTTCCGCCTTCATCAACGCCACCAGCACGTCGGCCTTGGTGTCGGACTGAGCACTGCTCCCCCACACCACGCGCTTGTCGTTGCGCATCTCCAGCGAGATCGAGTCGACGGTGGTCACCTCGACGTGGTCGACGCGCTTGGCCAGATCGGCGGGGAGCGCCGAGGCGACGGCGGCCGCCTCGCGGAGCGCGTCGGAGTTGGTGCCCGTCACGGTGTTGACCATCGGTAGGCCGGCAGGTGCCTTCTTGTAGTTCCAGAAGACCGTGCCGGTCTCGTCGAGGGCACGCAGCCGCCCGCCGATGGAGACCACCGCCACCGGCGTACGTTCGGTGACGTCGACCCGGATCTTGTCGGGCCACTCGCGCGAGACGTTGACCGAGCGCACCATCGGCAGACCGTTGAGGACCCGCACCTGCACCGCCTCCAGGTCAGCGGTGGCCAGCGGCTCCCCGACGGGCACCGCCGCGAACTCGACGACCTCCTTGGCGCTGGTCATCTTCATCGTGCCGTGCACCGAGGTGCCCTTGACCTGCAGCCAGGTGGAGAAGTAGACCGCCCAGATCCCGCCGAGCAGGAGCGCGATGACCAACGTGCCGACGATGAGGTAGCGCCACGCCAGCCAGCGCCGACGCCACTGGCGCCGCGCGAAGGCCTTGCGGCTCTTCAGGGTCGCCGCGTCGACCGCAGGAGCGTCAGCCTCCGAGACCGGTCCGTTCGACTCCCCCGGCTCGGCGGAGTCCGCGCTTCCCGCGGCTGCTTCCTCGCTCGACCGCACTCCGGTCGTCTCGAGGTCGATCTCCCGCTCCCCGGAAGCCGACTGGGCGATCTCCAAGGCCTCGGCGATCTCGATGTCCGAGCCCTTCTCCCCCATGTTCGCCTCCCCCAGCGTTACTGCTCGGCCGTACGTAGCCTGGCGAGCACCATCGGGCCCACCTCGGTCACGGTACCTGCCCCGAGAGTCAGAACCAGGTCACCCGGACGCGCGCGGCGAGCGAGCTCGGCAGCGGCCTCCTCGAGCCCGGAGACGCTGACGACCCGATCCGGCGGCAGCGGCACCGCGTCGGCGACGAGCTTGCCGGTGACCTCGGGGTCGTAGTCCTCACGGGCGAGGTAGACGTCGAGGACGACCACCTCGTCGGCGGCACCGAGCACCCGGCCCATCTCCTCGCCGAAGATCCGGGTGCGCGAGACCATGTGCGGCTGGAAGGCGACGACGAGTCGCCCCTCCCCCGCCACGGACCGGCCGGAGACCAGGTCGCCGGCGATCTCGGAGGGGTGGTGGGCGTAGGAGTCGTAGACGCGTACGCCCGCGGCCTCTCCCTTGCGCTCCATCCGCCGCCGGGTGCCCGTGAAGGACTCGAGCCCCGCCTTGAGCAGGTCGAAGGAGTGACCCAGGCGCAGTCCCACCGTCAGAGCGGCGAGTGCATCAGCAACGTAGTGGCGCCCGGGGATCTGCAGCGTGATCCGGCCGAGCTCGTCGAGCCCGTCGACGACGGTGAAGGAGGAGGTGGTGCCGGCCAGGACGACGTCGACCGCGCGGACGTCGGCGAGCTCGGACTCACCGACGCCGACGAAGCGGCGGCCCAGGGAGTGGGCGACGTGACGCAGGTCGGCGGCGCCGGGGTCGTCGATGACGGCGACCAGGAACCCGTCGGGGGCGAGCCGCCCCACGAACTGGGCGAAACCTTCGCGGTAGGCCTCCTCGGTGCCCCACTGGTCGAGGTGGTCGGCCTCGACGTTGGTGACGACCGCGGCGTACGGCTTGTAGACCAGGAACGCACCGTCGGACTCGTCCGCCTCGGCGACGAACAGGTCCCCGGCGCCCTCGGCGGCGTTGGTGCCCGAGGCGGCCAGCTCGCCGCCGACGGTGTAGGTCGGGGCTGCGCCCGCGGCCTGCAGGGCGACCGTCAGCAACGACGTCGTGGTGGTCTTGCCGTGGGTGCCGGCGACGGCGAGGACGCGGCGGCCCTCCATGATCGAGGCGAGGCCGGCCGAGCGCGGATAGATCCGTAGGCCCTTCTCGACGGCCGCGACGTACTCGGGGTTGTCCTCGCGGATCGCGGTGGAGACGATCAGCGTGTCGACGCCCTCGACCTGGGAGGCGTCGTGACCGACGTAGACGGTCGCGCCCTCCTCGCGCAGCGCCGCGACCATCGAGGAGTCGGCACCGTCGCTGCCGGAGACCTGGATCCCGCGGGCCAGCATGACCCGGGCGATCGCGGACAGGCCCGCACCACCGATGCCGATGAAGTGGACCCTGCCCAGCTGCTCGGCGGGAAGGATGTGCTCGGGAACCGGAACTCTCACGCTGCCACCTCCATGACGATCCTTGCCAGCCGCTCGTCCGCGTCCCGCGGGACCAGGTCGCTGGCCGCCTTCGACATCGCCTCGAGGCGGGCACGGTCGGTGACGATCGGGGGTACGTGGCTGGTGACCCAGCCGGCGTTCATCTCGGCGTCCGGCACCAGCACCGCACCGCCGGCCTCGACGACCGCCTTCGCGTTGAGCGACTGCTCGCCGTTGCCGATCGGGAGCGGTACGTAGATCGCCGGGATCCCCACAGCGCTCGCCTCGATCACCGAGTTGGCGCCGGAACGGCAGATCATCAGGTCGGCGGCGGCCAGGGCGAGATCCATCCGGTCGACGTAGTTGAGGACGTGGTAGCCGGGGCCCGGCGAGGCCAGCTCGTTCTTCGGGCCGATCACGTGGAGCACCTGGATCCCGTTGCTGGCCAGGGCCCGGTAGGCGCCGGAGACCGCCTGATTGATCGTCCGGGCGCCCTGCGAGCCGCCGGTGACCACGATCGTGGGCCGGTGCTGGTCGAGGCCGAAGAAGCTGCGCGCCTCGGCGCGCATCGCCCAGCGGTCGAGCGTCGAGATCATCCGGCGGATCGGCAGGCCGATGTATTCGGCCTTGGGCAGCTTGGTGTCCGGGAAGCTCACCGCGACCCGATCGGCCACCCGGGCGCCCGCCTTGTTGGCGAGCCCGGGCATCGCGTTGCCCTCGTGCACGACGATCGGGATCCGACGGCGCTTCGCAGCGACGTAGGCCGGCATCGAGACGTACCCACCGTAGCCCACGACGACGTCAGGACGGACCCGGTCGAGCACCTCGTAGGTCGCGTCGACCGCACCCTTCAGGTTGGCCGGCACCTTCAGCAGGTCGCTGCTGAGCTGGCGCGGCAGCGGGACCGGAGGGATCAGCTCGAGCGGGTATCCCGCGGCCGGAACCACCTGGTTCTCCAGGCCACGAGGCGTGCCGAGGCAGGTCACCTCCACACTCGGGTCCAGACGGCGCAGGGCGTCAGCCGTGGCGAGCAGGGGGGATGTGTGTCCAGCGGTGCCACCGCCGGCGAGGAGGGCCTTCATGATGCGTCAGAACTTATCGGGTGCGCTGCGCGGACCGGTAGGCGGCTGTCTGGCGGGCCCGATCCTTTGCCAAGGCTTTACGCTGCTTCAGCGCCGCGGCGGTCGCGGGCTCGCGACGGGCGAAGCCGATGACGACACCCAGCGCGACCATGGAGGGGATCAGCGCCGAGCCGCCGTAGGAGACCAGCGGCAGCGGGATGCCGATGACCGGCAGCAGCGCGAGCACCATGCCGACGTTGATGATCATCTGGCCGAGCAGCCAGACCAGCACGCCGAAGCTGAAGTAGCGTACGAACGGCCTGTCCGTCTGCCGCGCGACCTTGACCAGCGCGAAGGCGAGGGTCAGGAAGAGACCGACGACGAGCAGCGTGCCGACCAGGCCGAGCTCCTCCCCCAGCACCGCGAAGATGTAGTCGGTGTGGGCCTCGGGCAGGTCACCCCACTTCTGCTGCGACGCCCCGATGCCCTGTCCCAGGAGACCGCCCGAGCTGAGCGCGTAGAGACCGTGCGAGGGCTGCCAGCCCTGACCGTGGAAGTCCTTGAACGGGTCCACGAAGCTGGTCAGCCGGGCGAGCCGCTCGCCGTCCGTGCTGATCAGGAACAGCACCGAGACCCCGATGATCGAGATCGCGATGCCGAACAGCCTCCCGGGCGCACCGACCACCCACAGCATGCCGAGCACGATCGCGAAGAAGACCAGGGCGGTGCCGAGGTCCCTACCGGCGAGGACGAGACCGGTGGCCAGCGCGATGCCGGGCAGGACCGGCATCAGCACCTCGTGGAGCCTGTCGAGGCGGCGCTCCTTGAGCGCGTAGACGTGCGCCGCCCACAGCACGATCGCCAGCTTGGCGATCTCGCTGGGCTGGATCTTGACCGGGCCGGCCCCGATCCAGTTCTGCTGTCCGTTGACGTCGTGGCCGAGGAAGATCGTCAGGAAGAGCAGCACGCAGGCGACGACGAACCCCGGCCAGGCCAGCCGTCTCAGGTGCTTCGGCCTGATCCTGGAGGCGATGAACGCGCACGGGATGCCGATGATCACCCAGAGCACCTGGCGCCCGACGATCGCGTAGGAGTTGTCCAGATACTTGTAGGACCACACGCTCGACGCGCTCAGCACCATGATCAGCCCGATGGTCAGCAGCAGCGCGGTGCTGGTGAGCAGCAGGTAGTAGGCGGCCAGCGGCCGGTTCAGCGCCACCCGCAGCGCGTGGAACCACGCCTTGAGGTAGCCGAGGACCGTCTTCGGGTACGCCTTGGCCTGCTCGGCCGCGCCGGAACCGGTCTGGTCAGGACTGGTGGTGGTCACAGTCCTACCTCCCAGTCCCGGTGCCACGTACGTCCGTTACATTCTCGCCGCCGTCGCCTCGTTCCCCGCGCATCTGGCCCGCGTGTCGCCCCGGCCGCGGCGTCTCCCGGGTCGGCCGAGTGGGTCAGAGCTGGCGGCGTACGGCGTCGGCGAAGGCGTCGCCTCGGGCCTTGTAGTCGCGGAACTGGTCCTGGCTGGCGCAGCCGGGGGCCAGGAGCACGGTGTCGCCGGGCTTGGCCAGGGCGGCGGCGATCTCGACGGCCTCCGCGAGGGCGGCCTCGCCGTCGGGGTCGTCGATCTGGACGACCTCCAGGTCACCGGCGTGGGCGGCGAGAGCGGAGGCGATGACGTCGCGGTCCTGACCGATCATGATCACAGCACGCAGGTGATCGTGGACTGACGCCACCAGGTCCTCGAAGCGAGCGCCCTTGGCCAGGCCGCCGGCGATCCAGACCACCGGGTCGTAGGCCTGCAGCGAGGCCTGGGCGGCGTGCGGGTTGGTGGCCTTGGAGTCGTCGACCCAGGTGACGCCCCCGGACTCGGCGACGACCTCGATGCGGTGACCGTCGGGACGGAACGACTTCAGCCCGTCGCGTACGGCTGCCTGAGAGACGCCGTGCGCGCGGGCGAGCGCGGCGGCGGCGAGCGCGTTCTGGACGTAGTGGGGCGCGGAGGAGGCGAGGTCGGAGATCTGGCACAGCTCCGCGGCGGAGGTCTGGCGCTCCTCGATGAAGGCGCGGTCGACCAGGATGTCCTCGACGATGCCGACCTGGCCCACCGCCGGGGTGCCGAGGGTGAAGCCGATCGCCCGGGCGCCCTCGACGACGTCGGCCTCCTCGACCAGATGCATCGTGGCCTCGTCGGCGACGTTGTAGACGCAGGCCCGCTCGACGCCCTCGTAGACGCGGCCCTTGTCGGCGGCGTACTCGGTCATCGAGGGGTACCAGTCGAGGTGGTCCTCGGCGATGTTGAGGACGACAGCGGCCTCGGCGGCCATCGAGGTCGTGTAGTGGAGCTGGAAGGAGGAGAGCTCGACGGCGAAGACGTCGTAGGGCTCGGGGTCCATCACGGCCTCGACGATCGGCAGGCCGACGTTGCCGACGGCGACGGACCGGAGCCCTGCCGTACGCAGGATGTTGTCGAGCATCTGCACGGTCGTGGTCTTGCCGTTGGTGCCGGTGACCGCCAGCCAGGGGGCGGCGTTGTCGGGGTCGCGCAGGCGCCAGGCCAGCTCGACCTCTCCCCAGATGGGGATCCCGCGCTCACGCGCCTGGGCGAGCAGCGGCGCCGTCGGCCGCCAGCCGGGCGAGGTGACCACGACGTCGACGTCGTCGGGCAGCACGTGGGTGGCGCCTTCGCCGAGGCGTACGTCGGCTCCCAGGATGCCGAGGAGCTTGGCCTTCTCCTGGCGCTCCTCGTCGCCCGGCGACTCGTCGAGCGCGATCACCGAGGCACCCAGGTGGGTGAGGTTGTCGGCGGCAGCGAAGCCGGAGACGCCGAAGCCGGCCACGACCGCCTTCACGCCCTCCCAGGAGTCGTTGCGGCCGAGCTTGTCGAGAGTTTCCTGGTCCATCAGATCGTTGCCACCCATTCGGCGTAGAAGATTCCCAGGCCGGCCGCGACGCAGAGGCCGGTGATGATCCAGAACCGGATCACCACGGTCACCTGCTCCCACCCGAGCATCTCGAAGTGGTGATGGATCGGAGTCATCCGGAAGATGCGTTTGGGGGTCCCGGTCACCTTGCGGGTGATCTTGAACCAGCCGGTCTGCAGGATGACCGAGACCGTCTCCGTGACGAAGAGGCCACCGAGGATGATCAGCAGGAACTCGGTGTGCGACAGGATCGCGAAGCCGGCCAGCACGGAGCCGAGCGCGAGCGAGCCGGTGTCGCCCATGAAGATCTTGGCGGGGCTGGCGTTCCACCACAGGAACCCGATGCACGCGCCGCTGATCGCGGCGCCGAGGATGGCCATGTCGAGCGGGTCGCGCACCTCGTAGCAGGTGCCGATCTCCACGCTCGGGCGGCCACAGCGCTGGTTGTTCTGCCAGATCGAGATGATCGTGTAGGCGGCGAAGACGATCGCCGAGGAAGCGGCCAGCAGGCCGTCGAGACCGTCGGTGAGGTTGGTCGCGTTGGACGTGCCGGTGACCATGATCCAGAAGATGCCCAGCAGCAGCGCCCCGCCCAGCCAGAAGAGCACGCCGTCGCCACCGAGGAAGTGCGGCCCGAAGTCGCGGATGAAGGAGAGCTGATCGGCGGCCGGGGTGATGCCGTCGTCGTTCTCCAGCGCCGGATGGATCGCCACCGCACCGAAGCCGACCGCGACCAGCGTCTGCCCGACCATCTTGGACCACGCGCGCAGACCGAGGTTGCGCTGCATGAAGACCTTGATGAAGTCGTCGACGAAGCCGACCGCGGCCATGCCCACGAGCAGGAAGAGCAGCAGATAGGCAGTCGCGCTCGGGGCGTCTCCGGTCAGCAGCTTGGCCGCGAAGTAGCCCACCACGACCGAGATCACGATCGCGACGCCACCCATGGTCGGGGTGCCGCGCTTGGTGCGGTGGGTCGTCGGCCCGTCCTCGCGGATCTCCTGGCCGTAGCCCAACTTCGTGAACTGTACGATCGCAAATCGGGTGCCGAGCAGCGAGAACAGAAGCGCAATCGCTCCGCTCAGCAAGATCGCTCTCATGTCAGCCGGGTGCCTTCCTTGCCATGCCGTTCGTGGTCCTTGCCCCCGGGCCGGTGTGCATAGCGAAGACACCGGCCCCGGGCATTCTTCCCTACGGCTTCGCCGGCTCTGCGGCACCCCGCCGTATCGGCCAGTCGATCAGTGTGCCGCCAACGCCTCGCGGACGACGTCGCGGTCGTCGAACGGGTGAGTGACGCCATCGATCTCCTGGCCCGTCTCATGCCCCTTACCTGCGACGACAACGATATCGCCGGGCTCGGCGAGGGCGATCGCCCGGGCGATCGCGGCACGCCGGTCACCGATCTCCTCGACGCTGGCGCTCCCGCCGGTGGTCCCCGCCAGCACCTGTCGCCGGATGCTCGCCGGATCCTCGGTGCGGGGGTTGTCGTCGGTGACGATGACGTGGTCGGCCAGGCGCGCGCTGATCTCGCCCATGATCGGCCGCTTGCCGGTGTCGCGGTCTCCCCCGGCCCCGATCACGACGATCAGCCTGGACTCGGTCAGCGGACGGAGCGTGCCGAGCGCGGCCTCGACCGCGTCCGGCTTGTGCGCGTAGTCGACCACGACGGTGAACGGCTGGCCCTCGTCGATCCGCTCGAGGCGCCCCGGGACCCCGGAGCCCTTGGCGAGGGCGGTGGCGACGTCGCGTACGACCGACTCGTCACGGTAGGCATGATGGATGCTGGCCAGCGCGGCGAGGGTGTTGCTGACGTTGTAGTCACCGGCCAGCGGGCTGGCCGCCAGGAAGGACAGGCCGGCGGGGCCGTGGACGGTGAAGCTGGAGCCGTCGGGGCGCAGCTCGATGTCGGTGGCTCGCCAGTCGGCGGCGTCGTCGTGCAGGGCGTAGGTGAGGATCGGGATGGTCGCCTCGGCAGCAAGCCGGCGGCCGTGCTCGTCGTCGATGTTGACGATGCCCAACATCGCCCGCTCCGGGGTGAACAGGTCGGCCTTCGCCGCGTAGTAGTCCTCGACCGTGTCGTGGAAGTCGAGGTGGTCACGACCCAGGTTGAGGAAGACGGCGACGTCGAAGACGACCCCGTCGACACGCCCCATCACCAGGGCATGGGAGGAGACCTCCATCGCGCACGCCTCGGTGCCCTCCTCCACCATCCGGGCGAAGAGGCCGTGCAGGTCGGGGGCCTCGGGCGTGGTCAGCGGCGTCTTCACGTCGCGCCCGCCGATCCGGGTGCCGACGGTGCCGATGACCCCGGCGCGGTGGCCGGCGTCGAGCAGTGCGCTCTCGGCCAGCCGGGTGGTCGTCGTCTTGCCCTGGGTGCCGGTCACCCCGATCAGCCGCAGCCGGCCCGACGGGTTGCCGTAGATGTGGGCCGAGAGCGCGCCGAGCACCGTGCGCGGCTGCTCCACGACCAGCATCGGCACCTGGTCGAGGCCCTGGGTCTCCAGCAGGGAGGCACCGGCGGCGTCGGTGAGCACGGCGACCGCCCCGGCCTCGACGGCACCGGCGGCGTAGCCGGCGCCGTGCGCCCGGCTGCCGGGGAGCGCGGCGTAGAGGTCCCCCGGCAGCACCCGCTGGGAGCTCAGCGTGACCCCGGTGACCCGGGCCTCGCCCCGGACCTCCAGATCGACACCGCCGTCCCGGCCGAGCTCGTCGGCCAGCTCGGCCAGCGTCACCGGCTCGGTCACTCGGGGGCGGGTCGGGCTCTGGGGCTCCGCCGTCTCGTACGCACTGCTCACCTGCCGAAGGTTATCCGCCCGGCGGGACCAGGTCCCGCCGGGCCGACCTCGGGCATGGCGCTCAGGCGTGACGCAGCTGGGCGAGCGCCGCAGCGCTGAGCTCGTGCGGGTCCTCGCCGGGCACGACGAGCACGACGGGTACGCCGGCGTTCCGCACGACCGCGGAGGTGATCGAGCCGTCGGCGAGCTGGGCGGCACGGCCACGGGGCGAGGAGCCGAGGGCGATGGTGCGGGCCCGGGCCTCGGTGGCGTACCGGGCCAGCACGACCCCGGCGCTGGCGTGGTCACCGACGCTGTGCAGAACCAGCCCGGTCGCGGTGATGCCGCGGGCGGCGAGGCGGTCCAGGTGAGCGCGTACGGTCGCGGCGGCCACCTCCGGCTCCTCGGCGTCGATCGCGAGCTCCTCGACGACCTCGGTCTCGCGGACGTGGACGACCTCGAGCGGTGCCCCCTCGGCAGCGGCCATCTCCGCGGCACGGTCGACGACCGCGTCGGCGTCGAGGGTGGCACCGACGGCGACCAGCACGGGACGACCCTCACCGCGGACGGGACCGACGGGCTCCAGCGTCGGCGCGACCGGCTCGGCGGTCTCGGCCGACTCCGCGGCCGTGATCAACCGGTGGCCGCTGGCCAGGACCGGGATCGCGACCAGGAACGCAGCGGCCCCGACGTAGAAGGCCACCGACTGGTCGGTCGCCTCGGCGATCTTGCCCGCGGCGAACGGGGCGAGGCCGCCACCGACGAAACGTACGAAACCGTAGGCCGACGACGCGATCGGCCGCTCCACCGGCGAGACCAGCATGACGGCCTGGGTGGTCAGCGTGTTGTTCAGGCCCACGAAGATCCCCGAGAGGATCACCGCGACGATCACCACGGTCGGCGAGGAGACGCCCAGGCCGATGACGGCGAGCAGCACGCCGAGACCGAGGAGGTTGACGTAGAGGGTGGGCGCGGTGCCGAACCGGCGCTGCGCCCACGGCGCACCCCACACGGCGAAGACGGCGACCAGGATGCCCCAGGCGAAGAAGACCCAGCCGAGCTGGAGCGGGTCGTGCAGCTCCATCGGGTAGGGCGCGTAGCCGAGCAGGGTGAAGAAGCCCCAGTTGTAGAGGAGCGCCATGATGCCCATGGTCAGCAGCCCGCGATGGCGCAGCGCCGCGAGCGGCGCGACCAGCGAGACCTTCTTCTCCGGCTTCGGGGTCGGGGGCAGGAAGAGCAGCGTGGCGACCAGTGCGATCGCCATCAGCGCGGAGACGCCGAAGAACGGGCCGCGCCAGGAGATGCCGCCGAGGACGCCGCCCAGGAGCGGCCCGACCGCGATGCCCAGGCCGAGCGCGGTCTCGTAGAGGATGATCGCGCCGGCGAACCCACCGGTCGCCGAGCTGACGATCACCGCCAGGCTCGTGGAGATGAACAGCGCGTTGCCCAGACCCCAGCCGGCCCGGAAGCCGACGATGCCGTCCACGCCGCTGGCCGTCCCGGCCAGTCCCGCGAACCCGACGATCAGGACCAGGCCGAGGATCAGCGTCCGCTTCGCGCCGATCCGGCTGGAGACCCAGCCGACGCCGAGCATCGCGACGGCGGTCACCACGAGGTAGCTGGTGAACAGCAGCGACACCTGCGCGGGCGTCGCCTCCAGCTCCTCGGCGAGCACCGGGAGGATCGGGTCGACGAGCCCGATGCCCATGAACGACACCACGCACGCGAACGCGACCGCCCACACGGCGCGGGGTTGCTTGAACGGACTTGCGGCAGCTGCCCCTGGGTGGGAGCTCATACTTCTTGCCTCTTCTCAGACGTTGGTTTCGTACGCGTCGCCGGCAGGCCGGCGCGTCAGGAATCGAGCACGGCGTCGACGAGCCGGTCGAGCGCGGGCAGCGCGGCCGCGATGGCGGCCCGGTCGGCCCGGTCGAGGCGCTCCAACGCCGCCTCGAGAGCCTCGGCCCGCTGCGTACGCCGCGCCTCGATGACCTCACGACCCCGGTCGGTGGTCTCGACGAGGACGCCACGACGGTCGGCCGAGTCGGCCGTCCGGCGGACCAGCCCGTCGTGCTCGAGCCGGTTGACCAGCTGGGTCATCGCCGGCTGGGTCACACCCTCGGCCCGGGCGAGGTCGGTGATCCGCTGGCCTCCGAGCCGGCCCAGCCGGGCGAGGACCGCGGCTCCGGTCGTGGAGACCTCCCCTGCCGTCGACACCTCCCGCACGAGTCGCACCAGGCGCTCCATGACGGGCGCCAGACTCCGGCCGGTTGCTTCGCTCACCCCAACAACATAACACGCTTATGCATCTATGGTGAAGACGGGTTCCTGGCCCGCAGTGCGAGATGCAGGCCCGAGCCCGACGGGCAGGTCGACCGGGTGTTGGACCCGCTCACCACCCGGTAGGCATCTTCGAGGGCTCCGTGCCCGTCGGCGGGACGCCGTAGCGGCGCAGCGCGAAGGACATGATCTGCGAGAAGACCGGACCGGTGACGGAGCCACCGCCACCACCGTTGCCGGGATTGTGGATCGCGACGTAGACCGTGAACCGCGGGTCGTCGGTGGGAGCGAAGCCGCCGAAGGAGACGGTGGTGGTGCCGTCGTAGCACTTGCACTCGGAGTTGACCCGCTGCGCGGTCCCGGTCTTGCCGGAGACGCGGTAGCCGGGGACGGCCGCCTGCTTGGCGGTACCGTTGACGGGGTCGTTGATGACCCGCTCCATCATCTCCGCGGTCTGGGAGGCGGCCTCCTCGGAGACCACGCGGGTGCGCTCGGCGGTGTCGGTGCCGACCTCGACGCCGGAGTTGTTGGTGGCGCTGCCGGCGATCAGGCTGGGGTCGATGCGGACGCCGCCGTTGGCGATGGTGTTGAGGGCGGCAGCCATCTGCACGGCGTTGACGGAGATGGACTGACCGAAGTCGATGCGGTCCTCGTCGGCGGCGTTCCAGGTCTCCGGCGAGGCCAGCAAGCCGGCCGACTCGGTGTCGAGCCCCAGGCCGGTGCGCCGGCCCTGGCCGAATGCGGACAGATACTCGCGCAGCTGACCGTCGGCGTACTTGTCGGCGGCCATCACGGTGCCGATGTTGGAGGACTTCGCGATCACGCCGGCGAGGGTGAGCTTCTCGACGCCGTGCGGATACCAGTCGCGGATGGGGGCGCCACCCGACATGTAGGACTCCGGGATCTTGATCCGGGTCGAGGGCGAGACCAGACCCTGGTCGAGCAGGCCGGCGACGGTCAGCACCTTCTGCACCGAGCCGGGCTCGTAGACGTTGGAGAGGGCGTTGCTCCCGCGCAGCGCCTTCGGCGAGGCTGCCGGGTCTCGGGCATCGAAGGTCGGGTAGTCGGCCAGGCTCAGGATCTCGCCGGTCTGGGTGTCGATGACCACCGCCATCCCCGACTCGGCGCGCGACTTCTGCACCGCGTCCATCAGGGTCTGCTGCACGTAGTACTGCAGGTCCCGGTCGATGGTGAGGGTCAGGTCCTTGCCGTCGACCGGGGCGACCCGGTTGTTGGTGCCCAGCGGCATCCGGGTGCCACTGACCGGGCTGGTCGCGTCGTACTCGGCGTGCCCGTCCTTGCCGGCGAGGTGCTTGTCGAAGGCGGCCTCGAGGCCGGCCAGCGGGCCGTCGTTGCCGAGGAAGCCGACCAGGTTGGCCGCGACGTCACCGTTGGGGTAGTTGCGCAGCGGGTCGCGGCTCGTCCACAGCCCCTGGAAGCCCTGCTTGCCTGCCTTCTCCACCGCAGCGGTCGCCTGGGTCGCGGGCACCTGCCGCTTGATGTACTGGAACCGGCTGCCGTCCTTGCGGAGCTTGGCGAGCGCGGACGCGTAGTCGACTCCGAGCTCCTTGGCCAGGAACGCGGCGATCGCCGGGGCGTCCTTCTTGGTCTGCTTCGGGTCGGCCAGCACCATCAGGCCGTCGGCCGAGTCGGCCAGCGCCTCACCGTCGCGATCGAGGATCTCGCCGCGCTCGGCGGGCAGCACGACGTCGACGACGTTCTCGGCGGCCGCCATCGCGGCGTACGAGTGGGGGTCGATGCCCTGCAGCTGCACCAGCCGGCCACCGAAGACCGAGAGCACCATCGCCACCAGGATGAAGCCGACGCGGAGCCGGATGTGCACCGGCCCACGCCGCTGTGGCTTCGCCATCGCCGTTCTCCTCACCTACCGACCGTGACTGGTGTTGCCAGTGTGTCCCAAGTGACCCCTGGGATCAGCCAGCGACTCGCCCTCAGCGAGCCTCACCCGACGACGTACGCTGCTGCTCGTCGGCCGCCTGCTGCTCGGACTTCTTCTTGGCGATCTCGGCCGCCTTCTTCTTCGCGGCCTCCGCCGCGGCCGCCTTCCGCTCGGCGACCAGCACGCTGTAGGGCTTGGAGACCTTCGGGTGCAGCGGCGGCGTCGCCGAGCGGTCGGCAGGGGCCGCCTCGCCCTCGATCTTCGCCTCGGGGACCCGCAGCATGGCCGCGTTCTGCGGGACGACCATGCCGAGCTCCTTCGCCTTGGCGGCGATCTTGTGCGGGTCCTCCATCTTCTTCAGCTCGCCGTCGAGCGCCTGCTCCCGGGCAGCCAAGGTGGTCGCCTGCTCCTGGAGGCGCTGCTCCTGGAAGGCCGACTGCTGCATGGACGTGTTGAAGACGAGCAGCCCGACGACGCCCCCGATGAGCAGCATCGAGACGAGCACGACGAACGGCAGCCGAGGCGCCATCGGCGCCGGCAGCGGCGCCGGGACAGCGGTGAGCCGGGTCTGGGTCTTCTCGCTGGCCCTGTCCGGGCTGCGCGCGGGCGCCTGCGGCGCGGCGGCGATGCTCATCTGGTCGCTCCAGGGTTTGGCTTGGCGGTCGTGGCTCGTGGGGTGGTGCGGCGCTTGGTGCGCTCCACCGCGCGCAGTCGCACCGAGGCGGCGCGCGGGTTCTCCTCGATCTCTTCGTCGGTGGCCTGCTCGGCGCCCCGGGTGAGCAGCCGGAAGGACGGCTCGGCCTCGGGCGGCACGATCGGCATGTCCGGAGGTACGTCGAGCTTCGTCGCCTCCGCGAAGGCCCGCTTGGTGAGCCGGTCCTCGAGCGAGTGGTAGGACTCGACGACCACCCGGCCACCGAGACCGACGGCCTCGAGCGAGTCCGGCAGTGCCTGCCGCAGCGCCCCGAGCTCGTCGTTGACCTCCATCCGCAGCGCCTGGAAGGTGCGCTTGGCCGGATGTCCGCCGGTGCGGCGGGCCGGAGCCGGGATCTCCGCGTAGAGAAGCTCGACCAGGGGTCCGCTCGTCGTGAACGGCACCTTCTCGCGTCGGTTGACGATCGCGTAGGCGATCTTCTTGGCGAACTTCTCCTCGCCGTAGTCCCGCAGGATGCGGGTCAGGTCAGCCGCGGAGTAGGTGTTGAGGACGTCGGCCGCAGTCTGGCCACGGGTGGCGTCCATCCGCATGTCGAGCGGTGCGTCCTCCGCGTACGCGAATCCCCGCTCCCGCTGGTCGAGCTGCATCGAGGAGACACCCAGGTCGAAGAGCACCGCCTGGACCTCGTCCAGCCCCTGCCCGGCGACGACGTCGAGGATCTCGTCGTAGACCGCGTGGACGCCCGTCCACCGGTCTCCGAAACGGGCCAGCCGCTCCCCCGCGATGCCGAGGGCATAGGTGTCGCGGTCGATGCCGATCACCCGTGCGTCCGGGATGCGCTCCAGGACCGCCTCGGTGTGGCCACCGTGACCAGTCGTGCAGTCGACCAGGACGCCACCGTCGGTGAGCGCCGGCGCGAGCAGGTCGACGATGCGGTCGAGCATCACCGGCACGTGCTTCTGGTTCGTCACCGCCTCGACCCCCATCGCACGGCTTCGTCTGGTGTGTGTTCTCGCCCGCTCTCCGGCTGAGCCACGGGCTGACAACGCCACGGATCCGCAGAGCCAGGTCTCATGCCCGCTCCGTCACGCCGAGTGCCGTCCGGAACCGGGGAAGGTGCCCCGGATGGCTGGCTGAGTGGAGCGGGACTGAGACCTCGTCCTGCGGATCCGCTGTTGACTTGTTTGCTTCTGATCAGTTGATCGCTGCTTGTCGCTTTGTCGATCTGTCCCTTTATCAGTCCGCCGACTCGTCGAGGTCTGCGAACTTGGCCTGTGCACCCGCGGAGTACTCCGCCCACTTGGCCGGGTCCCAGATCTCGATCCGGTCCATCACACCGATCACGACCACGTCCTTGACGATCCCGGCGTAGTCACGCAGGAGCGGCGGGATGCCGATCCGGCCTTGCTTGTCGGGTGTCGTCTGCTCTGCCCCCGCGAAGAGGACACGGGCGTAGTCACGTGCGTCCCGAGAGGTGAGCGGCGTCTGCTGGGCCCGCTGCGCCTCCTGCATGAAGACGTCCTCGGGCCACACCACGAGGCAGTTCTCCTGACCTTGCGTCACGACAACCCCCTCCGCCAGTCGATCTCGGAACTTTGCAGGGAGGAAGACCCGGCCCTTCTCGTCGAGCTTCGGCGTGTACGTGCCCATGAAGAACATGTGCTCGCCCCCGCGGTCAGCTCAACGTGGATCGTTCCTCCACTTTGCCCCACCGTACCCCACTATCCCCCACTTTCAAACCACCTTCCTCCCCCACGGGGCGATTTCGCACCACACCCCGCTCCACCATGCAGGTCACAGTCGGGTGAATGACGCAGACGCCATGGACGGCTACCCCGTACGGTGTTCTCATCAGCAGTGAGTCGGAAGGACGCGACGTGGCGACGCCGTTGGAGGCCCCCGGATCGAACCCGGTGGATGGGGCAGAGATCGAGACATTGGTGCGGGTCGCGGGCCGCATTCGCGACAACATCGAGAAGGTGATCGAGGGAAAGACCGACGTCGTCGACTCCACGCTCACCGTGCTGCTCGCCGAGGGCCACCTCCTGATCGAGGACGTGCCCGGCGTCGGCAAGACCCAGCTCGCCAAGGCGCTGGCGCGCTCGATCGACTGTTCGGTCCGCCGCATCCAGTTCACGCCCGACCTGCTCCCGAGCGACGTCACCGGGGTGTCGATCTTCAATCAAAACAGTCGGGAGTTCGAGTTCCGCCCGGGCGGCATCTTCGCCAACATCGTGGTCGGTGACGAGATCAACCGCGCCTCTCCCAAGACCCAGTCGGCGCTCCTGGAGTGCATGGAGGAGCACCAGGTCACGGTGGACAACGTGACCTATCAGCTGGAGTCGCCGTTCATGGTGATCGCGACCCAGAACCCGATCGAGATGGAGGGGACCTACGCCCTTCCCGAGGCACAGCGTGACCGGTTCATGGCACGCGTCTCGGTCGGCTATCCGCCGGTCGCCTCCGAGATCGCGATGCTGGCCAGCCACAGCGCGGCCAATCCCCTCGACGACCTCGACCCGGTGACCGACGCCGCCGAGATCCGCAAGCTGGTCGGCGTCGTCAACCAGGTGTACGTCGCGGACGCGGTGCGCCGCTACACCGTTGCCCTGACCGCGGCCACCCGCGCCAACAACGAGCTCGCCCTGGGTGCCTCACCGCGGGCGAGCCTGCACCTGCTGCGGGCCGCGAAGGCTCATGCCGCTCTGCACGGACGCGAGTTCGTCCTTCCCGATGACGTACGCAGGCTGACCGGCCCGGTCCTTGCCCACCGTCTCCTCCCCAGCGCCTCCGCGGCGATGCACGGCCGGTCGGTCACCGACATCCTCGAGACCGTCGTGTCCGCCGTACCGGTGCCGCAGACCTGACCTGCCGGGCCGAGCTCCAGGAGAGAGAACCATGCGCGAGGCGCTGTCCGGACTCACCGTCCGAGGACGGACCTTCCTGGCCGCCGGGATCACCGCCATCGTCTGCGGGATCCTGTTGGACCAGTCCACGCTGTCTCGGATCGGGATGCTGCTGGTCGCGCTGCCGCTGGTCACCGCGGTGGTCGCCGCCTGGGGTCGTTACCGGCTCGCGCTCGTGCGTCGCATCGAGCCGCACCTGACCGAGGCCGGGCAGCCGGCCAAGGTCGAGCTCACCCTCGCCAACGAGGGCCGGATTCCCACCGGGACCCTGCTGCTCGAGGAGACCGTTCCCTACGCACTGGGCGGGCGTCCGCGCTTCGTGGTCGACAGGATCGGCTTCGGGTGGCGCCACAAGCTCGGCTACCAGATCCGCTCGGAGATCCGCGGCCGCTTCGACATCGGTCCGATGCGGGTGACGGTGGCCGATCCGTTCGGTCTGGTCGAGCTCAACCGTGCCTTCCAGTCCACGGTCCCGTTCACGGTCACGCCGCGGGTGCTCCCGTTGCCCTCGACTCCGCTGACCGGCAACGCGACCTCGTCGGGCGACTCGCGGCCCAGGGCCTTCCTCGGCGGCAGCGCGGAGGACGTCACCGTGCGCGAGTACCGCCGCGGCGACGAGCTCCGGCGGGTGCACTGGCGCAGCTCGGCCCGGCTCGGTGAGCTGATGGTCCGCCGGGAGGAGCAGCCCTGGCAGGCCCGCGCCACCGTCTTCCTCGACAACCGGCGCTCGGTCCACCGCGGACAGGGCGCGAGCTCGTCCTTCGAACAGGCCGTGGTGGTCGCCGCCTCGGTCGCGGTCCACCTGGTCGAGGCCGGCTACTCCGTACGCCTGGTGACCTCCACGGGCACCGCGGCAGGACTCGGTTCGGCCGGGAGCGAGCTCGCCGGCGGCTGGCACGACCGCGAGGGCCAGGCCGACGCGGCTGCCCTGCTGGAGGCGCTGGCCGTGGTCGAGACCGTCCAGCACCATCGCATCGACGCCTCCTGGATCGGCGAGGCCGGCCAGGGTGGAGTCACCGTCGCCGTGCTCGGCTCCCTCGACGAGGAGGACGCCGGGGTCCTCCGCCGCGTACGCCACCACACCGGTGTCGCGCTCGCCTTCTCACTCGCCGTCGACGACTGGAGCGCAGTGCATCTCGCGCCCGAGCAGCGGCGCCCCAGCGGCGTACCACTGCTCGTCCAGCACGGCTGGAAGGCGGTCGAGCTCGGGGTCGGAGACCCGGTGGCGACGCGCTGGCGCGAGCTCGGCACCCGGGGTGCGGCAGCGGGAGCAGGTGCCGCGCGATGATGAGCTCCACCAACGTACGCGGTGTCCTGCCCTCGATGGCGGTGCCGATGACGTGCTTCCTGACCGTCCTGTTCGCGCTGTCGTCGTGGGGCTCGTTCACGAGCTCCCGCTTCCCCTATCTCGGCCCGATCCTGGTCGCCGGTCTGCTCGTGGTCGGCACCGGCATCTCTGCGCGTCTGCTGCGCGTGCACGGCTCGGTCGTGGTGCTGCTGCAGGCGCTCCTCGGCACCATCGCGACGAGTCTCCTGGTCGTGCAGCACCCCTTCCCGGTCGCCGGCAGCGGCACGGCGCGGGTCGTCGCCGAGATGACCGAGGCGTACGCCGCGTTCGACCCCTACCACCTGCCGATGTCCGCACCGGAGGTGGCCGCCTATCTCATCCCGGGCGGGGTGGCCGCGGTGCTGCTGGCCGACATCCTGGCGGTCACGCTGCGGCGGCCACCGATGATGGGGCTCGTGGTGCTGGGCGTCTTCACGGTGCCGTTCAGCATCATCGGCGCCGGTGGCTGGGGCGGAGTCTCCTGGGTCGTGTTCGCGCTCACCGCGACCTCGTTCCTGGTGATGCTGCGCCTCGACCGCGCCGAGCAGCTCGGTCGCTGGGGCCGGCGTCTCGACGAGGATCTGCCGGTGGTGCCTGCGGCCGGTCCGGCGGTCATCGGAGTCTCCGCGCTCGCGATCGCGCTGCTCACGCCTGCCTGGCTGCCCAGCCCCAACGTTACGCTCCCCGGCCTGGGACCGGGCGACGGCAACGGCCCGCTACGGGTGATCAACCCGACGGTGGGTCTCTACGACGACCTGCGCCGGCAGAGCGACCAGGTGATGGTGACGGTGACCCCCGTCTACGGGGACACCGAGACTCCTCCGTCGTATCTGCGGGTGGGCGCGCTCACCAAGTTCACCGGGACGGAATGGACCTCGGGCAACCGCGACGTGCCCTCCGACCAGACCGGCGTGACCACCATCGAGCCCCCGATGTCGGACGAGACTCTCCTGGGCGAGTCCACGACCTACCAGATGAGGGCCAGCGAGAAGTTCGAGTCGACCTGGCTCCCGGTCTTCTCCCATCCCCTCGAGGTCACTGCCAACGGCCCGTGGCGCTATGACGAGGACACCCTCGACTTCATGTCCACCGAGGGCCGGGACGAGACCGTCGCCGGACAGCAGTGGCGGTTGACGGCCGCCCCGGTGGAGCCGTCGCAGGAGCGGCTGCTGGCCGCCGGCGAGCCCGGCGTCGGATCACCGCCGGGGATGACCGACCTGCCGCTGCTCCCCGACGAGATCGAGAAGATCGCCCGCGAACGAACCGCCGGTCAGGACCGGCCGTTCACCCAGGCCGTCGCCCTGCAGAACTGGTTCCGGCACAGCGGCGAGTTCACCTACAGCCTGGAACGAGACGTCGGCACCGACGGCGCCGCGCTGCTGGACTTCCTGACCGACAACAAGGTCGGCTACTGCCAGCAGTACGCCACTGCCATGGCCGTGCTCGCTCGCGAGCTCGGCATCCCGGCCCGTGTCGCCTTCGGCTTCCTGGGCGGCGACCAGGACGAGGAGGGCCGTTGGCTGTTCCGCGGCCGCGACCTGCACGCCTGGCCCGAGCTGTGGTTCGAGGACATCGGCTGGGTGCGCTTCGAGCCGACACCGGCCGCTGCCGACACCCGTGAGCCCGACTACACCACGGGCGCCCTGGGCAATGCCCGCAACGAACCGGAGGCACCCGTTCCCAGCGCAGGCACGAGCCTGGCGCCGGTGCCCAACCGGCCGGAGCGGGAGGCGCCGGAGACGCCCGAGGTCGCCGACACCGGCAGCGAGGAGTCCAGCTCCGGTGCCGTCTGGACCGGACTGGGAATCATCGCCCTGATCGGCGCGATCGCACTCGCCGCGCCCGCCGTGATCCGACGCCGGCGACGTGCCGCGCGGCTCGCCGGCGACGCCGAGGCCGGCTGGGCCGAGCTGGGCGACACCGCGATCGACCTGGGCCTCGCCTGGTCCGGGACGCGTTCACCGCGGGAGGAGGCCACCGCCCTGGCCTCGCAGCTGCAGGGTCGGCGCGAACCGATGATCGCGCTGCAGCGGATCGTCACCGCCGTCGAGCGCGACCGCTATGCCGAGCGCAGCGACGCCGCAGCGATCGGAGACGACGTGAGCCTGGTCTCGGCCGCTCTCAGGGAGCACGCCGACCGGCGGGCCCGGCGCCGAGCGCGCCTGTGGCCGGCGTCGGTCTTCCGTCGCCCGAGCGCAGCAGCCACCGACGGACCGGCGACGCGGTCCGAGCGGGAGCTGATCTCCTCGTAGCGTGAGGTCAGAGGTCCTTGTCGCGGCGGCGCTGCTTCCAGCGCTCGCTGGCCCGGTCGAGGAACGACGAGCGTGGAGCGTGGTCCCCGTCGTCCTCCTCGACCGCGGCAGCACCGCGCAGAGCGGTCAGCAGCACCGAGGTCGAGGCCAGCATCACCAGGAAACCGACCACTCCGACGATCCACATCCCTGAGATCACACCGGTCATCAACAACGCGACGCCACCGGCGAGCACGATGCCCGCGATGACCGCATGACGACGTTGGGCACGGCGCAAAGCCGTGCCTCGGAGGGCGGAGGCGAACTTCGGGTCCTCCGCCGAGAGCGCGCGCTCCATCTGCTCGAGCAGGCGAAGCTCCTCTTCCGAGAGTGGCACCGTACCTCCCATGTCCTGTTGGGGTATCTCCAAGTCTAGGCTCGCCACCCTGACGGCGGTAGGGAGCCCGGGAAATTCTTCCCCTGTGACGTTCTGCCCCTTGGCACAACCTGAGCTGATTGTGTCAAGCAGACCGGCAGATGCGTCAACCCCGGCCGTTGCCGAGGAGGCTCGCGCGGCGTAGAAGACTGGATCCGAACCGCTCGGCGACCTGGTCCGCGGCACGATCCGCCTCGGACCAGCCCCGCTCCCGCTCCCCGAGAACGAGCTGACGGTCGGTCCCCTCCCGCGCGACCAGATGCTCCACCCGGACCCCGACCAGGCGGAGGGCCCGGCCACGAAGGTTCAGCTCGTCGAAGAGCCGGACCGCGGTGGCGTGGACCTCCTGGGTGACGTCGGTGGGGTCGGGCAGCGTACGGGAGCGCGAGATGGTCCTGAAGTCGGTGAACCGGACCGTCAGGGCGACCGTGCGGCCGACCGTGCCGGCCTTCCTCATCCGGCGCGTGACGCGGGCCGAGAGGCGAAGCAGCTCGCGGACGATGTCCTCGCGGTCGCTCAGGTCGTGGCCGAAGGTCTCCTGGGCCCCGGTCGACCGGTCCGGGAGATCGGGGCCCAGCCGCCCGGTCAGCTCGCGCCGGTCGGTGCCGGTGGCGAGCCGGTGCAGATGGCCACCGAGTCGAGGCCCGAGAATCTGATGGAGCGTCGGGACCGGGGTGCGGGCGATGTCGCCGACCGTCTCGAACCCGAGCCGCCGCAGCCGGTTCCGAGTGCTCGGTCCCACGCCGTAGAGCTCACCGACGTCGAGCGGGTGGAGGAAGCCGGGGATGTCCTCGGGGCGGACGACCACCACGCCGTCCGGCTTGGCCTTGCGGCTGCCGACCTTGGCCACGCTCGGCGTCGGGGCGACGCCGACCGAGCAGGTGATGCTCAGCTCGTCCGCGATCTGGCCCCGGATCCGCTCCGCGATCTGCTCCGGGCTCCCGAAGAGCCGCGTCGCCCCGCTGACGTCGAGGAACGCCTCGTCGACACTGACCACCTCGACCAGCGGGGTGGCGCGGCGAAAGATCTCGCGCACCTTCCGGGAGACCTCGGCGACCTCGCCGAAGTCGAGACGGACCGAGACGAGCTGAGGGCACAGCCGTCTCGCCATCGAACCCGGCATCGCCGCCTTCACCCCGAAGGCCCGGGCCGGGTAGTTGGCGCAGGTCACCACGCCTCGGGCGTGTCCCCCGACCACGACCGGCTGGTCCCACAGCTCGGGCTGGTGCCTGATGGCCACCGACACGAAGAAGGCGTCCATGTCGACATGGAGGATCGGGGTGGCCTCTGGAGCGCCGGCGGAGGAGATCACCCCGATCCTCCGAGGACGCGGACCAGCGCTGACGCGCCGCGTCGGCGCCGGGCGGCGACGCCAGGCGCGCCGTCAGCGAAGCGACGCGAGCAGGTGCACCTGCGAGGCCAACGGCAGATAGTCGCCCCGTGTAGAAGCGGCCTGCTCGAGCTCGACCAGCGCAGAGGTAGCGGCCGGATCCACGTCGAGCAGCGACCCCGGGACGTGATCGACGAACACCCGTACGCCTCGAACGTCCGAGACCTCGAACCCAGCCCCCTCGAGCAGCTCGCGAGCCTCGTCGAGCGAGAACCTCCGTCCCGAGCGTCCCTGCGGGGCCGTGTCGTCGAGCAGCTCGGCAGCCTGGGCGAACTGACCGGCCAAGGCCCGGGAGAGCACGGCGGCGGTCCGCTGGGCGACCAGCAGGCTGAGCGTGCCGCCGGGACGGAGCACGTCGCGGATCCCCGCCAGTGCCGCTGCCGGGTCGGGGACGATCTCGAGGACACCGTGGCAGAGCACCACGTCGACCCCGCCGGGGTCGGCGACATCGGCGAGCGCGGCGAGGTCGCCCTGGCGCGCGTCGACCGAGACCCCGGCCTCGCGGGCGCGGCGGTCGAGCGCGGCGAGAGCGTCAGGGCTGGGGTCGACCACGGTGACGTGGTGGCCGAGCCCGGCGATGCGTACGGCTGAGGTGCCGGTGCCACCGCCGATGTCGAGGACGTCGAGGGAGCCGGCCGCCAGGACCGGGTCGAGCGCATCCCAGACGGCGACGGTCCGGGCCCCTGCCCGACGACTGGTTGATGCGGAGCCAGCTGCCATGGGGCCAAGCGTAGGCCCTGATCCCACCACACTTGAATCAGCCCACGAGGCGGTCACGCCGGGGGCGGGTGACCGGAGAGCTGTGGGCCATCAGCCCGAGGGACTCTTCGACGACGGCGAGGAAGCGGTCGGCGTCGCGCACCTGGTCGTCGGCCTCCTCGGCGGTGACGGCCCGGATCGATCCGGCCTCCGCGGCGGCACGCTTCGCCGCACCGGCGGCAAAGTAGTCGGCCCACTCGGAGAGCTCGGGTGCCACCTTCTTGAGCCGGACCCAGGCGTTCCAGGGGCGTCGGCGACCGGCGCGGCTGGCGGCCTCGACGGGGTCGGTGCGGGCGGCGATCAGGGCCGCGGCGGCCTGGAGGGCGGCGACATGAGCGATGGCGTACCTGCTCGGCACGTCGTCAGCCACGATCGCCTCGGAGAGCGACTCCGTGGCTCGGAAGAGGTAGTTGTGCGTCGTCGCCGGCAGCAGATGCATCGGGGTCGTCCTTCTCGCTCAAAGGTCGACCCCGCAGTGGACGGCTCCGGCGGGCGCCGGGGGTCGAGGACGACACCCGCCAGAGCCTGGTTGTTCGAACACTTGTTCGAACACGAGATCAAACTACACCCCGCCACCGACAGTCACAAGACGTTTCGGTGACGGGGCGTGTCGAGCCGGTGCTGCGGCTCGCTCAGTCCTCGGCGACCGCGCCGCGGATCCGGTGCGGCGGGTGGATGTAGCGGGTGTTCGCCGGCAGCCACATGACCACCAGCAGCGTCGCGGCGATGACGATCGCGATCGCGGTGAGCACGCTGATGATCACCGGCGGGCCGGTCAGGATGCCACCGATGCTGGCCACGGTGGAGATGAACACCAGGAAGGTGATCGTGATGCGCGCCCACTCGAAGCCGTTGCGCATGAAGACGGCGAGCACACCCATCATGGTGGCCATCACGCCGAACAGGGTGATGGCGGGGGCGATGAACGCCGGCGCGCTGACCCGGTTGTCGGTGGGCGGGTTGATGAGGGCGTCGAGGCCCTCGGTCTCGAGGATGCGCTTGGCCGAGGCGTTGCCCTCCGCCCAGGCGCGCACCAGGTCGTCGGAGCGCAGCACCATCACCACGACCACGACGGCGCTGAACGCGATCAGCCCGATCATCAGTCGGATCGCCCACGTCATCTCCCGGGGCACGGGTTCGGCTGCGAGGGCAGCCACCTCGACCGCGGCCTCCGGGCCCTCGCTCACGACCACACCTTCGTTCTCGTCGGGTGTCGTCATGGTCATCCGGTCTCCTTGCGACGTGGGGGTTCAGTCTCTGATCAGCCCATTCTGCCGCACGGGGCGCAACGGAGGTAAATACGGGATCACGTGCTCTTGGTCTCGGGTCGGCACGACTCGGTCTCGGCCGCAGGCTCGGATGTCGGTGGCGTACGTCAATATGTCCCCATGGAATCTCTAGCGCTGACCTTCTCCAGCGGGTGGGCCAGTGGCATCAACGCCTACCTGGTCGTGCTGGTTCTCGGCATCGTGCAGCGCGCGACGGGGGCCGAGGAGATCCCCGACGTGCTCGGCACCTGGCCGGTGCTGGCCGCGGCGGCGACGATGTTCGCGATCGAGTTCATCGCCGACAAGGTGCCCTACGTCGACTCGACGTGGGACTCGATCTCCACGGTGATCCGGCCCACGATCGGCGCCGTGATCGGCGTCCTGCTCGCCGGTGAGGCCGACTCCCTCAACGCGGCCGTCGCGGGCGTCGTCGGCGGCACCTCGGCGCTGATGTCCCATCTGGTCAAGGCCAGCGAGCGGCTCGCGGTCAACTCCTCCCCCGAGCCGGTCTCCAACTCGGTGGTCAGCCTGGCCGAGGACGGCCTGGTCCTCGGCGTGGTCTGGTTCGCGACCGAGCATCCCCTGGCCGCCGCCGGGATTGCCGCAGCTCTGCTGGCGGCCGGGCTGGTGCTGATGTACTTCATCATCCGCACCGTTCGCGGCGGTTGGCGCAGGCTCACCCGCCGTGGCAGACGGGGCGCGCCGCCGCCGGACGAGCCCTCCGACGGCACCACCAAGCCCTACCCCGTCCAGTGAGTGAGTGCCAGTGAGTGAAGTCGTCGTCCTCGGAGGCGGGTACGCCGGGATGGCCAGCGCCGCGAGGCTGGCCAAGCTCGGCCACTCGGTGACCCTCCTGGAGGCCTCCGGTCAGCTCGGCGGCGCGCTGGTGCCGGTCCGCGAGGAGGGCTTCACCTGGGACGCCTCGGCGACCTCGACGCTGCTGCCCGCGGTGATGCGCGACCTCTTCCGGAAGTCGGGGCGGCCCGCGGAGCGCGAGCTCGAGCTGGTGCCGATGGACGTCGTCCGCGAGCACCGGTTCACCGACAAGACCTCGGTCGCGGTGCCCGGCGGCACCCGCGGGGCCCAGCTGGCGGCGTTCGACGAGCTGGGTCCGGGCATGGGGCGGCAGTGGACCGACTACGTCGCCCGGTTCAGCGAGGACTGGGAGGTGCTGCGCAAGCACTACTTCGAGGTTCCCTGGGAACCCTCGGCGCTGCCGTCAGCGGTCGCGGAACGGTTCCGGTCCCGCGAGACCCTCCACAAGCGACTGCGCAAGACCTTCAAGGACGAGCGGCTCCGGCTGGTCGCGGCGCACCCGTTCGTCGCCGCCGGACAGGAACTGCGCGACGTACCTGCCTGGGCAGGACTCACCGCCTACCTCGAGCAGCGGTTCGGCGCCTGGCGGGTCGAGGGCGGCATGGGCGTGGTCGCCGAGGTGCTCGCCGCCCGGATGACCACCCGCCGGGTCTCGGTGCAGACCGCGACCCGGGTGGAGGACATCGTCGTCCGCGACGGACGGGCGGTCGCGGTCGCCACCACGGCCGGCGAGATCGACCTCGGCGCCGACGGAGCGGTCGTGGTCGCCTTCGACCCCCGCTCGCTGCCGGCCCTGCGGCCGCTGGTGGACCGCACCCTGCCGGCGATCCCGCCGATGACGTTCCACCTCGGTCTCTCCTCGCTCCCCGACCACCTCACCGACCTGCCCGACGAGCTGGTCCTGCACGGCGAGCCCACCCTGGTGGTCCGCACTCGCGGGTTCGCCCCGGAGGGCCAGCACGCCTGGACCATCCACTCCTACGGCAAGCTGATGGAGGACGTCCTGCTCGCGCTGGCGCGCCACAAGATCGACGTCCGTGAGCACATCGTGCACCGTGTCGACCTGGGTGCCGCCGAGCTCGTACGCCGCTGGCGCGGGTCCCCGCTGGGCATCAAGTGGGTGGGCCGGAGCACGGTGTTCCAGCGCCTCGGACCGCGCACCCCCATCCCGAACGTCTACGCCGCCGGCGCCCACGCCACCCCCGGATCCGGGCTGCCGTACGCCGGGCTGTCGGCGGCACTGGTCGCGCAGTCGATCGGGCCCGCCGAGAAGTGAGCGGGGTCTAGACCGTCACGTTGAGCTTGGCGAAGATCTCCAGCGTCGCCTTGGAGCGGTTGAGCGTGTAGAAGTGCAGCCCGGGCGCGCCTCCGTCGAGGAGCTCCCGGCAGAGCTCGGCGGCCACCGCGATGCCCTCGGCACGGATGTCGGCGGGTTCGGGGCCGGCCGCGGTGAGACGCTCGACTATCTCGTCGGGGACCTCGGCGCCGATGAGCTCGCTCTGCCGGCGGATGGCGGCAAGGTTCAGGATCGGCATGATCCCGGGCAGGATCGGGATGTCGACGCCGCGGGCACGCACACGGTCGACGAGACCGAAGTAGTCGTCGGCCCGGAAGAACATCTGGGTGACCGCGAACTCCGCGCCGGCTCGCGCCTTGGCGACCAGCACGTCGGCGTCGGCCTCGATCGACTCGGCGCTCGGGTGGCCCTCGGGGAAGGCGGCGACGCCGATGCGGAAGTCGCCCCGCTCCCTGGCCAGCCGCACCACGTCGATGGCGTAGTCGAGGCCGCCCGGCGTCGGCGTCCACTCGGCGCGCGGGCCGTCAGCGGGGTCACCGCGCAGTGCCATCACGTGGGCGACACCCTGAGCGGCGTACGCGTCCAGGATCCCGGCGACCTCGTCACGGGTGTGTCCGACGCAGGTCAGATGGGCGACGGGCAGCAGCTCGGTCTCGGCGGCGATCCGGCCGGTGATCGCCACGGTCTTGTCGCGGGTCGACCCACCGGCGCCGTAGGTGACGCTCACGAAGGTCGGACGGTAGGGCTCGAGCGCGCGCACGGCGTTCCACAGCTGCTCCTCGCCGGCCTCGTCCTTCGGCGGGAAGAACTCGAACGAGAACGAGCGTTCGCCCTCGTTGATCAGCTCGGCCAGAGAACGTCCACGTCCGGTCACCATCGGGTCATCGTAGTGAGTGCCCTAGGCTCAGGAGGGTGAATGAGACGTGGGACGCTGATGAATTCCGAAGTCGCGTCCAGGGGGCGCTGGACAACTTTCTCGAGACGATGTCGGAGCGGTTGGCCCCGCTCGGTGACGAGGTCGAGCCGCTGCTGCGCAGGGCTCGCGAGTCGATGTCCGGCGGCAAGCGGCTGCGGGCCGCGTTCTGCTACTGGGGCTACCGCGCAGTCCGCCCCTTCCCGTCGCCTGCCGAGGAGGAGTCGCTCGTGCGCGCGGCCGCCGCGCTCGAGCTCCTCCAGGCCTCCGCACTCGTCCACGACGACGTCATCGACGACTCCGACACTCGGCGCGGCGCACCCGCCGCGCACCGCGCCTTCGAGGCCGACCACTCCGCGGCGGGCTGGCCGGGCCGGTCCCGCGCCTACGGCGACGCCGCTGCGGTGCTCCTCGGCGACCTGCTGCTGACCTGGTCGGACGAGCTGCTGCGTACGGCTGGCTTCGGGGCACCCGAGACCGCCGCCGCGCTGTCGGTGTTCGACCACACCCGCAGCGAGGTCATCGCCGGACAGTTCCTCGACATCACCGTGCAGGCGCGTGGCTCCGCCGACGTCGAGGCCGCCATGAAGGTGGTGCGCTACAAGGCCGCCAAATACTCCGTCGAGCGCCCTCTCCACGTCGGCGCCGCCCTGGCCGGGGCATCCAATGAGCAGATCGAGGCTCTGACGGCCTACGGCCTGCCCGTCGGCGAGGCCTTCCAGCTCCGCGACGACCTCCTCGGCGTCTTCGGCGACCCTTCGGCCACCGGCAAGCCCGCCGGCGACGACCTGGTCGAGGGCAAGCGCACCGTCTTGGTCGCCCTCGCCCTCGCCGGCTCGACCCCCGAGGACGCCGACCTGTTGGACCAGGCCCTCGGACAGCCGCTCAGCGTGGACCAGGTCGCGGCGCTGCGTGCTCTCATCGCCGACTCCGGCGCCGAGCAGCAGGTCGAGAAGTCCATCACCGAGCTCGCCGACCAGGGCCTCACCGCCCTCGACGAGGCCAAGTCCTCGGGCGTCCTGGACGCGAACGCCGCCGAGGTCCTCCGCGCCCTCGCCACCGCTGCCACCCAGCGCACCGTCTGAATCGAGCCGTCAGGTACGTCGGCCGAAGCGTCTCCCCGGCCGGCCGAGACGTCACGTGATGCCGTCTCGGCCGACCTACCTGCCGTCTCGGCCGACCTAGTCGACGCCTCGGCGGGTCAGAGACGTTCGGCGGGCATGTGGAAGAGGACCTTCTCGGACGGTTGGTCGGAGCCACCCTCGGGCTCCATGGTGACCATCAGCTCGCCGTCCTCGACAGGTAGGGCGACGGCCATCTCCTCGTCGAGGACCCCGGCGGACTCCATGCCGGCGTCGGTGTGCCACCAGACCTGGTAGGTCATCCCGTCGGGACGCGAGAGGCGGGCGGTGTCGACGGCGACCATGTGCATCTCCTCGGACATGGCGACCATGAGCTCGCCGTCGGAGGTCTTCTCCTTGTGCATCGTCGCGTCGGGAGCGGACATCACCTGGGCCGCGGTCATCGCGGGCGGGTTGTCGTCTCGTACGACCACCCCGACCGTCACGCCGACACCGACGACCACTGCGGCGGCCGCGGCGGCAGCGCCGACGAGCCATCGACGACGCCGACGCCGGCTCACGGCGACCACCGGCGGCAGCTGCGGCGTCTCCGAGGCCGTACGCAGCACCCGCCCGCGCAGCGTGGCCGGCGGCGTCTCGGCGACCTCTTCGGCGAGCGAGGCGGTCGCCGACCGGAGCGAGTCGACCTCCTCGCGACACTCGGCGCAGACCGCCAGGTGGGCCTCGAACTCGGCCCGCTCGGGCGGCTTCAGCGCGTCGAGGAGATAGGCCCCGACCAGGCCGTGGACGTCAGGCGCCATCGCGAGTCTCTCCGTCCATCGCCTCGAACTCCGTCTCGGCCAAGCAGTCGCGCAGACGGATCAGCCCGTCCCGCATCCGCGTCTTGACCGTCGACAGCGGCCGGCCGAGCATCTCGGCGACCTCGGGATAGGTGAACCCCTGGTAGTAGGCGAGCCGTACGGCCTGTGACTGCAGCGGTGTGAGCGAGTCCAGGCAGCGGCGTACGCCGGCGTGCTCGGCCGCTCTGACCACGGCCTCCTCCGGACCCGCGGTCTCCACCGGCTCACGCCGAGCGACATGCTCCTCCCGTGCCCGCGAGGCCTGCGAGGAGCGCACCGTGTCGACCGCCCGCCGGTGCGCGACCGTCAGCACCCAGGTCCGGACCGAGCCGCGCGACGCGTCGAACCGAGCCGCCTGGCGCCACACCTCGGTGAACACCTCCTGGGTCACCTCCTCCGCCCGTGAGGGATCCCGCACCACCCGCCGGGCGACACCGAAGACGAGCGGAGCCAGGTCGTCGTAGAGCCGGCCGAACGCATCGAGATCGCCGCCGGCGACCGCGGCGAGCACCGCCGCCGGGGCCAGGTCGTCGTCCCGGCCCGGTGGCGACTCCTCGCCCACGACCCGCAATGCTCTCCGCACGCGCACCTCATCTCGACAGTTGACTGATCTCACCCCGGGTTCGCAGCCGAGGAGTGGGAGGATTGGTCCCATCCGACCAGTGATCGGCCACGAACCCACAGCATGACATCCCGCAACCTCCCTGGACCTCGTCCCTACGGTCCCGCCGCGGGCATCGCCGCTGGCGTGCTCGGCCTCGGTGTCGCCGAGCTCATCGCCGCTCTCGCCGGTGGTGCCTCTCCCCTGCTCGCGCTCGGAGACCGGGTCATCGACCTCACCCCTCGTTGGCTCAAGGAGGCAGCGGTCGCCACCTTCGGCACCGCCGACAAGCCGATCCTGCTGGCCTGCGTCGCGCTGGTGACGCTGGCACTGCTCGGGGTCGCCGGCGCCCTGGCCGTACGCCGTCTCGCGCTCGGCGCGGGCATGCTGATCCTCCTCGGGGCCGTCGACATCGCCGCCCTGCTGGCCGACCGGGCCGGCAACGGGACGGCCGGGATCGTCGCGCTGGTCGTCGGTCTGGCGGTCGGCATCGGCGCGCTGGGTCTGCTGACCCGGCCCCTGAGGGTGCCTGACCGAGCACCTGCCGACGCGGAGGCCCCCGAGGGCTTCGACCGCCGCAGGTTCCTGGTCTCGGCCACAGCCGTCGCCGCGGCGGGCGTCGCCGGCGGCGTCGGCGCGAAGGTGGTCACCGCCCGCCGACACCCGGCGACGACGGTGGCGATCCCGGCGGTCGTCTCCCCCGCCGCGCCCCTCCCGGCGGGCGCGGAACTCCGGATCGACGGGCTGACGCCCCACCTGACCCCCGTCGACGACTTCTATCGCATCGACATCGCGCTGCTCACCCCACGCGTCGACATCGCCGACTACCGGCTCAAGATCCACGGCCTCGTCGACAACCCGGTCGAGCTCACCTACGAGGATCTGCTCGCGATGCCCCTCTACGAGCGCCGGGTCACGATCTGCTGCGTCTCCAACGAGGTCGGCGGCGACCTGATCGGCAACGCGACCTGGACCGGCGTACGCATCCGCGACGTGCTCCAGCGTGCCGGCCTCGACCCCGACGCCGACGCGGTGAAGTCCACCGGTGCCGACGGCATCACCATCGGCACCCCGCTCGAGGCACTCACCGACGGGCGGGACTCCCTGCTGGCGATCGCCCAGGACGGTGAGCCGCTGACCCGGGACCACGGATTCCCGGTCCGCATGGTCGTCCCCGGTCTCTACGGCTACGTCTCGGCGACCAAGTGGCTCACCGATCTCGAGGTGACCCGGTTCGCCGACTTCCGCGCCTACTGGACCGACCGCGGCTGGTCCGCCGAGGGCCCGATCAAGACCCAGTGCCGCATCGACCTCCCCGGCGAGGAGGTCATGCCCGGCGAGCGCACCGTCGCCGGCGTCGCCTGGGCACAGCACCGCGGCGTGAGCAAGGTCGAGGTGCGCATCGACGACGGCGCCTGGCAGCCCGCCACGCTCGCCGCCGAGGACAGCATCGACACCTGGCGCCAGTGGACCTTCCGCTGGGACGCGACCGAGGGCGAGCACCGGATCCAGGCGCGCGCCTACGACCGCACCGGCACGCCGCAGACCGAGACCGAGGCGCCACCCGCACCCGACGGCGCCAGCGGCTACCCGACCCGCACCGTCACGGTCGGGTGATCAGCCCAGGTCGGTCAGATCCGTCTCCGGGCCGTCACCGCGCAGCAGCACGGTGAACGCCGGCCGGTCCTCGGAGATCTCGGCCGCGCGGTCCCGGAGCACCCCGACGATCTTGTCGAAACCGGCTCGGTCCGCGTAGGCAGCGCACCCCCAGGTCTCCCACAGCAGCACCGTGGGGGCGGAGAGGTCACGCAGCGAGTCCCACAGTGCGTCGAGGTTGCGGCCGAAGTGGGTCGGGAACCCGAGCGCGGCACCGATGGCGCCGAGCACCTCCTCCTTGGTCTCGGCCACGTCGGCGATCTGCGCCAGCGACCAGCCCGCACCGGTCACCGACTCGGTGAGGTCGGCCACCGCCAGCTCGGTGTGCCATCGGTAGACACCGGGATCGATCCTCCCGGCCAGTAGACCTGCCAGCCCGCTCATTCCCATCACCCCCGGTCGATCCGCGAGAACGACTCGTAATGGTCCTCGGTGTAATAGAACTCTCCGCCGTCACCTGTGACGATACGCCGCGCACCGCGATCCTCGGAGCCGGGCGTCGGCACGGTGTATTCGGCGTAGTAGCCCGACGGCTCCTCGGGCAGGATCCCCTCGCGGTTGCCGAAGGTGCTGCCGTCCTTGCCCGGGTAGGGGAAGGGGCCGCCGGCATCGATCAGCTCGAGCGTCTCCACCCCTTCGGGCGGCAGATCCGACTCCGCGATCCAGGCCAGACCGCTCTCGGGGTCCGTGCCGGTCTTCCCGCCACCCGAGCCGGAGCTCGTGGAGTCCCCCGTCCCGCCTCCGCATCCGGCGAGTAGGGCCAGCACGAGCGCCAGCAGCAGACCGACCAGAGCAGACTTAGACCTCACGACGGTCCTCCGAGACGTACGGGTGGGCAGGTGGGATCACAGTGCCATGGCCTGAGCCCGGCGCTTGACCTCCGACCCGCGGTTCTCCCGAAGTGCGTCGATCGGACGGCCGGGGAGGTCGTCGTCGAGGAAGAGCCAGGCGATGATCTCGCGGTCGTCGTAGCGTCCGTCGTGAAGCACGTGCAGCAGCCCGCTCAGGCCCTTGACCGGCAGGCCGTCCTGGATGAACAGAGCCGGGATGTGTTGGCCCTTCATCCCGGGAGGAACCGCGGCGGCGAGCTCGTGCTCGCGGATCATGGTGCGCACCTTCCCCACCGTCACACCGAGCTGCGACGCGGCGGTGGACCAGTCGATCCAGTCCTCCACCAGGACACCCAGGTCCTGCTCTGCCAGCGGCAACTCACTCATCCCGCCACCTCTGTAGCGCAAGCGCCAGGATACGGACGTGGCGGCCTGAGGCCCATGGTCACTCGCTGACGCTCGCTCATAACGATCACATTACCGGCCGAGGCACCCGCGCCGGAAAGTCGTGAGTCGGACCCCCTGGTCCGTACCATTGCCCGGTCCGGAATACTTCTCCAACCGGAGACAGGAGGATCGCGTGGCTAGTGAGGCTGACCCCCGCGACGGCATCATCGGCCGCCACGGCGGAACCTCGGCTACCGCATCCGACCCTCTGCTGGGCAAGCTCTTGGGGATGCGTTACCGGATCGTCGAGAAGGTCGCGAAGGGCGGGATGGCGACGGTCTACGTCGCCCACGACACCCGGCTGGACCGGATCGTCGCCGTCAAGGTCATGCACCAGGACCTCGACGAGGAAGGCAACTTCGCCGAGCGGTTCGTACGCGAGGGCAGGTCGGCCGCGAAGCTGTCCCACCCCAACGTGGTCGCCGTCTACGACCAGGACGAGGACGACGGCGTCGCCTTCCTCGCGATGGAATACATCGAGGGCCACACCCTGCGCGACACGATCGCCTCGCAGGCTCCGCTGGGCGCAGCGAAGGCGCTCGCCTACATCGAGCCCATCCTGAGCGCGATGACTGCAGCGCATGCGGTCGGCATCGTGCACCGTGACATCAAGCCCGAGAACGTGCTCATCACCACCGGGGCCGGCTCGATCTCGCAGCGGGTCAAGGTCGCCGACTTCGGCCTGGCCCGGGTGATGAACAACAACTCCAACGACGCCACCACCGGCAACCTGGTCGGCACGGTCTCCTATCTGGCACCTGAGCTGGTCACCGAGTCCAAGTCGGGCCCTCGGAGCGATGTCTACGCCGTCGGCGTCGTGCTCTATGAGCTGCTCACCGGGCGCAAGCCGCACAGCGGCCCCTCTCCGGTCGAGGTCGCCTACAAGCACGTCCACGAGGACGTCCCGCCACCGTCGAAGGCGGCACCCGGGATCCCGAGGTACGTCGACGCCCTGGTCGCCCGTGCGACCGCCCGCGACCCGGAGCTGCGCCCGGCCGACGCCGGCGTGCTGCTGCGGATGGTCAACCGCGTGATGGCCACCCTGTCCGCCGGCATCTTCGACGACCCCGATCTCACCGCAGACCTGGCCCTGCCGTCAGCCGGTGCCCCGGACACCGCGACCAAGACCCCCGGCGGCGGGGAGCTCCCGGCGAGCGCCCACGACGAGACCAGTGCCGAGTCGACCGCCGTCCTGCCCCCGCTCGGCCTCGGGTCCCCGGACCCGTCCGGCCCGGCCGCGGGCCGGCCCCAGGGTCCGTCCGGACCCCCTCCCGGCGTCGGTCTCCCCGCGGGCGCTCGGCTCTCGTTGAGCGAGCCCGAGGAGAACGTACGCATCGCCCCGACGCCCGTGCAGCCGAAGCAGCGCCGGCGGATGCCGGGAAGGTGGAAGGGACCGATCGCGATCGGTGCCGCCGTGGTCGCCGTCGCGCTGGTCGCGACCGGGCTGTGGTGGTTCATCGACGGCCGCTATGAGCGGGTGCCCTCGGTGGCCGGCCTGAGCAAGGCCGACGCGACCGCCGAGCTGCAGGACGCCGGCTTCGAGGTCTCGGCCGACACCGAGTTCTCCGACACCGTCGAGAAGGGTGTCGTGATCGACTCCGATCCCGGCCGCGGCCACAAGGCGCTGCCCGGTTCGACGGTCGAGATCAGCGTGAGCAGAGGGGTCGAGGAATACTCCGTGCCCAAGGTCAAGGGCATGCTCGCCGACGACGCCCAGGACAAGATCCAGGACCTCGGGCTCAACATCGGCGACCCGATCGAGAAGTTCAACGACAACGTTCCCGCCGGCCACGTCATCAACTCCCAGCCCCGCGCCGGCACGATGGTGAGGCCCGGCAAGGCCGTGGTGCTCGTGATCAGCAAGGGCCCGGCGCCCGTCGACATCGTCGACTGGACCGGTCGTAGCGCCGAGCGGGCCAAGAAGTCGCTGGAGGCCGACGGTCTGAAGGTCGAGATCCAGGAGGAGGAGAACCGGGAGATCCAGCCCGGGACCGTGCTCAGCCAGAGCCCCAACTCCGGCACCCTTCCCAAGGGCGAGACCGTGACGCTGGTCGTGGCCAAGGGCCCTGCCGCCGTGCCCGTCCCCAACGTCGTCGGCGCCGACAAGGACACCGCCAGGCAGGCCCTCGAGTCGGCCGGGTTCAAGGTCAGGGAGGAGCCGGAGGCCGGCATCAACCTCGGGCTCGGCTACGTGACCCGTCAGGAACCCGCGAGCGGCGAGGCGCCGTACGGCTCCGAGATCACGATCTGGCTGAACTGACCTTGATCTCCTCTCTTCGCAACCCGATCGGCACCCACGTCCAGGTCGGCAAGGGCCTCGTCGCGGGTGCCCTCGCCAACACCGACGCGGTCGGTGGCGAGACCCTGCAGATCTTCGTCGGCAACCCGCGGGGCTGGGCGCTGTCGGCGGGGAAACCGGCCGATGACAGGGCATTTCGCGCCGAGCTCGAACGCCGCGGGATGCGCGCGTTCATCCACGCCCCCTACCTGGTCAACCTGGGGTCGCCGACGCCGGCGACCTACGAGAAGTCGGCGGCCCTGGTCGCGCACAACCTGCGCCGCGCCGCCGAGATCGGTGCCGAAGGGGTCGTCATCCACACCGGCTCGTTCGTCTCTCCCGAGGGGGACGCGGGGCAGAACCACGCCGCCGCGATGAAGCAGGTGCGCGAGGCGTTGCTGCCCGTGCTCGACAGCATCTCGGCCGACGGCGCCCCCTGGCTGCTCCTGGAGCCGACCGCCGGCCAGGGCCGGTCGCTGTGCGCGGGAGTCGAGGACCTGCCCACCTACCTGGGGGCCGTCGACTTCCATCCCAAGGCCGGGATCTGCCTGGACACCTGCCACGTCTTCGCCGCCGGGGCCCCGCTCGACGAGCCGGGCGGCGCCACCGCCTGCGTCGACCGGATCGTCGAGATCGGCGGGCCCGGGCGGCTCCGGCTGATCCACGCCAACGACTCCAAGGACGTACGCGGCAAGAATCTCGACCGCCACGAGCAGATCGGTCGCGGCCACATCGGAACGACCGCGTTCGAGGAGCTCTTCGCGCATCCGGCGACCAGCGGAGTGCCGTTCATCCTGGAGACTCCGGGCTCCCGCGACTCGGACAACCCCGATATCCCACTGCTCCGCGATCTGCGGGCATCGGCGCACCGTCAAGGCGTGTGACCTAGTCTTGGAGACGCACAGGAGTGATCTTCCAAGCCATGGGGGTGGCATGACCAACTGCGCACAGTGCGGATACCGGCTGTCCGGAGAGCCGACGTGTCCGGTGTGTGGTCTCGAGGTCGCCACGGAGCTCGACCCAGCAACCGAGGCTGACTCCACCGATGTAGAGGAAAGGACGCCACCCGTGTCCAGTGCTGCGAAAGACGACGTCACACCCGAGCCCGAAGAGCTCGATGAGCCGAACGAGTCCACGGTGATCCGGAAGCCGGTCGAGGCGATCGCCCCGGAGGCCGTCGACGATGTGCCCGAGGCGGAGCAGACCTCGCTGAGCCTGCCCCGGATCAGCGCCTACGGCGACGACGACCGGCCCGGCCCGGCCTCCTCGATCGCCGCCACCGCCCCTGGCGAGGGAGCAGCCGCGCACAGCGCGGAGCCCACCGAGCGCACCTCGAGGCGCACGTCCCCGGATGTCGAGGAGAAGCTCGACACCGACGAGCCCAACGAGTCCACCGCGATCCGTCCGGCGTACGCACCCCCGACCGCGCCGCCGCCCAGCACTCCCCCTCCGGTGCACGAGCCGGCCGCCGAGGACGCGGTGATCCCCGACCCGGAGCCCTCGCCTGTCCCCGATCCCTCGCCCTTCCCGGAGCCGACTCCCGAACCGCCGCCGGTCCCGGACCCCGAGCCCGTCCCCGACCCGGAGCCGACACCCGCCCCGGTGCCCGAGCCGGGGCCCCTCCCCGGTCCGGAGCCCGTGCCCGTCCCGGAGCCCGATCCGGTCTCCGAGACCACGGTCGATGCTGCCTACCGGCCCTTCGTCGAGCCCTCCGGGACTCTCGTCGAGGGGTCGCGCAACGGGCAGGTCCGCCGCTGGGCGCCGCCGGAGAGCACGACCGCCGACCATGCCCACGAGCCCGAGCCCGCCTACGCGACCGGTTATGCCGAGGAGGCCTTCGCGACCGAGGGTGCCGGTGACTGGCAGGCCGACTACGGCTACGCCGGTGAACCGGAGCCGATCGAGCAGGACTTCGGCGACTACGGCGCCCAGCAGGAGTACGTCTCCTCGCTGATGGCCGGCGAGGCCGAGGACAACCCCTCGACCTGGATCGTGCTGCTGTGGGTGGGTGCGATCTTCATGATCGTGATGCTCGTGCTCGGCATCTGGCTGATGACGCTGTAGCGCCGGCCCAGTGCCCCGGATCATCGTCGCCGAGATAGCCAGCGACGAGCAGCGCGCGCTCGCCCTCGACATCTGGCGAGCAGCCAACGCGGCTCGTCGCCGGACCGCCACCGAGGCCCGGGTCCGTCGGGTCCGGGAGAAGCTGGACACCGCTGAGCTCGCGCTGCTCGCCCACTACGGCGACCGGCCCGCGGGGATGCTGGTGGCCGAGACCTACCTCGTCGACGGCGTACCGCTCCCCGGCTACGGCCACATCTCGATGGTCTTCGTCGACCCCGCCGTGTGGGGCTCCCACGTCGGCACCGAGATGATCCGCGACCTCCAGTCGCGCGGCTGGGAGGGCCTCAGCGTGTGGACCCGCACCGACAACCGGCGCGCCCAACGCCTCTACGAGCGGACCGGCTTCACCGACACCGACAACCGCAGCACCCTCCACGACGGCGAAGAGATCATGCAGCTCGCCTGGGCGCGGCAGGAGTGAGCCTCGTCCCGGTGTGCCGGGGCGACGCTCAGCGGGACCGCAGCATCTCCGCGACCTGAAACGCCATCTCTAGGGACTGGACACGGTTCAACCGCGGGTCGACGACGGACTCGTAACGGTGCACGAGGCCGGCCTCGTCGAGCTCCTCGCCACCGCCGATGATCTCGGTGACGTCATCGCCGGTGTTCTCGACGAGGATGCCACCGGGCACCGTCCCCAACGCGTGATGGACGTCGAAGAAGCCCTGGACCTCGTCGAGGACGTCCTCGAAGCGGCGGGTCTTGTAGCCGTTGGAGGTGGAGAAGGTGTTGCCGTGCATCGGGTCGGAGATCCAGGTGACGTTGACGCCCTCGGCGGTGATCTTCTCGACCAGACCGGGCAGCCCGTCGCGCACCTTGCCCGCACCGAAGCGGGTGATGAAGGTGAGCCGGCCCTCCTCGTTCTTCGGGTTGAGCTTGGCGGCCAGGGCGAGCGCGTCGTCGGGGGTCGCGGTCGGGCCGAGCTTGCAGCCGATCGGGTTGTTGAGGTGGCGGAAGTACTCCACGTGGGCACCGTCGAGCTGACGGGTGCGCTCGCCGATCCAGACGAAGTGGCCGGAGACGTTGTAAGGGGTCTCGGTGCGCGAGTCGATGCGGGTCATCGCGTGCTCGTACTCGAGCAGCAGCGCCTCGTGCGAGGAGTAGAAGTCGACCCCGTGGAACTCGTCGAGGTCCGCGCCGATGGCCTCCATGAACGCGATCGCGCGCTCGATCTCGGAGCCCATCGCCTCGTACTTGGCGCCGACGGGCGAGTTGCGCACGAACTCGGAGTTCCAGGTGTGCACCTGACGCAGGTCGGCGTAACCACCGGTGGTGAACGCGCGCACGAGGTTCAGCGTGGAGGCGGAGGCGTGGTAGACGTCCAGCAGCCGCTGCGGGTCGGGGATGCGGGCCTCGGGGGTGAACTCGTAGCCGTTGACCGCGTCGCCGCGGTAGGCCGGCAGGGTCACGTCGCCACGGGTCTCGGTGTCGGAGGAGCGCGGCTTGGCGTACTGCCCCGCGAGACGTCCGATCTTGACGACCGGGACGGAGGCCGCGTACGTCAGGACGACCGCCATCTGCAGCAGCACCCGAAGCTTGTTGCGGGTGTTGTCGGCGGTCGCCTCGGCGAACGTCTCGGCGCAGTCGCCGCCCTGCAGGATGAACGCCTCACCGCGGCCGGCGGCGGCGATCGAGCTCTTGAGCTGGTCGCACTCCCCCGCAAAGACGAGCGGCGGCTGGTTCCTCAGCTTCTCGACCGCCGCGGCCAGCGCGGCCGGGTCGGAATACGTCGGCTGCTGAAGGGCTCCGATGGCGTGCAGCTGCTCGAGAGAGGGGAAGGCGTCGTTCACGTGCCTCAGGGTACGCGGAGAGGACGGTGGTTACGAAGTCATCTCAGAGACGGCGGGGCCGGCGTACGTCCCAGAAGTTCGTACGCCGGCCCCGACCGCGAAAACCCTTCGTTTACTTGTCGTCCTCCGGGTTGACATCCATGTGCTCGATGTCCTGGAAGTGCGGCGGCTCGTCGTCCTTGTTGGCGAACTTGTTGATCAGCCAGGTGATGGCCCACAGGATCACACCGATGACCATCAGGCCCCCGGCGATCTCGTAGACGATCCCGTCACGGTCGACCCACGGGCCGGCCAGGTAGATGCACAGGATCGCGGCGGCCGGCGCCACCCACCTCGGCGCGGTGAAGAACGCCTTGTCGGTGTCGCCACGGCGGTTGCGCAGCACCACGGCGGCGATGTTGACGATCGCGAACACGCACAGCAGGAGCAGTGCGGTCGTGGAGCCGAGGTTGGAGACGATGTTGCTGTCGGGGTCGCTGGAGACGTACCAGATCAGCAGCAGCGCCAGGATGGTCGTGAAGACGATCGCGATGTAGGGAGTGCGACGTCCGGGCAGGACCGCGCCCAGCTGCTTGGGCAGCACCCGCTGCTTGGCCATGCCGTAGACCAGCCGGCTGGCCATCAGCATGTTGATCAGCGCGGTGTTGGCGACCGCGAAGACCGCCAGGAACGGGAACACCTTGTCGATCGGGAAGTCCGGAGCACCCTTGCTGACCACCTCCAGCAGGGCCCGTCCCTCGGACTCACGGATCGTCTCGAGCTCACCTGGGCTCAGCACGCTGACCACCGAGATGGCGACCAGGATGTAGAGGAGCGCGGCGGCCCCCAGACCCATGAACATGGTGCGCGGGAAGATCCGCTCCGGCTCCTTGGTCTCCTCGACCATGTTGACCGCGTCCTCGAACCCGACCATGGCGAAGAAGGCGACCGAGGTCGCGGCGGTCACCGCGAAGACGGCGCCCATGTTGTTGTAGTCCTCGAAGGAGATCAGCTCGGCCATATCGGCCTTGCCCTGGGCGATCACGTAGAAACCGACGCCGATCACGATGCACAGGGCGACCATCTCGACGAGGGTGAGGATGATGTTGAACTTCACGCTCTCGCCCACGCCACGCAGGTTGATCAGCGCGAGCAGGACCATGAAGCCCAACGCGACCAGGGTGACGACGCCTTCGCTGGGCGCGTCCATCCAGCCGTTGATCTCCAGGCCGCCGAAGAAGTTCTGCGCCAGCGTGTTGGCCGAGGTCGACGCACTGGTGATGCCCGAGCAGGCGACCGCGAAGGTCACCATGAAGGTGAGGAAATGGATGCCGAACGCCTTGTGGGTGTAGAGCGCGGCACCGGCGGCACTGGGATACTTCGTCACCAGCTCGAGATAGGAGAACGCGGTCATCGCGGCGACCACGAACGCGAGCAGGAACGGCAACCACAGGATGCCGCCCACGTATCCGGCCATGGTCCCGGTCACGGCGTAGACGCCGGCTCCCAGGATGTCACCGACGATGAAGAGAAGCAGGAGCCATGGCCCCATCACTCTCTTCAGCTCGGGTGTTTCTTCTTTCGCCAGGGTTGTCATGATGTCCTTCCTGGTCACGATCGAAACTCAGTTCCGAAATTGGGATGAAGGGATCCCTCAATCAAAGCCCAACCTGAGCGTCAGGTGTACGACAATTCGTCAACACGCCGTAACCGGTCGAAATTTCGCGGATAGGGTCGCGCCATGACCTTCTCCATCGTCGCCAGAGCAGTTGATCCAGGCACCGGGGAGCCCACCTGGGGTGTGGCCGTAGCCTCGAAGTTCCTGGCCGTCGGATCGGCCGTCCCGGCCGCCGTCGCCGGCGTCGGAGCCATCGCCACCCAGGCCGAGGCCAACGTCGCCTACAAGGGTCTCGCGCTCGCTCATCTCGACGAGGGAGCGACCGCGGCGGTCGCGCTCGAGCGGCTCCTGGAGGAGGACGATCGCCGCGACCACCGCCAGGTCGGCATCGTCGACGTCGACGGCAACGCCGCCACCTACACCGGGCCGTCCTGCTTCGACTGGGCGGGCGGCCGGTCCGGCTCCACCGACGACGGGGCCTACGCGATCCAGGGCAACATCCTCACCGGCCCCGAGGTCGTCGAGGCGATGGAGGCCGCATGGCTCGCCTCGTCCCCCAACGAGCCCCTGCAGCACCGGCTCCTGGCGGCCCTGGCCGCGGGCGACGACGCCGGCGGCGACAGCCGTGGACGGCAGAGCGCGGCCCTCCTGGTCGTGCGCGAGGAGGCCGGCTACGGCGGCAACGACGACATCGCCGCCGACCTCCGGGTCGACGACCACCCCGCGCCGATCACCGAGCTGAAGCGACTCCTCGACCTCAGCGACCTCTACCTGACCGCCTCGACCGACGCCGAGAAGGTGGCGGTCACGCCGGAGATCGAGGCCGAGCTGGAGACGTACGCCGCCGCGCGCGGCTTCACCGGCTTCCTCGCCTGGGTCGCCACCGAGAACTACGAGATGCGGGTGGCCGACGACCTGTCCTGGATCGACCGGCGCATCCTCGACATCATCAGGACGCCCCAGTGAGTTCGGTTCTTGCCATCGACGCCGGCACCACCGGGGTCACCGCCCTGATCGTCGACGAGCGGGGCGCGGTCGTCGCCAAGGGCTACGAGGAGTTCGACCAGCACTTCCCCAGGCCGGGATGGGTCGAGCACGTCCCCGAGGGGATCTGGCAGGCCACCCTGGAGGCGTGCCGTACGGCGCTCTCCGCGCACGGGGCCCACACGAACGGGCACGGTGATCTCGTCGGCATCGGGATCACCAACCAGCGCGAGACGGTCGTCCTGTGGGACCGGGAGACGCTGGGCACCCCGCGGCGCGCGATCGTGTGGCAGGACCGGCGTACGACGGCGATGTGCTCGTCGATGGCCGCCCACGACGCTCGCGTCCGGGAGCTGACCGGGCTCCGGCTGGACCCCTACTTCAGCGCCACCAAGCTGGCCTGGATCCGCGAGAACGAGCCGCACACCTGGGCTCACGTGGAGTCGGGGCGCTATGCGATCGGCACCGTCGACTCCTACCTGATCGCCCGGATGACCCGGGGTCTGCACCACGTCACCGACGTGTCCAACGCGTCGCGTACGTTGCTGTTCGACATCGGCGCCAACGACTGGTCCGACGAGCTGTGCGACCTGTTCGGGGTGCCGCGCGACGCCCTGCCCGAGATCGGCCCCAACTGGGGCGAAGGAGTCGTCACCGACCCGCGCTCGTTCCTGGGCCTCTCCCTGCCGATCGCCGGCGTCGCCGGTGATCAGCAGGCCGCGCTGTTCGGTCAGGCCGCGTTCCAGGTAGGCGATTCCAAGTGCACCTACGGCACCGGCTCGTTCGTGCTGACCAACACCGGCACCACGCCCCAGCGTTCCGAGTCCGGACTGCTCACCTCGCCCGGCTGGATGTCGCCCTCCGGTGAGGTCACCTACGTCCTCGAGGGTTCGATCTTCGTGACCGGCGCTGCCGTGCAGTGGCTCCGTGACGGCCTGCAGATCATCGGCTCGGCCGCGGAGACCGAGGCTCTGGCGGGCACCGTCTCCTCCTCCGACGGGGTCGTCTTCGTGCCCGCCCTGACCGGTCTCGGTGCGCCCCACTGGGACCCCGATGCCCGCGGCACCATCATCGGCCTCACCCGCGGCACCACCCGCGCCCACATCGTGCGGGCGACCTTGGAGGCGATCGCCTTCGAGGTACGCGACGTGGTCGCGACCATGCCCACGCCGGTCGCCTCCCTCAATGTCGACGGCGGCGCGGCCGCCAACAACCTGCTGTGCCAGCTCCAGGCCGACCAGCTCGGAGTCGACGTCTCCCGCCCTCGTTTCGTCGAGACCACCGGTCTCGGTGCGGCCTTCCTCGCGGGCCTCGGTGTCGGGGTGTGGTCCTCGTTCGACGAGATCCGCGAGACCTGGGCCCTGGACCGCACCTTCTCCCCCGATGCCTCGCGACGCGAAGCGGCCGACGAGGCGTACGCCTCGTGGACCAAGGCGGTCGATCGGTCGAGGGATTGGGCGTGATCCTGGCCGAGTTCCTCGATCCGAGCCGATCTCGCCATGTCGACCGCGTCGCCGGCGCGCGCATGGCAGCCTTCACCACGTGACCCGGATCCTGCATCTCTCCGACACCCACGTCTCCGCCAGCGGCCACGACATGGACGGCGTCGACGCCGTGGCCTCGCTCGAGGGCATCCTGCGCGACGCCCGCCACGTGCCAGGTCTGGACGCTGTCGTCGTCAGCGGCGACATCGCCGATGACGGCTCGGTCGAAGGCTGCCGCTCGGTCCTGGATCGGGTGGGTGCGTTCGCGGCCGAGCGCGGCATCCCGCACGTCTACTCGACGGGCAATCATGATGCTCGCGGACCGTTCCGCGAGGTCCTCGGCAGCGGTCACCTCGAGGCCGACGGCAGCGACCGCGGCCGCCTGCTGGACCCGGACTCGGACCTGTGCGCGGCGGTCAGCTTCCTCGGCGACCTCCGGGTCGTCACCGTCGACAGTCTGGTGCCGGGCAAGACCCACGGCTTCCTCGACGAGCACCAGCTAGCCGGCCTCGCGGCGGAGCTGGCCACCCCGACACGCGACGGAACGGTCCTCGTCCTCCACCATCCGCCCCTCCACCTCACTGCCCTCCCGTGGGTAGCCGATGTCGTCCTGCAGAACATCTCGGCCCTGGGCCGGGTGGTGCGGAGCAGCGACGTACGCGTGATCCTCGCCGGACACCTTCACTTCCAGGCCAGCGGGTTCCTCGCCGGCATCCCCGTCTGGGTCACCCCTGGCGTCGTCACCCGCATCGACACCACCGCGCCACCACATCTCGTACGCGGCGTGCTCGGAGCCGGCGCCTCCGTCATCGATCTCGCCGACCCCGCCTCCCCCACCTTCCACGTCATCTCCGCGCGCGACCCTCGCGCGGGCGAGCAGGTCTACCTCTACGACCCCGTCTCCGGCGACGACGTCCTCGAGGAGCTCTGACTCGGCTCGCTCAGGCTGCGAGGGTGTGGTCGAGGAGTACGTTGCGCAGCCTGAGCTCTCCCCGCGACAGCGGTGGTGGGTCCGGTCGCCAGGTGTCCGGGGGCGGGCTGGTGTAGGTGTGCCCGGTGGGTGTGATGGTGGTGATGCTGCCGTCCGGGCCGGGTCTGGCCCGCCATCCGATCGCCTCCTTCGCCTGATTACACCTCTCACACAACCCTTGAAGATTGCCGGCACTGGTCGTGCCGCCATCAGCGTGGCGCTCGATGTGGTCGATGTTCCGGATCGGGGCGTCACACCCAACCGTCCGGCAGATCCCGGCATCGCGGGTGGCGATGAACTCAGCCAACCCCTCAGGGGCTTTGCGTGCCCGGGACTCCATCGTGACCAGCTGACCGACAGGGTCGGTGAACAGACGACGCACAAAGACCTCGGCATCAGCAAGCGCTTCGCGAGCCCACGTGGCAGGCACCGGGCCGTAACCCTCCACCATCGCCGGCTGGTCACTGGTGTTGGCGAGCGCGTCGGCGCTCATCACGATCTTCACCTCGACCCGAGGCCGCGCAGCACCGTCCACGCTCTCGCGCCCGGTGACCCGCTCGACCAGGGTGTCGGCCATCACCTGACCCCGAGTGCGTCCATCGCCAGCCGCACGAGCCGCGTTCGCGGCTTGATCCAGGGCGGCGAACACCGCGACGCCGTCCTTGACCGGGAGCAGGGCACCGAGCCAGGTCATCGTGTCCGGTGCGGGTCGCACACTGACCCGCCGGTCCTTGACTGCGTTGGCGGCACGGGCGACGACCGATTCTTGGTCGAGGGTGATGGCCAGTGTCTTGGCGGCCTTCTCGAGCTGCTTGAGCCCCATCGCCAGCACCCTCGGGGCCTGACCGTCCTCGCCCGGCCCGCACAGTTGCGTGTCGATGATCCGACGGTCTTCCAACGACAGGCAGGCTGTCTCGCGGGCCAGGATGGTGGCCTGCCACTGCGAGAACTGCCCGGCTTTCATCAACTCGAACGTATGCGGCATCTCCGCGATCAAGACCTTCGCCAGACCCAGCAGGCTCGCCCCCTTGACCGGTGCCACCCGCCGAGCGAGAGCGATCTGGGAGGCCGCACCTTCTCCGAGGCGACGAGCGGGAACTCCCGCGGCAGCCTGTCGCGACCGGACCGCGTCTTCGAGGCGTACCGCTGCTTCTGCTTGGACCGCTTCAGCGCGACACTTGATCTCTTCGAGGCGCGTGATCCAGTCGATCAGCTCGCCCTCGGACGCACCCGTGGGAGGCCCGGCGAGCAACTGGTCAGCGGTCTCGTTCATACGTTCCATTATGCCCCGAGAAGCACACGCGGTCCAGGCCATTCATGCTGGTCAGATGATAGTTATGCGGTCAGCGAACAAGTGATGGCGAATTTGCGCTGCGCCCCAAGGGACGACCCAGATCGATCTCTCGTCCCCCGGTCTCCGACCTCTCGCGCCAAGAACTGACGCCTCTGCAGTGGCCCCGCACGTGGCAGTCTCTTCCCGTGCCATTCACCCACCGCATCGCAACACCAGCAGACATCCCAGCCCTGACCTCGATCATGAACAGATCGATCGCCGAGCTCCAGAAAGAGTTCCTCACGGAGTCCCAGATCACCTCCAGCAAGACAGTGATGGGCATCGACACCCAGCTGATCGAGGACGGCACCTACTTCGTCGTCGAAGAGGACCGACAGATCGCCGGCTGCGGCGGCTGGAGCAGGCGGGCGACGCTGTACGGCGGCGACCACACCCCAGGGCGCGAGCCGACGCTGCTCGACCCTGCCACCGATCCCGCGCGGGTGCGTGCCATGTACACCGACCCCGGATTCGCCAGGCGCGGCGTGGGCAGACTGATCCTCGACCTCTGCGAGCGTGCGGCCGCGGCAGAGGGTTTCACCACTCTCGAGCTGATGGGCACGCTGTCCGGCGAGCCGCTCTACCGGGCGTACGGCTTCGAACCGGTCGAGCGGATCACCGACGACCGCGGCGGCGCCCCGGTGCCGCTGGTCAGGATGCGAAAGGACATCAGGCCCGAGACCGGGAGCACCCTCGCCGTCTGAAGCTCAGCGCGCGAAGGCGAACAGCCTCTCGGGGAGAGGCACGCGCGCGTCCTCGACAGAGCGCCGATGTACCCCGACCCGAAAGCCTGCATCGGCAGGACGTACGAACGTCTCCTCGGTGAAGCCGTGACGGGCGAAGACCCCACGAACGAGGTCGGCCGGGTCGTCGCAGAGCTTCTGCCACTCGTGCCAGTCGGTGCTCACTCCGCTACCCCTCGAGCCGCTCGACCTCGGCGGCAGCGGCGTCGCGGGCTGCGGCAGCGTCGGAGACCGCGGTCTCGGCGGAGTCCCGCGCCTCCTCGGCCTCGGTGAGCTCGTCCTCGACCTCGAGCGCGGTCGACTCCAGGTCGGCCAAGCGGCGGCGCAGCTCCTCGATCTCCGACTTGACCTGGAGCGAACGAGCCTCGACGTCCTTGAAGGCAGACATGGCGCCGTCGCGTCTCGACTCGGCCTCGGACAGGGCGGACTCCGCCTCGGCGAGCGCCTCGCGGGCCTCGTCGAGGGCGGCGGTGTCGGGCAGGTCAGGGACCGCACGCAGCGGTTCGCGAGGCGGCGGGACGACCTCGGGAACTTCGAATCCCAACGCCTCGGGCAGCGCGACGGCAGAGGCAGCATCGACCGCGTCGACCCCGGTCGCGGACAACGCGGAGACCAGCAGCCCGCTGCGTACGGCCTGGGCAGCGGACTCGTCGATCATCGCCGCGGTCAGGGTGGCCTCGACCTGCGTGGCCACCGCCTCCGTCACCCGCAGCCCGCTCTCTCGTGCCAGGCCGCGCGCCCGGGTGGTGACCGCGGCGGTCAGCTTCCGGCGCTGCTTGGTGAGCTCTCGCAGCTGAGCCGCATCCATCCCGGTCTGCGCCTCGCGCAGCAACGCACCGACCGAGATGACCTCCTCCACCTGCGAGGTCTCGCGGCGCACCAGCAGGTTCACCACCCATGCCGCGGTCGAGGGCTTCTTGAGTCCCTTGACGGACTTCGCGACAGGCGTCCCCTTCAGTGCCTTGGCCCGCGCGTCGCGCTCCGGGGTGAAGTCGGCCAGCGGCAACCCGTAGAGCTCGGCCGCGATGTCGAGCAGCTCGGGGGCAGGTGCGTCGTCGCTCATGTCGGCCATCTCAGCACGTCGCCGACTACCGCGTCAGCAACCACTCGTCGTACTCGGCAGCCTGTCGCTTGTGGAGCTCGCGCAGCGCGTCGTCCTCGACACCGCGGAACGACAGTCCGATCCCGGCCAGAGCCGTACGCCACTGCTCGAAGTCGCGCAGCTCGCGCTCGAAGGACTCCTCGCCGCGGCGGAGGTGCCGGATGGAGCGGACCGTCTCGGCACCGGACGCGTCCCGCCGCTGCACCACGAGCTTGCGCGTGAAGTCACCGTCCGGCGGGGTGGAGAGCCGCACGTGCGAGGCCTCGATGTCCGCCACCGCCACGCCCCCGCGCACGAACGACCCGTTGAACGAGCCGTGCGGGTCGTGGTGGAAGGTCCACCCCGACTCCCCCACCCGAGCCAGCCGGTAGACGAATCCCGACTGCCGAAAGTGCCCTTCGACCAGCGGAAACGGGTCTCGGAAGCCGTCCCCGTAGCCGACATCGACGACCCATCGCCCGTCCGGGTTGTCCGACGTCGGCAGGCCGACGACTTCCAGCGCCAGGTGGTCCAGGGTCCCCGACGGACCGGTCGCCTCGAGCATCTGACCGCTGCGGCGTACGACGTCGAAGCCGAGCTCGGCGAGCACCAGCGAGAAGACGCCGTTGTTGTGGAAGCAGTAGCCGGCGTTGCCCCCGGCCGCCACCCGCTCGAGCGTCTCCACCGGGTCGACGGCGTCGGGCGCGCTCGTCGCTCCGATGGCCGCGAGCATGATCGAGAGGTTCTCATAGGGAAGCGTGTCGAGATGGCGGTGATGGAGATCGACAAGCGTCTCGTACGTCGGCTCCGGCCGCCCCTCGATGCCGAGCCGTCGCAGATAACCGTCGATCATCGTTCATACCTTCCGTGCCGGTGGACCAGCGGGTCGGAGTCGTCACCGACCTCGAGCGACACGATCTCGCACGTCGCCAGCACAGACCAGCCGATTTCCGTCATCGAGACCAGACGCACGCCGGCCCATGTCGGGGCATCGGCCAGCCGCGGTCCGAACTCGGTCGACTCCCACGACCCGCTGCGGAATGCTCCGCCCGGCGCGGGAGCGGTGCCACCGAACGCCTCGGCGAGGTCGCGGTGACGCCAGTGGAGCAGCGACACGACCCCGACGCCCGTCTCCTCGAGCTCGTCACGCAGCTCGGAGTCGGGGTCGAGCAGGCCGAGCACGGCGCCGGGCGCCCCGTTGGCCATCATCAGCGAGGAGACGGTGAGCCCGGCCCGGGAGCCGGCGGAGCCCGAGGTCCACAGCGAGACCCGCCCACCCAGACGCCCGCGCCACCGGCGTACCGGATCCTCCGGCGTCGGGAACGGGTGGGAGGAGTGGATGGTCAGGCGACGTCCTTGTTCGGCGCGGCCTTCTTCGCGGCCTTCTTTGCGGGCTTCTCGCCGTTGGCGAGCTTCTTGGCGTCGGTGGCGTACATGTCGACGTACTCCTGGCCGGACAGCTTCAGGATCTCGTAGACGATCTCGTCGGTGATCGCACGCAGGATGTAGCGGTCGTTGGCCATGCCCTCGTAGCGCGAGAAGTCCAGCGGCTCGCCGAAGATGATCCGCGGGCGAACGATCTTGCCGAGCTTCTTGCCCGGAGGCGCGATCACGTCCGTGCCGATCACCGCGACCGGGATCACCGGAGCGCCGGTGTCCAGCGCCAGCCGGGCGATGCCGGTGCGGCCGCGGTAGAGCTTGCCGTCGTGAGAACGGGTGCCCTCGGGGTAGATGCCGAAGAGCTCACCGTCGCCGAGCACCCGCTTCGCGGCGATCAGGGCACCCTCGGCCGCGGTCGCTCCCGACCGGTCGATCGGCACGTTGCCGGTGCCGCTGAAGAACGTACGCTGCAGGAATCCCTTCACGCCCGTGCCGGTGAAGTACTCCGCCTTGGCGACGAAGCGCACCATCCGCGGGGAACCCAGCGGCATGAAGAGCCAGTCGGCGTAGGAGAGGTGGTTGCCGGCCAGGATCGCCGGGCCCTTGCGCGGGATGTTCTCCACGCCCTCCCAGGTCGGGCGGAAAACCGCCCGGAGCAGAGGACCGACAGCGACCCACTTCAAGAACGAGTAGAAGAGCTTCGTCGACACCCCATCGCCTTCCCTATTTGCCTTCGACCGGTGAGCCTATAACGAGACAGGTACTTTCGACTCGCGCGCCCTCTCATGAGGTCGGGCTAGGCTTGGAGCGTGAGCGAGCGCCAGCGAGGGAACCGAGGAATCAACACGCCGCCGCGTCCGTATTCTGGCGCTTGCGCAACGGGGGTGGCGGCGTGAGCGACCGAGACGACCGGCCTGAGGACGCGACCGGGGCCCCTGACGATGCCTCCGTGCCCTCGGAGGGCCAGTCGGCGGAGGACGAAGCCTGGCGTGCGATCGTCGAGAACTACGGCGACCGTCCCGCGCTCGAGGAGGATCCCGTCCCCCGCGGCCTCTTCGAGAAGAAGATCGACATCGTCGAGCCGGTCGATGAGCCCGACGCCTACGAGGACATGTGGCGCGACGACGACGAGGGGTACGTCCCTCCGCCTCCGCCGCCGCTCCCGAAGCCGACCCCGGCTCGCCTGCTCGCCTGGATCGGCGTTCTGGGAGCCCCGGTTGCCGTGCTGCTCCTGATCGTGGTCACCCAGATCACGGGCCGCCACTTCAACAGCTGGGTCATCGGCGGCCTGGTCGCTGCCTTCTTGGCCGGCTTCGTCTACCTGCTGGCGACGATGCCCTCCGAACCCCGTGACCCCTGGGACGACGGCGCGCGCGTCTGATCAGCTCTGCCTAGGAGACCCGTCCGGGTTCTGGGTCTTCGGGTCGTACGTCGCCCAGGCACGTCTGTCGGTCTCGGGATCGAGAACGTTGTTCCCGTTCGGGTCGGACCACTGCTCGTCGGTGTCTTCCAAGAACTCCTGGTTCTTGCCCTGCGCCTTGTCGTCCTTCTTGCCTCCGGTACGACCACCGGCGCCGCCGGCGCCTCTCATCCCGGCACGGCTGCCTGACCCGGTCATCGACCTGCCCCCGGAACCCGCCCCGCCACCGGCACGCCCGACGCCACCCGCACGTCCGGCGGTGCCACCTCGTCCAGCGGCCGAGGTCGCCCTGGCCGCCCCCGACGCCGCACTCGTACGCGCCGCACCGGCGCCCGCGGTCGCGGCCCTTCCGGCGCTCGCGGCCCCGAAGCGGTTCGCGATCGCCTTGGCCAATCCCGCACCCACGGCAGCACCCCCGACGCCCACACCCAGGGCAAGCGCACCGCTGCTGCCACCCGCCAGCGGAGCCAGTCCGTCGGCGGTCTCCACCGTGGCGTACTCGGTCGACTCCGCTGGAGAGCCGTCGGCGTTGATCCACTGGGACCCGTCCCACTCGGGCTCGTTCTTGGCCAGCTCAGCGTTGATGGTCTCGTTCTCGGCGGCGATCAGCTCATGACCCCAGCCATCGGGATAGATGACCTCCGGTCGGTACCCGGCCTTACGCGCCTCCGCTTCCTGGATCCGGCTCGCGGATCCGTAGGAGTAGGGGGCCTGCGACCCCGCCCCTCCGATGCCGCCGCTAGAGCTCGCGCCGGCCTTGTCGTTGGGGTCCTCGGTGATCGCCCGGACCTTCGGGTCCGCAGTCACCACTCCGTCGTTGATCTGCTCGATGTGATGGGCGGCCCGCGCCTCACCCGCAGCGATCGCAGCCTCTTCCGCCGCATAGGCGGCCCGATCCGAAGCCAGTGCCTTCTGGTTCTGCACCGCCTGCGCGGTATCGATCCCGATCCCGGTCTGGGCGTACTTCTGGCTCGACGGATCCGGCGCCGGCCCATGAGACGACGGCCCGTGCAGCTCGTACGCCGCCCGATCCGCCTCTGCGGCCCGCAGACGCTCCGACACCACCTGAAGAACCTGAACTGCCGCTTTCAACTCAGTCGCACGGTCCTCCAGCGCGTTTCCCGAGGTCTTGAATGCGTTCACCGCAGCGCGACCGGAATACGACGCCTCCGCGAACGCGTCTTGGAGGTGCTTCACCGCCTGGAGCAACTCCTCCGCGTCATCCTTGAGCTCTCGGGAGATTCGGTCCCAGGCGTCGTTGCTGGTGTTGATCGTCGCTGGGTCTGCTCCTAGGCAAGTCTTATCCAGTTCGCGCATCATCGGGCCTTTGACGGTCATAGCGCAGTCCTCGCAATCGCCCGCAATGGGTTCGCTCGGGTGTCAGACAGCGTGATCACTTGCCCTCGCCCCCACTCTGTCCTTGCTCGAGTCCGGACTTGGACGTTACTTCCTGCACGGCCTGCTCGATGGCCTCGGCCATCGAGCCAAATCCCGGGATCAGGCCGGCAGCGTCTGGGATGTCGATCTTGACCCGCGTGTCCTTACCGGTGCTGTCGAAGAAGGGTTGACTCAACTTGTCCACGCCTTCTTGGAGCGTCCTGAAGTAACCTTCCGCGTCCTCGTCAGCTCCCTTCACCTCTCGAACGGTGCCTTCCAAACCATTGTGAAGACCCTCGACGCCATCGTGGAGGTTCGACAGCAGTGACTTGATGCGGCTTCGGGCCTCGACGACCTCCTTGCCGAGCGCCTGCCCGTTAGCGCTTCCCCCGAATGCACCGGCAGAGATCTCAGGGACCTCCAGCACATCGATCCGGACCAGCATGTCGCCCAGCATCGCCTGAACCTTGTTCACGGCACTTTCGACGACCTTGACCTCGTTTGCCCCCGAAGTCATGCGATCCTCCCGAGCAGATGACCGGGCCATCGACGACGGCCCGCTTTACTTGCCAATTGAAACACCTCGGGTCGCGGGCTACCACGCCAATCCAGACACCAGCGTTTGACACCGAGCACCGACCCGCTCGACGGCATCCCAGTCGGCTAGTCTCGCCCGCATGACCTCTGCTCGGGACGCTCGCACTTTGCTCGCCTCCGCTGCGCTCGCCATGTTGCTGACGGCGGCCATCACTGCCTGCGGCACGCCTAGCGACGCGCCCTCCGAGGGGTCTACACCCAGCTCGACAGCAGCCCTCCCCACAGAGTCCGGATCGCCAACTGCCGCATGGCAGACTGCCGACGCTAAAGGTGCCACCGTTCAGATTCCCCCGGACTGGTCCCAGGATTGGGACGGCGCAAGCATCCTGTTCAAACCTCCGGCCGACTCGACAGGTTTCGACGTGGCCCGCACCGTGTTCGTGGTCAAGCCTGGGCTGTGGGAAGGCACCCCTGGAGAGATCAACTCCCTGGGGGATGACGAACTCAGCGATACCAAGTCGGAACCAGGAGTACGGGCCGCTCGACGCTTGCCAGACCTGAAGGTCAACGGCGCCACGCTGTTTCACATTCGGGCAGAAGACGAGACGAACTGGATCGACGTCTTCGGCACGCTGAACGGCAGCGAACGAACAACCGTCGCCTGGCAGATCAGCAAGGGGGCGTTCCCAGACCGCAAGGAAGCCGACGCGATGATCGACCCGGTGATGCAGACCTTCACGTTGAGCTGAGCGACTACAGGTCAGTGAGAGTTCGCCGCCAGGGACGCTGACCGTCCATGGCTCTTCCCCGATGGCGAGATCTCAGGAGCGGTGACCACACCCGGGTAGGCGAACACACTGCGGCGGCATCATGACCTGGTGAGCCGACGCGCCAGGATGCTCGCACCGACAACCCCGGCCTCGGCACCGAACTCGGTGGCCACGATCCGCGGCACCTCACGATGGTGGCGACCGACGAGCGACGCCTCGAGAGCCGCGCGAGCGGGCGCGAGCAGCAGGTCGCCCGCGGTGGAGACTCCCCCGCCGACGACCAGCAGCTCAGGATCGAAGGCGGCGACCAGGCCGGCCATGCCGACCCCGAGCCACGAGCCGACCGACTCGTACGCGGCCAGGGCGAGCACATCGCCGTCGGCCGCGGCGGCGGTGACCGCCGGACCGGTGATCTTGAGCGGGTCGCCCGCGGCCAGCTCGTCGAGCGGGCACCCGGCGTACTCCTCGGTCTCCACGCGGGCGCGGACGAAGGCGACCAGCGCGTTGCCGGAGGAGTACTGCTCCCAGCAGCCGGTGAGACCGCACTCGCACGGCAGCCCACCAGGGACGACCTGCATGTGGCCGAACTCCCCGGCCATGCCGTTGCGGCCACGTACGACCCGGCCGTCCAGGACCACGGCGCCACCGATCCCGGTGCCGAGGGTGATGAGCAGGGCCGAGTCGACGCCGCGGGCCGCGCCGAGCTCCAGCTCGGCCAGAGCAGCGCAGTTGGCGTCGTTGTCGAGCGCCACCCGCGTGCCCCAGCGCGCGGACAACCGGGTCAGGGTGGGCTCGCCACGCCAGGGCAGGTGAGGCGCGAACATGACCCGCTCACCGGCGGCGTCGACGAACCCGGCAGCCGCCAGCCCGACGCCGGCGACGGGTCGGCCGGCGGCCACCTCGGTGACCGCCTCGGTCAGCGCGTCCTCGACCAGCTCGAGGTCGACCCGGCGTCCCGGTGTGCTGCGGTGGGCCGTGCGGAGCACCTCGCCTGTCGGCGAGACCTCCGCCGCGAGCACCTTGGTGCCGCCGATGTCGACACCGACATGGACGGAAGCGCTCGAGCTCACTTGCGAGCCAGGTCAGCCGCGCCGATCAGACCGGCGTCGTTGCCCAGCGTCGCCTTGCGGATGTCGAGCATCGGCCGGTGTCCCCGGCCGGTCAGCTGGGCCTCGAAGGCGCGCCGAGCAGGTCCCAGCAGCAGGTCGTCGGCATCTGCCACTCCCCCGCCGATGGCGACCACGGCCGGGTCGAGGACGGCGGCGATCGACGCGATCCCCTCGCCGAGCCAGATGCCGAGATCGGTCAACGCCTCGATCGCGAAGGCGTCGCCGTCGCGGGCCGCCTCGGTGATCAGCGGGCCCTTGATCTTGTCGAGGTCGCCCTCGGCGCGGTCCAGCACCTCACGGGCCAGCAGCGAGCCTCCGCGCGCGGCGGAGCGGACGTTGCGCACCAGAGCCGAGCCCGAGGCGTACTGCTCCCAGCAGCCGCGGTTGCCGCAGCCGCACAGGTGGCCGTTCGGCACCACGCGCATGTGGCCGATCTCGGCGCCGACGCCGAAGGCGCCGCGGTAGAGCTCGCCCTCGAGCACCAGGCCGCCGCCGACACCGGTGCCGACGGTCACGAGCATCATGTTGTCGACCTCGGCACCCGCGCCGTACTCGAACTCGCCCCACGCGGCCGCGTTGGCGTCGTTCTCGATCACGACCGGCAGCTCGAGGACCTTCTCCAGCCGCTCCTTGAGCGGTACGTCGCGCCAGGCGATGTTGGGGGCGAACATGACCGTCGAGCGGTCCTTGTCGATGTAGCCGGCCGCGCCGATCCCGACGCACTCGATCGGGTGGCGGGTCTTGAGCTCCTGGACCACCTCGATGATGGCGGCCTCGATGGCCTCCGGGCTCTTCGCTGGGGACTCGACGCGGTGGTTCTCGATGATGTTGCCGTCGTGGTCGACGACGCCGCCGAGGATCTTGGTGCCACCGACGTCGACGCCGCAGGCGAGCTTCTTCACCGTCGTCATACCTCAGCTCCAGCCGTCGAGATCGATCCGCTCGACCTTGTCCGAACGCTGCGCCCGTCCCTGGGTCGCATCTTCCTCAGCCCGCACGCCATCACCGTGAGCATCCTCGTCTTCACTAGGGCCAGCACCCGGACTCGTGGCCGCCGCGTTGAGCACCGTGGCCGCGGCCTGCATCAACGATGCGGCAGCGCTGGCCAGGTGCACCTTGACCTCCGGGCTCGACTCCCGGAGGACATGAACGGTACGGCACAGCGGGCAGTAGGCGCACTCCGGCGCTCCCGAATCGAGATGCTCGCCGAACGACTCGGCGAGATGTCCGATCCGGGAGTCCTTGGCCCATTCCCCGATCGCCTCCATCAGGCGGCCGAGCTCCTCGGCCGTCGAGCCCAACGGCTCCTCGGCCCACTCGTGGCGCTGCTCGCTCACGATGTCTCACTCTCGGTGTTCGTCGTCTGCCGAGAGAACGTTACTCGCAGCTCCCCGCCCTCGACCCGCGCCCCGTTGACGCGCATCCGGGCGAGTGCCGCGGGGAGCGTCAGCAGGCGCCGGTAGGCCCCCACGGTGATGGCCAGCTCGTCGCCGTTGCGGCCCAGCTGGACCTGGTCGCGATCGACCCACTGGGCCAGCCCGGGCAGCGCCAGATGGACGATCGTTGCCTCACCGATGGTCTCGGTGCGGAACGGAGCCGCGGTCGCGGGGGCGGCGAGCGGGTCGACGCTGCCGGACCAGGCGTACGCGGCCTCGGCGACCTCACGCAGGTCTTCGACGCCCACGGGCTCGGTCGGCCGGTAGAACGAGCGCCAGACCGGCAGGCCCTCGAAGGAGGCCCCGACATCGCCGAGCACGTCGTCCTGCGCCTTGACCCAGCCAGCGCGCCAGTCGTCGGAGCCGCCGGCCGGGAAGATGCGGTTGGCGATGACACCGTCCACGCGGTAGCCGTAGAGGGAGAGCGTCGTCCAGGAGCGTCGCGCCTCGGCGAGCACCACCCGCTCGGGGGTCAGCACGATGCGTACGGAGGCCTCGGGGCCCGACAGCAGGGCACGCACCTCGGTGAGCTCGCCGTGGAGGCGGACCAGTGCGTCGAAGACGGAGTCGCCGGGCATCGGCACCCCGGCGGCCTTCGTGAGCACGGGCTTGAGCGCCTTCACCATCGTGCGCTGCACCGGGAGGATGCGCTCGAGATACCAGCCGAGCGCCTCGGGAAGCGCGAGCAGGCGCAACGTCTCAGCGGTCGGCGCGCAGTCGACCACGATCGTGTCCCACTCGCCTGAGAGCGCCATCCGGCGCAGCTCCAGGAGCGCGAAGACCTCCTCGGCACCGGGGATGATGGTCAGTTCCTCGGCCGCGATCCGGTCCACGCCGATGGTGTCCAGGACGCTCAGCAGATAGCCCTGCACCTCCGCCCAGGACTCCTCGAAGCGGCGCTGGGCATCGACGTGCTGGACGTAGAGGTGGTCGGAGACCTCGACAGGCTCGGAGCCCAACGCAGACTCGAGACCGAAGGCGTCGCCCAGGGAGTGGGCGGCATCGGTCGAGAGCACCAGCGTGCGCAGCCCACGGGCCGCGGACATCGCCGCGGTCCCGGCCGAGACGGTCGACTTGCCGACGCCGCCCTTGCCGGTGAAGAGGAGGATTCTCACGAAGGCGGACCCTGCTTCTCGACCCTCTGCTTGAGACCGCGCAGCGCGGTATCGATCAGGACCTTCTCGCCCTTGCGCTTGAGCATGCCGATCAGCGGGATGCTCAGATCGAGGGCGAGCCGGTAGGTGACCTCGGTGCGGCCGCCGAGGTCGCGCAGGATGTAGGCACCGTCCATCGAGCGGAGCAGGTTGCCCTTCACCAGCGACCAGGTGACCTGGCGGTCGCCGTCCCAGTCGTACGCCAGGGTGTATTCGTCCTTGATCGGCGCGACGTCCAGCACGAACCGGACCTGTTCGGCCCGCCCGTCGACGCCGGTCTCGACGACGTTGACCTCCTGCATGCCCTTGGCCCAGGCCGGATATGACTTGAAGTCCGCGATCACCGCCATCACTGCCGAGGGCGCGGCCTCGATCACGATCGTCGAGGTGGTCTGATCGGCCATCGGTGGTGTCCTCACTCCCTGACTTGCTAGGTGCCATGGAGCGTACCGGATAGCATCCCGGTGAAATGGTCGGGCTGTGACGGGGGTAACCTCCGGTTCGTACCCACCTACCATCAGTATGCGGAGGCCCTTGTGCGCGAGTTCTCCACGCCCGCGACGTACGTTGTTCCCCCCACCGGCAACCTGACCGACGATGTCGTGCGCAACGCCGCCGAGGCGCCCGAGGTGGCCGTCCTCAGCCGCCCAGGCCCCGATGGCTGGGTGGACGTCACCGCCGCGCAGTTCCTCGGTGAGGTCTCGGCGGTGGCCAAGGGCCTGATCGCAGCGGGTGTCGGCGCTGGGGACCGGGTCGCGCTGCTCTCGAAGACGCGCTACGAGTGGACGCTGATCGACTACGCGATCTGGTTCGCCGGGGCGACGACCGTGCCGATCTACGAGACCTCCTCGGCCGAGCAGATCGAGTGGATCCTCCAGGACTCCGAGACCGTGGCGATCATCGCCGAGGACGCCGGCCACGTCAGCCGGATCAGCGAGGTGCGCGCCGGCTGCACCTCGCTCAACAACGTCTGGTCGATCAGTGACAACGCCGTCGACCTGCTGGTCAAGCTCGGCACCGACATCACCGACGAACAGCTCGAGGCCCGCCGCAGCGCGGTCACCCCCGATGACACCGCGACGCTGATCTACACCTCCGGCACCACCGGACGCCCGAAGGGCTGCGTGCTCACCCACGGCAACTTCATGTTCGAGCTCGGCGTCGTCGTCGACTCGCTCGACGACCTGTTCACCTTCGAGGGCCGCAGCACGCTGCTCTTCCTGCCGCTCGCGCACGTCTTCGCCCGGATCATCCAGATCGGCTGCATCAAGTCGCGCACCCGGCTCGGCCACACCCCCGACATCAAGAACCTCGTCGCCGACCTCGGCACCTTCCAGCCGACCTTCGTGCTGGCGGTGCCGCGGGTCTTCGAGAAGGTCTACAACACCGCTTCGCAGAAGGCGGTCGCCGACGGCAAGGGCAAGATCTTCGACCTGGCGACCGAGGTCGCGATCGATTACTCCCGCGCCACCGAGACCGGCAGGGCCTCCTTCCTGCTCACCGCCAAGCACAAGCTGTTCTCCAAGCTCGTCTACGGCAAGCTGCTGGCCGCGCTCGGCGGCAACTGCTCCTACGCGGTCTCCGGCGGCGCGCCGCTCGGCGAGCGCCTGGGCCACTTCTACCGCGGCATCGGCGTCACCGTCCTGGAGGGCTACGGCCTCACCGAGACGACCGCCGCGCTCACGGTCAACCTGCCCGAGGCGTTCAAGATCGGCACCGTCGGGCGACCGCTGCCCGGCACCTCGGTGCGCGTCGCCGACGACGGCGAGCTGCTCTTCAAGGGCGGCCAGGTGCTCAAGGAGTACTGGCAGAACCCGCAGGCCACCGCCGAGGCGAAGACCGCGGAGGGCTGGTTCCACTCCGGCGACCTCGGCGAGGTCGACGACGAGGGCTTCGTCAAGATCACCGGCCGCAAGAAGGAGATCTTGGTCACGGCCGGCGGCAAGAACGTCGCCCCTGCCGTCCTCGAGGACCGTCTCCGCGCTCACGTGCTCGTCGACCAGTGCATCGTCGTCGGCGACGGCCAGCCGTTCATCGGCGCGATCGTCACGATCGACCCCGAGGCCCTGCCCACCTGGGCCGAGGCCAACGGCAAGCCCGCCGACATCAACGCCCTCGTCGAGGACGAGGACCTGCGCGCCGCGATCCAGAGCGCCGTCGACGACGCCAACAAGGCGGTCTCGAAGGCCGAGTCGATCCGCAAGTTCGTGATCATCCCCGACTCCTGGACCGAGGAGGGTGGCCAGCTCACCCCCAGCCTCAAGCTCAAGCGCAACGTGGTCATGCGCGAGTTCAGCCACGAGGTCGACGCGCTCTACGCGAAGTAGTTCTGGTGGCGCCGAGTCGGCGCATCTGACCCCGTGCCTGGCGAAGCGAAGCGAGCCAGAGGGGTCGGATGCGCCGACTCGGCGGTTAATCCAGCACCCGATGGGCGATCGCGATGCGCTGCAACGTCGTCGGGTGCGACCCGAACCACCACTGCGACCAGGCCTGCGGCGACGGGTCGGAGAGCGAGCGTACGCCGAGGGAGTGCTGCAGCCGCGTGAACGACTCCAGGTCGCCGGTGGCATGGAGCGCGTCGACGTCGGCCCGGATCTCGACCTGCCTGCTGAGGCCGTTCTGGACGGGCATGGCCAGCACGCTCGCCAGCGCGAAGATCGCCAGCAGCATCGGGATGCCCTCGGGGGTGGCGTACTCCTCCCGGCGGCGGTAGGACAGCAGCAGTCCCAGCAGACCGACGCCGGTGACCGCGCCGGCGGCCCCGATGACCGTCCCGACCAGGACGTCGTCGTGCTTGGCGTGGGCGAGCTCGTGGGCGACGACGGAGAGGACCGCTCCGCGTGCGGCTGCGCCCCGCTGGGAGTCGACGAGGTTGTCGTAGAGGACGACCCGGCGGGTGGAGCCGAAGCCGGTGACGTACGCATTGAGCGAGGTCGTCCGCCGGGAGGCGTCGACCACCAGCACATCGTCGAGATCGACGCCCTCGCGCTCCGCGATCGCCATCACCTCGGTGCGGAGCTGACCGCGCTGGAGCGGCTCGAAGTCGTTGAACAGCGGCTCGATGACGACCGGGTAGACGAACGAGCCGAGCACCACCAGGACCGCGACCAGACCGGCGGCGAGGGCAGGCCAGAGCCCGCCCAGACGGATGCAGGCGAAGAGGGCGAGCAGCGCCAGGGACGTGGTCAGGATGCCGACGACCTGGTTGAGCAGCGAGTCGGTGAGCCAGGGGCCCCAGTCCTGCCTGGAGAGCCCGTAACGCACCTGCAGGCGGTGGATCGCCACCCCGAACGGCAGCGTCGCGATCCAGCCGAGGAGCGTGACCACGGCGACCGCGAGCACCACTCGGAGCAGCCACGGTCCGCGCAGCCGCGCCACCAGACGACGACCGAGCGAGGTGAACCCCAGCACGCAGGCGACCGCGAGCGAGACGACGAGCGAGGCCCTGCTGATCCAGCGGGCGGTGCCGGAGTAGGCCAGCATCCGCTCCAGCTCCTCGGGCGTGAACACGTCACGCTCGTCGGGGAGCTCGAGCGCACCGCCCGGGTAGGGGTGCCACGGAATCAGCAGCCACGCCAGCACCACGAACGAGACCGCTCCGAGGACGAGAACGACCCAGGACGTACGCCTCGTGGTGATCACACCGCCACCCCCGTAGCGCAAGCGCCAGGATACGGACGCGGCGGTGTGTCGTATGCATGGTTCACTCGCTGACGCTCGCTCATTTCGCCCCAGTCATCGAGCAGAGTCTGACAGATGGGTCCGCCAGCGGGCGGTGAGCTCGTCCTCTCCGAAGCCGAAGCTCGCTTGCAGGGCCTTCTCGAGACCGATTCCGCGGCCGGTGTCCTCATAGAGGTCGACCAGGGCTTGCTCGCCGCCCGCGTCGGCGAGGACCTCGCAGGCCAGCCAGGCGGCTTCGTACTCGGCCCCGAAGTGCTCCGAGCGAGTGTTGAACTCGGCCTTGCCCGGCAGGTGCTCAGGAGGGCCGTTCTCGCGGACCTGGGCGAGGATCTGGCCGGCGGTCTTGCTCAACGGGAGGGCGGTGTCCCGGAGCGCGACGTAGTCGGCGAAGCCCTCGACCAGCCACATCGGCCGGTGGGTGTTGGTGGGCGCGTCGGTGGCCGCGTGCGTCGCCTCGTGGGTGATCACCACCTGTGCGCCCGGTGCGTCCAGGTCGCCGATGACGTCCTGGTTGACCCACACGTGCAACGGGGTTCCGGCCTTCATGGACCCGTCGACGGTCGCCGTGACCGCGGCGACGGCGGCGTAGGTGCCCTGCTGGGCCCCCAGGGCGGTGTCGAGCCCGTTGGCCGGCACCTCGAGGACGAGGCGCGGGTCGTCCCAGTCGACGACCTTGCGGACCTCGGTGACCGCAGTGGCGGCCAGCTCGGCGTAGCGGTCGGCCACGTCGGCCGAGGCCTGGACGACCACGAGGGTGGAGCCGGTGCGGCGCACCTCCACCGGCCCACTCAGCCACAACGGGGCCCGGGTGCCCTGGCTCGCCGAGAACCCGGTGATCGCGCCGTCGGCGTCGAAGCCGACCTTCAGCTCCTCGGTCAGCACCGGGTCGCCGGGAGTACGCCAGGACATCTCGACGTCGGCCGTCCAGGAGCCGTCCGGCGCCACGTTGCCGGACTCGGCGACGTACGTCGCGGTGACGTCCTCGACGCCGATGGCGTGCGCGTTGCGCACCGCCACCGCGGCAGCACCCTCGCCGTCGGGTGCCGCCCCCTCACGTACGCCGGTGACGAGCTGCTCCAGCGAGGCGCGGGCGGCTTCGGTGTCGGCGCGCACGACCGGCGCAGCGGTCGGGGTGGGCGCGACGTACTCGCCCCCGCCGGTCAGCCGCCACCCGACGAACCCGGCGAGCAGCATCACCAGCACGAGCCCGGTCCCGATCAGGACCCGGCGGGAAAGAAGAGAGCCGACCGTTCGCACCTGCGAACGATCGGCCTCTTCAGGGTCCTGGGTCAAACTCACCCCGGGCGGACGGCGCCCGTGTAGGGCATCTCGTCCATCGGGGAGACCTTCACACCGGTGCTCGGGTTGGACGCGTGCACGATCATGCCGTTGCCGATGTAGATGCCGACGTGGCTGATCGGGCTGTAGTAGAAGACCAGGTCACCGGGGGCGAGCTGGTCGCGCGAGACCTGGGGTCCGCTGCTGTATTGCGCCGAGGAGGAGTGCGGGAGCCCGACACCTGCCTCGCCCCAAGCGCCCATGGTGAGGCCGGAGCAGTCCCACGCCGCGGTGCCGGTGGCACCGTAGGAGTAGGCGTCGCCGACCTGAGCGAGGGCGTAGTCGACGGCGATCTTGGCGCGGCCCGAGGGCGGCGGCAAGTTGGACGGGATGCCCGCGCCCGCACCGGCGGCCTTGAACTCCTCCAGCTCGTCGGCCTCGAGCTCGTCGAGCTCGGCCTGCGCCGCCTCGTACTTCTTGTCGATCTCGCTCTTCTTCTTCTGCATGGTCGTCTTGACCTTGGCCATCTCGGCCTTGCGCTCCTCGGTGGCCTCGCGGCGCACCTGGAGGGCCTCTGCCTCGGTGTTGTAGCGAGCCAGCAGATCGGCCTGCAGCGCGTTGTAGGACGAGACGGTGGAGAGCCCGGCGAGGAACTCCTGCGGGTCGTCGGAGGTGATCACCTGGCCGACGGCAGAGACGTCGGAGCCCTCGAACTGCCGCAGCACGGAGTCGCGGAGCTCGGCGCGGATCTTGTCGAGCTCCTTGCTCTGGCGCTTCTCGTCAGCAGTGAGGTCCTCGAGCTGGTCCTTGATGTCCTGCAGCCGCAGCTTGGCGTTGCTGTAGTCCTCGTTGGCAGCCTCGGCCTGCGTGTAGAGCTTGTCGACCTTCTTGCGAACGTCGTCGATGTCTGGGTCGGCCTGGGCGGGGGTCGCGGCGGGAATGATCCCGGCGACGCCGATGGCGGCAATGCCGGCTGCACCGGCAATGAGTCGCTTCCGGTCGCGTGTCACGAGCGGACGGTCTCCTTGTGTAGTCGTTGACGCCTACCGGGTGAGCTGACGGGTTCAGGCACGACCTGCCCTACCACCGCTCCTCGACCCGGTCTCCCGGATCGCCCTTGCGGCGGATGCACCCCAGGTGGTCGGACCCCATGTTGCGGCGTACGACCGGTGTGGTTCCCCGGCTCCTGGCCCGCCCTGAAGCGGACCAGGACTAAGCGCGGCTCCCGCGTGGGCCGGTTGACCCACTTCCACGGGCGCCAAGTCCCTGCGCACACTAGCCGACGCCGTCCCCCACCTGCCAACCACCCACGCCCAAAAGTTCGTCTACATCCCTTCCACCATTCGCAGAGGCGGGATCAGTCCACCATCGGCCAGCACGTCGAGCGCCCGGCGCTCGTCGTCCTCGATGGTCAGCTCCGGGGGCGGGCCCAGGAGCACAGTGACCACGCAGTCGTGGCACGCCAGTCCCCGCACGAGGCAGGTGTCACAGTCGATTCTCGTCGCCATGTCGTGACGGTCTCACCGAGCACCGACATTTTTGCTTCCGTGCGGTTGCGTGCGGCGTGTCATCACCATCGCAGCACGGTATTCCAGGCGGCGATCGCGGACCGGGTCCCTACACTTGGAGCATGGAGGTCTCCGCGTACGCGACGCTCCCCGACACGGTCCGGGGACGCATCGTCGCGCTCACCGCCGGGGTCCTTCCCGACGTCGCGCGCCTCCCTCCCGCGCTCAAGCGGATCGCCGACTTCGCGCCCGCCCGGCGCGCCAAGGCCGGCGGCGCGATGATCGCCTCGGTGCTCGAGGGCGACGAGGAGGTGCGGGAGAGGATCGGGAGCCAGCTCCGGGCCGCCTACGTCACCGAGGGCTCCCCCGACGATCTCACCCCGCCCGAGGATCCGGCCGAGGCGGCCGCCGTCCTCTGGCTCGTGCGCCCCGACGGCTGGGAGGTCTCGCTCAAGGAGGCCCTGGACCGTCTCGACGCCGCCGCGGTGCCGGCCGTCGACGCCGAGGTCGCCCGCCTGCGCGCCAAGCTCGCCGCGGCCGAGGACGAGATCCGTGAGGTGCGGGCCGACCGCAAGGCCCGCCTCGACGACCTCAAGGCCGACAACACCGCCCTGAGACGCAAGCTCGGTGAGGCCCGGGCCGCTGCCCGCGAGGCGGGGACCGGCCTCGACGAGGCTCTGACCGAGGCCCGCACGGCGCTCGCCCGCGCGGAGGACGAGATCGCCGCACGCGACCGCCAGCTGCGCCAGCTCCGCAGCCAGATCGACAAGCTCGAGCGCGAGGCGGCCGCGGAGCGGCGTACGTCCAAGGCGGACCGCGACGACGCCTCGCTGCGGGCCCGGTTCCTGCTCGACACCCTGCTCGACGCCGCGGGCGGGCTCCGGCGCGAGCTCGCGCTGCCACCGGTCACCGGCACGCCGGGCGAGCGCGTGGAGGCCGAGCTGGCCGGCGCGGACGCCGCCGCCGGTGCCGGGGTCACCAGCAGCGCCCATCTCGAGCAGTTCCTGGCGATGCCGCGGGTCCGGCTGATCGTGGACGGCTACAACGTCTCCAAGGCCCTGTGGCCCGACTCCGCACTCGATGCGCAGCGGCTGCGGCTGCTGCGGTCGATCGCGCCCATCGCCGCCCGCACCGGTGCCGAGACGACCGTCGTCTTCGACGCCCACTCGGCATCTGTACGCCCCACCGCCGTGCCTCCGCGCGGCGTCAAGGTCCTCTTCTCCCCCGAGGGCGTCATCGCCGACGACGTCATCCGCGACCTCGTCGATGCCGAGCCCGCCGGCCGCATCATCCTGGTGGCCACCGACGACGCCGAGATCGTCAAGGACGTACGCCGCGCCGGCGCCCGCACCGTCCCGCTCTCCTCCCTCTCGCCCCTGCTGGGCTGACCCCAGCGTCGGAGCGGAGGAAGACGAGGATCAAGCGCAGGCGCTGCGCGAATTGCGAAGCAATCGCCACCAGTACAGCGCCGGAGCGTCCCTCGTCTGGACGCAGCGCAGAGAGGAGCGCAGCGACGAACGGAGCGGAGGAAGACGAGGATCAAGCGGAGGCGCTGCGCGAATTGCGAAGCAATCGCCAACAGAACTGTCGGCGGCATTCGCTAGTGTGTTCGCATGGGCAGTGCGGCGGTTCGTGAGGCGCGAAAGGAGATGCGCGCCCGGGCCGTCGCCCGACGCCAGCACGAGCAGGCCACGGGCCGCTGGGAGGCCCAGCGCGGCTTCGACGAGCTCGGCCGGCCGCTGCGCGACCTCACCTTCTGCGTGGTCGACCTGGAGACCACCGGCAACAGCCCCGACAACGGCGGGATGATCACCGAGGTCGGTGCCGTGAAGGTGCGGGGCGGCGAGGTGCTGGGCGAGTTCCAGACCCTGGTCAACCCGCACGTCGGCATCCCGCCCTCGATCGCCGTGCTGACCGGGATCACCAACTCGATGGTCGCATCCTCCCCCACCATCGAGTCGGTGCTCCCGGCGTTCCTCGAGTTCGCCGAGGGCTGCGTGCTGGTGGCCCACAACGCCCCCTTCGACATCGGCTTCCTCAAGCACTTCGCGGCGAAGCAGGAACGGCCCTGGCCCCGTTTCGAGGTGCTCGACACGGTGAAGATCGCTCGTCGGGTGGTCACCAGGGACGAGGCGCCCAACCACAAGCTCGGCTCGCTCGCCCGGGTCTTCGGATCGCCCACGACCCCCGACCACCGTGCCCTCCACGACGCCCGGGCCACTGTCGACGTCCTCCACGGGATGTTGGAGCGCCTCGGCAACATCGGCGTGCAGACCCTCGAGGACCTGGCCGTCTTCTCGGCCAAGGTCACCACCGCCCAGCGCAAGAAGCGTCATCTGGCCGAGGACCTGCCGCACGCCCCCGGGGTCTACCTGTTCAAGGACGAGAAGGGCCGGGTGCTCTACATCGGCACCTCGAAGGACCTCCGGACCCGCGTACGCACCTACTTCACCGCCTCCGAGACCCGCTCCCGGATGGGCGAGATGGTGGGACTGGCCGCGACCGTCCAGGGCATCGAGTGCGCGACGGCGCTCGAGGCTGGCGTGCGCGAGCTGCGGCTCATCGGCGAGCACAAGCCGCCCTACAACCGCCGCTCGCGCCGCCCGGAGAAGATGCACTTCGTCAAGCTCACCCGCGAACCCTGGCCGCGGCTCAGCCTGGTCAAGCAGGTGCTCGACGACGATGCCGACTATCTGGGTCCGTTCGGCTCCAAGAAGGTCGCCGAGAAGGCGCTCCAGGCGCTGCACGACACCTTCCCGATCCGGCAGTGCTCCGACCGGCTTCCACTGCTCCCGCGGCGCACCCCGTGCGTCCTCGCCGAGCTCCACCGCTGTCTGAGCCCGTGCGACCAGAGCGTCCCCGCCGAGACGTACGCAGCGCTGGTCGCCCGCGTCCGCGAGTCGCTGCTCCACCGGCCCGACGAGGTGGTCGAGACGGTCACGGAGCGGCTCACCGGCCTGGCCGAGCAGGAGCGGTTCGAGGAGGCCGCCGTCCACCGCGACCGGCTGACCTCCTACCTGCGTGGGGCCGCCCGCACCCAGCGGCTCAGCGCTCTGACCCGGCTGCCCGACCTCACCGCGATCCGGCGCGAGGACGACGGCCGGTGGGCAGTCCACGTCGTCCGACACGGTCGGCTCGCCGCAGCCGGCGTGATCCCGCGCGAGGCCAACGCGCACGCCTACGTCGCCGACCTCCAGCTCAGCGCCGAGACGGTCCTGGATGCCCCCGGCCCGGTGCCGGCCGCGAGCGCCGAGGAGACCGAGCTGGTGCTGCGCTGGCTGGAGTCCCCCGGCGTGCGCCTCGCCCATATCGAGGGCGAGTGGACCTGCCCGATCGGCGGTGCGGGCCGTCGGGCAGCGGCGCTCTAGGCGGATCCGCTAACGTGACCTGCGTGATCACAGCGATCGTCTTCATCAATGCCGAGGTCTCCCAGATCCCCGAGGTGGCCGAGGCCGTGGCCGCCATCGACGGTGTCAGCGAGGTCTACTCCGTCACCGGCCAGATCGACCTGATCGCCCTGGTGCGCGTCCACGCCCACGAGGACGTGGCCGTCGTCGTCGCCGACAAGGTCAACAAGGTCCCCGGCGTGCTCGAGACGGAGACGCACATCGCCTTCCGCACCTACTCCCAGGTGGACCTGGAAGCCGCCTTCTCGATCGGCCTGGACTAACGGGCGAAGCCCGTCGTGTGCAGCCGAGTCGGCCCGTGATCATCTAGATCACCGCGACGTAGCCGCGACCCACCGCTCGAGCACAGCCTGCGCCGCTCCCGAGTCGATCGACTCGGCAGCCCGAGCGATCCCTCCGGAGAGCCGCTCGTCGACCGAGCCGGACCCGGCGTCGTGGACCGCGAGAGCAGCACCCGCGTTGAGCAGCACCGCGTCGCGCACCGCGCCCTTCTCCCCCGCCAGCAGCCTCCGGACGACGGCAGCGTTGTAGGCGGCGTCGTCTCCACGCAGGTCCTCGGCAGTGGCCCGGCCGATGCCGTGGTCGAGAGGCTCGACGGTCGCCTCGGTGACGACACCCTGAGAGACCATCCACACGTGCGAGGTCGTGGTGGTGGTGAGCTCGTCGAGGCCGTCGTCGCCACGGAAGACCCAGGCGTCGGTGCCTCGGCGGGCGAAGACACCGGCCATCACCGGAGCGGCGGAGGCGTCGGCGCAGCCGATCGCGGAGGACGCGGGGCGGGCCGGGTTGGTCAGCGGGCCGAGCAGGTTGAAGACGGTGGCGATGCCGATCTCACGCCGCGCAGCCGCGGCGTGGCGCATCGCGGGGTGGAAGGCGGCGGCGAACAGGAAGGTGATCCCGGCCTCCTCGGCCACCTCGCCGACCCGCGAGACGTCGAGGTCGAGCCGGATGCCGAGCGCCTCGAGCACGTCGGCCGAGCCGGACTTGGAGGAGGCGGACCGGTTGCCGTGCTTGACGACCTTGGCGCCGGCTCCGGCCGCGACGATCGACGACATCGTGGAGATGTTGACCGAGAAGGACCGGTCACCACCGGTGCCGACGATGTCGAGCACGCGTCCGGGGACGAAGATCGGGTTGGCCTTGGCCAGCATGCCGTCGGCGACCCCGGCGAGCTCGTCGACGGTCTCGCCCTTGGCCCGCAGCGCCACCGCGAAGGCGGCGACCTGTGCGGGTGTCGCCTCGCCGGAGAGGATCTCCCCCATCGCCCATGCCGCCTGGTGCGCGGACAGCGACTGTCCCGCGACCAACGTGGTGAGGACCTCTGGCCAGGAGTTGGGCGCCGACGTCATGCGCCAACGTTAACGGGCCGCAACAGTCCCACGACCGTCCGGGCCAGCTCGAACGGGTCGAGCGGGTGCGGCACGGTGGCTTCCGCACGCGACCAGGTGCCGAGCCACGCGTCCTGAGGACGACCGATGAGGACCACGATCGGCGGAGCGTCCTTCACCTCGTCCTTGACCGCCTTCGCGATCCCCAGCCCGCCGGCCGGCGCGGCCTCCCCGTCGAGCACTGCCAGCGCGAGACCTCCGGCATCGAGCTGCGCACGCACGGCCGGCTCGGTGGCCACCTCGACGTATTCCACCTCCGGGAGGGAGGGGTGCGGACGGCGTCCGAGAGCGAGGATCACCTGCTTGCGGACGTCGAGGTCGTCGCTGTAGACGAGGATCTTCAGTGAGTTCGAGGTGGTGTCGGTCACACCCCGATGCTAGCGCCAACACCATGCTCTGAGGCCAGATGTCACACCCTGATCCTGAGCGGTGTCTCAAGGGTGTAGCACGGGTCTGAAACACGACACACAGGGTCCCAAGAAGACTCTGGGAAGGGGGCAGGACATAATGGCGGGCGTGGCGACAGTATCGACTCTTCCAACAGCCCGCCTGCACGGGCATCATGACCGTCCGAGCATGGTCAGCGTGGGGACGATCATCTGGCTCGCAAGCGAGCTGATGTTCTTCGCGGCGCTGTTCGCGGCCTACTTCACGATCCGCGCGGTCAGCCCTGAGCAGTGGCATGCCAACACCGAGGGGCTCAACATCCCGTTCGCGGCGGTCAACACGACCATCCTCGTGCTGTCGTCGTTCACCTGCCAGTTCGGCGTCTTCGCCGCCGAGCGTGGCCAGGTCGGACGCAAGGGCTCCCTGCTCGCGGTCCGCCTCTGGGGTCTGCGTGAGTGGTTCATCCTCACCTACCTCATGGGCGCGGTCTTCATCGCCGGCCAGGCGACCGAGTACGCAGCCCTGGTGCAGGAGGGCATCGCCCTCAACCGCGGCATCACCGGTCCCGACGACCCGTACGGCTCGGTCTTCTACCTGACGACGGGCTTCCACGGCCTGCACGTCACCGGCGGTCTGATCGCCTTCCTGTTCGTGCTCGGCCGGACCTACGTCGCCAAGCGCTTCACCCACGAGCAGGCCGTCTCCGCGATCGTCGTGTCCTACTACTGGCACTTCGTCGACGTGGTGTGGATCGGCCTGTTCGCGACCATCTACCTCCTCAAGTGACCAAGGACTGAATGTGCGTCTCCTGAACCGCTCCGTCGGTCGACTGTCGCGGCACCGTCGCCGCCCGTTGGCCGGTGCCGCCGTGCTCCTGGTCGCCCTGTTGAGCACCGGCGGGCTCTACGCCATCTTCTCCCCGGCCTCCCAGGCCGAGGTGGAGAAGGACAACGCCGCTCTCGTCGCCGAGGGCAAAGAGCTCTTCATGATCAACTGCTCCACCTGCCACGGCTCCAACGGTGAGGGCATCACCACCCAGAACGGGAAGCTCTACGGCCCCTCCCTGATCGGTGTCGGTGCCGCCTCCGTCGACTTCCAGGTCGGCACCGGCCGGATGCCGATGGCCCAGCCCGGCGCCCAGGTCGAGGTCAAGGACCCCAGCTTCAACCAGGACGAGATCGACGCGATGGCGGCCTACGTCGCCAGCCTCGGCCCCGGCCCGGCTGTCCCGGACCGGGAGCAGTACGACCCGGACACCTTCGAGTCCGAGGAGGAGAGGGAGGCCGCGGTCGCCCTCGGTGGTCAGATCTTCCTGACCAACTGCACCGCCTGCCACAACTTCACCGGTGCCGGCGGCGCCATGCCGCGCGGCGGCGAGGCTCCGAGCATCCTCAACACCGACCCGCGGCACATCTACCAGGCGATGCTGACCGGTCCGCAGTCCATGGACACGTTCTCCGACGGCAACATCAGCCCGGAGGAGAAGAAGGCCGTCATCGCCTACGTCGAGTCGATGAAGGAGCAGCCCGACTACGGCGGCTTCAACAACGGCGCGCTCGGTCCGGTGACTGAGGGCATCGTCGCCTGGGTCGTCGGTCTCGGCGTCCTGGTGGCCTTCACCGTGTGGATCGCCGCGCACACGACGCGCACCAACCAGACCAAGAAGGGATCTGCCAAGTGAGCAGCGACCTCAGCGAGATCGAGAAGCACGACGACTCGCACCCCGAGCTCAACGCGCACACCGACGCGCTGCTGCCCGACCCGGGCATGCACGAGCATCACTGGCGTCCCACCGACGTCGACCCCAAGGCGGAGAAGCGCGCCGAGCGGCAGGTGAGCCTCTTCTTCGCTCTCTCCGCGATCTGCTCGGTGCTGTTCGTGGTCGCCTACTTCGCGATCAAGCCCGGCTACGACGGAGACGTCTGGGCCGGCTACGGCGCCTCCAACCTGGCGCTGGGGTCGACCCTGGGCTTCGCCCTGCTCTTCCTCGGCATCGGCGTCATCCAGTGGGCCCGCAAGCTCGTGGTCGACATCGAGCACGCCGAGGACCGGCACCCGGCCGCTTCCTCGCCGGCGACCCGCGAGGTGGCCATCGCCGAGCTCAAGGCCGCGCTCAACGAGTCCGGCATGGCGCGCCGCCCCTTCATCCGCAACGCGATGATCGGCTCGGCCGCCCTGCTCGGTCTGCCCGCGATCGTCATGCTCCGCGACCTCGGCCAGACCAACGCGCAGATCACCCGGGAGCAGCCCTACCCCGGCGCCGGTCTCGAGAACACCGTCTGGGACGCCGGCGTCCGCGTCGTGCGCGACGTGGTCGGCACCCCGATCCGCCCGGGCGACCTGGAGATCGGTGACCTGGTCAACGCCGAGCCGGCGACGATCTTCGACGGCAGTCTGCACGGCGCGCCGCTGCAGATCGCCAAGTCGAAGGCGGCCACCATCCTGCTGCGGATGGATCCCGACGACATCTCCCACGACGTGACCCGCAACTGGTCGGTCGACGGCATCGTGGCCTACTCTAAGATCTGCACCCACGTCGGTTGCCCGATCTCGCTGAACGAGCGGACCACGCACCACCTGCTGTGCCCCTGCCACCAGTCGACCTTCGACCTCGCCGACCACGGCAAGGTCATCTTCGGCCCGGCCGGCCGGCACCTTCCGCAGCTGCCCCTGGGCGTCGACGCGGACGGCTACCTGGTTGCCCTCTCGGACTACCCTGAGCCTGTGGGCGTCAGCTACTGGGAGCGCAACACCTACGACATCGACGAGATCTTCGACGACTGGTCAGCCGACCACGCCGCCGATGCTGAGCAGTACGGCTACAAGGAGGGCGGCCAGTGAGCACCGACACGTCCAAGGTTGCCGCCAGCAACGGCACCGAAGCCGCTGCCCCGGCGGGCAAGCCGACCAAGGTGGGCGCGGCGGCCAACTGGGCCGACGAGCGCCTCGGTATCGGCGGTCTGAGCAAGTTCCTCTCCCGCAAGATCTTCCCCGACCACTGGTCGTTCATGCTGGGCGAGATCGCGCTGTGGAGCTTCGTGGTCCTGCTCGTCACCGGCACCTTCCTGACCCTGTGGTTCAAGCCGTCGATGGCCGAGATCACCTACCAGGGCTCCTACGCCCCGCTGCGCGGCATCGACATGTCCGAGGCGATGGCCTCGACGCTGGACATCTCCTTCGACGTCCGTGGCGGCCTCCTGCTGCGTCAGGTCCACCACTGGTCGGCGATGCTCTTCATCGCCTCGATGATGATCCACATGATGCGCGTCTTCTTCACCGGCGCGCACCGCAAGCCACGTGAGATCAACTGGGTCATCGGCGCGACGCTGCTGCTGCTCGGCACGCTCGAGGGCTTCACCGGCTACTCGCTGCCCGACGACCTGCTCTCCGGCACCGGCATCCGGGCCGCGGACGGGTTCATGATGGCGATCCCCATCGTCGGGACCTACATCTCGTTCTTCCTGTTCGGAGGCGAGTTCCCAGGCGACGACATCATTCCACGCCTGTTCACGATCCACGTGCTGCTGATCCCGGCGCTGCTGCTGGCGCTGATCGGTGCCCACCTGATCCTGCTGATCTACCACAAGCACACCCAGTGGCCTGGACCCGGCCGCACCGAGAAGAACGTCGTCGGCTACCCGATGGTGCCGAACTACATCTCCAAGATGACCGGCTTCTTCTTCATCACCTTCGGTGTGACCGCCCTGCTCGGCGCGTTCTTCTCGCTCAACCCGGTGTGGAAGTTCGGTCCCTACGACCCGACCAAGGTCACCGCGGGCTCGCAGCCTGACTGGTACATGGGCTGGCCCGACGGCGCGCTGCGCATCATGCCGGGCTGGGAGTCGCACTTCTGGGGCTCGACCTGGTCGTGGAACATCTTCTTCCCGGTCATCGTGCTGCCGATGCTGGCGTGGATGGTCGTGCTGATGCTCCCCTTCATCGAGGCGTGGATCACCGGCGACAAGCGCGAGCACCACCTGCTCCAGCGCCCGCGCAACGCTCCGACCCGCACCGCCACGTTCGTCGCGCTGATGACGTTCTACGCGGGCTTCTGGGCCGCGGGCGGCAACGACATCATCGCGATCAAGTTCGACCTCTCGATCAACCAGATCACCTACTTCCTGCGGGCGTTCGTGTTCCTGGGTCCGATCGTGGCGTTCATCATCACGCGTCGTTGGTGCATCTCGCTGCAGCGTCACGACAACGAGAAGCTGCTGCACGGCTACGAGACCGGCACGGTCATCCGTACGCCGGAGGGCGCCTACCACGAGAAGCACCTGCCGCTTCCCGCGGACGAGGCCTTCGCCATGACCGTCCGCGACCGCGGCCGGGCCGGCGAGGAGCCGGAGCTGAAGAAGAACGGCAAGCCGACCTTCCGCGCGAAGCTCCGGGCGTTCTACTACGACCACGACGTGGACAAGCCGACCCCCGAGGAACTCAGCGAGGCACACCACCACGCCGAGCACGAGGCCCACGAGCTGGCTGCCTACGAGGGTCACGTCGTCGACGGACACGACTTCGACGACCACCGTCACTCGGCGGTCGAGGAGCCTCTCAGCCACTGATCACAGCTGGTACGCCATGTGGCGCCGTTCCCTTCGGGGGACGGCGCCACGTGCGTTTTCCGGCGCGAAACCCGGTTGCCCCTCCCCCGGCAGGAGACCTAGGGTCCCGCACATGACCGGCCTCCAGGCTCGCCTCCGAGCCGACCTCCTCAACGCCCGCAAGGCCCGCGACACCACGGCCACGACGGTGCTGCGCTCGACGCTGTCGGCCATCGCCAACGCCGAGGCGCTGCCCGTGACGGAGACGGCCCTCGCCACAGACGGTCCGATCGCCGGAGCCGCGATCGGCGTCGGTGCGACCGAGGCCTCCAGGCGCGACCTGAGCGACGAGGACATCCGTTCGATCATCGCGGCCGAGCAGGCCGAGCGGCGGGCGGCCGCGAGCGACATGGAGGCGCACGGCGCCGGTGACAGAGCGGAGCAGCTCCGTGCGGAGGCGGAGCTGCTCGCGACCTATCTCTAGAGGTTCAGCCCTGAGGGTCGAGCTCGCCGCCGACGACCTCGAGCACCCGGGCGCGTACGTTCGCCGCGGCCTCCGGGTCACGGGCCGCCACCGCCGCGACGAGCGCGTTGCCGAGGATGAGCTGCGGGATCCGGATGATCGAGTCCAGCTCCTGGCGGAACCCGGCACGACCGCCCTGGGGAGTGACCAGCTCGACCTCGGCGAGCTTGGTCAGCTGGGTGCCGGTGAAGGAGGTCAGCGCGATGACGGCCGCTCCCCCGGCGACGGCGGCCTGGGCCACCTGGATCGTCGGCGCCGTGGCACCGGTGCCGCTGACGACGACACACACGTCGCCCGGCTGGAGCAGACGGGCGCGGATGAGCTGGTCGAGGTGGTCGCCGGGCGCGACGGTGCTCAGCCCCTGTGAGGCCAGCCTCATCGCGATGTCCTTGGCGACCGGCGAGGAGACCCCGGTGCCGGCGACCAGGATCGAGCGCGCCTCGGCGAGCAGGTCCACGGCTCGGCTGACCTGGTCCTCGGAGAGGAGCCCGACCATGTCGGAGGCGGAGTCGGCGATGTCGGCGAAGAAGGAGCGCACCACCGTCAGCGGGCTGCCTCCCTCGGTCGTCTCCGTCTTGGCCGAACCCAGGTCGCGCGCCAGCAGCACCTTGAGGTGCGGGAAGCCGCGGAACCCGAGTCTCTGCGCGGCGCGGACCACGGTCGCGGTCGAGACGGAGGCCTCGGCAGCGATCTCGGCGGTGGTCGCCTCGATGGCCCATTCGGAGCGGGTCAGCACGACCTCGGCGACCGCACGCTCGGACGGGTTGAGCCGCGGCATCGCGGCTCTGATGGCGGGAAGTACCGGCGCGCTCGTCATGCCCACACCGCGGTGGCTTCGGCGCCGTGCAGGATCCGGTGACGCACCGCTGCGGACAGCTGGTCGACCAGGATCGTCACGATGATGATCACAGCTAGCATGATTCCACCCCACTCCCATTCACGGCCCCGAAGGACACGGTTTAGTAACGCACCAATTCCACCGGCGCTCACGACGCCGAGGATCGCGCTTGCCCGGATGTTCACCTCGAAGCGGTAGAGCCAGAACGCCACGGTCTCCGGCAGCAGCTGCGGGATCACCGCGGTGCGGATGCGCTGCCACCGCGTCGCACCGGCCGCAGTGACCGCCTCGACCGGGCGAGGGTCTATCGACTCGATGTTCTCGAGGGTCAGCTTGCCGAGCGAGCCGATCGAGTGGATGCCGATCGCCATCGCCCCGGCCATCGGGTTGAGCCCGAACAGCGGCAGCATCACGATCACCGCGAGCAGGATCTCGGGAACGGCACGGATCGCGTTGAAGAAGGTCCGGACCGGCAGCCGCAGGAACCAGGGCGCGGTGGTGGAGGCGGCCAGGAACGCCAGCGGGAACGAGAACAGCGCCCCGATGCAGGTGCCGATCCAGGCGAGCGCGACCGACTCCCCCATCAGCCGCAGCGCCTGCAGCCACCAGTCGCCGTAGGTGAGGTCGGGGTCGGACTGACCGTCGGGGTGTGCCCCCGGCCAGGTGAGCACGCCGTCGAGCATCTGACTCGCGTACTGGAGGACCTCCCCCGGGAAGAGCGGCAGCCGCCCCCATCTGGCGTCGTCCAGGGACCAGCCGGCCAGCAGCACGATGCCGACCAGAGCGACCCCCACCGCGGTGTAGGGCCACTTCGGTGGCGGCTCGGGCCGCTTCGCAGCGCCGGGGCTCACCTCAGCCTCCGGCGCAGGCCCTGGGAGAGCAGGTCGATCGCGACGACGACCACGAAGATGACGATCACCACGGCCGCCAGCCGCGGATAGTCGGCGCGGTTGAAGTAGAGCATGATCAGCTGCCCCACCCCGCCGGCCCCGACCGCGCCCAGCACCACGGAGGCCCGGATGTTGAGCTCGAAGACATAGAGGACGTACGAGGCGTAGCCGGGCAGGATCTGCGGGATGATGCCTGCCCGGGCCCGCTGCCAGCGGGTTGCCCCGGCAGCGTCGAGCGCCTCCAAGGGCCCGGGATCGGTGGCGTCGATGCTCTCCGCGGTCAGCTTGGCGACGATGCCGACGTTGAAGGCGGTCAGCGCCAGGATCCCCGGCAGCGGGCCCGTGACGACCGCGACGAAGACCAGCGCGTACACCATGTCGGGCAACGACCGGATCACCGACATCCCCGACTTGGTGACCCGGTAGATCGCCGGCGGCGCACTGACCTTGGAGCTCAGCAGGGCCACCCCGAGGGCGATCAGGGAGCCCACGAAGGTCGCGATCACCGCGATGGCCGCAGTCTCCCTCAGCGCCGTCCACAACCGCGAGGACGGGTCGGTGATCTCCTCCCACTCGGGGTGCGCCACCTCCTGGAGGATCATCGTCAGCGCAGGCCACTGCTCGACGACCGGCGCGAGCGAGAAGTCGATCGCCCAGCCCGCGACCATCGTCACCACGACGGCGCCGAGCACGCCACCGACCAGCAGCGGGCTCGGCGGGGGCTTCGGCGGTCGCACCGGTTTCGGCCGCTCGAGGATGGCCTGCGTCATGCCGCCACCTCCGTAGCGCGAGCGCCATCATACGGACGCGGCGGCATGAGGCCTGTGGTCGCTCGCTGGCGCTCGCATGCCGCCACCTCCGTAGCGCGAGCGCCATCATACGGACGCGGCGGCATGTGGCCTGTGGTCGCTCGCTGGCGCTCGCTCATGCGGAGAGGTCCTCCGTGGTCAGCGACCGACCGTAGATCGTCTCGAAGACGGCGTCGTCGGCCTCGGCGGCCGGACCGTCGAAGACCACCCGGCCCGCGCGCATCCCGATGATGCGGTCGGCGTAGCGCCGGGCGAGGTCGAGGAAGTGCAGGTTGACCACGGTAGTGATACCGAGATCGCGGTTGATCCGTTGCAGGTCACGCATGACCAGGTCGGCGGTCGGCGGGTCGAGCGAGGCGACCGGCTCGTCGGCGAGCACCACCGACGGCTGCTGCGCCAGGGCACGGGCGATCGCGACCCGCTGCTGCTGTCCACCGGAGAGCTCGGCGGCGCGTACCCACGCCTTCTCGACGATCCCGACGCGCTCCAACGCCTCGAAGGCGATCTCCTTGTCGGCCTTGGTGTGCACCCCGAAGACCGACCGCAGCGGCGACTGGGCGTGCAGGCGGCCGGTGAGCACGTTGCCCATCACCGTGCGTCGGGTCACCAGGTTGAACCCCTGGAAGATCATCCCGATCTCGGCGCGCAGGCGCCGCAGCCGACGCCCACGTGCCGAGGCCACCTCGGTCCCGCCCACCGAGAGCGATCCCGAGGTGACCGGCACCAGGCCGTTGATCGTACGGATGAGCGTCGACTTCCCGGATCCGGAGAGCCCGACGATGACGACGAACTCCCCTGCCGGGATGGTCAGGGAGATCTTGTCCAGGCCGCGGGTGCCGTTCGGGTAGACGACCGAGACGTCGTCGAAGACGATGCTCACCCGCCGAAGTTCTCCTCCACGGCCTTCGCCTTCTTCAGCGCCTCGGTGTCGACCGGTGTCAGGCCCTCGATGTCGTAGACGGCCTCGAGCGTCTTGAGTCCCTTCGGGTCCTTCGCCATCGCTGTGAACGCCTCGGTCACCTTCGTACGCAGCTCCTTGGAGAGCCCGCCTGCGACGACGATGCCGTCGTTGGGGATCTCGGTGGAATAGGCGAACACGACCACGTCGGAGGCGACCTTGGGCTCGTCTGCCGCGACCTCCTCGCGGGCGTCGTCGAAGCTCACCCCGACCGGGTAGTCCCCGCGCGCCACGGCGAGCACAGCGGCGTCGTGGTCGCCGGAGAACTGCGCGTCGAGGTCGACCAGCGCGTCACCGCCGGTGACCTGGCCCCACTGGGTGGCCGGGTAGTAGTAGCCGGCGGCCGACCCCTGGTCGACGAAGGCGATCGACGTGCCGGGCTTGACCTTGGCGATCGCCTCCTCACCGATGGGGCCGGTCTTCGCGGCGTCGGTGCCGTTGCAGTACTTGAGGCCCTCGACCACCGTGACCTCGTCGGCGCAATAGGTCTCGGGGTCGTTGGTGAACCACTGGGTGTGGAAGGTCTTGGAGCCATAGCGCACCGACTGCAGGATCGGCACCGCCCCGGCCTGGTCCTCGGCCTGCACCACCCCGATCGGGCCGAGCATCGCGACCTGGGCCTGGTCGGACTTCAACGCGACGATCGCGGACGCATAGCTCTCGGTCACCTCGGCGCGTACGGGGATACCGATCTCGTCGCTCAGGAACGACTCCAGACCCTTCGCGCTCTCGGTGATCGAGTCGACGTCGCCTGACGGCACCAGCGACACCACGATCTCCTCGGGATCCTCCGCGGGCGCGGCGCTGTCCTCGCCACCGCAGGCGGCGAGCGAGAGGGCGAGCGACGTGGCGGCACCGACCGCCAGCAACCGGGGGGTTCTCAACATGGGACAGACTCCTTGAGGGGGTGAGCTGCGATGAAGGCTGACGGGTCATTCGACCATTCCGAGACTGCTGGGTACAGGTCCACGAGCGACCCTGCACGAACATGAGCCGGTCCCTGACGGCGGTCGAAGGCGTCAACGTACGCAGCAACACAACCACGCTCGACAGCGGGTGCGAGGTCATTGCGCCAGATGTCGCCCACCGACATCAACCACTCCGGGGTGTCGACGGTGCCGAAGGTCTCGAGGAAGCCGTCCAGGTGGCCGATCATCCGGGTCGGCTTGAGCGCGTCGGTGCGCACCTCGTCGACCACGTCGCGGAGACCGAGGTGCTCCAGGATCGCATCCAGCCCGCTCCCGGGCGAGTTGGTCAGGATCACCCGGTGCGCGTCGATGCCGTCGAGCAGGTCGGCCAGACCTTCGGGTGCTCGGATGTCGCCCGGCTGCTCACTCATCATCGCCCGGCTCGAGACGTACGCAGCGCTCAGCTGCTCCTCGGTGACCCCGGCCGTCAGGCCCAGGATCTTGACCGCCTCATAGCCGTCCTGAGCGCCCGTGAGCGTCTTCGGAGCGTCCTCCGGCAGTCTCTGCCCGAGGAACGCCTCAGCGGTCTCCAGAAGCGCTTCTGGGGCGTCTGTGTGAGCCGCCACCTGGGTGGCGTAGAGAAGGGCTGGCGTGTCGCCGAGACACACCGTGCCGTCCAGATCGAGCACCAGCACCGGCCGAGACAACGAGTCCACCTTCCAGGCGCGGGTCGTCGGGGTCGACTCCGCGCAACGCAGTTGCGTGTCGGCTGGAACGTAGGAAATGACGCTTCCAGGACGCAAGCGGCAGTCGCTTGGTGTCACACGCTGATCACTGCAGTCCAGGATATCGAGTCCGGCCGGGCCGACGGCTCAAACGAGGCCCGACGCGCCGCCGGGTCAGGCGAGCGCAGACCCCGCCCGGTATTCGTCGTAGGAGGTGTTCCAGTCGCCCCAGCCGTTGCTGAAGGTCATGCCCCGGTTGGTGCCGACGGTCTCGACCACGTCACCGCGGCGGGTCATGTCGTAGAGGAACTTGGCGTTCTCGTCGCTCATCCCGGTGCAGCCGTGGGAGACGTTGGCGTTGCCCTGCTGGGCGACGGACCACGGGGCGCCGTGGATGAACTCGCCGGAGAACGTCAGCCGCATGGCCCACTTCACGCCCTCCATGTTGTAGTACTCCCGGTCGCCCTGGTTGATCCCGATGGTCTCGGAGTTCATGGTCTTGCGCTTGAACTTCTCGATGATCACCTTCACGCCGCTGCGGGTGATGAACCCTTCCTTGCCTGTCGTGATCGGGATGGTCTTGATCTTCTGCCCGTTCTTGAAGACCTCCATCTGGTGGGTCTGCGCGTTGGCCCGGTAGATGTGGGCGTCACCGGTCTTGAAGGTGATCTGCCGGTTCTTCTGACCGAAGATGCCGCCACCGGCGGGGACCGAGTTGATGTTGAGCTTCACGTTGACCGTGGAGTTGGCCTTCCAGTAGGTGCGCGGACGGTAGTGGACCTCCTTGTCGCTCACCCAGTACCACGACCCCTCCTGCTTCGGGGTCGACTCGACGATCATCTTCTTCTCGAAGGCGGCCTTGTTCTTCACCGGCAGGTCGTAGGTCACGATGATCGGCATCCCGACGCCGACCGTCTCACCGTCCAGCGGTGCGATCGACGGGTAGGTCTGGCGGTCCAGGCCGAGGTCCTCGGTGGAGAACGTGGTCTGGCTCTTCTTCTGCAGACCGTCGTCACCGGTGGCGGTGACCGCGAGGGTGTAGGAGGCGGTCGGCTCGAGCACCTCGCCGGCGCTCCAGCGGAGGCCGTCCTCGGTGATGGTGCCGCGCACCTTCGTCCCCTTGGCGCCGGTCAGCATGACCTCGTCCAGGCGCCCCTTGGCCACGTCGACCTTGACTACCTTGTCGACCGCGACGCCGGTCGCCTGGTCCTCGACGTTGGCCGTGATCTGCACCGTGGGCTCGGCGGGCTTCTTGGGCTCCTTCGAGGCCGAGTCCGCTCCGCACGCGGTGAGCACCGGCGCGAGGACGGCTGCCGCGGTGGTCAGCAGCACCCGGCGACGAGCGAGCGGGGACGTACGGCGAAACGGCGACTGCGTTGACACGGTGAGACTGCTCCAGACCTGTTTTCATGTACCTTCGCGCCCCGAACCGGGGCGTGGGCGCGATAACCCTACCGGGCATCTCCAAGAGCTGCCCAAGAAAATGCACAGGGGCCCGATCCATCTGGATCGGACCCCTGTTGCGGCTTCAGCTCAGTGCTTGAACTCGCCTCGGTAGTACTCGAAGTTCCAGCCGGCGGTGGCCAGCATGCCGAGCACGGCGGCGATGATGACCAGCCACCAGGCGGCCATCGCGACGGCCAGAACCACCAGACCGAAGGTGAGCGCGGCCCACAGCGGCCACCAGGAGAACGGCGGGAAGAAGCCGTACTCACCAGCGCCCTCCGCGATCTCGCCGTCCTCGCGGTCCTCGGGACGCGGATCCATCTTGATGGCGTGGAAGCCGAGGTAGATGGTGATCATCGCGAACAGCAGTGTGCACATCACCAGCGCCGAGGTGCCGGTCCAGTCGCCGCCCTCCTCCGAGGCCGCGGTGACGAACCAGTAGGCCGGGGTGACCAGCACCATGAAGGCGGTGCAGACCACGAAGATCCAGGCTTCAGACTTCATCGTGCTCAGCCTTCCTTGTTCGAGCTGGTGGAGACGAGATCGTCCTCGTCGTGCTCCAGCGCGGCGATCTCGGGGTGGTGGAGGTCGAAGGCCGGGGACTCCGAGCGGATCTTCGGGATGGAGACGAAGTTGTGGCGCGGCGCCGGGCAGGCGGTGGCCCACTCCAGCGAACGGCCCCAGCCCCACGGGTCGTCCACGGTCACCAGCGGTGCCTTGCGGGAGACGTAGAGGTTGTAGAAGAACGGCAGCATCGACAGGCTCAGCAGGAACGCGCCCACGGTCGAGAACTGGTTGAGGAAGGTGAACCCGTCACTGGGCAGGTAGTCGGCGATACGCCGCTGCATGCCCTCGACACCCAGCCAGTGCTGGACCAGGAAGGTCGCGTGGAAGCCCACGAACAGCAGCCAGAAGTGAACCTTGCCGAGACGCTCGTCGAGCATCCGGCCGGTCATCTTCGGCCACCAGAAGTAGAAGCCGGCGAACATCGCGAACACGACGGTCCCGAAGACCACGTAGTGGAAGTGAGCGACCACGAAGTAGGAGTCGGAGACCTGGAAGTCGAGCGGCGGGCTCGCCAGGATGATGCCGGTCAGACCACCGAAGAGGAAGGTCGTCAGGAAGCCGATCGACCACAGCATCGGGGTGTCGAAGCTGACCGAGCCGCCCCACATCGTGCCGATCCAGTTGAAGAACTTCACACCTGTCGGTACCGCGATCAGGAATGTCATACCGGAGAAGAACGGCAGGTTGACCGCCCCGGTGACGAACATGTGGTGCGCCCACACCGCCACCGAGAGGATCGCGATGCCGAGGGTCGCGGCCACCAGGCCGATGTAGCCGAAGATCGGCTTACGGCTGAAGACCGGCAGGATCTCGGAGATGATGCCGAAGAACGGCAGCGCGATGATGTAGACCTCGGGGTGGCCGAAGAACCAGAACAGGTGTTGCCACAGGATCGGGCCGCCATGGGCGGCATCGAAGACGTGGGAGCCGAACTGGCGGTCGGACTCGAGCATCAGCAGCGCGGCGGCCAGGATCGGGAACGCGATCAGCGCGAGCAGCGCGGTGATCAGGGTGTTCCAGGTGAAGATCGGCATCCGGAACATGGTCATGCCCGGCGCGCGCATGCAGATGATCGTGGTGATGAAGTTGACCGAGCCGAGGATGGTGCCCAGACCGCTCATGTAGAGACCCATGATCCACAGGTCGCCACCGACGCCCGGCGAGTACTGCGCGCTGGAGAGCGGCGTGTAGGCGAACCAGCCGAAGTCGGCCGCGCCGGTCGGGGTGAAGAAGCCGCTGGCCGCGATCAGGCCGCCGAAGAGGTAGAGCCAGTAGCTGAACATGTTCAGCCGCGGGAACGCCACGTCGGGCGCGCCGATCTGCAGCGGCATGATGACGTTGGAGAACCCGAAGAACAGCGGCGTCGCGAAGAGCAGCAGCATGATCGTGCCGTGCATCGTGAACAGCTGGTTGAACAGCTCGTCGTTGACGACCTGCTGGCCGGGGAAGGCCAGCTCCGAGCGCATCAGCAGCGCCATCAGGCCGCCGACCAGGAACCAGAAGAACGACGTGACCAGGTACATCTTGCCGATCAGCTTGTGATCGGTGGTGGTCAGCAGCTGGTAGATGAGCTTGCCGAGCGGCTTGCGGCCGCCGGCGACCGGGGGTGCAGCGGTGGCGGTCACTCGCCCTCCTCGTGGTTCGCGATGTCGTCGGCGGGGCGGGTGGACTTGCCGCCACCGAGCAGCGGACGCTCGGCCTCGAAGCCCCTCTGCGCCAGCGTGTCGACGTAGGACTTGTAGTCGCTCTCGGAGAGGATCGCGACCTTGAAGATCATCCGGGCGTGGTAGACGCCGCAGAGCTCGTAGCAGGCCCCGCGGAAGGTCGTGCCGTCGATGAGGTCGTCGGCGCTCGGGTCGAAGGTGGCCGTGGCCTCCTTCGTGGTGATCGAGTAGTGGTTCACCCGGCCCGGGACGGCGTCCATCCTCATGCCGAACTCCGGCACACCGAAGTTGTGGATGACGTCGGCCGAACGCAGGTTGAACCGCGTGGTGGTCTTCTCCGGGAGGACCAGCGTCGGGATGTGCGAGCCGGTGCCGACCACGTAGCCGTAGCTGTCGTAGGCGTACTTGTCGTCGACGAGGTTGTCGTCGGCGGCGAGGTCGGGCTCACCGATGCCGTGGTTGAAGGTCCACTGCCACTGCTGGCCGGTCACCTCGATCACGTTGGTCGGGTTGCCGTTGTCCAGCATCTCGTTCTGGACCTTGACGGTGTGGTCGAAGAAGACGATCACCATCATGACCGGGGCGATCGTGTAGAAGATCTCCAACGGCAGGTTGTAACGCGTCTGGACCGGGACGTCGGCGTCGCTGCGGCGCCGGTAGCGCCAGATCGCCCAGAAGATGAGCCCCCAGGTCAGGACACCTGTGATCAACGCGGCGATCCACGCGCCCTGCCACAGGGCGAGGTTGTGCTCCCCCTGCTCAGAACGTGGCTCGGGGAAGCCGAAACGCGCCGCCTCGTCCGAACAACCACTCAGCAGGAGGGCGCCGGCCGTCAGCGTCGCCACCAGCGCACCACGTCGGGCGCGGGCGTGGGACGGAGTCGATCCGGCCCCTGGCAAGTGCAGACCCACTACGAGCCTCTCTCTCATGCGAACACTCAGATGTCGGCAGACTACCGCGAGCGGCTCCGGTTTCATCTTCAGGGGTTCCTCATGTCGCGTATGGCTACCGTTAGGTACGTGACGGAAAGCTTCACCTACCTCGACGCCGCGTCCGCCGAACCGCTCCATCCTGCGGCGCGAGACGTGCTTCTGGCCGCGGTCGAGCAGGGGTACGCCGACCCTCGCCGCCTCCACCGCCCGGCCCGCAACGCGGGCCTCCTCCTCGCCAACGCCCGCGAGGTCGTCGCCGAGGCCTTGGGCGTACGTCGCGATGAGGTGCTTTTCACATCGTCGGGCACCGCCGCGGTGCAGACGGGCCTGCTGGGGCTCGGATCACGTGGCATCGCTCACAGTGCCGTCGAGCATCAGTCGGTCATCGACGCTGCCAGGTGGTCACAGCGCTCCCCCGTCGCCGAGCTGAGCGTGGACCGCGACGCGCGGGTCGAGGTGGCCGCCGTACGAGACGCTGTCACAGCCGGGGACGTCGACGTGATCGCCGTCCAGCAGGCCAACCACGAGGTCGGGACGGTGCAACCGCTGGACGAGGTCGCCGCGGCCGCCGGCCCGGCCTCCCTCTTCGTCGACGCCGGCGCCTGCATGGGCCGGCTGCCGCTGCCGGCGGTCGGCGACGCGATCGCCGGGTCCGCCCGCAAGTGGGGTGGTCCCGGCGGCGTGGGGGTGCTGGTGGTGCGCAGGTCCGCGCGGTGGCGCTGGCCGTTCCCGGGTGATGAGTGGTCGCGGACGGACCAGGGGTTCTCGAACATCCCCGGGGCGCTCGCCGCCGCGGCGGCGCTCCAGGCCGTCGTCGCCGAGCGCGCCGAGATCAACGCCCGCCAGCACGAGCTGATCTCGCTGGTCCGGGATCGGGTCCGCGCGGAGATTCCGGACGTGGACGTCGCCGGACCGGAGGAGGGCCGGCTCCCCCACCTGGTGACCTTCTCGGCGCTCTACGTCGACGGCGAGGCGCTGGTGACCGCGCTGGACCGCCTCGGCGCCGGCGTCGCGAGCGGATCGGCCTGCACGTCCGATACCCGCGAACCGTCGCGCGTGCTCGCCGCCATGGGCGCGCTGACACACGGTAACGTTCGGCTATCGCTGACCCGCGACACGACGCGAGAGGATGTGGAGCGCGTGCTGGACGCACTGCCCGGGATCGTCAAGGACCTACGAGCCGAGGCGGGGCTATGAGCGAGCGCCAGCGAGTGACCCATCAGGACATCACACGACCGCGCCCGTATCCTGGCGCGTGCGCTGCGGGCGTGATCGTGTGAGCGCGCCGGTCGTCACCCTCGACTGCCGCGGCCAGGCATGCCCGCGGCCCATCATCGAGCTCGGCCGTCACCTCGGCGACATCGAGGTCGGCGAGATCATCGCTGTCGCGGCCGACGATGTCGCCGCCCACCACGACGTCCCCGCCTGGGCCCGCATGCGCGGACAGGAGTTCGTCGGCGAGGTGGAAGCAGAAGACGGCGTACCCGTGTATCGGATACGCCGCCTGAGCTGAGCGAAGGTTCAGCTCTTGATGTGCGGGGCGATCTGGTCGGCGGCGGTGTCGCCGTAGGACTCGCGGACGCGGGCGACGAACTCCTCGGCGGTGAAGGAGTACTCCTGCGGGCCGACGGTCTCGACGCAGTAGGCGGCGAGGACGCAGCCGACCTCTGCGGCCTGCTCCAGCTCGCAGTCCCAGGCCAGCGCGGCCAGGAAGCCGGCGCGGAAGGCGTCGCCGACCCCGGTGGGCTCGACGGCGTTGACGTTCTTCGCGGCGGGCAGCTCGATCGCGTCCTCGCCCTTGCGCTGGATGCGTACGCCGTCCTTGCCGAGCGTGGTGACCTGGGTGCCGACGCGGGCGAGGACCTCGTCGGCGGACCAGCCGGTCTTCTGCTGGAGGACGTGCGACTCGTACTCGTTGGTGAAGAGGTAGGCGGCGCCGTCGACGAGCTCGCGGATGAGCTCACCGTCGCCGAAGGCGAGCTGCTGGCTCGGGTCGGAGATGAAGGTGTAGCCGCGCTGGCGCGCCTCCTCGGTGTGGCGCTTCATCGCGTCGGGGTCGTCGGGGGCGATCAGCACGTAGGCCGGCTCGCCGACCTTCTCCGCGATCGGTCCGAACTCGATCTCGCGGGCCTCGGCCATCGCGCCCGGGTAGAAGCTGGCGAACTGCGCCATCGCGGTGTCGGTGGTGCACACGAACCGCGCGGTGTGCAGCGTCTCGGAGACCCGCAGGTGGTCGCAGTTGACGCCATGGCGCTCCAGCCAGGAGCGGTAGTCGGCGAAGTCCTCACCGACCGCACCCACGAGCACCGGCTCGAGGCCGAGGTTGGCCAGGCCGAAGGAGATGTTGGCGCCGACGCCGCCGCGACGGATCTCGAGGTCGTTGACCAGGAAGCTCACCGAGAGCTTGTCGAGCTGGTCAGCGACCAGGGAGTCGGCGAACTTTCCACCGAAGCTCATCAGGTGGTCGGTGGCGATGGAGCCTGCGATCAGGAGTGAACCGGACATGCGCGGAACCCTACCGGCGAGACCTCGGGCGACGTTAAGGCTCGGCCGTAGACAGCAGATGAAATATTACCGCTGAGTCGGCCTTCTTCTACCGGTTGGTAGTGCTTACCGTCGTTTGCATGACAGATGCGCGCACTCCCTACGACGACCTCGACAGCCCCGCGCAGCTCTGCGCCGACTGCGCCGCCGCCGACAGCGCGCTGAGCCTGCCCGCGCCACGGGTGCGTGAAGCGGCTCGCCCGGCTCCGACGGTGCGGATGCAGTCCCGCGAGCCGCGCGACGCCGCCATGCTCGAGGCCATCGGGCACGTCGCCGACGATCTCGCCCTGACCTGATTCACCGTGGTGGAGAACGTCAGCAGCCCCTGCCGATCGGCAGGGGCTGCTGTCGTGCTCATCTATCTGAGGCGTCCGGTGCGTGCGATGGCAAGGCGCGGGCGCGAAGGCGACCTTTGGGGCGAAGCCGGTCGTCGAAGCACCCGCAACGCGGCCAGCGTGCGTGCCGGGCGCTTCAGATCAGTGGAACGAGTCGCCGCAGGCGCAGGAGCCGGTGGCGTTGGGGTTGTCGATGGTGAACCCCTGCTTCTCGATGCTGTCCACGAAGTCGATCATGGCGCCGTTGAGGTAGGGAACGCTCATCCGGTCGACGACGACGGAGACACCGTCGAAGTCGGTGACGACGTCACCGTCGAGGGTGCGCTCGTCGAAGAAGAGCTGGTAGCGCAGGCCGGAGCAGCCACCGGGCTGCACGGAGATGCGCAGGCTCAGGTCGTCGCGGCCTTCCTGTTCCAGGAGGCTCTTCACCTTCGCGGCGGCGACGTCGCTCAGGTTGATGGAGTCGGCGCGGCGTTCGGTCGTCTGCTCGGTCATGTAGCTGGGCTCCCTGTGCGTGGGTGCGGGTGTGTCTTCAGGCTCAATCGTCGCACATCCTCGGTTATTCCCGGTGGTCGGTGGACCAGGTCCGGGCGACCCTGGCAGCGACCTGGGCCAGCGAGTCGTACGCCTCTCCGAGCGCTCGCTCCTCGCCGACGCTGTCGACGAGCGAGTAGGCGGCGTCGATGCCGAGCGTCCGCATCTCGCGGCCGCTCATGCTGACCTTCCCGGCCAGCACGATGCAGGGTCTCAGCGCCCGCTCGGCCAGGCGTGCCACCCCCACCGGAACCTTGCCGGCAGCACTCTGCGGGTCGAAGGACCCTTCGCCGGTGATCACCAGGTCGGCTCGGGACGCCTCCTCGGTCAGCCCGAGCAGGTCGGCGACGACGTCGAACCCGGGCCGCCGGGTGCCACCGAGGAGCAGCAGCGCGAAGCCGATCCCGCCGGCCGCTCCCGCGCCCTTCTCGGTCGCGGTCTTGCGTGAGGTGGCGGCTGCCAGATCCTGGAGCGCGCCGTCCCAGCGTGGCATCGCCTCCTCCGCCAGCCCCTTCTGCGCCCCGAAGACCTTGACCGCTCCGAAGAGCCCGGTCAGCGGGTTGTCCACGTCGCTGGCGATCTCGATCTCGAGGCCGAGCGGCTCGGGCAGAGTGACCTCAGCGACCCCCTCGAGCCCGGCGACCCCGGCGTCGAGCGGCCGGTCCGCGGTGGCACCCAGCGCGGCGAGCAGGCCTGCTCCCCCATCACTGGTGCCCGAGCCGCCGAGCCCGACGACGACCTTGCGCGCTCCCACATCTCGGGCGGCGAGGAGCAGCTGCCCCACGCCGTAGGACGTCGCCCGCTCGGCGTCCGTCCCTCCCGTCAGGTGCAGACCGGCGGCCTGGGCCGACTCGACGTAGGCGGTCCGGCCCTCGGCCAGGACCTGTGCGGTCACCGGGTCACCGTGCGGTCCCCTGACCTCGAGCTCATGGAGGTCGCCACCGAGGACCTCGTGCAGCAACCCGAGGAAGCCCGGCCCGCCGTCCGCCATCGGGATCAGCGAGAGCTCGTCGCGCGGTGCCGTACGCCGCCAGCCTTCCGCGATCGCGGAGGCCGCCTCGAAGGCGGTGAGCGTGCCTGCGTACTTGTCGGGGGCGATCAGCACTCGCATGGGCGAAACCTACCCGCGCCCCGAAGGTCGGGGATCCGCGGCGTTGTTCGAACGCACATTTCTCGCGCATGCGTCGGGTTAAGGTCGTTTCGTGCGGATCTTGTGGCGGGGCGGGGCCAACGACTCGGAGACCAGGCGGATCCGTGCCTTCTGGAGATGGTGGGCGCAGAAGGGTGCGCTCGCCTGCGGTGCCGCGCTCGATGCCGACGACCAGGACGCCCTGGTCTCTTTGCTGGCCAGGCGGGTCGACGCGATGGAGGCGGGCCTCAGCTGGGAGGTCGGCCCCGGACCGCTGGGCGGACGGCTGCTGGTCGTCTCGGCCGGTGGCAACCCGGATCACCGCGCGCTGGCACGCCGCTGGCTGCTCGCCGCTCCTGAGCCGGACGGCGTCTCTCCGTGGGAGTTCAGCGACCAGCGACCACCGCTCGACGACCCGGTCCAAGCGGTGCTCACCACGCCAGGGGGCGCCGTGGTCCGGCTGGCCGACGTGCTGGTCGGCGCCCGGCAGGCAGGTGCCCACTTCGACGTCACCCTCTTCCATCCGGCCTTCCCGGATCTCACCGAGGACGCCCGGCTGCAGGTCGCCTTCCACGCCCTCGACACCACGCTGGGCGAGTCCAGCACCGAGCTGTGGATCGGCGAGGTCACGACCACCACGGCGCGTCCCGGCGACGGCTTCGGCCTCGACGGGCTCCGCGCCGCCGTACGCAACCTCCGCAAGGAGTACGTCGACCCCGACGGCAACCCCGCCTGGGTGCTGCTCCACGGCGAGAGCCCGCAGGGTCCGGTGGTCGCGAGCGCAGTCGTGCCGCTGCACCCGGTGATGGCACCCAACCTGACCCATCACGTCGGCGTGATGGTCCCCTACGTCGGCTTCGCCGAGCACGGGCTCCCCTCGGCCGACGCGCTGCGCGAGCTCGGGCAGCTCGAGGACCGGCTCGCGACGACCCTGGGGCCCGACGGGCGGGTCGTGGCCCACGAGACCACCAACGGCGTACGCCTCCTGCACGCCTACGTCGACCCCACCACCTCGGCGCCCCAACGGCTGGTGGAGATGGTCGACGGATGGAGCCACGGCGACGTCGTCACCCGTGTCGACACCGACCCTGCCTGGGACGCCGTCCGGCCGCTGCGCGCCTGAGACCTGAGATAGGTTCGGCGGCCATGGAGATCCGGACGATGCAGCCGGCGGACGTGCCGCTCGCCGAGAAGCTCAGCGATGACGCCTTCTACCACGCCGCGCTGCAGTCGCGGCGCGACTCGGACCCGCCCGCCGGGCGGCGTTCGGTCAGCCGCTCCGCCAACTGGATCACCCGCACCGAGGGCTTCCTGACCACCGATCCGGACGGCTGCTTCGTGGCGTACGATGCCGAGGGCCTGGCCGGCTTCGCCACCTCCGCGCGCCGCGAGGACACCCTGTGGTTCCTGTGCACCTTCGCCGTCCGGCCCGGTCTCCAGGGCCAGGGGCTCGGAAAGCGCCTGCTGGACGCCGCGATGGCCTATGGCGCCGACTGTCCCCACTGGATGCTGTCGGCGAGCGACGACCCCAAGGCGCTGCGCCGCTACCGGCTGGCCGGGTTCGACCTCCACCCTCAGCTCATGCTCCACGGCGAGGTCGACCGCTCGCGGCTGGTCGCGGTCGACGGCGTCCGTGAGGGCAGCGCCGCGGACCTCGATCTGCTCGATGCGATCGACCGCAAGGTCCGCGGTGCGGCTCGCGGTCGTGACCACACCACCCTCGCAGGCACGGGATCTCTGCTCGTCGACGTCGAGGGCGGAGGCTACGCGTACGCCGCCGACAACGGCCCCACGTTGCTCGCCGCCATCGACGAGGAGACGGCGACCAGGCTCCTGTGGGAGTGCCTTGCCCGGACCGACGGCGAGGCCGCGATGTCTCATGTGACCGGCGCCAACCAGTGGGCGCTCGACGTGGGCCTGGCGGCGCGTCTGAGGATCGGCACCGAGGGGGTCCTGGGGGTGCGTGGCATGGCTCCCCCCGCTCCCTACATTCACAACGGCGCTCTCCTCTAGACCGGATGTGACCTACGCCACCGGCCCGGCCAGGGCCTGACATGTATTATCGTCATCATGACGACTGTCGACCTCCCGCTGCTCCCCCTGGGGCGCGGCACCGACCTGAACTCCGAGCGTGGCGTCGAGTGCCCCGGGGACCTGCCGGCCGCCTCCGACCCCGACCTGGTCGAGCGTGCGCTGGCCGCGAAGGAGAAGCTGGGCGAACGCGTGTTCATCCTCGGGCACCACTACCAGCGCGACGAGGTCATCCAGTTCGCCGACGTGACCGGTGACTCCTTCAAGCTCGCGCGCGACGCGGCGGCCCGGCCGGACGCGGAGTACATCGTCTTCTGCGGCGTGCACTTCATGGCCGAGTCGGCCGACATCCTCACCTCGCCGTCGCAGGCGGTCATCCTGCCCGACCTCGCCGCGGGCTGCTCGATGGCCGACATGGCCCGGCTCGGCCAGGTGGAGAAGGCCTGGGCAGCCCTGGAGGAGGCGGGTGTGGCCGAGCAGGTCGTGCCGGTGACCTACATGAACTCCTCCGCCGACATCAAGGCGTTCTGCGGCCGCCACGACGGCGTCGTGTGCACCTCCTCCAACGCACAGGCCGTGCTGGAGTGGGCCTTCGAGCAGAAGCCTGAGTCCGACGGGGGCGCGAAGGTGCTCTTCTTCCCCGACCAGCACCTCGGCCGCAACACCGCGGTCCTCAAGCTCGGCATGTCGCTCGATGACTGCGTGGTCTGGGACCCGCTCAAGCCGGGTGGCGGCGTCAGCCCCGAGGAGCTTCGCGCGGCGAAGGTGATCCTGTGGAAGGGCCACTGCTCGGTCCACGGCCGCTTCTCCCCCGACACCATCGACGACCTGCGCGCCGAGATCCCGGGTGTGCAGATCCTGGTCCACCCCGAGTGCAAGCACGAGGTCGTCCTCAAGGCCGACCTGGTCGGCTCGACCGAGTTCATCATCTCGACCATCGAGGCGGCTCCTGCCGGCTCGGCCTGGGCGATCGGCACCGAGCTCAACCTGGTCAAGCGCCTGGCTGCCGCTCACCCCGACAAGCGGATCGTCTTTCTCGACCGCACCGTCTGCTACTGCTCGACGATGAACCGCATCGACCTGCCCCACCTCGTCTGGGCCCTCGAGTCCCTCGTCGAGGGGCAGGTCATCAACCGCATCGAGGTCGATCCCGACACCGAGCACTACGCCAAGCTGGCCCTCCAGCGCATGCTCGATCTCCCGGGCCTGGCCCCGGCCACCGCGGCTGACGACTGACCCACCCCCGCCGAGGCGTCACCCCGGTCGGCCGAGTGGGCACCAGCGTGACGTCTCGGCCGACGCGGGTGACGCCTCGGCCGACGTACGCGACGCCTCGATCAGGTGTCGTTGAGCCAGGCCAGGACGGCGAGCACACGGCGGTTGTCGTCGCCTGCCGGCGGCAGGTCGAGCTTGGTGAAGATCGAGCTGATGTGCTTGCCGACCGCCTTCTCGGTGACGAAGAGCCGGGCGGCGATCGCGGCGTTGGAACGGCCCTCGGCGATCAGGGTCATCACCTCGCGCTCGCGCTCGGAGAGCCGGTCGAGGGGACGCTCGCGCCGGGTCAGGAGGCCGGCGACGACCTCCGGGTCGAGGACGGTTCCGCCGCCGGCGACCTGGCGGACGGCCCCGAGGAAGGCATCGACGTCGGCGACCCGGTCCTTGAGTAGATAGCCGACCGCGCCCTCCCCTCCGGCGAGCAGGTCGCGCGCGTAGAGCGGCTCGACGTACTGACTCAGCACCAGCACCGGAAACCCCGACCGCGCCTGTCGGGCCTCGATCGCGGCGGTCAGGCCCTCGGTGGTGAAGGACGGTGGAAGCCGTACGTCGACGACTGCGGCGTCCACGTCCGGCCGTGTCAGGGCCCGCGCCAGGGCGGGAGCGTTGTCGACGGCCTCGACGACCTCGATCCCGCCCGCCTCGAGGATCCTGGTGAGCCCGACACGGAGCAGGGCCTGGTCCTCGGCCAGGACCACCTTCAGATCCGGCCTCAGATCTGGCAAGGCACCTCCAAGGTGATCAGGGTCGGTCCCCCGGACGGGCTCTCGACCTCCACGGTGCCGTCGAAGGCGGCCAGCCTGCTCGCCACCCCGGCGATCCCGTGCCCGGCCGGGTCGGCACCGCCCCGACCATTGTCACCCACCACGATCCGCAGCCGCTGCCCGTTGTGGCTGCCGCGTACGAACGCGCGATCGGCACCGGAGTGCTTGACCGCGTTGGCCAGGCACTCGGCCACCGCGAAGTAGGCCGCCGACTCGACCGGGTCGGGCAGCCGCCCCGGCAGGTCGACGGCGACCGTCACCGGCAGCGGCAGCCCCGCGGTGAGAGCCTCGACGGCACCCACGAGACCGAGGTCGGCCAACACCGGCGGCAGGATGCCGCGTACGACACCTCGGAGGTCCTCCAGCGCCGAGACCGTGGTCTCGCGGGCCTCGCGCAGCAGCGCGGCGGCGGCCTCCGGGTCGGTCGCCATCAGCTTCTCCGCCAGCCCGACGCTCATCCCGACGGCGGCGATCCGGGCCTGTGCGCCGTCGTGGAGGTCGCGCTCGATCCTTCGCAGCTCCGCGGCCGAATGGTCCAGCGTCTCGGCGCGGGTCGACTCGACGGTCTCGACCCGGGCAGCCAGCTCGGCGACCCGCGCCTGGGCGAGGATGCCGCGTTCGGCCAGCGCTCGCGCCCGGACGAGAACCGGTGTGGTCACCCACCACGCCACCAGCAGCGGCACGGAGAGCAGGAGCAGCAGCCAGGCCACCCAGTCGATGCCGGCGAGCGTCAGGACCAGCCAGTTCAGCGGCGCGGTCAGGAGCACGACCGGGATCAGGGAGAGCACGAACCCACCGGTCGCGGAGAAGCAGCAGAGGGCGAAGTCGCGCCATCGGGCCTGCTCCCGGACCCACCGGAACGGCCGGACGAGCACCGGCAGGTCGCTGAGGTCTGCGTACGTCTCCGGGATGCGCTCACCGAGCAGCATCCCGCTCATTCGACGGTGCACGCCGGCAACGGCCTGCATGGCCGGCACCGCGCCCAGGGCGATCACGATGCCGACGCCGGCGACCAGCGTCAGCGGGATCGAGAGCACGATGAGGATGGCGAGCGCCAGCGCGGGCGCCATCATCAGCGCATAGCCCAGCGACAGTCCGGTCAGCCGGAGCCGCTCGACGAGCGTCTGCCCGCTGAACGGCTCCGGCCGCACGGTCCGGATCGGTGCGTCCCACTCGGTCATCAGGAGGGAGTCTGACATCAGCGCGCCCCGGCCGTCGCGCGTAATGTCCGGTTGGTCGCGCCGACCGCGGAGACCAGGGTGAGCACCGCAGCGCCGCCGAGCACCAGCGGCAGCAGCCACAGCTGAGCATCAGGCACCAACCCCTCACCCCGGACGTAGGCGAAGGGGACGATCGTCGCGTGGGCGGCGGCCAGTCCCACGACGGTGCCGACGGCGGCGACCACGGCGGCCTCGGCGAGGATCGAGCCTCGCACCTGGGCCGGCGTCGCGCCGAGCAGCCGCAGCCGGTGCAGCTCCAGGCGGCGGTCGGCGAGGACGGCGGCGAAGGCGTTGACGACCATGATCGCCGCGAACGCGCAGATCATCGCGGTCACCACGTTGTTGAGCAGGTGGATCGTCTCGAACTCCTCGGCGAGCTCGGGAGCCAGGTCTGCGGGACGCGTACGCTCGTCGATCCCGACCAGCATCAGGATGCTCACCGCGGCCGAGGAGAGCACCATCACCGGAGCGAGCACGCCCGCGAGCAGGTGCGACCTCCGCGAGGTGTTGTACGCCGCCAGGTGGCCGCTCGTCCCGCCCAGCACCGGCCGCAGCACCCAGCTGCCGGCCCGCAGCAGCAGCGGTGCCAGCGCGGCGAGGCCCACCGCGAGCAGGAGACCGAGGGAACCGGTCATCGCCATCGCGTCGTACGGATTGGCGGCGTCGTCGCCGGTCACCATGGTCATCGCGACCATCGTCGCGGTCTGAGCGATGGTGACCAGCGCCACCAGCCAGCGCCACCAGGCGATCTTGCCGGCGCCGGACCTGGCGTCGGCGGGGACGATCGACGCCGGTCCGCGAGACGCTCGGGACCCGGCCAGGCCGGCCGCGGCCAGGGTGACCAGCAGGAGCAGCACGACGGTGGCCGCGAGCGCGACCCAGCCGCCGGTGCCGGCGACCTGCTCGCTGACCACGCCTCCGGACTGCAGCAGGTCGAGGAGGGCCCGGCTGGTCAGGCTCGCCACGAGGGCGCCGAGGAGCGCGGCGACGAGCGCGACCGCCAGCGTCTCGGCCCGCACCAGCGCTCGGACCTGACGTGGCTCGGCGCCGATGGTGCGGAGCAGGCCGATCTCGACCTCGCGCTGGCGTACGGTCACGCCCACGGTCGAGACGATCGAGAACAGCGCGATCACGGAGCCCCAGGCGCCGACGACGGCGCCGAGGATGATCAGGGTCTCCCGCTCGGCGGCCGGGGTGTCCGGGTCGAGCCCCACCTGGACCAGCGGCATGAACGACCCCATCACCGCGGTGCCCAGCAGGATCGCGACGAAGGTCGCGGACATGGCGGTGGCGCGGTGGCGCAGCGAGCGCAGTGCGGTCGTGAGCATCACACCAGCTCCCGCTCGGTCAGGGCGGTGAGCTCGTCGAGGTGCGCCATCTGGCCGGCGACCGCCTCGGCGACGGGATTCTCCATCCGTCCCACGACACGGCCGTCGACGAGGAAGACGACGCTGTCCGCGTACGCAGCCGCGACCGGGTCGTGCGTCACCATCACCACGGTGGCCCCGAGCTCGTGGACGAGACCTCGGAGCAGGGCGAGCACCGAGGCGGCCGTGTGCGAGTCGAGCGCGCCGGTCGGCTCGTCGGCCAGGACGATGTCGGGGCCGGTCACCAGCGCTCTGGCGATCGCGACCCGCTGCTGCTGACCGCCGGAGAGCTGAGCCGGCAGGTGGCCGGCGCGTTCACCCAGACCGACACGGTCGAGCAGCTCCCGAACCCGACGGCGGGCCGGCGCGTCGATCCGGCGACCGGCCAGCCGTAGCGGCAGCGCGACGTTCTGCTCGGCGGTGAGGTAGGGCAGCAGGTGGAAGCCCTGGAAGACGAAGCCGATCCGCTCGCGGCGCATCCTGGTCCGACGCGCCTCCGACAGCTCGGTCATGTCCTGCCCGGCGATGAGGACCCGGCCGCCGGTCGGCTGCTCCAGCGCTCCGGCGCAGGTCAGGAAGGTGGACTTGCCGGAGCCGGACGGCCCCATCACAGCGGTGAACGTGCCGGGCGCGCACGCCAGGTCGAGGCCGTTGAGCGCGGGGACGGAGGCCGCGCCGGTGCCGTAGGTCCTGGTGAGGCCGGTGACCTCCAGGGCGGGTGTGGTCATGGGATGGCTCCTCGGGTTTCGGGTGGCTGATGTCACCCTTCGACGCTAAGGAACGCGGCGCCGGCCCACGATGGGCTCAAGGAGCAGACCCGGGTAGGGAAAACCCCACCTCACCCGTCGGTGGAACGCGGGAGGCGTACGGCGATCGTGGTGTCGCCGGGGGCACTGGTCAGCTTCACGGTGCCGCCGTGGGCGGTGACGATGGCATGGACCAGAGCCAGCCCGAGCCCCGCGCCGCCGTCACGCTGCCGGGCCTCGTCGGCCCGGGTGAACCGCTCGAAGGCCCGCGGGACGAGGTCCGGCGGGAATCCCGGCCCGTCGTCGTGGACGTCGAAACCGTCGGGACGTACGCGGACGGTGACCGTGGTGCCGGGCGGCGTGTGCCGGCGCTCGTTGGTGAGCAGGTTGCTGACCACCTGGTGGAGTCGCTGGTCGTCGCCGGTGACGATCACCTCGGCGTCGCTCGAGTCCGCGCCGGCGGGCAGCTCGAGCCGCCAGGTGCGTTCGGGGTCGACGACGCGAGCGTCGTCGACGGCCTCCAGGAGCAGGCGGGTCAGGTCGACGGGGTCGCTGGCGAGCGGACGACCCTGGTCCAGTCGCGCGAGCAGCAGCAGATCCTCGACCAGCGTGGTCATCCGGATCGACTCCTCCTCCACCTTGCCCAGCGCCAGCGGGACCGCTTCGGGCCGCTGCTGGGCGAGCTCGGTGTAGCCGCGGATCGTGGTCAGCGGGGTGCGCAGCTCGTGCGAGGCGTCGGCGACGAACTGGCGCACCTGCTGCTCGCTTCGATGCCGCTCGGCCAGGGAGGTCTCGACGTGGTCGAGCAGGGCGTTGAGGGCGGCACCGACCTGACCGACCTCGGTGTCCTCGTCGGTGAGCCGTTCGGGGACCCGTTCGGTCACCGAGACCTCCCCCGAGGACAGCGGCATCCCGGCGACGGCGTGCGCGGTCGCGGCGACCTCGCGCAGGGGGCTGAGCTGGCGGCGTACGACGACGTAGCCCACGCCTGCGGCGGCCACCACCCCGAGCAGGGTCAGCAGCGCCTCCCAGAAGACGAGGCTCTCGATGGTGTTGTCGAGCTCGGCGGTCGAGCGCCCGGTGATGACCACTGCCCGGGCGCCGTTGGAGAGGTTGCCGGACTGGGCGATCACGCGGAAGGTGCCGTGATCGGGCAGCTCGATCTCGTGGGGGCGGGCATCGACGCGTACCTCCGCCAACGCCTCCAGATCGGCGGAGCTGAGCGACTCCATCTGGTCGGGGTCGAAGTCGCCGAAGTTGCCTCGCGCTACCCCGCTGTCGGGGTAGAGCGCGATCACCGAGCCGGGGCCGATGTTGACGTCGCCCGCCGCCCCCGGCTCCGAGACCCCGCGCGCCATGTCGTGCACGTCCCGGTCGAGCCGGTCCATCAACGTCTCGCGCAACGCGATCGTGGCGACGGTGGCGATCAGCAGCGAGACGACCAGCACCAGCGAGACCGAGGTGATGACCAGCCGCGAGATGAGCGGCGCGACCGCCCGGTGGACCTTGGCCCTCGCCGGGTTCACCGGCTGACGCTCGGTCACTCAGCGGCCTTCAGCACGTATCCCGCACCGCGCATGGTGTGGATCATGGGCTTGCGGCCGGCGTCGATCTTCTTGCGCAGGTAGGAGATGTAGAGCTCCACGACGTTGGCCTGACCACCGAAGTCGTAGGACCAGACCCGGTCGAGGATCTGGGCTTTCGAGAGCACCCGGCGGGGGTTGCGCATCAGATAGCGGAGCAGCTCGAACTCGGTGGCGGTGAGCGTGATCTCCTCCCCGGCCCGGTGCACCTCGCGGGAGTCCTCGTCCATCGTCAGGTCGCCGACGCGGATCACCGAGTGCTCCTCGACCCGGGTCGCTCCTGCCCGCCGCATCAGTCCGCGCAGCCGCGCGACGAGCTCCTCGAGGGAGAACGGCTTGGTCACGTAGTCGTCACCGCCCGCGGTCAGCCCGGCGACGCGGTCCTCGACCGCGTCCTTGGCGGTGAGGAAGAGGACCGGGACGACCGGGTTGGTGCTGCGTACGCGGCGCAGGACCTCCAGCCCGTCGAAGTCGGGCAGCATCCAGTCGAGCACGATCGCGTCGGGTGTGGTCTCCTTGGCGGCGCTCACGGCCTTGGAGCCGGAGTGGGCCATGGTCACCTCCCAGCCCTCGAAGCGCAGCGCCATCGCGATCAGCTCGGCGATGTTCACCTCGTCGTCGACGACGAGCACCCGCAGCGGTGATCCGTCGGGACGGGTCAGGTCCTGGGCTCCAGCAGTCATGACTCCATCATGCGGCTGTTTGCTGTGTGGTGCCTGTGAGGTCGCTTTGGCGTGTCGATGTCACCCGTCGATCACCCCTCGAGGTGCCCGGCGGGCGGTATGGACCATCAGGTCCGCGCGCACCTCCACCCGCTCGGGGAGGACGGCAACGAGGTCGGCGAAGAGCGCGGACCGGTCGGCGGGCGGAAGGATCCGGATGGCGGAAATCGTGTCGAGGTGGCGCACATAGTCGGCACGAGCGAGGGTGAACCGGCGCGGCACCTCCCGTTCACGTACGTCACACAGCCGGCCGTCGGCCAGCATCTCGTCCCCGGGGAACAGCATCGGCGCGTCCGCCGGGGACGGCGGCGGGAGGTGGCGGCCGTCCGGGGCGTACGCCGCGATCAGCTCGTCCTCGATGGCCGCGACCTCGTCGTCGCCCAGCACGAACGGGCCGCCGAAGAAGGCCACCGCTCCCCCGTCCCGGACCAGGGCCGTGGCGAGGTCCCACCGTGTCGCCGGCGCGGTCCAGTGCCAGGCGGCGGCAGCGTAGAGCAGGTCGAACGGCTCGTACGCCAGCGGGTCGAGCTCCTCCAGGGCAGCGCGTACGGCGGTCACCGGCAGGCCCGCGCACTCACGCCGGAGCACGCCGAGCATGTCGGCGTCGGGGTCGGAGGCGACCACCTCGATCCCGGCGGCCGCGAACGTCCGGGTCGCCTTCCCGGTGCCGGCACCGATCTCGATCGCCCGTCGCACCGGGCCGTCGGCGACCTCGCTCACCATCGCGACCACGTCGTCCGGGTAGCCGGGACGGAAGCGTTCGTAATCCTCCGCGACCGCTCCGAAGCTCCGCGCCCGTTCCACAGGTCTCAGAGCCCCGGGGCGCCCCAGACGGCGAGCCAGCGGGACCGGTCCTTCTCGACCGGGAGATCGCCCTCGATCGCGGTGCGGACGTTGATCTCGAGGAGGTTGTCTCGCTCCTGGGGCCCGGTCGGGGCGAACGGGTAGAAGGTGCCCTGCTTGTAGAGGTAGATGAGCCCGACGCTGCGACCGTCGGCGTCGTTGCCCGGCTCACGGAAGGCGATCAGCGAGCACAGCAGCCCAGGGCCGAAGCCGTTCATCTCCAGCGTGGTGTTGACGGCGTGGAGGTCGGTGACCAGACCGGTGATGTCGGGGTTGGCCGGGTCCAGGGGCTCGTGGTCGACGCTGAGCCAGGTGAAGCCGTACTCGTCGACGCTCGTGGTCACCGTCGGAGCGCCCTCGGAGGCACCGAGCAGCTCGACGACGTCGTTCTGGGTGCCGGCGAACCCTGCCCCCGCCGCAGCCCGGTAGCAGACCGCACCGTCACCGGTCGGCACCAGCCCGAGCGACGTCTGCATGGTGAGTGCAGCGGTCGGCACCGCGAAGAGTGCGTCGAGGTTGGCCTGCTTCGGTCGCGTACGACCCGTGATCACGTCCCAGAAGCCCACGCAGCCGACCTTACTGTGCCGGACGGCCGAGCTCGGCCTCGATCCGGGCGAGCTGCTCCAGACGCTGCTCCAGCGAAGGGTGTGTCGAGGTCAGGGTGCGCAGCGACTGACCGCTGATCGCCGGCGCGATGAAGAACGCGTTCATCGCCTGCGACGACCGCAGGTCCCGGCTCGGCGTCGCGGAGATCTCGCCGGTGATCTTCTGGAGCGCGCTGGCCAGCGCGCCCGGCTTCATGGTCAGGTGTGCGCCGGCGCGGTCGGCGGCCAGCTCGCGGTAGCGCGACAGCATCCGCAGCAGCAGCCAGGACACGGCGTAGACGACCAGCGAGACCACCAGCACCACCAGCCACACCGGGAGGGTGTTGTTGCCCTCGCGGCGGCCACCACCGGCGTACGCACCGAACTGGGAGCCTCTGCTCAGCATCCCGGCCACGATGCCGGCCGAGGAGGCGACGGTCATCACCAGGACGTCGCGGTGAGCGACGTGGGAGAGCTCATGGGCGAGCACGCCCTCCAGCTCCTCGGCTGTCAGCCGCTGCATGATGCCGGTGGTCACCACGACCGCGGACCGCTTGGGCGAGCGGCCGGTGGCGAAGGCGTTGGGCATGTCGGTGTAGGCGATCCCCACCCGCGGCTTCGGCATGTCGGCCAGCGTGCACAGCCGGTCGATCATCGCGTGCAGCTCGGGCGCCTCCTGGGCCGACACCTCGCGCGCGCCCATGGCGCGCATCGCGAGGGTGTCGGAGGAGTACCACTGCCACCAGGCGATGCCGAGCCCGACGATGCCGATGATCGGCGCCCACTGTGCGGGCATGACGAACATCAGCGCCACGATGAGCCCGACGAACAGCGCGCCGAGCAGGAACATCACCGTGGTCATCCGGGCGGTCAGCCCGGCATCCCCTTGGAAGCGTGACATGTTCAGCCCGGGCTCTAGCCGGGGATGAGGCCCTCGTCGCCGAGCATCTCGGAGACCTCGGCCAGCGTGGAGCCGGGTCCCGGAAGGATCAGGTCGGAGGAGTCGATCGCGTCGACCGGGTGCGCGGTGCCGAGCGAGCGCACGCCGTCGAGCAGCGCGGCCAGCGCCGCCTCGAAGACGGTCTCGTCGGTGCCCTGACAGGCGGCCTCGACCGCCGCGTCGAGCTCGTTGAGCTTGGCCATGCCGGCCTCGTCGAGGTCGTACTGCCCCTCGCCCAGGATGCGAACGATCACTGCTCCGCCTTCTTCTCGGTCGCGTCCACGTCGATGACCGGCGAGCTGGTGTCGGCACCGGGCAGTGCCTGCGTCTGCTGCGGGGAGCTGAGGCCCTTGAGGGCGGCGAGCTCGGCCTCGACGTCGCTGGTGGAGCTGAGCGCGTCGAGCTGACGGGTGATGTCGTCGGTCGGGCCGGCGGTGAGGTCGTCGAGGGCGCCCGAGGCGAGCAGCTCGTCGACGGCGCCCGCACGTGCCTGCATCTCGAGGGTCTTGTCCTCGGCACGCTGCATCGCCAGGCCGACGTCGCCCATCTCCTCGCCGATGCCGGAGACGGCCTCGTTGATCCGGGTCTGCGCCTCGGCGGCGGTGTAGGTCGCCTTGATGGTCTCCTTCTTGGTGCGGAAGGACTCCACCTTGGCCTGCAGCCGCTGCTGCGCCAGGGTCAGCTTCTCCTCCTCGCCCTGGAGCGTGGCGAGCTGGGTGCTGAGGTCGTTGATCTGGCTGGTCAGACCGGACTTGCGGGTCAGCGCCTCCCGGGCGAGATCCTCGCGGTTCATCTCGATGGCCTTCTGGGCCTGCTGGGTGAGCTTGTCGGACTGCTGCTTGAGCCCGTTGATCTGCAGCTCGACGCGCTTGCGGCTGGTCGCGACGTCCGCGACGCCGCGGCGCACCTGCTGAAGCATCTGAAGCTGCTTCTGATAGCTGTAGTCGAGCACCTCCCGTGGGTCCTCGGCCTTGTCGAGCGCCTTGTTTGCCTTCGCCTTGAAGACCAGGCTCAGCCGCTTCATCACACTCATCGGTTCCCTTTACGCCTCTCATATGCGGCCGACCGCCGGCCGCCCCGCGTCGTCGCTTGCCGCTGGACTCTCGTCGTCCTAGGACAAGTGTTGCCTCTCACCTTAGGCCGGGTCCACAAAACTCGCTGTCAGGGTCTGTCGGGATATCCTGTATGTGTCCCAGCCAACAGGTAAGAGGTCACTCACGTTGTTCGGTCGCAAGTCCCCCTCCCCGCAGGTCGTCGAGCCCGAGAACCCGGTCAAGGAGACCGGAAAGGGTCGTCCGACCCCTACGCGCAAGGAAGCGGAGGCGGCTCGCAAGGCGCGCCTCAAGCAGCCGCGTACGCGCAAGGAGATCAACGCCGCCAACCGCGCCCAGCGCGCGGAGCAGGGCGACAAGATGCGCCAGGCGATGAAGACCGGCGACGAGCGCTACCTGCCGCTGCGCGACAAAGGCCCGGTCAAGCGCTTCATCCGCGACTGGATCGACTCCCGGTTTACCTTCGCCGAGATCGTCCTCCCGGTGCTGATCATCGCGCTCGTGGTGCCCTACATCAGCCTCGAGCTGGCGATGTACTCCCAGCTCTTCACCCTCGTGGTGATGGCCACCGTGATCATCAACCTGATCGCGCTGCGTTTCCTGCTGCGCAAGGAGCTCAAGCGCCGGTTCCCCGACAACGACCTCAAGGGCACCACCTACTACGCGATCATGCGGGCCATCCAGATCCGCCCCCTGCGCCTGCCCAAGCCGCAGGTCAAGATCGGCACCCAGCTCTCCGACGACTACCGCTGAGGTTCACCTCGGGGTCGGAGAGTCCTCGACCTCGCAGATGAGACTGGCGCCGCCGACGCGGTCCTGGAAGGTCCATGAGCCGGCCAGGTCGGTGAGCTTCTCGGCGACGTACGGCTCGGGCGCGGCGGCCGGCATCGAGGTGAGCGTCCAGTGCGTGGAGAGCTCGACGCGGGTCGGCGTACGCCACGCCAGCTTCACCCAGATCTCGCCTGGCAGGTTCGAGACGGCCACGTGGACCCCGAATGCCGCGAGCACCTCGAGGCGGTTGGCCGCGCGGTCGCCGACGACCCGTGAGTCGGTCCACGCCCGGACCTGACTCATCGCCTGGTCCGGCGTCAGCAGCTCGACCTCATGCTCGCGGTCCGTCTCGTGGACGTGGTTGATCATCAGTTGACCTTTCGGGTGAGGGAGGACGCGGCCGGAGCCGCCTGGATGTCCCAGATGGTGTCGAGGCCGGCTCGGCGGAGCTGACCGGCGAGCGCCGGGTCGGCGTTGCGGAGACGAAGCGGCACGCCCCGCGTACCGCAGCGACGTTTGGCCCACAGCAGTGCCGCGACGGTCGTCGAGGAGAACCGGGTCAGACCGGCCAGGTCGACCACGACCGCCTCGGGACCGCCTGCGAGCATCTCCGGCAGCCGCCAGCGCAGGCTGTGGATGGCCCGCAAGCAGGTGGTGTCCGCGAACGGGACGACGATGGTCTCCTCGTCCGGGTAGAACTCCGCCTCGCTCATGTCCTCCACACTGCCCGTGGAGTATGGAGGGCCTTTCGCGGTTTCATGTCAGTTTCGTGTCACTTCCGGCCGATGGACCGCGACGGGTCGGTGTCCGGACCGATCGGGTGAGACGATGCGGGACGTGCACGAGGCAGTGAAGCGGGTGCTGATCCTGGAGGACGACTACGGGCTGCGTACGTCGCTCCGGCTCTTCCTCGAGCAGGAGGGCTACGCGGTCGGCGAAGCCGACGACGCCGAGGTCGCCCTCGAGCTCGACGCTGCCGAGCCGTTCGACGTGATGCTCGTCGACCTGATGCTCGGCGGCATCGACGGGTTCACCTTCATCCGGAGCGTGCGCCCGCGGACGACCGCGCCGATCATCGTGATCAGCGCCCGCGACGGCGCCAGGGACGTGGTCACCGCGCTGGAGGCGGGAGCCGACGACTACGTCCGCAAACCGTTCGACGTGGCCGAGGTCAGGGCCCGGATCCGGGCGGCCCTGCGGCGTCCGGACCTTCCCCTCGTCCCGGCCGCGGGCGGCTACCCCGCTGCCAACGGCATCGTGCTCGACTCGACCGACGGCCCGCTCGTCTTCGATCCGGACGCGGCGACGCTCCGCCGCGGCGCTGAGGACCTGCACCTGACCAGCACGGAGTTCAAGCTGCTGCTGGCCCTGACGAACAGCCCCGGCCGCGTGATGACCCGCGAGAACCTGGTCCACCAGATGTGGCCGGAGGGCCACCACGGCGACGTCCGGGTCGTCGACGTGCACGTCAGCCGACTGCGCAACAAGGTCGACAAGGACGCGGCGGCGGGCGGAGTCATCTCCACGGTCCGCGGGCTGGGTTATCGGCTGGACCCGCGATGAGCCGGAGCCGGCGCGGTCTTCGCGCCAACGTCGTGGCCGCGTTCGCAGCGGGCGCGCTGCTGATCAGTCTGATCCTCGCCTTCAGCACCTACTTCTCCGCGCGCCACTACCTGATCGCACAGCGCGAGCGGAACGCCCTGCAACAGGCCTACATCGACGCCGCTCTGGTGAAGGAGCGGCTGCGCACCAACGGCGTGAACGTCGCCGAGGTCCTGTCCGAGATCGCCCAGCCGAGCCGCACCACGGTGTTCGTCCACCAGGACGGTCAGTGGTACTCCTCCGACCTCACCACCGAGGTCCACGACGCCACCAGCGACGTCGCCTCGAGTGTCCGGGCCGGGGACGTCGCGCTGACCTGGACCGACACCGGCGACCGGCCCAACATCGTCGTCGGGATCCCTCTCGAGGGGGTGGACGCCGACTACTACGAGGTCACCTACGCCAAGGAGCTGAGCGAGACCCTCGACACGATGGGCTACGCGCTCGCCATCTCGGCCGCGGTCACCACCATCGCCGGGGGCGTTCTCGGCTGGTACGCCGCCCGGCGGGTGCTGCGTCCGCTGAGTCAGGTCGCCCTGGCCGCCGCGCGCATCTCCGCCGGCGAGCTCGACACCCGCGTCGAGGCGACCGACGATCCCGACCTGGCGACCCTGACCGGGTCGTTCAACACCATGGTCGACACGGTGGTCGAGCGCCTCGACCACGATGCCCGCTTCGCAGCCGACGTCAGTCACGAGCTCCGTACGCCGGTGGCCACCCTCACGACCAGCCTCGGTGTCCTGCAGGGCGACAAGCACCTCTCCCCCAGCTCCGCGACGGCCGTGGAGCTGATGGCCGGCGAGCTGGAACGTTTCCGTGGGGCGCTCGAGGATCTCATCGCGCTGGGACGCCTCGACGCGGGAGTGCGGGAGTCGGAGTGGGAGGTGCTGCGCGTCTCCGCCCTGGTCGCCGCGACTCTCACGGAGAACGACCTCGACCACATCGACGTCGTCGTCGACGTGCCGGACGACCTCGAGGTCTACGGCGACCGGCTCCAGCTCCACCGCGCCCTGGCCAACCTGGTCCGCAACGCCGATAGCCACGGCGGCGGCCTCACCTCGGTGCGCGCCGCCGCACGCCGTGGCCGCGCGGAGATCCATGTAGAGGACTCCGGGCCTGGTGTGCCCGTCGAGGCCCGCGAGCACATCTTCGACCGCTTCGCCCGGCTCGGCGCTCGGGGTGCGACGACCGGGAGCGGGCTGGGTCTGAGCATCGTGGCGCGGACCGCGCAGCTGCACGACGGCTCGGTCTGGTGCCGCGACGCCGATTCGGGCGGCGCCGATTTCGTGCTCTCGCTCCCCCTGGCTCCCACGGCGCGGACCAGCGCCGGCAGGGAGGTGACATGAGGTTCGTGCGTACGTCGTGGGCGGCGCTGATCGCCGGCCTGTCGCTGGTCGTGACCGCCTCGTGCGGCGTCCCGGTCGACGACGAGGTGCGGACCGTCGATCCCGCCGAGGTTCCCTACCATCTGCTCGACGACACCGCCGCGGTTCGTCCCGGGGCGGCGCGCGAGGTCGCCGGGCCGCGGCTCTACTGGGTCGACGGCCAGGACCGGCTCGCCAGCAGGCCCGCGGCCCGCTTCTGCGCGAAGGCCGTGGCCGGGGTCGCGGAGAACATCCTCGACCAGCTCGGCGACGGCCCTTCGGACGTCGACCTGAGCGCGGGTCTCGGCACCGCCCTGCCACCGGACGGATGGTTGGAGCTCGTGTCGATCACCGACCGCACCGCCCACCTCCGCGTCACCTCCGACGACACGATCGCCACCAACCGGGTCCTGCTCGCCACCGCTCAGACGGTGCTCTCGCTCACCTCGATCCCGGGGGTGGACCGGGTGAAGATGGCCTACGACGCCGAGCCGCTCCAGGTGCCGCGGTCCTCGGGCGAGCTCGCCGAGGGCCCGTTGCGGCACGACGACTACCGCAGCCTGTTGGCCGATCCGGACGAGGAGCCCAAGGACGAACGGCTACGGCGCAGGGATCTCTGCCCCGGCTGACGTCGCGGCGCCGGCCTCAGCGGAGCCCGAGGACGTCCTCCAGGCCGATGGTGAGGCCCGGCCGTGATCCGATACCGCGAATCGCAGCGAGTACGCCATGGGCGAAGGAGGCGTGGGAGAGCGAGTCGTGGCGGATGGTCAGGAGCTCGCCGACGCCGCCGAGGATGACCTCCTGGTGGGCGACCGAACCGGACATGCGCAACGAGTGGACCGGGATGCCCTCGACCGTGGCGCCACGGGCGCCCTGGAGGGCCGAGGTGGTCGCGTCCGGAGCCGGGTCCACCCCGGCCTCGCCGCGGGCCGCAGCGACGAGCTCGGCGGTCCTGCGGGCCGTGCCGGAGGGGGCATCGGCCTTCCGCTCGTGATGGGTCTCCACGATCTCCACCGACGGGAAGTGGGCCGCGGCGAGCTCGGCGAAGCGCATCATCAGCACGGCACCGACCGAGAAGTTGGGCACCACCATCGCGCCCACGCCCGGCGCCTTCGCCAGCCAGGCCTCGAGCTGCTCGACGCGGTCGGGTCCGAAGCCGGAGGTGCCGATCACCGTGTGCACACCCTGGGACAGACAGAACTCGGCGTTGCCCATCACCGCCTCGAGGGTGGTGACGTCGACGGCCACCTCGGCACCGGCGTCGGTGATCGCCGACAGCTCGTCGCCACGCCCGATCCTCGCCACGAGCTCGAGGTCGTCGGCGGACTCGACGGCTTCGCAGACCGCCGAACCGAGCTTGCCGTGTGCACCGAGGACAGCCACTTTGGTCATGGCGCCCAACCTTATGCGACGCGGTCGTGGAGCGAAGCGACCGGCGCCATAGATCACGCTCCCGCAACGATCCACCACGATCCGGTGAACAATTCTCGAGGCTTGTTCCGAAGCTTCTCGAAGGGGCTGTGCGCGGAACCGTAGGAGGATCTGGCAGTCTTGGACCCATGGTGGTGCAGACGATCCCTGCTCGGATCCGTTGGGCCGTTGACTTCATGGACATTCAGCCGAACGATCATGTCCTTGAAATCGGCTGTGGCCCGGGGGCTGGTGCCGAGCTGATCTGTAGCCGGCTGGAGACCGGAAAGCTATTTGCGATCGACCGCTCGGAGTCGGGTGTCGATCGTACGAAGCGACGCTGCGCGAAATACCTGGAGGCAGGACGCCTCACGGTCCGCCAGATCGACCTCGCGACGCTGCGGGTTCCGGTCAAGCGGCTGACGAAGGTCTTCGCGTTCAACGTCAACCTGTTCTGGGTGCGCGACGCGTCCGCCGAGATCGCGCTGCTCCACGAGCGTGTGCTCCCCGGCGGCACGGTCAACCTCTTCTACGAGGCCACCCAGCGCGAGCAGGTCCCCGAGATCATCGAGAAGTCGAGCAAGGCCCTGGCCGACGCCGGGTTCCGGGTCTCCATCGTCGACTCCAAGGTGCCGGCAGCCGTCGGCATCATCGGCAAGCGCTGACCCGATTCACGCCGAGACGTCAGTTTCTGACGTCGAAGAGTCGATTCTTGATGCCGAATGGTCCATTCGGCATCAATAATCGACGTCTCGGCGCGCGCGGGTCAGGCGGGTCCCACGACCGCCAGGATCTCGGGGCGAGCCAGGATCTCGGCGGCCACCTCGCGACACTCTTCCAGGGTGACCGCGTCGATGCGCGCCAGGACCTCGTCGATCGAGTAGAGCTCGCGGTGGACCAGCTCGGCGCGGCCGATGCGGGACATCCGCGAGGCCGAGTCCTCGAGACCCAGCACGAGACCGCCACGCAGCTGGCCCTTGCCGAGCTCGAGCTCCTCGGCGGTGATGCCGTCGCGGGCGACGGTGGCCAGCTCGGAGCGTACGACCTCGAGGACCTCGTCGAGCTTGGCCGGCAGGCAGCCGACCTGGACCCCGAAGAGACCCGTCTCGGCGTGGCTGTAGGCGTAGGAGTAGACCGAGTAGGCCAGGCCGCGGTGCTCGCGCACCTCCTGGAAGAGCCGTGAGGAGGTCGCGCCGCCGACTGCGGTGTTGACCACCTCGAACGCGAAGCGGCGGTCGTCACCTCGCTGCAGACCTTCGCGGGCCAGGACGACGTTGACCTGCTCCAGCGGCCGCTGCGCGCTGATCTCGCCAGGGGTGACCTCGAGCGGCGAGCCCTCACGCGGGGGCACCGGAGCGGCCGCTCCCCGCAGGAAGCCCGCTCCGGAGAATGCCTTCTCCACCATGGCCACGACCTCGTCGTGGTCCACGTTGCCGGCGACCGAGACGACCATCCGGGGCGCCACGTAGTGGGTCCGGTAGAAGTCGTCGATCTCCTCGCGGGTCAGCGCGGAGATCGAGGCCTCCGTGCCGGCGATGCCACGCCCGAGCGGCGTCTCGGCGCCCCATGCCTGCGCGGCGACGAGGTTGTGGATCACATCGTCGGGGTCGTCGTCGTGCATGGCGATCTCGTCGAGGATCACGTCACGCTCGGCCTCGACGTCCTCTGCCGTGATCAGCGACGAGGTCAGCATGTCGCCGACGACATCGATGGCCAGGGGCAGGTCGACGTCGAGCACCCGCGCGTGGAAGCAGGTGTATTCCTTGGCGGTGTAGGCGTTGAACTCACCGCCGACGCGGTCCATCGAGGAGGAGATCTCCAAGGCCGTACGCGACGGGGTGCCCTTGAACAGCAGGTGCTCGAGGAAGTGGGAGCAGCCGTGCTGACGCGCGGTCTCGTCCCGGGACCCGACACCGATGAAGACGCCGATCGCCGCCGAGCGGACCCCGGCCATCTGCTCGGTCACGATCCGCAGGCCCGACGGATGGACCGTACGCCGCACCAGCGAGGTCACCGCGCCGTTGACCTCGGTCTGCTCGAGCGTGACGGTGGTGCCGGGCTCCTGGTTATAGCCGGAGGACCGGCCGACACCCATGTGTCGACCGGTCCCCCAGGTAGTGCGTGACGCCAAGGTCACTCCTCGTCTGCGGCCTCGGTGGCGGCCTCAGCCGGAGCGTCCTCGGAGGAGGGCTCCTCCTCGAGCACCGGGGCGAGCGAGAGCTTGCCGCGGTCGTCGATCTCGGCGATCTCGACCTGGATCTTCTGGCCGACCTCGACGACGTCCTCGACCGACTCCACCCGCTTGCCGCCGTTGAGGGCACGCAGCTTGGTGATGTGGAGCAGGCCGTCCTTGCCCGGGAGCAGGGCGACGAAGGCACCGAAGTTGGTCGTCTTCACGACCGTGCCGAGGTAGCGCTCGCCGACCTCGGGCATGGTCGGGTTGGCGATCGCGTTGACCGCCGCACGGGCGGCCTCGGCGGCGCTGCCGTCGGTCGCACCGATGAGCACCGTGCCGTCGTCCTCGATGGAGATCTGGGCGCCGGTGTCCTCCTGGATCTGGTTGATCACCTTGCCCTTCGGGCCGATGACCTCGCCGATCTTGTCGACGGGGACCTTCACGGTGATGATCCGCGGAGCGGTCGGGGCCATCTCCTCGACGCCACCGATCGCCTCGTGCATGACGTCCAGGATCGTCGCACGCGCGTCCCTGGCCTGGTTGAGGGCCTGAGCGAGGACCTCGGCCGGGATGCCGTCGAGCTTGGTGTCGAGCTGCAGCGCGGTCACGAACTCCGCGGTGCCGGCGACCTTGAAGTCCATGTCGCCGAAGGCGTCCTCGGCACCGAGGATGTCGGTGAGCGCGACGTACTTGGTCTCGCCGTCGATCTCACCGGAGATCAGACCCATCGCGATGCCGGCGACCGGGGCCTTCAGCGGCACACCGGCGTTGAGCAGCGACATCGTCGAGGCGCAGACCGAGCCCATCGAGGTGGAGCCGTTGGAGCCCATGGCCTCGGAGAGCTGGCGGATCGCGTAGGGGAACTCCTCGCGGCTCGGGAGCACCGGCAGGAGCGCGCGACGGGCGAGCGCACCGTGGCCGACCTCGCGGCGCTTGGGCGAGCCGACCCGGCCGGTCTCACCGGTGGAGAACGGCGGGAAGACGTACTTGTGCATGTAGCGGCGCTGCTTCTCCGGGGAGAGCGTGTCGAGCTGCTGCTCCATCTTGAGCATGTCGAGGGTGGTGACACCCAGGATCTGGGTCTCGCCGCGCTCGAAGAGCGCCGAGCCGTGGACCCGCGGGATCACGCCGACCTCGGAGTGCAGCGGACGGATGTCGGCCAGGCCGCGACCGTCGATGCGGACCTGGTCGCGCAGGACCTGGGTGCGGATGGCCTCCTTGGTGATGGCCTTGTAGGCCGCACCGATCTCGCCCTCGCGGCCCTCGAACTGCTCGCCGAGCTTGTCGAGCAGGGCGGACTTGATCTTGTCGCCCTCCTCCTCGCGCTCCTGCTTGCTCAGGACGCGCTCACGCGAGCCCTTGACGCTGTAGAGGTCGCGGACGTCGGCGCCGACGGTGGCCTCGACGGCCTCGTAGACGTCGTCCTGGTAGTCCAGGAAGACCGGGTAGTCCTGGACCGGCTTCGCGGCCTGCTTGGCCAGCTCGGCCTGGGCCTCGACCAGCTGCTTGATGAACGGCTTGGCAGCGTCCAGACCGCCGGCCACGATCGGCTCGGTCGGAGCCTGGGCGCCGGAGGCGACCAGGTCCCAGGTCTTCTCGGTGGACTCGGCCTCGACCATCATGATGGCCACGTCGCCGGAGTCGGTGACACGACCGGCCACGACCATGTCGAAGACGGCGTTCTCGAGCTGGCTGTGGGTCGGGAACGCGACCCACTGGCCCTCGATCAGGGCGACGCGGACGCCGCCGACCGGGCCGGAGAACGGCAGGCCGGAGAGCTGGGTCGACATCGACGCGGCGTTGATCGCGAGCACGTCGTAGGGCTGGTCGGGGTCGAGCGCCATGACGGTGATGACGACCTGGACCTCGTTGCGCAGACCCTTCTTGAAGGTCGGGCGCAGCGGGCGGTCGATCAGGCGGCAGGTGAGGATCGCGTCCTCGCCCGGGCGGCCCTCGGAGCGGAAGAAGGAGCCGGGGATCTTGCCCGCGGCGTACATCCGCTCCTCGACGTCGATGGTCAGCGGGAAGAAGTCGAAGTGCTCCTTCGGCTGCTTGGAGGCAGTGGTCGCCGACAGCAGCATCGTCTCGTCGTCGAGGTAGGCGGTCACGGAACCCGCGGCCTGCCGGGCGAGCAGCCCGGTCTCGAACTTGACGGTGCGGGTGCCGAACTTGCCGTTGTCGATGGTGGTCTCGACGGCTGTGATGACTGGTTCGGTCAAGGAATTCGTCCTTAGTCTTTGTCGCGGAGCGTCCCCGCGCCGGGCGTGTGCGCTCGTTGCGCACAGGGCCGGTCTTCGATCGAGACCCTCAGCCTTCGCGACACATGCCGAAACCTGGGAGTCACTACCGAGGACCGAGCCGGACGGGCGGGCCGCTCCTGGTGATGATCTTTTCTTCGTACGCCGGCCGGTGGCCGTAGCACTCTCGGTCCAGCCTATCCGCCGTCCGCCCGAAACGTGGAACGCGCGCCTGCACCCGCCTCCGGGTGCGCGTCTCAGACGACGGTGACGGGGTGGCGTACCACGGCGTCGAAGAAGTAGCCGCCGGGGTTGTGGGCGGCGATGTCGGGCTGGGTGCGACCGGCCCGGTCGGTGGCGCGGACGAGGATCTCGTACGCCCCGGGCGCCGGGTCGCGCCAGGTGAAGTCCCACTGCGCCCAGCCGAGGCCGTGACCGCCGGTGGGGCGGCCCGGCGCGTGCTGGATCGCGTGGGCCCAGGTCTCACCGCCGTCGGTGCTGATCTCGACGCGCACGATCGGCGCCGCGCCGGACCACGAGCGCCCGCTCAGCACGATCCGTTTTCCTGCCGGGAGCTCGGCGTTCCACGCGAGCTCGAGGGCGGAGCGGACGGGGTTGACGGTGAGCGGTCCGTCGACGTTGTACCACGTCGTGTCCCACGGCGAGGTCTGCACGCTCGTGGAGACCTCGAGCGAGCCGAGCCACTTGATCGACGCGATCCCGATCCAGCCCGGCAGCACCAGCCGCAGCGGGAAGCCGTGGTCGGGAAGCAGGTCCTCGCCGTTGGCTCCCCAGACGAGCAGCGCGTCGTCGAAGGCCTTCTCGATCGGGAACGGGCGGCGCACCCGGCCGTGGTCGACGCCCTTGTCCACATACGTGGCATCCAGCCCGGCCGCCTGCACCGAGATCGCGTCCCGACGCACACCGACGGCGGTGAGGACATCCTCGAGACGTACCCCCTTCCAGCGGACCGCGCCGACGGCGCCGAGCGTCCACTTCGTGCCGCTGACCTCCTGACCCTGTTGGGTGCTGAAGAAGCTGCGCCCGTTGCCGGTGCACTCGTGGACCGAGGTCGTCTCGACATGCCGGAAGGCCTTGATGTCCGCGAGGGTCAGGCTGGTGCCGGCCGGATCCCGCAGCCCGTCGCCGAAGATCTTCAGCTCGTACGTCGCGGGGTCGATCCGGGGGGTCGCGGTGTGGTTGCGCACGAACAGGTCGGCCTGAGGAGTCAGGTAGCGGCGCGGGTCGACCGAGTCCCAGCGGGTCTCGGCGTTGGTGCCGTAGTCGATGAACCGCTCCGTCGGGAGCGGCTTCAGGATCGCGGGCGCTCCGGCGGCGGCAACGGTCGTCACCGAGTCGACGGCCTGGGTGGCCCCCACCGCGGCTGCGCCGAGGGCGGAGGCGGTGAGGAAGGAGCGGCGGTTCAGACCTGGGGACGTCATGCCCGGAGTTTAACAGGAGTAAGTCACTCTAGTTAGTTCTTCTCTGATTTCGTCGCGACATGGCGAACGGGCCGCCTCCCCGCAGGGAGACGACCCGTTCGTACGCGTCTGAGAGGAGATCAGCGACGGAGGCCGAGCTTCTCGATGATCGAGCGGTAGCGCTCGATGTCCTTCTTCTGAAGGTAGTTGAGAAGGCGGCGGCGCTGGCCGACGAGCAGCAGCAGACCACGACGGCTGTGGTGGTCGTGCTTGTGCGACTTGAGGTGGTCGGTCAGGTGGGAGATGCGGTGCGACAGCAGCGCGATCTGCACCTCCGGCGAGCCGGTGTCACCCTCGGTCGTGGCGTACTCGGCGATGATCTTCTTCTTGGTCTCCGCGTCAGTTCCAACTGCCATGCGAAGGCTCCCTTCCGGCCCGTGGGCCTACTCGTTGCGCGGCGCGCCCGGGCCTGTTCACCGGGGCACTCTTGGTCCGCGGCCGATTTCACGGCTTGAGTCGCCGACCCCCATGGGCCGACAACCCGAGAAGACTAACAGCGAGCCGGTACGCCCCCCGAATCGCCGACGGGCCGCCGGCTCGCGCCGTCCGGCCATACCGCCCGGCCATACCGCCCGTCATACCGCCAGCACGAGCCGCGCCACCAGCCGACGCAACCTCCACCAGAGCTTCATCGCCCTCTCCTGTCTCTCCGCCATCTGGATCGACGCTGCAGCAACAGGATCGGTTGCATGGGTCAGGTCACGGCTTGTCGTCGGTACCCACAGAGGCGCTCGGTGATGCACTCGGTGAGCTCGTCGCGACCCCTGGAAGGGAGACCTTGGGCACCGCGGCCAGCGGCGGCTCCTGGATCGCCGGAGCATCCTCGCCCGCGAAGGCGTTCGGATCGAGCGTGGTGTCCGGCTGGACGCGGCTGGGCAGCGGGAAGACGTTGTAGAGCTGCGCCGCACCGTTGGACCACGGGTAGTGGATCCGCGGCTGCAGGGCCTCCCCGGTGTTCTCGTCCAGGCACAGCTCGGTGAGGATCCCGTCCTCGTCGGGAGCGGCTGGCGGGAGCGGGGCGGCGGGCGTCGAGGTGCAGTCCGGCTGGGTGACGACGTCGATTGGCCTGCCGTCCTGATCGAAGAGCTGGACGCCGGTCAGCGGCTTGCCCGCGGCATCGTAGGGGTAGATGTTGCTGACCCAGCTCCCGCCGGAGTAGACCCCCGCCTGCTGGTCGATCGGCGATCCCTGCCCGGTCGTCGCCTCGCTATAGCCGTCGTTCCAACCTTGGTCGTAGTCGGCCCCGCCGACCACCCCGTTCGCCCAGGCCATGAAGAGCACGAACCCGGCCAACGTGTTCAGCCCCAGGAGAGCGACCCGCGCCCGGGTCCCGCGTTCGCCGCCCGGCCACACCCGACCGGCGCCGACGAACATGCTGACCACGACCGCGATGATGAGGAGCACTACCGACAGCCCGCTCCACATGCCCCAGCCGAGCATCACCGAGACGCCCCAGACCGCCGCCCAGGCGCGCAGGATCCACCACAGAGGTCGCAGCCAGGCGACCACGGGCGTCAGGTCCGTACGCAGCAGCTCACCGAGCTTGGCGACGGCTCGGTCGAAGCGGTCGTGACCGGCGTCGAGGAGCCCGTCGACCTGCGCCGCGAGACCGCGGTGCGGCTGCGGCCCCACCGGAATCCCGGCCGCGGCACGGAGCTCCTTGGCGTACTCGACCGGGTCGCCGAGCGCATCGGGTCCGCGCTCGGCGACCAGCTCGGTGAAGTCGGCCTCGAGCCCGTCGGTGATGTCGCTGAGCACCTCCGGCTCGAGATCGGCCAGCTCACGGCGTACGCGAGCCAGGAAGAGCCGCACCTCCGGTGCGACGTTCGACTCTGCATCTGTGGTCGTCATGCCCGTGCCCCTTGGAGAATCTCTGTGACGGTGGTGGAGAAGTGGGACCAGTCCTCGCTCTGCTGCTTGAGCTGGCCTTGCCCGGCAGGCGTGATGCCGTAGTACTTGCGGTGCGGACCGGACTCCGACGGCACGACGTAGGAGGTCAGGGCGCCCGCGGCGTACAGCCGCCGCAGGGTGCCGTAGACCGACGCGTCCCCGACGTCCGTGAGCCCGCTGTCGCGAAGCTTGCGGACGATGTCATAGCCGTACGCATCCTCGCCGTCGACGACGGCCAGGACGGTCAGGTCGAGCACCCCTTTGAGCAGCTGGGTGGTATCCATGCTTCGCACACTACTACGCAGTGCACACTACTCGCCACAGCAAGGCACCGCGCGTCGCCGACGAGCTCAGCGACGCCGCTGGTGCCGAACCCTCAGGATCGGCCGCGGACGTCGCGTACGAAGTCCTTCCAGGCGGCCGTGTCACCCGCCGGGCCCTGACCGCGTGCCGGCCCGGTGAAGGTGCGTACCTGAACCGGCTGGGCCGGGTGGGTGGTGGACACGCGAGCGAGGCTCGTCTGGGCGGTCGGCACCGCGACGCTCGTACGCAGCGGCTGACCGTAGTCACCGGACGCTCCCCCGGAACCGCTCCCGGAGATCAGCGAGGACATCGGCGTGTATTCCTCCACCTCGTCGCTCTTGCCGGGGATCGCGAGCCAGATCAGCGCGATCAGGAATCCGATCGCCCACCCGTACGTCAGCCCGTAGGCGGCACCCGAGGCGAGCACGTCGCCCAGCGCTGCCACCACGGAGTCTTCGCGGCCGTCGCTGAGGTAGGTGTAGAGGCTGTCGGTGACCTGGCCGGCACCCGTGGCGACGATCGCGGCGAACCAGCAGCCGAGGAACACCGGCCAGAACGCCCGCGGCCAGATGCCGATGGTGCCGAGCCAGGTCAGCAGCCAGGTCAGCACGAAGACGGTCGTGGTGAGGATGGCGGAGTGCACGAGCGCGTCGCCCGAGAGGAGATCGCCGAACCCGTCGTCGCCGAAGTAGGCCAGCCGGTCGCCGAGCAGCGAGGCCAGCCAGCCGGCCGAGTCGGTGCCGTTCTCCTCGGCCCAGGTCGAGAGCGGCGCCGTCCCGGAGAAGTACTGGAGGGCCCAGAGGCCACCGGTGACGAGGACCGCGTTGAGGAAGGCCGGGATGCCGCCGCGGGCCCGCTCGGCCTCGACCTCGGTCTCGTAGACGGATGTGGGGGTGGAGTGGGGATCCATAGCCGAGCATTCAACCGCACCACGACCCCTGTGGGTAGAGCGCTCGGACTACTGCTCGGTCTGACCGTCGCCGAGGATGTCGCGCGCCCGCACCACGTCGTCGCGCATCTGCTCGACGAGCGCGTCGATCCCCTCGAAGGCGACCATGCCACGCAGCCGCTCCACGAAAGCCACCTCGACCTCCACGCCGTAGAGCTCCAGGTCGTCGCGGTCGAGCACGTAGGACTCGACCCGGCGCCCGACCACGCCCTCGAAGGTGGGGTTGGTGCCGACCGAGATCGCGGCAGGGAACCGCTCCCCCGTGTCGCGCCGTGTCAGCCAGCCTGCGTAGATGCCGTCGGGAGGCACGGCGGTCAGCGAGTCGGTGGGCACGTTGGCGGTCGGGAAACCGAGCTCGCGACCGCGCTGGTCGCCCTTCACGACGACGCCGCGCACGGAGTAGGGCCGGCCCAGCGCCTCGGCGGCGCCGGTGACGTCGCCGGCCGCCAGACACGTACGGATATAGGTCGAGGACCAGACCTGAGGGCCACCGTCGAGCGGGATCCCCTCGGCGGAGAAGTCGTGGATCTTGCCGTAGGCGACCAGGTCGGCCACGTCGCCGGCGGCCTTGCAGCCGTAGCGGAAGTTGGCACCGACCACGCACGCCTCCGCGTGCAGCGCGTCGACGAGCACCCGCTGGGCGAAGTCGTCGGGTGACCAGTTGGCCATCTCCAGGTCGAACGGCAGCGCGAGGACGGCGTCGGCGCCGGCCGCCAGCAGCAGCTCGGCGCGCTCCTCCATCGTGGTCAGCACACCGGGGGCGTGCTCGGGCCGCAGGACCGCCATCGGGTGCGGGTCGAAGGTGACCGCCACCAGGGTGAGCTCCTTGGCATCCGCCACCTCGCGCCCCCGGCGCAGCACATGCTGGTGCCCGAGGTGGACGCCGTCGAAGTTGCCCACCACGACGCAGGTGCGGCCGAGGTCGGCGGGCACCTCGCTCAGACTTCTCCAGAACACGCCGCCAGAATATCCATCGCCGGTCCCCGTCCCGGGATCCGGGCCACCTGGCAACCAAACAGTAACCTGTTCTACTCGTGCTCGTTGGTGGAGACATGGAGAGCCTCGTACGCAGAGCCGCCATGTCCCTCGCTCCGTTGCTCCTCGTCGGAGCGGCTCTCAGTGCTCCGGCGGAAGGCGCAGCGTCACCGGCCGGCTACGACGCCACGGTGCGGATCACCGAGCACGGCATCCCGCACATCACCGCCCGCGACTGGGGTTCGCTGGGTTACGGCAGCGGCTGGGCGACCGCCGGCGAGGCGACCTGCACCCTGGCCGACATCCTGCTCAGCGCCCGCGGCGAACGCTCCCGCTGGCTCGGCGCCGACAAGGTCTACGACGACGGCGTCTCCAAACCGACCTCCAACCTCGACTCCGACGTGCTCGTGGGCGACCTCCACAACCGGCAGGTGGTCGAGAAGCTGCTCGACTCCCCCGCCGGGCCGTCGGCACGCGCGAAGGAGATGGTGCGCGGCTATGCGGCCGGGGTCAACGAGTGGCTGCGTACGCACGAGGTCACCGACCCGGCCTGCGCGAACGCCCCCTACCTCGAGACCGTGGTCACCGAGAACGACATCTGGTACGGCGTCTATCTCGCCAACCTGATCGCCTCGGCCGGACAGTTCGTCGGCGAGATGAATGCCGCCGCTCCCCCGACGCTGACCGACCCCGGCCTCCCCGATCTGCCCGGCGTCCTGGGGCTGCCCTCGCTGCCCACCACCGCCGCCGAGGTCCCGGCAGCCGCCGCGAAGGTGGACAAGCAGGCGATGCTGGCATCCTTCGGCCGCGACCCCGAGCGCGCCTTCGGGTCCAACGCGACCGCGATCGGCGGTGACGCCAGCTCGACCGGTGCCGGGATGCTGCTCGGCAACCCGCACTTCCCCTGGCAGGGCCGCTACCGGTTCACCCAACAGCACCTGACCATCCCCGGCGAGTACGACGTCGCCGGCGCCTCCCTGATCGGCTCTCCGGTGGTCAACATCGGCTGGAACGACGACGTCGCCTGGAGCCACACGGTCTCGACGGCCTACCGGTTCACGCCGTACGAGTACACCACCCTCGGACCCGGCACCCGCTACCTCACGCCGGACGGCGTGAAGCGCGCCGAGCGACGGACGGTGGAGGTCGAGGTCAAGACCACCTCCGGCACGAAGACCGTCACCGAGGACCTCTACCGCACGCCGGAGGGCTACGTCATCGACTCACCCTCGCAGCTGATGGCCTGGGGTCCGCAGAGCTTCTGGGCGATCCGAGACGCCAACGCCGAGCACCTGCGCACCATCGACACCTTCCTGGGCATGGGCGCCGCCGACTCGGTCGGAGATCTGCTGGAGCGACAGGACGCCGGCGGTGGGATGCCGTGGGTCAACACGATCGCGGCGGACCGACACGGCGATGCCCTCTACGCCGACCACTCGGTCGTGCCCCACGTCACCGACCAGCTCGCCTCCCGCTGCATGACGGTCGTCGGCCGGCTGCTGAACGCCGTCGCGGGGCTGCCCGGTCTCGACGGGAACCGGGCCGGCTCCTCCTGCGCCTGGGGCGCCGACGCCGAAGCCCAGCGCCCCGGGATCCTCGGCGACGAGCACCTCCCCGACGTCGTACGCCGCGACTGGGTCATGAACGCCAACGACTCCCACTGGCTGCCCAACCCGGAGGCACCCCTGGAGGGCTACCCCGCGATCCTCGGCTGCGAGAGGTGCGAGCGGACGATGCGTACGCAGATGGTGGCCCGCTACGTCACCGACCAGCTCGCCGCGCACGGCGTCGAGACGCCGGCCTCGCTGGCGGAGCACGAGTACGACAACCGTCAACGGACCGCCGAGGTGATGAAGGCCGACGGTGCGCTCGACCGGGTCTGCCGGCTGACCGGTGAGAAGGAGGCCTGCGCCATCCTGGCCCGATGGGACGGGCGCTCGGACGCGACCTCGGTCGGCACCGCCGTCTTCACCGAGTTCGTCCAGCGCGCCCCGAGCGGGGTCCAGCTCTGGCGGGTGCCGTTCGACCCCGAGGATCCGCTCGACACCCCGCGCGGGCTGCGCACCACGCCGAGCACGGTCAAGGCGATGAAGGACGCGATCGCGGCCGTCGAGGCGACCGGCCTGCCGATCGACTCGCCGTGGGGCGCCCACCAAGTCGCCGCCGACCGCGGCGCTCCCCCGCTGCCCCTGGGCGGTGGCGACGGCAACCTCGCCGGCAACGCCAACGCGCTCGCCTCCCGCAACCCGGCGCAGAACACGGACCACGCCCGGCCGATCACCTACGGCTCCTCGCACATCCAGGCCGTCGCGTTCGGTCCCGACGGCGTCGAGCCACGCACGATCCTGACCTACGGCCAGTACGAGGACCCGTCCTCACCGTGGTCCAGCGACCAGACCCGGCTCTTCTCCGAGGAGAAGTGGGTCGACTTCCCGTGGACCGACGCCCAGATCCGCGCCGACCTCGTCGAGACCGTACGCCTGCACTGACCCTCCCCGCCGAGACGTCACCCCGGTCGGTCGAAGCGTCGCGCCCCGCGGGGGGGGGGGGGGGGGGGGGGGGGGGAGGAAAGGCAGGGCGTCGGCAGGCACCTCGCGGCCGGCCGCGCGTCGCTCGGCGGCATAGTCGGTGACCATCC
>NZ_JBBBNW010000004.1:0-432787 GCF_037137035.1 Nocardioides sp. CCNWLW239 | reverse complement strand
TCCTTGACACCGGGGCTCGTCGAGAAAAACTTGGCTGGCTATCGGGACGGCGGCCCCGGTGTGGCCGGGAGGCGATCCTCCGTTCAGGAGGAGCGGGTTCCACGAGGCTGGGTGTGGCCCTACGGGCCACTTACCAACCACAAGAGCTAGGCCGTACGCTCGCCGCGAAAACCATAGTTGACCTGCATCTATGGATGGTTAGGTATCCAGTCTGAGCGTAGAATCAGACCCATCACGACACGCCTCTCAACACCTCGGACAGGAGGAGGCAACGATGAGTCTGGACAGCAGGATCGACGCGACCACATCAAGGATCGATGCCTCCCTCGATGAACTCCTGGGACGGGACCCGATCTACTGGTCTGCCTCCCAGAAGAAGGCGATGCTGGTCTGGCTCGCGAAGACCGAAGCGCGGCAGGCCGCGCTAAGACTGCGGATCCTGGGGGCCTCCGGTGACATCGCTGCCGAGACTGGGGACAAGGACGCCTCCGCTTGGATGCGGGCAGAACTCCTGGTCGACAAAGGCACCGCGAGATCTGCGATCAAGCTCGCCGGCGCGATGAACAGATACGACCTGGTCGCCGCCGAACTTGCGGCTGGCCAACTCACTGAGGCGAAAGCCCAGGTGATCACCCGGGCTCTGGACACGATCGACACCGACCCAGTCGCCACCCGCGAGGACCTGGTCCTGGCGGAGAAGCTGTTGGTCGAGGAGGCCAGTCGGTTGACCGCCAACCAGCTCCGCATCGCGGGGAGACGGATCCTGGAACGGGTCGACCCGGTCCGGTTCGAGGAGGCTGAGGCCAAAGCACTTCTGGCTGAAGAGCAACGCGCCCTGCAGAAGACCGCGCTCCGGATCTGGGACAACCGGGATGGCACGGTCGGGTTCGAGGGTGTGCTCCCGGTCGCGAGCGGAATCAGGTTCAAGACGATGGTCGAGGCCTACGCCCAACCGCGTAAGCAACAACTGGTGGAGAAGGGTGCGGCGCTGCCGCCGTGGGAACGACTCCTGGGCCACGGGTTCACCCGGCTGCTCGAGACCATCGACCCCGCCGTCCTGCCCCGTCACGGTGGCGACGCCACCGTCGTCAACATCGTGATCAGCCTCGAGGAGCTCCGCAAAGAGCTCGGGACCGCGATCCTTGGGTTCGACGAGACCAACGGCGCCACCATCACCGCCGCCGAGGCCCGGAAGATGGCGTGCAACGCCACCATCATCCCCTGGATCCTCGGTGGTGACGCAGAAGTCCTCGACGCCGGTAGGGCCAGCAGGTTCTTCCAACCCATCCAACGCAAAGCACTCCGGATCCAGCAGAAATGCTGCCAAGCCGAAGGCTGCGACATGCCACCGGAATGGTGCGACGCGCATCATCTCGATCCCTGGAACACCGGAGGAAGAACCGACCTCAAAGACGGGGTCCTGCTGTGCCCGCATCATCACCGTCTCGCTCACCTGCCGACGTACACCCATGAACGCCTGCCGGACGGCACCATCCGATTCGCCCGCCGCTCCTAGGGGTGCGGATCAGTTCCGATCTGGCGGAGGTCCGCGACGAGCGAGCATGGGAAGCTTCGATGTCGGTGGCGGAGCGTACTCTCGGCCTTGTGGCGGTGAACGGGACACGGCGGCCCCGCGTCGTGATGATGTGCGGGCCGGGTGGTGCCGGCAAGACCACCTACGCGAAGCGCCTGGAGCGCGAGGGGTGGGTGCGTCTGTCGTTCGAGGTGGAGTTCTGGGATCGCGGAATCACGACGATGCCCTCCGCCGACGTGGTCGCCGAGGTGGCGGCAGACCTGAAGGCGCGCTTGCTGCGCCATGTCGCGGCGGGGAGCGATGTCGTGCTCGACTTCGGATTCTGGTTCCGGCGACAACGCGATGAGTTTCGCGCACTGCTCGCGCCGGAGGGCGTCGTGCCGGTGACTGTCTATGTTGCGACGAGTCTCGAGGTCATCCTGAGCCGGGTCGGTGACCGACACGGCAGGCGGGCCGACGATTGGCCGCTCACCGAGCAGACGGCGAGGGAATACTTCGAGCGGTTCGAGCCGCCGACGCCGGAAGAGGGGCCGCTCGAGGTGGTCCGCTAGCCAGGGCGCCTGCGGTCGCGTAGTCACGGCATCGGGGGCATTCGTCGATCACCGGGTGCTCGCACTCGGCGGTGTGGCGCAGGAAGGTGGCGGCCGCGTCGAGCTGGGCCGCCTCTGCGGCCACGCGCTCGGCCTGGGCGGCCAGCTGCGCCGAGCGCTGGCCGGGAGGGGCGGATCGGAGGGCTCGGATGTCCGCGAGGCCGATGCCGGCTCGGCGGAGGCGGTGGATGATGCGGGCCTCGTTCACGTGCTGGTCGGTGAAGTCTCGCTGGTTCCCGTTCTTCCGGCTGGGCGTGAGCACGCCTTCGTCCTCCCAGTGTCGCAGGACGTGGGCGGGAACGCCGACGAGGTCGGCGGCCAGCGAGATTCTCATGTGTCCACCTTGCCTTCAGGTCGACCTGAAGTTCTAGCGTTTCGGACATGGAGCTACGAAACCGGCCCAATCCTTTCGCGGGACTCGACTCGCTGCCCGCCGACTACACGCCACGGCAGCTGGTGAGGACGGCGGTGGCGGGAGCTCGTTCGTACGTGGCGCCGAGACGACCTGATCAGCGCCTGCTGGGTTCGCTGGCCGAGCGCGCCCGGGGTCCGCTGCCGCCGGCGACGAGGACCGTCCGGCTGCAGACGCTGCCGCAGCGACCGCGGTCGGTGCCGAGCAGGCTTCTGTACGAGCGGATGCCCGGGGCGGATCGGCTGAGTCTGCAGTCGTTCGTGGTCCATCATCCGGAGGCGACGCTTCTCATCGACCCGGCGGTGCCCCGAGATGCCCAGGGTCAGGCGGTGGCCGAGCTCCAGCCGCTGCTGCAGCGGATCGTACGACCGCCCGCGACGACGATCCCGACGGTCGAGGCCCTCGACGCGGCCGGGGTGCGGCCCGACTTCGCGCTGAGCACCCACGCACACTGGGACCACGTCTCGGGGCTGCTCGACCTCCCGGGACTGCCTGCGATCCTCCACGACGAGGAGCTGGCCTGGGCGGCTGCGGGCGAGCAGGCGCCGGTGGGCGGCGTACGCCGGGGGCTCGCGGACCGGGAGCTGCTGGAGTTCTCTCTCGACGGGCCGCCGCTCCTCACCTTCGAGCGGAGCCATGATCTCTTCGGAGACGGCAGCGTCGTGCTGGTGGACCTCGCCGGTCACACGCCCGGCAGCGTCGGCGTGCTGCTGACCACGGAGGACGGCCCCGTCCTGCTCGTCGGAGACACCGCGTGGCACGGGCTGCAGATCGAGCAGCTGCGCCAGCGCTCCGGCTTCCTCGGCTGCCTCGTGGACGTCGACCGGGAGCAGACCTGGCGGGCACTGCATCGCCTCCACGCTCTGCCGTCCTTCGTGAAGGTCGTCCCTGCCCACGACCACGAGCGGGCATCGGAGTGGCGACCCGGCGAGTGACCCGATCAGCGGACGACGTCGGGCGTCAGCAGGTCCTGGTTGCCGTCCGCCCACTCGGCCATCCGGTCCTCGCGGACGGCGCGCCACAGGTCGCGGTCGCGGGAGGGGTCGAGGCGTACGACTGACTGGTCGCCCACCATGGCGGTGCCGTCGGTGGGCACGGTGAGATAGCTGATGTCACCGGTGCGCAGGTTGCGGAGCGAGGCGGCGAGCCTGGCCATCTGGAACGTCGACCAGCCGTCGTCGACGGAGGCGTGCTTGGAGAAGAGGGTGAGGAGGTCGAGGACCTCGTCGGGGTGCTTGCGCAGCTCCTGCTCGAGGGTCTGCTCGAGCAGCGTACGGAGGAAGGCCTGTTGGCGGGCGACGCGGTCGAGGTCGCCGTCCCGGAGGCCGTGGCGCTGACGTACGTAGAGGAGTGCCTGCTCGCCGTCGAGGTGGTGGCGCCCGGCCTCCCACCGGACGTCGCGGGCAGAGTCGTAGACGGTCTCGGGGATGTCGATGTCGACACCGCCGATGGCGTCGGTGAGGGCCCTGAACCCGTCCCAGTCGACGACGGCGAGATGGTCGATGCGTACCTCGGTCATCGCCTCGACCGTCTCGACCGTGAGCCGGGGGCCGCCGAAAGAGTAGGCCCAGTTGACCTTGCCCTTCCCGTGACCGGGGATGTCGACCCAGGAGTCGCGCGGGATCGAGACCACCGCAGCCGAGCGCCGGTCGCCGTCGAGATGAACCAGCAGCATCGTGTCCGAGCGTGCCTGCCCGGGCTTCCACCCAGGTGCCTCGGCGCCGGTGGTCGGCGTGTCGGAGCGAGTGTCCGTGCCGAGGACCAGGATGTTCATGGCGTCGGCAGCCGACCCGGTGGTGGGCTTGGCGGGCCGGTCGGTGAGACCGGTGAAGGCGTCGGGGAGACGCTGGATGTTGCTCTCGACCTTCGCCTGCAGCCACCAGATGCCGGCCAGGGAGGCGGCGCAGAGCAGCAGCAGACACACCACCAGTCCGACCAGGGCCTTGTGGGCACGCCGGCGCCGTCGTGGTGCGGTCTCGTCCGCAGGGTCCGGCTGCGGAGGCAGGGACTGATGATCGACGATGGCCACGTGCTCAGGGGACCGGCCCGCGCCGGTTCGCGGACCCCAAATGCTCGCCATTCCTCAATTTCAGGCACCGGTCGGTAACGGGCGGTAACCAAATATAGGGAAGGAATACACCTCGGGGTGTGAGTCAGTAGGGTCACTCTGCTGTAGGCCGCTGTTCATGTCGTTCCTCCCGAGGGCGCACGTGTTTCATCAGCCTGGCTGCGTCTTGGGAGGGGTGCAGCCCGCGAATGACCAGGGGAGAAGTGTGTCGATGTCAGGCGTCGGCCGGGACGAACGTGCTCGGCTCCACGACGTAGCCTCCGCGCTGGCCGGGATCCGGGCCGCGACCGCGCTGCTGAACGCGCCCGTGGCGATCGGCGAAGACCGCCGAACCGCGCTCGCGGACGCGGCGCAGAGCGAGCTGCTGCGGCTCGAACGGATGGTCCGGCGACTGCAGGAGTCCGCCGGGTCGGGCACGGACCCGCAGGCCGGGGCGCCGGTGGACGAGGTCGCCGAGGTGATCGACCTCGATGCCGTCGTGGGCACCATGGTCCGCGCTCACCGGGCCAAGGGGACCGATGTCGAATGGCACCCCGGCCGGCTGCTGGCCCTGGGTGACGCGGACCAGATGACCGAGGCGCTCAACGCGCTCCTCGACAACGCCGCGGCCCATGGCTCCGGACAGGTCCGGATCACGATGGGGGCGAGCGACCGTCCGGAGACCTCCGTCGAGATCGCCGTCACCGACGACGGGCCGGGGATCGCCCCCGAGCTCCGCCGACGGATCTTCGCCTGGGGCGTGAGCGGGCCGGGATCGACCGGTCAGGGCATCGGCCTGCACGCCGCGCGCGACCTGATGGAGCGTCAGGGCGGCTATCTCGAGCTGGTCGAGTCCGCCGAGCGCACCACGTTCGTCCTCGGCATCCCGATGCTCGGCTGTGCCGACGAGTCGCCGGCCGGAGGTGTCCGCCGTGGTGTCACCGCGTAGACGGGTGAAGGTGGTCATCGTTGACGACCACGCCCTGCTCGCCGAGTCGCTCGAGCTGGCTCTCAACTTCGAGGGCTACGACGCCCGTCGCGTCGAGCTGCCGGAGGAACCGCCGTCGGAGACCAAGCTCGTCTCGCTGATCACGCGCTCCCAGCCACGCATCGTGCTGCTCGACCTCGATCTGGGACAGCACGGTTCCGGCGTACGCCTCATCGCCCCGCTCGCCAGGGCGGGGGTCGACGTCGTCGTGGTGACCAGCTCGACGGACGAGCCGGACTGGGGCCATGCCCTGCACGCCGGGGCCCGGACGGTGCTGTCCAAGACCATGCCCCTGGGCGAGATCCTGGGCACCGTACGCCGGCTCAACCACGGTCTCAGCGTGCTCGACGTCGAAGACCGTGAGCGGTTGATCCGGGCCTGGATGGGGCAGGAGCAGAGGATCATCGAGATCCGTCGCCGGCTCGACCAGCTCTCCCCGCGGGAGTCGCAGGTGCTCGAGCACCTCATGGGAGGCCTCACGGTCGGCGAGATCGCCAAGCTTCGCGTCGTCTCCGAGGCGACGGTGCGCACTCAGGTGAAGTCGGTCCTCGCCAAGCTGGGCGTGTCCTCGCAGATCGCCGCGGTCAGCATCGCCCATCAGGCGGACTGGCGCGCCGCCTGAGCCACGGGCCGATCGCAGGTCTCAGAGCGCGACCAGCCCGTCGTCCTCGCTCGTGCCGCGCAGGGCGTAGAGCGTGCCGGTCGTGGGACAGCGCCAGACCTCGCCCTCGGCGACGAGCGGGGTGCCCGCGTGCCCGACCCAGCCGATCCGCCGAGCGGGGACGCCGGCGACGAGCGCATGATCGGGTACGTCGCGGGTCACCACGGCGCCGGCCGCGACCATGGCCCAGGCGCCGATCGTGACCGGGGCGACGCAGACGGCACGGGCGCCGACGCTCGCGCCGGTGCGTGCCGTCACGCCGACGGCCTCCCAGTCATCGCCGTTCTTGAGCGTCCCGTCGGGGTTGACGGCGCGCGGGAGGACGTCGTTGGTGAAGACCACCGCCGGCCCGACGAACGTGCCGTCCTCGAGCACCGCCGGCTCGTAGACCAGTGCATGGTTCTGGATCTTGCAGCGGTCGCCGACCACGACCCCCGGCCCCACGTACGCTCCTCGGCCGACGATGCACTCGCGGCCGATCCGGGCGTCCTCGCGGACCTGGGCCAGGTGCCAGACGAGGGTCCCGGCGCCGATCACGGCGCGGTCGTCGACGTCCGCGCTGGGTTCGATCCGGGGTTCGATCCGGGGTAGGTCGTGGGTGTCCTCGATCGTCATACCCTCAGCAAACCGGGACCCGGGCGGCCCGTGGAGCAGGCCGGCGTGGCGTACCCGATTCAGCGTAGGACCGCGGGCGAGGACGCCTCTGGGATCAGCACCCGCGGGGTGGCGGTGGCTGACGTGTCGAGCGCCCAGACGTCGCTGACCGGCTCGCTCTCGCGCTCCAGGCCGTAGAGGACGGTGTCGTCGTCGAGCCACTCGATCTGGTCGTCGATGCTGTGCGTCTCGCCGGCGAGGACGGTGCGCTTCCCGGTGGCGAGGTCGAGGACCGCGGGCGTCCACCGGGTGCCGTCCGCGTCGGCCTCCTTGAACGCGATCCGGGTGCCGTCAGGGGAGAGCGACGGGCACTCGACGTGGTCGGCGATCGTGGTCAGCGAGCGCTCGGTGAGGTCGCCGCGGGCGAGGTAGGTCCTCCCGCCGGTGGCGACGGTGGCATAGAAGGTGCGGTCGTCGTCGGCGAAGGTGATGCCCCAGATGTTGCGGTCGACGGGGGCGACCCGGCGGCCGTCGACGACCAGCCTGAACTTCTCCAGGTCCCCGTAGCTCGCTCCGCCGATCCGGCGGATCACGGTGCGCGTCGAGAACCCGCTGACCATGTAGGAGTCGCCGTTGACGAACACGGTCGAGGAGACCAGTGTCCCGTCCGGCGAGATCCGGGTGCGGCTGGGCATGCCGGGCAGGTCGGTCTCGTCGACCTCGCGCCAACGCTTCCCCGGGGTCGAGGTCGACAGGTCGGTCGCGCGGAAGCGGCTCACCACGCCACGCTCGGTCGCGAGGCACGAGACCGATCCGGCCTGGGCGTAGACCCGGTCACAGCTGAGGCCGGTGAGGGCCCGGGCGCCGCCGGGTTCGGTCAGCGCGACGGCGCCGACGTGGCCGTAGTCCGCGTCCTGGCCGGTGTGGCGGAAGAGGATCCTGGGCCCCTGCTCGATCTGCGTCAGGGAGGTGGTCGTCGCGTCGGTCGCCGTGGACGTACGGCGGTCGTTCTCCGCGATCGCGGACAGGGCGTACGCGGTCACGCCGGCCGTGACGAGCACGACGACCGCGCCGAAGATCGTCGTGCGGTGCTTGACCCAGGACGTCGTCATCGCACCGCCCTGCGCAGCACGGTGAGCCCGGCCGGGATCGCGGCGAGCAGCACGACGCACACCGCGAGCATCGCGACCCGCGGGCCGACGGCGTACCAGAGCAGGCCGAAGCCGGTGGCCGCCACGAGCCGGGCGAGCGCGACCGCGGTCTGGGCGGTGGCGATGCCGCTGGCGCGGACGGTCTCGGGGACCAGCTGCCCGGCCACGGCGGCCAGGGTGCCATCGGTGGCGGCGTAGAAGACGCCGAGGAGGAGCACCGCGGCACAGGTCGTCCAGAGCGCGCCGGAGCCGGTGGCCGCGCACAGATAAGCAGCCGCGAGCGGCAGGTGACCGAGCACGAGGACCCGGGTGCGGCCGACCCGGTCGGCGAGCCGTCCCATCGGGACGGCGAGGGCGAGGTAGGCGACGTTGGTGCCGACGTACAGGACCGGGAACCACTGCGCCGCGAAACCGCCGGTCTCCAGCAGCGCCAGGTAGACGAAGCCGTCACCGACGGTGAGCAGAGCGAGCACGCCGGAGACACCGGTCACCCGGACGAGACCGGGGGTGAGCGCGGTGCGCCAGCGGACCTTGGCGCGCGGCTCGCGCCGGGGAGAGATCCGACGGACGGCTCCGGTGCGGAACGGGACGAAGAAGGCCATCGTGGCCACCCCGAGGACAGCGAAGCCGAGCGAGACGACCAGGACCGTGTCGTAGCCGTCGGCGATCCGCCACAGGATCACGAACGCGAGCAGCGGGCCGAGCGTCGCCCCGATCGTGTCCAGCGCCCGGTGGACGCCGAAGCTGCGGCCGAGGTGCGCCGGGTCGCTGGAGGCGGCGATCATCGCGTCGCGCGGGGCGGTGCGTACGCCCTTGCCGACCCGGTCCAGCGAGATCGCCGCGGAGATGGTCCCGAAGCCGCCCGCGAAGATCAGCCCGAGCCGGGCGACCGCGCTCATCGCGTAGCCCGCCAGGGCCACCGGCTGCGGCCGGTCGGTGCGGTCGGCCGCCCACCCGGCGGCGATCCGCACCAGCGAGGAGACGCCCTGGTAGAGCCCGTCGATGAGTCCGTACGCCACCGGCGAGAGCCCCACCACAGCGGTCAGGTAGAGCGGCAGGATCGCCGAGACCGACTCCGAGGAGATGTCGGTCAGCAGGCTGACGATGCCGAGGGTGACGACGGTCCGGGAGACTCGCCCGCCGGTGCTCCGCGGCTCGGCACCGGTGCTGGTGGTGGGACGGTCGCTGAGGGAGAGGTACACCGGCGCTCAGGTCCTCGTGCGGAGCACGGAGTAGAGGGTGAAGTCGACGGCGCGGCGGCCGGTGTCGGTGATCGTGACGCTCACGGACTCGTCGCCGCGGTGCATCGACATCGCGGGTGCGTTCTCGACCGATGTGGTCGTGACCTCCTTGAAGCCGTGCTGCGCCAGGCCGGTCCGGAAATGACGGAGTACGTCGCAGGGCCGGCGGCAGCTCGCCGTCAGCGCCACCTGGAGCACACCCTCGGTGGGCGAGACGCTGGAGACGTCGACCGCGGTGCGTGCCGGGGGTGCCAGCGCGGTCGGGTAGCCGGCGACCAGCCCACCCTTGCGGACCGCCTGCTTCGGCAGCGGCTCCGAGATCAGCGCCGTCGTCCGCGCGCGCGGCTTCTCGCTGAGACCGGGAAGTCCGGCCTCGGTCGGGGTCGAGGCGGCCTTGGGCAGCGCCTCCGTCGCGGGCTCGGGGTCCGACTCGGACTTCTGGCCGGACCCGGAAGACCCGGAGGACCCAGAAGACCCGGAGGACCCGGAGCCGGAGGTCGCCTCGGCTCCCGGTGAGCTCGAACCGGACGAGGCGGCGCCCACCGCACCGCCGCCGTCCGTGCCGGAGGAGGAGTCGGCGAAACGCCCCGGCACCCAGAAGATCGTGACGCCGACGAGCACGCCGAGCAGCACGAGGAGAGCGAGGCGCTTGAGGTTCACGAGACCAGTCGACGCGCAGCGGGGCCCGGTCGAGACCGATCGACGATCCGCGTACTCAATTTCAGGCAGCCTGCCGGCGGGGCCACCGTCCGTGGAGGTGCCCCGTGCGACGTTGCGGTTGCCGGGAACCGTCCCGGCCGTAGCATCCCGGGGGACGGGCCACGTTGAACACAGCCGACTTTCTTCTCGAGCTAGCGCCCGAGGACTCGATCGCGCTCGCAGAGGCGGGTCGCGAATACACCTTCGAAGAGCTGCGAGCCAGCGTGTCGGTGCTCACCGGACGGCTCTCAATGCTCGGCCTGCCTCCCGGCACGCCGGTCGGGATCATGGCTCCCAACGGCCTGTTCTGGGTCTCGGCCTATCTGGCCGCGCTGCGGATGGGGCTCGTCGTGGTGCCGCTGGCCGCCACGCTGCCGGCCGACGAGGTGGTGGCCCGGGTGCGATGGGTCGGCGCCGACGCGCTGCTGGTCGGTCGTGCGCAGGCCGACGCGCTGCGGCCGAGCCTGCCCAGGAGCATCCCGCTCGTCGTGGAACGGACGGAGGGGCTGGTCCCGCAGCAGCGATCCGTTCCGTCTGTGTCGTCCGTGCCGTCCGAGGCGGTCGAGGTCGACCTCGACGAGGACGCGCTCTACATGTTCACCTCCGGCACCACCGGTGACCCTCGTGCCGTACGGCTCACCCACCGCAACATCCAGGCGAACACGACCTCGATCCTCGGCTTTCTCGACATCACGCCGGACGACCGGATGCTGGTCGTGCTGCCGTTCACCTACGTCTTCGGGCTCTCGCTCCTGCACACCCATCTGCGCGCCGGCGCGGCGATGGTGATCCAGCAGACGGCCGTCTTCCCGCAGGCCGTCGTGGACCGGATGGTGTCCGCGCGCTGCACAGGGTTTGCGGGGGTGCCGTCGACCTTCGGGATGCTGCTGCGCAACAGCACCTTCGGCACCACGGCGCTTCCCGCGCTGCGCACCGTGCAGCAGGCCGGTGGCCGGCTGGCGCCCGCTCTGGTGGAGCAGTTGGTGCGCGCCCAGCCGCAGGCGAAGGTCTTCGTGATGTACGGCGCGACCGAGGCCACCGCCCGGCTCTCCTACCTCCCGCCCGGCGAGCTCACCCGGCGCCCAGGATCGATCGGCCGCGGCATCCCGGGGGTGGACCTGCGCGTGCTCGACAGCGTCGGCGTACCGGTCGGGCCCGGCGAGATCGGCGAGATCTGGGCGAGCGGCGCGAACATCTCGCCCGGCTACCTCGACGACCCCGAGGCGACGGCCCGCAAGATGCCCGGCGGGATGCTGCGTACCGGAGATCTGGCGAAGGTCGACGAGGACGGCTACATCTACGTGGTCGACCGGGTCGAGGACTTCATCAAGTCGCGGGAGCACCGGATCGCGAGCCAGGACGTCGAGTCCGCCGCGCTCGCTCTCCCCGACGTCGTGGCAGCTGCTGCGGTCGGGCTCCCGGACGACACCGCGGGCGAGCGGGTCGAGCTGGTCGTGGTGCGTCGACGCGGCTCCGGGCTGCTGGTCGCCGACGTCATCGCGCACTGCCGCGAGCAGCTCTCGAAGCACATGGTGCCCGAGGTGGTCCGCATGGTCGATGCCCTGCCGCTCAACGCGAGCGGGAAGGTGGTCAAGCGGGAGGTACGCGCCATGTGCATGAGGCTGGCGGAGGGACTGTCCGAAGCTGCGGAACGTATCGCCGGCGCCGATGTCGACGACGACTCCGTGGGTGGCGTCAAGGTGAGCTGAGATGGCGGAACGGACGGTCCCCGCATCGGTGAAGCTCCTGGCCGGCATGTGGGCAGCGGTCCTGCTCGTCGCGGTCGCGCTGACCGGAACATGGTTGGTGAGGAGTCCAGGGGTGAATGCTCATGTCGCGGTCGCCGGGCCCTCCGAGTCGGAGCTGCGGATGGTGGCGCAGACCAAGGTGCTCTTCGGGCACAACTCGGTGGGGATGGACATCCTCGACGGCCTCGCGACGGTGTACGCCGACGCGTCCGTCGCCGCGCCCGCCGTCGCCGACGTCACCGGTGGAGCGGTCGCTCCCGACGGTGAGAGCGCCGCGTTCCGGCATGCCTACATCGGGGTGAACGGGGACCCCACCAGCAAGCTCGCCGCGTTCACCGAGGTGATGGACAGCGCCGCCGGGAAGGACGTCGACGTGGCGCTGATGAAGCTCTGCTACGCCGACATCACCGCGGCCACCGACGTCGAGGCCGTCTTCGACGGCTATGTGTCGACGATGGCCGAGGTCGAGGCCGCTCATCCCGACGTACGTTTCCTCTACACGACCGTGCCGCTCACCGCCGACCGCAGCTGGAAGTCCAAGATCAAGGCGGTCCTGGGTCGTGACGACGAGATGGGACCGGCCGACAACGTCGCTCGGGAGCGCTACAACGCGATGATCCGGGACCAGTACGCCGCCACCGGCCGTCTCGTCGACATCGCCGCCGTGGAGGCCGCGGGGACCGGGGAACGCAGCAAGGACGGGAGCACCTACTACGTGCTCAACGAGAACCTGACCCGCGACCGTGGTCACCTCAACGAGGCTGGGGCTGCTGCTGTTGCTGTTGAAGTGGTGAAGGTGGTGGCGGGCCGCGGGGCGGTTGGGTGAGGGTCGGGCTGCCGGGGCGGTTTTGCTGGGCTGGCCTGGGCCGCCGACCCTCCTTCTACGGTCTTCTCGACGAGCCCCGGAGTCAAGGACGGCCTGCGGCCGCCGGCTTCGCCGGTCGCCTTCGGCGATCCTTGACACCGGGGCTCGTCGAGAAAAACTTGGCTGGCTATCGGGACGGCGGCCCCGGTGTGGCCGGGAGGCGATCTCTGCTCGGGACGGCAAGGTTTCGCGGGATGAAGGGTGGCGCTTCGGGCCACTTACCAACCACAAGAACGACGCCGTACGCTCACCGCGAAAACCAGGGGTGACCTGCACCTATGGATGGTTAGGTATCCAATCTGAGCGTAGAATCAGACCCATCACAACACGCCTCTGGACACTCCGGGAAGGAGGAGGCAGCGATGAGTCTGGACAGCGGGATCGACGCGACCACATCGATCATCGACGCCTCCCTCGACGACCTCCTCGACCGGGACCCGATCTACTGGTCTGCCTCCCAGAAGAAGGAGATGCTGGCCTGGCTCGCGAAGACCGAGGCACGGCAAGCCTCATTGAGACTGCGGATCCTCGCCGCCTCCGGTGATGTCGCTGCCGAGACCGGGGACAAGGACGCCTCCGCCTGGATGCGGGCAGAACTCCTGGTCGACAAAGGCACGGCGAGATCTGCGATCAAGCTCGCTGGCGCGATGAACAAGTACGAGCTGGTCGCCGCCGGCCTTGCTGCCGGCCAACTGTCCGAGGCGAAGGCCCAGGTGATCACCCGGGCGCTGGACACGCTCGATGCCGACCCGGTCGCCACCAGTGAGGACCTGGTGCTCGCCGAGAAGCTGCTGGTCGAAGAGGCCTGCCGGCTGACCGCCAACCAGCTCCGCATCGCCGGGAGACGGATCTTGGAACGAGTCGACCCCGACCGGTTCGACGAAGCCGAAGCCCAAGCCCTCCTCGCCGAAGAGCAACGCGCCCTGCAGAAGACCGCGCTCCGGATCTGGGACAACCACGACGGGACCGTCCGGTTCGAAGGTGTGCTCCCGGTCTCCACCGGGACGCGACTCAAGACCATGGTCGAGGCCTACGCCCAACCCCGCAAACAGCAGTTGGTGGAGAAAGGTGCGGCGCTGCCGCCGTGGGAACGACTCCTGGGCCACGGGTTCACCCGGCTGCTCGAGACCATCGACCCCGCCGCACTGCCCAGACACGGTGGCGACGCCACCGTCGTCAACATCGTCATCAGCCTCGAGGATCTCCGCAAAGAGCTCGGGACCGCGACCCTTGGGTACGACGAGACCAACGGCACCACCATCACCGCCGCTGAGGCCCGGAAGATGGCGTGCAACGCCACCATCATCCCCTGGATCCTCGGTGGTGACGGTGAGGTTCTCGACGCCGGCCGCGCCAGCAGGTTCTTCCAGCCGATCCAGCGCAAAGCGCTCCGGTTGCAGCAGAAGTGCTGCCAGGCCGAGGGGTGTGACATGCCACCGGAATGGTGCGACGCGCATCATCTCGATCCCTGGAGCACCGGAGGAAGGACCGACCTCAAAGACGGGGTGTTGTTGTGCCCCCACCATCACCGGCTGGCACATGCTCCCGGCTACCTTCATGAGCGTCTGCCCGACGGCACGATCCGGTTCACCCGCAGACCCTGAGGCCGGTCGGGTTCCGGATCGTGCTCCGTGGCACGAGTGAACGGGATGCGGTCCCGATAACCGTTGGTGACCGGCGTGCTCCGCTGATGTACTGGACAGCCACGGTGAGTCTGTCTGCGCGACGGAGGTGGCAGTGGTGAACGGTTATGGCGCGCTTGCCGAGGTGTACGAGTGGCTCATCTCGGAGGCGAAGCTGGCTCCGGCTGAGTTCGCCGCGTCGTTCGACGACGTCCTTCGGTTGCTGCCGTCGGGCGCTCGGGTCCTCGACTGCTCGTGCGGGACCGGGCAGCTGGCGGTCGGTCTGGCCGGTCGTGGCATGCAGGTGGTCGCGGCCGACGCCAGCGAAGCGATGGTTCGGAGGACTGCGGAGCTGGCTGAGGAGTTCGGCGCTCCTGTGCGCACCGTGCGGGCTGACTGGCAGGAGCTGCCCGAGCATCTCGAGGAGGAGACCTTCGACATGGTCTTCTGCGTCGGCAACTCGCTGCATCATGCGGAGGGCGCGCGGGAAAGGGTTGCTGCTCTGGAATCGATGTCACGGCTCCTGCGTCGTGGCGGGCGCTTGGTGCTCACCTCCCGCACGTGGGAGCTCGTGCGGGCCAGAGGTTCTCGGCTCGACATCAGCGACCGGCTCGTCCGTCGGAACGGTCGTGATGCCGTCGTGGTCTACCGCTGGGAGATCGCGCCGGACTGGGAGGACGAGCACCACATCGAGATCGCGATCACGCAGGTGGATCCTGACGGATCGGTGCTCGTCCGCTCGGAGCTGCTGTCGAGCTGGCCCTACCGGCACGACGAGCTCGACGACGAGCTGCGCCGGGTGGGGCTCCAGCCCGAGACGAGCACCTTCGACCCTGAGGCGGAGAACTACACGGTGGTCGCGGTCAAGGGATAGACGAGGGCACCGCGGCTCAGTCCTCCGACGGTCCCCGCTCCCTCCGCCCCCGCCGGATCTCGGTGTCGAGGGCGTCGAGGTGCTGGGTCCAGAAGCGGCGGAACGGGCTCAGCCAGGCGTCCACCTCGGCCATCGGGCCGGTGTCGAGAGAGTAGATGCGGCGGGTGCCGTCGGGGCGTACGTTGGCGAAGCCGTGCTCGCGGAGGACCTTGAGCTGCATGGAGACCGCGGGTTGGCGGATGCCGAACTCGGCGGAGATGGTCTCGACCACCTCGCCGGAGGTGCGGTCGCCGTCGGCGAGGAGCTCGAGGATGCGGCGGCGTACGGGGTCGCCGAGGACGTCGAAGGCGTGCAACCGACTGTTCCCGTTACTCCGGCTCAGGCATCGCGGTGTAGGCAGCCACGCAGCGCTCGCCGGCGGCGCGGGCCTGGTCGGGGTCGGTGCCGAAGGCGATGTCGGCCTCGACCCAGGCCGCGGCGGAGCCCTGGGTGTGCTCGATCATCGCGGGCAGCGCCTCGGGGGACATCGGGTCCATCTTCTCGGCATCGGGGGCGGAGAGGTGGAGGGCGAGGCCGAGCAGCATCTGCTCCCAGCCGATGCCGACCGCGCTGGGGCCGAACTCCTTCCACTGCTCCGGCGGGACGGGGGCGGAGTGCTCGAGGCGGAGCAGCGTACGGCTGCCGGCGGCGGTCAGGGTCGCGTCGACCCACGAGCTCATGTCGCCGTAGTCCCAGGTGACGGAGAGCAGCTTCGGGCGGTCGCAGGCGAGGATCTCGCCGCCGGCGTTGCCCTCGAGCTGGTAGCGGCCGCCGACCTCGAAGTCGCCGGTGACCGGCATCAGCCAGCGCGGGATGCGCTCCTTCGTGGTCAGCGCGTCCCAGACCTCGTCCGGGGTGGCGTCGTAGCTGCGCTCGACGACGAGGACGCGCAGCTCCTCACCGCCACGGGTCGTGGTGGACAGGGCGCGGTTCACGGCGCCGAGATGGTCGGCAGGGATGAAGGGTGGAGTGCTCATGCCTGCGACGGTATATCAAGCTTCGTTGATATTCAATGGAACCTCGTCGACGAGGACGGGAGCCGCGTGGAGATATGCGGTCGTACGCCGCTTCTGCTCGATGTCGCGGTAGACGCGCTCGACCTGCTCGACGCTGAGCCCGGTGGCCTCGGCGACCTCGGTGGTCGGGACCCCGTTGTTCAGGCCGTAGAGGCACAGGTCCATCCGCTGGTAGGGCAGCGAGAAGTAGAACTCCTCCTGCGACTGCTCCAGCGAGTAGGTGTCGGTGGTGGAGGGCCTCGCCTGGATCTCCTCGGGCACCCCGAGATAGGCGGCCATCGCGTAGACCTGCGACTTGTAGAGGTGCGCGATCGGCTTCACGTCTGCGGCCCCGTCCCCGAGCTTCACGAAGAAGCCCTGGTCGTACTCCAGCCGGTTCGGGGTGCCGGCGACGGCGTAGTTGAGCCGGTCGGCGTGGAAGTACTCCAACGCCTTGCGGGCCCGCTGCTTGAAGTTCGTCGCCGCGACGATCTCCAGGTAGGCCTCGGTCGTCAGGCGGTGGGTGCTCTGGGTGCCGGCGGGATCCTCGACGACCACGGAGAAGAGCCGGTAGGCGTCCGAGTCGACCACGCTGGGCAGCACGAGCTTCGACTTCCACCCCGGCCCGTACGCGGGCACGACCCGCCGGATGGCGTCGTCGCGCCGCTGGTAGGCCCCGAGCCCGACCAGGACGGGGGAGATGTCCTCGAGCGTCGACTCGATCCCGAGCGAGTCGGTCAGCTTCGTACTGAACCCGATGGTGTCGTCCGAGGACTCCTGCTCGGGCATGTGCAGCGCGAAGACCCGCTCCCGGCCGAGCGCCTTCACGGCCAGCGCGGCGACCACGCTGGAGTCGATCCCACCCGAGACGCCGAGCACGATGCCCTTGCGCTTGTTGGCCACCAGGTAGCGGCGGATCGAGTCGCCGATCCGCTTCGCCTCGGCCTCCTCGTCGAAACGGAGCGTCTCCAGTCCGTACGCTGCGACGGGGCTTGCTCCAGGGCTTGTTCGTGGGCTGGTCGTGGTCATCTTGAGGTCCTTCCGATGAGCTCGAGTCCGGTGCGATCGAGAACGGTGTCGAAGACGGTGAGCGGTTCCGGCGGAGCAGCTGTCCGGTCAGCCGGACGGGTGAGCAGCTCGCTGTGCAGGAGCTGGGTGGACAGCACGGCCACCAGGCGCATGTTGTCGGTGTTGCCGAGGCGGCGTCCCTGCGTGCGCCTGGCCTTCTCCAGCAGCCGCTGGACGAGCTCCGGCCGGAAGACCCCGGCGGCCTGCAGAGCGGAGACCGAGGTGACGTCGAAGACCCAGTCCGGGGTGCCGCCGGCGAAGAACGCCGCTGCGTCCGGGGCGCGATAGGGCTGCTTGGGGCGCCGCAGGATCTCCTCCGGCACCAGGTCGGCGAAGGCCCGCTTGAGCAGGTGCTTCTCGTCCATGCCGTGGATCTTGTGGTCGGCCGGGACCTCGGCGGCCAGGTCGGCGATGTTCGGGTCCAGGAACGGGAACCGGCCCTCGATCGAGTTGCCCATCAGCATCCGGTCGCCCTGCGAGGCCAGGATGTAGCCTGGCAGCAGCGTCGTCATCTCCAGCCACTGGGCCCGTGACAGCGGGTCCCAGCCGGCCTCCTCCGAGGGCATCGCGGCGACGACCTCGTCGACCGGGCTCCGGTCGCAGGACTCACGTACGTCGGTGGTCAGCATCGAGCGCAGCACGGCCGTCGCGTCCCAGCGGGGCCGGTGCGAGATCGCCGGGTCCCCGGCGACGAGGTTGCGGCCGAAGAAGCTCTTGGCGAAGGCGGGTGCCTGGTGCGGGGAGCGCTTCATCCACGGATAGAGCTGCTCCACGGCCGCCTCCGCGGCAGCCGGGTCACGGGTCCACAGCTCCCGGATCCGGCCCTCGCGGAAGATGTCGTATCCGCCGAGCACCTCGTCGCTGCCCTCCCCGGTGACGACCACCTTGAACCCGGCCTCCCGCACCAGGCGGGAGAGCAGGAACATCGGCGCCGGGCCGGTGCGCAGCAGCGGGCTCTCGGCATGACGTACGACGTCGGGGAAGACGTCGGCGATGTCGCGCTCGCGGACCACGACGTCCTGATGCACCGTGCCCAGCCGCTCGGCCATCAGGGTCTGGTAGCTGCCCTCGTCGAACTCGTCGTCGGCGAAACGCAGCGAGAAGGTGTGCAGCGGCACCTCCGTGCTGTGCTCGAGCCTGAGGGCGGCGATCGCGCCGGCGGTGACCGCCGAGTCGATCCCGCCGGAGAGATAGGCGGCGACCGGCACGTCGCTGCGCTCGAACCGCAGCCGGGTGGCGGCCACCAGCCGCTCCCGCAGCTCGGCGGCGTTCTCCGCCAGGTCGGTGCGAGGCTCGCTGCCCCGGGCGGGGAAGGACGGCGCCCAGTAGCGGGTGCTGCCGGTCACGACACCATCCCGGAAGGTGAGGTAGCTGCCGGGCGGCACCTGCTGGACCCCGCGGAACACCGTCTGCGGAGCAACCGCGGACCACAGCGTCAGCACCTGGTCGATCCCGGCAGGGTCGAGCTCGCGCGACACCTGCGGGTCGGCGAAGAGCGCCTTCACCTCGGAGGCGAACAGCAGCCGGTCGCCGGCTCGGGTGTAGAAGAGCGGTCGCACGCCGAACCGGTCGCGGGACAGCACGAGGTCGCCGCTGCGCCGGTCCCAGATCGCCAGCGCCCACTGACCGTTGAACCGGTCGAAGCAGGCCGGTCCCCATTCCTCCCAGGCGTGCACGATCACCTCGGTGTCGCTGCGGGTGCGGAAGCGGTGCCCGCGAGCGCGGAGGTCGGCGGCGAGCTCGACGTGGTTGAAGATCTCGCCGTTGAACGTCACCCACACCTGCTCGTCCTCGCCGCACATCGGCTGCACGCCACCGACCGTGTCCACGATCGCCAGCCGGGTGTGGCCCAGTGCGACCCGCTCGTCGCGGTAGTAGCCGCTGCCGTCGGGGCCGCGGTGGGCCAGGGCAGCGAGCATCCGGCGTACGAGTCCCGGATCAGGCGCCTCGCCGACGGAGCTCACCCCGCAGATTCCGCACATGGCTCTCCTCGGTAGATGTCCGCGCGTCTGATCGCCAAGGCTTGTCGGCGGCAACGGGAGGGCGGGCGGCCGCCTGGGCGTTTATCACCCAATGTCGGCATGTTTCGGGCCTGTGACCTCGCGCGCCGGACGCCGCCTGTCAGAACAGAGGACGTGCAAGGACATGGCCGGTCGAGCCGGCTCTGCGTAGGTGAGCAAGGAGAGAACAGACGATGGCAGACGTACAGAGAACGATCGAGGCGTTCATCCTCGACAGCCTGCTTCTGGGTGACGAGGAGCGGCTGCCGGCGCCTACGGACTCGCTGGTCGAGTCCGGGGTGATCGACTCGACCGGGATCCTGGAGCTGATCGAGTTCCTCGAGGAGGAGTTCCAGATCGACGTCACCGAGGCGGAGACGGTGCCGGCGAACCTCGACGGTGTCGCCAACCTGGTGGCGTACGTGGCTCGGAAGACCGCGGCGGACCGCCTTGTCGGGTGAACCCGCCTTGTTGGTGAGGCCCGGTCGTGTCAGCCAGGTCGACAGCGACTTCACCGTCGACCTGGCCAAGATGTACACGATCAACCTCGGCAGCCGGCGGCCCTCGCTGCTCGCCAAGGTCCGGTTCTGGCTGACCGACTACGAGCTCCGCTGCGTCGCCTGCTACCGGTTCGGACGGTGGGCGACCCGGCTCCGCGAGGAGCGCCCGCTGCTGGGCGTGGCCGCGCTCGGGGTCTTCTGGTTCTGGAACCGGCGCAACCTGCGGATCCACCACGCCGAGATCGGCCGGCGCGCCGACATCGGCCCCGGGCTGCTCGTCATGCACCGCTCCGGGATCATCATCGGGCCGGCCGTGATCGGCAGCAACTGCGTGCTCCACCACAACGTCACCATCGGCCAGCGGATAGCCGCGGGAAACCATGGCGTCCCCACCATCGGCGACGACGTCTGGATCGGCCCGGGTGCGGTGATCTCGGGTGCCATCACGGTCGGTGACGGATGCACCATCTCCGCGGGCACCGTGCTGTCCAAGGACGTGCCGCCACGCAGCCTGGTCGGTGGCAACCCGGGCCGGGTCATCGCCCGGGACTACGACAACCGCACCATGATCAACTTCGTCGTTCCCGACCGCGCCGCAGGCACGCCGTAACCGATATTGGGTGATGCGGGACTCCGGCCCGCCCTGGCCGTCGCGAGGCGGTGATGCTCCGGATATGGAGCGTTCCCCGACAGCAGCGAGCGTCGTCGTGCCCGCGCACGACGAGTCGGCTGGACTGCGTGGAAACCTGGTCGCGTTGCTCGACGGTGTCCCGGCGGGCACCTTCGAGGTGGTGGTGGTCTGTAACGGCTGCACCGACGACACCGCCACGGTGGCGCGGTCGGTCCCGGGCGTACGTGTCCTCGAGACCGCGTCCGCCTCGAAGGCGCTCGCGGTAGAGCTGGGCAACGCGGCGTCCACGGTCTTCCCGCGGATCCATCTGGATGCGGACGTACGTCTTCCCGGTCCGGACGCGCTGCGCCTGGTCGATGCCGTCGAGGAGCCGGGGGTGCACGCCGCCGGGCCGTTCCGCGAGGTCCCGGTGGAGGCGTCGTCCTGGCCGGTGCGGGCCTACTACCGGGTGTGGGAGAGCCTCCCGAACGTACGCAGCGGCCTGTTCGGCCGTGGCGCGTTCTGTCTGTCCGAGGAAGGACAGAGGCGGGTGGACGCACAGGCGAGGCTGATGAACGACGACCTGATGGTCTCCGAGGCGTTCGCGCCGGAGGAGCGCCGGATCGTGACGGACGCGTCGGTGGTGGTGCAGCCGCCGCGTACGGTCGCCGACCTGGTCCGACGCCGGACCCGGGTGGCGACCGGCAATCATCAGGCCGACCAGCATGCCGCCCGCCAGGCATCGACCTCCCTCTCGGATCTCATCAAGCTCGGGCTGCGTCAGCCGTCGGTCGGACTCCGGGTCCCGGTCTTCCTGACGATCACCGTCATCGCACGTCGGCTCTCCCGCAGAGCCGTCCGCGCCGGTGACTACACGACCTGGCTACGCGACGAGAGCTCGCGAGCCTGACTTCCAGAAAGGGAGCACGTGCACATGATGCGTCCCGCATCCGGGAGCCGCAGGCTCTTGGCCGCCGTTCTCGGAACCGTCCTGATCCTCACGGGCCTCTCGGCCACCACCACGACGACCGCGTACGCCGCCGGCGACCCCTGTGGTCCCGGCGGCAACAAGATCGCCTGTGAGAACTCCAAACCGGGCTCGCCGCCGAGCGAGTGGGACATCGACGGGGCGGGACACGACTCGATCCAGGGATTCGCGACCGACATCAGCGTCGACGTCGGCGACCCGATCGACTTCAAGATCGACACCGACGCCAGGGCGTACACGATCACGATCTACCGCACCGGGTGGTACGGAGGTGACGGGGCCCGGCGGATCGCGTCGGTGACTCCGTCCGCGACCCTGCCGCAGACCCAGCCCAACTGCACGCGCGAGTCGGCCACCGAGATGACCGACTGCGGCAACTGGGCGGTCTCGGCGACCTGGCAGGTGCCGGCCGACGCCGTCTCGGGCGTCTACGTCGCGCGCCTGCACCGCGCCGACACCGACGAAGGCAGCCACATCACCTTCATCGTCCGCGACGACGCCAGCCGCTCCGATGTCGTCTTCCAGACCTCGGACACCACCTGGCAGGCGTACAACCTCTACGGGGGATCCAGCTTCTACCACGGTGCCCAGAACGGGCGCGCGTACAAGCTCAGCTACAACCGCCCGTTCGTGACCCGGCACAGCCCCGCCCGGGACTTCTACTTCGCGAACGAGTACCCGCTGGTGAGGTTCCTGGAGCGCAACGGGTACGACGTGAGCTACATGTCCGGGATCGACACCGACCGTCGCGGCGAGCTGATCAAGAACCACAAGACCTTCTTGTCCGTCGGCCACGACGAGTACTGGAGCGGCGCCCAGCGGGCCAACGTGGAGGCCGCCCGCGACGCCGGGGTGAACCTGCAGTTCCTCAGCGGCAACGAGGTCTACTGGCGTACTCGCTATGAGTCCTCGCAGGTCGGCAGCGTCGACAAGCGTGCCTACCGCACCCTGGTGACCTACAAGGAGGCCTGGGGCGTGGAGGACCCTGCCGACGAGTCCACCTCCACCTGGCGCGACCCGCGCTACGCGCCCAAGAGCAAGGGCGGCGGCCTGCCGGAGAACGCCCTGACCGGCACGATCTTCATGTCCAACTGGACCGACAAGCCGCTGACCGTCACCAAGGAACAGGGCAAGCAGCGGTTGTGGCGCAACACGGGCCTGGGACAGATGATAGGCGCCACCACGGCGCTGGCGCCGCACACGGTGGGCTATGAGTCCGACGAGGATCAGGACAACGGATTCCGGCCACCAGGGCTGATCCGGGCCTCGGAGACGACCGCGTTCGTCGACGGGCAGTACATGACCGACTTCGGCCGCAACGTCGGCAACGGCACGACGACCCACTCGATCACCCTCTATCGGGCTCCGAGCGGAGCGCTGGTCTTCGGAGCCGGAACGGTCCAGTGGACGTGGGGTCTGGATGCGACCCACGACAGCGCCTACAACGACGACCAGGCCAGCCCGGCGATGCAGCAGGCCCAGGTCAACCTGCTCGCCGACATGGGCGCGCAGCCGACGACGCTGATGGCCGGTCTGCAGCAGGTCGCCGCCTCGACCGACACCACCGGTCCGTCGGTCACGATCAGCTCACCTGCGGCGGGGTCGGCCCAACCCAACGGGTCCAAGGTGACCCTGACGGGCACCGCCACCGACTCCGGCGGAGGCATCGTCGCCGGGGTGGAGTACTCGACCGACGGCGGCACCAGCTGGCATCCCGGCAAGGGCACCTCGGCGTGGACGGTCGAATACATCCAGCACGGCGTCGGCAACACTCCGATCCAGGTCCGCGCGGTCGACGACAGCGCCAACATCGGCACTGCCGCGACGCGTACGTTCAACGTCTCCTGCGGCTGCAGCATCTTCGGGCAGACTGCGATCCCGACGACCTGGACCGCGGTGACCAGCCCGGCGACACCGTCCGCCGACGACCCCAGCGCCGCTGAGCTCGGCCTGCGCTTCACCCCGCTCACCGACGGGTACGCAGCAGGCGTCCGCTTCTACAAGGGCACCGGGAACACCGGCACCCACACCGGGTCCCTGTGGAGCACCAGCGGCGAACGGCTGGCCCAGGTCACCTTCAGCGGGGAGACCTCGGGCGGCTGGCAGCAGGCGCTGTTCACCAGCCCGGTGGCGCTGAGCGCCGGCACGACGTACATCGTCTCCTACACGGCTCCGAACGGGCACTACGCCGTGCAGCCGTGGGCCTTCGGTGCCCAGGGTCTCGAGGCCTACCCGCTCGATGTCGCGGGCGGTCACGGGGCCGCCCCGGCGGGGGTCTACGCCAACCCCGGCACCTTCCCGTCGAACTCCCACCAGAACTCCAACTACTACGTCGACGTGGTCTTCACGACGACCGACGACTCACCGCTCTCGGCGATCAGCCCGTGGCCGTTGGCGGACTCGTCGTCGGTCCCGCGCTCGACCACCATCAGCGCGCGCTTCTCCAAGCCGGTGGTCGCGTCCTCGGTCCAGGTCGCGGTCAAGGACGCCGTCGGTGCCTCGGTCGCCGGGTCGACCAGCTACGACGCCGCCACCCGGACGGTCACCTTCACCCCCGCGAGCTCGCTGGCCGGGTTCGTGAAGCACACCGTCACGCTCTCCGCCACCGACACCCAGGGGACACCGCTCACCGGAGGCAAGACCTGGTCGTTCACGACCGCGAAACCACCGGCGGCACCAGGAGTGTGCCCGTGCTCGATCTACAACGACGATGACGTGCCGACCATCCTGGAGGACACCGAGCGTGCCTCGCTCACCCTGGGGGTGCGGTTCCGTCCGACCGTCACCGGCACGGTGACCGGCGTGAAGTTCTACAAGGCCGTGAACAACACCGGGCCGCACACCGGCACGCTGTGGTCGAGCAGCGGCCAGGCGCTCGCCCAAGGCACCTTCACCGAGGAGAGCACCACCGGCTGGCAGACCCTCACCTTCACCCAGCCGATCGCGGTCCAGGCAGGTGTGGACTACATCGCCTCGTACCACACCAACGGTTCCTACTCGGCGACGCCGAACGCGTTCGCCGCCTCGGACCTGTCCAAGGGGCCGATCTCCGTCACCTCGACCGCCGGGGCCTACACCTACGGCGAGGGGTTCCCGGGCAACTCCTCGGCGTCGAGCTACATGGTGGACCTGGTCTTCGAGAAGGGCGCGCCGACGCTGAAGGTGACCAGCCAGAGCCCGGCGCCGGGCGCGGTGTCGGTGCCACGCGGCACCAACATCACCGTCGGCTTCTCGGCGGCGATCGCCGACGGCTACCAGATGAGCGTCTCGGGTCCGGGCGGGCCGATCGCCGGGACCGCGTCACTGAACCAGGCGCGCACCGAGATCACCTTCGACCCCAGCGGGGTGCTCCCGTCGGATACGGACATCTCGGTCAGCCTGACCGGGGTGACCTCGACCGAGGGCGCAGCCCTGGCCTCACAGACCTGGACGTTCCGCACCCGGGCCCAGTCGGCGACGAGCCAGACCCTCTTCGGTGATCAGGTGCCGCAGCAGCAGGCCGTGGACGATGCCTCACCGGTGGAGCTGGGCACCGCATTCACCTCGGCACGCAACGGCCACGTGACCGCGATCCGGTTCTACAAGGGGGCGGGCAACAACGGCACCCACGTCGGGTCGCTGTGGTCTGCCGACGGCACCCGGCTGGCTTCGGTCACCTTCGTCGGCGAGACAGCCTCGGGCTGGCAGGAGGCGACGCTCGACCAGCCGGTCGCGGTGACGGCAGGGGCGACGTACGTCGTCTCCTATCTCGCTCCACAGGGGCACTACGCGGCCACCGGCGGCTTCTTCGGCAGCGCCTGGACCTCGGGCGACCTGACCGCGCCGGCGGCCAACAACGGCCGCTATCTCTACGGCGCCGCAGGCGGGTTCCCGACGTTCACCTGGGGCGCGACGAACTACTTCGTCGACGTCGTCTTCGAACCGTACGTCCCGACGATGACCGTCACCGCTCGAGACCCGAGCCCGGGCGCGACCGGTGTGGCGACATCGGTGAACCCGTCGATCACGTTCTCGGCGGCGGTCGCGAACGGCTGGAACATGTCGGTCACGGCCAACGGGTCCGCCGTGGCCGGGTCGGCGGCACTGAGCGGGGACGGACGTACGCTGCGCTTCACCCAGTCCGCAGCGCTGCCGTCCGGGACGACGGTGTCGGTGACCGTCTCGGGCGTGGTCTCGACCGAGGGGGTGAGCCTGCCGACGCAGACATGGTCGTTCACCACGGCCCTCCCGGCGGAGGTCTCGCTGTTCACCGGTCTCACGCCCCAGAACGCGTCGACGCCCGAGCTCTTGCCCATCGAGGTCGGCACCGCGTTCACGTCCTCGGTGGCCGGCTCGGTGACGGCGATCCGGTTCTACAAGGGAAGCGGGAACACCGGCACCCACACCGGATCGTTGTGGACCTCCGCGGGGACCCGGATCACCCGGGTCACCTTCACGGGCGAGACCGCGACCGGGTGGCAGACGGCCACGTTGCCGACCCCGGTCGCGATCACTCCGGGGGCGACGTACGTGGTGTCCTACTACTCCCCGACGGGCCGTCACGCCTCCACACCGTCAGCGCTCACGCAGGACTGGCGGGTCGGTCCGCTGACGGCGCCGGGCGGAGCCAACGGCAGGTACCGGTCCGCGATCGGCGGGGGATTCCCGAACCGATCCTGGAACTCGACGAACTACTTCGTGGACGTCCGGTTCCGCCCGGCGTCCGGGTGAATCCACCCCGCTGGTCTGCCGACGTCGAGAACCTGGACGTCGGTGTCCCTGCCCTGCGAGGCGATCGCCGGCCCGATGCCGACCATCGAGGTCTCCGGGGTGTGCCCGGTGGCGAGGGTGCGACCCGACGGCGACGTACGCAGTCAGGGCGACGACGGAGCCGCCACGATGACCACCGCCACCGCCACCACCGGCGGGCCTCCCGAATAGAGGGGATAACCCCATGGATCGGGCGGGCGGAATCAGCGGATCGCGTGTGATCTACCCCGAAGGCATCGATCGCCGATTTGGGGAGAAGCACTGTCATGACCGCACAGACGCCGCTGGGTGTGGCAGTGGTCGGGGCCGGTTACTGGGGGCCCAACCTGATCCGGAACTTCCGCAACGCACCGGACTGGACGCTGGTCGCGGTGGTCGACCTCGACCTCGTCCGGGCGCAGGAGGTGATCGGCGGCAGCACCGAGGTGCTGGCCACGACCGACCTCGACGAGGTCCTCGCCCGTGAGGACGTGGACGCGGTCGCGATCGCGACCCCGGCGCGGACCCACCGAGCGCTGGTGGAGCGGGCGTTGCGGGCCGGGAAGCACGTGCTCGTCGAGAAGCCGCTTGCCGACGACGTGGAGGCGGGGCGGAGCATGGTCGAAGCCGCGCGGGCCGACGGTCTCGTGCTGATGACCGACCACACCTACTGCTACACGCCGGTCGTGCAGAAGATCCGGGAGCTGGTCGAGGACGGCTCGCTCGGCGAGATCCTGTTCGTCGACTCGGTGCGGATCAACCTCGGGCTGGTGCAGCCCGACGTCGACGTCTTCTGGGACCTGGCCCCGCACGACCTCTCGATCCTCGACTTCGTCCTGCCCGGCGGCCTGCGCCCCACCGGGGTCGCGGCGCACGGCTCCGACCCGCTGGGTGCCGGCAAGGCGTGCGTCGGCTACCTGACCCTGCCGCTGGAGGGCGGGGCGATGGCCCACGTCCACGTCAACTGGCTCAGCCCCACCAAGATCAGGCAGATGGTGATCGGCGGGAGCCGGCGTACGTTGGTCTGGGACGACCTGAACCCGCAGCAGCGGCTCAGCGTCTTCGACCGCGGGGTCGACCTGGTCCAGCAGAGCGTGGACATCGCGGACCGCGCCGCCGCGACGATCTCCTACCGGCTGGGCGACACCTGGGCGCCCGCGCTGCCCGAGTACGAGGCCCTGTCCCGGATGGTCGGCGAGTTCGCCGGCGCGATCCGGGAGGGCCGTACGCCGCGTACCGACGGGGCCGCCGGGCTCCGTGTCCTCTCCGTCCTGGAGGCGGCCCAGACCAGCCTCCGAGCCCGCGGCGCCCTCGTCGAGGTGGCTGCTGAGACCCCGACCCTGGAGCTGATCCGATGACTTCCTTGCAAGGCGCGAACGTGCTGGTCACCGGAGGTGCGGGCACGATCGCCTCCACCATCGTGGACCAGCTGCTCGACGAAGGGGTCGCGCACGTCGATGTGCTCGACAGCCTGATCCGGGGCCGCAAGGCCAACCTCGATGACGCGCTCGCCTCGGGGCGGGTCACCCTGGTCGAGGGCGACATCCGCGACCGCGACCTCGTCAACGACCTGAGCGCCGGCAAGGACCTGGTCTTCCACCAGGCCGCCATCCGGATCACGCTCTGTGCCGAGGAGCCGCGGCTGGCCAACGAGGTGCTGGTCGACGGCACCTTCAACGTGGTCGAGGCAGCGGTCTCCGCGGGCGTCTCGAAGCTCGTCTATGCCTCCTCGGCCTCGGTCTTCGGGCTGGCGGAGGAGTTCCCGACGCCGGAGGGCCACCACCACAACAACAACGACACCCTCTACGGGGCCGCGAAGTCCTACAACGAGGGGCTGGTGCGGTCCTTCCGGGCGATGCACGGGCTCGATTACGTCGGGCTGCGCTACTTCAACGTCTACGGCCCCCGGATGGACGTGCACGGCGCCTACACCGAGGTGCTGGTGCGGTGGATGGAGCGGATCGCCGACGGCAGGCCGCCGCTGATCTTCGGCGACGGCCGCCAGACGATGGACTTCGTCTGCGTCCCCGACATCGCCCGCGCCAACATCCTGGCGGCGGCCTCCGACGTCACCGAGGGCGTCTACAACATCGCCTCCGGCACCGAGACCTCGCTGCTCGAGCTCGCCGAGGCGCTGCTGCGGGTCATGGGCGCCTCCGGCCTGGAGGTCGAGCACGGGCCTGAGCGGGCGGTCAACGGCGTCACTCGCCGGCTCGCCTCCATCTCGGCGGCCCGCGAGGACCTGGGCTGGGAGCCGACGATCGGGCTCGAGGAGGGGCTGCGGCAGCTGGTGGAGTGGTGGCGGCCGCTGCGCTCGGAGATCGCGGCCGGCCGGGCTCTTCAAGGTGGTGGCTCGTGAAGCGGCGGCGGGATGCTGACCGAGGTGACTCGGTGGACGGGCGCCTGCTTCGTGGAGTTCCGCGAAGGATGCGACAGCTGACCGAGGTAACTCGGTCAACGGCGCGGGGTGCGGCATGAGCGAGCGTCAGCGAGCGTCAATAAGCCTCAGGCCGCCGCGTCCGTATTCTGGCGCTTGCGCTACGGATGTGGCGGCATGAGCCGGGTCAACGTCATGCAGCCGTGGCTGGGCGAGGAGGAGGTCGCGGCGGTCACCGAGGTGCTCCGCTCCGGCTGGGTCGCCCAGGGGCCGCGGGTGGCCGAGTTCGAGCGCCGTTTCGCGAGCTCGCAGCAGGCCGCCCACGCCGTCGCCACCTCGAGCTGCACGACGGCGCTCCATCTGGCGCTGGTCGTCGCCGGCGTACGTCCCGGGGACGACGTCGTCGTCCCGTCCTTCTCCTTCATCGCGACCGCCAACGCGGCGGTCTACGTCGGGGCCAGGCCGGTCTTCGCCGATGTCTCTCCCGAGACCGGGAACCTCACCGCGGCGACGGTGCGCGAGGCGCTCACGCCGCGGACGACGGCGGTGATCGTGGTCGACCAGGGTGGTGTGCCGGTCGACCTGGAGGCGATCCGGGAGGTCTGCGACCCGCTCGGCATCGTGGTCATCGAGGACGCGGCGTGCGGAGCCGGTTCGACCTACCGCGGTCGTCCCGTGGGCGCCGGCGCCGAGATCGCCGCCTGGTCCTTCCACCCGCGCAAGATCCTCACCACCGGCGAGGGTGGGATGCTCACCACCTCCCGCGCGGACTGGGCCGCGCGGGCACGCACGTTGCGCGAGCACGCGATGAGCGTCTCGGCAGCCGACCGGCACGCCAGCCTGGTCTCGCCGCCGGAGTCCTACGACGAGGTCGGCTTCAACTTCCGGATGACCGACCTGCAGGCGGCGGTCGGGATCGTGCAGCTCGACCGGCTGCCCGAGGTCGTCGCCCGGCGTCGCGAGCTGGCGGCGGTCTACGCCAAGGCGATCGCCGAGATCGACGGGCTGCGCGCGGTCGCGGACCCGGTCTGGGGGACCAGCAACTTCCAGTCGTTCTGGATCGAGACCGGCACCTCGTACGGGCTGGACCGCGAGGGGCTGCTGGGTGCGCTGGCCGACGCCGGGATCTCCGCACGCCGCGGGATCATGGCGGCACACCGGCAGCCTGCGTACGTCTCGTCGGGGGTCAGTCTTCCGGCCACTGAGCACCTCACGGACACCACGCTCATCCTGCCGCTCTTCCACCAGATCTCGGACTCGGAGCAGGCGCGGGTCATCGACGTACTCCGGCAGGGGGGAGCACGCCGATGACCGAGCGTCAGCGAGCGAACATCCGATGACCACGCTCGTTCTCGTCGCGGCGAGCGGTTTGGCGGCGGAGGTGGCGGCGGCCGCGAGCGGCTATGACCAGATCGTGGCGGTCGACGACGACCGCGAGCGATGGGGGACCGTCGTCGGCGGGGCCAAGGTGATCGGCCCTGTCGAGCTGGTCTCCGACTGCGGTGCCGACCTGGTCGTCTGCGCCGGATCGGGCCGGGTGCGCCGCCGCCTCGTCGAGCGACTGCTCGACCACCGGGTCGCCCCGGAGCGGTTCGCGACCGTCGTCCATCCGGACGCCTCGGTCGCCGACGGCTGCGAGGTCGGACCGGGCAGCGTCCTGCTCGCCGGTGCTCGGCTGACCGCGCAGGTCACGGTCGGCCAGCACGTCGTCGTCATGCCCAACGTCGTCCTCACCCACGACGACATCGTGGAGGACTTCGCCACCGTGTGCGCCGGCGTCGCGCTGGGCGGGGAGGTCGTCGTCGGTGAGGCCGCCTATCTGGGGATGAACTCCTCGGTGCGACAGCGCCTGACCGTCGGTGCGGGAGCCGTCCTCGGCATGGGGGCTGTGCTCCTGGAGGACCTTCCTGCGGGCGAGACCTGGGCAGGGGTGCCCGCGCGCCCGCTGCGGGTGCCGGTCTGATGCGCCGCTTCCACCGTCCCCGGCCGCTGCGGACGCGCCCGTCGGTCAGTGTCGTGATCCCCTGCTACAACTACGGGCACTACCTGCCGCAGGCGGTCGCGGGTGCCCTCGCCCAGGACGGCGTCGACGTCGACGTGCTGATCGTCGATGACGCCTCCCCGGACGGCAGCGCCGACGTCGCCCGGTCGCTGGCCGCCGCGGACCCACGGGTGGACGTGCTCGTCCACGAGCGGAACGCCGGGCACATCCAGACCTACAACGACGGGCTCTCCCGCGTGCGCGGGGACTACGTCACGCTCGTCTCCGCGGACGACGTGCTCATGCCCGACGCGCTCGCCCGTGCCGCCGGGCTGATGGAGCATCATCCCAGCGTCGGCCTGGTCTACGGGTACGCCCGCTCGTTCACCGACGAGCTCCCGGTCGGCCCCACGAGGACGCGAACCTGGTCGGTCTGGTCAGGGAGGGACTGGCTCGGCACCGCGGCGCGGCAGGGCCGCTGCTTCCTGGTGAGTCCCGAGGCGGTGATGCGCCGCGAGGCGCTCGAGCAGACCGACGGCTACGACCCCCGCCTGCCGCACTCGGGCGACTTCGACATGTGGCTGCGTACGGCTGTGCACTGGGACGTCGGCCGGGTGAACGGCCCGATCCAAGCCGCCTACCGCGTGCACGACGCCAACATGCATCTGACCGAGTACGCAGGCTGGCTGACCGATCTGCGCGAGCGCCGCCGAACCTTCGACATCCTCTTCGAGGAGCGCGCCCCGGATGTCCCCGAGGTCCAGGAGCTGCGGCCGTACGCGATGAAGGCACTGGCCCGGGAGGCGATGCGCCACGGCCGCGAGACTGCGCACAACGACTCCGCGGCACTGCTCGACTACCTCCGGTTCGCTGCCGAGACACGCCCTGCGATCCGGGACACCAGGGCCTGGAGCCGCGCCTGGGCCGAGGCGACCGAGGGCCAGGTGTCCGAGCCGGCGCCGTGGACTCGCGCGACCACGCGGGTGCGGCACCACCTGCGGTGGCGGTTCGAGCGCAGGTACGGCACATGACCGCGACCACCTCCGACGGGCCTGTGGCCGGACGGGTGAGCCGCGGCCTCGGCTGGAGCCTCGGCGGCACCATCGCGATGCGGGTCGGCAGCGTGCTGTTCGGGATCCTCGTGGCCCGGCTGGTGGCACCCGCCGAGTTCGGCGTCTACGCGGTGGCGCTGACGGTCTGGACGATCCTGAGCACTCTGGCCGACCTCGGGCTCGGCGCCGACCTGGTCCGCGCGCCCGACATGGAGTCTCGGGCCCCGACGGTGGCCAGCATCGGGCTCGGGGTGAGCGTCTCCCTCGGCGCGACGATGGCGCTGGCCGCCGAGCCGATCGCGCTCGCCTTCGGCAGCCCCGAGTCGGTCGGCGTGATCAGGCTGATGGCGGTCAGCATCGCCGTCTTCGGGTTCACCATCGTTCCCGCCGCGCGGCTGACCAGGGCCTATCGCCAAGGTGCGCTGTTCGGGATCAACGGGCTCGGTCTGCTGGCCTCGGCGGTGGTCGCGATCACGCTGATCCTGGGTGGTCTCGGCGCCGAGGCCCTGGCCTGGGGCCAGATCGCCTGCCAGAGCCTGATCGCTGTCGGCCTGTTCGTCGTCACCCGGACCCGGCCGCGACTGGGGTTCGACCCGGTCCTGGCCCGGGACTCGCTCGCCTTCTCCCTCCCGCTCGCTGCGGCGAACCTGCTCTCCTGGCTGCTGTTGAGCATCGACAACCTCATCGTCTCCCGCACCCTCGGCCCCGAGCAGCTCGGGCTCTACGTGCTGGCGTTCAACATCTCCTCCTGGCCGATGAGCGCGCTCGGAGCCGCCATCAGGGTGGTCGCCCTGCCCGCCTTCTCCCAGGCATCCTCACCGCAGGTCCGCAACCGCGGCCTGGTGCTCTGCATCGCGCCTCTCGTCACCGTCGCCACCCTGGTATCGCTCGGTCTCGCCGCGGCGGCGGTCCCGGTGGTGACGCTGGTCTACGGCGAGCGCTGGGAACCTGCCGCCGCCGCGCTCGCCGGGCTCGCGGTGTTCGGCGGCATCAGGGTCGTCCTCGATCTGATGGCCACCTTCCTCATCGCCGCCGGTGAGACCAGGGCGGTCCTCGCGGTGCAGGTCGCCTGGATGCTCGCGATGGTGCCGGCGATGATCGTGGGCGTCGCCGGCTGGGGGCTGGCCGGTGCGGGCTGGACCCATGTCGCGGTCGTCGTCGCGGTGGTGGTGCCGCTGTATCTGCGCGCGCTCGCCAAGATCGGGATCCGGTCCGGCGACCTCCTCCGGCCGGCCACGGTCCCGCTCCTCGCCGTCGTCCCGGCGGCAGTCGTGTGCGTCTGGCTCGGCGACCTCGCGAGCAATCGGTTCCTGACGTTGCTCCTGGTGGCCGCTGCCGTCCTCGTCCTCTACGCGCTGCCGCTGCTGCCCTGGTGGCGTGCACGCTTCACCCTGCTTCGCCGGCTCGAGCCGAAACCCCTCCCGGAAGGAGACCCGTCATGACCGCGAGCCCACGCCCGAGTGTGCCCTTCGTCGACCTGCGGCCCCAGAACCAGGTCATCGACGAGCAGGCGGTGAGCGCGTTCGCCGAGATCTGCGACAGCGGCGCATTCGTGCTCGGACCGCACGTGCGGCGCTTCGAGGAGGAGTACGCCGCGTTCGCCGGAGTCGATCACTGCGTCGGTGTCGGCAACGGCACCGACGCGCTCGTGCTCGCGATGCGCGGCGCCGGCATCGGGGCAGGAGATGAGGTGATCGTCCCCGCCAACACCTTCGTCGCGACCGCCGAGGCGGTCGCGATCGTCGGAGCCGATCTCGTGCTGGCCGACTGCGACGAGGACTTCCTCATCGATCCCGCCGACGTCGCCAGCCGCGTCACCGGCCGCACGCGCGCGGTCGTCGGGGTGGATCTCTACGGGCAGGTGGCGCCGTTCGAGCGGCTCCGCGAGGCGGTCGGTGACGACGTACTGCTCCTGGAGGACGCCGCCCAGTCGCAGGGAGCCAGCCGGAACGGCCGCCCGGCGGGATCCTTCGGCGTCGCCGCCGGGACGAGCTTCTACCCGGGCAAGAACCTCGGCGCCTACGGTGACGCCGGCGCGGTGACCACCGGGTCGGCGGAGCTCGCCGACCGGGTCCGCGCGCTGCGCAACCACGGCGGGATCGCGAAGTACGAGCACCTCGACGTCGGCACCAACTCCCGCCTGGACTCGGTCCAGGCGGCCGTCCTCTCTCTCAAGCTCGAGCGCCTCAAGGGCTGGAACGCCGAGCGTGACGAGGCCGCGCAGCGGTACGCCACCCTGCTCGCGGACCTGCCCGGGGTGGTTCTGCCGCGGGTCCTGCCGGGGAACCAGCACGTCTGGCACCTCTACGTCGCCCGGGTGACCGACCGCGACCGGGTGCTGAGCGAGCTTCTGGAAGCGGGGGTGGGTGCCGGCATCCACTACCCGGCACCGGTGCACCTGTGGCCCGCCTTCTCCTGGCTGGGACACGGCGCCGGCTCGTTCCCGGTCGCCGAGGCGCTCGCGAAGGAGATCATCTCGCTGCCGATGTTCCCGGGCATCACCACCGAGCAGCAGGAGATCGTCGCGGACACCCTGAGGTCGGTGGTGCGCCGGTGAGCGGGAACGCCCTCGGCAGCATCGCCGGGAAGCTCCGTCGCGAAGGGCCACGCGGCGTGGTCCGCCGCGTCGTACGGCGTGCCTACCAGCAGCTCGACGCGCGCGCCCTCGACTTCGGCCTGCTGCCCGAGGACATCGCCGACTCCACACGGCTGGAGCTGGGTCCCGTGGCTCCGGTGCCGAGCGGGCGCCCGCTCGTGGTCGGCTGGCTCACCACGCCGCCGGCGGCCGGCTCCGGTGGTCACACCACGATGTTCCGGATGGTGGAGGCGCTGGAGCAGGCCGGTCACCGCTGCGTGGTGCTGCTCTACGACCGGCACCATGGCTCGGCGGCCGCCCAGGCCGCGGTGATCCGCGACTCCTGGCCGACGATCCGGGCCGAGGTCCGTTCGGTCGACGACGGGTTCGACGGGCTGGACGCCTGCGTGGCGACCGGGTGGGAGTCGGCGCACGTGCTCGCTGTCCGGCCGACGAGGCCGCTGCACCGGCTCTACTTCATCCAGGACTACGAGCCGCTCTTCTCGCCTCGTGGGTCGGAGTACGAGCTGGCCGCCGACACCTACCGGTTCGGGTTCACCAACATCGCGTTGGGCGAGATGGTGCGGAGCCGGCTGCATGATGACCTGGGTGTCGCCTCGGAGCTGGTGCCGTTCTCGTGTGACACCAGCGTCTACTCGCTGCACAACCGCGGGCCCCGCTCCGGGATCGTGTTCTACGCCAAGCCGGGCCTGGCGCGGCGCGGCTACCTGCTCGGCACCATCGCGCTCGCGGAGTTCCACCAGCGCCACCCGGAGCAGCCCATCCACGTCTACGGTTCGCCGGTGCCCGAGCTCGGGATCCCGGTGGTGCACCACGGCCGCCTCACCCCGGGGGAGCTGAACGCGCTCTACAACCGCTGCATCGCCGGGGTGGCGATGTCGTTCACCAACATCTCCCTGGTCGCCGAGGAGATGCTCGCCGCCGGCTGCGTACCGGTCGTCAACGCCTCTCCCGATGCCCGTGCGGACCTGGACAACCCGCACGTCGGCTGGGCACCGCCGACTCCGGGGGGCATCGCCGATGCCCTGTCGGATGCCGTCGAGGCGGCCGACATCCCGGGCCGGGCGGCGGCCGCCGCCGGGAGCGTACGCACCGACAACTGGGCCCGAACCCGCGAGGGGGTGCGCACGATCATCGAGAACACCGTCCACGGCGCTCCCGTGGATTGGGTACGCCTCGCCGATGGCGCCGGCGCTGCCCCGAGCCCTTCCTAGGGTTCTGTGCATGTCCTCCACACCAGGTTTCGCGGCAGTCTCCGCGGCCCCCGCCCGCCGCCCGCCGGCCCTGGCCGTGGCCGTCACGGCGGTCGAGCCCGGCGCGGTCTGCGACGGCACGCCCTCGGGGCTGCAGACGGCGACCTGGGGAGTGGACGGTCCGCTGGTCGACGGCCGGACGGTGGTCCTCACGCAGGAGCTGAGACGACGGAACCTGGTGATCGAACCCGAGGACGTCGCCCGGATGCTCGCTCGCGGAGACCGGAAGGCGCTCGCGGAGATGCTGCCGACCTTCGGCGCCGTGCAGCATGCCCGGCATGCCGTCGTCGCCACCACCGACGCTCTCGGGTTCCGCCACCTCTACTACCGCGTCGGCGACGGCTGGGCGGCGGTCTCGACGTCGGCGCGGGTGCTGGCCGGTCTGGCGCCGACGGCGCTGGACCACGACGGTCTCGCCGTGCAGAGCCTGCTCGGTTGGCAGCTGCGCGGGCGCAGCCTGTTCGAGTCGGTGACGAAGGTGCCCGCCGGGCGGTCGGTCGAGATCCGCGACGGCCTGCTTCGTCTGGACGCCTTCACCGACGACCTCGGCGACCAGCAGGAGCGCGTCGATCTCGCCGACGCGGTCGCCTCGATGAGCAGCATGCTCCGCGGCTACCTGAGCTCCTACCTCGACGACCATCCCGACGCGATCCTCCAGCTCACCGGGGGCCAGGACTCACGACTCCTCCTCTCCGCGATCGAGCCGCGGCGCCGGCGCGGACTCCGGGTGGTGACCCTCGGCGAGCCCGACTCTCTTGACGTGCGGATCGCAGCCGGGCTGGCGCATCGCTACGGGATGAGGCACGAGATCATCGGGGTGAACGGCCTCGACACGCTCGAGCCGGAGGAGGCGTACGCACGGTGTGCGGCTGCGGCCGGCGCGATCGAGCTCGGCGCTGACCCGCTGGCCTGGGCGGCTCTGGACTTCGCCGAGGCTCGGGCGCTGCCGGGCCCGCGGATCTCCGGCCTCGGGGGAGAGGTGGCCCGCGGGTTCTACTACCTGGGCGGCGACGGCGACGGCCCGGTCACGGCCGCACGAGCACGGCGTCTCGCCGACTGGCGGATGTTCGTCAACGAAGCCGTCGAGCCCTCGGCACTGCGACCGGCCTTTCGTGAGCGGGCGCGCGAGATCGCCCACGCCGACGTCCTGACCGCACTCCTCGACGGCGGTCGCTCGTGGTTCGAGGCCACGGACCAGCTCTACCTGGGCCAGCGGATGCAGCACTGGGCCGGAGCGACGGAGTCGCCGGTGAGCGCCCGCCGCCGCATCGTCAACCCGATGCTGGACGACCGCTGGATCGCGACCGTACGGGCGCTTGCGCCGGCGGACAAGGCGCGCTCCCGGTTCCTCGCCCGGCTCCAGGTCGAGCTGGATGTCGAGCTGGCGCGGCTACCGCTGGAGGGAAGACCCTCGCCGGAGACGTACGTCACGCCTGGATGGCGCAGCTCGTGGCGCCGCGGTGCGACGACGGTGACCAAGGCCGGTCGCAAGCTCGGTCAGCGCGTGCGGCGACGCGGCCGGCCGCCCGTCGGTGGCGAGATCCTGGCCGCTGCGGTGGTGACCTACTGGCGCGCCCACCCGGAGACCGTGGCCGGTCTCGCGGACACCGGGGTCGTCGAGCCGGCCTGGCTCGACGACGTCCTGGCGGGCAGACACCACCCGGGGCCCGGCACGGTCGCGTTCCTGCTCAACCTCTCCATCGCCTCCGGCGTGGTGCGCCCTGCGGATGTCACCGCTGCGAGATGAGGTCGCGGCCGGCCTCACGGGCGGCGGGACCGGTGGACTCGCGTGACTGCGTCCGGCGCGCGGCGCGGGCGCGGGAGATGCGCTCGACCCAGATCACCGCGACCACCGTGAGCGATCCCCCCAGCAGCGCCAGCCCACCGGCCGTACGCCCCCGGCTGCCGCTGATCTCCTGGACGACGACGTCCTCCGGTGCCATCTCCGTGGACATCCGCGACGTCCTGCGCACCCCCAGCTCGTCCTGACGGCGTTCGAGGATGCGGTCGAGGTCCTGCGCGATCCGGGCGGCCTCCTCCTCGACCCGGGTCGGGTCCGGGTCCACGACCTGCACGTCGATCACCGGGTGGTTGTAGACGGGGAGCCACTGGTTGCCCACGTTGCGCATCCGGACCCGTACGCCCTGGTCGAGACCCTCGCCGTAGAGGGTCGTCTCGGTGGTGCTCATGTTGAGCGGATGCCGGCCCTGGTTGTACTCCTCGACCAGCAGGCCCGCCATCGGCACCATCCCGTAGGGGTCCTCGCGAAGCGTGTTCGGGTTGACGGACTCCTTCGGCGGGAGCAGCACCACCTCGAACTGGGTGAAGTAGACCGGCGGCCGGTCGAGCAGGATCAGCGCCCCGCCCAGCGTCATCAGTGCGCAGACCGCGACGACGTACCACCTGCGCAGCAGGAGGCCGACGAGCTCGAGGGCGGTCACAGCCAACACCTTCTGCCTCGTCGCGCTCCGGCGACCACGATCGACGGTGTCGTACCTCGTCTTGGGTATGAGGGCGAGCGTGCGGCTCCGGCGCGGCCGGAGGCCAGCACGATTGCCGTGGCTGGGCACGAGGCATGCCGTCAGCCACTGTCGAGCGAAGGCGATCGGACATGGAACTCAGCGCGGTGTGGGGTGCCCTGGCGCGGCGTTGGTATCTCGTGATCGTCTCGCTGGCCCTGACCGTCGTCGCTGTGGTGGTGATGATGGCGCGGGTGGGCCCGTCCTACACCGCCCAGGGCACGTTGCTCCTCTTCCCGCCCGAAGGCACCACGCGCGCGGGGGAGCGGGTCGAGGGCAACCCGTATCTGTCCCTTGGTGGGCTCAACCCGGCTCGGGACATCCTCATCCGCGCGATGACCTCCAAGTCGGCGCGCGCCGACGTCGCGGAGAGCCACCCCGGAGTCGGCTACGAGATGTACGCCGACATGGCGGTGAGCGGGCCGATCATCGTGGTCGACGTGACCGGTCCGAGCGCGGAGGCGACCGTCGGCGCGCTGAACACGCTGTTCGAGACCGTCCCGAGCGTGCTTAGCGACCTGCAGAACGACCTCGGGATCAAGCGCCGCGAATACATCACGGTCCAGGACCTCACCGTCGACGAGACTGCGCAGAAGGTCACCAAGGATCAGCTCCGCGCCGGGATCGTGGCCGGCGCGGGCGTCATGGTCGGCGGCTTGCTCGGCATCGGTCTGCTGGACGGTCTGCTGCTCGCACGCCGCCGCGGCGGTGGACGCCAGCGCGAGGAAGAGCTCCGCGAGGCCGCAGATCTCGGCGAGGAGCGTGCCGGACGCAGCAACGTCGAGCCGCTGGAGGGGCACGGCCGGTCGCCCGCCCGGAACGGGTTCGCCAAGGTCGTGCCACGCGATGGGCAGCCGTCCCGTGCGCAGCGCGGTTGAGCCGACCTCAGGGGTACGCCGGTCGATCGATGCCGCGACCATCCTGACGGTCTACATCGTCGTGCTGCTCGCCATCCGGTCGGTGCTCGTCGTCCCGGCACTGGGCACCGCCGGCGCGCCGGCGACGATCGTCGCGATCGGCGCGTTCCTGTGGTGGGTCTGGTATCACGTCCAACGGGTCCACCGGATCGACCTGGGTGTGCAGCCGCTACGGATCGCGATCCTGGGTCTCCTCCTGGCCGTGATGGCCTCGTACGTCCTGGCGATGTCCGGCCCCATGCCCGGCAACGAGCTGACGCCGGCCGACAGCGGGCTGCTCAGGATGATCGGCCTGGCCGGTCTGGCCATGGTCGCGGCCGAGGGGATCTCCTCGCTCGACCGGCTGCACGCGGTGGCCCGCCGGCTGGTGATCGGCATCGGGCTGGTGGCGGTGCTGGGTCTGGCCCAGTTCGTGACGCGGCAGCCTCTCGTGGACCGGATCAGCATCCCGGGGCTCTCCGCCCGGGGCATCGAGATCGGCTTGTACGAGCGCAGCGGGATGCCGCGGCTGAGCGGGACCTCCACCCACCCCATCGAGTACGGCGTCATCCTGTCGATGGTGCTGCCGCTGGTGATCGTGTACGCCCTGCACGCCCCGACCCGCCGGTGGCTCTACCGGGTCATCCTGGCGGTGGTCGCGATCGCGATCTTCATGGTGATCTCGCGCTCGGCCATCCTCTGCACGGCCGTCGCGATCATCGTCCTCGCTCTCCGGTGGAGCTGGCGGATGCGGCTGGTCGCGATCGGTTGCCTGTCTGCGATCTCGGGTCTGGTCTACCTGATGGTGCCCGGGATGCTCGGTGTCCTCACCGGGCTGTTCGTGGGCGCCGGCGAAGACGCCAGCGTGGCCTCGCGGACCGACGCCTACGGGGTGGCCTTCCAGTTCATCGCCCGCGACCCCTGGCTCGGTCGCGGGCCCGGGACCTTCCTGCCTCAGTACTGGATCCTCGACAACCAGTATCTCGGCCACACCATCGAGACCGGGCTGGTCGGCATGGTCGCCCTGCTGGCCGTCATCCTGGTCGCCGCCTTCACCGCGCGTTCCGCTCGGGAGGCCGCGGCGACCGACTTCGATCGTGAGCTCGCCCAGGGGCTGCTCGCCGCGATCCTCGCCGGCGCCACCGCGATGGCCTTCTACGACCTGTTCGCGTTCCCGCAGTCGTCGGGCTGCTTCATCCTGATGGTCGGGCTCGCGGGCGCCCTGCACCGGCTCGTCCGGCAGAGACCGACGGAGCCGTCACCCGGGTTTCACGACTCCGCCGTCGGACCACGTGTTGCCCCGCCAGACGTTGCCCGGAGCTGAGGAGTCGAAGGACGCGATCGGGAACCAGTACCCGCAGTTCGGGCGCGCTGCGGTGCGCTGGAACACGTTGTCGATGAAGCGGATGCGGTTGGCGTTGCTGTAGGCCTTGCCCGACGACGAGCCGCCGTAGGCACAGGTGCCGCCCGTCGTCACCAGGAACATGTTGCGCTCGATGAGGTTGTTCTCCACGGTCGCGAAGTCCCCGTATCCGGTCAGGCCTGCCGAGCAGCCGGCATCGGGCGGCACGTCGGGTGCGTCGCAGGTGATCGTGTTGTGGCTGATGACGCCGCCGGAGCCCATCCGGATCCCGGACTCGTGCGCGACCCCGCTCAGATCCGTGAACTGACCGTGCACGTAGGAGTCGCGAACGGTGCAGTTGCGCCAGCAGTTGATCGAGCGGTTGCCCCCGGTGACCTCCACCCGCAGGGCGGTGAAGCCGACGTTGCCGATGCCGGTCCCTCCTCGGTTGCCGATCCGGACCTCGCTGTCGACGATCGTGAACCCCAGGCCGTTGGAGGCCTCGTCGTTGTAGACCGTCCCGTTGATCACCGAGTTGCGGATGGTCACCCTCGGCGCCCGGACCTTCAGTCCGCAGGTGACCGTCCTGCTGTCGATCACCGTGCCGGCCTTCGTGATGGTGCACGGGCCGGTGTACGGCCGGAGCCGTACGCCGGCAGGCACCCCGGTGGTCGCCGCGTTCGGGAACCCCGCCGGCACCCGGCGCGTCGCCGGCGCAGCGGCCGGTGCGGGCACCGAGCTCCTCGGCGCGGAGCTCGGCGCGGAGCTCGGCGCGGAGCTCGGCTCGGAGCTCGACGGCGCCGATCCCGTCGACCGGCGAGTCGGGTCCGAGGAGGGCGGAGCGGCCGATGTGCTCGGGCCCGCCACGGAGGCGTCAGCAGACGGTGAGGACGTCGCCGAGCTCGTGGCCGGGAGGGACGAGGGCGGCGCAGAGGATGACGATCGAGTCGACTGGGCGTCGGCCTGCTGGTCCGGATCGCCGGCCCCACAGCCGCTGGTCCCGTAGCCGACGACCACCACCAGGGCGACCAGAACGGCCCCGATCGTGGTGGAGCGTGGCCAGCTGGAGCGCCGAGAGCGGACTGGTCCCGAGGCGCGACGTGCCGAGGTTTGCATGTGTTTGCACCGTTCAGAGGTAGGCAATGCCGTTGCGTTACCCGACACTGCCCAGATCCTGGCGGCGACAGCATCCTCCAGACTCGGTATATCGCCCTTCTCCCTCCGCGCGACCCCCTGACGAGGCAGTGCGTCCGCCCCTACCTGATACGGGGGATCGGGGTTGTCTGCGGCGCTCAGCGGGGCCGTAGCCGGGGACGATTGTCGGGTGAAGATCCAGCTCCGTTCCCGCCTGGTGGACTCTCCTGCGTCGCTGGGCGCCACCCTCCGGCTCCGACGTTGGGAGAGGTTCACGGCGATCTTTCCCGACATCGCCGACATGAAGGTGCTCGATGTCGGCGGCACCTGCGAGTCGTGGCTGCGGGCTCCCGTACGTCCCGGGCACGTCGTCGTGCTCAACCTGACCGAGCCCGGTGACTCCGAGGAGGGGTGGCTGACGCCGGTGACGGGAGACGCCTGCGACGCACGCAGGGCGCTGGAGGGGGCAGGGGCGCCGGTGGCGTACGACCTGGTGTTCTCCAACTCCCTGCTCGAGCACGTTGGCGGCCATGCCCCGCGGTCCAGGCTGGCCGAGCAGATCCGCCAGGCGGCGCCGCGGCACTGGGTGCAGACGCCCTACCGCTACTTCCCGATCGAGCCGCACTGGCTCTTCCCCGGGATGCAGTTCCTCCCGATGGCGCTGAGGGCCCGGGTCGCGGAACGCTGGCCGCTGGTCCACACCCTTCCCGCGTCGCGGGCCGAGGCGATGGCCGATGTGCAGTGGACCGAGCTGGTCGGGAAGGCCGAGATGCGCTCCTACTTCCCGGACTCCGAGATCCTGAAGGAGAAGGTCCTCGGTCTGACCAAGTCGATGATCGCGGTGCGGGCGCGATGAGGACCGCGCTCCACTCGATGCTGGGCGAGCACGCGGCGGCACGACCCGACGCCCCGGCGCTCTCCTACAAGGGCGTCACGCAGAGCTACGCCGAGGTCTGGGCCTCGGCCTGTGCGATCGCCGCCGGGCTCGGCGACCTCGGTCTGGCTCGCGGGGACCGCTGCGCGATCTTCCTGGAGAAGCGGCCGGAGACGGTCGCCTCGATCTTCGGCGCCACGGCCGCGGGTGGCGTCTTCGTGCCGGTCAACCCGCTGCTCAAGGGCGCTCAGGTCGCCCACATCCTCGACGACTGCTCGGTCAAGGTGCTCATCACCTCACGGGAGCGGCTGGTCCTGCTCCGCGAGGAGCTGAAGGGGTGCGAGGCGCTCGAGCACATCGTCCTCGTCGGGAACGGGACCCCTGACGAGATCGCGCTCGACATCGAGGTGCATGCCTGGGTCGACGTGTTCCCGGCCGGCGTCTCCGCGCCTGCCGATGCGACGATCGACCAGGACCTGGCCGCGATCCTCTACACCTCGGGCAGCACCGGGAGACCGAAGGGCGTGGTGCTGAGCCACCGCAACCTCGTCGTGGGTGCGGAGAGTGTCAGCAGCTACCTCGGCAACGGGCCCGAGGACGTCATCCTCTCGGTGCTACCGCTCAGCTTCGACGCCGGGCTCAGCCAGATCACGACCGCCTTCGCCGTCGGCGCGCACGTGGTGCTGATGAACTACCTGCTGCCCGGTGAGGTTCCCGCGCTCTGCGAGACCTACGGTGCGACGGGGCTGACCTGTGTGCCACCGCTGTGGCTGCAGCTCGCCGGCGTCGAATGGCCGCCGGAGGCGCGAGCCCGCCTGCGCTACTTCGCGAACACCGGCGGACGGATGCCGCGGGCGACGCTGCAACGGCTCCGCGAACACTTCCCGACGGCGCAGCCGTTCCTGATGTACGGGCTGACCGAGTCCTTCCGCTCCACCTATCTCGACCCGGCCGAGGTCGACCGCCGGCCGGACTCGATCGGCAAGGCCATCCCCGACGCCGAGGTCCTCGTCGTGCGTCCCGACGGGACACCGTGCGAGCCCGGCGAGGAGGGGGAGCTGGTCCATCGCGGCGCCCTCGTCGCCCAGGGCTACTGGGGCGATCCGGTGCGGACCGCCGAGCGGTTCCGGCCGCTGCCGCGGGAGCAGGCGTCGTGGCGTACGCCGGAGCTGTGCGTGTGGTCCGGCGACCGGGTCGTGGCCGACGAGGAGGGCTTCCTCTACTTCGTCGGCCGCCTGGACGACATGATCAAGACCTCCGGTTATCGGGTCAGCCCGACCGAGATCGAGGAGGTCGTCTACGACACCGGTCTGGTCCGCGACGCAGTGGCGCTCGGCCTGTCCGACGACCGGCTCGGGCAGCGGATCGTGCTGCTGGTGACGCCTCCCTCGGGGGAGACGGAGATCGAGGTCGACCGGTTGCTGACCGTGCTGCGCCGCGCGATGCCGCCCTACATGGTCCCCTCGACCATCGACGTACGCCCCGAGCTTCCGCGCTCCCCGAACGGCAAGTTCGACCGCGTGATGATCCGGACCGTGCTGACCTCGTGACCGTCAGCGCAGTCGCTTGACCAGACCCGCAGCCTGACGTTCCATCCGCCTGGCGATGCCCTGCCCGTTCAGGATCTGGCTGCGTACGCTGGCGCCGTCGTCGTCCGCGGTGACGCTGAACCTCGGCTGGAGCCAGGCGCCGGCCACCGCGTGGGCGCGGTCGCTGGTGTAGACGTGCTCGTACCCCAGGCGGCGCAGGTGCCGCAGCGTCGTGCGGTCGTAGCGGCCGAGCGGGAGGGCCGCCTCGTCCACGGTCTCGCCGGCCGCCATGGTGATCCGTTCGCGGGCCTCGATGAGCTCGCGGCGTACGCCTGCGGGGTCGAGCCCGCGCCAGCTGACGTGGTCCATGCCATGGGTGCCGATCCGCATGCCCGCGACGCGGAGGAGGCGGATGTCGAGGCGGTCGACGCTCCCCGGTCGGCCGAGCCGACCGGCGAGGACGAAGAAGGTCGCGCTCAGGCCGCGGGTGAGCAGACCCGGCAGACCGAACGTGACGTCGGAACGGTTGCCGTCGTCGAAGCTGATCCGCACGTCGGGCCGGCCCGCGAGCGCGTCGAGGATGTCCTCGTAGGCGTCCTGGCTGATCCAGTAGCGGTCCTCGCCCGGCTCGAGCTCGCGCTCGGGCTCGCCGATGCCGTGGAAGCAGATGTTGGTCACGTGGGCGGGCATGTCCTCCACGCTAGGCAGCCGAGGGCTGAGGTGGCCCGTGTCGTCGGCGGCCTACCTGATACGGGGGATCTGCGGTCGGGTAGGCGTTCCAGCGGGGGTGGATGCCGCCGAGACTCGATCACGTGCCGCATCTCGTCCACACCGTCGCTGTCGTGGTGGTGACCTACAACAGCGCTCACCTGCTGGCCGACCTCGTCGGCTCCCTGCCGGGTGGGCTCGCCGGTCTCGGGTGGCGGCTGGTGATCGTCGACAACGCCTCCACCGACGACACCGTGGCGGTTGCCCGCCGCCTCGCCCCGCAGGCGACCGTCGTCGAGACCGGTCGCAACGGCGGCTACGCGGCCGGGATCAACGCAGGTGTCGCGGCTGCCGGGCCGGGATTCGACGCGGTGCTGGTGCTCAACCCGGACGTACGCCTCGAACCCGGCTGCGTCGCCGCGCTGGCCCGCGAGCTCGGGGCCGGTGTCGGTGTCGCGGTCCCGCACCTGGTCGACGCCGAGGGCCGGTTGATCGAGTCGATGCGCGGCGCGCCGAGCCTGACCAGGGCCTTCGCCGACGCCGTCGTGGGCGCCAACCGGGCGGGGCGGGTCCGCTGGGCCGGAGAGATCGTGGCGTCTCCCGCGGAGTACGAACGGGCCCAGGACACCGACTGGGCGGAGGGCTCCACCCAGCTGATCAGCGCCTCGTGCTGGCGCGCGTGCGGGCCGTGGGACGAGTCCTACTTCCTCTACTCCGAGGAGACCGAGTTCCACCTGCGCGCCCGCGACCGGGGCTTCCGGGTGCGGTACGTCCCGGCCGCCCGTGCGGTCCATCTCGGCGGCGAGTCCACCACCTCGCCCGGGCTGTGGGCGCTGCTGGTGGCCAACCGGGTCCGGCTCTTCACGGCGCGTCGCGGGCGGGTCCAGGGTGCGGCGTACTGGCTGATGGTGCTGGCCCGCGAAGGCAGCCGGGCGCTGCTCGGCAAGCAGACCTCGCGCCGTGCCGTGCGGACCCTCCTCAGCCCCCGGCGGATGAGCGCCCCGCGTGGCCCGGAGTGGGTGGCGAGCGCATGAAGGCCGTGCTCGCCCCGATCACGGCCGAGGACCTCCCGGCCGTGTCCGGGTTCCTGCGCCGGGAGCTGAACCCGCGGGTCCAGGAGCTGGAGTGGACCCAGGCGCTGCGGGTGCCGTGGGACGTACCCCAGCCCAACCACGGGTTCTTCCTCACCGAGGGCGAGCGGGTGGTCGGCGCCTACCTCGCCTACTACTCCGAGCGGCGGGTCGGCTCGGACACGCTTCAGGTCTGCAACCTGGGCGCCTGGTGCGTGCTCGACAGCCACCGGCACCAGGGGCTGCGGCTGCTGACCACGCTGCTCAAGCAGCCGGGCTACGAGTTCACCGACTTCTCGCCCTCGGGCAACGTGATCGCGCTCAACCGGAAGCTCAAGTTCACCGATCTCGACACGACCACCTCGCTGGTGCCGGCGGTGCCCCTGCCGGGGCGGCGTGGGGTGCGGGTGAGCAGCCGTCCCGACGTACTGGACTCGGTTCTGCAGGGGGAGGAGCGGGACCTCTACGCCGACCATCGCGCCGCGGCAGCCGCCCGGCACGTGGTGCTGAGCACCGGCTCCGAGCACTGCTACGTCGTGGCTCGCAAGGACACCCGCAAGGGCGTACGTGCCTTCGCCTCCGTCCTCTACGCGAGCAACCCGGAGCTGCTGCGGCGGCACGCGCCGCGGCTGGCCACGCACCTGCTGCGGCAGCACGGCGCCGCGGCGACCCTGATCGAGCACCGGGTCGCCGGTGGTCCTCCGGTCGGCTCCCGCCGGCTGTCGCGGTCGCGGCCGAAGATGCTGCGCAGCGACGCCCTGGATCCGGCCAGGGTCGACTACCTGTACAGCGAGCTGACATGTCTGGAGTGGTGAGATGCCGAACGTCATCGGTATGACCGTCGGCGGCGTTCCCGTGCGGCTGCTGGCGGAGCGGGTCGGATCGACACCGTTCTTCGCCTACGACCGGGCCGCGATCGACGCCCGGGTCGCCTCGTTGCGCTCCGCGCTGCCGGGGGACGTGCACCTGAGCTATGCGGTCAAGGCCAACCCGATGCCCGCCGTGGTGCAGCACCTGGCCCGGTCCGTCGACGCTCTGGACGTCGCCTCGGGGGCCGAGATGCGGGTGGCGCTCGACACCGGGATCGCGCCGGGGTCGGTGAGCTTCGCGGGACCCGGGAAGTCGGTCGCCGAGCTGACTTCTGCGGTCGCTGCGGGTGTGCTCGTCGAGATCGAGTCGCCGCTGGAGGCGGACCGACTCGTCGAGGCCGCCGAGCGGCTCGGGATCCGGCCGCGGGTGGCGGTGCGCATCAACCCGGACTTCGAGGTCAAGGGTTCGGGGATGCGGATGGGCGGCGGCGCGCAGCAGTTCGGGGTCGACGCCGAGACGGTGCCGCAGCTGCTCAAGGTCCTGCACGACCGCGATGTCGAGGTGGCCGGCTTCCACGTCTTCTCCGGTTCCCAGAACCTGCACGCATCGATCCTGGCGGAGGCTCAGGAACGCACGGTCGACCTCGTGCTGCGGCTCTCCGACGACCTTCCCGCGGAGATGACCTACCTCAACATCGGCGGCGGCTTCGGCATCCCCTACTACACCCAGGATCAGCCTCTCGATCTCCCGCTGGTCGGGTCGCGCCTCGAGGAGCTGCTCGCCGGCCGGGTACGTCCTGCGCTGCCGTCCGCACAGGTCGTCATCGAGCTCGGTCGCTATCTGGTCGGCGAGGCCGGGGTCTACGTCACCCGCGTCGTCGACCGCAAGATCTCCCGCGGCACGACCTTCCTGATCGTCGACGGCGGCATGCACCACCAGCTCGCCGCCTCCGGCAACTTCGGCCAGGTCATCCGCCGCAACTACCCGATCTCGGTCGCCGCGGCTGCCGGTGATGCCGAGGCCGTGGAGGAGACCGTCCAGGTCGTCGGCTGCCTCTGCACGCCCCTGGACCTGCTCGGCGACAAGGTGAGCCTGCCGCGCGCCGAGGTGGGCGACCTCGTCCTGGTCCATCAGGCTGGGGCGTACGGCCTCACCGCCAGCCCTACCGCCTTCCTCAGCCACCCGGCGCCGCTCGAAGTGCTCGTCTGAGTCCCTGAACCCGTAGAACCCGAAGGAGTCTCCATGACCATCGACACCACCGAAGCGACCCTCGACGGGGTCGGCGAGGCGATCACCGAGGTGATCGGCACCGATCACAGCGCCGGCACGCTGAGCGCAGACACCCTGCTCTTCGGCTCCCTGCCCGAGCTCGACTCGCTCGCCCTGGTCGAGCTGATCACCGTCCTCGAGGACCGCTTCGGCTTCGAGATGGACGAGGACGACATCAACGCCGAGGTCTTCGAGTCCGTCGGGTCCTTGGCGGAGTACGTGCGCGCGCAGGTGGGGTGATGTTCACCGAGGTAACTCGGTCTGGAGTCACTTCCTTCGCGGAGTTCCACGAGGGCAGTGACCGCTCACCGAGGTAACTCGGTGAACATCCCGCCCTCAGCGAGCAGCTGAGCGGCCGCCTGGTCGACCTTGCCGTTGCCGAGGCGGGGGAGCTGCGCGACGGGGACGAGTACGTCCGGGACCGAGTCGGGACGCAGGACTGTCGGGAGCCGCCGGCGGAGGTCGTCCAGGTGACCCTCGGGACCCTCGACGAGGCTGACCAGGCCGCCCTCGGGGGTGGCGGCGGTGAAGGTGGCCAGGCCGAAGGCCTGCTTCACCTCGGCGTCGAGCGCGTCCAGGTCGACGAAGCTCGCGCTGCGCTTCACCCGGCGCCCCGCGCGGCCGAGGCAGAAGAGCTCCTCGCCACGCCGGGCGCCGAGGTCACCGGTGAGCACCCGCTCCGCGCCGTCCCAGTGCGGGAAAGCACCGCTCGGGGAGCCGAAGAGATAGCCGCCGGGCAGGTGGGGCGACTCGATGGCCAGCATGTCCCCGACCTCCCCGGAAGTCAGCGACGTACGCCATCCTCCGACCGTCCCGCGCCCGATCCCGACCGCGCCGTGGACGGCTGCGAGCTCGTCGCCGGCATCGAACCGGGCGGCGCTGGCGAACCCGATCGTCTCGCTGGTCCCGTACGTGTTGACGACGGTCGGTATCCCGAGGTCGAAGACGCGCCGGGCGTCGGCTGCGGAGAGCCGGTCGCCGCCGGAGCCCCAGACGCGCAGACTCCGCGGGGCCGCGTCGACGCGCTCGGCGGCGGCGAGGTCGATGAACCGGGGCGCCAGACGCAGGTGCGTCGCCCCGACGCGGGCGCAGAAGCCGAGCGGCCGGAGCCGGTCGCCCAGCGATCCGGACAGCTGGATGGAGGAACCGGCGGCGAGCGCGATCAGCAGGTTGGTCATCGCCAGGTCGTAGGAGAGATGCGAGACCTCGGCCCACACCGAGGTGTCATCGAGCGAGAGCGCGGTCGCGCCGTGCGGGACGAAGGCGTCGATCCCGACCCATGACGACAGCACGCCCTTGGGGCCGCCGCCGGTGGAGCCGGAGGACATCGCGACGTACCCGGCCGAGGCGTCGGCGCGAGACGACGAGGCCACCGTCCGGATCCCCGCCCGGTCGAGGACGACGTCGGGGTGGAGCGCCTGGATGAGCGACCGCTGGTGCTCTTCGGGCGCCGACGGATCGACGAAGCAGACCGACACGTCGCCCAGGATCGTGGCGAGGAGCGCGACGACCGCATCGGCGGACAGCGGCAGCGACACGGCGACCATCGGCCGCGGGACACCGGCGGCCCCGACGAGCGCGAGCCGCAGCTCCTCGGCCGCGTCGGCCAGCTCGCGTGGACCCAGCGACGAGCGCCGGTCGGCGACGACGGCCTCCGGCCGGGGACGGCTGCGTACGGATCGAATGCGCTCGGCCAGCGGGTTCACAGGATGCGACGCTAGGAGCCGCGAGCCGCGCCGGCACCCGCCTCGCCGCCCACGATCCCCGGATTCGGGGATATGCCGCGTATGCCCGCCAAGCCGGTCTCAGCGCTCGTCAACGTTGCTCACATGGCCAACGCAGCCCAGCAGAGACATGGCGTGGCAATGACGCACGTGCTGATCATCGTCCATAACCTTCCCGTGCCGCTCGACCGCCGGGTCTGGCTCGAGTGCCAGGCGCTGGTCGCGCGTGGTTACGAGGTCAGCGTGATCTGCCCGAAGGGACCCGGCGACCCCGGCCGCCAGCAGCTGGGCGGGGTTCGCATCTACAAGTACCGTCCCGCTCCGCAGGCCAGCGGCGTGCTCGGCTATCTGCTCGAGTTCGTCTACTGCTGGATCCGCACGGCGCTGCTGACCACCCGGGTCTGGCGCGACCGCCCGTTCACGATCATGCAGGCGTGCAACCCGCCCGACACCTACTGGCTCCTGGCCCGCATCTGGAAGCGCCGCGGCGTCCGGTTCGTCTTCGACCAGCACGACCTCAACCCCGAGCTCTTCCTCTCCCGGTTCGGCACGCCTCGGTCGCTCTCGGGCCGCGCCCAGCTGGCAGCGCTGCGCTGGCTCGAGAAGCAGACGTACGCCACCGCCGACCACGTCATCTCGACCAACGAGTCCTACCGGAAGGTCGCGATCACCCGCGGCGGGATGGCCCCGGCGGCCGTGACCGTGGTCCGCAGCGGGCCGGACACCTCGGTGATGCGGCCGGTGCGGCCCCACGAGGCTCCCTCCTCGGGTAGCCGGCACACCCTGGTCTACCTGGGGATCATGGGTCCCCAGGACGGTGTCGACACCGTCCTGGTGGTGATGGAGGAGCTCGTCCACCGACGCGGCCGCACCGACGTCGACGCGGTGCTGATGGGCTTCGGCGACTGTCTCGAGGACCTCAAGCGGCGATGCACCGAGCTCGGCCTCGACGACGTGGTGACGTTCACCGGACGCGCAGGGTCCGCCCTCATCGCCCAGCATCTCAGCGCTGCCGCCGTCGGCCTGTGCCCCGACCTGAAGACGCCGCTCAACGACGTCTCGACCATGAACAAGACGATGGAATACATGGCGTACGCCCTGCCATCGGTCTCCTTCGACCTGGTCGAGACGCGGGTCTCCGCCGAGGACGCGGCGCTCTTCGTCCCGTCGGGCGACGTCGGCGCGTTCACCGACGCGGTCGAGTCGCTGCTCGACGACCCCGAGCTTCGCGTCGAGCTGGCGCTGCGGGCGCGCGAGCGCGCGGCCAAGGTGCTGGACTGGGGCCCGCAGTCGGCGGCGTACGTCCAGGTCTACGATTCGATGTCCGCGATCGGTGAGACGCCGACGGCGATCGACGGGTTCGAATACGTCGACCTGGACGACCCGGACGCGCTGCGCCAGTTCGTGCTGACCCGAGGACCTGCGGCGACGTAACCCATTTCGGGTAAAAATCCTGCGGTCACGGCCATAGGCCTCGCGGGTGCTCTTGGATTGGCCCCTTGTGTTGAACGCGGGGGCTGATCAACAGGAGTCAACCCCACGTGACCCCAACTGTGCGGATGCTCGGGACCCGTGGGGTCCCGGCTGCCCACGGCGGTTTCGAGACCGCGGTGGAGAACATCGGGCTGGACCTGGCCGACCGCGGCTGGCGCGTGGTCGTCTACTGCCAGGACGACGACCCCGGGGCTGACCTGCGCACCGACTCGTGGAAGGGCATCGAGCGGGTCCACGTACCCGCCCGGCACGCAGGTCCGCGCGGGACGATCGAGTTCGACGTCGGCGCGGTGCGGCACGCGGCCCGCGAGGCCGCGAGCGACGGCAGCGTGTGCGTCACGTTCGGCTACAACACGGGCATGCTCAACACCGTGCTCCGCTCCCGAGGTGTCCCCAACATCATCAACATGGACGGCATCGAGTGGAAGCGGGCCCGCTGGTCGGGCCCGGAGAAGGCGTTCCTGTGGACGCAGGAGCGCGCCGCCTGCTGGCTGGGCGACCACCTGATCGCCGACCATCCCGAGATCGCCCGCCATCTGGCGACCCGGGTGCCGACGACGAAGATCACCACCATCGCGTACGGCGCTCCGCGGGTGCTCGACGCACCCGAGTGGCCGGTCTTCGACCTCGGTCTCGAACCGGGCTCCTATCTCACCCTGGTCGCCCGCCCGGTGCCGGAGAACAGCATCCTCGAGGTCGTCCGTGCCTTCTCCCGTCGCCGCTGGGGCAAGCAGCTGGTGGTGCTGGGTTCCTACGATCCCGCCGACGACTACCAGCGCGCCGTCCTCGAGGCGGCGAGCGACGAGGTCGTCTTCCTCGGTGCGATCTACGACACCGACATCGTCTCGGCGCTGCGCTTCCACTCCGTCGCGTACGTCCACGGGCACCAGGTCGGTGGCACCAACCCGTCCCTGGTCGAGGCGCTCGGCTGCGGCAACGCCGTGATCGCCCACGACAACCGCTACAACCGCTGGGTCGCCTCCGGTGCGGCGCTGTACTTCTCCGACGAGGCCGGGATCGTCACCGCGCTGGAGCGGCTCCTGTCCGAGCCCGAGCTCACGGCGTCGCTCTCCGCGGCCGCCCGTGCCCGGCATTCCGCCGAGTTCACCTGGGGCCGGATCACCGACCAGTACGAGGCGCTGATCCGCGCGCACCTGCGCTGACCAGGGCGAGGTCCACGCGCCTTCACGAGGCGCGTCATCCGCCGGTGTCGTAGCTGGCCCGAGCCGTAGCGAAGCGGCCAGCGGCCAGGTCGTCCCGCCGGATCACCCAATGGACATTGCCCAGGAGGCCTTCGTCCGTCGCGAGCTCCGCGAACAGCACCCAGTCGTCCGGCCCGTGGTGGTGTTCATGCACGGGATCCTTGTTCCAGACCCAGGGGTAGCCGCCGATCTGCACCTGTCCACCCGTCTGTAGGTCACCCGAGACGTCCCACCACACCTCGCCCAGCTCATCACCGTGCCGGAAGGTGTCGCTGTAGTGGTCGCCGCGGTTGGGCAGTGAGGGATCGAACGCCAGGTGGAGGTCGTGTGGCGGGTGGACTTGCCGCCTCTGTTCGTCGATCGGGCCGCGTTCGGAGACCGGCGTTCCGGCCGGGACATACAGGAGCCGGAACCAGTCGCGGCGAGTCCACGGGACGGAACCGGACGTGTCCGCGAAGAAGAGAATCGTGCCGTCGCGCGGCAACGGGAGATCTGTCGCATCCGGCGGGACGGCCGCGAGATCGACGACGGCCAGGAACGGCAGGTCTGGGACGGGCTCGTCCTCGGGCATCGGTGGCAGCCCGCCGAACCGTCCGGCCACCGGCCCGTCCGGCGATCCGCCCAGACTCGCGCACGGGCGCGTGGTCGTCTCGAGCCATCGTTCGACCTCGTCGAGCGCTATGCCGCGTTCGCGAGCAAGGTCGCGGAACGGATGCATCGATCTCACTCGCGCAGAGTATCCAGGGCCGAGCTCCCGGCGTCGGCCATGACGATGAGCTCGGTTGCCAGCATCACCCAGACCGGGGGAAGCAGACCGGGGGAAGCCTCCGCAGCGCTTGCAAGCATCGCCACGAGCTGGCACGTCAGACGTCGGTGGCGATGTCAGCGGGCGATGGTGCGGGTTCGCGGGTGGTGTAGGTGCGGTAGGCGAGGACACAGGCGACGGTGAGAACGGCGGCGGTCGCCGCGCAGACGGTGAAAAGTGTCCGCCACTCGTCGTGGTCGGCTGCCGGGCCGGCGATGACGGCGGCGATCGAGCTGCCGATGAAGAGCGAGGCGGCGAAGCAGGCCACGACGGTGCCGCGCGCCTCGGGGACGATCGACGTGGCCCAGGTCTGCAGCGAGGTGTGCAGGAAGGCCCAGGTGACCCCCAGCATCACCACGATGCCGACGATCGTGGGCACCGAGACGCTCACCGCGGCCGCGGCGTACCCGATGGTCAGCGCGACACCACCGATCCCCATCAGCGCCCAGCGGGGGAGCCGCCGGGTCAGGGCGTTGAGGGCCTGGGCGGAGAGCAGGACCGCGATGCCGTACGCAGCCGCCGCGAGCCCCGCTCGCGCCGCATCGACTCCTTGGGCCTGGAGGGCGGGGGCGAGGAGGGTGAGGACACCGAGGACGAGGCCGCCCTCGACGAAGACGAGCAGCCCGACGACCAGCACCCAACGGTTGCTCAGCGCGGCCTTGAACGCGGCACCGATTCCGTGGGTGCCGGCGCGGGGCGGCTCCGCGAGCGAACGCAGACCCCAGGCGCTCGCCAGGGCGACGAGCGCCGGCACGGCGAACACGACCCGCCACCCGAAGACCTGGCCGGTGATTCCCGCCGCGGCCGCGGCCAGCGCTGTCCCGACCGCCATCGCGGCCATCAGGTCGGAGAGGGCACGCTGTCGATGCGTCGCGTCGACGGTGTCGCCGACGTACGTCAGCGATGTCGGCACGATCGCGCCGAAGAAAGCGCCCGCGACGACGCGTACGGCGACCAGGACCGCCAGGGTCGGTGCGGCGGCTGAGATCAGGCCGGCGATCCCTGCTCCGACGAGTGCCCACTGCATCAGGCGGACCCGTCCGAATCTGTCCGACAGGGCGCCCCAGAGGGGTTGGCACAGGCCGTAGGCGAGGTAGTAGCCGCTGGCGATCGCTACTGCTTGTCCGACGGAGACGTCGAAGGTTGTCGCTACCAGGACCAGGATCGGGCTCACGACGAATCTGTCGAAGCTGCTCACGAACGAGGCGATCGAGATCCAGGGTGGGGGGTGGGGCACTTCTTTAGGTTAGTGATCGGTTCGGTGGTCGAGCTTGTCGAGACCTCCCTGCCGGGGCGTTTCTTGTGGGTTGGACTGGGCCGCCGACCCTTCTTCTACGGTCTTCTCGACGAGCCCCGGAGTCAAGGACGGCCTGCGGCCGCCGGCTTCGCCGGTCGCCTGCGGCGATCCTTGACACCGGCGCTCGTCGAGAAAGATTTGGCTGGCTATCGGGACGGCGGCCCGGGTGTGGCCGGGAGGCGAAACGTGTTCGGAGGGGCAGAGTCTCGCGGGCCAGAGGGTGGCCCGTCGGGCCATTAACCATCCACAGGAACGAGACCGTACGCTCACCGCGAAAACCACAGTTGACCTGCATCTATGGATGGTTAGGTATCCAATCTGAGCGTAGAATCAGACCCATCACGACACGCCTCTCAACACCTCGGACAGGAGGAGGCAACGATGAGTCTGGACAGCGGGATCGACGCGACCACATCGATCATCGACGCCTCCCTCGAGGAACTCCTCGACCGGGACCCGATCTACTGGTCCACCTCCCAGAAGAAGGCGATGCTGGCCTGGTTGGCCAAGACCGAGGCGCGACAGGCTGCGTTGAAGCTGAGGATCCTGGGTGCCTCTGCTGACATCGCCGCTGAGACGGGCGACAAGGACGCCTCCGCCTGGATGCGGGCAGAACTCCTGGTCGACAAAGGCGTGGCCCGGTCCCAGATCAAGCTCGCCGGCGCGATGGACAGATACGACCTGGTCGCCGCCAGCCTCGCAGCCGGGGAACTCTCCGAGGCGAAGGCCCAAGCGATCGCCCGTGCCCTCGACGCGATCGACACCGCCCCCATCGCCACCCGCGAGGACCTGGTCCTGGCGGAGAAGCTGTTGGTCGAGGAAGCCTGCCGGTTGACCGCCAACCAGCTCCGGATCGCTGGGCGACGGATCCTGGAACGGGTCGACCCGATCCGGTTCGACGAAGCCGAAGCCAAAGCACTCCTCGCCGAAGAGCAACGCGCGCTGCAGAAGACCGCGCTCCGGATCTGGGACAACCACGACGGCACCGTCGGGTTCGAAGGTGTGCTGCCGGTCGCGGCAGGGATCAGGTTCAAGACCATGGTCGAGGCCTACGCCCAGCCGCGTAAGCAGCAGCTGGTGGAGAAGGGTGCGGCGCTGCCGCCGTGGGAACGGCTCCTGGGCCACGGGTTCACCCGGCTGCTCGAGACCATCGACCCCACCGCACTGCCCCGACACGGTGGCGACGCCACTGTCGTCAACGTTGTCATAAGCCTCGAGGATCTCCGCAAAGAGCTCGGGACCGCCATCCTTGGGTTCGACGAGACCAACGGCACCACCATCACCGCCGCCGAAGCCAGGAAGATGGCCTGCAACGCCACCATCATCCCCTGGGTCCTCGGCAGCGACGGTGAAGTGCTCGACGCCGGCCGGGCCAGCAGGTTCTTCCAGCCCATCCAGCGCAAAGCGCTCCGGTTGCAGCAGAAGTGCTGCCAAGCCGAGGGGTGTGACATGCCACCGGAATGGTGCGATGCCCATCATCTCGACCCCTGGGCCGCCGGAGGGACAACCAATCTCAAAGACGGGGTGTTGTTGTGCCCGCATCATCACCGGCTCGCTCACGCGCCCGGATTCACCCACGAACGGCTACCCGACGGCACGATCCGGTTCACCAGACGATCCTGAGTGCAAGCGCGCACCACGAGTCTCACCGAGACCACCACTCGGCTTCCACAGGAGCATGACCACGAGAGCGAGGGCGGTGAGACCGGCTGCGACCCACACGGGTGCGAGCCTGCCGACGCCGGCCGCGAGCCCGAGCGCGCCGAGGACGGGGCCTGCCGCGGCGCCGATGTTGAGGGCGGCGGTGGCGTACGAGCCTGCCATCGTCGGGGCGGCCGAGGCGGCGTAGAGCACCTGCGCGATCAGGGTGCTGCCGACGCCGAACGACAGCATTCCCTGGACCAGGGCGAGGGCGACGAGGAGCACGGGGTTCGACGCGCTCAGGGCGAGCCCGATCCAGCCTGCCAGCAGCAGGGGGCCGCCGATGGCGAGCACCAGGACCGGCCTGGTGTCCGACAGCCGTCCTGCGACCGTGACTCCGAAGAACGACCCGACGCCGAACATCACCAGCACCACGGAGACCCAGACGTCCGCCAGTCCTGCCGTCTCGGTCACCACCGGCGCCAGGAACGTGAAGGCGGCGAAGGTGGCGCCGTTGACCAGGGCACCGAGGGTCATCGCGCGGAGGAGACGGCGCGAACGCAGCTGAGCCAGCTCGGCGCGGAGCCTCGGCGAACCGGTGCCGTCATCGGCTCGGCTTCGAGTCTCCGTGACGCCGCGCAGGATGCCGAGCGCGGCGGGGACGCACAGGAGCGAGATCGCCCAGAACGTCGTGCGCCATCCGGCGGCGGCGCCGAGGAGGGCTCCGGCGGGAACGCCGACGACGGTGGCGATCGTCGTACCGGACAGCAGGATGGCGAGGGCGCGGCCCTTCCTGTCGTCCGGCACCAGTGTGGTCGCCGCGGACAGTGCGACCGCGAGGAAGCCCGCGTTGGCGAGGGCACTGAGCACCCGGGCGACGAGGAGGATCGGGAACTGGGAGGTGACCGCGGCGATCACATGGCACGCGGCGAACAGCAGCAGGCAGACCAGCAGCGCCGTACGCGGGGGCCAGCGGCGGGCGAAGGCAGCCATCAGCGGTGCGCCGACGACCATCCCGACGGCGAAGGCGGAGGTCAGCAGTCCTGCGGTGCCGACGGTGACGTCGAGGTCGGTGGCGATCGCGGGCAGCAGGCCCGCGAGCATGAATTCCGAGGTGCCCATGACGAAGACCGCCAGGGCAAGCATGTAGAGGGCGAAAGGCATCGAGTGCTCCGAGGTGAGTGGTCAGAAGATGGTCCTTCTGGTCACCACGGCCGGTGGCCCGGGGCAGGCCGAGCACGCCCGCTCAGATCGCGGGCGGAATGCTCAGATTTTCACGGGGCTGGCGGTGTGACCGGCAGCCCCCGACCTGTCCGATTCGGGACTCGACATGGCTCCGATGGTAGCCGGTGCCCGTCAGGGCAGAAGCGCAGCCCGGAACGCAGCTGCATGCAGCTCGGCCGACCGGGGCCATTCTCGTGCCGACAGATCAGGTCGGCCGGCCGGTGGGTCGGTGGCGACGGACTTCAGTGCGCGCTCCAGGTCGTCGATGGTGAGGGTGTCCTCGAAGAGATGGAGCCAGCCCTCACCGACCTCCTCGGCCAGGCGGCGGTTGACCTCGTTGTCGGGCGCCAGCACCGGGGTGTCGAGGGAAAGGGCGAGCAGCAGAGCACCGGAGTTGTGCATCGCCTTGTAGGGCAGCACCACCAGGGCGGCCGCGGCGATCTCGGCGGCAAGGGTGGCGTCGTCGGCGTAGCTCAGGTCGGCGCTCACCCGGGGGTCGGCGGCCACCGCGGCACGCACCTGAGCCTCGAGGTCGGGGTCGGTGGGGGATCCGACGAGGCGTACGTCCAGGTCTGCCTCGGGGCTGTCGGCGACCGCCTCCAGGAGCTGCTCGACGCCCTTGTAGGGCTTGATCAGGCCGAAGTAGAGGGCACGCCGCGGGTTCGGGGTGACCTCGGCGGCGGGCTCGATCCGCTCGAACCAGTCGCGGTAGTGGGCGTGGACGATCGTCGAGGTCGGCACCTCGAGCGGGGGAGCGGTCTGGTCGGTGAGCCGGATGACGTGCCGGGTGCGGCGCTCGAGGGCGTCCAGGAGCCGGTGGTCCCAGCGGGACAGGCCGTCGGGGCGGGCGAGGTTGTGCCAGGTGCGTACGACCGGGGTCCTGGTCAGCCGCAGCCGGGCGACGAACGCCGTCGTGAGCAGGCGGCGGGCCAGGCGGCGCAGCGGCGTACTCGCCGACGTCATCAGCAGCTCGGGCCAGTGCACGTGAAAGACGTCGTAGCGGCCCGCGATCGCCCGGGCGAAGCCGAACAGCATGACGTCGGTGTCGTCGCGCCGTCCCAGGGTCTCGATGAGCTGGACGATGTAGGGGTTGGTCGTCGCGCGCAGCTCGCGGACCGACTCCAGGACCCGGACCGGCCGGTCGCGGCGGCCGTCGCGAAGCCCTCGAGCGACCGCGGAGAGGGGCCGCACGGGGTGCAGGAGCTGGCGGCGCCCACCCCGCATCAGGATCTCGTACGCGGCCCCGACCGCCCCACGACGCCAGGCCCGCTCGCGTTCCTGGCTGAGCCAGGTCCGCGCGAAGAGGGCGCGGTTGCGGACGTTGAAGTAGTAGTAGGCCGGCGACTTGGCGCGGGACCCCTCGGCGCGCTGGGTGCCGCCGCCGGCATGGACGGCGGCGGCTCCGTCGACGACCGTGACCCGGCCGCCGAAGGCCCGGACCCGGGCACACAGGTCGACGTCCTCCCAGTAGAGGAAGTAGTGCTCGTCGAAGCCGGCCAGCCGCTCCCAGAGCTCACGCGTGACCGCGAAGCAGGCGCCGGTGACCCAAGGGAGCGTCGCGGCGCCGGGGTGCTCGGCACGACGTCGCCAGGGGCGCATCGTCCCGGTGTCGAGGTCGAGGTCGACACCCGCGGAGGCGACCTCTCCGTCCGGGCCGAGCACGGTCGGCGCGGCGAGGAGGAGCGGCTCGGCCTCGACGGCGGCCATGAGGCGTACGGCCGACTCGGCATCGATCGTGGCATCCGGGTTGAGGAAGAGCAGCACCTCGGCGCCCTCGGCCAGCGCGGCCGCGGCGCCCAGGTTGCAGCCGGCGCCGAAGCCGGTGTTGGAGCCGGGGAAGACGCCGGTCCAGCCCTCGCGGTCGCAGAGAGCGCGGACCGTGGCCCGGTTGGCGTCGGTCGAGTGGTTGTCGACCACGACGATCCGCGCGGGCCGGAGTGCCGCGGCGACCGGGGCCGTGTGGCGCTCGAGCAGCGAAGGGTCGCCGTAGCCGACCACGACCACGGCAAGCCGGGAGAGGTCGCCCATCACGACCCGTCCAGCACGCGCAGCTCACGCCACCACTTGCGCAGCGCGAGGGCCAGGGCGGCGGCGTTGCAGGCGAAGACCAGCGCGTAGGTCCAGGTGAAGACCATCCCGAAGCCGAGCAGCACGAACATCCAGCACTGCGCGCCGTAGTCCATCGGCAGCAGCGCCCACGTGCGCAACGGGTGCTCGCGGACCGCCACCGATGGCGCGCCGAGAGCCGTCGGAGCCGGGCGCAGGGTCGGCATCAGGATCAGCCCGAAGTACGTCACCACGGCAACCACTTCGAAGCCCAGCGGCACCAGGAGCCAACTGTCGGCGACCCACCCGAAGCGATACCAGGACACCAGCACGGCCAGGTGCAGGCTGGCGGTCTTGAAGCAGTCGATGGTGTGGTCCAGCCACTCGCCCGAGCGCGACCCGCCACCCCGCAATCGCGCGAGCTGGCCGTCGGAGGAGTCGAGCACGTAGCCCGCAGCCAGCAGCACCGCGACCACGAGCCCGGTCCACCACCGTGGCTCGACCAGCGCGAGCACCGCCAGCCCCGCAGCCGAGAGCGCGGCGCTCACCGCGGTCACCTGGTTCGGTGTCGCCCCGAGCGTGTGCGCGGCCGCGGCGACGACCCGGCCCGCCGGCCGGTTGACCAGCCGCGAGTAGGCGGCGGTGTTGAGCGAGGGCTTCTGCGCCTGCCCCAGCGCCTCCAGGTGCGTACGGAACCTGCCGGGGGCGCGTTCGGCGCCGGTCGCGGCCATGCTGGATCCTGCTTCGCTGTGACGTGGGGGAGTGACAGCGGGACCCTAGACGAGCTCGCTTCCGCTGTGGTCGCTCGAGGCCGTCCGCTCCCCAGATCTGGGGAGGACTGTGCCAGGACCTTCGGCCCGGGCCGTTCGGGTGGCCTACCTTTGCTCATCATGCGTTTGTTGGTCGCCCACCCGTCGCCGGACGTCTACGGCTCCGATCTTCAGCTGGTCGAGACGGTGCACGGGCTTCGTCGGGCGGCCGGGCAGGTCACAGTCGTCGTGCCCGAGCACGGTCCTCTGGTCCCGCTGCTCGAGGCCGCCGGCGCGCGGGTCGAGGTGATGCCGTTCCCGGTGCTGCGCAAGGCCTACCTCAGCCCCACCGGGCTCCTCCGGCTGGCCGCGGCGCTGATGGTCTTCTGGGTGCGCGCGGTGCGACTGTGGCGGCGGGTCCGGCCGAGTCGGCTGCTCGTCAACACCGTGACGATCCCGTGGTGGATCGTCGTCGGGCGCGCGGCCCGGGTTCCGGTGGTCTGCCACGTGCACGAGGCCGAGGACGACCAGCCGATGCCCGTACGTCTCGCCCTCACCGCTCCGCTCCTGGTGGCCACCCGCGTGGTGGCCAACTCGCGGGCATCGCGCAATGTGCTCGCCCGCACGGTGAAGGTGCTGGGGCGGCGTACGACCGTCGTCTACAACGGCGTTCCGGGGCCGGAGTCCGTGGCCGCGGCACGCACCCGGACGCCGAACGGACCCCTGCGCCTGGTCCTGGTCGGGCGGCTCTCGCCGCGCAAGGGGACCGACGTGGCCCTCGAAGCGCTCGCCGAGGTGCGCCGCGGCGGGATCGACGCGCGGCTGCGGGTGTGCGGCTCGGTGTTCGCGGGCTACGAGTGGTTCGAGCAGGAGCTCCGCTCCCGGGCCTCTGACAGTGACCTGGCGGGCAGCGTCGAGTTCCTCGGCTACGTCGACGAACCGGCCCGTGAGCTCGAGCAGGCTGATGTCGTGCTGGTGCCGTCCCGGGTCGAGCCCTTCGGCAACGTCGCGGTCGAGGCGCTGCTGGCCGAGCGCCCGCTGGTCGCGAGCCGCGTGCAGGGTTTGGCGGAGATCGTGACCGACGGCGAGACCGGGCTGCTCGCGATTCCCGGCGACGCGCGCGACCTGGCGGCGGCGATCCAGCGGCTCGCGGCCGACCCCGTTCTCGCCGCCGAGCTCGCCTCGGCGGGCCGCAAGGACGCCGAGGAGCGCTTCGGCGCGGAGCGCTACCGCGACGAGATCGCTGCCGAGGTCCTCGGGTGAAGGTGATCGGCAACCCCCACTCCGGACTCGGCAGAAGCGCGACGCGCGGCGGTCTCGTCGTCCTCGGGGGTCAGGGCGTACGCATCCTGGTCCAGGTCGCCTCCGTGGTCATCCTGTCCAGGCTGCTCAGCCCCCGCGACTACGGGCTGGTCGCGATGGTGCTGGCGGTCATCGCGTTCGCCGAGATCTTCCGTGACCTCGGGCTCTCGACGGCCGCCGTCCAGGCCACGGTGCTCACCCGCGTGCAGCAGTCGAACCTGTGGTGGCTCAACACCGGCATCGGCGCCGCGCTCTCGCTGATCGCGGTCGCGGTCGCTCCGCTCATCGCAGCCCTCTACGACGAACCCGCCCTGACCTCGCTGACCGTCGCGATGGCGGGCATGTTCTGGCTCAACGGCATGGCTGCGCAGTACCGCGCGGACCTCACCCGACGGATGCTCTTCACCCGACTGGTCGCAGCTGACACCGCTGGGCCGCTGCTGGCGCTGGGTGTCGCGGCGTACGCGGCCGCCAACGGTGCCGGCTACTGGGCCCTGGTCGTCCAGCAGCTCGTCCAGAGCGCGGCCGGGCTGGGCGTCGCGGGGGCCTGCGCGGGCTGGCTCCCCGGATGGCCACGACGCGGCGGCGAGATCGGCGGGTTCGTGAGGTTCGGGTGGTCCCTGGCGAGTACGCAGCTCATCAACTACGCCGCCAACAACATCGACTCCGTGCTGATCGGCACCCGCCTGGGCGCCCATCAGCTCGGCACCTACAACCGCGGCTGGCAGCTGCTGATGACGCCGCTGGGTCAGCTGCGCAGCCCCACCACGACGGTCGCGCTGCCGGTCCTGAGCCGCATCCGCGACAACGCTGCGCTCACCCAGCGCTTCGTCGAGCGCGGCCAGCTCGCGCTCGGCTACAGCCTCTGCGCCGGGTTGGGGCTGGTCGCCGGTGCCGCGGTCCCGGTCTGCGCACTCTTCCTCGGTCCCGGCTGGGACGTCGCCGGGGTCTTCGCGCTGCTCGCCTGCGGCGGTCTGTTCCAGACCTTGGCCTATGTCGGCTACTGGGTCTATCTCGCCCACGGGCTGACCACCGAGCTGCGTCACTACACGCTGGTCGCCTCGGCCCTGAAGGTCATCTGCATCCTGGTCGGGGTGCGCTACGGGATCACCGGCGTCGCGGCCGGCTACGCGATCGCGCATCTCCTCGAGTGGCCGCTGTCGCTGTGGTGGCTCTCCCGTCGCACGCAGCTCCACGTCGGCCGGCTCTACCTGGGCGCGGCCCGCATCCTGCTGGTCGCGGGATCGGTCGCGGCCGCCGCCTACGCCACCGCCGCCGCTCTCCACGGGCAGAACCCTGCCGTGACGGCGCCGGTCTGCGCGCTGGCCGGGGTCGCGGCGTACGCGGTCCTGCTTCTGGTCCCGTCGATCCGCCGCGACGTGATCTCGCTGGCGGTGACCGTGCGCGGCGCGATCGAGGATCGCCTCAGCCGCGGCTGAGGGCGACCGGGCGGCCGGTGTCGTCCCAGACGTTGCCGGAGTGGGTGACCTTCGTGGTCGACGGGTGGATGATCGCGCAGCCGTCGATGCGCTGGTCGCTGAGGAACCGGTTGTCGCGGATCACGATGCCACCGACAGGTCCGCGGCCCTTCTCGGCGATGTTGACCGTGCAGCCGCCACCGCCGAGCAGGTTGTCGCGGATCGTGACCCCGTCGACGTCGCTGATGCTCTGGGTGATCTGCACGCCGGCGTTGTAAGCACCGGTGAAGCGATTGCCTGCGATCGTGATGTTGCCGCCGCCGATGATCTGGATCGAGTCGTCGTGGGAGGCGCCGCCGCCCTGATAGGGGTCGTTCTCGACGTGGTAGTTGTCGTGAAACCAGTTGTCGCGCACCGTGACGTTGCTGCCGGTGATGTGCACCTGGTCGGTGACGTGGTGGATCTCGGAGCCCTCCAGCGTGAAGTCGTGGCCGACCACCCCGTTGACGCCGGGTGCGGCGTTCGCCGCCCGCACCTCGACGTTGCTGATCAGCATCCCGGCACCGTGGTCGTTGTTGTTGGAGATCCCGAAGGTCTCCGAACCGGTCGGCACGATCACCACGGTGTCGCGGATCGTCACGTTCGGCGCCTCGACACGGATCCGGCCGTGCACCTCCACACCCTCGACCACCTTCCCGGCGGTCTTGATCACCAGGTCACCGCGGTGGACCCGCAGCTCCTTCTTCGGAGGTACGCCGGTGCCGCCCGACCCGGGCGGGCGAGGCCCGGGAGGCGGTGAACCCAGCGGCTCGCCGGTGCGCGGCCCCTGGCCGGAGTGCCGGTCGCCGCCGGACCGGTTCGGCTTCGCCGAGCCGGTCGCGGACTTCCTCGGCGACGGGCTCGCCGAGGGCGTGGTCGAGCGGCTCGAGGAAGCTGACGGCGAGGCCGACGGGGAGATCGACGGGGAGGGCGTCAGGGTCGCCGGGCCGCCGAAGTCGTCGGGCGGCAGGTTCGCGTAGTTCCTCTCCGCACGCGCCGCCGGCTCCTCAGCGGGACCCGGTGTCAGCGCGTACGTCGAGCCGATCGCGACCACGGTGGCGACCGTGGAGATGCCGAGCAGAACCCGGGGCGGGACAGCCACAGACGTACGCCTTCCTGGGGACGGTGCGACCAGCTGATGGATCCGGATTCTGCACCAACCGGCCGGCACGGGTGTTGCTGCCGGGCTACGCCACGCCACACATACCCGATTCAGGGGATGGGGAGGGCGATCAGCGGACGGATCGTGGCGGTGTCCGCGACACTCGCGTGTCGCGGCCGAGGTGGCCGCCTTGGGCAGGGATGGATGATGACGCGGATTCACGAGTGGCGTCTGCTCGCAGCCGGCGCAGTCGCGGCTGTTCTCGGAGCGGGCAGCCTGGCCATGTCGGGAGGGGCGACCGCGGACACCGCTCCGGTCGACCCCGCGCTGCCGGAGACGGTCTCGGCCGACGTACTTCCGACGGTGCAGATCGACGGGGTCGCCTGGAAGCAGGTGATCGTCGGTGACATCGTCTATGTGGGCGGCAACTTCAGCTCCGCACGGCCGGCGGGCGCCGCGGCCGGGACGAACGAGACCCCGCGCGCCAACATGCTGGCCTACCGGCTCTCCACAGGCGAGCTGATCGACAGCTTCGCGCCGACGCTCAACGGTCAGGTCAAGGATCTGGCGCTCTCGCCCGACAAGTCCCTGCTCTACCTCGCCGGCAGCTTCACCCAGGTCAACGGCGTCAACCGCTACCGCGGCGCCGCCATCAACCTGGCCACCGGCGCTCTGACCAGCTTCCGGCCCATCTTCAACTCGACCACCAATGCGGTCGCCGCGACCGCCGACGCCGTCTACTACGGCGGGGTCTTCACCTCCGCCGACAACACCGCGCGTACGAAGGTGGCGGCGGTCGCGCCCACCGACACCGGCACCCAGCTGCTGCCGATGAACCCGACAGTCTCCAACGGCTCCGTGCAGGACCTCGTGGTCTCGCCCGACGGCGCCGACATCGTGATCGCCGGCAACTTCACCACGGTCAACGGCTCCTCCAACCCGGGCTACGGCCTGGCCCGGATCAAGGTCGCGACCGGTGCGTCGATGGCACTGCCGGTCAACTCGGAGGTCCGCAACGGGGGCACCAACTCGGCGATCCTGTCGCTCGAGTCCGACGGCACCAGCTTCTACGGCAGCGGCTACCACTACGGCGGCGGCGGCAACACCGAGGGCACCTTCAAGGCCGACTGGGCCACCGGCAAGCTGACCTGGCTCGAGGACTGCCACGGCGACACCTATGCGATCTGGCCGACCGCCGAGGTCGTCTACCAGGCCAGCCACAAGCACTACTGCGGCAACTCCGGCGGCTTCCCGGAGACCAACCCGCGCAGCTTCCAGCACTCCACCGCCGTCACCCAGGACGTACGTGGGACCAACACCCGCGACATCTACGGCTACCCGGACCACCCCGGCACCCCGCGTCCGGAGTTCCTGGAGTGGTATCCGAAGTGGACACCCGGCACCTTCACCGGGTCCAACCAGGCGCCCTGGACCGTGTCTGCCAACGACGACTACGTCGTCTACGGAGGCGAGTTCCTCAAGGTCAACGGGGTCGCCCAGCAGGGGCTGGTCCGGTTCGCGGTCAAGGAGATCGCGCCCAACGACGTCGGCCCGGGCTTGTCCGGCGCCGAGTTCGGGCTCGCCGCGACCTCGCCCGCCGACGGCCAGGTCAAGCTGACCTGGCCCGGCAACGCCGACATGGACAACGCGACGGTGACCTACAAGATCTATCGCGGCTCGACCGATGTCGCCCCGATCCACACCGCCCCGGTCACGGCGGCGTTCTGGAAGCAGACCACGCAGAGCTTCGTCGACACCGAGGCCCCGCCGGGCACTACGCAGCGCTACCGGGTCGTGGCCGAGGATGCATTCGGCAACACCTCGCCCACCGAGTGGGTCATCGTCGACGTCGCCGGTGAGCCGGTCCCTCCGGCCGAGGACACTCTCGCCGAGGACGCCTTCGAGCGCGCCGAGTCCAGTGGCTGGGGCACGGCTGACGCCGGTGGCACCTGGACCCGCAGCACCGGCACCGCGGCCAACTTCTCGGTCGCCGACGGCCGTGGTCAGCACTCGGTCGTCCCGGGTGGGACCACCGACTCCCGGCTCGCCGAGGTCTCGGCGACCGATGTCGATGCGACCGTCAGCGTCGCGGTCGACAGGCTCCCCGACGCGGGCTACGTCTGGTCGATCCTCGGCGCGCGCGTCTCCGGCGCCGACCACTACGCCTCCCGGCTCCGGTTCAACCCGGACGGCACCGTCGGAGTCCATCTCGTACGCAGCGGCACCCCGGTCGTCGGCGCCAACGTGGTCCAGGGTCTGAGCGTCGCTGCCGGCGACCGGCTGATGGTGCGCCTCCAGGTCACCGGCATCGCGCCGGCGACCGTGCGCACCAAGGTGTGGCCGGCCGGCTCGGCGGAGCCGTCGGGATGGACGTACGAGCTCACGGACTCGACAGCGGCGAACCAGGTCCCGGGCGGCGTGATGCTGCGCGGCTTCGGCTCCTCGACGATCGGCACCACGCCGGTCCGGGTGAGCTACGACGATCTGAAGGTCGTCGAGCCGTAGACCGTCCACCGATGCGTACCCGATCTTGGTGAGTGCGCGTCCGGATCCACCCACGCCTGGCCGACATGGGCTTGAATGCACCGTCTCCGATTCGAAGCCTGTCCGACCCGCCCGCGGAAGATCCCCCATGCTCAGTCACGTCCCGCGTTCGAGGATGTACGTCGCGGCGACCGTCGTCGCCGTCGTCCTGGTGAGCGTCGCAGTCGCCCTGATCGTGCGTGACCCGTCCGGGCCGGACACCGCCGGCTCGGACTCGGTCGTGGCCGCGGCGCCATCCGCGACGGCGACTCCGGCAGAGCGGGAGACCGATCCGGCCGCCGACCCGTCGAGCGCCGATCCTGGGCAGCCGACGGACGGCAACCGCGCGGTCGGCCTGAAGGCCGAGGCGACCTCGGCCCCGGGGGTGACGGCCCGGCTGGCCAAGATCGATGCCGTCCAGGCCACCGCGAGCCTGCCCGGTGAGGTCGGCGGTCCTGCGCTCGAGATCACCGTGAAGGTGACGAACCAGACCGGGAAGAAGCTCGACCTGGCGCTCGGGGTGGTCAACGCCTACTACGGCCCGGAGCGCACTCCGGCGGTGAGCGTCGCCTCCGACGGCGAGGTTCCGTTCCCGGCCTCGGTCGCCGACGGCACGTCAGCCACGGGTGTCTACGTCTTCCAGATCCCCGAGAAGGCCCGCCCTGTCCGCGTCGAGCTCGATCTCGGCAACGGCGCCGACGTGGTGGTCTTCAAGGGACGCCCGCAGCGATAACCCTCCCCACGATGAGAGATGTGATGAAGCCGTTCCTCGCTGTTCTGGCGCTCGTGGCCACGAGCCTGACCCTGGTGACCTCGGTGACCTCCGCCTCCGCGGACACCGCGCCGACCGACCCCGACCTGCCGAAGACGGTCTCCGCCGACGTGCTTCCGACCGTGCAGATCAACGGCGTCGCCTGGAAACAGGTGATCGTCGGCGACACCGTCTACGTGGGCGGCAACTTCACCTCCGCCCGCCCGACCGGTGCTGCGGCCGGCACCAGCGAGTCGGCCCGGTCCCACATGCTGGCCTACACCCTCTCGACCGGGAAGCTGGTCACCGGCTTCGCGCCGAAGTTCAACGGCCAGGTCAAGGACCTGGCGCTCTCGCCGGACAAGAAGCTGCTCTACGTCGCGGGCGGCTTCACCCAGGTCGACGGGGTGAACCGCTACCGGGCCGCCGCGATCGACCTCGCCACCGGCAAGGTGACCAGCTTCCGGCCGATCTTCAACTCGACCACGAACGCGGTCGCGGCGACGTCCACCGCCGTCTTCTACGGCGGGGTGTTCACCTCGGCCGACAACACCGCGCGCACGAAGGTGGCAGCGGTCAAGCCCACCGATACCGGCACCGGGCTGCTGCCGATGAACCCCAAGCTCGCCGGAGGCAACGTCAACGACATCGTGGTCTCCTCCGACGGCACCAAGATCGTGATCGGCGGTGCCTTCACCAGCGTCAACGGCTCCTCCAAGCCGGGCTACGGTCTGGCCCGGATCGAGGTCGCCACGGGCACGTCGCTGGCGCTGCCGGTGAACTCAGAGATCCGCAACGGCGGCACCGAAGCGGCGATCCTCTCGCTCGAGTCCGACGGCACCAGCTTCTACGGCAGCGGCTACAACTACGGCGGTGCCGGCAACATCGAGGGCTCCTTCAAGGCCGACTGGGCCACCGGCAAGCTGACCTGGCTCGAGGACTGCCACGGCGACACCTACGCCGTCTGGCCCACCGCCGATGTGGTCTACCAGGCCAGCCACAAGCACGGCTGCGACACCTCCGGCGGCTTCCCGGAGACCAACCCGCGGTCGTGGTACCACGCCACCGCCACCACCCAGGACGTACGCGGCACCAACACCGCCGACGACAAGTACGGCTACGCCGACCACCCCGGCACCCCTCGCCCGGAGTTCCTGGAGTGGTATCCGAAGTGGACCAACGGCACCTTCACCAGCGCCAAGCAGTCGACCTGGACCGTGACCGCCAACGGCAAGTACGTGCTGTTCGGTGGTGAGTTCCTCAAGGTCAACGGCATCGCCCAGCAGGGGCTGGTCCGGTTCGCCGTCAAGGACATCGCCCCCAACAAGGTCGGTCCGACGCGGAAGGGCGCTGCCTGGGCCCTGACCGGCTCCTCGCCCTCCGCGGGCAAGGCCACGCTGAAGTGGCCGGGCAACCCCGACAAGGACAACGCGACCGTCACCTACAAGCTCTACCGCGGGTCGATGGACTCCACGCCCATCAAGACAGTCAAGGTCACGGCCCCGTTCTGGAAGCACGCCGCGATGACCTTCACCGATACCGGCCGTCCGAGCCGCTCGGCGCAGAAATACCGCATCGAGGCCGTGGACCCGCTCGGCAACGTCTCGCGCTCCGACTGGGTGACGGTCACCATCAAGTGATCTGGGTCTGCATGCTCACCTACCGGCGCCCCGAGGGGTTGGCTGAGGCGATCGGCATGCTCCGGACCCAGCTCGACCAGGTTCCTGGCGCGCGGCTGCTGGTGGTGGACAACGACGAGCGGCCGACCGCGTCCGATGCCGTGGCGGAGGCGGCCGGGGGTGACGTACGGGTGCGGTATGTCCACGAGCCGACCCCCGGCATCGCCGCGGCGCGCAACCGGGCGCTGGACGAGGCCGGTCCGGAGGCGGTCGTGGTCTTCATCGACGACGACGAGCAGCCGTCGGAGTCGTGGCTACCGACCCTGCTCGCCTGTCAGCAGGAGACGGGCGCCGCAGCCGTCGTCGGACCGGTGGTCTCCCGCGTCGACGGCGAGCTGGACCCGTGGATCGCCGCGGGTGGCTTCTTCGTCCGGCTGCGGCACCCCACCGGCACGGTCGTCACCACCGCCGCGACCAACAACCTTCTTCTCGACATGCGCCAGGTCGGGCGGTTGCGTTTCGACCTCGGCTTCGGTCTCTCCGGCGGCTCCGACACCGTCTTCACCCGCACCCTCTCCGCGACAGGTGCACGGATCGTGTGGTGCGACGAGGCCCCGGTCCACGACCTGGTGCCCGCCGACCGCGCGACCCGGGAGTGGGTGCGCGCCCGCGCGGCTCGGATCGGCAACTCCGACTCCCGCGCCCAGGTCTACCTGGCTCCCGCGCGCCTGCGTCCGGTCGCCCGGCTGCGCGCGACCGCCCGCAGCCTCGTACGCGTCCTCGGCGGCTCCGCCCGTATCGTCCTCGGGCGGCTCACCGGTTCGCAGACCCACCACGCCCGCGGCACCCGCACCCTGCTTCGGGGCGTCGGCATGCTCCGGGGCGCCTGGGGCTCCTACGTGGTCGAGTACGCCCGCTGACTGCCGGGTCGGCGGGTGAAGGGGGCGTCGAAGATGCCGCGGATGCGGCTGGTGATCAGCCGGTCGAGACCCAGTGCCAGCAGGATCGCGACGAGGGTCAGCAGGGGAACGGCCACCAGCCCGGTGCCTGGTGGCCAGTCGATGGGATGTCCTGAGCTTGTCGAAGGGTCGCCGCCGGTCAGTAGGGCTGCTGCTGCGGTGACCGGGAAGGCGTGGACGACGTAGATCGGGAGCGTGCGGGTGCCGAGATGGCGTACGAACCCGAGCGGGGGGATCTGCGCGATCATCACTCCGAGCCCGCAGCCCGCAGCGACCGCGAGCAGGCCCAGCATCGGCCGGACGAAGATGATCCTGTCGTCGGCGACGTAGAGGAAGAACCCCAGCACCACCGCGTACGCCACCCCCACCCCGATCACGTGGACCGGCCGCATCCGCGGCACGATCGAGCGCACCGCAGGTGCCGTGCGGGAGGCCAGCACGAAGAAGAACCAGTAGCGGAACGTCTTGTCCCAGGGGACGTCGCCGGTGGAGACGAGACCGGAGGCGAAGACCGCGGAGCAGATCAACGCGGTCCCGACGACCAGCCAGGCGGGCAGCCGTCGCGTCAGCCAGCCGACCAGCGTGAACAGGCAGAGCGTGTAGAGGAACCAGAGGTAGACGTTGGGCTCGATCAGGATCCGGGCGAGGGACGCGAAGGCGTCGGGCGGCGGATGCGGCAGGAGACCGCGGAAGGTGCCGAGGAGCAGGCACCACAGGACGTAGAGGTAGATCAGGTTCAGGCATCGGGTGCGCAGCACGGTCCGCAGCGGGCGGGCGAGCAGCGCGGGAGCGAGGAGCCCGGCGAGGAAGAAGAACAGCGGCATCCGGAACGTGTCGAGGGTGTAGGCCAGCCGCGACCAGGGGCCGGCCAGGCCGACCAGGTCGAGATTGATCACGGCGTGGAAGAGCACCACGAGGATGATCGCCAGGCCGCGCGCGGAGTCGATCCACCCTTCACGCACGCTGTGGCCCTCCGGCGAGGTAGCGGCGGCGGGCTCGTTGGTCGCGGCGGCCGCGCCGCCGCGATGGTTTCGTCGGTGGCTTCCGTAGTGGTGGGGCCGTGTCGGCCTCCTCGCGCTGCAGCAGGAACACCCCGAGCGCGAGCGCGAGCGGCGGCAGCGAGCTCATGATCGGGCCGAAGAAGAGGTTCCAGCCGAGCTGCAGGGCGAGGAAGATGCCGAGCGCGGTGCCGGTGCGGTGGGACATGCTGCGGCCCAGATAGATGGTGGCGAGCCACAGCAGCCACCCCGACAGCACCAGCCCGGCGAGACCGAACCAGATCCACAGGTCGCCGATCAGCGAGTGCACCTCGATCCGGGTGCCGAACATGTAGTGCTCGACGTAGCCGTTGTCGGGGTCGTACCCCAGACGGGACATGCCCTGCTTGGCCGCCTGCATGTCGCTCGGCGTGGCCATGGTGCCGGCGCCGTAGCCGAACGGCTCGTGGATCATGAGGGCCACGGTGGCCCCGATCTCGGGCCGGCCGCCGAGGATGAGCGAGCCGGCGGTCTGGGTCTGCTCGACGGTGCGTTCCTGAGCCGAGGCGCCGAGATAGCCCTCCAGGGCGGCCTCCTCGAGCGACTTGTAGATGCCCAGCCCGAGAGCGCCGACCAGCACCAGGGAGAGCAGCGCGGAGGTGGTCCGCTTCGCCGTCCTCGGCCGGTGCTGCCACACGAGCAGCACCGCGGTCATGAGCAGGAACGCGCTCATCGACCTGGCCCCGGACAGCGCGCCGACCACGCTGAGCGCCCCGATCACGACCAGCTCGGCCACGAGCTGTTTCCGGGGCCGCCGCTTGATCAGCTGGCACGCCCCCAGGAGCAGCATCGTCGCCGGGATCGAGAACCCGAACCGCCACGGTTCCTCGGCGAACTGGGGCCTCATCGTCACGGTGATGAACGAGCCGACTGCGTAGAGGCACACCACGGCCCCCGGCGACAGCACCCGCTGCGCCCACAGCAACGCTCCCACGCACAGCACGGCCGAGATCACCGGCAGCAGCTCGGTCAGCAACCCGGCCTCGGTCGGCGGATGCGTCGCCGCGCGCCACGTCGACAGCGCCAGCGTGGAGACGAGACAGGCAAGAAGAAGTACGCCACCCAGGATCACACCGCGATAGCGGCGGGCCTCCTGGATCCAGATCGGTGCCAGGGCCGCGCCGATCAGTCCGCCGACGGTCAGCCCGCCGACCAGGGTGTAGTTGGTCCCGGCCAGGACCGCCGCGGCCCCGGCCAGCAGCGCGGTCAGCACCTCCCAGCCGGTGCGGTCGGCGCGTACGTTCCGCTTCGCAGACCCTGCGCGGACCGCCGTCACGACGGCCATGCTCAGGCTCCGGCAGCGGGGTGGTGGTGCTGTGCCCGGGGGCGTACGAGAGCGGAGAAGAGGCGGGCGAACAAGCTCTGTTCCGGCTGCCCGTAGTAGGTGTGCGCGGCGGTGTCGCGGACCTGGTTGGCGACGATGCCGAGGCAGCGGGCGTCGACCGCCTCGAGGCTGTCGATGGCCTCGAGGACCTGCGGCCGGTGGATCGTGCGGCAGTTGGCGACCACCAGGGCCCCGTCGGTCAGCCGCGACAGGATCGCGCCGTCGGCCACCGGGAGCAGCGGCGGGGAGTCGAGGATGACCACGTCGTAGCGGCTGCGGGCCTCCTCGAGCAGATCGGCCATCCGCGGCGAGCCGATCAGCTGCGCGGGATTGGGCGGGATCTCACCCATGGTGAGCACGTGCAGGTTGGCGTCGCCCCAGACCTGGATGACGTCATCGAGGTCGGCCTTGCCGATCAACACCGTCGTCAGTCCGGCCGCGCCCTCCAGGCCGCAGTAGTCGGCGACCGCCGGACGGCGCATGTCGGCGTCGATGAGCAGCACGCGCTGGCCCTGCTCGGCGATCGCCAGCGCCAGGTTGATCGAGGTCGTCGACTTGCCCTCACCACCGATCGAGGAGGTCACGACCATGGAGCGGACCGGTGAGGAGGCGTCGAGGAACTGCAGGTTGGTCTGCAGTCTCCGGTAGGCCTCGGCGGCGACGTTGTGCGGATCGATGGCCGTCACCGCGCCGCCCGAGCGCCGCTGGCCGCGTCGGCGGGGGATCGCCCCGAGGAGTCCCACGTCGGTGAGCTGCTCGATCTCGGCCGCGGTCCTGACGCGCGTGTCCAGGAGGGCGCGGACCACGGCGATCGCGACGCCGAGGCCGAATCCGGCGGTGAAGCCGACGAGGGCGGCCAGCCGCGTACGTGGGGCGAACGCTTCCTCGGGCGGGTCGGCGCGGGCGACCACGGTCACCTCGACCGCGGCCTTCTTGTTGGAGCTGGGGGAGAGGTTGGTGATCGTCGTGGTGAGCTCGTCGGCGACCGCGTTGGCCAGGTCAGAGGCACCGGTGCTGGTCGTGGCGACCGCGTCGATCTCGATGATCACGGTGTCGAGCGGGTTCTCGGCGGTGATCTCCTCGGCCAGCTTTTTGGAGGTCGTGTCCAGGTCGAGGTCGTAGATGACCTGGTCGAGCACCAGCGGCATCGTCGCGAGCTTCGCGTAGGACTGGACGATGTCCTGGGTGAACGTCGAACCCTGGACCAGCTCCTGGGTCGTCGAGCCGCGCGCGATCGAGACGAAGACCGTGCTCTCCGCCCGGTACTGGGGCGGGCTCGCGTGCGCCTGCGCGAAGGCAGCGCCGGCACCGACGATCGCGAGCACCGCGACGATGTACCAGCGCTTGCGCAGGGCGGCGACGTAGTCGCGCAGGTCCAACGGTCACTCCATCCGATGTCTTGCCAGGCTGATCGCCCGCGGCTCAGCCGCCGTCAGGGCAGGTCCACGAGGCCAGCGGACATCTTCACCCGGTTCCGGGACGGTCGGGCGATGAGCTCGGTCCGTTCCCCCAAATGGGGGATTGATCCGGCGTTGGTTTCTGGGGCCGTACGCCGACTGCGTAATGTCTGTCCGTCACGTTCGGGGGGTTGGCCGCGTGGATCTGCGATGCACGCTCGAGAATCGTCAGGCAACTGTTCGAAGGTAGGCAGGATGGACACCGCGACGATCCTGGTCGTCTGCACCGGGAACGTACGACGATCGCCGGCGATCGAGGCGATGCTCCGCGAGGGCGTCGGTCAGGTCGGTGGGCTCGCCCGGCACGGCATCACGGTGATCTCGGCCGGCAGCGAAGCGCTCGAGGGCCATGACATGGACCCGATGATCGCCTCCGAGGTGGCGCTCGCCGGGACCCGGCTGACCAGGCACCAGGCCTACCGGCTCGACGTCGAGGACATCCAGCGGGCCGACCTGATCATCACCGCCGAACGCTCTCATCGCAGCGAGGTGGCCCGGCTGGTGCCGTCGGCGGTCAAGCGTACGTTCACGATCGTCGAGATCGCCGCGCTCGGCGACCTGCTGGGGCGTGCGGCGCTGGGCGGGCCCACGGGTTCGGAGGCGGATGCGGCCACCCGGCTGCGTACGCTGGTCCGGCTCGCTCCGCTGCAGAAGGCCCGGCGCCGGATCCGTCGACCGGCCGACGACGACCTCCTCGACCTGCGCAAGCGCTCGCCGCGTGAGGCGAGACGGCTGGTGACCGAGGCGCGTGGCCATGTCGAGTCGCTGCTGCGGGTGCTCGAGCCGAGTCTGTCGCTGGTCAACCGGCCACAGCGTCCTCTGCCCACCTTCGCCTCCTCCGACGAACCGACCGAGTCGACCCAGCCGCGTTCCGTGCACTCGGCCCGGTCGGCGGGCTGATCGAGCCGGGTCTGCGGCAGCCGGTGCGGTCGGTGTGGTGCGGTCGGTTTGGGAGCGAGTTAGGTTTGCCTACATGAGTCGTCCCGCGAAGCCTGAGACCGCCCTCGTCGTCACCGCCACCGAGCGTCTCGGCCCGACCATGATCCGGGTGAGCTTCCGCTCCGAGGACCTTGGCGCGTTCTCGTCGAGCATCTTCACCGACCGCTACGTCAAGCTGGTCTTTCCTCCGGAGAGCAGTTCGCAGCAGGACAGCCCCGTCGTGCGCACCTACACCGCACTCAACCCGTCCGTCGAGGCCGGCACCCTGGACATCGACTTCGTCATCCACGGGACGGAGGGCTACGCCGGTCCCTGGGCCGCCGCGGCCAAGCCCGGTGACACCCTCACGGCGCTCGGCCCGGGCGGCGCCTACGCGCCCGACCCGGATGCCGACTGGCACCTGCTCGCCGGCGACGAGACCGCCCTGCCCGCCATCCGCGCCGCCCTGGCCGCGCTGCCGGCCGACGCCCGCGGCTACGCGGTGATCGACGTCCCGGCCCTGGGGCACGAGCAGCCCCTCGACCACCCGGCAGGCGTCGAGGTGACCTGGCTGGTCACCGGCGGCCACACCCACCACGCCGCCGAGGACGCCGAAGGACACGAGCAGCCCCTCGTCACCGCGGTCCGGGAGCTGAAGTGGCTCGACGGCCGCGTCCACGCCTTCGTCCACGGCGAGGCGGCCGTCACCATGCACGGCATCCGCCCCTACCTCCTCAAGGAGCGCGGCGTACCCAAGGCCGACGTCTCCATCTCCGGCTACTGGCGCCGCGGCCGCACCGAGGAGACCTTCCGCGAGTGGAAGCGCGAGCTCGCCGCCGCCGAGTCCGCCTGACCGCCGACTCGGCGCGCCTGGTGGCTTCAGGTGCCGTTCTCGGAGAAGTGCTGATAGTCCTTCAGCGAGCTCCAGCTGCCGCCCCACTCCCAGCCGATGCCGGCGAACGCCTGGACGACCACATCGTCGGCGTGGATCATCCCGGGGGCCGTCCGGGAACGGTCCAGATACCAGCGGGAGAGCTCGGGGATGACGCGGTCACCCTTGACGTACGGGTTCTGAAAGGTGTTGATGTCGACGGCCAGCCCGTAGGCGTGCTGGGAGAACGACGTCTGGCCCACCGACGGGCGGCAGACGAAACCGCCGGTGCCGTTGCCGTCGCCGGTCGGCGGCGCGTTCAGGGCTGCCTTCGTGGTGATGTCCATCTGCTCGATCGGGAACCTCGCCTCGTAGAGCTGCCGGAAGACCCCGACCACGTCTTCGGCCACCCGGGCGTTGATCAGCATCTCGCCGGTGTGACGGGCGCCGTCGAAGCCCCAGAACGTCATCCGCACCCACGCCAGCTCCTGGCGTGAGACCGGGCATCCCGGCTCCCATGTCGAGCGCGCGATGACCTCGTCGGGCGCGATGTCGACCTCGGCCGCGAAACCGTCCCCAGGGAGCATGGGCACCACGTCCGGCAGCGTCCATGCCCGGTTGCGCAGCTCCTTCGGCGTCGGCCCCGCGATCCCGAAGCCCTCGGCATCCTCCTTCAGCACCCGGGTGCCGAGCCAGGGCGGGGGCACCGAACCAGGTTTCGGGATGGCCACAGAAGACGACGGTGCGTCGCTCGGTGAGGGGGTCACGGAGGCGGTCGCTGAGCCGGACGCTGCGCCGGACGCTGCATCGGTCGTCGGCGACGGGCCGGGGTCGGCGCCGGGCTCGGGCGCCCCGCCGCAACCTGCGAGCACGAGGGCGAGGCCGGCCAGCATGGCGGCTCCGGTTCTCGCCGTTCCGTTCAACTCTCTGGTCACCCGTCCGTCGGCCACGCGTTCATCGCGATCGTCGCGAGCGCGCGCAGCTCGTCGCGGCTCGCGCCGTCGATCGCCTGCACCGACATCCCTTGGATCACGGCACCGACGAGGCGTGCGAGCGCGGCGGCATCGGTCTTCGCGGGCAGCTCGCCGGCCTCGACGGCCCGGCGCAGCCGCTGCTCGATCCCGTCGAGCGTCTGCGCGCGCATCCTCGCCGGACGCGTGGCGACGCCCCGTTGCGCGGCTGCGACGCCGAGGGCGGCCGTGGAGATCATGCAGCCCGGCGGGAGTCCGCCTTCGCTGAACCGGTCGGCGGCCTCGAGGAGGAACTCCGCGACGGCCTCGCGCACCGGGCCGTCGGGCCGCAGCACAGCGCCGTGCTCTCTCGCATAGCGGTCCAGGGCCGACTGGTAGAGCGCCTCCTTGGAGCCGAACGCCCCGTAGATGCTCGGTGCCTTGAGCCCGGTCGCCGACTCGAGCGTCGTGACGCTCGTGCCCTCGTAGCCGTGCTCCCAGAATGCCCGCATCGCAGCGTCGAGCACCGCGTCCTCATCGAAGGAGCGTGGGCGGCCGCGGGAGGGCTTGCGCATTTCCATAACGACCCCTACATTATCGCTCAAGAGTTAATTTAGCGACCACTACAAAAATGAGATGAGCTGAAGATGAGCAGGAACGCACTTGTCACCGGGGCCTCGCGCGGGATCGGCCGCGCCATCGCCGTACGTCTGGCTGCCGACGGGATCGGCCTGCTGGGCATCCACTACGGGTCGAACCGCGCCGCCGCCGAGGAGACCGCCAAGCTCGTGGAGGCGGCCGGAGCCCGGTCGGTCCTGATCGAGGCGGACCTGGGTGCCGACGGTGCGCAGGCCGCCGCGGACATCGCCGAGGCCTGGGCCAAGGCGGCGCTGGAGGAGGAGGACGGCTTCGACATCCTGGTCAACAACGCCGGCATCAACGGCAACCAGGAGCTCCACGAGCTCGACCCGGACACCGCCCGTCGTGTGCTCGAGGTCAACCTGATCGCGCCGATGTTCCTGACCCAGGCGCTCGCCCCGCGGCTGCGCGAGGGCGGCCGGGTCATCAACGTCTCGACGGGATACACCCGGGTGGCGGCGCCGACCCACCTGACGTACGCCGCGTCCAAAGCCGGCATCAACAACCTCACCCGCTCGCTGGCGGCCCCGCTCGGGGCGCGCGGGGTCACGGTCAACGCGGTCCTTCCGGGGGTGATCGACACCGACATCAACGCCGACTGGATCAACCTGCCCGGACCGCGGGCGCAGGCGGAGCAGCTGTCGGTCTTCGGCCGGATCGGCGCGGCCGAGGACATCGCCGACGCCGTCGGGTTCCTGGCCTCACCCCAGGCGCGCTGGGTGACCGGCGAGACGATCGACGTGACCGGCGGGTCGGCGCTCTGACCTGCTTGACTTCGAGTGCACTCGAACCGGGACACTCGATGTCATGACGCCCAACGGACTCAGCATCGCCGAGGTGGCCGAGCGGACCGGCCTGACCGCGCACACGCTGCGCTACTACGAGCGGGACGGGCTGATGCTCGGGGTCGGGCGCAACGCGTCCGGCCACCGCGCCTACACCGAGGGCGACCTCGGCTGGATCACGCTCATCACCCGGCTGCGCGCGACCGGGATGCCGATCCGGGAGATCCGTCGCTATGCGGAGCTGGTCCGATCCGGCGAGGGCAACGAGGACGTACGCCTCGAGCTGCTGCGCGCACACCGTGACCGGGTGCGCGCGCAGCTCGAGGAGACGGCCGCTCATCTGGACGCGATCGAGTTCAAGGTCGCCTACTACGCGGCGGCCGTGGGGGAGGCCGATCCGGACGCCGAGCTCCGGGCTACGAGCGCCCAGCAGCGTCGAGCCGACGCCGCTGCTCCTCGCTGAGCTCCAGGTCCACCGCTGCCAGGCTCTCGTCGAGCTGCGCCACCGACGACGCCCCGACCAGCGGGATCACCGGGAGCGAGTCGCCGAGCATCCAGGCGAGCACCACCTGGTTGCGGGTCGCGCCGGTCTCGGCGGCGACCTCGTCGAGCACCCGGAGCCGTGCGGTGGTCCCGGGGTGGTCGTAGGCGGGGTCGAGCGGCTTGGCCGGATTCGTGTAGGCCCCGCTGAGCAACGGCGTGTACGCCACCAGAGTCAGCCCCGGTGTCGCCCGCAGGTAGGCGAGCAGCGAGGCGTCGGCGACCCCGATCTCGCCGTCGACCGAGAGCCGCGGGTCGGGGATGTCGGTGCGCATCCGCAGGTAGGTGTGGTGATACTGCAGCACGCTCGGCCGCGCCGCCTCCGGGTTGACCGCCCGGGCCCGCTCGACCTGCCAGGACCAGTGGTTGCTCAGTCCGAACTGGCCGATGACGCCGTCCTTCACCAGCGCTGCGAAGCCGGCGGCGTACTCCTCCAACGGCACCCCGTTCATGTCCGGCACGTGCGCGTAGTAGAGGTCGAGCCGCTCGACACCGAGACGCTCGCGGGAGCGGTCGGCCTGCTCGCGTACGTTCTCCGGGGCGAGCCCCTCCCAGCGCCGGGTCCGCTGGTTCTCCCAGCCGTTCTCGACCGCTTCGACCACATCCGTGGGCCGCGCGCCGACCTTGGTGGCGATGACGAGCTCCTCGCCGATCGCGCGGTCGCGGCGCCACCGCCCGAGCACGGTCTCGCTCTCGCCGCCCTGGGTGCCGTTCGCCCAGTAGGCGTAGTTGTTGGAGGTGTCGACGAAGGTGCCGCCGGCCTCGACGAAACGGTCGAGGATCGCGTACGACGTCTCGATGTCCGTGTCGGTGCCGAACCGCATCGCGCCGAGCGCGAGCTTGCTGACGCGCCGGGAGCCGGCGCCTGATCCGATGGTCGTGTATCGCATGTCTTCCACGCTCCGGCTTCGCGCGCGCTCGAAGTCAAACGTCTTTACGGGCGTCTCCTAGACTGGTGCCGCACCCCCTGTTCTTTCCGGCCGGGGGCTCTCGTGCATGTCCGTCACTTTGGAGTCACCCGTGATCCTCGCCCCGCTCGCCGATCTCGTCCTGCGCGATGCCGCCCTGAGCGAGGTGATGGCGGAGGCCAAGGGCGGTCGGATGCTGGCGCTCGACGTCACCGGGCCCGAGGCGCTGCGCCCCTTCGTGGTCACCGGTCTCGTACGCCAGGAGCGCATGGTCCTCGCGGTCACCGCCACGTCGCGCGAGGCCGAGGATCTGGTCAACGACCTGACCGACCTGCTCCCGCCCGACTCGGTCGCCTACTACCCGAGCTGGGAGACGCTGCCTCACGAGCGGCTCTCCCCACGGTCGGACACCGTGGGGCGCCGGCTCGCCGTGCTCCGCCGCCTGCGTCACCCCGATGCCGACGGTGCTCACGGTCCGCTGAAGGTCGTCGTCGCCCCGGTCCGCAGCGTGCTCCAGCCGCAGGTGAAGGGCCTCGGCGACCTCGAGCCGGTGGAGCTGATCAAGGGCCAGGAAGCGAGCCTCGACGACATCGTCGTGAAGCTCGCCGATGCGGCCTACGCCCGTGTCGACCTGGTCGAGAAGCGCGGCGAGTTCGCGGTCCGGGGCGGCATCGTGGACGTCTTCCCGCCGACCGAGGAGCACCCCGTACGCGTCGAGTTCTGGGGCGACGAGGTCGACTCGATCCGCCACTTCGCGGTCGCCGACCAGCGCGCCATCCCGGAGGAGCACGGCGGGGCCATCGACCGTCTCTGGGCGCCGCCGTGCCGCGAGCTCCTGCTGACCCCGGAGGTCCGCGACCGGGCGCGACAGCTGGGTGAGGACCACCCCACGCTGATCGAGCTCACCGACAAGATCGCCGCCGGCATCGCCGTCGAGGGCATGGAGTCCCTCGCACCGGCGCTCGTCGACGACATGGAGCTGCTGCTCGACCTGATCCCCGACGACAGCCACATCCTGCTCCTCGACCCCGAGCGGATCCGCAGCCGTGCCCACGACCTGGTCGCCACCGCCGACGAGTTCCTCGGCGCGTCCTGGGCCGCCGCGGCCAGCGGGGGAGTCGCCCCGATCGACCTGTCCGCGGCCTCCTACCGCGACCTCGCCGACGTACGCGCCCACGCCATCTCCCAGGGCAAGCCGTGGTGGTCGGTCAGCCCGTTCGGGTTGGATGACGCCGAGACGGATCTCGCCGACCCGGACGTCGTCGGCGTCCCGGTCCGCAAGATCGACTGGCAGCCCGCGAAGGCCTACCGCGGCGACACCGCCGCGGCGCTGGCCGACATCGAGCGCTGGCGCGACGACAGTTACCGCGTGGTCGTCGTGCAGCCCGCGCACGGCACGGCGCAGCGTACGGTCGAGGCACTGGGGGAGCGGGACATCCCGGCCCGCCTGGCCGAGGGAGACGACGAGACGGCCAAGCCCGTCCACAAGACCGTCACCGTCGTCCATGCCCGCCTCAATCACGGCTTCCTCGACGAGGCCAACCAGCTGGTCGTGCTCACCGGCGAGGACATCTCCGGCCAGAAGTCGTCGACGCGCGACATGGTCAAGATGCCGACGCGACGCAAGAAGCAGATCGACCCGCTCGAGCTGAAGCCGGGAGACTACGTCGTCCACGAGCAGCACGGCGTCGGCCGGTTCATCGAGATGAAGCAGCGCGAGGTGCAGGGTGCGACCCGCGAGTATCTGGTGCTGGAGTACGGCGCCTCCAAGCGGGGCGGCCCGCCCGACCGGCTCTACGTCCCCGCCGACGCCCTCGACCAGGTCACCAGATACGTCGGCGGCGAGCAGCCGAGCATGGACCGCCTCGGCGGCGCGGACTGGCAGAAGCGCAAGGCGCGAGCCCGCAAGGCGGTCCGCGAGATCGCCGCCGAGCTGATCAAGCTCTACGCCGCCCGCCAGGCGACCAAGGGATTCCAGTACGGCCCCGACAACCCCTGGCAGCGCGAGCTCGAGGACGCCTTCCCGTTCCAGGAGACCGCCGACCAGCTCGCCGTCATCGACGAGGTCAAGCAGGACATGATGCGGCCGGTGCCGATGGACCGGCTGGTCTGCGGCGACGTCGGCTACGGCAAGACCGAGATCGCGGTGCGCGCGGCCTTCAAGGCGGTCCAGGACGGCAAGCAGGTCGCCGTCCTGGTGCCGACGACGCTGCTGGTCTCCCAGCACCTGTCGACCTTCATGGAGCGGATGTCGGGCTTCCCGGTCAACGTGCGCGGGCTGTCCCGGTTCCAGACCGACAAGGAGGCGGCCGAGGTCATGACGGGCCTCGCCGACGGCACCATCGACATCGTCGTCGGCACCCACCGGCTGCTCAACAAGGACGTACGCTTCAAGGATCTCGGCCTCATCATCATCGACGAGGAGCAGCGCTTCGGCGTCGAGCACAAGGAGGCGATGAAGCGCCTCCGCACGAGCGTCGACTTCCTGTCGATGTCCGCGACCCCGATCCCACGCACCCTGGAGATGTCGATCACCGGCATCCGGGAGATGTCCACGATCACCACGCCGCCCGAGGAGCGACACCCGGTCCTGACCTACGTCGGTGCCTACGAGGACCGCCAGATCGTCGCCGCGGTGCGCCGTGAGCTGCTCCGCGAGGGCCAGGTCTTCTACATCCACAACCGGGTCAACTCGATCGAGAAGGCGGCCGCCCGGATCCGCGAGCTGGTGCCGGAGGCCCGGGTCGCCGTCGCCCACGGCCAGATGAACGAGAAGCAGCTCGAGCAGGTGATGGTCGACTTCTGGGAGAAGGAGTTCGACGTGCTGGTGTGCACCACGCTGGTCGAGTCGGGGTTGGACGTCTCCAACGCCAACACGATGATCATCGAGCGCGCCGACACCCTCGGTCTGAGCCAGCTCCATCAGCTGCGAGGCCGCGTCGGCCGCTCCCGCGAGCGCGCCTACGCCTACTTCCTCTACCCGGGCGAGAAGCCGCTGACCGAGACCGCCCACGAGCGGCTCGCCACCCTGGCGCAGCACTCCGACCTCGGTGGCGGCATGGCGATCGCGATGAAGGACCTCGAGATCCGGGGTGCCGGCAACCTGCTCGGCGGCGAGCAGTCCGGCCACATCGCCGACGTCGGCTTCGACCTCTACGTACGCCTGGTCGGTGAGGCCGTCGCCGAGTTCAAGGCCGGACCCGACGGTGCCGCCGAGGAGCTCAACGAAGTACGCATCGAGCTCCCCGTGGATGCGCACCTCCCGCACGACTACATCCCCTCCGAGCGGCTCCGGCTGGAGATCTACAAGCGCCTGGCCGAGGTGCGCTCGGACGAGGACGTCGAGTCGGTCGCCGCCGAGCTCCTCGACCGCTACGGCAAGCCGCCCGCGGAGGTGTCGTCCTTGCTTCAGGTGGCGAGGTTCCGCGCCCGTGCCCGCCAGGCCGGCGTCTCCGAGGTCACCCTGGCCGGCAAGAACGTACGCTTCCACCCGGTCACGCTGCCCGACTCCCGGGTCGTCCGGCTCAACCGGATGTATCCGAAGTCGCTGGTCAAGCCGCAGCTGGAGACGATCATGGTCCCGCGCCCGGTCTCCTCGGGATTCCCCGCCAAGCCGCTCGACGGCCCCGAGCTCCTCGACTGGGCCCGGGTGGTCATCGACGCGATCATCGACCCGCTCACCTGACCGGCCTGGTGACTCGGCGTGTTGGGCGGCAGGTGAGGCTCTCGTGAGACCGGCCCGGCTAGCGTCTCCGGCATGGGGACATTCAGCACTGGGCAGACCGTACGCATCACCGGCACGACGATGACGGGCAACGTGGGCACGGTCGTCCATCACGACGAGAAGCGCGGCACCTACCTGGTTCGCATCGACGCGACGACCCAGAACTACTTCACCGCGGCTGAGCTCGAGGAGTTCACGACTTCCTGACTCAGGGTCGCGCTGCGGGTTACATATCCACAAAATGGAGGTTATTATCCATTTTGTGAGAAGTCAGGCCCCGGTGCTCGCGCCTCTGTTCCGGTCGGAGGCGCAGGCGCTGCTGCTCTCGGAGCTGCTGCTCCCGGGGGAGGAGATGAGCATGACCGACCTCGCCGAGCGGGCCGGGCTGCCCTACCCGACCGTCCACCGCGAGGTCGCGCGCCTGCTCGACGCGGGGCTGCTGGCCGACCGCCGGGTCGGCCGGACCCGGCTCGTGAAAGGCAACGAGCAGAGCCCACTGCTCGCGCCGACCCGGGAGATCCTGCTGACCGTCACGGGTCCGGCGGTGCTGCTCCACGAGGCCCTCGACGGCATCGACGGGATCGAGCGAGCCTTCGTCTTCGGGTCGTTCGCGGCCCGCGCGAAGGGGGAGCCGGGGCCCCCGCCGAACGACATCGACCTGATGGTGATCGGCACGCCCGACGTACGCGCCGTCTACGAGGTCTGCCGAGAGATCTCCGACAGCGTCGGACGGATCGTCAATCCGACGATCATGAGTCCCGAGGAGGCCGCGGAGCAGACCGGGTTCCTCGAGGAGGTCCGGGCCAACCCGGTGATCGAGATCGTGGGAGGAGGACCGGATGGCCCTGCCGCTGACACCGGCACAGCAGAAGGCGGTTGACGCACTCGTACGCTCCGGCGCACTGCGGGCGGTGCGACCCGACGAGAGGAAGGCCCGCGCCTTCCTCGGCGGCGCGGAGTCGGCCCTCGCCGACGTACCCAACGTCACCCGGACCGAGAACCGCTACAACCTCGCCTACAAGGCTGCCCACGACGTCGGCGAGGCCATGCTCGCGGCCTACGGCTACAAGACGACGTACGGCGCGGGTGGGCATGTGAAGGTCGGCCGGTTCCTCGCCGCCGTCTTCGACACCCCGCCGCCGCGCGACGCCGCTCTCCACTACGACGTGATGCGCCTGGACCGCAACGCCAACAACTACCTCGGCAAGCCGGTCACCGTCGCCGCGGCCGACGTGGCTGCCGAGGCGGCGCAGACGCTCTACGACGCGGCGGTGAGGCGGCTCACGAGCTGAGCGTCCATACTGCGGCGCCGTTGCTCCGTGACGTACGCCTGCGTCTGGCAGGATCGACGCATGACGATGGAGGCTTTCGGCGAGCAGTCCTTCCCTGAGGAGCCCTTCGGCAACGAGTGGGACACCGAGCCGGGATGGCTCTCCGAGGAGGAGCTGGGTGAGACCCGCGGGCGGGTGCCCATCCTCTACGTGGAGGCGGTCCCGGTGCGTGTCGATCCTGACGGCCGCGTCACCGAGGTCGGGCTGCTGCTGCGCGGCTCACCCACGACCGGCACGATCACCCGGTCGCTGGTCTCCGGTCGTGTGCTGCACGGCGAGCGGATCCGCGACGCGCTGATGCGCAACCTGGAGAAGGACCTCGGCCCGGTGGCCTTCCCGACGCTGCCGCTGACCACGGTGCCGGTCACGGTGGCCGAATACTTCCCGTGGCCCGGCGAGCGCTATCAGGACCCGCGTCAGCACGCGGTCTCGCTGGTCTACGTCATCCCCGTGACCGGCGAGTGCGAGCCCCGCCAGGATGCCCTCGAGCTGTCCTGGATGACGCCCGCCGAAGCCGCCTCCGACGCGGTCGTCGGTGACATGGAGGGCGGTCGGGGCGCGCTGCTGCGGCAGTGCCTGAGCGCGTTCGGGGCGCTGGATTGAGCCCAGCGGACGACGAGGCCAGGACCTACGCCTCGGGGGAGGGGCTCGTCGAGTTCCTCGACCTGATGCGGCTGATGCGCGAGCGGTGCGTGTGGAAGTCGTCGCAGACGCACGCGACCTTGGCGAAGTATCTCCGGGAGGAGTCGCAGGAGGTGCTCGAGGCCATCGAGGAGGGCGACCCGGAGCACCTCAAGGACGAGCTCGGCGACCTGCTTCTCCAGGTCTACTTCCATGCCGCCATCGCCGAGGAGGCGGGTGACTTCACCATGGACGACGTCGTCGCCGGGCTCACCGCCAAGATGAAGAGGCGCAACCCGCACGTCTTCGGCCCCGAGGCCGAGTCGGGTCGCCGCTACACCCTCGACGAGGTCGAGCAGCTCTGGTCGGCGGCCAAGGCCGCCGAGCGTGCCCGCCCCGCCGAGTAGCCACGTACGTCGGGGGCGACGCGTCGCGGAGACCGCGGGATCAGCAGTGCGGCGAGCGCGGCGCCACCGGCGACCACGGCGAGGAACACGAAGCCGTTGATGTAGCCCTGCTCGACGGGGTAGCCCGAGGGGAGGGTCTCGACGGTGACCACCGAGGTCATGACCGCGGAGCCGATGGTGCCGCCGACCGTGCGGATGTTGGCGTTCATGCCAGTGGCCACGCCGGTGTGCTCGGGCGGCACCGCGGCCACGACCGCGTTGGCGAGGTTGGCGAAGACGAGCCCGGTGCCCAGGCCCGAGAGGGCCGAGGCGATGCACATCTGCCACGGCTGGTCGTGGACGAAGGCGACCATGGCGAGCGAGACGGCCGTGATGGCCCCGCCGATGACCAGGATCCGACGCATCCCGACGATCTCGGCCAGCCGTGCGCTGACCAGGCCGCACAGGAACGAGGCCACTGCGGTCGGGAGCATCAGGTAGCCGGCTCCCGTGACGGACGCGCCGAACCCGTAGCCGGCCGACTCCGGTGTCTGGATGAGCTGGGGGATGAAGCCGAAGGAGGCGTACATCGCGATACCGATCAGCAGGGCGACCAGGTTGGCGCTCCACACGCCCCGGCGGCCCATCAGCCGGAGGTCGACCAGGGGCTGCGCACAGGTCCACTCGACGCGTACCCAGGCGATCAGCAGTACGCCGGCGGCACCGAGCAGCCCGATGGTGGCCGGTGCCGTCCAGCCCCACGTCGGTGCCTGGCTGACCCCGAGGAGGAGGGCGACGAGCCACCCGGTGAGCAGTGCGGCCGGGATCAGCGGGAGCGGTTCGCGGGTGAGCACCGGCGACTCGGGTACGAGCCGGAGGGTGCCGATCGCCGCACCGGCCGCGACGAGGGCGGGCAGCAGGAACAGGGCGCGGAAGCCCAAGGTCTCCGCCACCGGGCCGGCCAGCACGATCCCTGCCGCGAAGCCCATCGAGAGCAATGACGACGTGAGCGCGATCGCGCCGGGGACACGGTCCTTGGGCAGCTCGTCACGGAGCACTGCGAAAGCCAAGGGCAGGGTGCCGCCGCCCAGACCCTGCAGCACGCGGGCGGCGATCATGACCTCGATGCTGGGGGCGACGGCAGCGAGGAGGGCGCCGGCGGTGAGGGCGGCCAGGCTCCAGACGTACATCCGGCGCTTGCCGAACGAGTCGCCCATCCGGCCGATGATCGGCGTCGCGACGGATGCCGAGAGCAGGAAGGCGGTGAGGATCCAGGACGCGGTCGCCTGGTCCGTGTTCAGCTCGTCCTGGACCAAGGGCATGGTCGGCACGGAGACCGATTGCAGGAGGGAGTACGAGCACACGCCGATGGCGATGACTGCGAACGTGAGGCGGGGGCGGCTGCGTGGCGTGGTCATCGTGACGAAAGTTTAGCTTGGCTAACTGTGTTGCTTGGCCGGTTGCCGTGTGATCGCGGCCACTCGGTCGGGAGAACGAGGAAGCGCCCATCCCGTGGCGGGATGGGCGCTTCGTACGCTCCTGGTTCAGGCCCACCTGACGGCGGTCTCGGCCGCCACCCGGGGAAGCCGGTCGAACCACGGGTTCTCGCCGGGGTGGCCGATGTTGACGACCATCTTGGTGGTCCAGTTGCCCTCGGGGAAGAACTCCTTGTCGATGCCGACGCCGTCGTAGCCCGCGATCGGGCCCGCGGCCAGGCCGGCGGCACGGACGGCGAGGATGAAGGCGCCGGCCTGCAGGCCCGCCGACCAGCCGCCGGCGCCATGGCGGGCGGTCTCGTCGGCCTCGAAGTAGTCCTTCATCTGGGGCCGGATCGGGAAGACGTGCGGGATCTCCTCGTGCCAGTTGTTGTCGTAGGCGACGATCGCGGTCGCCGGAGCGGCCTTGGTCTTCGCGAAGTTGCCTTCCTCGATGTGGGGAAGGAGACGCTCCTTGCCCTCGGCGGTGCGCACGAACACGATGCGCAGCGGCTGGGTGTTGGCCATCGTCGGCGTCCAGCGGGTGAGCTCCCAGATGTCGGCGAGCTCGTCGTCGGTGACGGGGGTGTCGGCGAACGTGTTGGACGTGCGGGCGCCGGTGAAGACGATCTCGCGGCCGCGGCTGTCCAGCTTCTCGAGGGTGATGGTGTCGAGGGCAGTGGTCTCGGTCATGTTGCTCTGAACTCCGGTGTTGCTAGGGATATTCCGGTTACTTCGAAAATAGTAGTTCCTCGGGTTTCGGGTTGCTCCTGTACCCTGGGGGCATGCCCGCGACGACGCCCACACACGATCCGAAGGTGTGCAACGCAGCGCTCGTGCGGGCCTTCGACTTCCTCGGCAAGCGCTGGAACGGGGTGATCCTCGGCAGCCTGACCCAGGGACCGCTGGGTTTCGCCGAGCTCAAGCGTGCGGTCGTGGGCATCAGCGACTCGATGCTCTCCGAGCGGCTCAGCGAGCTCGCCGGCCTCGGCCTGCTCGCCCGCGAGGTCGACCCCGGGCCGCCGGTCGCGGTCCGTTACGCGCTCACCGGCTCCGGCGCCGCGCTCGCGCCGACCCTCGGTGCGCTCACCGAGTGGGCGGGCACCCACCTGCCGGCCGGGGACTGCCCCGAGGACTGATCGGTCCACGAACCGCGACGGCCCGCCACCGAGCGGTGACGGGCCGTTGTGACGGTCTCTCTCAGCGCTTGAACGCCTTGCCGAGGTCGAGGAAGACCGTCTCCCCGGTGGCGTCGTCGAGGCCGTCGTTGTCGGTCACCGCGTAGGCGTGGCCGTCGGCGCCGACCGCGAACCCCTCGAGCTTCTCCTGGGTCCACCCGTTGGTCTTCCGCAGCGCGGGCAGCAGGTCGTAGGCCAGGCGCTTGCGCAGCGGAGCGACGGCGCGCAGCCCGGTGGTGCCGTGGCGGGGCACGTCGACCGTGTAGACCCGCTTGATCGCCGCCGTGGTGCCGTTCTGCTTGTCACGCTCGATCACGGCGAGGGTGTCCTCGTCGACGGCGGTGATCTCGGAGAGCCCGATCCAGTCGCCGGCCGCCGAGGTCGGCTCGAGGCCGTAGCCGAACCACTCCCAGGTGCCCGTGGCCGGGGTGTAGCGACCGATCCGGGCGGTGCTCGCGCCGTCGACACCGGGCTTCTTCGCCGTCGAGTCGGCCCACAGCGGGCGCTGGAGCGCGACGTACACCTGCTCGTGGCGGCCGTGTCCGGTCACCGTCACGCCTTCGAGGCCCCACTTGCCGACCTTCTCGGCGATCTCCGCGGGCAGCGGAACCGTCTCGGCGATCCGGCCGCCACGGTCGAGTCGGAGCAACGTGTTGCCGGTGCCCGTCGCGCCCTCGTTCGCGATCCAGAAGCCGCCGCCACGACGGGCCGCCAGGCCCTCGACGTCGAGATTCGCGGCGACCTCGCCGGAGGAGTCGGTGACCTCGAGGACATCACGGATCACCGCAGGCGACCGGCGGACATCCACCGTGTAGATGCGGCCCGTGGCGTAGGCGGCGTCGCTGGCGGCGTAGAGCTTCCCGGGCTCGCCGGGCACCTTCGAGAGCGCACCCAGCGCGCCCCAGCCGATCGGCTTGCCGTCCCGGGAGGCCGACTCGATCGTCGGGAAGGACGACGACTGCTTCCGCCCGAAACCGTAGAGCGAGACCGAGGCTCGCACCAGGTCCTCGGCGGAGTCCTCCTCCGAGGAGATCGCCAGCAGGTTGCGCGACGGGATCGGCAGCAACCCCTCGGGTCCGTTGGTCGCCGGCAGCACCTGGGTGAACCTCGGGGACGACGGCGTACGCATGTCGTAGACGGCCACGAAGTTGCTGCGCTCCGAGCCGACGAAGGCGTAGGGCACGCCGCCGAAGGTGTCGAAGGCCAGACCCTCGGGCTCGGCACCCTTCTTGGCGGCGCGGTCGTCGTTGTGCAGGCCGTACTTCGTGGCGAGGTCCTCGAAGCTGGATCCGGCGTCCCAGACGACCTCGCCGGTCGCGGCACGGAAGACCGTCCAGCCGCGGGTGCCGCCCTTCCAGTCACCCTCGTTCGCCGTCGCGACCAGGCCGGGCCCGACCCACTGGATCGCGTCGGGCTCGCGCGGCGCGTCGATGGTGTCGACCGGGTCGAAGCGCCCGTCCTTGCTCGCGTCGATGCCTTCGACGACCGCGTTCCCGGCGCTCCATGCCGTCTCGACGGTCGCGGACGGCAGGTCGATGATCGCGACGCCGTTGTTCTCCTGCAGGGTCAGCGCGAGCTGGTTGTCGGCGTTGATGTCGACGTACTCCGGCTCGGCGTCCTCCGGCGTGTCCAGCCCCCGCAGCACCGATGCGGGCAGCGCCACGTCGGTGATCGACCATGCCTCCGGTGCGCCGTCGAGGTCGACGACCTTGACCGAGCCGGCAGGCGCCTGGGGCAGGTCGCCCTCCTCGCCGTCGGCAGGGGTGGCGGCCTCGTTGCGCTGGTTCTCCATCGCGATCGCGGCGTACCTCCCGTCCGGGCTGACCGCGATCGAGTCCGGCTGGCCGCCGAGATCGTACGAGGCCACCTCCTCGTGCGGCGCGGCCAGCGAGATCACGTCGATCCGCCCGGCACGGGTGCCGACGGCAGGCTCCTCGTCCTCCCACGCGGTGTCCTCGAGGCCTGGGTAGGTCGACTCGTCGACGACGACGAGCGCATGGTCGCCCACGATCGAGACCGAGGTCGGCGAGCCGCCCTTGCCGCCGGAGACGTCGTGGCTGCCCAGCCCCTCGGGAGCGGAGGGGTCGGTGATGTCCAGGAAGCCGATCCGGCCGCCGGCCGCGTCGGTGTACGCCAGTGTCTTCCCGTCCTGGGAGACCGCCGAGATCTCGGCGACGGTCGCGTCGGCCGGGTCGATCCCGGCCGGCACGTTCTGGAAGACCGGATACGTCGCGAGCCGGCTGAACTCGCCGTGCCGGCCGGGTCCCGCGGCGGCGGTGTCACCGAGGACGGTCACCATCGAGACGCCCAGGCCCCCGATGGCCAGGACGCCGATACCGGCCAGCGTGAGTCGGTTGTGCAGGAGTTGCATGTCGGGGTTCCTCTCGGAAATCAGTTACCGGGACGAACGATCTCGGTGACACTCCGCACCGAGGCGTCGCGTACGTTGCCGTCGGCCGACTCCCCGATGAACACCAGGTGGGCCTCCCTCGTCACACCCCTACTGTCCGGTTAACGTTCCAATCGCCAGGCCCATCCGGCCGGGTAATAGGCTGACGGACATCACCCCGTCCTTGACCCAGGAGTAGTTCAGTGGCTTCGATCGACGCCGTAGGCGCCCGCGAGATCCTCGATTCGCGAGGCAACCCGACCGTTGAAGTTGAGGTCGTCCTCGACGACGGCACCTTTGCCCGAGCCCAGGTGCCCAGCGGCGCCTCGACCGGAGCCTTCGAGGCCGTCGAGCTGCGCGACGGTGGCGAGCGCTACGCCGGCAAGGGCGTGCAGAACGCCGTCACCGCCGTCGTGGAGACGCTCGCCCCCGCGATCGAGGGTTTCGACGCCGACGACCAGCGCGCCATCGACCAGGCGATGATCGAGGCGGACGGCACGCCCAACAAGGCCAAGGCGGGCGCCAACGCCATCCTCGGCGTCTCGCTCGCCGTCGCGAAGGCGGCGGCGGACTCGGCCGGCCTGTCCCTGTTCCGCTACGTCGGTGGCCCCAACGCTCACGTGCTCCCGGTGCCGATGCTCAACATCCTCAACGGCGGCTCCCACGCGGACTCCAACGTGGACATCCAGGAGTTCATGATCGCGCCGATCGGCGCGCCGACCTTCGCCGAGGCGCTGCGCATGGGCGCCGAGGTCTACCACGCGCTCAAGTCCGTGCTGAAGGAGAAGGGCCTGGCCACCGGTCTCGGTGACGAGGGTGGCTTCGCGCCCAACCTGGAGTCCAACCGTGCCGCCCTCGACCTGATCGCCGAGGCGATCGGCAAGGCCGGCTACGAGCTCGGCAAGGACGTCGTCCTCGCGCTCGACGTGGCCGCCTCGGAGTTCTATCAGGACGGGGCGTACCTCTTCGAGGGCGCCAAGAAGACCGCCCAGGAGATGACCGCCTACTACGAGGAGCTCGTCGCGGCCTACCCGATCGTCTCCATCGAGGACCCCCTCGACGAGGAGGACTGGGACGGCTGGAAGGCGATCACCGACGCGATCGGCGACAAGACCCAGCTCGTCGGCGACGACCTGTTCGTCACCAACGTCGAGCGTCTCGCCCGCGGCATCGAGGGCGGTCAGGGCAACGCGCTGCTGGTCAAGGTCAACCAGATCGGCACGCTGACCGAGACCCTCGACGCGGTCGACATGGCTCACCGCGCCGGCTTCAAGACGATGATGTCCCACCGCTCCGGTGAGACCGAGGACACCACCATCGCCGACCTCGCCGTCGCGGTCGGCTCCGGCCAGATCAAGACCGGCGCCCCGGCCCGCTCGGAGCGCGTCGCGAAATACAACCAGCTCCTCCGCATCGAGGATGAGCTCGGCGAGGCCGCCCGCTACGCCGGCGCCTCCGCCTTCCCGCGCTACCAGGCCTGAGACAGGCGGCCCTCGGCAGGCCCTGAAACGAGCTGTGGCCCGGTCTTCCGACCGGGCCACAGCTCGTTCGCGCAGGTCTACTTCATCGCGTCGGTGACGCACTTCTGGATGTCGTCCGAGAGGCCCTCGATGACGTCCTCGTCCTGCTCCTCGCGGGTGTTGTCCTTGCCCTCCATGAGGTTCGCGAGCGCCTCGTCGGAGATGTCGGAGTCGACGAGGGTCTTGGCGATGCAGTCCACGGCCGGCTCCGGGACGCTGCTGGGGAGCTTGAGCACCTCGGCGGCCTTCCCGCCCTTCAGCGACTCGGACAGCTCGTCCGCGGTCGGTCGATCCGCGCCGCCGCACGCGCTCAGCGCCAGCGCGCACACGGCCGGGACGACGATGACACGTGCCAGTCGTCGGGTGTTGAACTTCATGATGGATCCCCTCGCACAATTCGCTTGATCTTCGGAACGGTTCCCAGATCCCCGAGAAGCAGGGCACGCGTGAACAGCGTGGCTGTCGGCCACACCTGCCGGTGCCTCGCGGAGGCTGCTCGTCACGTTTTACCTTATGGCGGCGCGATCCGGGTCGGACTCGGCGCGGCTCGGCGGGACAGATGCACCGAGTCGCTGGTCTCGGATGGGAGGATGAGCCTCGTGGCAACGCAGGGACCGGGACAGCAGAGTCAGAGCAAGCGCGTCCGACGACCCCGTGCCCCGCAGGGGCCGGGACGAGGACCGCGCGCCCCTCTCCCGGTCCGGCAGGCGTCGAGCGGTGGCATCGAGGCGCTGCGCAAGCGGCTGCGCCGGCCCAAGCTCACCGGCCGGGCGATGATGATCATCGTGGTCGCCGCGGTGATGGTGATCTCCTACGCCTCCTCGCTCCGTGCCTACATCCAGCAGCGCAACGACATCAACGCCCTGCAGACCGAGATCGCCGAGCGCAAGGAGCACATCAAGCTGCTCGAGGAGCAGACTCGTCGCTGGGAGGACCCCGCCTACGTCCAGCAGCAGGCCCGGGAACGGTTCGGCTACGTGATGCCGGGCGAGACCGCCTACGTCGCCCTCGACGAGAACGGCGAGCGGATCCAGACCGAGCCGGAGCTCACCGACCCCGGCAAGGTGGGCAGTGCCGAGCAGCCGAAGGCGTGGTGGGACGATGCGTGGGGTTCCGTGCTGCTGGCCGGTGACCCGCCGGAGCAGACTGGAGACGGGCCGGAGTCGGAGATCGACCCGCCCAAGCAGAAGAAAGACTGAAGACATGGCCATCGATCCCAAGGACGTGTCCGCGATCACGGCGCAGCTGGGACGCGAGCCACGGGGGATCCACGAGGTCGGGCACCGCTGCCCGTGCTCGCTGCCCGATGTGGTGACCACCGAGCCGCGACTGCCCAACGGCACCCCGTTCCCCACGACCTTCTACCTCACCTGCCCGCGGGCCGCCTCGAAGATCGGCACCCTCGAGGGCACCCACGTGATGAAGGACATGGAGGCGCGGCTGGCCGAGGACGAGGAGCTCGCCGCCGCCTACGCCAAGGCTCACGAGGCCTACCTCGAGGCTCGCTACGAGCTCGGTGACCCTCCCGAGATCCACGGCATCTCCGCAGGTGGGATGCCGAACCGGGTCAAGTGCCTGCACGTCCTCGCCGGTCAGGCGCTGGCCCAGGGACCGGGCGTGAACCCGCTCGGCGACGAGGTGCTCGAGCGCCTCGGCGAGTGGTGGAAGTCCGGACCCTGCGTGGATCTGGAGCTCGAGGACGAGGAGCAGTGACTCGTGTTGCTGCGATCGACTGCGGCACCAACACCATCAAGCTCCTGATCGCGACCGTCACCGCCGACGGCCTGACCGAGGACGTACGCGAGGCACGCATGGTCCGCCTCGGCCAAGGTGTCGACCGCACCGGCGTGCTCGCCGAGGAGGCCCTCGAGCGGGCCTTCGGTGCCATCGATGAGTTCGCGGCGCTGATCCGCGAGCACGGCGTCGAGAAGGTGCGCTTCGTCGCCACCTCGGCGACCCGCGACGCCGCCAACGCGTCGACCTTCACCGACGGCGTACGCGCTCGGCTGGGGGTGGCTCCCGAGGTCGTCACCGGGGCCGAGGAGGCGGCGCTCTCCTTCGGCGGCGCCGTCCGCAACCTGCGCGGCACCCCGACGCTCCCACTGTTGGTGATCGACATCGGGGGCGGCTCGACCGAGCTGATCCTGGGCGACGGCCCCATGCCGACCAGCAGCCACTCGATGGACATCGGTTCCGTACGGCTCCACGAGCGCCATCTGCGCTCCGACCCGCCCACGCAGGATGAGATCGAGGCCTGCGTACGCGACATCGACGCGCACCTCGATGCCTGCCCCGTCGATCCGGCGGCCGCCGGTTCCGTGGTCGTGGTCGGCGGCACCGCGGTCCAGCTGACCATGGGGCTGCTCGAGCTGACCGCGTACGACCGCACCGCCACCGACCACGCCGAGTTCACCCCGGACGAGGTCGACGGGCTCCTCGAGCGGCTGCTCGCGATGACCGTCGCGGAGAGGCTCGCTCTGGCGTGGATGCATCCGGGGCGAGCTGACGTGATCGCGGCCGGTGGACTGATCCTCAGCCGGATCCTGAAGCGGTCGGATGTCGAATCTCTTCTGGTCTCCGAGTCGGACATCCTCGACGGAATCGCCTGGTCCGTTAGAGACTAGGCATGTCGGGGGACTTGATCTTTGTGTTTGGCGCTTAGGTTTGTGTTCACCGGCGTAACCCAAACAGAAGCAAAGCTGTCTCTCGGAAGGTCAAGAAGTGAAAAAGCTCATCCTGCTTGCCATCGCTGCCGCGGGTGTCGGCGTGCTGGTCAAGAACAAGTCTGAGCAGCTGAAGGCCGGCGCGAACAAGGTCACCCACGACCCGCGCGTCCAGTCGGCCCTCGCGACCGCCTCGGAGAAGGCGGCGCCCCTCAAGGAGAAGGCTGCTCCCTATGCCGAGGCCGCCAAGGCCAAGGCGAGTCCCTACGCCGATGCGGTGAAGGAGAAGGCCGGGCCGTACGCGGAGCAGGCCAAGGAGAAGGTCACGGCCGCCGCCGGGGCTGCCTCCGACAAGCTGCACCTCCACGACTCCGACCAGAAGTCCGCGCCCGCGACCGCCCCGGACTCGACCACCGAGCCCGACGCCGAGGACGCCTTCGTCGCCGAGTCCCCGGCCGCAGCCGCTGCTCCCGCAGCCCCGGAGTCGTCCTCGTCCAGCGAGTACGGCGGCTACCCGCCCGCGCCTCCGGCGCCGTCTGCCCCGCAGGCCGGTGTCACCGGTGACCCGCTCACCGACCCGATCGCGCCGGCGGACCCTTACGCCACCGAGGTCCCGGCCCCGCCCAAGGACACCGACACGGCGTCCTACGACGACCTGGGCGGCGGTGACACCGTGGTCAAGCCGACCCCGGAGGGCACGCCCGAGTTCGCTCCCGAGCCGGTCGACCCCTCCGAGGAGGCCCAGGACAAGTGGTTCCGCGGCTGATCACCCAGCCGTCGCACTCCATCTGAGTCACCCGCGGTCCGCTCTCGGCGGACCGCGGGTGACAATGGTGTGGTGACCATCCACGCCATCACCGTCCTGGGCCACGACCGTCCGGGGATCATCGCCGACACCACCGCCCGTCTGGCCGGACTCGGACTCAACCTCGAGGACTCGACGATGACGCGGCTCCGAGGTCACTTCGCGATGACGCTGCTCTGCGCCGGGGAGGCGACCACCGAGGCCATCCAGGCCGATCTCGAGCCGATCGCGTCCGACGGCACTCTCACGGTCACCGTCTACGAGCTCCCCGAGGAGCACGCTCCGGCCGCCGCCGGTCAGCTCTTCGTACTCTCCGTCCACGGTGGTGACCGTCCCGGCATCGTCTCCACCGTGACCGCCGAGATCGCTGCCGTCGGCGGCAACATCACCGACCTGACCACCCGTCTCTCCGGCGACCTCTACGTCGTCGTCGCCGAGCTCGAGCTGCCTGCCGACGCCGACGTCGCCGTGCTCGAGGCGTCGATCAAGCGGGTCACCCAGGAGCTCGGCGTCGACGCCACCCTGCGGCCGATCGAGGCCGACGACCTGTGAGCGGGATCAACGAACGAGTCTTGTCCTGGACCGAGGCGGAGCTGGGGGTCGAGGGCAAGGTCCTCGATGTCGTACGTGCCCCCGCCCACGTCCTCTCCGTGCCCGGCAAGGACGTCGATCCGACCGCCCCCGAGATCATCCAGCTGGCCGCCGACCTGATCGCCACGATGCGGGTCTCACCCGGCTGCGTCGGCCTGGCTGCCGACCAGGTCGGGGTCTCGGCCCGGATCTTCTGCGTCGACGTCTCCACCCACGTCAAGACGAAGACCCACCACGGGACGTACGTCCTGTGCAACGCCGCGGTCGTCGAGGCGAGCCGTAACGAGAAGGCGCGCGAAGGCTGCATGTCCGTCCCCGACCTGACCGGCGACGTGAAGCGGGCCTCCCGGCTGAAGGTACGCGGCCAGCTCCCGGTCACCGGCGAGACCGTCGAGATCGTCACCGACGCCTTCGAGGCCCGCTGCCTGCAGCACGAGATCGACCACACCGACGGCCTCCTCTTCATCGACCGGGTCGCCGGTGCGCACGCGCTTCACCAGCGCCAGACGTACTTATGACGCTAGGGTTTGCGCGAGCCCCGGTGTCCCAACTGGCAGAGGATGACGACTTAAACTCGTCCAGATGTGGGTTCGAGTCCCACCCGGGGCACCACGTCCTTCGCCTACTCGGCGGTGACCCTGCGGAGGGTGATCCCGGCACCGATCGCAGCGAGGACCAGGACGGCCGCGCCGAGCAGCGCTGCGAGGGCGAAGCCTTCGGTGAAGGCGTCGAACGCCTGTCGTAGCAACGGTTCGGCAACCGCTCGGGGAAGGTCCTGTGCGACGGCCACCGCGGCGCCGATCGTGTCGTCCGCGCCGGGGACCGGGGTCGCGGCCATGGCGTTGCGATAGCTGGTTCCGGCGATGGTGCCGAGGACGGCGATCCCGAGCGCCCCGCCGAACTCGCTGCTGGTCTCGGCGAGGGCGGAGGCGGCACCGGCCCGCTCAGGGGGTGCGGTCGTGAGCACGAGCGAGGTGACGATGGTGGCCGTCATACCGACACCGAGCGTCAAGGTGGTGTACGCAGCGATCAGGAGCCCGACGGGGGAGTCGGGGGTCACCAGGCTGATGACGGCGAAGCCGCCTGCGGAGATCAAGAGTCCGCCCGTGACGAGGGTCGCGGGGCGAATGGTGCGGGCGAGCAGCGAGGCGATCGCGACACCGACGAAGCTGCCGCCCACGGTGGGCAGCATCCAGAGCGCAGCTGTGAGCGGGGCCAGGCCGAGGACCGTCTGCATGAAGGTCACCGCGAGCAGTCCCATGCCGGCGGTGGCGAAGACGACGACGGCGTTGACGAGGATGGATCCACTGAACGCGGGCCGGGCGAACAGCCGGACGTCGATCATCGGGTGCGACGCGGTCCGCTGTCTGAGGACGAAGGCCCCAGCGAAGACCACGCCGACCAGCAGTGCGGCGACCGACGGCCATGCGGCGCCGCTCTCGGCGATCTTCTTCACGCCGTAGATGATCGGAAGCACCGCGGCGAGCGAGAGGACAGCCCCGAGGACGTCGAAGGGCCCCGGCTCGGGGTCGCGCGACTCGCTGATGATGAGCGGTGCGGCGACGAGCAGCAGGATCATCACCGGCACGTTGATGAGGAACACCGATCCCCAGTGGAAGTGCTCCAGCAGGAAGCCGCCCACGATCGGGCCTACGGCGATGCCTCCGGTGAACGCGCCCGTCCAGATGCCCACGGCCGTGCGGCGTTGGTTCTCGTCGAGGAACATGCCTCGGATGAGCGACAGCGTCGACGGGGCGAGGGTCGCTCCGCCGAAGCCGAGCAGCGCGCGGGCGGCGATGAGCATCTCCGCGCTGGAGGCGAGGGCGGCCACGACCGACGCCGTGCCGAACGCGACGGCGCCGAGCATGAGCAGACGTCTGCGGCCGATGCGGTCGCCGACGCTCCCCATGGTGATGAGCAGCCCGGCCATCATGAAGCCGTAGATGTCCATGATCCACAGATGCTGGCTGGCCGTGGGCTCGAGATCGGCGCTGATCCACGGTGAGGCCATGAACAGGACCGACAGGTCCATCGAGGCGAGCAGCGCTGGGAGCACCAGCACGGACATGCCGAGCCAGTCGCGCACGGTGGCGCGCGGAGGTGAGGTGGTCGTCGTCATGCGGGCCAATGTACATACGTCTAATACATTTGTACAAGACGGATGTCCCAGCCGACGGTTAGAGTGGGCTCATGGGTCAGCGTCAGGATCTCCTCGCCGGGGCGAAGCAGTGCATCGCCGAGAAGGGCTACTCGCGGACGACCGCGCGCGACATCACCGCCGCCTCAGGTGCCAACCTCGCCGCCATCGGATATCACTTCGGCTCGAAGGAGGCGCTGCTCAACGCGGCCATCCTGGAGTCCTTCGACGAGTGGGGCACCGCGCTCGACCAGGCAGAGGTGGCCTCGGCGAGCGGAGATCCGATCGAACGACTGGAGACCTTCCTGTCCGGCTTCCTGACGACGTCGGCGCAGCATCGCGCCATGATCGTGGCCAGCGTTCAGGCGTTCGCCGAGGCAGAGTTCGTGCCGGAGGTGCGTGAGCAGCTCGCGGAGACCTATGAGGAGGCCCGCCGCAGCGTGGCGGCGATGCTGCTCGGCATCGAGCCGGACAGCGTCGACGAGACCGGGCGCCACCTGGGCTCGCTCGTCCTGGCGATCATCAACGGCACCGCGCTGCAGTGGCTCCTCGATCCGGCAGCGACCTACTCTGCAGGCGACGTCACGGCCGCTCTCCGGTCGCTGGTGGGTCCGCGCTGAGCGGATTTCTCCGGGTGTGGCTGATACCTCAGCACCGATTGCCCTCTGCTGGGAACGAGTTCGCGGGCTCCCTCGTTTACTGAGACATAGCGTGCCTAGACTGGCACCACGACACGGCGCCGACCGGCGCTCGTCAGGCCTTTCGAGGAGAGACCAAACCATGCAGAGCAACAACCCGGTGTTCCGTCGGTCGGAGGGCTTCGGGCAGCCGTCGCAGAACGCCTACGGCAACGCGACCTACGCTGGCAACGGGGCTCCGTACGCCGGCTACGGGCAGGACCCGAGCCAGTGGTCGACGGGCGGCCCTCAGGCCCCCACCACGGGCGCCCCCATGACGATCGACTCCGTGGTGCAGAAGGGTGCGATCACGCTCGGTGTCGTCGTCCTCACCGCGATCGCGACCTGGGTGATGACCCCCGACATCGAGTCCGGCGCCAACCTCGCGCCGCTCTACATGGCGGCGACCCTCGGTGCCGGTGCCGCCTTCATCCTGTCCCTGGTCAACTCGTTCAAGCGGATCATCAGCCCGGCTCTGGTGCTGGCGTTCGCGGTCGCCGAGGGCGTCGCCCTGGGTGCGCTGAGCAAGACGTTCGACGCCCTGTTCGGTGGCGGCATCGTCGTCCAGGCCGTGATCGGCACCTTCGCCGCGTTCGCCGGCACGCTGGCCGCCTACAAGTTCTTCAACATCAAGGTCGGCAACAAGTTCCGCACCTTCGTGATCGCAGCCATGTTCGGCATGGTGGGCCTGAGTCTGATGGAGCTCGTGCTCGGCATGTTCGGTGCGAGCTTCGGCCTCTTCGGCTTCGGCACGCTCGGCCTGCTCACCGCCGTCGCCGGCCTGGTGCTCGGTGTGTTCATGCTGATCCTCGACTTCGACCAGATCGAGCAGGGCGTCCGCGCCCAGCTCCCTGAGCGTGAGTCGTGGCGCGCCGTCTTCGGCCTGACCGTCAGCCTCGTCTGGATCTACACCAACCTGCTCCGCCTCCTGGCGATCTTCCAGCAGGACTGATCTAGCTACCAGAACTGCCCCGCTCCGACCGGAGCGGGGCAGTTCTGATTTTGCCGAAGCGTCAGCCAGGTCGGCCGAGGCGTCAGCTAGGTCGGCCGAGTTGGCAGACTGATGCCATCTCGACCGACGTACCTGACGCCTCGGCCGACGCGGGTGACGCCTCGGCCGACGCGGGTGACGCTTCGGCCGGCGCGGGTGACGCCTCGTCAGGAGGGGTCAGCGCTGGGCGTGCTGCCGCTCCGCAAGCGGCGGAGTCTCGGCCGGCCGCTCGCCACGACGCGGCTCACGCTGCTCGTTCTCGAAGGAGCGAGCGCGGGCCCAGTTGCGGCCGAAGCGACCCCGAGGCCGCGGAGCGGGGTCGATCTCGGTGCCCGGGCGGATGACGGCGCGCAGGGAGGCAGCGGCGAGCGGCATGACCTGCTTGCCGTTGTAGGTCGCCAGGATGGCGTCCTCGTCGCCGACGAGGCCGAGGACGGAGAGGGTCGGTGGGACCAGTACCTCGCCGAGGGCGTGGTAGCCGGCGGCGGAGGGGTGGAACAGGTCGGCGCCGAACCAGAACGCCGGGGTGGCCTTGAAGGCCGGACCGAGGACGTCACCCAGCGACACGGTGTGGCCCCCCGCGCGGACGACGTGGAACATCTGCCCGGCGGCGATCCGGATCGACCAGGCCCGCATGATCGAGCGCAGCGGCGGCAGGATCGGGGTGGCCGTGCTGAGGTCGGGGACGGTCCCGACGAGCACCTTGACCCCCGATTCCTGGAGCCGGATCACGGCCTGGGCGAGGTGGCTCACCGCGACCCGCGGGCGCACCCGGCGGATCACGTCGTTGGAGCCGACCAGGATGACGGCGATGTCGGCGTCGGCGGCGATCGCCTTCTCGACCTGCGGGTGCAGGTCGGAGGACTTGGCGCCGATCTCGGAGAGGTCGTGCAGCCGCACCGGGCGGTGTGCCTTCTCGGAGACGCCGGAGGCGAGCACAGCGCCAGGGGTGTCCTCGACCTCGGTCATCCCGTAGCCCGCGGCGCTGGAGTCGCCGAGCAGGGCGATGTTGATCGGCCGTCCTGGGTGACGGGCGCCGTACCACCCCGTCGGCGAGGGAGCCACGGGCATCTTGACCTGGTGGGTCGCGCGGACGGCGAGCGCCGCTTCCGCGACGAGGACCCCGGCAAACGCGGCCGTCGCGGCCAGGACACCCCCGCCGGCGTACGCGGTCTTGCGCGCCAGACTCTTCTTCGCCACGGGGAACACTCTAAAGTCTTCGACCCCATACCGGGCACTCCGTATCGGGATATAGGGGATCTCACCTAGTGGACCTACGCTGTCGACATGGAGTACGTGGACTCGCTTCTCGACCTGATCGGCAACACTCCGCTCGTGCGGCTCGGGCGTGCACTGGACGGCGCAGGCGCGTCCGGACCGGGGGAGGGGCCGTTGGTTCTGGCCAAGGTGGAATACCTCAATCCGGGCGGTTCGGTGAAGGACCGCATCGCCACCCGGATGATCGAGGCGGCCGAGGCCTCCGGTGAGCTGCAGCCCGGCGGGACGATCGTCGAGCCCACCTCCGGCAACACCGGTGTCGGCCTGGCGATGGTCGCCCAACAGAAGGGCTACAAGTGCATCTTCGTCTGCCCCGACAAGGTCAGCGAGGACAAGCGCAACGTGCTGAAGGCCTATGGCGCCGAGGTCGTCGTCGCGCCCACGGCGGTGCCGCCCGAGCACCCCGACTCCTACTACAACGTCTCCGACCGGCTCGCGAGCCAGCCGGGCGCCTGGAAGCCGAACCAGTACGCCAACCCCAACAACCCGCGCTCCCACTACGAGGAGACCGGCCCGGAGATCTGGCGCCAGACCGAAGGCAAGATCACCCACTTCGTCGCCGGCGTCGGCACCGGCGGCACGATCTCCGGGATCGGCCGCTACCTCAAGGAGCAGAACCCTGAGGTGAAGATCATCGGCGCTGATCCGGCGGGGTCCGTCTACTCCGGCGGCAGCGGTCGGCCCTACCTGGTCGAGGGTGTCGGCGAGGATTTCTGGCCGGAGACCTACGACCGGGGTGTCGCCGACCGGATCATCGAGGTCTCCGACGCCGACTCCTTCGCCTACACCCGCCGGCTCGCCCGCGAGGAGCAGCTGCTCGTCGGCGGCAGCGCCGGCATGGCTGCGTACGCCGCCAAGCAGCTCGCCGAGGAGCTGGCCGGCACCCCCGAGGGCGAGAACGCCGTGATCGTCGTGCTGCTGCCCGACTCCGGCCGCGGCTACCTGACCAAGGTGTTCAACGACGAGTGGCTGGCGCAGTACGGCTTCGCGACCGGCGAGGCGGCCAAGCAGACCGTGGGCGACGTGCTGCGCGGCAAGTCCGGCCGGCTGCCCGACCTGGTCCACACCCACCCCGGCGAGACGATCGCCGAGGCGGTGCACATCCTGCAGGAGTACGGCGTCTCGCAGATGCCCGTCGTGCGGGCCGAGCCCCCGATCGTGGCTGCGGAGGTCGCCGGCTCGGTCTCGGAGCGGACCCTGCTGGACGCCCTGTTCACCGGCAAGGCCAAGCTCACCGACCCGGTCGAGGAGCACATGTCCCCGCCGCTGCCCTCCATCGGCTCCGGCGTCGGCGCCCAGGAGGCCGCCCACACGCTGGGGAGCTCCGACGCGCTGCTGGTGCACGAGGACGGCAAGCCTGTCGGCGTCCTCACCCGCCAGGACCTGCTCTTCTTCCTGACCAGCTCCTGAGTCCGGCCGAGTCCGGAATAGCGGTGGGGGACCGCGTACGTCATGATTCGTCGTCATGATGGCGAACCCCCACCGCCGAGGCAGACGCGACCGCCTGGTTGCGACTGCCGCGGTGTCTGTGATCTCGGTGTTCATCCTGGCGGCCTGCGGTGGCGGCGACAGCAGCAGTGACGGCGACCGGCCCAGCGTCGAGGACATCGAGGGCGTGATCGCCACGAGCAGCGGCGACCAGGTGACCGACGAGCAGGCCGCATGCCTGGCGAAGACCTACTACGAGTCGGACCTCTCCGACGAGGCGGTGCGGCTGCTGGTCGAGGCCGAGGACGTCGCGACGATCAGCCCGGAAGATCTCTCGAAGGCCGACCAACAGGCCAGCAAGGAGCTCTACGACCCGCTGGTGAAGTGCCTGTCGTCGGCTGAGTAGTCACCGCTCGGAGCCGGCCGGAGCCAGGTGCTCGCCACCCGGGCGAGGTCCTCGCGGCCGGAGACACCGGTCTTTCGGCTGATGTTGTGCAGGTGGGTCTCGACGGTGCGCGTGCTCATCTCCAGGTCGGCGGCCAACGAGGCGGTGGTCGGGCCGTCCGGGAGCAGCCGCAGCACCTCGCTCTCGCGGGCGGAGAGCCCGATGTGGGTCACCGCGCGGCCGAACATGCCGGCTCGGCTCCCGGAGATCTCGGACCGCTCCCACGCCATGTCGAGGGTCTCCGCCGCCTCGGTGTGGTCGCCGGCCTCGCGCTGGAGGATGGCGAGCGAGATGGCGGCTCGGGTCACGAAGACGAGGGCGCCGGCGTCGGCGAGGGTCACGATCGCCTCGCGGAGACCGGCGATGTCGCCGGCGGCGGTGGCCGCGACGTACGCTCCCAGGCCTTGCAGCAGCGGGCTCTCGGTGTCCGCGGCGAGGTCGCTGGCCCGGGTGATGTGCTTGTTGACGTTGGCGCCGCGCTCGACGGCCTCGACAGCGAGGAAGACCCCGCCGGTGATGTAGCCGGCGTCGAGCCGCTGGCCGACGAGCTCGCAGAGCTCCTTGAGACTCGGCATCCGGCCGCTGGCGGGGGCCATGATGCCGGCCACCATGCCTGGCCACGGACCGAGCGGGACCTTCGCGCCGGCGATCTGCGAGGCGAGGCTGCGCGCGTACTCCGGTCGCCCCTGTGCCATCGCGATCTCGGCGCCCAGGGTCAGGATGCCGGTCTGGGCGAGGTTGCGGTGAGCGGCCGCACTCGACGACGAGAGGGTGCGGAAAGCGACCTGGCTCGCCTCGGTGAGCCGGCCGGAGATGCTCAGCCCGAGCACGCAGAGGTAGGTGAAGGCCTGGATGAGGGTGGCGTTCGCGCTCTGGTTGGCCGCCTCGAGCTGATCTTGGGCGTAGGCGACACCGCGGTCGAGGTCGCCGCCGAGGATGTCCGCCAGGCCGACGAGGAAGGCATGCTGGCCGACGGTGTAGGGATTGTGCGGCTGCTGGCTCTCCAGCAGGTTGCGCGCCTGCTCGACGAGCCCGGCGGAGAGACTCCGTTCGGCGGCGACGACGCCGAGGATCTCCGGGCCGACCGTGTCACGGGGGTCCGGCTCGACGGCGGGTACGTCGGGGACGTACTCGGTCTGGAACTCCAGATGCGCCCGAGCGGCCTCGAGCGTCGCGACGAAGGTGGGCAACCGGTTCACACCCTCGTCGAGCACCGCCTTCGCTGCCGCCAGGTCGCCGAGCTGGACGGTCTTCCACTCGGCGAACCAGGTCAGCATCCAGGCCGACTCCTGGGTGTCGGTCAGTGGTGTACGCCGCTCGACCTCCTCGATCTGGTCGTGGGGTGCGGCCGCGTTGCGAAGAGCGATGAGCAGCGGCAGCGCCGTCTCGGGGATGGGCATCTCGTTCCAGGCGCGGCGCGCGCGGTCGGCGGCGTCGGCCACCTGGCGCAGCGAGCGCTGGTGGAGCAGGGCTGCGTCGGCGCCACGCGGCCGGTGGGTGGTGTAGTCGAGAAGACGTTGTTCGGTGGCGAGATGGTTGCGCGCGATCACCAGCCCGAACGCCGATCCCTCGGTGATCAGATAGTCGCCGATGAGGGGCGGGTAGAGACCGACGACGCCGCTGCCCGGGCCGTCCTCGCTGTGGCGAGCCAGCCCGTGCGCGAAGAGGGCATCGAGCACGCTGCGCTCGAGCAGCTTCTCCGCCTCGTCCAAGGGCACCGGCCCGGTCACCGCGAGCGCGGTCGCGCCGTCCCAGGCGTTCTGGTCGAGCCCGGCGACGAGCGGTTCGACGGCCGAGGCCAGCTCCGGAGCCCAGCCCGTACGCCGCGGCAGCCGCCACAGCCCGTCGAGCTGCTCGAGCACCCCGGCCCGTGGGCCGACGGTGGCGATGGCCCGGACCAGGCCGATCAGCCCGCCGGTCGCCATCGTGATCCGGGCGAGCGACCCGGCCTCCACCGGGCCGCCGAGGATCGACCGGCACTCCTCGTGCACCTCGTCGACCTCGAGCGTCGGGGTGCGCACCTGCACCGACGGCGAGATCCCGAGCATCAACGTGTTCTCGGCGACGGGGTGCTGGTGACGGCTGCTGGTCACGACGAGGAGCCGGCGCTGGCGCTGGATGTTGCGCAGCGCGCCGACCGAGTAGGTGTCGAGGTCGTCGGCGTCATCGATCACCAAGACGGTGCCCGGGCCGAGCTGCTTGCTCAGCGCCGCCGTCATCTCGCCGACCGTGCGGCGAGGGCCGGCCGGGGTCGCGCCACCGATCCCGGCGACGGTCAGCGCGGCGAACGGCTCGTTCTGCCAGGCACGGTGACCGCTGACCTGGAGGACCGTCAGGCCGTCGTCCTCGAGCCGGTCCGCGACCAGGGAGCAGAGCTCGCTGCGCCCGGAGGCGCGAGGGCCCACGAGATGTACGCTCAGGCCCGCTCCGACGTAGCCGGCGACCTCGTCGACCGCCCGCGCCAAGACGCCTTCTCGATCCGACATGGTCACCACCCCACCCTCAAGGTACATCCAAATGCCTACCCGATTTTCTGTGGAGGCGCTGTATCGCCCGCGTATTGCCCCGGCTGATACGCAAGCCGCCGGTTTACAGTACGTAAACAGTCCGTCCCAGACCGCAACGGATGGGCACGGATGATGAGATAGTGATCTCACGGGCTGAGGTACGCCTCAGCCTGCACCACTGAGTGACACCAGGTCGCCGCAACAGCTCCCCCATCTGATTGCGGCCCTGGTGGCACGAAGAGCTGAGAGCCCGGCCGTCCCGGACTCGAGGTCGCGATCATCCCCCCGCGGTCGTGACCTCGAGCCCAGGGCGGCCGGGCTGTGTTATTTGCGATTGCTTCGCAATTCGCGAGCGCCTTCGCTTGATCCTCGTCTTCCTTCCCGCCGCTCAGTCGCTTCGCTCCCTCGCTCTGGTCAGTCCAGACGAGGAGCGCTCCAGCGCTGGTTGTTGTGGGGATTCATCGTTGCTCGTGGGGTGGCTCACAAGTTGCGTACCCCTTCGGAGGGGTGGCTGTGGTGGGTGGGGCGGCAGTGACATAGTTGCTGACGTGGACAGCGTCCTGGAGTTAGCCAGGTGGCAGTTCGGCATCGTGACCGTCTACCACTTCCTGTTCGTCCCGCTCACGGTGGGACTCACCATGCTCGTCGCCGTGCTGGAGACGATCTGGCTGCGTACGAAGAATCCTGAGTGGCTGCGGCTGACGAAGTTCTTCGCCAAGCTCTTCCTGATCAACTTCGCGCTCGGCGTGGTCACCGGGATCGTGCAGGAGTTCCAGTTCGGGATGACCTGGTCGGACTACTCCCGCTTCGTGGGAGACGTCTTCGGGGCTCCGCTGGCGATCGAGGCGCTGCTCGCCTTCTTCCTGGAGTCGACCTTCCTCGGCCTGTGGATCTTCGGGTGGGACAAGCTGCCGCGGGCGCTGCACAACGCCTGCATGTGGATCGTCCACCTCGGCACGCTGGCGTCGTCGTGGTTCATCCTCGCCGCCAACTCCTGGATGCAGCACCCGGTCGGCTACACGTTCAACGAGGTCACCGGTCGCGCCGAGCTCACCGACTTCTGGGCGGTGATGGTCAACAAGGTGCAGCTGGGCACGTTCCCGCACGTCATCCTCGCGGCCTACCTCACCTCGGCCGCCTTCATGCTCGGCATCCTCGGCTGGCTCTACCTGCGCCGGCCGGGGAAGGACAACGCCGAGCGTCCGATGTATCGCCGCGGGATGGTGCTCGCCGCGTGGGTGATGGCCATCTCCGGGATCGGCGTGGCGGTCTCCGGCGACATCCAGGGCAAGATCATGACCGAGGTGCAGCCGATGAAGATGGCGGCCGCGGAGGCGCTGTGGGAGACCTCGGACTCGTGTGCGCCGTTCTCGATCCTGACCATCGGCACCCGCGACGGGAAGCACGAGAAGTGGGCGCTCGAGGTGCCCTGCGTGCTCTCCTTCCTCGGCACCGGCACCTTCGACGGCAAGGTCGAGGGCATCTACGACCTGCAGGAGAAATACCGGGAGAAGTACGGCTCGACGCCGGGCGCGACCTACTACTCGCCGGGCGACTACACCCCCAACATCCCGGTCACCTACTGGACCTTCCGCTGGATGATGGGGCTCGGCGTGGTCGGCAGCCTCGTCGGCTTCGCGGTCCTGTGGCTGACCCGCAAGGGGCGTACGCCTTCCGGATTCGTCGGACGGGTCCTGCCCGCGCTGGCGATCTCGGCTCCGGTGATGGTGCTGCTCGGCAACTCGATGGGCTGGATCTTCACCGAGATGGGGCGTCAGCCGTGGGTGGTCTTCGGTGTGCTGACCACCGCCAACGGCGTCTCGCCGGGCGTCGATCCGTGGGAGGTGTGGATGTCGTTGATCGGGTTCACGCTCCTCTACGCCGTGCTCGCGGTGATCGAGGTCGGCCTGCTCATGAAGTACGTGAAGAAGGGGCCCGACCCGTTCGTCGAGCCGCCTTCCCCGACCCTGCGCGGCTCCGACTCGGATGCCGACGAGCCGATGAACTTCGCGTACTGAGGAGCCTGGGATGGAACTCACGACAATCTGGTTCTGCCTCATCGCGGTGCTGTGGATCGGCTACTTCGTCCTCGAGGGCTTCGACTTCGGCGTCGGGATGCTGCTGCCCGTGCTGGCCCGCGACGACCGTGAGCGGCGCGTCATGATCAACACGATCGGCCCGGTCTGGGACGGCAACGAGGTCTGGCTGCTGACCGCGGGCGGGGCGACGTTCGCGGCGTTCCCGGAGTGGTACGCGACGCTGTTCTCCGGCTTCTACCTGCCGCTGTTCCTGATTCTGATCGCGCTGATCGTGCGTGGGGTCGCCTTCGAGTACCGCCACCAGCGGCCCTCGGCGACCTGGGCCGGCTGGTGGGACAGGGCGGTGATCTTCGGGTCCTACGTCCCGGCGTTCCTGTGGGGCGTGGCCTTCGCCAACATCGTCCGCGGGGTGCCGATCGACGCCGACTTCGAGTTCACCGGCACGGTCTTCACGCTCCTCAACCCCTATGGCCTCCTCGGCGGGCTGGTCACGCTGTCGCTGTTCGTCACCCACGGCGCGATGTTCATCGCGCTGAAGACCGACGGCGAGATCCGTGGCCGGGCCCGCGCGCTGGCGCTCAAGGTCGGGGTCGTGGCGGCCGTGCTGGCCGTCGTGTTCCTGGTCTGGACCCAGGTGCTCACCGGCAACGTGGCCACCGCGGTGGTCTTCGTCGTGGCGGCGCTCGCGCTCGTGGGCGGGCTCGGGGCTGCGTACGTCGGTCGGGAGGGATACGCCTTCGCCGGCACCTTCCTCGCGATCGGGCTCGCCGTGGCGGGGCTCTTCGTCGGGCTCTTCCCCGACGTGATGCCCTCGACCACCGACGTCGCCAACTCGCTGACGACGACGAACGCGGCGGCCACGCCCTACACGCTGAAGCTGATGACGATCGTCGCGGCGGTGTTCACGCCGATCGTGGTGGGCTATCAGGCCTGGACGTACTGGATCTTCCGCAAGCGGATCTCGATCCACCACATCCCCGCCGCGCATTGACATGCGTCCCAGTGACCCGCGCCTCCGAGCCCAGCTGATCGTCGCCCGTCGGCCGCTGGCCGTGGTGGTCGCGGCGGGGGTGCTGGGGGCGGTGCTGCTGATCGTCCAGACGTACGCCGTCACCGGACTGCTGATCTCCGCGATCCGCGGCACGGGGTCGGTGAGCGGCTGGGCGCTGGCGGTCGTGGCCGTCTTCGCCGGTCGCGCGGTGATCGGCGTGATCTCCGACGTCGCCGGTGCCCGGGCCGCCGGTGTCGTCGGCGCGGATCTGCGACGCCGGGTGGTGGGGGCGATCCTCCGCGGCCGAACTGGTGCCTCCGGGTCGCTGTCGGCGCTGGCGACGCGTGGGGTCTCGGCCGCCGAGCCGTATCTGACCCGGTATGTGCCGTCGCTGGTCCTGGCCTGCGTACTGCCTCTCATGGTCCTCGCCGTCATCGCCTGGACCGACCCGCTCAGCGGTCTCATCGTGGGGCTCACGCTGCCGCTGATCCCGATCTTCGGGGTGCTGGTCGGGCTCGCCACGCGGGACCAGGCGGCCAGCCAGTGGCGAGCGATGGCCGCCTTGGCCGGTCACTTCCTCGACGTGATGAAGGGCCTGCCGACCCTGGTTGCCTTCGGCCGCGCGCGGGCGCAGTCGCGGGTCATCGCCACGATCACCGACCGCTACCGCCGCCGCACCCTCGAGACCCTGAAGATCGCCTTCGCCTCCTCGGCGGTGCTCGAGCTCGTCGCCACCATCTCCGTCGCCCTGGTGGCGGTCATCATCGGCGTACGCCTCGCCGCCGGCTCCGTCGACCTGCAGACCGCGCTCGTGGTCCTGCTCCTCGCCCCCGAGGCCTACTGGCCGCTGCGGCGGATGGGGTCGGAGTTCCACGCCGCGGCGGAAGGCACCGCCACGCTCGAGGCCACCGCCGACCTCTCCCGAGACGTCGGCAGCGTCGGCCGAGACGTCAGCGCCGTCGGCCGAGACGTCACTGGCGTCGGCCGAGACGTCACCGATTGCCATCTCGGCCGACGCGAGCGACGCCTCGGCATGGTCCTCGAGGATGTGGGACTCACGTATCCGGGACGTGAGCGGCCGGCACTGATGCCCGTCTCGGCGACGATCCCGGACGGAGGCGTCACGGCGATCGTCGGCCCCAGCGGCTGCGGGAAGTCGACGTTGCTGGCGGTCGTCGCCGGACTCCACGAGACGTACGCAGGTGCCGTGGAGCTCGACGGGCAGAGCCCGGCGGCGGGAGACGAGTGGCGCGAGCGGTTCGCCTATCTGCCGCAGCGCCCGGTGTTCGTCAGCGGGACGATCGCCGACAACCTGCGCCTGGGCTCGCCGGAGGCCTCCGAGAGCGACCTGTGGCAGGTGCTCAAGCGGGTCGCCCTCGCCGACCGGATCGCCGAGCTCCCGGGTGGTCTCGGCGCCGACCTGGCCGAGGACGGCCGATCCCTCTCCGCGGGGGAGCGAGCGCGGTTGGCGCTGGCCCGCGTCGTACTCTCCGATCGCCCCTGGGTCCTTCTCGACGAGCCCACCGCCCACCTCGACCCCGACACCGAACGGATCATCGCCGACACCGTCACCGACCTCGCCCGCGACCGCGCGGTCGTCCTCGTCGCCCACCGCCAGGCGCTCATCGACATCGCCGACCAGGTCATCACTCTCTCTGCCGAGACGTCGCCCGCGTCGGCCGAGACGTCAGCCGCGTCGGCCGAGAAGTCGCTTGCGTCGGCCGAGGCGGCAACCAGTGACACTTCGGCCGACCGGAGTGACACTTCGGCCGACCGGAGTGACGCTTCGGCCGTCCGGGGTGACGGTTCGGCCGTCCGGGGTGACGGTTCGGCCGTCCGGGGTGACGGTTCGGCCGACGGGGGTGACGGTTCGGCGAGAGCTGCGCTGTGGGGGGCTGCGGTGGTCGGCGGGCTGAGCTGGGCGTCGGGGGTGGCGCTGACGGCGCTGGCGGGGTGGCTGATCATCAAGGCGTCGTACCATCCGGTGATCCTGACGCTGGTGGCGGCGATGGTGGGGGTGCGTACGTTCGGGATCGCGCGGCCGGTGCTGCGCTACCTGGAGCGGCTCTGGTCCCACGACAGCGCGCTGCGGCTGCTCGCGCGACGCCGGGTGGAGATCTACGACGCGTTGGTGCCGCTGGTGCCCGGCGCGATCCCCGGACGCCGCGGGGACGTGCTGGCGAGCGTCGTCGACGATGTCGACGCGGTGCTCGACGAGGAGCTGCGGGTGCGGCTCCCGGTGCGGGAGTACGCGGTCGTCGCGGCTCTCGCGGTCCTGGCCACCACGCTCATCGACCCGATCGCCGCGGCCTTCACGACGGCCACGGTGCTGGCGGCGGGGGCCGCCTTCGGGATCGCGTACGCAGGTGCAGCACGCGCCGAGAGCATCTCGGTCACGGTGCGGGCAAGGGTGTCCGAGCAGGTGGTGGAGGCGACCCAGACGGCGACGGAGCGCCGGATGTGGCAGGCGAGCGAGCCGGTGCTGAACACCCTCGACGACCTGGCGCGCACCGCCACCAGGGCCACCGTCACCGCATCCGCGGCCGCCTCGATCGCCAAGGCCATCGTGCTGGTCGCCGCCGGCGCTGCCGTTGCCGGGACGGCCGCCTACGCGATGACCAGCGACGGTCCGATGCTCGCTCTGCTCGCCCTCGTCCCGCTCGCGCTGGCCGAGCCCGCGGCGACCCTCGCCGACGCCGGCGCTGCCAAGGCTCGCACCCGCGCCGCGCAGCGCCGTCTCGACGAGCTCACCAGCCGGCTCCCGGCGGTTCGGTCCCCGGAGCACCCGGAGCAGCTGCCCGACGACACCACGATCACGACCACGGGCGTCACGGTCGATCCCGGCGACGGCCAGGTCGTCGAGATCCCGGACCTGCACGCCGAACCGGGTGCACGGATCGGCATCGTCGGCCCGTCCGGCTCCGGGAAGAGCACCCTGGCCGCACTGCTGCTGCGCTTCCTCGACCCGGACACCGGCACCATCTCGCTCGGCGGCCGGCCGACGAAGCAGCTGGCCCCCCAGGACGTACGGAAGATCGTCGGGCTCGTCGACGACGACCCGCACGTCTTCGCCTCCAGCCTCGTCGAGAACGTCCGCCTGGCCCGGCCCGACGCCGCCGACAGCGAGGTCGAGCAGGCGATCAGGCGGGCGCACCTGGGCGACTGGCTCGACGCCCTTCCAGAAGGACTGCAGACCAGGCTCGGCGACGGCGCGGCCCAGGTCTCGGGTGGCGAACGGGCCCGGCTCGCGGTGGCGAGGTCGCTGCTGGCCGGGCACAAGGTCCTGGTTCTGGATGAACCTTTGGCTCATCTGGACACCTCGACCGCCGAGTCACTGGCGCTGGAGGTGCTCGCGCGGGAGGATGGCCCGACGGTTGAGGCGGGAGCCGGTCCGCAGGGCGGCACGAAAACCGTACTGTGGATCACTCACACATCGACCGGACTGGGGTTGACCGATACCGTGGTCTCCCTTCGACGAATGGGGGAAGTGAGACGGTGTTGACCGAGACAAGGACGATCCGGGTCTACCTGCTCGACGACCACGAGGTCGTGCGCCAAGGGCTCACGACGCTGCTCGACAGCCATGACGACATCGCCGTCGTCGGCCAGGGCGGCACCACCGCTCAGGCGCGCGAGGACATCGACCGCCTCCAGCCGGACGTGTGCGTCCTCGACGCCCGCCTCCCCGACGGTTCGGGGATCGAGGTCTGCCGGGAGGTCCGGGCCGCCTACCCCGACATGCTCGCCCTCATCCTGACCTCCTATGACGATGACGAGGCGCTCTTCTCGGCGATCATGGCGGGAGCGAAGGGCTACGTCCTCAAGGACATCCGCGGCAACGACCTGGTCGAGGCGATCCGCACCGTCTCGGGCGGCGGCTCGCTGCTCGACCCGCTGATGACCGCGAAGGTCATGGAGAAGATGCGTAACCCCGACGGTGACTCGCCGCAGATGCAGGCGCTCACCCCTCAGGAGAAGCGCCTGCTCGCGCTCATCGGCGAGGGCCTGACCAACCGTGAGATCGCCGGCCGGATGTTCCTGGCCGAGAAGACGGTCAAGAACTACGTCTCCAGCATCCTGGCCAAGCTGGGCGTGCAGCGGCGCACCCAGGCGGCGCTGATGGCCAAGGATCTTCTTCACCCCCGCCGGGGTCAGTAGCACCCCGGAGACAGCTCAGACCCCAGCGGTGATGGGCACCTGCCAGATGAGCTCGGTGCCGCTGGGGGAGTGCGGGCCGATCTCGAGCTGACCGCCGAGCTGGACCGCGCGGGCCCGGGCGTTCTTCAGGCCGCTCTCCTTGGCTTCCTCGGGGACACCGCTGCCGTCGTCGCGTACGACCAGCTTGATCTCCCCGTCCTGGAGGGTGAGCTCGATCTGGGCGCTGTGGGCGTGGGCGTGCCGGGCGAGGTTGGAGACCGCCTCGCGCAGGACCGGCAGGAGATGGTTGCGGACCGAGTCCGGGACAGCGGTGTCGACCGGTCCGGTGATCTTGATCTCCGGGGTGAACTTCATGACGCCGGCGTACTCCCGGACGACCTCGCGCACCTGCGCCCGCAACGAGGAGGCGTCGTGGTTGCTGAGGTCGAAGATGGAGCCGCGTACGTCCTTGATGGTCTGGTCCAACGCGTCGACCTGCTCTGCGAGCCGCTTGGGCAGATCCTCGACGCGATGCGGGTTGCGGCCGAGGGTCTCGAGCTGGAGCCCGATCGCGAAGAGACGCTGGATGACGACGTCATGGAGGTCGCGGGCGATCCGGTCGCGGTCGGTGATGACGGCGAGGTCGGCCCGGTCCTCGACCGCGCGGAGGCGGTCCAGAGCGAGCGCTGCCTGACCGGCGAAGCCGAAGAAGAGCTCGCGCTCGTGCTCGTCGTGTGCGGCGCAGGCCTTGTCGTAGATCGCCAGCAGCGCGCCGCGGCCGGCGAGCGTGGAGCGGACCGGGGCGACCACGACGTAGAGCCCGTCGGCCTCGATGTCCAGCGGCTCGACGATGCGCCGGTCGATCAGGAGCGGCACCTTCTCGGTCACCGCACGGACCCGCTCCTCCTGGCCGGGTACGGCAGCGACGCCCGAGACGAGACCGTGCTCGATGCGGGTGCCGGCGCCGACCCCGATCGCTCGCATCAGCGGCAGCGCGGTCTCGCACATCCGCTCCAGCGCGACCGTGTGCTCCAGCGGCGGGGTCAGGGCCCGGCTGAGCTCGGCGCTCGCCTCGAGCCACCTGCGGCGCTGCTCGCTGAGCTCGAGCTCGCGCACCTTGTCGATCTGCGCGCCCGCGGCCCGAGCCAGGGCGACGACGAGCTGCTCGTCGTGGTTGGTGAAGTCGGCGCCGCCGGCCTTGTCGGAGAGGAGCAGATGCCCGAAGTCCTGGTCCTTGGTCCGCAGTGGCACCTCGATGAAGCGGCGCTTGCCCGGGTCGCCGGTGCGCAGCGCGTGGCTGCCGCCGTCAGGCGGGCGGGGCGCGATCAGCTGAAGTGCCTCAGCCGCGGTCTCGCCGCCAGCCGGCTCGGCGGATTCGGTCACGGGGCCGGTCACCGGGTCTGTCTCGGGACGGGCCCGCCGGCCGCGGCTCTTGCCGACGACCTGCAGCGTCGGCTCCTGCTGGTAGCCGTAGGTGATCAGGTCCTGGAGGTCGCCGTCGAGGTCGAGGACGCCGAGGGCGCCATAGCTGGCGCCGGTGAGCTCGCAGGCGGATCGGGTGATCCGCTCGAGCATGGCGTTCAGGTCGAGCTCGCTCGACATCGCGATGACCGCGTCCAAGAGCGAGCGCGCCGATGGTTCGAGACCGGACAGGTCCTCGGTCGCGTCGGTGGTCACTCGTCAGAGTCTGTCGTGCCGGACCCGCTCGCGTCCACATATCGGCAACAGTTTCTCTACTGTCTGTCTCAAACCGATGCGAATGCGTGCGTTCGGATCAATCGTCCGCTATCTCGCCGTCGACGTAGAGCCACCGTCCGGCACGCACCTCGAACCGGCTGTGCTCGGCGAGCACGCCGTCACCCGACGGAGACCGGTAGGAAGCCCGGAAGGCGACCCAGCCGTGGGTGTCGTCGTCGAGCCCGGTGCCCTCGATCTCGAGCCCCGTCCACACCAGCCGCGGGTCGGGGGCGGCCACGCCCAGGTCATCCGGGCGGGTCCCCGGGTGCCAGGTGCGGAAGATGTAGTCCCAGTCCCCGACGGCGTACGCCGCGTAGCGGCTGCGCATCAGCTCCTCCGGCGTCTCGGCCAGGGCGCCGCCACGGTGCAGCCGGTGGCAGCACATGGAATAGCGCTTCCCGCTGCCGCACGGGCACTCCTGGGACAGGGATGATCCGGTGGGAGCCTGGCCGAAGGGGGACATGCGCCCATTGTGTACCGGAATGGGCGGATTCCCGTCGTGGCCCCGGAGCGCCCCGACTATGGTGTGGGGGTGGCTCTCAGGCGCAGGCGGCTCGGGACGACGGGGGTGCTTCGGTGACGGATGTGACCATCTGTCTGCTGGGGCCCTTGATCGTCACGCGCGCAGGCGAGCCCGTGGCGGTGCCGGGCCGACGCCCGCGCACCTTGCTGGCGCTGTTGGCCCTGGAAGCCGGCACCCCGGTCTCCGCCGACATTCTCGCCGACCGGATCTGGGGCGAGGAGCTCCCCGACAACCCGCGCGGCAGCCTGCACACCTACATCGGCAGGCTCCGTCGTGTGCTCGGCAAGGAGGTCGTACGCCGCGCCGCCGGCGGCTACATCCTCGACCTGCCGCGCTCGTCGGTGGACGCGCTCGCCTTCATCGACCTGCTCGACGCCGCCGAGGGCCCGGAGGCCTACCAGCGCCTGGAGGACGCCATCGCGCTGTGGCGCGCCGAGCCGTTCGGCGACGCCGCCGGGGAGTCGCTGGCCGAGCGCACCCGTCCGTGGCTGGTCGACCGCTACCTCACCGCGCTGGAGCGTCGGGCGGAGCTCGACATCGCGGCCGGCCGCGCCGCGAAGGCGGTCGTCGACGTGCGCCGGGTGGTGGGCGACCATCCGCTGCGCGAGTCGCTGTGGGTGGTGCTCCTGGACGCGCTGGACGCGGCGGGGCGTACGGCCGAGGCGCTGGAGGCCTATGAGGAGGTCCGCGCGCGGCTGGCCGAGGAGCTCGGCGCCGATCCGGGTGCGGAGCTCCGCTCGACGTTCACCCGCCTGCTGTCCGGTGTCCCGTCGACAGCTCGCGGGACCGCCGGACCCGAGGCGACGGTGCCCGCTCAGCGGGTCTCGGAAGAGGACCTGATCCCGCGGCAGCTGCCGGCCGACATCCCCAGCTTCTCCGGACGCGAGGCCGAGCTCCGTCTGCTCGACGCGGTGACCGTCTCCCACGACGCCGGCTGGCCGAGCGTGGTCGCCGTGCACGGCATCGGGGCGGTCGGGAAGACCGCTCTCGCCGTGCACTGGGCACGGAGCCGGACCGAGCACTTCCCGGACGGCCAGCTCTTCATCGACCTGCGTGGCTTCGGCCCGGGGGAGCCGCTCTCGCACGCCCAGGCGCTCACCACGCTGCTGATCGGGCTCGGCGTCGATGCTGCCTCGGTTCCGGCCGAGGTGGACGCTGCCTCTGCCCTGCTGCGTACGGCCTTGGCGCAGCGGCGCATGCTCCTGGTGCTCGACAACGCCCGCGAGTCCGCCCAGGTGCGGCCGCTGCTGCCGGGCGGCGACTCGCTGGTGCTGGTGACCAGCCGGAGCCAGCTGCGGGGCCTGGCGACCCGTGAAGGCGCCCGGCGGATCGCGCTGGACACGCTCGCTCCGGCAGAGTCGGCGACCTTCCTGAAGCAGCGGCTCGCCGACCGCGCGGCGGACGATGCCGACGTACGAGCGTTGGCCGAGCGGTGCGGACACCTGCCGCTGGCGCTCGCCGTCGCGGCGGAGCGCTGCAGCCGATACCCCGACCTCTCGCTGCCCGATCTGCTCGCCGAGCTCGACGGCGAGACCAGTCGCCTGGCCGCGCTCGAGGTGCCGCTGGATCCCATCTCCGACCTGCGCGCGGTCTTCTCCTGGTCCTATGACTCCCTCGACGAGGAGTCGCGGCGGGCCTTCCGGCTCCTCGGGCTCCGACCGGGTCACGAGATCGGGATGCCAGCGATGGCGGCGCTCTTCGGGGTCGACATCGCGGCCGCCCGGCGCCTGGTCGACAAGCTGGTCGACGCCAACCTCGTCCGCGAGCAGCGCCCAGGCCGCTTCGTGCTCCACGACCTGATCCGCGACTACGCCCTGGAGCTGGGCTCCGAGGAGGAGTCGGGCCAGGCGCTGCTGAGGCTGGTGAGCTGGTACACCCACTCCCTGGTCGCCGCCTCTGCTGCCGGCGGCCGGTCCTTCCGGCTGATGAGCCTCGACCCCGTGGTGGCCGGGGTGACGCCGCTGAGCTTCGCCACCTCGCAGCAGGCGCGCGCGTGGGGCGACCGGGAGTGGCTGACCATGGGGAGCGCGGTTCGCCTCGCCGTACGGGCCGGCCTGCTCGGCCCGGCCTATCAGCTGGTCAACAAGATGTTCGGCCTCTCGATGCGGCACCCACCCGCCGAGACCGTGCCGCTCCAGGAGCTCGGTCTCGACGCGGCTCTCCGCGCGGGCAACCAGGTCGATGCGGCCTACATCCGCAACCAGGTCGGGATCAGCCGGGCGCGGGCCGGCGACCTGGCGCGCGCGATCACCGAGTTCCAGGGCGCGGCCGAGGTGTTCCGCGAGGCCGGGACCGCCGCCGGCCTGGAGATGGCGCTGTCCAACTGCGGGCAGGCGATGAGCATGGTCGGTTCCCTCGACGAGGCCGTCGCCGTCCTCGAGGAGGCCTACGCGGTCGCGGACGCAGCCGGAATGGACGATCGCGCCCGGGGCAGCCTGATCGGGCTGGCCGAGGTCTACGTCCGGATGGAGCGTTACGAGGACGCCGTACGCCTGATCGAGGAGGAGATCGGCCAGGAGCCCGTCGAGGTCGACTCCACGGCATCGCCCCGGTTGACCCTGATCGATGCCCTGATCGGGTTGCGGCGTTTCGCCGACGCCGAGAGCCGGCTGCGCCTGGAGCTGACCCACCACCTCGAGGAGCGCAACCGGTGGGGGGAGGCCAACGCGCTCGTACGCCGCGCGCTCATCGAGCGCGGGACCGACCGGGCCGCCGAAGCCCGGGCGACCCTCCACGAGGTCGCCGCGATCCTGGACGAGGTGGGCGAGCTGGACCGCACCGCCCTGACCCGGGAGCGGGTCGAGGAGCTGCTCTCGACCGTCGAACCCGCGGTATCCGAGGATCGGGACGTCGACGCCGGCACCGCCCAGGGGTTGGGCGGCGGCGTAGCGTTGCGTCCGTGACTGCCGCACCCACGATCAGCACCCTCGGCCAGCTTCGCGCGAGCGGCCACGTGCTCAAGTCGCTCCGCGAGGAGATCCGCGACAACCTGCTGGCCAAGCTGGCCGCCGGCGAGGACCCCTGGCCCGGTCTGCACGGGCTCGAAGACACCGTCATCCCACAGCTCGAGCGTGCCCTGATCGCCGGGCACGACGTCGTCCTGCTCGGCGAGCGCGGTCAGGGCAAGACCCGGCTGCTGCGTACGCTGGTGGGCCTGCTCGACGAGTGGACCCCGGTCATCGAGGGCTCCGAGCTCGGTGAACACCCCTATGAGCCGATCAGCGTCGGGTCCCAGCGCCTCGCGGCGACCGCCGGTGACGCGCTGCCGGTCGCGTGGAAGCACCGCTCCGAGCGCTACTCGGAGAAGCTCGCGACCCCCGACACGAGCGTGGCCGACCTGATCGGCGACGTCGACCCGATGAAGGTCGCCGAAGGTCGTTCGCTGGGTGACCCGGAGACGATCCACTTCGGGCTGATCCCGCGCTCACACCGCGGCATCGTCGCGATCAACGAGCTTCCCGACCTCGCCGAGCGGATCCAGGTGGCGATGCTCAACGTGATGGAGGAGCGCGACATCCAGATCCGCGGCTACGTGCTGCGGCTGCCGCTCGACCTCTTGGTGGTGGCCTCCGCCAACCCGGAGGACTACACCAACCGCGGCCGGATCATCACCCCGCTCAAGGACCGCTTCGGCGCCGAGATCCGCACCCACTACCCGCGTGAGCTCGCCGCGGAGATGGCGGTCATCCGGCAGGAGGCGACGCTGGTCGCCGACGTACCGGACCATCTCCTGGAGATCCTCGCCGTCTTCACCCGCCACCTGCGCGGGTCGTCCGCGGTCGACCAGCGCTCCGGGGTCTCTGCCCGGTTCTCGATCGCCGGCGCCGAGACCGTCGCCGCCTCGGCGCTCCACCGCGCCACCGTCCTGGGAGAGGCCGACGCGGTCGCCCGCATCGTCGACCTCGAGACCGCTGTGGAGGTGCTCTCCGGGAAGATCGAGTTCGAGTCCGGTGAGGAAGGCCGCGAGGCCGAGATCCTCACCCACCTGCTGCGCACCGCCGTCGCCGAGACCGTACGCAAGCACTTCCGCGGCCTCGACTTCGCGCTGCTCATCGACGCGATCGAGGACGGCCGCATGGTCACCACCGGCACCAAGGTCTCCGCCCGCGACTTCCTGGAGGGCCTCCCGGTCCTGGGCGAGTCCGACCTCTACGACCAGATCGGCGACCGCGTCTACGAGTCCACCGGCGGTCCCAAGAACGACGGCCAGCTCGCCAGCGCCATCGAGTTGGCCCTGGAAGGACTGTTCCTGGCGAGGAAGATCGGCAAGGACACCGAGGGCGGCGAGACGGTCTATGGCTGATTCGGCGGGCGGCAGGCCATGAGCCGCTACAAGAAGTACGCCGGGGGCGACCCGCTCGCACCGCCCGTCGACATCGCCGAGGCGCTGGACGCGATCGGCGAGGACGTGATGTCCGGCTACTCGCCTGAGCGGGCGATGCGGGAGTTCCTGCGGCGCGGGGGACAGGACCAGCGCGGCCTCGACGATCTCGCCCGGCAGGTCGCCGAGCGGCGCCGTGAGCTGCTGCAGCGCCACAACCTCGACGGCACCCTCCAGCAGGTGCGTGAGCTCCTCGACAAGGCGGTCCTGGAGGAGCGCAAGCAGCTGGCCCGTGACGTCACGATGGACGACGGCGACCGGGCGTTCCGGGAGATGCAGATCGACAACCTCTCGCCCAACACCGCTGCCGCGGTCAGCGAGCTCTCCTCCTACGACTGGACCTCGCGTGAGGCCCGCGCGGCCTACGACGAGATCAAGGACCTGCTCGGCCGCGAGCTCCTCGACCAGCGGTTCGCCGGGATGAAGCAGGCACTCGAAGGGGCCACCGACGAGGACCGCGAGGCGATCGCGGAGATGCTGCGCGACCTCAACGGGCTTCTCGACAAGCACAACCGCGGTGAGGACACTCCTGAGGACTTCGCAGAGTTCATGGCCAAGCACGGCCAGTACTTTCCCGAGAACCCGCAGAACATCGACGAGCTGCTCGACACCCTCGCGCAGCGCTCCGCGGCAGCCCAACGGATGCTCAACTCGATGTCGGCCGAACAGCGACGCGAGCTGATGGAGCTCTCCCAACAGGCGTTCGGTTCGCCCGCGCTGATGGAGCAGATGGCGCAGCTCGACGCCAACCTGCAGGCGGCCCGGCCCGGCGAGGACTGGTACGGCTCCGAAGAGTTCGGCGGCGGCGAGGGGCTCGGCCTCGGCGACGGCACCGGGGTGCTGCAGGACATCGCCGAGCTCGACCAGCTCTCCGAGCAGCTCCAGCAGTCCTACGCGGGCTCGCGCCTCGATGACATCGATCTGGATGCGCTCTCGAGACAGCTCGGCGACCAGGCGGCCGTCGACGCGCGCACCCTGCAGGAGCTCGAGCAGGCGTTGCGCGACTCCGGGCAGCTCGAGCGCGGCTCCGACGGCGACCTCCGGCTGACCCCGAAGGCGATGCGCCAGCTCGGCAAGGCCCTGCTCCGCGACGTCGCGCAGCGGCTCTCCGGGCGGCAGGGCGAACGCGACCTGCAGCGCGCCGGGGCGGCGGGCGATCTCTCCGGCTCCTCACGGCCCTGGGCCTTCGGCGACACCGAACCCTGGGACGTACCGCGCACGATCACGAACGCCGTCATCCGCGAGGTCGGGGAGGGCCGGCAGGGGCCGGGCGTCCGGCTGAGCGTGGACGACATCGAGGTGCAGGAGACCGAGGCGCGCACGCAGGCAGCGGTCGCCCTCCTGGTCGACACCAGCTTCTCGATGGCGATGGACGGCCGCTGGGTGCCGATGAAGCGCACCGCGCTCGCGCTGCACACGCTGATCAAGAGCCGGTTCCGCAACGACGACCTGCAGCTGATCTCGTTCGGCCGCTACGCCCAGACCATCGAGATCGAGAAGCTGACCGCGCTCGACGCGATCTGGGACAAGGGCACCAACCTGCACCATGCGCTGCTGCTGGCCAACCGGCACTTCCGCAGGCATCCGGGCGCCCAGCCGGTGCTCCTGATCGTGACCGACGGTGAGCCCACCGCCCACCTGGAGCCTGGTGGCGACGTCTGGTTCTCCTACCCGCCCCACCCGGTGACGATCGCGCGGTCCGTCGAGGAGCTGGAGAACTCCCGGCGCCTCGGTGCGCAGACCACGTTCTTCCGCCTCGGCGACGATCCCGGCCTGGCCCGGTTCATCGACTCCATGGCTCGCCGCGTCGAGGGTCGCGTCGTCGCACCCGAGCTCGACGACCTCGGCGCCGCCGTGGTCGGGTCGTATCTGGGGGACAGGACGGCACGGCGTACGTCCAACTCCTACGGCGGCTACCCCGACGCGTTCGGCGGGCGCGGCTGGTGGGCAGGCTGAATGCTCACCGAGTTAACTCGGTGAGCATCCGGCCGCGTAGCCTGCGGCCGTGCCCGAGGAGACGCTGAACGTACTTGCCCTTCTCGCTCTCGCGGCCCTGGCGGCCGGATACGTGGACGCCGTCGTCGGTGGGGGCGGGCTGATCCAGCTCCCGGCGCTGCTGCTGTTCATGCCCGGAGCGGCGCCGGTGCAGATCCTGGCGACCAACAAGCTCGCCTCGGTCTTCGGCACCTCGATCAGCGCAGCGACCTACTACCGGCGGGTGGGGCCGGACCCGAAGACCTTCATCCCGCTCATGATCCTCGCGTTCGTCGGGTCCGCGCTGGGGGCAGGGGTGGCGTCCTACCTGCCCGAGGAGGTCTTCGAGCCGATCGTGCTGGTCGCGCTCATCCTGGTGGGGGCGTGGGTGCTCTTCAAGCCGTCGCTCGGCGAGGTGACGGAGCTGAGGTACGACGACCACCGGCATGTCATCGGCGCGATGGCGGTCGGGTTCGCGGTCGGTTTCTACGACGGCGCACTGGGTCCGGGGACCGGCAGCTTCCTGGTGATCGGGCTCGTCGGCCTGCTCGGCTACTCCTTCCTGGAAGCGAGCGCGAAGGCGAAGATGGCCAACGTCGCCACCAACCTCGCCGCGCTGGTCGTCTTCATCCCACAGGGTGCGGTGCTGTGGAAGACGGGCCTGGTGATGGGCGTGTGCAACCTGATCGGCGGCTACCTCGGCGCGCGCACGGCGGTGGCGAAGGGCGCCGGGTTCGTACGCGTCTTCTTCATCGTCGTGGTCGCCGGGTTCATCATCCGCATCGGCGGCAGCGTCATCGGGGTCTGGTGATGCACTACCTGACCATCGCCCGCGACGGCGCCGCCGAGATCGAGGAGAAGCGGTCCCGGTTCCTCTGCACGCTCGCCCGGGTCGAGGACGAGGCGGAGGCACGGGCCGTGGTCGAGCGACTGCGCAAGGAGCACTGGGACGCCCGCCACACCTGCTCCGCCTTCCGGATCGGCCCACCGCCGCAGCCGGTCGAACGCTCCAACGACGACGGTGAACCAGCCGGCACCGCAGGAGCGCCGATGCTCGAGGTGCTCCGCGGCGCCGGAGTGTCGGACACAGTGGCTGTGGTGACCCGGTGGTTCGGCGGGACGCTGCTCGGCGCGGGCGGACTCGTCCGCGCCTACTCCGACGCCGTCCGCGTCGCGCTGGACGAGGTCGGGACGCTGCGCCGAGAGCTCGTTCGCGAATATGAGATCGAGGTGCCGTACGACGCCTCCGGCCGCCTCGAGACCGACCTCCGATCGTCCGGAGTGACGGTCCTCGACACCGCTTACGGAGCGGCCGTGACGCTGCGAATCGGAGCCCCTCCGGCCGACGAGAAACGCCTTCAGGCGCTGGTCGCGGAGCTCACCGCGGGCGCGTCTGTGCTGGTCCCGGGCACGGACCAGTGGGTCGACGTCCTCTGACGTTTGGGACAATGGAGGGGTGAGCGACCATAGCGAGACGCCCGTGGAACTCCCTACCGGATGGACGGCGAAGGTCCCTGACCTCGACGATCTACCCGCTCTTCTGAGGCTTCGAGCAGCCGACAAGAGGCCGTTCGAGGGGTCCGGAAAGGTCGACGCCGACGCCATCACCGGCGAGATCGCCGGCCCGGCATCCTGGACCCGCCAGCAGCTCGTCGCGATCGACCCGCACGGCGACGTACGCGCCTGGGCGATCGCCCACGACCGCGCCGCCGGGCGAACGCTCGTCTATCTCTACGTCGACCGGACCCTGGCTCAGGCGGCCGAGGTCGCCGCGGGACTCTATGCCTGGCTGGCGGAGCAGGCCCGGGCGATGGCCGAGCTGCGAGGCCTCACCGAGTCCCACCTCGACGCGAGCCCGTTCGCCGACGACACGGTGCAGCGCGAGTGGCTGGCGGCCGCGGGGTTCACCAACCGACGTACCTGGCTGCACATGAGCCGGCCGGTGCTCCCGGACGAGACGGTGCCGCCCCTCCGCGAAGGGGTGACCATCCGCCCGGTCGAGACCCACGAGAACGGCATGCCGGTGGCAGCCGACCTGCAGACCGTCCATCAGACCCTGGAGGAGTCATTCCAGGACCACTTCAACTCCTACCGGGAGAGCTTCCCGGAGTTCGTGCAACGGCTGCGCGAGGACCCCGGTCACCGCTGGGACCACTGGTGGCTGGCCTACGTCGATGACACCCTGCCCGCCGGCTCGCTGGTCGCCTCGGTGCTTCCCGCCAACGCGGCCGGGGTCGAGGGGACGTACGTCGAATACATCGGCGTCAACCGCAACGCCCGCGGTCGCGGCGTGGCCAAGGGTCTGCTCTACGCCGTCATCGGCGACGCTCTCGAGCGCGGCCGTGACCGGGTCTCGCTCGAGGTCGACGCCGACAGCCCCACCGGGGCCGACGGGCTCTACAAGTCGATGGGCTGGGTGACCGACTACGTCACCGAGTCCTGGCACAAGGACATCACCGTCTAGGACAGCTGGGCGCCGACGTCGGGGAGCTTGAGATCCAGCGTCGGCGCCTCGGTGCCGCCGTCGACCTCGAGCAGCTTCCCGGTGACGAACTGACCGGCCCGCGAGGTCAGGTAGACCACCGCGGCGGCGATGTCCTCCGCCTCCCCGATCCGCCCGAGCGGGGTCTTCGACTCGATCTCGCCGCGCATCGTGTCGTCACCCGCCACGAACTCCAGGGCGCTGGTCCGCACCGACCCGACGAAGATCCCGTTGACCCGGATCCTCGGCGCCAGGTCGGTCGCGGCCAGCCTGGTCCAGTGCGCCAGCGCCGCTTTCGCGGTGCCGTAGGCGAGATAGCCACGCCCCGACGTACGTCCCATCATCGAGCTGATCGACACCACCGACTGCTGCCCGTCCGGGCTCTTCACCAGGTAGGGAACCGCCGCCCGCGTCAGTGCGTGCGCGGTGGTCACATTGAAGTGGAAGGCCTCCTCGAGGTAGCCCTCGTCGGTGTCGAGGAACGTGTTCGGGATCGTCCCGCCCACGTTGTTGACCACGATGTCGAGCCGCCCGAACTCCTCGTACGCCTGCTCCGCCAGCCCCGCCGTCGCCGCCGTGTCGGCCAGGTCAGCAGGCACCACCAGCGCCCGCCGCCCCGCCGCCTCGACCTTCTGGGCGACCTCTCGCAGCTGTTTCTCGGTACGCGACGCGATCACCACGTCCGCCCCCGCCTCGGCCAGCGCCACCGCCGTGGCCGCCCCGATCCCGCGCCCGGCTCCCGTCACGACGGCGACGTGGTCGGTCAATCTGAACCGTTCGAGAATGCTCACTGTTCTCCTCCATATCGAGACGTCAGCCCGGATGGCCGAGACGTCGGTTGCGTCGGCCGAAGCGTCGCTACGGATGGCCGAGGCGTCGCTTGCGTCGGCCGAGATGGCATGCGTGACGTCTCGACCGACGTACGTGACGCTTCGGCCGACCGGGGTGACGTCTCGCCCGACCGGGGTGACGTCTCGCTCAACGGGCGACCAGTCCGCGTCCGGTGATCAGCGGGAGGTCGAGGGGGGAGACGAGACCGGGGGCGGCGGCGACGACGGCGGGGACGGCGTTGACCAGGCGCTGGGCGGTGACGATCATCCCGGAGACGTTGTGGTCGCCGTGCTCACCGTGGTGGCTGAGCTCGAGGGTCATCGACGGCTCGCCGGTGATCTCGACGCGGTAGCAGCCGTCGCCGGAAGACGGGACCGGCCAGTCGGGGTCGGAGTCCGCGTCCGTCCGGGTCACGTGCTCCAGGGTGATGCGCGGGACCCCGTCGACGGTGCCGGTGACGGTGAAACGTACCGACCCCTGGGTGCCCTCCGCGATGTCGACCGACACCGTCTTGGTCTCCTTGACCGCCGGCCGGCGCTCGACCCTCTCCACGAGCGGTTCGTCGAGGGTCACCCCGAGGCCCGCGGCAAGCACCCGGACGACAGGCCCCCAGGCGGTGCTGAGCACGCCCGGCTCCCACAGGAACGGCTTGTCGTCCATCGAGCCGCCGAAGCCGAAGAGGTCCTTCATGACCACCGGCTGGAAGTACGTCGAGTAGTCGGCGATCTCCGACACCTTGACGTGGTCGATCCGCTGCGACAGCGACGTCAGCGCGAGCGGCAGGACGTCGTTGGCGAAGCCCGGGTCGATGCCGTTGACGTGCAGCGACGCGCCGCCTTCCCGTCCGGCCGAGTCGATGCCCGCGATCATCTCGTCGGGCAGGGTTCCTTGCGGGTGTACCAGGATCACCGGCCCGGAGGAGACGACGTTGACCCCGTCCCGGATGAGCTCGGTGAGATCGGAGATCGCCTCGAAGACCCGGTCGTCGGTCATCGCCGCGTGAACCACGCAGTCCGGGGCGAGCGCGAGCAGCTCGTCACGAGAGGTGGTCGCCGCGACCCCGAGCGCACGTCCCAGCCCCGCGAGCTCTCCGGCGTCGACCCCGGCCTTCTCCGCTGTCGAGGTCCACACCCCGACCAGCTCCAGGTCGGGATGGGCGTCGACGCCCGCGATCGCATGACGTCCCACCGTCCCGGTGGACCAGACGACGACTCGGAGCGGCTTCTCGGGAAGGGATGGCAACATGCACCAAATCTAGAACGTGTTTCAGTTCCACGAAAGTGATTCGCCGAGGAATCTCCTCGCCGCTACGTTGACGCCCATGACCGAGGCACTCTTCGAGGACACCCGCCATCCGACCGGGGCTCCCTTCGTCGCGGACGAATCCACGACCCTGCGCTCGTTCCTCGACTTCTACCGAGCGACTCTGCTCCGACAGGTGGCTGGCCTCGACCACGAACAGCTCAACCGCCCCGTCCCGCCCTCCACCATGACCCTGGCCGGGATCCTCAAGCACATGGCACATGTCGAGGACGTCTGGTTCGGCATGCGCCTGGCCGGCAACGCCATGGCGGCGCCGTTCGACACGGCACCGTGGGACGACGACGAGGACTGGGACTTCAACAGCGCCGCCGCGGACGACCCCGACACCCTGCGTACGCTGCTTCGCGAGGCGATCGCACGCTCCAACGACCTCACCGACGCCGCCGGGTCTCTCGATCAGATCGCCGCAGGTCGCAGCCGCACGGGCGATCCGATCGGACTGCGCTGGATCCTGGTCCACATGATCGAGGAGTACGCCCGGCACTGCGGCCACGCCGACCTGATGCGCGAGGCGATCGACGGAAAGAAGGACCTCTGATGCAGATCCGCGAAGCGACGGCCGACGACTGGCCGCACATCTACCCGTTCTGGTCAGAGATCGTGGAGGCGGGGGAGACCTACGCCTACCCCGAGGGCCTCACCTCCGAGCAGGCCAGCGAGATGTGGATGTACGACCACGTAGTCGTCGCGGTCGAGGGCGACGAGGTCGTGGGCAGCGCCAAGATGGGCCCCAACCGCCCGGGTCGAGGCAGCCACATCGGCACCGCCTCGTTCATGGTCTCCTCCGCGGCACGCGGCAAGGGCATCGGCCGCGCCCTGGGCGACTACTGCGTGCAGTGGCACCGGGACAACGGCTTCCACGGCATCCAGTTCAACGCGGTCGTGGAGACGAACACCACCGCCGTACGCCTGTGGCAGTCCCTCGGCTTCCAGATCATCGGGACCGTCCCGGACGCGTTCGACTCGAGGTCGCACGGCCGGGTCGGCCTCCATGTGATGTATCTGCCGCTGAGCTGAACTCAGGCGGTCGCGGGGAACGGGATGCCCGTGTTCGCGTGGCAGCGGTAGCCGTTGGGCACGCGGTCGAGGTACTGCTGGTGCGCCGGCTCGGCGGCGTAGAAGGTCGGCACCTCGCGGATCTCGGTGGTGATCTCGCCATACCCGCGACGAGCGATCTCGGCGCCGTAGATCTTGGTCAGCTCCTCGGCGGTCTCCCGCTGCGCGTCGGAGACGTAGTAGAGCGCCGAGCGGTACTGGGTGCCGACGTCGTTGCCCTGCCGCATCCCCTGCGTCGGGTCGTGGACCTCGAAGAACTTCTTGACGAGGTCGGCGTAGGACACCACCGTCGGGTCGAAGACGACGCGGACCGCCTCGGTGTGGTTGGTCTGCCCGCTGCAGACCTCCTCGTACGTCGGGTTGGCGGTCGTGCCGCCCTGATACCCGACGGCGGTCGAGTAGACCCCCGGCATCTGCCAGAAGATCTCCTCGGCGCCCCAGAAACAGCCGAGACCGAAGTACGCCACCTCGGCACCCTCCGGGGCGGTCCCGTCCTCCGGGGAGGCGAGCAGGGGAGTGCCGAGGACCCGGTGCTTGGCGGGCAGGTCGAAGAGGGCCTGGTCGCGCCCGACGAGGGTGCGGTCCTCGGGGAAGAGCTGAGTCGGTCGACCGAACATGAGTGCCTCCAGAAAGTCAGGGTTGCTACCAGTCTCCAACACAGTTCGATGCGCGAACGTTCCCGGATGGGCCGCGAGGCGAATCGGACGTAGGCTCGGCGTGTGAGCGATCAGCAGCATCTCGGCAAGGCCGGTTTCGAGACCAAGGCGATCCACGCGGGCTACGAGCCCGACCCGACGACGGGTGCGGTGATCCCGCCGATCTACGCCACCACGACCTACAAGCAGGACGGCGTCGGCGGCCTGCGCAACGGCTATGAATACAGCCGCTCCGCCAACCCGACCCGCACCGCGCTCGAGGGTGCGCTGGCGGCGGTCGAGGACGGCGAGAAGGGGTTCGCCTTCGCCTCCGGCCTGGCCGCCGAGGACACCTTGATCCGCAGCCTGATGCGGCCCGGTGACCACATGGTCATCCCCGACGACGCCTACGGCGGCACCCACCGGCTGATCGACAAGGTCGAGAGCCAGTGGGGGATCGCGCACACGCCGGCCCAGGTGGCCGACGTCGACGCCGTCGCGGCCGCGATCCAGCCGGGCAAGACCAAGGTGGTGTGGGTGGAGACGCCCACCAACCCGCTGCTCAACATCGCGGACATCTCCGCTCTGGCCACGGTCGCCCACGAGGCCGGCGCGCGACTGGTCGTCGACAACACCTTCGCCAGCCCCTACCTCCAGCAGCCGCTCACCCTCGGCGCCGACGTGGTGGTGCACTCCACGACCAAGTACGTCGGTGGCCACTCCGACGTGGTCGGCGGCGCCGTGGTCGTCCGTGACCTCGAGATCGCCGAGAAGATCGGCTACCTGCAGAACGCCGCCGGCGCGATCGCCGACCCGTTCGGTGCCTGGCTGACCCTGCGCGGCCTCAAGACCCTGGCCGTACGCATGGACCGCCACTGCGACAACGCCGAGCGCGTCGCCGACTTCCTCACCTCGCACCCGAAGGTCGGCGAGGTCATCTACCCGGGCCTGGAGACCCACCCCGGCCACACCACCGCCCAGAAGCAGATGAAGCGGTTCGGCGGGATGATCTCGTTCCGTGTGGAGGGTGGCGAGGCGGCCGCGCTCGCGGTGTGCGAGCGCACCAAGATCTTCACGCTGGGCGAGTCGCTCGGCGGTGTCGAGAGCCTGATCGAGCACCCCGGGCGGATGACCCACGCGTCGGTCGCGGGCACCGACCTCGAGGTGCCGGCCGACCTGGTCCGGCTCTCCGTCGGGATCGAGTACGCCGAGGACCTGGTCGCAGACCTCGAGCAGGCCCTTGACGCCTGAGCCGAGCACGACGCAGACCGCGGTCTGCGTCGACTTCGGCTCCACCTGGACCAAGGCGCTCCACGTCGAGCTCTCCTCCGGCGAGGTGCTCGGCTCCGCGAGCGCGCCGACCTCCCTCGACGAGGTGATGGAGGCGTACGACGCCTGCCTGGCCGCGCTCACAGAGAAGGACTCCCGGGCGGCCGACGCCCAGATCCTGGCCTGCTCCTCGGCGGGCGGGGGGCTCCGGATCGCCGTGGTCGGCAACGAGGAGCTGGTGACCGCCGAGGCCGGGCGGCGCGTCGCGCTGTCCAGCGGAGGCAAGGTCGTCGCGGTGATCGCGACCGCAGGTCGTGAAGCTGAGAGTGACCTAGGGGCCACTCTCAGCTTCACAACCCCCGACCTGGTGCTGCTGACCGGTGGCACCGACGGGGGCAACCGGGATGCGATCGTCTCCGCCGCACGCGAGCTGGCAGCAGCCGGCTGGCGCGGGCCTGTGGTCGTCGCGGGCAACCGCGACGCGAACCCGGAGATCGACGAGATCCTGGCAGACGTTCCCCATGTGACCTGCGACAACGTCGTGCCCAAGATCGGGGTGCTCGCGCCCGAGAGCGCCCGTGCCGCGGTCCGGGAGATGTTCCTCGAGCACGTGATCGGCGGCAAGAACCTCAGCAGCCGAGCCGACTTCCGGCGGATCGTCCAGGGGGCGACCCCTGACGTCGTGCTCCAGGGCGTCGAGACGCTGGCCGAGGTGCTCGGCGAGGACGTCGTCGTCGTCGACGTCGGCGGCGCCACCACCGACGTGCACAGCGTCGTGCGGCCAGATCCCGAGGCGGAGCACGTCCGCGAGGAGGTCGTCGCGATCACGCCGGTCACCCGGACCGTCGAGGGCGATCTGGGGATGCGCTGGTCGGCGCCGACCACGCTTGACGCCGCCGACCACGGCGACCCGTCGCTGGCCGAGTCCGACCTCTCCGGCGAGGTCGAGCATCGGCGCAAGCACCCCGGCTGGCTGCCGCGCACCGAGCAGGACAGGGACATCGACGAGCTCTTGGCGAGGATCGCGATCTCCACGGCTCTGCAGCGGCACGCGGGACGGTCCCGGGTCGTCCTGTCGCCACAGGGGAAGGTCATCGAGCGCACCGGCACCGACCTGCGCCGAGTCGGCGTGGTGATCGGCTCCGGCGGCGTACTCCGGCACGGTCGCCCGGGCATCGAGGAACGGGTGATGCGGTGGTCTTCGCGCGGCGGGTGGCAGCTCCCTGAGCTGACCGGAGCGAGGCCGAGCGAGGGAGCGCCCGCGCGAAGCGCGGAAGGTCCGTTGCGGGCGGTCGACAGCGACTACGTGCTCGCCGCGGTGGGCCTGCTCGCGCGGTCGCACCCCGCCACGGCCCGGCGTCTTGCGACCCACCTCACACCCTCCCGGTAGCCTCTGTCAGGTGACAGATCAGGGGGATGCTTCCGGCGACGAGGAGTCGACCGCGAAGGGGAGCTTCGGGCGGATGACCAGCGCGTTCAAGCGCAACCGCGAGGTACGTGACGCCCACCGTCGGGCGCAGCGTCAGGCGCAGGACGAGGCCGACGCACGGGAGTCGGCCGAGGTGGCCAAGGAAGCTGCCGCGGAGGCCCGGGAGTCGGCCGAGAACTTCGCGCTGCGTCTCGTCAACCAGTTCGAGCGCCTGCGCGAGGAGCGCCAGGAGCAGCTGGCCGCCCCCGAGCCGCTGACGGCGCCCAAGCCCGTCAGTCGCAGCGACGTCCCCTACGGCATTGAGCTCTCCGCGCAGTGGGCCTGGCGGTTGCTGGTCATCGTCGCCGCCGGCTATCTCATCGTCCGCGCCCTCGGCTTCCTCAGCATCGTCGTGGTCCCGGTCGTCATCGCGCTGCTGATCACCGCGCTCGTCTCCCCGGTGGTCAACGGGCTGGCCCGGGTCGGCCTGAGGCGGAGCATCTCGGCGCTCTTCGTGGTGATCGGCGTGCTCACCGCGGTCATCGCCATGCTGAGCTTCGCCGGCACCCAGGTCGCCAACGGGTTCAGTGACCTCGCCGGGCAGACCGTCAAGGCGCTCGACGAGATCCGCGACTGGCTGATCAACGGCCCGTTCCACGCGAGCGAGACCCAGATCGACACCTGGCTCAACACGGTGCAGACCACCCTGGAGGACTGGGCTGCGTCGTACGCCGCCAACCCGTTCTCCCGGGTCAGCGAGGTCGGTGGGGTCGCCCTCGACGTCTTCGCCGGCCTGTTCATCGTGCTCTTCTCCACCTACTTCTTCTGCGCCGAGGGCGAGCGGATCTGGGGCTGGCTGGTCCGGCTCGCCCCACGGGCCGCCCGCAGCCGGATGGACAGCTCGGGCCGAGTCGCGTGGGTCTCGCTCACCCAGTTCACCCGCGCCACGGTCATCGTGGCCGCGGTCGACGCGGTCGGCATCATGGTCATCGCTGCGGCCCTGCAGGTGCCGTTCGTGGCGGCGATCGGCGTGCTCGTCTTCCTGAGCTCGTTCGTTCCGCTGATCGGTGCCACCGTCGCCGGCGCGGTCGCCGTGCTCGTCGCGCTCGTCTCCCAGGGGCCGGTGACCGCCCTGCTGATGCTCGGTGGCGTGATCCTCGTCCAGCAGTTGGAGGCCCACGGTCTGCAGCCGTTCCTGCTCGGCCGCTGGGTCCGGGTCCACCCGCTGGGTGTCATCCTCGCCGTCGCCACCGGCATCGTGCTCGGCGGCGTCGCCGGTGCGCTCGTGGCCGTGCCTCTCGTGGCGGCGCTCAACGCAGTGGCCACCCACCTGACCGCCGCTCCGGCAGCGGGCGCGGCCATGGTCCCGGCCTCGGCCCAGGCCGCGACGCCGACCTCACCACCGCCACCGCCGGTCAACGGTCCGACCTCCCCACCCCCCTCGAGCCCAGGAGCAGGCAGTGCCTGAGATGCATGGTCAACCGTCCTACGAGGACATCGTCGAGGCCCGCGAGCTGCTGCGCGACCACATCACCGAGACCCCCGTCCAAGGAGCCCGCTGGCTCACCCACCTGGTCGGCGACACGGTCATCCTCAAGTGCGAGAACCTGCAGCGTACGGGCTCCTTCAAGGCCCGCGGAGCGTTCGTACGCATCGCCCGGCTCTCCGCGGAGCAGCAGAAGTTCGGGGTGGTGGCCGCCAGTGCGGGCAACCACGCCCAGGGCGTCGCGCTGGCGGCGACGACCCTCGGCATCCCGTCGACCGTGTTCATGCCCGAAGGCGCGCCGATCCCGAAGGAGAAGGCCACCCGCGCGTACGGCGCCGAGGTGATCTTCGAGGGACAGTACGTCGATCAGTGCCTCGAGGCCGCGATCGCCTTCGCCGAGCGCACCGGGGCCATCATGATCCACCCCTTCGACCACCCCGATGTCGTCGCCGGACAGGGCACGATCGGCCTCGAGATCCTCGAGCAGGCTCCCGACGTGAAGACGGTCGTGATCCCGCTCGGTGGCGGTGGCCTGCTCGCGGGGGCAGCGCTCGCGATCAAGGCGAAGCATCCCGACGTGAAGGTGATCGGCGTGCAGGCCGAGACGGCTGCCGCCTACCCGGTCTCGCTGCGCGAGGGCCGGCCGATCCGGCTCGACAAGATGCCGACGATGGCCGACGGCATCGCGGTCGGCCTGCCCGGGGAGACCAACTTCCCGATGATCCAGTCCTACGTCGACGAGATCCGCACCGTCTCGGAGGAGTCGATCTCCGGCGCGCTGCTGGCGCTCGCGGAGCGGGCAAAGCAGGTCGTCGAGCCCGCCGGGGCGGTGGGCGTCGCCGCTCTGATGGACGCGCCCGAGACCTTCGAGGGCCCGGTCGTCGTCGTGCTCTCCGGCGGCAACATCGACCCGCTCCTGCTCGGCAAGGTGATCCAGCACGGCATGACGCTGGCCGGACGCTACCTGCCGGTCGCGGTGACGATCCCCGACCAGCCGGGCGCCCTGGCGACGTTGCTGTCGGTGATCGGTGACACCGGGGCCAACGTGATGGAGGTCGTGCACTCGCGCACCACGCCCGGGCTGCGGCTCGCCGAGGTCGGGGTGCAGCTGCAGCTGGAGACACGGGGTCAGAACCACGCCGAACGAGTGCTCGAGGAGCTGCGCAGCAAGGGCTATCCGGCCGTCAGTCCGTGAGCCCACGCCAGGCCGTTCCGGGAAACGGTCCCGACGGCAGATTGGGCAACGTTTCGGTCGCGAACTGTCCCGAGGTGTGGTTGCCTTGTTAAACTGAAAGTTCTGACGATCTCCCGCACGACAAACCGCCTGGGTGAAGTATGCCCAGCGGCAGGGAGACAAGGCGCCGGTGATCGAGATGACCGGCGCCCCTTATTTATATTCACTACCCATCAGGAGCAACCCATGACGCAGTCGACCGAGACCACCGCTGCCACGATCTGGCTGAGCAAGGGCGCGTTCGAGAAGCTGACCGCGGAGTTGGAATACCTGAAGGGTCCCCGGCGCCAGGAGATCCTCGCCGAGATCAGCAATGCCCGCGACGAGGGTGACCTCAAGGAGAACGGCGGCTACCACGCCGCTCGCGAGGAGCAGGGCAAGCTCGAGGGTCAGATCCAGCAGCTGGAGGCACTGCTCCGCAAGGCGGACACCACCGTCCCCGAGGACGACGGCGTCGTCTCGGTCGGCAAGCTGGTCACGTTCAAGTTCGAGGGCGATGACGATGACGAGGCCGAGACCCGTCTGATCGCCTCGATCGAGATGAAGGACTACGCGGGCGGCGTCGAGATCTCTTCGGCCGCCTCGCCGGTCGGCGCTGCTCTCATCGGCGCGAGCGTCGGCGACACCGTGACCTACGAGGGCCCTCGCGGGCCGCTCAAGGTCGAGATCCTGAAGACCGAGGTCTACACCGGCTGATGCGCGATGGGGTGGCTCACGGTCACTCGACCGTGCAGTCACCCCACTCGACCCGCAGCGCACGGCGCTCGGTCGGGATGGTGATCGTCTGGCGGCCCTCGCCGGCGGTGAACTCGAGGTGACCGACCTTCTCCTCCCGGTCGTCCTCCGCCTCGACGGAGCAGACCGGCTTCGCGTCCTTGTCGTGGAGGCGTACGACGAAGGTCACCTCGACCTCGTTCTCGCTGACCGCCTCCCACTTCTCCAGCCCGGAGGAGACCTCCGGGTGGAGGGCTCCCCACAGCGCCCAGCCGAACCAGCCGACGATCGCGACCACGGCGGCGAGCAGGGCGATCATGAGTACGCCGGGGCGGCGGCGCGGGCCGCGGCCGTAGCGGGCAGCGATGCGGGACTCGTCGGAACTCACGGCTTCGGGCCCCGCTTCAGCAGATGACGGCGTGCTCACGAGAAACATGGTCCCATCCCGCCGAAGGAGACCGCACATCCGTGCCCGGACGCCTACCACAAAAGTTGTCCGCGGAGTGGGAGCGGGCAACCGAAACGTGAGACGGAGCGTGGTTAGGATTGAACTCATGCCAGATCAGCTCCAGCAGGCGTTCCGCCTGATGCACGTGCACGCGCACCCCGACGACGAGTCGAGCAAGGGCGCCGGCGTCACCGCGAAGTATGTCGCCGAAGGTGTCGACGTCCACGTCGCGACGTGTACGGGCGGCGAGCGGGGCGACATCCTCAACCCGAAGATGGATCGCCCCGGGATCCTGGAGAACATCCACGAGATCCGCCGCGAGGAGATGCATCGCGCCCGCGACATCCTCGGCATCAAGCAGGACTGGCTCGGCTTCGTCGACTCCGGCTGGGTCGAGGAGTTCATGCTGGTCAAGGAGATGGCGGCGAAGGACTGGTCGCTGCTCCCCGAGGGCTGCTTCGGCCGGATGCCGCTCGAGGTGACCACCCGTCGGCTCGTCGAGATCATCCGCTCCTTCCGGCCGCATGTGCTCACGACGTACGACGAGAACGGGGGCTATCCGCACCCGGACCACATCATGTGCCACCGGGTCTCGGTGGAGGCCTTCCGGGCGGCGGGTGATCCCGACCTGTTCCCGGACGCGGGGGAGCCGTGGCAGCCGCTGAAGCTCTACTACAGCCACACCTTCAACTACCCGCGCATGATCGCGCTGCACGAGGCGATGACGAGCCACGGGCTCAGCTCGCCCTACGAGGAGCGGCTCCAGGACTGGAAGCAGGACCCGGAGTGGGACGCGCGCGTCACCACCCGGGTGGAGTGCGGCGAGTTCTTCGGCGTGCGTGACCAGGCGCTGCTCGCGCACGCCACCCAGATCGACCCCGACGGCCCCTGGTTCGCGGTGCCCCGAGAGATCGAGAAGGAGGCCTGGCCGACCGAGGACTACGAGCTGGTGACCTCCTACGTACCGGTGCCCGAGGCCGAGAAGCGCCAGGAGACCGACCTGTTCGCCGGACTCGACGTGGCCACCGCCGACGACGAGGGCAAGGCAGCGGTCGGCCGGGAGATCACCTTCGGCAAGGTCGTCACCGCCTGAGCCGTCCTCAGGTTCGGGTGAGACAATGGCTCCATGTCCGGCCTCCCGATGACGACGCAGACACTGCACACCTCTCAGCCTGCCCCCGAGCCCAACCCGCCGCAGGACGAGGACGTGGTCGCAGGCTGGACCGCGTTCGGCATCTTCATCGCGCTCTGCGTCGCCGTCGCGGTGATCGCGTGGAGCATGCTGCGTCAGTTCAAGAAGGTCGAGAAGGCGCGGATCGACGGTGTCTTCGGCGAGGAGGACCAGGCCGAGGCCATCGCCCAGCAGGAAGCCAAGGACGAGGTCAAGAAGCTGAAGCGCTGACGCTCAGAGCGTCGGCGCGATCGCCGGCAGCAGGTCCTGGAACGTACGCCCGTTGGCGATCTCGCCCAGCGCGGTCATCGTCCAGCCGCTCTCGGACCGGCCGACCTTGGCCATGATCTCGGCGGTGTGCGGCCCGGTCGTGCTCAGGTCGAAGCGGGCGATCTCGGTGTGGGTGTCCTCGTCGACGAGGCGACAGAACGCGTTCTGGATCTGGGCGAAGCTCTGCCCGGTGAAGGAGTTGATCGTGAACACGATCTGCGCGACCCCGGCAGGCACCCGGTCGAGATCGACGATGATCGACTCGTTGTCGCCGTCCCCGGCGCCGGTGCGGTTGTCGCCGCTGTGGACCACGGCGCCGTCCTTCGACCGCAGCTGCCGGAACCAGGCCTGGTCGACGTGGGACCCGTCCGGGTCGTAGAGGATCGCGGACGCGTCCATGTCGACCTGGGCGCCGCGGAAACCGCCGAACAGACCCTGCCGGACCGCGTCCCAGCCCAGCGCGATCCGTACGCGGGTCATGCTGCTGCCGTCACCGGTGACGAGCGGGACCGACTGTCCCTTGGTGAGCGAGACGGACAACTGATCCTCCGAGGGCTGGACCGAGCGGGCACGACCCACTCTAGTCAATCCGCACGGTCACCGGCCCGGTTCCGGTCGCCTTGACCAGGATCCGGTTGTGGTCGGCCCGGCCGACGACCCGCCCACCCTCGACCGTGATGTCCGGACCGGCGGGATAATGGATCGGGCTGACGAAGATCTCGGTCGGCTCGTCGACCTCGGCGGCCGGCTCGTAGGTGTAGCTGAACGCGCCGGAGGAGGGGTCGAAGGAGAGGTCGACAGGGGTGCCCGCCGTGGCCTGCGGATAGGTGCGGACCAACGTACGCAGCTTCTCGGACTTCACGGTGGAGAGGTCTGCGTCGTCGGCGAACATGCCCTGGCGTCCGTCGGCGGTCGTCGGGTCGTCCCAGTGCTTGTAGGCCCAGTGCATCCACGAGGTGAAGTGGTTGTCGGCCGACGCGGTGTCGATGGCCAGGAGCTCGGTGTTGTCGGTCGCGCCGAACTCCGACATCAGGTTGGTCGCGCCCATCGTCTCGGCCTGCTCGAGGGCCTTCAGGTTGTGGGTCTCGTCGTAGTCCTTGCACCCGCTGACCCCGACCGGGATGCCCTGGGAGTCGAGGTAGCCGAACGGGCAGTAGCTGTGCCAGGAGTAGCCGACCTGGTCGTCGTTCGCCGGCCCGAAGCCGGAGTTGGGGACCTGATTGGCGAGCAGCTGCGACTCGTACCAGACGATCCCGTCGGGATCGGACTCGCGGATCGCCGCCGTCGCCCTCTCGTAGGCCGGCTGGAACTCGTCGCGGTAGGAGCTCGGGCACCCGGTGATCGGGCAGGAGAGCCACTCCCGGCCTGCCCACGGCTCGTTGATGAGGTCGTAGCCCATCGAGTAGGGCTGGTCGCCCCACCGCTCCGCGACCGCGGCCCAGGCCGCGGCCCAGCCGTCCTGGACGCCGTTCTTGTTCGCCCAGAAGTTGTCGTAGACCGTGGCCAGCTCGGGCGTGATGTAGGTCGCCGGGAAGGAGAGCTTGACCGGCGGATGCACGTTGTAGGGCCACGGCCGCTTCGCCGCCCAGTCGGGCACGCCCTCGCCCCCGTAGGTCTCGTGCCACATGTCCTGGTGGAAGTCGTACTGCATCCAGATGCCCTCGTCGGCCAGCAGGTCGATCACCCGCTGCCAGTCGTCGAGGTAGTCCTCGTCGACCTTCCCCGGAGCGTCCGGGGTCACGCCCGCCCACAGAGTGCCGATCCGGGCGCCGTTGAACCCGTGCTCGGCCAGCCACTCCGCGTCGGCGGCGGTGAAGCCCTCGGGGGAGTCGGGCGGGACGTACGGGGCGTGCTTCCAGACCAGGTTCTGCCCGTGCACGAGCACGATCCGGCCGTGCTGGTCGACCAGCCAGCGTCCCTCGCGGGACAGGCGTGGGGTCTCCTTCGTCGGATCAGCCTCAGCCTGTTCGGCGCCGGCCGGCCCGGCCGGTGCCAGCAGCGAGGTCCCGAACGCGAGCACGGCCGCCGCGGCGGCCACGATTCCGAAGCTTCCCGAGCGACGAGGCATGTCTGGAACCTATGGCTCGGCGGCCACGTCGGCAAGAACGTGTTCTCATTCTGGGCGTCTCGCCCGCCTGGACCGCGTCGGCGGTGGACAGGGCGGCCTACGTGCGGTTGAGTCATAGGCGGAGCATTGGGGGAGAATGTCACCTGTGAGAGACGAAGCGAACGGCTGGTCAGGCACCTGGGTGGCCGAACGTCTGGGTGTGCATCTGCGGACGACAGATGCGCCGAACGGGATGATGCTCACCGATCTGGTCGGCCTGGCGGTGCGACGCAACCCGCGGCGGGCACAGCTCCTCGTCTCCTCGGTCCTCGGCAAGCACGTCCCGACCGACCCGCGCCTGGTGACCGAGGCCGCGCTGCACCTGGGAGCCAAGGCTCGCGCCGCGGCCACGGGCGACGCGGTGGTCCTCGGCTACGCGGAGACGGCGACCGCGCTCGGCCATCTCGTCGCCGATGCGCTCGGTGCGCCCTACCTGCACTCCACCCGCCGGGTGGTCGAGGGGATCGAGTCCGCTGCCGACTTCTTCGAGGAGCACTCGCACGCGACCGCCCACCGGCTGCTTCCCGCCGACCCTGCCTTCCTCGCTCGCGGCGACACCCTGGTGCTGGTCGACGACGAGGTCATCACCGGCAAGACGATCGTCAGCACGATCCGGGCGCTGCACAAGAAGTTCCCGCACAAGCACTACGTGGTCGCGACCCTGGTCGACCTGCGCTCGGAAGCCGACCGTGGTCGGATGGAGCGCTCGATCAAGCGGCTGCGGGCGACCCTGGACGTCGTCTCCCTCGCCAGCGGTGAGATCGATCTGCCCGAGGACCTCGCCGACAGCGGCAACCGGCTGATCGACACGGTCGAGAACCTCCGTCAGCTGGCCGGTGTCGACCCGACGCAGCGTCAGCGCGGCGAGGTGGTCCAGGTGGTCGCCACCTGGCCGCGGGCCGTACCGGAGGGTGGCCGCCACGGCTTCGCCACCAGCGCCTCCGGCTCCTACGAGTCCGCCGTGACGGTGACCGCCGCCGCGGTCGCCGGTCGCATCCCGGACGGTCCGGTGCACGTCCTGGGCACCGAGGAGCTGATGTACGCACCCCTGCGGATCGCCGCGGCGCTGGCCGACCGGCGCGCGGCCGAGGGTCGACGCCACGAGATCACCTACTCGACGACCACGCGCTCGCCTGTGCTCGCGGTCGACGACCCGGGTTATGCGATCCGCACCGCGATCACCTTCCCCTCGCACGACGCGCCCGCCGACGGCGACGGCCCGCGCTATGCCTACAACCTGCGTGCGGGCGAGTTCGAGGCGATCGTGCTGGTCGTCGACGAGCCGGCAGACACCCCCGCGCTGCACGAGGACGGAGGTCTGGTCGACCAGCTCGCCCGGATCGCGCCGCGGGTCGTGGTCGTGACCATCCCGGCGTACGCTCCGGAGCCGCGCCACGACCAGCCGGCCCGCCAGCTGCCCGCTCCGCTCCACGGTCCCACCTTCGGTTCCTACGAGCGCGACGACGTCGCCTGGCTGCTCGAGGACCTCTCCGCCGACACCACGAGCACGTCCGCGGACGAGCACGTGGAAGCACACCGGGAGCTCTTCGACGAGGCGCTGAAAGCGTCGGCCCAGCGGGTCGCGTACGCCGTCGGCCTGGTCACCGAGCAGGTGCTGGCCCGACGTGGGCAGGATGCGGTGCTGGTCTCCCTGATGCGTGCCGGCACCCCGATCGGCGTGCTGATGCGGCGCTGGGCGCAGCGGGTGCACGGGCTCGACCTGCCCCACTATGCGATCTCGATGGTCCACGGGCGCGGCATCGACCAGACCGCGCTCGCTTATCTGGCGGTGCACCACGACCCCGCCCAGGTGATGTTCGTGGATGCCTGGACCGGCACCGGCGCGATCGCCCGCGAGCTCGCGGCATCGGTCGAGAAGGCCAACTCGACACTCGACGCCCACCTGGCCTCGCCGTTCTCCCCGGAGCTCGCGGTGCTCGCCGACCCGGGCCGGAGCGTGTCGGTCTACGGCACCCGGGAGGACTATCTGATCCCGTCGGCATGCCTCGGCTCGACCGTGTCCGGCCTCGTCTCGCGGCCCGTGCTCGACGACGACCGGGTCGGTCCCAACGACTTCCACGGCGCGGTGTTCCAGGCCGACCTGGCGTCGGCAGACGTGTCGAAGAGGTTCATCGACACCGTCGCGGCCCGGTTCCCGATCGTACGCACCAAGGTGATGCTCGACCTCGGGGCTCACCTCGGCGGTGACCACACGCCCACCTGGGTGGGCTGGGACGCGGTCGAGGCCGCGGCCGAGAAGTTCGGGAACGGCGACGCGAGCCTGGTCGCTGCCGGCGTCGACGAGACCGTACGGCTGCTGCTGCACGGCGAGCCCGCGATGATCCTGGTCAACCCGGCGCGCGACGCCGATCTCGATCAGGTCAAGAGGCTCGCCGAGGCGCGCGGAGTGCCGCTGGACCGGGTCTCCGACCTGCCCTACGCCTGCCTCGGGCTGCTGCGCTCCTGATGGGGCGACAGGGCCTGGTCGTCGTCGGGAGCATCAACGTCGACCTGACGGCGAGTGTCGAGCGCCTGCCCGGGGCCGGGGAGACCGTCGCCGGTGGTCGGCTGCGTCGTGACGTCGGCGGGAAGGGCGCCAACCAGGCGGTCGCGGCGAGCCGGCTCGGAGCGTGCGTGCGGATGATCGGAGCCGTCGGTCCGGACGCGGACGGTGGCTGGGCGGTCGAGACGATCCGGAGCGCAGGCGTCGACGTCAACGGCATCGCCATCACCGACTTCCCGACAGGCACGGCGCTGATCGCCGTCGATGCGGCGGGGGAGAACCAGATCGTGGTGTGCGGCGGCGCCAACACGCAGGTCGACCCCGGGATCGCGATCGGAGCCGATGAGGCCGTGCTGATGCAGCTCGAGCTTCCCTTGGGTGTGGTCCGGGCCGTGGCCGACCGGGCGCAGGGGTTCGTCGCGCTCAACGCGGCGCCGGCCCGATCGCTCTCGGCGGACCTCGTCGAGCGGGTCGACCTCGTCATCGTCAACGAGACCGAGTACGCCGCGATGCCCGAGCTGCGCGCGGCCAGGCGGGTCGCGGTGACCTACGGCGCCGCGGGCGCGGCGATGTTCGTCGACGGCGTCGAGACGACGAGGGTGCCGTCCGTGCCGGTCACGGAGGTCGTGAGCACCGTCGGTGCCGGCGACGCGTTCTCTGCCGCGCTCACCCTCGCGGTCCTGGCCGGGATGTCGGACCAGGACGCGCTTCGGACCGCATGCGCGGTCGGCGCCGCCGTGGTCGCCTACCCCGGCGCCCAGCCGCCGCTGCGCGGGTTGGAGACCTATGTGACCGGCGGATGTTCACCGAGGTAACTCGGTGAACGCGCACATCCTTCGCGGAACTCCACGAGGGAAGTCGATGCTGACCGAGTTACCCTTCGACAGGCTCAGGACACCGCCTCGGTCGGCATCCGGCCGCTCAGCCCAGCTTCTTCCGGAAGAAGTGGGTGGCGTGCGGGTTGTTGTTGTAGCGGTCGATGCGCTCGTAGCCGGCCCGCTCGTACATCCCGATCGCCTCGGTGAGGACGTCGCGGGTGTCGAGGCGCACGACCCGGTGGCCCAGGTGCAGCGCCTCGGCCTCGAGGTGGCGCAGCAGGCGTGAGCCGAGGCCGGCGCCACGCCACGCAGGGTCGACCCACATCCGCTTGATCTCGCCTACGCCACCGAACTCGCGCACCCCGCCGGAGGCGACCGGGGCGCCGTCGCTGACGGCGACGAAGAAGGTGCCGTGGGGAGGCCGCAGGGACGGGTCGTCTCCGAAGCCCTCGTCGCCGACGGTGAACCCGAAGCGCTCGCCGATCTCGGCGAAGTAGTGGCCCATCGCCTCCTGGGCCATCGGGTCGCGCGGGTCGACGGGATCGATGGTGATCGTGGCTGCCCGTACCAGCAGGTCGGCGGTTGCCAGCGCCTCGTTGAGGCGGTCACGCTGCCGCTGCGTCAGCGGGTCGAGCAGCAGGTGGGCGCGCTCCTCGGAGCGTCGCTCGAGGTCGTCCCACTGCTTGAGGCCGTCCTCGGTGAGCACGACGAGCCGACGCCGCCCGTCGGAGGGGTCGCGGTCCATCGTGACGTACCCCTTGCCTTCCAGGGTCCGCAGCATCCGGCTGACGTAGCCGGAGTCGAGGTTGCCGAGGCGGGTGCGCAGGTCCTGGACGGTGCGGGCGCCGAGACCGATCTCGTAGAGGATGCGGGCGGTGCCGTAGGGGAGGCCGCTGCCGAGGAAGGAGTCTTCGAGGGCTCCGACCCGACGGACGTAGCTCATGTTGAACTTGCGCATCACCGAGGTGTCCACTGTCATATAACTGACTTTAGTCAGGTAATAACCGGAAGCCAAGGTCGATGCCTGTAAATGGCGAACGGCCCGTCCTCTCGGACGGGCCGTTCGATGGGGTGAGCGACGGGGCTTGAACCCGCGACCCTCGCGACCACAACGCGATGCTCTACCAGCTGAGCTACGCCCACCATCGGCTCGATCAGCGCGTGTTCGAGCCAGCAAGAATCATAGGGGAATCAGGCCGGATCTGTGGAATCGGGGGCCGCTTCCGGATCTGCGAGGCCGGTGATCGAGGCGCCGTGGCGGGACGCGATCTCCTTGGCCGTCTCCGAGTCAGGGCCGGGCATCGGCACGAAGACCGCCTCGCGGTAGTAGCGGAGCTCCTCGATCGACTCCTGGATGTCGGCCAGGGCGCGGTGGTTGCCGCGCTTGGGGGGAGAGGAGAAGTAGGCGCGCGGGAACCAGCGCCGCGACAGCTCCTTGATCGAGGAGACATCGACGTTGCGGTAGTGGAGGAACCCCTCCAGCTCGGGCATGTCGCGAGCCAGGAAGTTGCGGTCGGTGGCCACCGTGTTGCCGCCCAGCGGAGGTCGGGAGTCCTTGCCGCAGTGCTCCCAGACGTACGCCAGGACCTGCTCCTCCGCCTCACGCATCGTCACGCCGTTCTCCAGCTCGACCAGCAGGCCGGACTTGGTGTGCATGTCGCGGACGAAATCGTCCATCTGCTCCAGTGCCTCGGCGGGGGGCTTGATGATGATGTCGACCCCGTCACCGAGCACGTTGAGATCGAAGTCGGTGACCAGGGCCGCCACCTCGATGAGCGCGTCGTTCTCGAGGGACAACCCGGTCATCTCGCAGTCGATCCAGACCAGACGTTCGTTCAGTGAAGCCACGCAGAGCACCATAACGCCGCTGGTCAACGGCACAGGCGCAGGGTAGGAGACGATGTGATAACGGTTCCCATGGCACGGTTTCAGCCTGCGTTCAGGAGGCGGACCTAGATTGGCTCCATGAACACGGATTCCGCCAGCAGCCCCTCGCGCAAGGAGAAGCGTGAGGCTCGCGCTGCCAAGGCCGCCGCGGAGCTGGAGGCTCGGCGCAAGAAGCAGGCCCGCAAGTCGATCCTCACCGTGGCCGCGGTCGTCGCCGCCATCGCGGTGATCATCGGCGGTCTCGTCTGGTTCAGCCTGAACCGGTCCGAGGACGACAAGGTCACCGCGGTCGACGCCGGCAGCAGCGAGCACGGCCTGGTCATCGGCCCTGACGACGCTCCCCACAAGGTCGTCATCTACGAGGACTTCCTGTGCCCCTACTGCGGTGAGTTCGAGAAGGCGACCCGTGAGGACCTCGCCGAGCTGGCCGCCGACGGCAAGGTGCAGGTCGACTACCGTCCGTTCGTGCTCCTCGACCAGATCGGCCCCTACTCCGAGCTCGCCACCTCGGCCTTCGCGGTCGTCCAGTCGGAGTCGGGTGACGAGGTCGCCAAGAAGTTCCACGACCTGCTCTTCGAGAACCAGCCCAGCGAGTCCGGCCCGTTCCCGGAGGCCGACGACCTGGTGGATCTCGCTGTCGAGGCGGGCGCCGAGAAGTCGGCGGTCGAGGATCCCATCAAGGACCTCGCCGGCAAGGACTGGGCCGACGCCGCGACGAAGGCCGCCGTTGCCGACGGCGTCCAGGGCACCCCGACCGTGCTGCTCGACGGTGAGCAGTTCCAGGAGGGCAACTCCGTCCAGGAGTACGCCGACAACCTCATCGAGAAGATCTCCTGACCCTGGGTGAGTGGGGGCCGCGTGCTGACACGCCGATGTAGGCTCGGCGTCGTGACTCGGCAGACCCAGATCTTCTTCAGTGCAGTCGGGATCCTCCTGATCGCCTACTTCGCTGCGGTCGGACTGGTGACCGTCGTGCAGGCGATCATCCAGGCCTGACGATGTCGAGCCGGTTCCGAGACATGCAGATCTGGTTCTGAGTCTGCTCTCAGCGCCTGATCAGGGCTAGCGTGGCCGGTATGACCGAGATCCAGCTTGTCGAGCAGTTCCTGGCCGCCCTCGAGACCGGGAACGTCGACGCGGCGTTGGCGTTGTGCGCGGAGGACGTGACCTACCAGAACGTGCCGCTTCCGCCGGCGCGTGGGGTGTCCGAGGTCGGGCGCCAGCTGGGGATCATGGGGAAGTACACGACCGGGTTCGAGGTGCGGATGATCAACATCGCGGCCAACGGGCCGGTGGTGCTCACGGAGCGCATCGACGTGCTGAGCCGCGGCTCGGTCTCCGCCGAGTTCTGGGTGTGCGGGACGTTCGAGGTGCGCGACGGCAAGATCGTGCTCTGGCGCGACTACTTCGACTGGACGACGTTCATCGCGTCGGGGGTCAAGGGCGTCGGCCGGGCGGCGTTCGGGGCGATCCGGAAGGCCGTCGGTCGCTGAGCCGTTGTGCACAACGCACGAAGCGCATCGTGCGCTGTTCTTGTGACGCCAGTCACAATGAGCCTTACTCTCAGTGACATGCCCCGTGCGTCAGCCGCTCTCCTCGCCCTGCTTCTGACCGCGTCCGCGCTGGTCGCCTCGACCGGACCGGCGCTCGCCGACCGGGAGCCGCCCGGTGACCAGCCGCTGCCCGGTTACACGACCGTCAACCCGCCGGTGGCGCCGGTCGTGGTCGACGGGCAAGCGACCACGGTGCGCCAGGGCGTGCACGAGCACGCGGCGTACATCCTCGAGGTGCCGAAGAACTGGAACGGCGAGCTGGTGATGTGGGCCCACGGCTACCGCGGGCTCAGCTACACGCTGACGCCGGAGACGCCCGGCTTCGGCCTGCGGCGTACGTTCCTGGAGCAGGGCTACGCCTGGGCGGCGTCGAGCTACCCGACCAACGGCTACGACGCGGGGGCCGGGGTGAGCGCGACGCGAGATCTGGCGACGTACGCCTCCGCCGAGCTCCTGCCACGCCGGGCGAGCCGCACCTACGTGACCGGGGTGTCGATGGGCGGGCACGTGGTCGGGCGCTCGCTGGAGCAGTATCCGGGCTTCTACGACGGGGCGCTGCCGATGTGTGGGCAGCTGGGCGATGTGGAGCTGTTCGACTTCTTCGTCGACTACAACCTCGGTGCGCAGGCGCTCGCAGGTCACGACGCCTACCCCTACGACGCGGACTACCAGAGCGCCGACGTCCCGGTGATCAAGGAACGGCTCGGGCTCGACGGCACGCTGACGCCTGCGGGCGAGCAGCTGCGGGCGATGACCATCGAGCACAGCGGCGGCCCGCGCCCGGGCGCGGCGGCGGCCTTCCGGCAGTGGAAGGACTTCCTGTTCACGCTGCCGTCCGTGGACGACGGCGGCACGCTGGCCTTCAACATCGGCCGGGTCGCGACCAACCGGAACACCGTCTACACGCCCGGCGCGCCGTTCGACCTCAACGGCGAGATCGAGCGGATCGACCCGGTCGACCGCGCCGGGCGCAACAGCCACCGGCTCAGCGCACCCGCGGTGATCTCCGGACGACCGTCCGCGCCGGTGGTGAGCCTGCACAATCTCGGCGACATGTTCGTGCCGTTCTCGCTCGAGCAGATCTACGCGCGCGAGGTGGCCCGCCACCACCGCGACGGTCTGCTGGTGCAGCGAGCGATCCGGTCGGCCGGGCACTGCGAGTTCAGCCCGGCCGAGGCCGCGGCCGCCTGGGGAGACCTCGTCGACTGGGTCGAGCACGGCGACCGCCCGGCCGGTGACGACGTCCTCGACCGGGAGACCGTCGCCGCGCCCGACTACGGGTGCGCGTTCACCGACCGGACCGCGTACGCCACCGGCTCGCGCCGTCTCTACGCACCCTGTCCGTGAGCGAGCTCAACGGACGACGTCGTAGACCAGCTTGGTGATGCCGTTGGCGTAGGTCTCCGACTCGATCAGCGTCAGCATCTGCTTGTCCTTGTCGGTCTCGCTCCACATCCGCTTCCCGGCGCCGAGGACGACAGGGAAGACGAGCAGGTGGTAGCGGTCGATCAGGCCGGCGTCGGAGAGGTTGCGGGCGAGCTCGGCGCTGCCCGCGACCAGGATCGGGCCGCCTTCGCCCTGCCGGAGCTGCTCGACCTCGTCCAGCGATCGCAGGATGACCTGGGGACCCCAGTCGTCGACGAGGCCGTCGTCGTCGAGGGTGGTCGAGACGACGTACTTCGGGATCTCCTTCACCACGGCGAAGTCCTCCATGGCGGGCCAGACCGGAGCGAAGGCCTCGTAGCTGCGCCGGCCGAACATCATCGCGCCCGCCTCGGCCATCTCGGTGCCCTTGATCTCGTAGGCCTCGGGGAGGAACTCGAGGTCCTTGAAGGTCCAACCGCCGCTGCGGTGCTGCTCGGAGGGTGTGCCGCCGCCGGGGGAGTCGACGACGCCGTCGAGGGATACGAACGCTGAGTAGATGAGTGTGCGCATGCGCTCGATCCTGCCGCACGCAAGGCGGTTCTGGCATGCGGAATGTGGCCGGAGTTCCCCCAGATACTGGGGATGCGCCCGATGAGGTCGCGTGAAACGGTGGAAACGCATTCCGCTATACGACCGCCGGCCTCGGGGTTCCGGCGCGCCTGTTGGCCCACCTTCGTGCACAGAACCCACCTGGGGATCGCATGTCCACACCCGTCAAGCCACCTACCAAGAAGAGCAAGAAGCAGCCCGTCGAAGCGGTGATCTCGGCCCCGCCCACCGGGGATGCCCCCGACCAGGACGGCCGAGCTCCCGAAGATCTCGTCAACCGGATGGGCTCCGCCCATGGATTCGGTACGCCGCACCAGCATGCCCGAGGGCACGGCCGCGAGCAGCGCGGACTCGCCTACCTGCCCGGCTCCCAGCTGTTCGAAGGGCGCTTCGGCCGGATGTTCCGGCTGAACCCGTATGTGCCGTCCGAGGGACGGATCCGGGAGATCGCCCAGATGATGACCGACTCCGCCCCCGGCGACGCCGCGAAGGACAACCCGGACATCCCGGCCGGCTACACCTACCTCGGCCAGTTCATCGACCATGACCTCACCTTCGACCCCGTCTCGAACCTGACCCGGCAGACCGACCCGGACGCGCTGACGACCTTCCGCTCGCCGGCCTTCGACCTCGACAACGTCTACGGCCGGGGCCCGTCCGACGACGCGTTCATGTATGACAACGCGCCCGGACGTGCCGGCTACCTGCTCATCGGCCGCCACGACGACGAGGACGATCTACCGCGCAACGTGCAGGACACCGCGATCATCGGAGACCCGCGCAACGACGAGAACACCTTCGTCAGCCAGCTCCAGCTCACCATGCTGAAGTTCCACAACGCCGTGATGGACATGGTGCTCGCGGACCCGCGGATGCAGCACGGCAGCGAGACGGTCTTCGAGGCGGCGCAGCGCACGGTCCGCTGGCACTATCAGTGGCTGGTCGTCCACGACTTCCTGAAGCGTACGGTCGGGCAGGCCCTGCTCAGCGACGTGCTCGACGAGACCGGTGCTGTTCCCAGGCTTCGGCTCGAGCACTACGAGGCGAAGTCGGGGAAGGCGTTCATGCCGGTCGAGTTCTCGGTCGCGGCCTATCGCTTCGGGCACTCGCAGGTGCGGGGCCGTTACAAGCTGAACACCACCGTGCCAGCGCTGCCGATCTTCACCAAGGCGACGACCCCGGGGGAGGATCTGAGGCTGAAGCATTTCGTCGGGTTCCGGATCCTGCCGCCGTTCTGGACGATCGAGTGGAACCGGTTCTTCGACATCGACGGGCCCGGTGGCGTGCAGCCCCAGGTCACGCGGGCGATCGACACCGCGGTGGTGCCGCCGATGATCGACCTTCCTCCCGAGATCGCCGCGGACCCGAGCTCGATCGTGATGCGCAACCTGACCCGTGGTGCGCGCCTGGGTCTCCCCTCCGGACGCGCAGTGGCGCGGAAGATGGGGATCACGCCGATCGGGGACGAGCTCGGGCTGCCCGGTGGCGGTCCCGCGCCGCTGTGGTTCTACATCCTCAAGGAGGCCGAGCTGCTCGCAGGCGGACGACACCTCGGGCCGGTCGGTGGGCGCATCGTCGCGGAGGTGTTCCTCGGTCTGCTCGCCCTGGACCCGACCTCCTACCTGCGCAACGATCCCGCGTGGCGGCCGACCCTCCCGGCGGCCACCTCCGGCGAGTTCACGATGGTGGACCTGCTCAACATCGCCGGCCACGGATTGGGGACCACCTGATCGCGCTACCGTGAGTGTCGTGACTGCGCGACGACGTGCTCAGGAGTTCTGCGAGGCGTACGGCCTCACCATGCCGGTCCTTCAGGCGCCGATGGCCGGCGCCTGCCCGCCCGCGCTGGCGGCTGCGGTGGCGGACGCGGGCGGGATGGGCGCGGCCGGGGTGGTGCTCGACTCGCCGCAGCGGATCGCGGAGTGGTCGGCCGACTTCCGGTCGCGGTCGGCGGGGCCGTTCCAGCTCAACATCTGGATCCCCGACCCGGTTGCGGACGATCCCGCCCGGGTCGCGGCCGCGGAGGAGTTCCTGGGCAGGTTCGGTACGCCGGGGCCCGAGCAGCCGGCTGCGCCCTCGTTCGAGGAGCAGTGCGAGGCCATGCTCGAGGCGCGGCCGCGGGTGGTCTCCTCGATCATGGGCCTGTTCGCGCCGGACTACGTCGAGCGGCTGCACGCGGCCGGGATCGCCTGGTTCGCGTGCGCGACGACGCTGGCCGAGGCCCGGGCCGCCGAGCAGGCCGGAGCCGACGCGATCGTCGCCCAGGGGCTCGAGGCCGGCGGGCACCGTGGTGTCTTCGAGGCGGAGAGGGCGGAGGCCACGGCGGTGGGTCTGTTCGCGCTGCTGCCGCACATCGTCGACGGGGTCGAGGTGCCGGTCATCGCCACCGGCGGGATCGCCGACGGACGTGCGGTCGCGGCGGCGCTCACCCTCGGGGCGAGCGCCGTGCAGGTCGGCAGCGCCCTGCTGCGCTCGCCCGAGACCGGCATCGCTGATGCCTGGGCGGCATCCCTCGACGGGCTCGAACCGGAGGACACCGTCGCCACTCGGGCCTACTCCGGCCGTCTCGGCCGCGCCACGCCGACTCGCTACGTGCGGTCCTGGGAGGCTGTCGACGCGCCTGCCCCGGCGCCCTACCCGCACCAGCGCGCCCTGGTCGGGCGGTGGCGGAAAGGTGAGCCGGCGCCGGCCGCGGAGGTGGCGCTGGACCGCAGCAACCACTGGGCGGGGCAGGCGGCCGGCCGTTCGGTCGCCGCGCCCGCAGCCGACGTCGTCACCCGGATGTGGAGCGAGGCACAGACTCTGCTGCCGTGACGGCGGCCCGACCTGGGTGCGGGGTGTAGAACGGACGCATGAGCGAATCCTGGCCCCAGCGACTGCTCGCGGACGGTTTCGGCCGGACCGCGGATGCTCTGCCCGCGATCGTCGACGGCCTCTCCGCCGACGACCTGTTGTGGCGACCCTACGAGGGAGCGAACTCGATCGCCTGGACCCTGTGGCACACCGCCCGGATGGAGGACGCCCAGATCGCCCCGCTCGCCGGCACCGACGAGGTCTGGACGCGTGACGGCTGGGTGGAGCGGTTCGGGCTGCCCTACGCGCCCGAGGCGATGGGCTACGGGCAGAGCGCCGAGGAGGTCGCGGCCTTCCGGCTGACGGACCCGACGCTGCTGACCGGCTACTACCAGGCGGTTCACGAGGCCACGCTCGAGCTCGTCAAGACGCTGGCCGAGGACGACCTCGCCCGCATCGTCGACGAGCGCTGGGACCCGCCGGTCTCGTGCGCGGTGCGGTTGGTCAGCATCGTCGACGACGCCGCCCAGCACATCGGCCAGGCGGCGTACGTCAAGGGCTTGCTCCGGCTCCGCTGAGTCAGAGCACGGCGGCGAGCGCCTCGTCGATCGAGGCGTCGCCGGAGACCAGCTCCCACTGCTTGCCGACGGTGGCGGCGTCGTCGAGCACGGCGGCGATGACCGCGGCCACGTCGGCGCGCGGGATGGTGTCGCGATCGAGCTTCTCCGCCAGCTTCACCCGGCCCGTGGCGGGATCGTCGGTGAGGCCGCCGGGACGCAGGATGGTCCAGTCGAGATCGCTGTCGCGCAGCGCGATGTCGGCGTCGCGCTTGGCCTCGACGTAGGCCTTCCAGACCTCACCGGCATCGGCCGGGACCGGCTCGTCGACACTGATGGCCGAGACCTGCACGAAGCGCCGGATGCCGGCCGCCTTCGCGCCCGCGATCGACTTCGTCGAGCCCTCCAGGTCGACGGTGCGCTTGCGCTCCTTGTTGCCGTCGGGACCGCCGCCGGCGGCGAAGACCACGGCGTCGCAGCCGGCGAAGGCGGCGGCGAACGAGTCGGCTTCCTGGTTCTCGATGTCGAGCAGGCCCACCTCGGCACCGAGCTCCTCCAGCTCGGTTCGGTAGCTCTCGCTGCGTACGAGCGCGACCGGGGTGTGGCCCGCGGCGGCGAGGATCGGATGAAGTTGCAGGGCGACCTTGCCGTGGCCGCCGACGATGGCGATGCGCATGCGTCCACGATAGGCAGCACTGACAATTGTCACGGTCGGGTCCGGACAATCAGATCTGACGCCCGATGGTCCGGGAGCGCGAGTCTGGAGACACCACCCACGGTGGGTGGTGGAGACGGAGGAATCGCATGACGACCATGACGAACGAGACCGCGCAACGACCCCGCGTCTGCTGGGGGCGGATCATGACGGTTGCTGCCACCGCGGCCGCGGCGGCAGCCGTCGTATGGGTGCTGTGGACCCAGGTCGGGGGAGTGGCGCTCGAGGTGAAGTCGGGGTCGGGCACGCAGCAGATCGGCCTCGCGTCGGTGATCATCAGCACGCTGGTGATCGCGATCGTCGGCGGGACCCTGCTGCGCTGGTGGGCCGGCCGTTCGGAGAAGGGGACGAGGCGGTGGACGATGCTCGCGATCGGGATCGCGGTGGCCTCCCTGATCACGCCGACCAGCGCCGTCACCGTGGCGGCCGGGCTGGGCCTGGCGAGCCTGCACGTCGTCGTGGGCATTGTGGTCATCGTCGGCCTGCGGCGCGGATAGGGTGACGAGCGTGTCCGGCCTGATGTGTCATCTGCGGCGTCACGGCGTGGTGCTGGTGTGGCTCCCGGTGCTGCTGCTCTTCCCGTTGCTCAACCTCTCGAGCGACACGTTGCCGGCGCTCGGTCAGGTGGTCCTGGTGCTGGGTCTCGCCGCGGCCGCGGTCGCCCTCGTGGTCACCGGCCGGGTCCTCGTCCTGCTGCCGGTGCTCGTGGTCCTGATCGGGCTCGCCGCGATGCAGGGCGAGGGCTGGCAGACCGTCTGGGGAGTGCTGGCCATCGTCTCGCCGGCCGTGCTGCGCGGTTGGCGCCTGGTGGTGGCGATCGTCGCAGCCGCGGCCGGCGTCGCGGTCTCGATCGCGGTGATCGAAGGCATCGGCGACGCTTACCTGCTCAGCGTCGGCGGCGTGCTCCTCAGCGGGGTGACGACCACGTCGTTCCTGCGCCTCGTCGAGGCCGTCGAGGAGCTGCGCCGAACCCGGGAGGAGCTGGCCCTGGCAGCCGTGGCCGAGGAGCGCGCCCGGATGTCGCGGGACCTGCACGACCTCCTCGGCCACACCCTGAGCGTGATGGTCGTCAAGGCCCAGGCCGTACGCCGGTTGGCGCCCCGTGACCCGGACGCGGCCGCCGCGCACGCCGCCGACATCGAGGAGGTCGGGCGCGCCGCCCTGACCGACGTCCGGGCGGCCGTCGACCAGATGAAGACGCTCTCGCTGCCCGAGGAGCTCGCCGGCGCGCGCCGCGCTCTCGACGCCGCCGGGATCCGTACGTCGGTGACCGCCGTCCCGGCCGAGGTGCCCGATATCGCCGGCCAGGCGCTCGCCTGGGTCGTGCGCGAGGGCGCGACCAACGTACTGCGTCACTCCGGAGCTGCCAGCTGTCGTTTCGAGCTCACCGCGGACGGTGACGAGCTCCGGCTGGCCGTGGTCGACGACGGGGTCGGTGGGCCTCCCGACAGCGGAGCGAGATCCGGTGGGCTCGAGGGCCTACGGCAGCGGCTGCTCGCGGTCGACGGTCGTCTCGACGTACGTCCTGGGGCCGACGGTTTCCGCCTCGAGGCGCGGGTGCCGGCGTCGTGATCCGTATCCTGCTCGCCGAGGACCAGGCGATGATGCGCGGTGCGCTCGCCGTGCTGCTCGGGCTGGAGGAAGACCTCGAGGTGGTCGCCCAGGTCGGGACCGGCACCGAGATCGTGCCGTCCGCGCTGGAGGTGCGCCCCGACGTGGCTCTGCTCGACATCGAGCTGCCCGGCATCAGCGGCCTCGAGGCCGCGCGCGAGCTGACCGAGCGGCTCCCGGAGTGCAAGGTGATGATCCTGACGACGTTCTCCCGGCCGGGCTACGTGCGCGAGGCGATGGCGGCGGGCGCGGTCGGGTTCCTGGTCAAGGACGGGCCGGTCGAGGAGCTGGCCGACGCGATCCGCCGGGTGCTGCGCGGCGAGACGGTCCTCGACCCGGCGCTGGCCGCGGCGACGCTCCGTGCCGTCCCGAACCCCCTGACCGCGCGCGAGCGGGACGTGCTCGCGGCCTCCGAGGACGGGTCGAGCATCGCCGACATCGCGGGTCGTCTTTTCCTCTCGCCGAGCACCGTGCGCAACTATCTCTCGGCCGCGATCGGCAAGACCGGCACCCGCAACAAGACCGAGGCAGCCCTCGCCGCCCGGCGCAACGGCTGGCTCGCCTGAGCCTGCGCGATCAGGCGGGTGACAGCGACCCGAGCGCGTGCACGAGCGGCGCGAGCTCGGGGATCTCGGCCGCCTCGTCCAGTGCCGTACGCAGCACCTCGTCGTGCAACGGACGGGCCTCCTTCAGCAGGGCCCGTCCGGCGGGCGTGAGCTCGGTGTAGATCCCGCGGCGGTCGTCGGCGCAGAGGATCCGGGTGAGGAGGTTGCGGTTCTCCAGGCGCGTGACCAGGCGGGTCGTGGCCGAGGACGAGAGCGCGGCGGCGCGGGCGAGCTGCTGCATGCGCATGTGCCAGCCGTCCTGGCGGCTGAGTGCGTCGAGGACGGTGAACTCGACGACCGACAGCCCGTGCTCGCGCTGCAGCGCCTTCTCCAGCGCTGCCTCGATCAGGCCGTGCACGGCGGCCAGCGTGCGCCAGCCCTGCGCGCGGATCTCGACGGCGTCGTCAGCGATTCCCATGGGTCCTCCTTCGTGGACGAATCCAGCATACCCGAATTGCGCGGATAGTGCGCGTGTGCAACTATAAATATGACGCGTCTGCAACTACTGCATACGCCGACTATCGACAGACGCAACCCGTCCACGTTCAGGAGTCATCCATGCCCGTCGCACTGCTAGCCCTCGCGATCGGAGGGTTCGGCATCGGCCTCACCGAGTTCGTCATCATGGGCCTGCTCCCCGAGGTCGCCACCGACTTCGGGGTCAGCGAGACCACCGCCGGCTACCTCATCTCCGGCTATGCCCTCAGCGTCGCGATCGGCGCCGTCGGCCTCACCCTCCTGCTCACCCGGGTGCCCCGCAAGGCCGCTCTGCTGGGCCTGATGGTGCTCTTCATCCTGGGCAACCTGATCTCCGCGGTCTCGCCCGACTACGCCACGATGATGGTCGGCCGGATCGTCGCGGCGCTGTGCCACGGCGCCTTCTTCGGGATCGGCTCGGTCGTCGCCGCGCAGCTGGTCGCCCCCGACCGCAAGGCCAGCGCGATCGCGTTCATGTTCGGCGGCCTCACCCTGGCCAACGTCCTGGGCGTGCCGCTCGGCACCCTGCTCGGCCAGGCCGCCGGCTGGCGCTCGACCTTCTGGGCGATCACCGTCATCGGCATCATCGCCTTCGTCGGCATCGCCCTCCTGGTCCCCGCCCACACCGGCCGCAACGAGGCGACCGCCCCCGCCGTACGCACCGAGCTGGCCGCCTTCGCCAGCCCCCAGGTCTGGCTCTCGATCGCTGTCACCGTGCTCGGCTACGGCGGCATGTTCGGCGGCTTCACCTACATCGCCTTCACCCTGACCGAGGTCAGCGGCTTCTCCGCCGGCGCGGTGCCGCTGCTGCTGGTCCTCTTCGGGGTCGGCCTGTTCGTCGGCAACATCGTGGGCGGCCGGGCCGCCGACCGCGACCTGGTCCGCACCCTGACGGTGCTCCTGGCCGCCCTGACCGTTGTGCTGGCCGGCTTCGCCCTCGTCGCCTTCAGCCAGGTGCTGACCGTCGTCGCCCTGGTCCTGATGGGCGCGGTCGGCTTCGGCACGGTGCCGGCCCTGCAGATGCGGGTGATGGGGTACGCCGACCAGGCGCCCACGCTCGCCTCCGGCGCCAACATCGCCGCCTTCAACGTCGGCAACGCGCTCGGCGCCTGGATCGGCGGCCTCACCCTCGCCGCCGGCCTCGGCTACACCTCGCCGCTGTGGGCGGGTGCAGGAGTCACCGCGCTCGGCCTCCTCGTCCTGCTGGTCGCCGTCCGCGCGCCCGGCGGCGAGCGGCGTACGTCCGTTCCTGTTCCTGCCTGAAACCCAGCTCCCAAGAGAAGGAAAGTCACATGACCATCCCGACCATCACCCTGAACAACGGCGTCGAGATGCCGCAGCTCGGCTACGGCGTCTTCCAGGTGCCCGACGACGAGACCGAAGCGGCCGTCACCGCCGCCCTCGAGGCCGGCTACCGCAGCATCGACACCGCGGCGGTCTACGGCAACGAGGCCGGCGTCGGCCGTGCGCTCGCGAAGTCCGGCATCGCCCGCGAGGAGCTCTTCATCACCACGAAGCTCTGGAACGCCGACCACGAGCAGCCGGTCGCGGCGTACGAGAAGAGCCTCGAGCTCCTCGGCCTCGATCACGTCGACCTCTACCTGATCCACTGGCCCACGCCGGCCCGGGACCTGTACGTCGGCGCCTGGCAGGGCCTCGAGGAGCTGTACGCCGCGGGCCGGACCCGCGCGATCGGCGTTTCGAACTTCCTGCCCGAGCACCTCGACCGGATCATCGAGCTCGGCGGCACGGTGCCGGCCGTCAACCAGATCGAGCTGCACCCGGCGCTCCAGCAGCGCCCGACCGTCGCAGCGAACGACCGGCTCGGGATCGCGACCGAGGCCTGGAGCCCGCTCGCGCAGGGCGCGATGCTGGAGAACCCGGCCATCACCGCGATCGCCGACCGCCTCGGCCGCACCCCTGCCCAGGTGATCCTGCGCTGGCACCTCCAGCAGGGCCGGGTCGTGATCCCCAAGTCGGTGACCCCGTCACGGATCGCGCAGAACATCGACGTCTTCGGCTTCGACCTCACCGCCGCCGACCTCGCCGCGATCGACGCTCTGGAGAGCGACGGCCGCACCGGCCCGGACCCGGCGGAGTTCAACGCCGCCTGACGTGTAACACGCTGTTCGTACAACTACTCGCCTCATACGAACGACCGGATAGTGCTACGAACGACGTGTTACCCGGTCCGGGGCCCGCGCAGGTGTTATCGATCGGTGATCGGCCCGGCGGTGATGTACGCCTGGGTTCGGGGCATGCTTGGCCCATGCGACTGACCGAGCACGAGCTCACCGTGGCTCTCACGGCGACGGCGAAGACCGTCCTGGCCTCCGGCCGGAAGTTCCGCAAGGGGGGTGGGGACATCGACCAGGTCTGGGACGAGACCGACCGTTTCCAGCGGTTCAAGCTGCTGGACAGCATCGGCACCCAGATCTTCCCGGTGCTCACCGACCTCCCCGACGTCGATGTCCCGGTCGGTGGCCGTCCGAGCTTCCCGGAGGAGCAGATCCGCGAGTCCGTCGAGCGCCACATCGGCGACGACGTCGGCCGCCTCCGCCGGGCGGTCACGGTCAAGGCCCGTGTCGTGCTGGTTCAGACCGCCCTCGCCAACCTGCCGCCCCGGGCCGAGGGCGACCTGCGCCTGGATACGTGACTCTCCGAGCGGCATCGTCAAGGGGCCATCCCTAATAACTCTCAGGGGTGGGCCAACATCCGCTCGCAGCATGAGTTCGCCTGAATACGACTTCCAGTCGTGAGGACGGTCGGACCGCGTGCTAATGCGGGCCCCGTCTACGCATTCCCTCTGCACCGAGCAAGAAATCTCAGCATCGATTCGCTTGGTTCCCCCGCACGGAAGTCGTGGAACCCGAATCCAAGTTCATTCAGGCGGTTCTGGTCGAGTAGGTACCACTGATTTTCCTTCGATACGACTTTGTCCTCAATTAGGAGATTGAAGATCGATTGGCGTCGGGAGTTACCGCTAACTATCTTCTTGTCAATTTTTGCGACCAAGGCAGCGAGTTGGCCCGGGCGTACCGAACTACGAAAACTCAGAAATATCGTTCTCAGATCCGGGTACATTCGGAGTTCTTGGCTGAAGAACTGATGTCTGGTTGGTATTCGTGAATGCGGGCGGAGTAGTGGGTGCGGATCATCAATAACAACGCGGAGAGTGGATGGATCTGCTTCGATCTTCGTAAGGTTGTTAGCTCTCATTGATTCGCATCCAATAGACGACATGAGGGGCAGGTCCCGGTGGCCTGGTTCAACCCGAAGCGTTGTAGCGCCACACTCGATGTACTCTGCTCGAATCCAAACGTGTGGGCCCATGGCGAACGTCTTTTCTCCGTCCCCGAGAACTAGGCCGGAGTCCGTTGTGATGTATGTACTTCGAATCCCGCTCGGAATGGTTATGGCGCCCGACATATCTTCAATCTCGAACTCGATCTCCTCGGTCAGGCGCTGGGTTCCCTTATCGCGTGACTGGAATGATCTCCAGCAATAAAGTTCACATGGGCCATCGGAAATCAACAGCAGGCTTGACGAACTGAACTCGGCGCGCAGCAGGTCTGCTTCCTGTGTCCACGATGAAATCACCGTCGCGGCGAGTCGCTCTGGGATGACTGGCACTCCAGCGGCGTTATGTCTTTCGCGCGAAACAAACCGGCTGAAGAATGGCCCGACCTCGCGTACTAATGTCGCTGGGTCAAACCCGAGCATCGCGGCGGAGCCTGTGTCGCTCGACACCCTTGCGTAGACGTAATCAGCGAACACGACGCTCGCGAATCCCTGACCTTTAAGAAACGGATGATTAGGAAGAAAGGCCTCCACGGCCTCTTCGTATATTGCCTGCGCCTGTTGTGGCAATCCGCTTGAGTAGAGTGTCGGGGCGGGCAATCCTGCGGCATAAGATGCCAAGCGAGAACATTGTTCTGATTCGGAATACAGGTGCGCCCACTTCGCGTCGGGCTCATCAGCAGGAACACTAGATGCCAGGCGGTCCGAGAGATGTTCTTTGAATTTCCCCGTCTCTCGCTGGAGTATCGCCTGGATAATTTCGGCGAGGAGCTCTCCTTGTTTTGTTGAAGCGAGCTTCGATGGCACTGCCATTGGGTTCTTAACGGCCAGCGATTCTGCTATTGCGACCAGGACGGGCGCATATCCCAGGAAGTCCTGCACCTCGATCCAATTCTCTTCGACTGAGATATCGGCGGAGCCAATAACTTCTGCGATTGATTGAAGCCGAGCGTCACGCAGTTCTCGAAACGGAATAGGTGCGAGATTCTGAATGTTGTAGCTCGGGTCCTTAGGCTCGATCTGAGTGAAGCGTTGGTCCATGTAGGAATGAATGAACTCCCGCGCACTATCCAAACTGAAGAAGTCTACGGAAAGGGTTGCTAGAGGAACGCCTTCATCGGCAAACAATTGACGAACATATATCGCGGTGTCCGAACGAGAAAATACGACGATCGACGGTGAATTGGCACGTCTTTCTGACGGAATTCGGGCGCCGGAGACCTCTAGGATGTTTCTAATGAACCCTAAGAGATTCTCGGCTCCAGCCCTAAAATGGGCCTCGTCAAGGGAGTCGACGACCACTCCTGCCTGGCCGAGGGCGATCAACTTCACGTAATCGGTTGTGAACCCTAGTGATCCCATGATTGTTCCAGATAGAGATCCGTCGCCAACCTGTGCTCGCTCGGACCGAAATAGCGGCCAATTGAGCGCCGAGGCAAGGGCTTGGGCAGCCGCAGTTTTTCCAACGGCTCCTGCGGCTTCGATCAAGAGCACCGTGGAGTTAGTGGGCCACGATTCGACCGTAAGAGTTGGCCAGACGTAGCCCGGAACTGCGGTCGGTTTAGCGATAAATCCGCGACCCACGCTGGAGCTGGGAACGGGTGCCGTATCATTTGCAGGAAGGAGCTGCGCCAACTTCTGCAAAGACGTAGTCTCTGGTTCCACACCGTGCCTCCTGGTCGATTTCGACTGAGGCTAGCGGATTCAGACGTGCTGAGCGCCATAGTTACCAGGATTGGGTATGAATCCCTCAAAATGAGAGATCGGGACGTCGTGTGGCCATAGTGGAGGAACGAATGCGCGGCAGTCTCCGCGGGTCCAGTGGGAGTTTGCTGCGGATGCGTGGACCCGCCCCAATAGCAATGCGATATCGAGGGTGCGTGCGTCGGCGGGCGTAGCGCTGAAGGCAGGTCTCCCGATCGTCTCGGCTGGGGCGTGAGAGGCCCGGGCCAAGCAGAGACCGACGTCGACCAACTCGTCGGATGAGAGGGAAGGCGCCTCTACCTCTTGGCCCGGAAGGGCACGTCGGTCACGCCTTGCACTTGCGTTCACGGTCGAAGGCGAGGGCGGCGAGCGCCAAAGCCCCCACCAGCAGGCCGAAGTCGCGCAGGGCGATGTCGTAGAAGTCGCCCATCGAGACGAGGTTGGCGATGATGCCCGCAAGCCAGGCGGCGACCAGGAGGGCGCCGTAGCGAGGGATGATCGCGACGACGAGGCCGGCGACGATCTCGATGACGCCAACCACCAGCATCGCCTGGTGGGCGCTGCCGGGGACGATGTCGTCGATCCAGGGTGCGAGGTAGCGGTCCCACTCGGTCAGCACCTCGACGAACTTGTCGAGGCCGAAGGCGATCGGAGCGATGACGAAGACCGTACGCAGCAGGAGGAAGGCCCGGTCGTTGCCCGTGGATCCGGTGGCCGACCGGGTCGAGGTCTCGGTGGAGTGGCTGGTCATGGTGGTCCCTTTCGGAGGAGTTGGGTGAAGGGGCACATCCCGCCGAGTCGGCCCATCTTGACGAGAATCGGGGCCGAGTCGGCTCGTCATGACGGGCCGACTCGGCGGCGATCGAGGTCAGGACGAGCCGACTCGGCGCTCGGGGTGCCTTCACGCGGTGTGTGTCACCGACCTGCCCGCGTCTTACCGGCGATCAGGAGGTCCGGGTCCGCGGGTAAGAACCTTGCTCCGCGAGACACCAACTGGTCATGAAGGTGCAGAAGCGAGACCGCGGCGCCCTGCGCTCGCGTCAGGCCCGCGAGGAGGCGGTGGCGTGGCGTCGGCGAAGCCTGCGTCGCGCGGGATTCCCGGCCGGCCTTGCCGCGGAGGTCGCTGCCGACGTACGTCTCGACCTGCATGCGCTGCTGCAGCTGGTCGATCGTGGGTGCCCGCCCGAGCTGGCGGTCAGGATCGTGGATCCGTCGCCGGGCGAGGTGGGATCATGAATGTCGTGCAGGGTGGGACGGCTGAGACCGGCGTCGCGCCGGACGAGGCCTGGGTGGGCGATCTGAACGACCCCGGGCCGCCGGGGCATGTCGCCCAGCGCAGCCTCCACGAGATGCTGCTGCGGGCGACCCGGCATCAGGTCTGGCGTCTGCGCCATCAGCTGCCCGGTGCGGGGCCTGCTGACCTGGAGGACCTGGCCCACCAGGCTGCCGACGATGCGCTGGTCGCGGTGCTCGCCAAGCTCGACACCTTCGAGGGGCGGAGCAGGTTCAGCACCTGGGTCTACAAGTTCGGCGTGCTGCACGCAGGCGTCGCCGTGCGCCGGCAGGCGTGGCGGCATCGTGAGGTCGCGCTTCCGGACACGTTCGACGTGATCGACGACGGCACCGCGCCCGAGGGTGTCGTCCAGGCGGCCGACCTCTCGCGAGCCGTGCACGCCGCGATCGCCTCCGCGCTGACGCCCCACCAGCGTCGGATCACGCTGGCGTTGGTGGTCGACCAGGTCCCGATCGACGTCCTCGCCGAACGTCTCAACACCAATCGCAACGCCCTCTACAAGACTCTCCACGACGCCCGGCAGCGACTCCGGGCGTCCCTGCTGGCCAGCGGTCACCTCGACAAGCCGTCCGGAGCATGCCATGACTGACAGAAACCGTCCCCTGCCCGTGGATGTGCTCGACGGCCTGCTGCTCGAGAGCACCCCCTACCTGTCCTGCGACGACTGCTTCGACCAGCTCGACACCTACGTCGAGCGGCTGCTCGCCGACCCGTCCCACGTGGACGTCCCGATGCAGGTGCACCTGAAGGCGTGCGGGGCCTGCGCCGAGGAGGCCGAGGCGTTGACGGACCTGCTCTCGGCCTAGCCGAGGGTCAGGGCAGGCGGCTGGCGACGTTGTCGCTGAGGTGCTCCAGGGAGTCCTTGAGGATGGTGAACTCCTCGGTCTGCAGCGCCATCACCTCGGCGATGGTGTCGGGCACGCCCTCGGCTCGGCTGCGTAGGTCGGCGCCGGCATCCGTCAGCCGCAGCCGGACGCTGCGCTGGTCCTCGGGACGCTTCTCGCGGGTGATCAGCCCGGCCGCCTCCAGGCGCTTGACCAGCGGAGTGACGGTGCCGTAGTCGAGGCCGAGCCGCTCACCGAGCTCTCCCATGGTGAGGGGGGAGCTCTCCCACAGCACGAGCATCGCGACGTACTGGGGATAGGTCAGTCCCAGGGCGTCGAGGATCGGTCGGTAAGCCGCGGTCACGAGCCGCTGCGCGGTGTAGAGCGAGAAGCACAGCTGCTCGCTCAGCTCGAGGCTGTGGCGAGTCTCTGTCATGTGTTCACCCTACATCCCTTGCGCGCGAGCCTTTTGGGAGAAAACCTTGCGTGCAAGGTAAGTGCGACGTAGATTGCTTGCGCACAAGGTAATTCGCATCGAGGAGTGAACGACATCGTCAAGACCCCGCCCCGCGCTCGCCGGCGAATCGCGTTCCTGCTCTTCGACGGCGTGAAGACGCTCGACTACGCCGGCCCCGCCGAGGTCTTCGTCGAGGCCAACCAGGCGGTCGACGGCTACGACATCGTGCTGCTCTCGCCCGACGGGCAGGACGTGGCGACGTCCCTCGGGAGCAGGATCTCGGTGCACGGTGCGGCCCACGACGCGGGTGAGTTCGACACCGTGGTCGTGCCGGGAAGCGAGCAGCCGCCGCACGACTTCGTACGCAGCCCGCTGACCGAGGCGGCCTCCTCGCTGGCGTCGCGTGCCCGGCGGGTGGTCTCGATCTGCAGCGGCGCCTTCGTCCTCGCCGAGATCGGCCTGCTCGACGGTCGGCGCGCGACGACGCACTGGAAGTTCGCTCCCGAGCTGCAGCGGCTGTATCCGGGCGTGCGCGTCGAGCCCGACGCGATCTTCGTACGTGACGGCGACGTCCTGACCTCGGCAGGCGTCGCGGCCGGCATCGATCTGGCTCTCGCCCTGGTCGAGGACGACCACGGCGCGGACACCGCGCGACAGGTCGCCCAGCTCCTCCTCGTCTACCTGCAGCGCTCGGGCGGCCAGTCGCAGTACTCGGTCCCGCTGCGGGGGCGCGCGCAGCCGGCGTCGATCGTCCGCCGCGCGACGGATCTGGTCGACGCCGATCCCACCCGAGCCTGGACCGTGACCGACCTCGCCCGCCTCGTCTCGACCAGCCCGCGCCACCTGGCCCGGCGCTTCCGTGACGAGCTCGGGCAGTCACCGTCGGAGTACGTCACCGCGGTGCGCTTCGACCTCGCCCGGATGCGTCTCGAAGGCGGTGCGAGCGTCACCGAGACGGCGGCGCAGTCCGGCTACGGCAGCCCGGAGGCGCTGCGGCGTACGTTCGTCACCCGCCTCGGCATCTCGCCGTCGCAGTATCAGCGGCGGTTCCGCTCTGCCCTTCCCGCCGAGCGCGGACGAGGTAGGGGACAGGCCGAGTTCCAGCTCGCAGACTGAGCCGTCGACAGCGGGCGTCAGTCGAGCAGCGGCAGTACGTCGGCGATGGAGGAGACCACCCGCGTCGGCCGGAACGGGAAGGTCTCGACCTGCTCGGGTCTCGTCGACCCGGTCTCGACCAAGATGGTGCGCATCCCGGCCTCGAGGCCGCTGATGATGTCGGTGTCCATCCGGTCGCCGATCATCACGGTGGTCTCGGAGTGAGCCTCGATCTGGTTGAGCGCACTGCGCATCATCAGCGGGTTCGGCTTCCCGACGAAGTAGGGCGCCCGGTTGGTGGCGGCGCTGATCAGCGCGGCCACAGAGCCGGTGGCGGGCAGGGTGCCCTGCGGGCTCGGTCCGCTCGGGTCGGGGTTGGTCGCGATGAACCTCGCGCCACCTTCGATCAACCGGATCGCTCGGGTGATCGCCTCGAAGGAGTAGGTGCGGGTCTCGCCCAGCACGACGTAGTCGGGGTCGTTCTCCGTCATCACGTAGCCGACCTCGTGCAGCGCCGTGGTCAGCCCGGCCTCCCCGACGACGTACGCCGAACCGCCCGGCCGCTGGTCGGCGAGGAACTGCGCGGTGGCGAGCGCCGAGGTCCAGATCGACTTCTCGGGGACGTCGAGCCCGGAGCGGAGCAGCCGCACCCGGAGGTCTCGCGGGGTGTAGATCGAGTTGTTGGTCAGCACCAGGAACGGCACCGAGGCCTCGGTCAGCTTCGCCAGGAACTCGGCGGCGCCCGGGATCGGCTCCTCCTCGCGCACCAGGACACCGTCCATGTCGGTCAGCCATGTGTTGATGGGGCGCTCGTCGATCACGGACACATCATCGCCGATCCGGGCGACACCGCCAACGCATTCGTGCGCCGGTCGCCGAGATCACCGGTGATGAGCCTCACCACCGGTTGCGCACATCCTCGGCCCAGCCGACGAGCCCGGCGAGCGACACCCACTCGCCCGCGTGGTCACGTACGCGACCCGACCAGTGCCCGAAGCACTGGTGCGTGCGAGAGGAGAAGACCTTGAGGTCGGTGATCGACCGCTTCAGGTGGAACGGGGTGAACGTCAGGTCGACAGACTCGCCCGCCACCTTCCACGGCGCCAGCCAGTCGTCGGTGTCGTAGGTCCACACCAGCTCCTCGCCGATCTTGGTGAGGTGGCCGTCGACGAGCAGCGAGTTCTCGCTCGCCCCGGTGCCGTCGGTCCACTTGCCGCCGACCTGGATCCCGAGGACGCGCCCGTCGGTGCGCCCCGAACCGGCACCCCAGTTCCAGTGCATCGAGTAGGGCCAGCGCCCACGCCCGTGGTCGAGCACGGCCCAGGAGTCGCCCGCCGGTAGGGCGTGGGCCTGGTCGTCGATCCACAGCGTGCCGGTGGCGGGGCGGGCCACGTCCTTCACCGTGTATTGGAAGAGCCGGTCCGACCACGGGACGACGACGCCGAGGCTCTCGTGGCCGTCCGGCCGGTGCGCCATGATGTCGACCCGCACCCGCGTGCCCTGGGCCTGCAGCCGGGTGCCGCCCTCGACCTCCGTGAGGTCGATCCGCACGGCCCGGGTGCGGGCACGCGCCGGTCCCGCGCCCAGCGTCCCGGGCAGGGTCGCGCTTCTCCCGAGGACGCCGATCGCGTCGTGGGAGATCTCCTCGCCGGTGCGGCGGTCGAGCACCCAGATGCCGTGCACGGCCGCGTAGTCGATGTCGGAGAGGACCAGCGCGACGACATGGGTGGGCGTGGTGACTCCCCAGTACTCCCAGCGCTTGTTGCGACCCCGCCCGAGGCGGCCGCGACCGATCCCGTCGGTCGTGATCAGCGGTGTCCGGGTCCAGCCCACCGCGGCCGGGTTGAGCCGTCCGTCGGGGAGCGTCAGCGAGACGGGCGAGGTGATCTCACGCTCGGCGTCAGTCGGTTGCATGGCCGCACCCTACGGGCAGCGCGACCTGGAAGGGGTCCTGGTCGAAGCACAACCCCTGGATCTGGCCGGCCGCCCTCGACAAGGCCGAGGCGTGGTCGGACGTGTCCGGATTCGTGGGGTATCGGGCAGGTACGGCGGGGCGCTCCGGGGCGCCGAGCGCCGAGGATTGAGATGCTGCGCCGGGGCCGCGACAGCTCCTGCATTGGGAGCGGCGGTCGGCGCATGACTGTGAGGACTCCCACCATGCCTACGTTCACCACCTCCGACGGCACCGAGATCTACTACACCGACTGGGGCACCGGGAAGCCGGTCGTGCTCAGCCACGGCTGGCCGCTCAGCTCGGACGCCTGGGCCGTCGAGTCCAAGCTGCTCGCCGACGCGGGCTACCGGGCGATCGCGCACGACCGCCGCGGCCACGGCCGCTCGACCAACACCGACCGCGGTCACGACATGGACACCTACGCCCGCGACCTGGCCGAGCTCATCGAGCACCTCGACCTCACCGAGCTCGTCGTGATCGGCCACTCGACCGGTGGCGGCGAGGTCGTCCGCTACGCCGCCCAGCACGGCAAGGGCCGCGTCCGCAAGGTCGTCACGGTCGGCGCGGTGCCGCCGGTCATGCTCGAGTCCGAGACCAACCCCGAGGGCACGCCGATGGAGGTCTTCGACGGCATCCGCGCCGGTGTCCTCGCCGACCGCTCCCAGTTCTACAAGGACCTGGCGGTCTCCTTCTACGGCTTCAACCGGGAGGGCGCCAACGTCTCCCAGGGCCTCATCGACGACTTCCAGCGCCAGGGGATGCTGGCCGGGCTGGCCGCTGCGTACAACTGCGTCAAGGTCTTCTCCGAGACCGACTTCACCGAGGACCTGAAGGCGCTCGAGGTGCCGACCCTGATCGCGCACGGCTCGGACGACCAGATCGTGCCGATCGCGGCCGCTGCCGAGAAGGCGGTCAAGCTGGTCGCCGACGGCACGCTGAAGGTCTACGAGGGCGCTCCGCACGGCATCGCCGGCGACTACCAGAAGGCGCTGATCGCCGACATCCTCGAGTTCATCGCCGACTGAGGATCGGGAATAGCCCGACGGAGCCCGCGCGCTGCGCCAAGTGTGAACCAGGACAGTCCGGCGTGGGAGATGACGTTCGCCTACCAAGAGCAGCTGGCCGCCGGCTCCGCCGGTGAAGACGTACGCCACGCCACCTGGCTCCTCGTCGACGACGGCACCGTGGTGCTGACCGCCGCCGGGCAGTCGCACCTCCTCCGCGCGGGCGACGCGGCCCTGATCGGGGCGCAGGTCAGGCACCGGCTGGCGACCCACGACGGGGCGACGCTCACGCGAGCCGACCTGCGGGCGGTCGCGGTGGGCTACCCGCTCGCCAACCCGCTGGTCGTGCGGGACTTCGTCGGTCGGCACGGCGGGGTGGCCGAGCTGCTCCGCCGGTGCCCGCTGGCGGGGCCGTGCCGTCCGTCGGCGCTGTTCGCATCGGGTTACGCCTCGCTGCTCGGTGCTGCGATGACCGCCTCCTGGCTCGAGGACACCGGGCGCGGGACCGACGGTCCCGCGCCCGCTCTCGACCCGGCCGTGGGACAGGTGATGAACGCGCTGATCGCGGATCCGGGGCGGGCCTGGTCGGTCGAGACGATGGCCGAGTCGGTACACCTGTCCCGGTCGGCACTGGGGGAGCGGTTCCGGCGCAGCCTGGGGCAGAGCCCGAGCGAGGCGCTGCGCGACGTCCGGATGCGGGCGGCACGCCACCTGCTCACCGGCAGCGATCGTCCGGTGGAGCAGGTGGCGTACGCCGTGGGGTACGGCTCCGGTGCGGCGTTCAGCCGGGCCTTCACCGCCGCCCACGGGATCGGCCCGCAGGCGTGGCGCGAGGACCCGTCAGCCGCGCGGGACGCGGATCGCCGCGAAGCCCACGGCAGCGATGACCGCACCGACCGCACCGAGGAGCAGCACCCGGCTGACGCCGTGCTCGTCGAGCACCGCGCCTCCTAGCGCCGCCCCGAGGGTGATCGCCACCTGGAACGCGGTCACCTGGAGCGCCAGTGCCGACTCGGTGCGCTCGGGCTCGACCCGGGTGACCCACAGCTGCGTACCGACCGGGACCATGTTGAACCCGAACCCCCACACGAGCATCGCCAGCGCCATGACCGGCGTGCTCTCGGCGAGGAAGGTCAGCACCAGACCGCCGGCGAGGAGAAGCGGTGCGACGGTGACGACGGCCCGCAGGTGGTGGGAGAACCGGCCGGCCGCGAGGTTCCCGAAGAGCCCACCGAGGCCCCACAGCGCCAGCATCCACATGCCGTCGCCGGGCGAGGTCTCCGAGATCGCGATCCGGATGAACGGGTACGCCATGAAGTTCCCGAGCACCGCCACGACGAGCACCATCACGCCGGCCACAAGCCGGGGGTTGCGGAGGGCCCGCCGCATCATCGCCAGACCGGCTCCCGGATGAGCCGGAACCGGGGGCAACGCCCGGGCCAGCGCGGCCGCGGAGACCAGGCTGAGCACCGCTGCCGCCGCGAACCCCCAGCGCCATCCGGGACCGTCCGCGAGCAGCGAGCCCAGCGGCAGCCCGACGATCGTCGCCACCGTGACGCCCAGCGCGATCGAGGTCGAGATGACGTGGTCACGTCCCGGTGATGCGTACGTCCCGACGGCGAACGCGAACGACCAGTAGCCGGCGATCGCCGCCCCCAGCACCAGCCGCCCGAGGAGCAGGACGACGAAACCCGGGGCGATCGCGACCGCCAGGTTGGCGACCGCCGCGGCGACCAGCAGGCCCACCAGCAACGTACGTCTGTCCATTCTCGGCAGGACCATGGCGATGCTCGGTGCGGTCAGCGCCCCCGCGATCGCGGTCGCCGCCACCGCCAACCCGGCGGTCCCCTCGCTGATCCCGAGGTCGCGCGCCATCGTGGGCAGTACGCCGGCAGGCAGGAACTCGCTCGAGACCAGGATCGCGATCCCGGCGGCGAGCGCGACCACCGGTGCGGCGCGGCCGGAGGACGCCGTGGGCGTAGCCGTGGAAGGTATCGGGGAAGCGGTCGAGTCGTGCGAAGTCGTTGTCACCCTTCGATGGTCGCCACGATCCGAGCGCCCGCGTTGATCGTGCGTCGCCCGTCCTTGACCGGATGACCGCCGTCTCTCCGCTCCGCGACACGACTTTCGATATGGGGTCGACAACGGTAGTAGCGTGAGCGGCATGATCGTTCCTCCTGTGCTCAGACAGGAACAGCTCATCGAGGAGATCGCCCTCCACCTCGCCGATGAGGTCGAGGGCGACTGGTCCACGTTGGTCTTCAACCACCGCAACCTGTCCATGTTCTTCACCGGGCGCATCGACGTGCACCGACCGGACGGCAGCTTCGCGCATGCCAAGCCGCCCGACTCGGTGCTCACCCTGACCGACGAGCTCAGGCGGGTGATGTATGAACCCGACAAAGGTGCTTGGTTCTCCGCCCGCTGGACCATCGCGAGCCGTGAAGGCGAAGAGGATGGTGTGACGAGGAACTCGACGACGGTCGTTTTCAACTACGACGACGAGCCCGTCTGGCGCTGGCCCGCTCATCCCGGGCTGTATGCGATCGATCTGGAGACCTTCCCACGCGCCGCGGAACACGTCCCCACCTGGCTCCGGCAGAAGGTCAGCGGCGCCCAGCGTACGTTGTAGAACTGTCCGTCCTCGGCCGCGCGGCTGCAGAATTCCCACAAGGAATCGCCGCGAAGCCTGTCGGAGTCGAGGTGTCGCAGGGGCACGGTTAGATGACAGTCTCTGCACCGTGCCACAGGTCTCACGAATTGCCATTGTCAACCGCGGCGAAGCCGCGATGCGTCTGATCCACGCCGTACGCGACCTCAACGCGCGGGACACGTCCGAGGGGCCCATCCGCACCATCGCGCTGCACACCGACGTCGACGCCGGCGCGGCGTTCGTGCGCGAAGCCGACGAAGCCCATCTGCTCGGTGCAGCGGCGGACCGCCCCTACCTCGACCTCGCCGTCCTCGAGAAGGCGCTGGTCGACACCGGGGCGGACGCCGCCTGGGTCGGCTGGGGCTTCGTCGCCGAGGACCCCGCTTTCGCCGAGCTCTGCGAGCGGTTGGGGGTCACCTTCATCGGTCCCAGCGCCGAAGCGATGCGGAAGCTGGGCGACAAGATCGGCTCGAAGCTGATCGCGGAAGAGGTCGGGGTCCCGGTGGCTCCGTGGAGCCGTGGCGGGGTCGACGACCTGGACTCTGCGCTGGCCAGTGCCGAGGAGATCGGCTACCCGCTGATGCTCAAGGCCACCGCCGGCGGTGGCGGACGCGGCATCCGGAAGGTCACCTCGGGCGACGAGCTCGCCGAGGCCTACCAGCGCACCCGAGACGAGGCGGAGCGAGCCTTCGGCAGCGGCGTCGTCTTCCTGGAGAAGCTGGTCACCGACGCCCGTCACGTCGAGGTCCAGGTGATCGCCGACGGTCAGGGCACCGCCTGGGCGATCGGCGTCCGAGACTGCTCGGTCCAGCGACGGAACCAGAAGGTCATCGAGGAGTCGGCCTCCCCGCTGCTCACCGACGAGCAGGCCGCCGACCTCAAGTCCTCGGCCGAGCGCCTCGCCAACGCCGTCGGCTACGCCGGCGCGGGCACCGTCGAGTTCCTCTACCACCCGGGCGAGAAGACGTTCGCCTTCCTCGAGGTCAACACCCGCCTCCAGGTCGAGCACCCCATCACCGAGGTCGTGACCGGCACCGACCTGGTCGCGCTGCAGATCCAGGTCGCCTCCGGTCTGAAGCTGACCGGTGACCGGCCGGGCGAGCGCGGCCACGCGGTCGAGGCCCGCCTCAACGCCGAGGACCCGGACCGCGACTTCGCCCCGGCCCCGGGCCGGATCAGCCGCCTCGAGTTCCCTGCCGGTCCCGGCATCCGGGTCGACACCGGTGTCGCCGAGGGCGACACCATCCCGGCCGACTTCGACTCGATGATCGCCAAGGTGATCGCCTGGGGCGCCGACCGCGAGCAGGCGCTGGCGCGACTGCGCCGGGCGATGGGGGAGACCACCGTCATCATCGACGGCGGCGCCACCAACAAGAGCTTCATCCTCGACCTGCTCGACCAGCCCGAGGTCACCACCGGCAGCCCGGCCTGGGCCGACACCGGCTGGATCGACCGGGTGCGCGGCGAGGGCCGGCTGCAGGCCGCCCGGCACGCCGGCATCGCGCTGGTCGCGGCGGCGATCGAGGGCTACGACGAGGCCGAGCGCGCGGAGATCGCGCGCATGCTGCAGACCGCCCAGGGAGGCCGGCCTCAGATCCAGCACGACCCGGCCCGCACCATCGAGCTCAAGCTTCGCGGGGCGACGTACGCCTTGACGGTCCGGCAGTCCGGACCGGCCCGCTACCAGGTCACCATCACCGCCGGGGGCGAGTGTCGCACCCTCACCGCCACCCTCGACCGGATCGACGAGGTGCACGGCCGGCTCACCGTGGACGGCCACCGCTACCGGCTGGTGACCGCCACCCACGGCCCCGTCCATCTGGTCGAGGTCGACGACGTCATGCACCGGGTCAGCCGTGACGAGGGCGGCATGGTGCGCTCGCCGGCGCCGGCGCTCGTCGTCTCCACCCCGCTCGCCGTTGGCGACGAGGTGGAGGCCGGCCATCCCGTGCTGGTGCTCGAGTCGATGAAGATGGAGACCGCGCTGACCGCGCCGTTCACCGGCCGGGTCAAGGAGCTCCTGGTCCGGGTCGGCAGCCAGGTCGAGACCGCGGCGCCGTTGATCCGCCTCGAGCCGACCGGTGACGCCGCGGGTGACCAGGCGAGCTCTGCCGGCCTCGCCGAGCTCGACCTGCCGGAGCCCACGACCGAGCGGGGCCGCAGCAACGGGGCGCTGGCCGACCTGAGCAGCCTGTTGCTCGGCTACGACGTCGAGGAGGACCAGCGTCCGGCGCTGCTCGCCGCCCATCTCGCCTCTCGCTCGAGCGGTGCGCCCGCAGACACCCTCCGTGTCGAGATGGGCCTGCTGTCGCTGTTCACCGACTTCGCTGAGCTCAGCCGCAACCGGCCGGCCGGCGACGAGCCGTCCACCGAGCTCCGGGTGCACAGCTCGCGAGAATACTTCCACACCTATCTGCGCAGCCTGGACCCCGACCGGGGAGCGCTGCCGGACCACTTCCGCGACAAGCTGCAGCGGGTCCTCGCCCACTACGGGGTCTCCGACCTGGAGCGTACGCCGGAGCTCGAGCGTGCGGTGTTCCGCATCTTCCTCGCCCAGCAGCATCCCTCCGACGTCGACGTCGCGATCGGGATCCTGCAGCGCTGGCTGGGCGACCCGCCGCCGTCCGCCGACGACGCCGCCGCCGTCCGCGCGCTGCTCGAGCGGATCGTCCGAGCCACGCAGCGCCGGTTCGCCGTGGTCGGCGACCTGGCCCGTTCGGTCCGGTTCGGCTGGTTCGACCAGCCGTTGGTCGACGACGAGCGTCGCGCGGTCCTGGAGGGGGTGCCGGCCGAGGTCGCTGCCCTCACCGACCCGGCGGCCCCGAACCGGGCCGCTCGTATCGACGCGCTCGCCGCCGTACCCGAGCCCTTGGTCGGCTTCCTCCGGGACCGGCTGGTCGAGGGGCTTCCCGAGAGCGAGCCGCTGCTGGAGGTGCTGATCCGACGGCACTACCGCGACTACCACCTCCACGATCTGACCGTCGGCCTGCACGTCGACCGGCCGGTCGTGCACGCCGAGTACGCCACGGACGAGAAGGGTGCGACCCGCGTGGTGTCCACCATCGGTGACGTCACCGAGCTCGCCCGACCCGACGGCCCGCTCGGCACCGCGATCACCTCGGTGCTGGCCTCCGACCACGACGACGTCGTCGAGATCTACCTGCGCTGGGAGGACGCGCCTGCCGACGCGGACCTCGCTTCCGCCGAGCTCACCAAGATGCTCGCCGGGCAGGAGTTCGCCCGCCGCGCCCGTCGCGTCTCTGTCGCCGTCTGCCATGCCGCCCCGCAGCCGGTCGACTACTTCACCTTCCGCCACCACGCCGACGGGGCCCCGCACATCCCGACCGACGACCTCGTCGAGGACACCCTGGTCCGGGGCATGCACCCGATGGTCGGTCGCCGGCTGAACCTCTGGCGCCTCAGCGAGTTCGACGTCACCAGGCTCCCGGCCCCCGACGACGTACTTCTCTACGAGTGCGTCGCCCGCGCCAACCCGGCCGACCGCCGGCTCGTCGCAGCCGCCCAGGCCCGACAGCTCGCCGTGGTGCGCGACGACGAGGGCCGTGTGATCGCACTGCCCCACGTCGAGCGTGCCGTGGAGAACTGCCTCGAGGCGATCCGTCGCGTACGCACCGCCCGCGGCCGCGAGGGCACCAAGCTCGACGTCAACCACGTGTGGGTGACGGTGTGGCCGGTGGTCGAGGCCGACCTCGACCAGATCACCGCGCTGCAGAGCAAGATCACCCCGCTCAGCGAAGGCACCGGGATCGAGGAGGTGCTCGCCGAGGGCCGCGTGGCGTCGCCGGACGGCGGCGACCCGACCCGGCTGGCGATCCGATTCCACGCCAAGCCGGGGGCAGGTGTGGTGGCAGACGTCATCGAACCGCCCACCGAGCCGCTCGCCCCGTTGGACGAGTACGCCGCCAAGGTGCTGCGCGCCCGACGCCGCGGTCTGGTCTACCCCTACGAGCTGCAGCGCGCCATCGCGGGGGACGGCACGGTCGTCGAGCACGACCTCGATGCCGATGGCAGGCTCACCCCCGTCGACCGTGACCCCGGGCTCAACAGCGCCGGCATCATCGTCGCCGTCGTGACCACCCCGAGCCCGCTCTACCCGGAGGGCATCACCCGCGTGGTGCTCTGCGGTGACCCGCTCAAGTCGCTCGGTGCGCTCTCGGAGCCCGAGTGCGCCCGGGTGATCGCGGCCATCGACCTCGCCGAGCAGATGGGCGTCCCGGTCGAGTGGTTCGCGGTGTCGGCCGGTGCCCGGATCTCGATGGAGAGCGGCACCGAGAACATGGACTGGGTCGCCGCCGCGCTGCGCCGGATCGTCCAGTTCACCCAGGCCGGCGGCGAGATCAACATCGTCGTCGCGGGTATCAACGTCGGCGCCCAGCCCTACTGGAACGCCGAAGCGACCATGCTGATGCACACCAAGGGCATCCTGGTGATGACTCCGGACAGCGCCATGGTGCTCACCGGCAAGCAGTCGCTCGACTTCTCCGGCGGAGTCTCCGCCGAGGACAACCACGGCATCGGTGGCTACGACCGGGTGATGGGACCGAACGGGCAGGCGCAGTACTGGGTGCCCGACCTGGCCGGTGCCTTCCGTGTCCTCATGGCCCACTACGAGCACACCTACGTGGTGCCCGGCGAGGCCGGACCGCGGCGCGCGCCAACCTCTGACCCGACCGACCGCGACGTGTCGACCTACCCCCACGAGGGTGACTTCACCACGGTCGGCCAGATCTTCTCGGCCGAGCACAACCCCGACCGCAAGCGCCCCTTCGACATCCGCACCGTGATGCGGGCGCTCGCCGACGCCGACCACGAGATGCTCGAGCGCTGGGCCGGCATGGCCGACGCCGACACTGCCGTGGTCGTCGACACCCGGATCGGTGGTTACCCGGTCAGCCTGGTCGGGATCGAGTCCAAGCCGGTCCCGCGCGCCGGCTTCCCTCCGACCGACGGCCCGGACACCTACACCGCGGGCACCCTGTTCCCGCGGTCGTCGAAGAAGGTCGCGCGCGCGATCAACGCTGCCTCGGGCAACCGCCCGCTGGTGGTCCTCGCCAACCTGTCCGGCTTCGACGGCTCCCCGGAGTCGATGCGCAACCTCCAGCTCGAATACGGAGCAGAGATCGGCCGCGCGGTCGTCAACTTCCAGGGCCCGATCGTCTTCTGCGTCATCTCCCGCTACCACGGTGGTGCGTTCGTGGTCTTCTCGAAGCACCTGAACCCGTCGATGACGGTCTTGGCGATCGAGGGTTCGTACGCCTCGGTCCTCGGTGGCGCTCCCGCGGCGGCCGTCGTCTTCGCCGCCGAGGTCTCCAAGCGAGCAGCCGCAGACCCCCGCGTCGCCGCGCTCGAGGAGCGCATCGACCACGCCGAGGACGGTGAACGCGGCGCCCTCGTCGTCGAGCTCGCCGACCTCCGCGCCCAGCTGCGCGCCGACAAGATCGCCGAGGTCGCCGCCGAGTTCGACGGCGTCCACAACATCCACCGCGCCGTCGCGGTCGGCTCTGTCGACGAGGTCATCGCCGCCAGCGACCTGCGGCCCAAGGTGATCGACGTCATCGAGAGGGCGTGGGGCAAGCAATGATCGAATCGCTCGCCGGTGGCGAACGAACGTTCGTTCGCCACCGGCGAGCAGTGGGCGGCGAGCTCTGACCTAGGGTTCGGCGCATGCCGTCTCGCCGACTCTCACGTCCGCCTCGCCCCCTGGCGCTCGGCGACATCGTCGTTGCGCCGTCCGAGCTGCTCGGAGAGTGGACCGCTGCCCAGGTGACTGGTTTCCGTGAAGAGTGGAAATACGTCTGCCTCCTCGATCTCGACTGGTCTGGTCCCGAACCGACGAGCTTGGAAGACCTTGGAGAGATCCGCCCCCTCCGGCTCACCCACCATCACGATGAGGGCTTGTCGGACTGCCACTTCGAGTGGGTGCTGCCGCGGAGCCATCGGGTGCTCGGAAACGTACCGCCGCTGGCACCGCCCGGTGAAACCTTCTCCCACGGCTGGCGCCTCGGCGACCAGCTGCACTATCAGCGCCTATGGGACGACGGAGTGAAGGAGTGGTCTGACCCCGCCCGCCTGAACGTGACCGGGGCCGAGCTCGAGGATCTCCTTGCCAGCAACGGGACGACGCGCCTCGACGTCCGCACGCTGTGGGTCCACGGAATCGAGCTGACCGACGCAGGACGTCTCGTCGAGGTCTTCCCAAATGTTCGAGCCCTGAGAATCTGGGGCGCGCTCGGTTCGTTGACGAATGCTGGCAGTCTCAACCATCTGGCGTCGTTGAGGACGCTGGAGCTGTATGACACGTTCGGGATGACCGCGGCAGACTGTCTCGACCCTTCCCAGTCCACCGAGATGGAGCACATCGAGCTCCACAGTGTCCCCGTCGACTACGCGAAGGCCATGCGCGCCCGCTGGCGGGGCGAGGCAGTCAACGGGACCTATACCGAGATCCGGTCGCCGCGCACCCCTGACTGGGTCGAGGCGAACCGGAACAACCCGCTCCGGGACTGGGATGGTCGACCGCACATCAGCGCTGCGGCGTACAAGAAGTCTGTCGCGCAGCTCGAGACGACACGGTCCGCGATCGAGACTGAGCTGCAGGCGTGGTCGGAGGAGCACTCGATCGCGGAGATGACGCGCATCGGTGTCGACTTCGGTAAGGCGTTCAACAGGCTCACGGCGCGGAACCCCTGGATCGAGACCGAGGAGCGCGACGAGCTCTGCGAGGCCATGGTGAGCGTTGCCAGTCGCCTTGCTGAGGCTGCCGGGATGGCCGATCGACGCTCGGAGATCACTGTCGCGCTCCTCGCCGGGGTCGGCAGCGTCCGCGATTGGTGACGGCCCTTCTTTTGCCAGCAGCGCTCCGGGTCAGGACCCCTTTTCGCGGAACACGTCGTCGAGCGGGTCAGCCTCGAAGTAGTCGGTCTTGATCCTCAACCACTGGCCGCTGAGGATCATGTCCCTCAGAGCCTCGTCCATCTGCGCCTTGCGCTGGTCGCCGGATCGGACCACGAACCCGATCGGGGCGTCCTTGACCTGGTAGACGATCGGCTCTTCCAGAGGTGTGGGTGCGCTCTTGATGATCGACTGGGCGTAGGGGGCTCCGTGGAAGAACGCGTCGGCCGCGCCGTTCTCGATCAGGTTGACGGCAGCGCCGACGTTCGGCGCCTTGACGATCTCGACGTTGTGGTACTTCTCCTTGAGGTAGGACTCCTGGATCGCGCCGTCGACGACCGCGACCCTCTTCCCGTTGACGTCTCTGCGTGTCTGGATGGTCGATCCCTCGGGGGTGAGGAAGGCGACGTACGTCGAGAAGTAGGGCGTGCTGAAGTCGAACTCGCGCTCGAGCTCTGACGTGCTCGTGACCTGGGCGCCGATCATGTCGATCTTTCCGGCTCGCAGGGCCGGGAAGAGCTCGTCGAACTCCATCGGCACGAACTCGGGCTCGAGGCCCATGCCTTCGGCGACGCCGCGCGCCATCTCGTAGTCGAAGCCCTTGGCCGTGCCACCGCGGGTGTAGAAGACCGGCTCGGTGCTCTCGACGCCGACCCGAAGCGTGTCGCCGCCGACCGTAGCGCTCGCCTTGTCGGTGGCAGCCGGCTCGGGGTCCGAGAGCTGTCCGCTGAGAACGATGGCGCCGAGAAGGGCCAGCGCGCCGCCGATGACGACGAACTTGATCTTGTTCATGTGGGGGGTCCTGTTGCTGGGGGCAGTGGGACCAGCTCGGCGTGATCGACACCCGAGGACCGAACGTGCCGAGCACAATGTGGCTGATTCGTTGCCAAATCCAACAGGGATCCACTGCTCGTCGTCCAGGGGTCTGTGGTCATGGCCGCGGTCGACGCCGAAGGCTGACCGTGAACAGTGAGGCAGATCACCTGGCTCGTCCGACAGGTGGAACTCGGCTCGACCAACAGGGTGCAAACGCGTGATGAACGCCGGATTCATCGTCGGTCGGCGAGCGGTGTAAGGCGGGAGAACCCGACGCCCAATCACGAGATGTGCGGATGCTGGTCCACCGGAGGTGCCAAGGCTCGAGCCGGGGACCAGCATCGCCCGACGCACCTGTGGAGTGCGACGGCAGGAGAGCTTCAGCCGATCATGCCGACCGGCACTCTCGCGAGGATTCCAGGGGTGTCTACGCCCCGCGGCAGCGTGCCGAAGGCAATCCCCCAGCTCCCGCCCAGTCGTGACGCGACGAAGGCGTCGGCGACCGCTGGCGAGCTGTGCCGGACGAGCAGGCTGGCCTGGAACACCAAGGCCAGCCGCTCGACGAGGCCACGCGCCTCGAACTCCAGGTCGGTGTCGGTCCGATCGGCGGACAGATCTTCTTCGAGACTCGCAACGGCGGCATCCAGACGCCGGTCCGCTCCCGATGCCAATCGCAGCTCGTCGAAGAAGAACTCGACCGTCTCGGGCTGGCGCCGGATCACGCGGAGGACATCAAGGGCAGCTACGTTTCCGGAACCTTCCCAGACAGACTGCAGCGGTGCTTCACGGTAGAGCCTCGGCATCCCCGAGTTCTCGATGTAGCCGTTGCCTCCCAGGCATTCCAGTGCCTCGCCCACGACGGCCTGGGCGCGCTTGCACACCCAGTACTTCGTGACGGCAAGGCCGAGGCGGCGAACACCGGCCTCTGACTCGGAGTCCTCCGCTCGATCGGTCGCGCCGCCGAGCCTCATCAAGGCAGCCACGGCGGCCTCCGACTCGAGGGTCAGGTCGGCCAGTACGTTGCGCATCAGGGGCTGGTCGATGAGCAGGTTGCCGAATGCGCGGCGGTGCCTGGAGTGGTGCACGGCGCGCACGAGTCCCTTGCGCATGAACGCAGAACTGAGCACGACGCAGTTGAGGCGGGTGAAGTTGACCATCTCGATGATCGTGCGCACGCCCCGGCCTTCTTCGCCGACGCGCCACCCGGTGGCGCCGTGGTACTCGATCTCGGCCGAGGCGTTCGATCGGTTGCCGAGCTTGTCCTTGAGGCGCTCGAGGCGGATCGGGTTGCGCGTGCCGTCGGGCAGCACCCGGGGAAGCAGGAGGCAGGTGAGTCCAGGCTCTGTCTGGACGAGGGTCAAGAACCCGTCGCTCATCGGGGCCGAGGTGAACCACTTGTGACCCACGACGTCGTAGGTCCCGTCCGGGCGCTCGACCGCGCGGGAGATGTTCGCCCGGGCGTCGGAGCCGCCCTGGCGCTCGGTCATCGACGTTCCCAGGACCAACCCGGGCTTGTCGTCCATGGGCCGTAGCTCCGGGTCGTACTCGGCGCTTGCCAGTCGGCGCCCGTAGGCATCGGCCAGTTCGGGTGCGTGGCGCAGGGTCGGCACCGCGGCGTACGCCATGCCGATCGGGCACATGTGGCCGGACTCGGCCTGACCCCATGCGAAGGCCTTTGCGGTGCGGGCCGTATGGGCGCCCGGACGGTCGTCGAACCAGGGTGCGGCGTTGAGGCCGAACTCGAATGCCTTGGCCATCAGCGAGTGGTACGCCGGGTGGAACTCCACGTCGTCGCGGCGGTGGCCGACGGCGTCGTAGCGCTGCAGGACCGGCTCCTGCTCGTTCGCCAGGCGTCCCCACTCCTGCACCTGACGACTGCCCGCCGCACGACCGACCTCGGCCAGATCTTCGAGCGCCCACCCGGCACCTTCTCTGACCAGTCCCTCGCGGAGGGCTGGGTCGTCGGATACGTCGTAGTCGATCAGCTCTGGGGTCTGGTTGAGCACCTCGTTGCCGCGGTACACGGTGGTCTCCTCAATGGTCTCTGTCGTCATCGCCTTCATCCGATCAGCCGTGCGCGGGCGCTGTGGTACTCGTCGGCCAGCCGGTCGACCAGGTCGGCCGCCGGGAGCACCGCGTCGACCACGCCGATGCCCTGCCCCGAGCCCCAGACCTGGCTCCACGCCTTGACCTTGCTGGTCCCGTCGGCCCAGCTCATGACGGCGCGGTCCTGCTCGGAGAGACGGTCCGGGTCGAGGCCGGAGGCCTCGATGCTGCCGCGCAGATAGTTGCCGGGAACGCCCGTGAACAGGTCGGAGTACACGATGTCGGTGGCCGCGGAGTCCACGACCATCCGCTTGTAGCGGTCGTCTGCGAGCGCCTCGTGGGTGGCGATGAACGCCGAGCCCACGTACGCGAGATCGGCTCCGGCGGCCTGCGCGGCCAACACTGATCGACCGTGGGCGATGGCGCCGGAGAGCACCACCGGCCCGTCGAACCAGGTGCGGATCTCCTGCACCAGCGCGAACGGCGACTGGGAGCCGCCGTGCCCGCCGGCGCCGGCAGCGACGGCGATCAGACCGTCGGCGCCCTTCTCGATGGCCTTGCGTGCGAATCCGTCGTGGACCACGTCGTGCAGCACGATCCCCCCGTACGCGTGAACCGCGTCGTTGACCTCGGCGCGAGCGCCCAGCGACGTGATGACGATCGGCACCTCGTGCCGGATGACGGTCTCGAGGTCGGCGTCCAGACGCGCGTTCGTCCGATGCACGATCAGGTTCACGGCGTAGGGCGCTGACGGTGCTTCGGGATGGTTGGCGTCGTGCTTGGCCAGCGCGTCGGAGATGGTCGTCAGCCAGTCGTCGAGCAGTCCCTGGGGGCGCGCGTTGAGGGAGGGGAACGACCCGACCACGCCCGAGGTGCACTGGGCGATCACGAGATCCGGCCCGGAGACGGTGAACATCGGTGAGGCGACCACGGGCAGCCGCAGCCGGTCGCGAAGGATCGAGGGAAGGCTCATGACGCGACCGCCAGGTTCTCGAAGATCGTCGCGTTGGCCATGCCGCCCGCCTCGCACATGGTCTGGAGGCCGTAGCGCAGGCCCTCGTCGCGTAGGTGGTGAACCAGAGTGGTGGTGATCCGGGCGCCGGAGCCGCCGAGCGGGTGGCCGAGAGCGATCGCTCCACCGAGGGGGTTGACCAGCTCGGCAGGGGCACCGGTCGCATCCAGCCAGGCGCCGACGACGCTGGCGAACGCCTCGTTCACCTCGAAGGCGCCGATGTCGGCGAGTGTCAGGCCCGCCAGATTCAGGGCCTTCGCGGTTGCCGGGATAGGTCCGCCCAGCATGGTGATCGGGTCGTCGCCGACCACGGTGGCCGTGTGCACGCGCGCAATCGGAGCCAGGCCGAGCGAGCGTGCCTGGTCGCTCGTCATGACCAGCAGGGCAGCGGCGCCATCGGAGATCTGCGATGCGTTGCCCGCGGTGATCCGGCCGTCTTCCTCGAACGCAGGCTTCAGGCCTGCCAGGGACTCGAGCGTCGACTCGCGACGTACCCCTTCGTCCTCGGAGAAGGTGGAGCCGTCGGGCAGCTCCACCGGGGCGATCTGCTTGACGAAGCGACCGTCGTCGATCGCTTGGGCGGCGCGGCGGTGCGACTCCAAGCTGTAGGCGTCCAGCTGCTCACGGCTGAGGTTGTGGCGGCGGGCGAGGATCTCGGCACCGGTGCCCTGGTTGAACGCGAAGTCGTCGTAGCGGGTGCGCATGCGGGGTCCGAAGGGTTGACCGGGACCTGCGTTCCTGGCCGAGCCCATCGGTACGCGGGTCATCGACTCGACGCCACCGGCAACGACGACGTCGGCCTGTCCTGAGATCACCGTCGCGGCCGCGAAGTGGAGCGCCTGCTGACTCGAGCCGCACTGACGGTCGATGGTGGTTCCGGGAATGTGCTCGGGCCAGCCCGCGGCGAGCACGGCGTTGCGCCCGATATTGGCTGATTGCTCGCCGACCTGGCCGACGCAGCCCCACATGACGTCGTCGACGAGGGAGAGGTCGATGCCGGAACGCTCGGCGAGGGCCTGCAGAACCACTGCTGAGAGGTCGACGGGGTGAGTCTCGGCGAGCGCGCCCTTGCGACGCCCGATGGGTGTGCGAACTGCTTCGACGATGACTGCGTCACGCATGTGGAAGTCCTTCTGTGGTGGGGAGGTGATGAGGTCTGGGTCAGCTGCCGGACCAGGCCGGTCGTCGGCGCTCGGCGAAGGCGCGGGCGCCTTCACGGGCATCGGCCGAGGCGAACACCTCGGCCGCTGCTTCGCGTAGTCGCAGGAACTCTTGGTCGGCAGGCCAGTCCGACGACTCGACGACGATGCGCTTGCTGGTGCGGACGGCGAGCGGTCCGTTCTCCGCGATGCGCAGGGCCAGGTCGATCGCCGTCGCGAGCGCTGTGCCCGGATCTACCACTCGATTGATCAACCCGAACCCGGATAGCACTGAGGCGGAGACCGCGTCGCCGGTGAGGATCATCTCGAGGGCGACCGCACGTGGCAGCGCCTTCGGGAGGCGGGTCAGGCCGCCGGCCGCGGCCACCAGGCCGCGCTTCACCTCGGGTAAGCCGAAAGAGGCGGAAGCCGAGGCGACCACGAGATCGCAGGCCAGCACGATCTCGAAGCCGCCGCCGAGGGCCGGACCCTCGACCGCCGCGATCAGCGGCTTGAGGGGCGGTGCCTCGACCATGCCGGCGAAGCCACGCTCCTCCGTACGCGGTCGCTCGCCGCGCAAATGGGCCTTGAGGTCCATACCGGCGCAGAACGCGCTGCCGTTCGCCGCGATCACACCGGCCGCCAGGGACGGATCGGACTCGAGGGTGTCGATCGCCGCGCCGATCGCCTCCGCAGTGCGCAGGTCGATGGCGTTGCGAGCCTCGGGGCGGTCGAGGGTGATCACGAGCACGGCGCCGTGTCGTTCGACCAGCACCGGTGCGGCGACGCCTGCCGACGACGTCACCGGGGTGCCATCCGGATCGCGCCGTCGAGCCTGATCGTCTCGCCGTTGAGCATGCCGTTCTCGACGATGTGGGCGGCCAAGGCGGCGAACTCGGTGGGATCGCCGAGTCGACGAGGGTGCGGCACAGCCGCCGCGAGCGACTCGCGGACGTCGTCCCTGGCCCGGGCCAGCAGAGGAGTGTCGAACGTGCCGGGAGCGATCGTGCACACCCGGACGCCGATGCTGGCCAGGTCACGCGCCGCAGGGAGGGTCATGCCGATCACCGCGGCCTTGGCGGCGGAGTAGTTGATCTGGCCGATCTGGCCTTCGAACGCTGCGACGGATGCGGTCAGGACACAGACGCCACGGTCGCCGTCGAGCGGCTCGTTTCGCGCCATCGACTGTGCTGCGTACCGCAGGACGTTGAACGATCCGACCACGTTGAGCTCGATCACCGACGCGAACGGCTCCAGGTCGACGGCCTCTCCGGACTTGTCGAGAAGCCGCATCGGACGACCTCGACCGGCGCAGTGCACGACAGCGCGCACCGGACCCTGCTTCTCGGCGGTCGCGAACGCTGCCGCGACCTGATCGCCGTCGATCACGTCCGCTGCCACGAACCTGGAGCCGCCTCCCAGGTCTGCCGCGACCGCCTTGCCGTCCGAGGAAGGCAGGTCTACCAGGGTGACGGATGCTCCGCCGGCGGCCAGCCGTTCGGCGGTGGCTCGTCCCAGGCCCGAGGCCGCACCGGTGACGACCGTGTTGATCCCGTTGATGTCCATGGCGGCCTCACAACCCCAGCGACTTGGAGACGACGCTCTTCATGACCTCGCTGGTGCCACCGAAGATCCGGCTGACGCGAGCATCGGTGTAGAGGCGTGCGATCGGGTATTCGCGCATGTAGCCGTAGCCGCCGTGCAGCTGGAGGCACTTGTCGATGACCCGCGACTGGACCTCGGTGCAGAACAGCTTGGTCTTGGCAGCGTCGGCAGGGGTCAGCCGACCGGCGTCGAGGGCGGCGATGGCGCGGTCGACCATCGCCTGTGCGGCCTCGATCTCGGTGGCGCACTCGGCGAGCACGAACTTGGTGTTCTGGAAATCGGCGACGCGGTGGCCGAATGCCTTGCGCTCCTTGACGTAGTCGATGGCGAGGTTGAGCGCGGCTGTCGCCGTCGCGTAGGCAGTCACCGCGATGGTGAGCCGCTCTTGAGGCAGGTTGGAGGTGAGCGCCGCGAACGCCTCGCCTTCGGTGCCGAGGAGATTGGCGACCGGGACCCGGACATCGTCGAACGACAGCTCGGCGGTGTCCTGCGCCTTGAGCCCCATCTTGTCGAGGTTGCGGCCACGTGTGAAGCCCGGCATGCCGGACTCGACGACCAAGAGGGACAGGCCCTTGCGCCGGTTGCTCTCATCGTTGGAGGTGCGTGCCACCACTACGATGAGGTCGGCATTGATGCCGCCGGTGATGAAAGTCTTGGCGCCGTTGAGGATGTATTCGTCACCGTCACGCCGGGCGGTCGTGGCGATGCCGGCCAGGTCGGAACCGGTGCCGGGCTCGGTCATCGCGATCGAGCTGACCAGGGTGCCGTCGGCGAAGCCGGGGAACCAGCGCTGCTGCTGCTCCTCGTTGGCGAGCTCGAGGAAGTAGGGGAGCACCGTGCTCAGGTGGACCTGAAGTCCGCCGAGGCTCGCGGCGGCGAAGCCGTTCTCCTCGAGGACGACCGCGTTGAAACGGAAGCTGTCCACGCCACCGCCGCCGAAGCGTTCGGGGATCTGGAGCCCGTTGATGCCGATCTCGGCGGTCTTGCGGAAGAGCTCGCGAGGGACGATGCCTGCCTCCTCCCAGACGGGGAGGTGGGGCACGATCTCCTTGTCGATCAGCTGCCGTACGGTCTCGCGGAAAGCGTCGTGGTCGTCGTCGTAGATGTCTCTGTGCATGGTTCTCTCCAGTCGTGGTGATGATGGGCGGCCGGGCACGACGATGGGTCCGGCCGGGAGGACGGTCTTCGGGTCAGTCGCCGAGGCCGATGACCCGTGCAGCAGCCAGGTCCGCGATCTCAGCCGGGTCGTAGCCGTGGGCGCCGAGCACCTCGGCGGTGTGCTGGCCCAGGCGTGGGGCGGCGGTGCGGGGTCCGGTTCCTGCTGACTCCAGGTGCCAGGGCGAGCGCATGGTCGGGTACGTGGAACCGTCGGGCTGGGTGGCCTCGATGAACAGCTCGGCGGCCTCGATGTCAGGGTTCTTGAACACCTCGTCGTACCCGCTGATCCGGCCCGCTACGACGCCGTTGCCGGTCAGCAGCTCCATCGCGGCGTCACTGGTCAGCGGGGCGAACGCGGCACGCAGCTCGACGAGCAGCGGGGTCCGATTGGCTACGCGGTCCTCGTTCGTGGCGAACCGCGGGTCGCCGGGCAGGTCGTCGCGCCCGATCAAGGTGCACAGCCGGGCGAAGTGCTGCGGCGAGTACGCCGACACCACGATGGCACCGTCGAGGGTGGGCATCACGTCGGCCGCGGGTGCGATGGTCGGCTGCCCGTTGCCACGACGCTTCGGACTCTTGCCGGTGAGCAGGAACTCGCCCCAGTTCGGCCCCTGCAGCTGTACGGCGACCTCGAGCAGCGACACCTCGACCTCGTCGCCGAGCCCGAATCGCACCTTGCGTACAAAGGCCCCGAGCACGGCTTGGGCGAAGACGTGGGCGGCCGCAGCGTCGACCACGGGGAAGCCGACTCGCTGGGGCTCGCCGTCGGCCTCGCCGGTCACCCACATGATGCCGCTCTCGGCCTGGGCCGCGATGTCGAGCCCCGGCCGGTTTCGCGACGGTCCGTGCAGGCCGAATCCGCTGACAGTGGCGTAGACGATGCCGGGGTGCTTGGCGCGGACGCTTGCGGCGTCGAGGCCGAAGCTCTCCATCACGCCGGGACGCAGGTTCTGCACGACGATGTCCGCCCCGGCGATCAGCCGTTCGGCCACTGCCCGCCCACGCGGGTCCTTGAGATCGAGTGCGATCGCCCGCTTACCCCGGTTGTAGGTGCGTAGGATCGCTTCTCCGTACACCCCGATGATGCGGGCCGCCTCGCCGGCGATCGGCTCGACCTTGATCACATCGGCCCCGAGGTCGGCCAGCACCTGCGTCGCGGCCGGCGCGGCGATGAACTGTCCGAAGTCGACGACGCGGACGCCGTCCAGCGGGGCGCTCATCGGGCGACCCCGACTCGTTCGCGGATGCGCACGAGGTCGCGCTCGGGACGCACCAGGAGAAGGGACAGAACTCCGCCGACAGCCATCATGAGGCCAGTGACGGCGAAGCCGTTGTTGTAACCGGTGATCGCGTCGGGGGCCGCGTCCACCAGGTAGCCGAGCAACAGTGGCGCGAGCACCCCCGCCATGCTGTAGAACGCGACCAGGCAACCGAGCACGGTGCCGCGGCGCTTCGGGTGCACGACGTCGCCGATGGCGACAAAGGCGACGGCGTACGCCGCGGAGTTCATCGAGAAGGCGAGGGTGATGAACACCATCTGCAGGGCGCCGCGGTCGATGACGGTGAACAGATACATGGAGAGTCCAGCGAGCACGACGAGCCCGCCGGCGAAGTATCCGCGGGTGATGCGTCGGCTGACGCCCCGCGCGGTGAGTCGGTTCGAGGCGAGGCCGGCGCCGACGGCTGCGACGGCCGCTACTGCGTACGGGAAGGTGATCAGCCGGCTGCTGGTGACGGCGTCATAGCCGAGACCCTGACTGAGGAAGAGTGGAAGCCACGCCACCTTCAGCGTCGTGGACCAGTACGCGAAGAAGGTCAGCAGTGCGGTGCCGATGACGGTGCCGGTGGTGAGGATGACCCGCAGCGGCGCCTCGACAGGGACGGTGTCAGGGTCGACGACGACGCTGGTGGCGAGCACGCTTCCCTCCGGCGGGGCGGACCGGCCGAGGATCAGCCACGCGGCCAGCCACAGCAGGCCGGCAACCGTCAGCACCCCGAAGGCCGCGTGCCAGGACCAGGTGACGATGACCCAGGTCAGCAGGGGCGCGGCGATCAGCGGGCCGATAGAGGCACCGGCGGTGATCACGCCGGCGGGCAGGCCGCGCTTCTCAGGTGGGAACCACGAATGCACGATGTGGGTGCACAAGGCGTACGCCGGGCCTTCGGCGAATCCGAGTGCGATCCGGCACACCAGCACGGCGGTGAAGCCGAGCGGCCACATCAGCGGCGCCATGGTGAGCACCCAGATCAGCATCAGGCCTGTCACCAGCCAGCGTGCGTCGATCCATGAGGTCAGCGCGCCGATGGTGATGGCACCGACGGCGAAGAGCCAGAAGAAGGCGCTCTGGAGCAGGCCGAACTTGCTGGCGGAGATGTCGAGGTCATCCATGATCTGGACGCCGGCGAATCCGACCACCGCCTTGTCGGCGAAGTTCAGGAGCATGAAGACGAGAAGCAGGATCGTGATCGTCCAGGCACGTCGCCTGAACGCGGTCTGGCCGGGAGCGGTGAGGCGCTCGTCAGGCCGCTCGGTGGTGGGCATTGTCATGGGTCTCTCCGGTGTCGATGGGACTCAGCGGCCAGCGAAGACAGGCTCGCGACGCTGGAGGAAGGCCGACGCGGCCTCGACGGCGTCGTCGGTATGGAAGGAGCGGACCATCCGCTCGGTCTCCGGCCCGAGGTAGACGGAAAGCGGCAGGTGGGCGGCGTCCAGGAGGTTCTGCTTCATCGCTCGGGCAGCGCGGGGGGCGGCTGCCGCGAGTCGAGATGCGACGTCATGAGTGAGCTGTTCGAACCCCTCGTCGTCGCTGATCGAGGTGACCAGCCCGAGCTGAAGGGCGCGGGTGGCGTCGAACTTTCCGGGAAGGAGGAAGAGCTCGCGGGCCTTGGCACCCCCGAGAATCTTGGTGAGGAACCAGATGCCGCCGAGGTCGCCGGAGAGCCCGGCGGTCAGGAACGCCGTGTTGAAGACCGCGCTGCGCGTTGCGACCCTCAGGTCGGCGGCCAGCGCGAGGGAAAGTCCGGCCCCGGCACATGCGCCGTTGATCGCAGCGACGGTGATCTGCGGCATCTCATACAGCCGTTGGACTATGCGGGCCGCATCGCGTAGCCGTGCTGTGTCGGCTTCGACGGAGTCGCGCCGCAAGGAGCGCGCCTCAGGCGCCGCACCGAGGTCGGCGCCAACGCAGAAGGCGCGTCCTGAGCCAGTGAGAACGACGACATGTACATCGGGGTGAGCCTCGATCCGGGCGAGGGTGTCGTTCAGCTCTCCGAGCAGGTGCACGGACAACGCGTTGCGCCGCTCATCGTTTCGCAAGGTGATGTTCGCGATCGATCCGGTGATCGAGCAGGTGACCTGTGCTGCCATGAGTCGCTCCCTGGTGGCCGTGTCGTTGTGGACTACGTCACATGAAACGGGAGGAGTACTGACAGCGTCCAAGACCAAAAGCGATTAGCGCATATAGCCAGGACCTATCAATTGGGCCAGACCTGGGCGCTTCCCAGACGAGTGGCTGCTTATTCGCCCGCAGGGGAGCGGGGGTAGATCGGCCCGATCTCTTCGAATCTCTCTCGTTGTCTGCGTTCGATCGCGGCGACCACCTCGGCGGCTGCCTCGACTCGCGAGAGTCCTGCGTCCATACGCCGACGAACGGCGCGCTCCCACGACGCCAGCTGCGTCTTCGTGTATTCGAGAAATATCGCAGCTGCAGGCGTGAGGCGATCCGGGCGATGGATCGCGCCGACGGACCGGGCCACGTGTGGACTCAGATCACGCACGACGGCCCCTCGCTGGCGTGCTTCGAGGGCGATGCGCTGTGGAAGGATCGCTGCGCCGGCGCCGGAGAGCACCATCGGCACGACAGCGCCGCGCTGCGGCACTTCGACCGCCACGAGGGGCTCGACCCCGCCGGCGCGCAACATCGACTCGACGCTGTCGCGGCTGGCCGTGTTGCGTTCGCCCATCACGAAGGGGACACCGTCGAGCGAGCTCACCTCGACGATGTCCGGCAGATCGGTGGGTGTGCCTGGTGGGAAGACCGCCACAAAGTGCTGGTCGACGAGGAAGTGGTGAGCGAGGTCGTTTGCGGGCACCGGAAGCACCGTGATGCCGAGCTCGCAGGCGCCGTCCTTGACCATGTCGATGACCTCCCCGAGCCGGTCTCGCTCTTCGACGCGGACGTGGACCAGTGGATACTTCACCCGGAACTGGGCTACCCACACCGAGAGGGGATCGGTCGAGGTGTCGGACAGTGCGGCGATGTCGATGCGACCACCTTGCAGGTGGTTCACCGCGGAGACGGCCTCACGCGCCAGGTCCAGGTCCCGTAGCACCTGGCGCGCAGGACCGATCAGTGCCTCTCCGGCTGCGGAGAGGACAACGCCTCGACCCACGCGGTGAAACAACGTGGCCTGGACATCTCTCTCCAGCCTGCGGAGTGACTGGGAGATGGATGGCTGCGCGACGCGGAGCGCGGTGGCCGCCCGGTTGATCCCGCCATGCTCGACCACCGCCAGGAAGTATTCCAGCTGGCGGGGATCCATGGCCTCAGCCTAGATGACAGACTGCAAGGTGGCTGGTCGCATCTCTGACCTGCGGATATAGGGGAAACCGAACGGACCGACATCGAATCGCCCGTTGATCGGCCATCTCGCCGCCCTCAAGGTGAGGAGTGCTTCTGTGATGTCGATCACCCACATCGTGAGCATCGCCAACTCACTCATCGAGAAGGTCATCATGACGACAACCCAACCAGCCCCAGCCGTTTCAGGATCCAAGTCCTCGCTCGACAAGCGAGCCTGGGGAATCGTCCTGTTCCTGTTCCTCTTCTTCACGCTGAACTTCGCTGACAAGGCGGCCGTCGGGTTGGCGAGCGTCCAGATCCGCGAGGACCTCGGCCTCTCGGCCAGCCAGTACGGTCTGCTCTCCAGCGCGTTCTTCTGGATGTTCGCGATCGGCGCGGTCGTCCTGTCCGCCGCGCTGCGCAAGATCTCCTACACCTGGGGCGCCGGGCTGCTGATGCTCTCGTGGGTCCTGTGCATGGCGCCGCTGATGGTGCAGACCTCGTTCGGTGTGCTGGTCGCTTCCCGCATCGCGCTCGGCTTCTTCGAGGGGCCGGCACATGCGCTGTGTCAGTCCATCGTCGCCGACCGCTTCGCACCCGAGCGTCGCGCATTCGCCGGCGCGATCGTCAACGCCGGATCATCGATCGGTCCGCTGATCGCCGCTCCCACTCTCACCTGGGTGATCCTGACCTGGCACTGGCACGCCGCGTTCATCGTGCTCGTCGCCGTCGGCCTGATGTGGTTGGTGGGTTGGTTCTGGTTCTCCGAGCGCCTGCCGTTCCGAAAGAGCGTGTCGTCGCTCGTCGGGGCCAAGACCGATGTCGACCCGAACGGTCACATCACCGTCCCCTTCTACCGGCTGCTGATGCTCCGCAGCTTCTGGGGACTGGTGATGCTGTCCTTCGCCGGCTACCTGATCTCCTCGCTCAAGGTCGCTTGGCTACCCGCCTACCTGCGAGAAGGCCTCGGCTACTCCGCCAGCTCCGTCGGCACCCTGGTGACGCTGCCCTACGCCGTCGCGGTCGTCGTCCTGCTCTCGGCCGGCATGATCTCCGGGCGGCTCCTGCGCCGGGGTCACTCGTCGCGCGTGGCTCGCGGCTACCTGACCACCGCGTTCCTGCTGTTCGGCGGCCTGTCGATGATCATGTTCACGCGTCTCGACCCGGGTCCGCTGCAGCTGCTCCTTGTGGTCTGTGGCTTCGCCGTCAACAGCGTCGCCTTCTCGGTGGCCTTCGCGGGCGCCTCCGACTTCCTCCCCGCGCACCAGCGGGTCGCCTTCTTCGGCTGCATCATCGCCGCCTACAGCGTCGCCGGGATCGTCGCGCCGTACGTCTTGGGCGTCATCGTCGACCATGCGGCGACGCCTGCCGAGGGTTATGCGACCGGCTTCCTCTACGTCGGAATCACGGTCTGCGTCCTCGGTGTCATCGGCGGCCTGATGCTCGATCCCGAGCGGGCGCGTGCCAGGCTCGAGGCGCTGACGAAGCAGTACGCCGCGGGAGCGGGCCGATGACCGCCGCGGGACCCCTGACGGGCATTCGGGTCCTCGACCTCGGCCAGTACATCGCCGGACCCAGTGCGGCTCAGTCGCTGTCCGACCTGGGTGCGGACGTGATCAAGATCGAGAGCCTGGCGGGCGACCAGACCCGGGGAATCGGTGCTTTCGGCGACTCGATGATGCGCGCGTTCAACCGGGACAAGCGGAGCATGGCCCTCGACCTGTCGCACGAGACGGGTAACGCCATCATGCATCGGCTGCTCGAGGACGCGGATGTGCTCATCCAGAACTTCCGTGTCGGCTCGGCCGAACGTCTCGGGCTCGGGGCCGAAGAGCTGATGGAGCGCTACCCAGGCCTGATCTACGGGAGCATCACGGGTTTCGGTACGCGCGGTCCTTCGAAGTCGCGTCCGGGTCTCGACATCGCTGCGCAGGCCGAGTTCGGGATGATGCACACGACCGGCGTCGCCGAGGGCGAGCCGCAACGTGTCGGCTTCCATGCTGTCGACACCGCGGCGGCCAACGCCCTTGTCGCGGGAATCCTCGCCGCGCTGTACACCCGCACGTCGACCGGCCGGGGGACCCACGTCGAGACCTCACTGATGGAGTCAGCCCTTTCCGTGCAGGCTGCCGCTTGGGGTGAGTTCACCGTGACCGGGATGGCTCCGAGACGCAAGGGCAACGGCCAGCCGTACGCCGCTCCTGCCGCGGATACGTTCGAAACGTCCGACGGGACGATCGTCATCTCGGCCTACACCCCACAGAAGTGGGCGGCGCTGTGCACCCTCATCGGGCGACCAGACATGATCGAGGACCCTCGATTCGTGGACAACCCGGCCCGGGTTGCCAACCGCCCTGCGATGGTCGCAGCGATCAACGAGGCCTTCGTCGACAGCACCCGCGAAGAGGCCGTCGAGCAGCTGCTCGAGGCCGGGATCGTCGCCGGCGCCGTGCGTTCCTTCGACGAGATGGTTGAGGACAAGGACGTCGTCGCCTCCGGAGTGCTCGTCGACGTCGCGGGGCCGGACGGCTCGTCCTTCACCAGCCCGGGTCTCCCGTTCACGCTCGACGGGCGTCGCCGTACGACCTCGGTGAGCGCGCCGAAGCTCGGTCAGCACACCTTTTCCTTGCTGGCCGAGCTCGGCTTCAGCTTCGCAGAGATCGACGACCTGGTCGCCTCCCGCGTCGTCGTCGCCACTGACTGACAACTCGTAAGGACCACGACATGATCGACCCCGACATCTTCCGCCACGACTTCGACACCTACCTCAAGGTGATCGCCGACTTCACCCAGAACGAGCTCATCCCGGCCGAGAACGAGATGGTCGAGGCGGGTGCCGTGCCACCTCGCATCGTCGCCCGGATGGCCGAGATCGGCCTGTTCGCCATCACGATCCCGCGCGCCTACGGCGGTCTCGAGTGGACCATGGAGCAGCAGGTCCGCCTCACCTTCGAGTTCACGCGTGCCTCGTGCGTATACCGTTCGCGTTTCTCGACGGTGATCGGCTTGTGCTCGCAGGCGATCCTCGACCATGGCACCGAAGAACAGCGTCAGCGGCTCCTCCCGGCGATGGCCGCAGGTGAGCTGGTCACCGCGTTTGCCCTCACCGAGGAGGAAGCGGGGTCCGACGCCGGCAGCCTCATGACCACGGCTGTGCGAAGCGGTGACACGTACGTTCTGAATGGAAGCAAGCGCTACATCACCAATGCTGCCTGGGCCGACGTCTTCGTCGTCTTCGCCCGCACCGACCAGTCCAAGCCGGGCGCCGACGGCATCTCGGCGTTCATCGTCGACGCCGACTCGACGGGTGTGCGCACCGCGCTTCCGACGATCATGAACGGCCACGCGGAGGGCCCGGTCGGGGAGATCCACCTCAACGACGTCGAGGTGCCCGTAGCGAACCTGCTCGGCGGCGTCGAGGGCACCGGTCTCACCATGGCGCTGCGGGGGATCAACCACGCTCGTCTCCACGTGGCCGCCACGTGCATCGGGCAAGGCACCCGCATCCTCGAGGAGACCACGGAACACGTGAACGGGCGCAAGCAGTTCGGCGCCGCCATCGCTGAGCTCGGCGCCGTGCAAGCAACGCTCGGAGGGAGCTTCGCCGAGCTGGAGGCGGGGCGATCGCTCACCATCGAGTGCGCACGCGCCTTCGACGAGGGGACGATCCCCCGACACCGGATCGCCGCCGCCAAGCTGTTCAGCTCGGAGATGGTCGGCCGGGTGGCGGACCGCTGTGTCCAGCTGCTCGGTGGCGAAGGCATCGTCGGCCCGCACCCGGTGCCCCGGATGTGGCGCGACGTACGCGCCCTGCGCATCTACGAGGGCTCTTCACCCGTCCACGAACGGAATCTCGGGCGCGCCCTGATCAAGCAGGTCGCAGCCGACGGCACCCTCCCGAACACCTACCGCGTCTGAATGTCGATGTTGTTGGCGCAACCCGGGACGGGCGAGAGGATGGCCCGCATGGAGATCCGTCAGCTCGAGTACTTTCTCGCGGTGGTCGACTGCGACGGGGTCAACCGGGCGGCACACCACCTGAACGTCGCTCAGGCGACGATCTCGCAGAGCATCCGCCAGCTCGAGCGAGAGCTCAAGCTGACCCTGTTCCACCGGACCGGCCGCAACCTGGTTCTCAACTCCGCCGGCCAGCTACTCGTCGAACCGGCGCGCAGCGTGCTGGCAGGCCTGTTGGCAGCGCAGGACATCATGCGGGAGGCCCGGGATCTGCACGTCGGGTCGATCACGATCGGCACGATGCCGGAGATGTCGAGCGAAGCCGTCGCAGCCTGGAGCGGTTCTTTCACCAAGCTGCATCCCGAGATCCGGATCGATCTGTTCGAGTTCGGCAGCGCCGCCGAGCTGTGTGACGAGGTGCTGACCGGTCACTGCGAGCTCGGTTTCACGACCTTCCCGATCCCGACTGAGAACCTCGAGCGGGTCGAGCTCGGCGTCCAACGACTCCTGCTCGTGCAGCCTCCTGACTCGAGAGGTGGTGCTGGCCCGATCGCGGTCTCCGATCTCCAAGGAGTTCCGCTCGCGGTGAGCAGTGCGGCCTCGCGCGAGAACGACATCGTCGCGACAGTCCTGCGCCGCGAGTCGGTCTCGCCCCGGATCGCCGCGCAGGTCCCCAACCGCCATGCTCAGCTGACGCTCGTCCTGAACGGCGCGGCCAGCGCTTTCCTTCCGTTGCGGATGGCCACGGCGGCCCACCGCCTGGGGGCGACGGTGGCGGAGACTCGGCCGGACATCCGTACTCCGTTCGGAATCGTCCATCGCCCGGGCGCGCTCAACCCCGCGGCGAAGAGCTTCATCGTTCAAAGTCACGCCGACCTGACGAGCTGGAACTCCCGCATCGCCGCCCACGAGCGCGCCGGGAAATCGTTGTTGGAGGCGTCACTGCTGGCCGACGACGAGCTGCGAAAGAGGAAGTCGGCGGGTGGCAGCAGCGACTGACAACGTACGGCGCCGGGTGAGGGCCGAGCGGGCGATGCGTCTGGGACAGCCGCTGCCGTCGAACGCGACAGGCAACGCGCTGGCCCCCATCCTGGGGCGCCGTCCCGGGTGCGTAGGTGAAGTCATGAACACGATCCAAGGAGAGACGTGACAGGCATGGAACTGGTCGGCGTGGTCGGCTGCGGACTCATGGGTGCCGGCATCGCAGAGGTGTCAGCCCGTGCAGGCAAGGACGTCGTGGTGATCGAGTCCAGCGCCAGGGCGGCCGCCGCCGGGCGAGCGCGGCTCGAGACGTCGCTGGAGCGGGCGGAGCACAGGGGGAAGATCACCGGTGCAGCCCAGGTCCTGGAACGGATCAGGGTCGAGACCGACCTGGACGCGCTGGTCGATCGAGACATCGTCGTCGAGGCGATCGCAGAAGACGAGGGTGCGAAGGTGGAGCTGTTTGGTCGCCTCGACAAGGTGGTGCTGGATCCGGACGCCGTCCTCGCGTCGAATACGTCCTCGATCCCGATCATGAAGCTGGCCGTCGCAACCGACCGCCCCAGCCAGGTGGTCGGCGTGCACTTCTTCAACCCGGTGCCGGTGCTCGCTCTTGTCGAGCTGGTGCCCAGCCTGCTGACCAGCGACAAAACCGTCGAGCGTGCCCGGGCTTTCGTGCAGGACGACCTCGGCAAGCGCGCGATCGACTGCCAGGACCGAGCCGGGTTCGTCGTCAACGCGCTGCTCATCCCGTTCGTGCTCTCGGCCATCAGGATGCTGGAATCCGGGTTCGCCACCGCCGAAGACATCGACGAAGGTCTGGTACGCGGCGCGGCGCACCCGCAGGGTCCGCTGGCGCTGGCCGACCTGATCGGTCTGGACACGACCAAGGCGGTCGCCGAGTCGCTCTACGCGGAGTTCAAAGAGCCCCTCTATGCGCCGCCACCGTTGCTCGCCCGGATGGTGGATGCTGGTCTCCTCGGTCGCAAGACCGGTCGTGGGTTCTACACATACTGAGCAGCCGAGCCGCGATTCGCGCTGCGTGTCACCCTAGGGGTGATGGAATCGACCAATCGCCTGGCAGGCGCGACGAGCCCGTACCTCCTACAACACGCACACAATCCCGTGGACTGGTGGGAGTGGGGAGCCGACGCGTTCGACGAGGCGCGGCGGCGGGACGTACCCGTGCTGTTGTCGGTCGGGTACGCCGCGTGCCACTGGTGCCACGTGATGGCGCACGAGTCGTTCGAGGACGAGGCGACGGCGGCGTACATGAACGAGCACTTCGTCAACATCAAGGTCGACCGGGAGGAGCGGCCGGACGTCGACGCGGTCTACATGGCGGCGACGACGGCGATGACCGGGTCGGGCGGATGGCCGATGACGGTGGTGCTCGATCACGACGGCAACCCGTTCTTCGGCGGCACCTACTTCCCGGACATGCCGCGTCACGGGCAGCCGGCGTTCACGCAGGTGCTGCAGGCGCTCTCGGAGGCGTGGACGCAGCGGCGCTCGGAGATCGGGGCGGTGGCGGACAACGTACGTCAGCATCTCGCCTCCCTCTCCGGCGCGACCGGCACCGCGGGCGACTGGCAGGTCGACGTCGACGCTGCGGTCGAGAAGCTGGCGGGGGAGTTCGACCCGATGGCGGGCGGGTTCGGGGGAGCCCCGAAGTTCCCGCCGTCGATGGTGCTGGAGTTCCTGCGGCGGGTGGCCGGGTCGCCGGGGGCGGACTCCCGGGTCTCGCACATGCTCTCGCGGAGCGTGGCCGCGATGGCCGGCGGTGGCATCTACGACCAGATCGGGGGCGGGTTCGCGCGCTACGCCGTCGACCGCGGCTGGGTGGTGCCGCACTTCGAGAAGATGCTCTACGACAACGCCCAGCTGATCGGGCTCTACGCCCGCCTCGGGACCGAGCTCGGCGACCGGGTCGCACGCGAGAGCGCCGACTGGATGATCCGCGAGCTCGGCACTGCCGAGGACGGGTTCGCCTCGGCGCTCGACGCGGACAGCGAGGGCGTCGAGGGCAAGTTCTACGTCTGGACCCCCGCCGAGCTCGTCGAGGTCCTCGGCGCCGACGACAGCGCGTGGGCAGCGGAGGTCTTCGAGGTGACCGAGGCGGGGACGTTCGAGGAGGGCGCCTCGACCCTGCAGCTGCGCCACCGGCCTGAGGACGCCGAACGACTCGAGTCGGTCAAGGCCCGGCTCCTGGCCGCGCGCGAGACACGGGTGCGCCCGGCGCGCGACGACAAGGTCGTCGCGGCCTGGAACGGGCTGGCGATCAGCGGGCTGGTCGATGCGGGGTTGCTGTTGGGTGAGCGACGGTACGTCGATGCCGCGCTCTCCGCTGCGGAGCTGCTGTGGCGGGTGCATGTCCGTTCGTCCAGGTATGCAGCCGAACCGTCGCTTCCCGCGCGGAACTCCACGAGGGAAGCGACGGTTGGTCTGCATACCTTGACGAACATCCACCACGCCCGCCTCCTCCGCGTCAGCCGCGACGGCGTGGCCGGCGTGCACGCAGGCGTGCTGGAGGACTACGGCTGCGTCGCATCGGGATTCCTGAGCCTGACCCAGGCGACCGGCGATGCCACCTGGCTCGACCGCGCGACGAGCCTGCTCGAGACCGCGCTGACCCACTTCCGTGCTGAGGACGGCGGCTTCTACGACACCGCCGACGACGCGGAGGCGCTGGTCACCCGGCCGCGGGACGCCTCCGACAACGCCAGCCCGGGTGGCACCAGCGCGATGGTCCACGCGCTCGTCACCGCCCATGCGCTCACCGGAGAAGGCCGCTACCGTACGGCCGCCGAGGAGGCGCTCGGAGCGACGAGCACTCTGATGGCCACGGCACCGCGCTTCGCCGGCTGGTCGCTGGCGGCGGCAGCGACCATGCAGGACGGCCCGCTCGAGATCGCTGTCGTCGGCCCGCCGGGACCCGACCGCGACGCCCTCGAGCTGGCCGCACGGCGCAAGCCGGGCGCGATCGTGGTGGTCTCCGACGAGGCCCGCGACGACATCCCGCTGCTGAGCAGCCGGACCCCGGTGGACGGGAAGGCGGCGGCGTACGTCTGTCGGGGTTTCGTCTGCGAGCGGCCGGTGACGGATCCGGAGTCGCTGACCGTGTGACGCCGGGTCGTGCGCCCGCCTCGTGACAGCCGCGGTCACCCTCGCGACTGTCGACCCTTGGATACATAGGGGTTGCCGAGGACATGGAACCGGCGAGGTGCGTCGACGGCTCGGGAGATGCCGATCCTGGTCGAGACAACGATCTCGTCGTCGGGCAGAGGCGGCCGCCGGACCAGCCGCAGCGGCGGGTGGGCGAGGTCGTGCCCGTCGAGCTCCGAGGTGATGCCCAGGGCCTGGCACACCTTGCCGGGCCCGTTGGTCAGCTCGTAGCCGCCCCGGCCCCGCCGACTGCTCATGACCGGCTCCCCGAGGATCGGCTCGGCCGCCCGCACCAGGGCACCCTGCCCGTACCCGGCCCGTCCGGTGACCACGTTGCAGCAGTGGTGACCGTGGATCCGATAGACGTAGAGGTGGCCGGCGGCGCCGAACATGGTCGCGTTCCGGGCTGTCGGCCCGCGGAAGGCGTGGCTGGCCTCGTCGTCCTGGTCGTACGCCTCGGTCTCCACGATCCGCACCCGCAGCACCTCGCGGCCGAGGTCGTGCTCGAGCTCGCAGCCGAGCAGCCGGCGGGCGGCGAGCTCGGTCGGAGCGTCGAGCCAGTCGAAACCCTCGACGCCCGTGCGCTCTGGCGGCATTCTCGCTCCGTTCGACAGCCTGCACTGCTCGGTCCGACTCTAGATCGACATGCCGACCCGCGGATGTGGCTCGAGCGCCTACCTGATCCTGGGCAACTGTGTGGTGAGGCCATATGTCGGCCAGCGCGGAGAAGTGTAACTTCGGTCACATGACGGTCGATGTGGTCGCGTTCCTGGAGCTGCTGGCCGGGGATGCCGCGGAGGCCGACTTCGACGGGCCGTCGCAGGCCGCGCGGGCCGCGGGCGCGACGAGCGAGGAGCTGGAGCGGATCGACTACGCCAAGCGCCTCGCGCTGCAGGTCAGAGCCACGCTCGAGGCACGCCGTCGGCGCGAGGGGGAGCTGGGGGCGCTGTTCGAGTCCGCCAACGACCTGGCGATGCTGACCAACCTCGAGGCGGTGCTGCAGGCGATCGTGACCCGGGCCAAGCAGCTGCTCAACACCGACGTCGCCTATCTGACGCTCAACGACGAGCGTCGGGGCGAGTACATGCGGGTGACCGAGGGGATCCGGACCGCGGCGTTCCGGTCGACCAGGATCCCGTACGGCATCGGGCTCGGTGGTCTCGTCGCCCAGACGATGAAGCCCTACTCGACCGCGGACTACATCTGTGACGAGCGGTTCCGGCATGCCCCCGACATCGACGGCGCGGTCAGCGGGGAGGGCATCCGGGCGATCATCGGTGTCCCGCTCCTGCTCGGCACCCAGGTCATCGGCGTCCTCTTCGCGGCCAACCGCACCGTCGGCCCCTTCGGCGTCGAGGCCAGCGCCCTGCTCGTCTCCCTGGCGGCTCACGCCGCCATCGCCGTGGACAAGGCCCGGCTCCTGGAGGAGACCCGGGCGGCGGTCGCGGAGCTCGAGGTGACCACCCTCGAGCTGCAGGCGCGCAACGAGGCGGTCGAGCGGGCCGCCGACGCCCACGACCGGCTCACCCGGATCGTCGTCGAGGGTGGTGGCGTCGATGATGTCGTACGCAGCGTCGCCGAGGTCCTCGGCGCCCGGGTCGTCGTCCTGGACCTCGACGGTGAGCCGATCGCGAGCAGCGCCCCGGACCAGCCCGTCTCCGACTACGAGGCGGCCGTGACCCGGCGCAGTCTCGACCTGAGCCGCACCGCCGGAAGCAGTGACATCTACGCCACCCCTGTCCTCGCCGGAGCGGAACAGCTCGGCTCGATGCTGCTGGGCCCGCGCGAGGTCGACCGCGAGAACGGAGATCTGGACGACGGTGACCAGCGGATCCTGGAGCGCGCTGCGTTGGTGACGGCGCTGCTGCTGCTCTTCCGCCGCAGCGTCGCCGAGGCCGAAGGGCGGGTGCGCGGCGAGCTCCTCGACGAGCTCCTCTCGGGCACCACCCCCGACCCGGAGACGCTTCGCGAGCGCGGACGACTGCTGCAGGCCGACCTGTCCAGGGACTACGCCGTGGTGGTGGCTGACGTCCCGGGCGACCGCGCCCGGGTCGGTCAGGCGGCGACGTTCGTCGCGGCGACCCACGACGGCTTCGCGGCCGTGCGGCGGGGGCAGGTGGTGCTGATCTTCCCCGACTACGACGCCCGCGCCGCCGGCGAGCTGGTCGTCGAGGGGCTGCGGCTCTCAGCCGGTGCGCCGGTCACGGTCGGCGCCGCCGGTCCGGTGCCGGGACCGTTGAGCAGTCCCGGTGCCGTGGTGAAGGGCTACGACGAGGCCCGCCGCTGCCTGGCGGCGGCGATGACCCTCGGCCGGGAGGGCCAGGTGGTCACGGCCGACGACCTCGGTTTCGTGGGACTGCTGCTCGGCTCCGACGGCCATCCGGCGGCGTACGTCACCTCGCGGCTCGGCCCGGTGATCGACTACGACACCGCGAAGGGGTCGAAGCTGGTGGAGACCCTGCGGGCCTACTTCGCCGCCGACCGCAACCTCACCCGCACCGCGGCAACGCTGCACGTGCACGTCAACACCGTCACCCAGCGTCTGGAGCGCGTCACCCGGCTGCTGGGCAAGGGCTGGCAGGAGCCGGAGCGCCAGCTCGAGGTGCAGCTGGCGCTCCGGCTCCATCAGCTGGTCGCCTAGGAACGCCGCGCTCGCGACGCGGAGCGTCGCCTCAGGTACAGGTGGCGGGCGGTGCCCCAGATCCCGCGCCGGAAGAGCAGGACCACGGTCACGAACACCGCGCCGGTGACGATCCCGATGCCGTCGAACCCGGAGGAGGCGAGGTAGTCGGCGAGCATCACGATCAGCGCGGCACCGATGACACCGCCCCACAGCGTTCCGATGCCACCCAGCACCGTCATCAGGACGACCTCACCGGAGGTGGCCCAGTGCAGCTCGGGCAGCGCCACGAACCCGTGCGAGACGGCGAAGACGCCGCCGGCCAGCCCCGAGAGCCCGGCCGAGAGCACGAAGGCCATCAGCTTGTAGCGCTCCACGTCGTAGCCCAGGGCGCGGGCCCGGGGCGCGTTGTCGCGGATCGCGACCAGCACCCGCCCGAAGGGGGAGTGGACGATCCGCCAGGCCGCCCACATCCCGAGCAGGATGATCGGCAGGGCCGCGTAGTAGAAGAAGAACGCGTCGGTCTCCACGGCCTCGATCCCGAAGAACGAGCGTGGCACGCCCTGGAGCCCGTTCTCGCCGCCGGTGAGCGACGAGGCCTGGTTGGCGATGAAGAAGAGCATCTGCGCGAAGGCGAGGGTCACCATCGCGAAGTAGATCCCCGACCGCTTCACCGACAGATAGCCGATCGGCACCGCGAGGAGCATCGCGAAGAGCGCACCACCGAGGACAGCGACCGGGAACGGCACGCCGAAGTGGATCGCGATCAGTCCGGTGGCATAGGCCGACCCGCCCCAGAACGCGGCGTGACCGAACGAGAGCAGCCCGCAGTAGCCCAGCAGCAGGTCGAGCGCCACCGCGAAGAGCGCCCAGGCGGCGATGTCCATCGCCACCGGCGGATAGACGAACCAGGGGAGGGCCAGCGCCACCGTCAGCCCCACCGCGAGCAGGACCCACCGCTGCCACGGTCGCCCTCCCGCGATCGCCGCGTGCTGTTCGCTGACGCTTGCGCCGGCGGTCGCGATGCTCGTCATGCCGTCGCCTCCTCTCGGCCGAAGAGCCCGGCCGGCCGGGCCAGGACGACCACCGCCATCAGCACGAAGATGAGCACCTGCGCGAACGTCGGTGCGTACGCCTGTCCGAACGCCTCCACGAGCCCGACCAGGAACCCGCCGACGACGGCGCCCACGATCGAGCCGAGCCCGCCGATCACCACGACCGCGAACAGGATGATGATGAAGTCGCTGCCCATCTCGGCGGTGATCGCCCGGAACGGCGCGGCCAGCACCCCGGCGAGCCCGGCCAGCGCGACCCCGAAACCGAAGACCGGGGTCACCCAGCGTCCGACGTTGATCCCGAGCGCACCCGCGAGCTCCGGCCGCTCGGTCGCGGCTCGGACGATCATCCCCACCCGCGTACGCGTCATCAGCAGCCAGACGCCCAGGCAGACGAGCAGCGCGACACCGATCACGAACAGCTGGTAGATCGGCAGCCCGACGCCGCCCAGCTGGACCCGCCCGGTGAGCACGTCGGGACGTTCATAGGGCAGCCCGCTCACGCCGTAGCGGCGCTTGACGAGGTCGACCAGCAGCAGGGTCAGCCCGAAGGTGAGCAGCAGGTTGTAGAGCGGGTCGAGCGGCAGCAGCCACTGCACCAGCAGCCGCTCGACAAGCATCCCGAAGACCAGCATCAGCAGCGGCACCACGATCAGGGCGCCCCACAGGCTCAGGCCGAGGGTGTCCAGAAGGACCGCGGCGGCGACCGCTCCCAGCATGTAGAAGGCGCCGTGGGCGAAGTTGACCACGCCCAGCACCCCGAAGATGACCGCCAGGCCGAGCGCGGCCAGCGCGTAGAAGCTGCCGGCCGCGAGCCCTTGCACGGTGTACTGCAGAACCGCGTTCATACCAATCCTTCTGGCCGATCCGTCGTGAGCCGAGCGCCTACATCGAGCAGCCGGACTCGGCCGCCGGACGGAACGCCTCCTCGGCCGGGATGGTCTTGATGATCTCCTCGTAGTCCCAGTCCTCCGTGACGTCGTCCGGACCCTTGACGCGAGCCAGGTAGACGTCGTGGACGACCCGGTGGTCCTCGGCGCGGATCTCCCCGTTGCGCAGGAACATGTCGTCGATCTTCTTGCCCTCCAGCTCCTCGACGACCTTGTCGGCGTCGTCGGTGCCGGCCGCCTGGACCGCCTCGAGATACTGCAGCGCTGCCGAGTAGTTGCCCGCGTGGGCGTACGTCGGCCGGTCGCCGGTCTCCTCCAGGAAGCGGTCGGCCCACTCGCGCGACTTCTCGTCGAGGTTCCAGTACCAGGCGTCGGTGAAGATCGTGCCCTCGAACGCCTCGACGCCGAGCGAGTGGATGTCGGAGATGAACATCAGCCCGACGGCCAGGTCGATGCCCTTCTCCTTCAGACCCGACTCGTTGTACTGCTTGACGAAGTTGATCAGGTCACCGCCGGCGTGCATGGTGCCGATGACCTGCGGGTTCGCGGCCCCGGCCTTGGTGATGTACGTCGCGAAGTTGTCGTTCGGGAACGGCGTCGCGATCGTGCCCGCCACCGTGCCGCCGCCGGTCTCGATGGCGCCGGTGAACGACTTCACCATGTCCTGGCCGAAGGCGTAGTCGGGGTAGATCAGCTGCCAGTTCTTGTCGCCTTCCTCGGTGACGACGGTGCCGGTGCCGTTGGCCAGCATCCAGGTGTCGTAGGCGTAGTGGAAGGTGTATTTGTTGCACTGTGCGCCGGTGAGCTCGGTCGTCCCGGCGCCGATGTTCATGTAGAGCTTCTTCTTGTTCTTGGCCTGCGTCGCGACGGCCAGCGCCGCCGACGAGGTCGGTACGTCGAGGATGACGTCGGCGCCCTCGCGGTCGTAGAGCTCCTGGGCCTTGGTGTTGGCGATGTCCGGCTCGTTCTGGTGGTCGGCCGAGGTCACCTCGATGTCGTCGACGACGGCGTCGTCGCCGTACTTCTCCTGGTAGTCGTCGATCGCCATCTGGATCGCGATCTTCGAGTTGGGGCCGGAGACGTCCTTGTAGACGCCGGAGGCGTCGTTGAGCAGGGCGAGGACGACCTTGTCGTCGGTGAAGTCGCCGCCGCCGGCGCTCGGGCCGCCGGCGCCGCAGCCGGCGGTGACCAGGACACCCGCCGTCAGTCCGGCAAGCAGCGTGGTGGAGCCGGTTCTTCTACGCTTGTTCATGGTGTCTCTCCTCGCGGGGTTGGGAGTGCGCATCTGCTGGGGGTCAGATCCCGAGATGTTCGAGCAGCTCGTCCTGACGCTCGACGAACTCGTCGTTGTCCAGGCTCTCGACGAGTCGGCCCTGGGCGAGCAGGTAGTGGCGGTCGGCGACGGTGGCGGCGAAACGTACGTTCTGCTCGATCAGCAGGACGCCGATCCCGGACTGCTTCGCGGTCCGCACGATGTCGCCGATCTGGGCGACGATGACGGGGGCGAGTCCCTCGGAGGGCTCGTCGAGCAGGAGCAGGCGGGCGCCGGTGCGGAGCACCCGGGCGACGGCGAGCATCTGCTGCTCACCACCGGAGAGCGTCGTGCCGCCTGCCCGCCGGCGGCTGCCGAGAGCCGGAAAGGCGTCGTAGACCTGTTCCAGCGTCCAGCCGGAGTCGGAGACCTTCGGTGGCAGGAGCAGGTTCTCCTCGACGCTCAGGTTGGCGAAGATGCCGCGGTCGTCCTGCACCCAGCCGAGCCCGGCGCGGGCCCGCTTGTGGGCAGGCAGCGAGGTGATCTCGCGGCCGTCGAGCCGGATGGAGCCGCTCAGATGTTTGTGGAGGCCCATCAGGCAGCGTACGAGCGTGGTCTTGCCGGCGCCGTTGCGTCCGACGAGGGTGACGACCTCGCCTGCCCCGACGCTCAGGGTGGCCTCGCGCAGCGCCTGGGCCTCGCCGTACCAGGCACTGAGGTTCTCGACGTCGAGCAGCGGGTCCTCACGCATGGTGGGCCTCCCCGAGGTAGGCGGTGATGACGCGCGGGTCCGCGCGCACCTCGTCGTAGGGGCCCTCGGCGAGCACGGAGCCCTGCTGGAGGACGGTGACCCGGTCGGCGAGCTGGCCGACCACGTGCATGTTGTGGTCGACGAAGACCACCGTGCGGCCCTCCGCGATGCGCCGGACCAGCTCGATGGTGCGGTCGACGTCCTCGATGCCCATCCCCGCCGTCGGCTCGTCGAGCAGCAGCAGCTTCGGCTCGACGGCGAGCACGAGAGCCAGCTCGAGCGCCCGCTTCTGGCCGTACGCCATCAGCCCGGTCGGCTTGTCGGCCAGGTCGGTCAGACCGACCTCGGCCAGCAGCCGGTCGACCTCGTCGCGGCGCCGAGCCAGCAGCTTCTCCGACCGCCAGAACTTCAACCCCTGGTTCGTCAGCCCCTGGAGCGCGATCTCGACGTGCTCGCGTGGAGTGAGGTTCTCGAAGAGGCTGGTGATCTGGAAGGAGCGGGCCACCCCGTGCCGGGTGATCCGCTCCGGTGCCATCCCGGTGACGTCGTCACCGAAGACCGTGATCCGCCCGCTGGTGGGCTTCAGGAAGCCGGTCAGCAGGTTGAACAGGGTCGTCTTGCCGGCGCCGTTCGGGCCGACGAGCGCGTGGACGGTGCCCTCGCCGACGTCGAGGTCGACGGAGCTGACCGCGCGGAAGCCCCGGAAGTCCTTGGTGAGACCCTCGGTCCGCAGTGCCCACCTCGGGGCCGGTGTGGTGCTCGTCACAGGGGCGACGCTAGGGAAGTGGTGAGACGTACGCCATAGGGGTTCGGGACACAGTGAACCGGTCCGTTGTGTGGTCGATCCCCATGCAGTCGCTCGACCGCGCGGATCCCGACGGGCCACATCCCCGACCCAGGAGATGTGTGCGTCAGCCACATGGCGCGCGTCACATCGCGTCGCGATGCTGGACAGGATCCGAAGGCCGGCCCAGGTGGGCCCCGTCCAGGAGGCCAACGATGCCCCATACCCGTCTCGTACGCAGATTCCTGACCGCCGGCTCGTCGCTGGCCCTCGCCGCGGCGGCCCTGGTCGTCGGCCACGCGCCCGCGACCGCAGCGCCATCGACGGACACCGCCGACTGCTCGTCATTGGTCGGGCTGAAGGTCCCGGCGCACCGCATCGGCCTGCCCACCACCGGTGCCGAGGTGACCGCGGCGACGTCGATGCCGGCCTCCGGGAGCGGCGCGACCGCCATCCCGGCGTACTGCCGCGCCGACATCGCGATCCACCCGGTCGACCCCGCCGCCCCGGACATCACCATGGGCCTGGCGCTGCCGGAGGGGTGGAATGGCAGGACGATGATGTTCGGCGGTGGCGGCTACAACGGCACCGTTCCGAACCTCGCCCAGAACGTGCCCTTCGGGCCGGTCGACCAGCGCACCCCGCTCGGCCGCGGCTACGCCACCTACGCCAGCGACTCCGGCCATCAGGCCGATCCGGGCAGACACCCGATCCCCAGCCTGGACGGCTGGTTCGGCCGCTCCGACGAGGCGTTGCGCAACTTCTCGGGTGATGCGCTGAAGAAGGTGCACGACACCGCGACGTACGTGATCCGGAAGGCCACCGGGCGCGCCCCGCGCACGACCTACTTCGCCGGCGGCTCCACCGGCGGCCGCGAGGCGCTCGCTGTCGCCCAACGCTGGCCGCGCGACTTCGACGGGGTGATCTCTGCCTATCCCGCCTGGAACGCCGCCACCCTCGACCTCTTCTTCGGCCGGATCACCCACGAGTTCGGCAAGTTCGGTGCGTTCCCGGCCAAGGACCAGCAGGACCTGGTCGCCCAGCGGGTCCTGGCCGCCTGCGACGGTGGCGACGGCCTCGAGGACGGGGTGATCTCCGACGAGGCCGGCTGCGACTTCGACCCGGAGACGCTGGTCTGCGCCGACGGCGAGACTCCGGGTGCCACCTGTCTCTCGCGCGAGCAGGTGGACGCGGTCGTCGCTGCCGACAGCAGCTGGCGGCTGCCCTACCGGGTGGCGAGCGGGGAGTGGGGCTACCCCGGGTTCCCGGTGCTGTCCGGGGCGCGGATGTCGACACCGGTCCTCGGCTTCGGCACCACCGCACCGGCAGACCCGATGCCGGTGACCGCCGGCTACGGCATGCAGTTCTGGAACCAGTGGGCCAAGCACTTCGTCACCCGCGACCCGGAGCTCAGCGCGTTCGCGATCGACCCCGCCGCGCCGGGGGAGTGGCAGCGCCGGATCAGCGAGCTCACCGCGCTCCAGGACGTCAACGATGCCGACCTCCGACCGTTCGCCCGGGCCGGTGGCAGGCTGATCCTGGTCCACGGTGCCGCCGACGAGCTGGTCAGCCACCGCTCGACGATCGACTACTACCAGCGGGTCCAGCGGGTGATGGGCACGCGGGCGACCGAGACCTTCTCGCGCTTCTATCTGGTGCCGGGTGCCAACCACGCCAACTTCGCCCCGGTCGCTTTCTCCGCCTCCTACGACTCGCTCTCCGCGATCCAGCGGTGGGCCGAGGACGGCGCCGCGCCCGCCGAGAACCAGGTGGTCACGGACGGCAATCCCGGAGCCGACCGCACCCGGCCGCTGTGCGAGTGGCCGTCATGGCCTGCGTACGTCGGGGGATCCACCTCGGAGGCGAGCAGCTTCAGGTGCGCGATGTGACGGAAGGCACCCCGCTCTTTCCTGTCGAGCGATCGGGGTGGTTTCCTATCCCTCATGTCCATGTGGCGAACAAAGTCCATCGAGCAGTCCCTCGCCGATGCCGACCACCCTGATTTCAAGCTCAAGCGACGGCTCACCTCCGTCGATCTGACCGTCTTCGGGATCGGCGTCATCATCGGTGCGGGTATCTTCACGCTGACCGGTCGTGCCGCGGCCGAGTACGCCGGCCCCGGGGTCGTCTTCTCCTTCATCATCGCGGCGATCTGCTGTGGCCTGGCGGCGCTCTGCTACGCGGAGTTCGCCTCGACCGTGCCGGTCTCGGGCTCGGCGTACACCTTCTCCTACGCCACCCTCGGCGAGATGCTCGCCTGGATCATCGGCTGGGACCTCATCCTGGAGATGGTCCTCGGTGCGTCCGTGGTCGCTCAGGGCTGGAGCGCCTACCTGGTGACCTTCCTGGAAGAGATCGGCCTCGGCTGGCCTGAGGGCTTCGGACCGGACGCCAACGCCGAGTTCGGCCAGCCCAACCTGGCTGCGCTGCTGCTGGTCGTGGTCCTGGTCGGCCTGATCGCGATCGGCATCAAGGAGTCGTTGCGGGTCAACCTCGCGCTCGTCGCGGTCAAGCTGTTCATCGTCCTCTTCGTGATCATCGCCGGCATGTTCTACGTCACCGGCTCCAACTACGACCCGTTCATCCCCGAGCGCGCCGGATCCGTCAGCGGCGAGGGCATCCACCAGCCGCTGATCCAGTGGGCCTTCGGTCTCGAGCCGCAGACCTTCGGTGTCCTCGGCATCATCTCGGCCGCCTCGGTCGTCTTCTTCGCCTACATCGGCTTCGACGTGGTCGCCACCACCGCGGAGGAGGCCAGGAACCCGCAGCGCGACCTGCCCCGCGGCATCATCGGCTCGCTGGTGATCTGCACGCTCCTCTACGTCGCGGTCGCCCTGGTCATCACCGGCATGGTGAAGTACGACGAGATCGACACCTCGGCCGCGCTCGCCACGGCCTTCCGTGACGTCGGTCGACCGGGCTTCGCGACGCTGATCTCGGCGGGTGCCGTCGCGGGTCTGACCACCGTCGTGATGACGCTGATGATCGGCGCCATCCGGGTCATCTTCGCGATGAGCCGTGACGGTCTCTTCCCGGTGAAGTTCGCCCACGTCAACCCGAAGACCGGTACGCCCATCCGGATCACCCTCGTCGTCGGTGCCTTCGTGGCGATCGTCGCCACCTTCACCCCGATCGGCAAGCTCGAGGAGATGGTCAACATCGGCACCCTGACCGCGTTCGCGCTGGTCTCGATCGCCGTCCCGGTCCTGCGCAAGCGCCGCCCGGACCTGCCGCGCTCCTTCAAGGTTCCGTTCAGCCCGTTCCTGCCGTTCCTGGCCGCGGCGATCTGCATCTACCTGACGCTCAACCTGAGCATCGAGACCTGGCTGCGGTTCCTGGTGTGGATGGCGCTCGGCTTCGCCATCTACTTCCTCTACGGCTACCGCAACTCGCGGGTCGGCAAGGGCGGCGACGACAAGGCCGTCGAGCCCCTGCACATGTGAGGCTCTCGTGATACGGCGAAGGGGCGCACGGTCGAACGGCCGTGCGCCCCTTCGCCATCTACCGGGGGTCATCCGGCGGCGTCCATCAACCGGTCGCCGAGGTCGGAGCGCAGATACAGCACCGAGCGCCCGTGCCGTGCGGAGGTCAGCAGCCCGGCGGCTCGCATCGCCCGTAGATGCTGGTTGACGGCCGGAGTGGTGACTCCCAGACGTACGGCCAGCTCGGTCGAGGACGCCGGGGCGCCCAGCAGCGTCATCAGCATCGACCTGGTCTCTCCGATGAGGCCGCTCAGCGCCCGGGGTGCCGGTGGCCGGTCGGCGGTCCAGAGAGTGCCCAGGCCGCGGGCCGGATAGAACATGACCGGCGGCTCGGCCGGCGAGATCGGCGTCGACGGGTTGCGGGTGAACAGCGTGGGCACCACGGTGAGACCGATGCCTGCGGTCGTCCGCCGGTAGTCGACCTTCGACGTGGTGAGCCGGATCGTGAGCAGGTCGTCGGCGAGGGCGACCCGCGGTGAGATGTCGGCGAACATCGCGGCCATGCCGGCGTGGACGATCGTGCGCCCACGATGGACGATGTCGGCCTCGAGCACGGCTCGCATCCGCGGCCAGTGCGGTTCGAAGCAGGACTCCCAGTAGTCACGCAGCGCGCCGAGGATGCGGCGCAGCACCGCCTGTGGCCGTCCCTCCAGCACCGCCGGCCGGCTCTCGGGGTCGAAGTGGACGGCGTCGAGGTCGTCGCGCACCCGATCCGGCGGGGTCGCCGCGACGACCTCGAGCTCCTCCTCGAGCCGGGCGAGCGGATCGTGCGGTCGTGGGTTGAGGAAGTCAGGCGTCCAGAGCAGGTCGTTGGTCAGCGCCAGCAGCGCCTCCCGGTCGAGGTCCGCCTCGGCCACGGTGCGGAGCCACGGCAGGTGGAGCGGGAACCGGCCGGGATCGCGCAGCGCTCGCAGCGAGAGGGTGAGCTCGTTGAGCGGTGAGACGGCGAACCGCACCTCGCTCAGGTCGCTGCCCGAGAGCTCGTACGTGATCATGAAGCAATACGCTATATCGTTGGGCGCTCGAGATGGCCGGGTGCGACAACTGGCCCATGATCCGACTTCCCAGCGAACCGGTCGAGCGCCCTCTCGTCGGCGCCGTCGCGGCCCTCTCGCTCGCCCGTGGCATGTTCTTCGCGGTCAGCGCTCTCTACTTCACCCGTGTCATCGGGCTCTCCGCGGTGACCGTCGGCGTCGGGCTCACCGTCGCCGGCGGAGTCGGCGTGGTGGCGACGTACGTGGGTGGGCGACTCAGCGACCGCTGGGGTGCCGACCGGGTCCAGCTCTGGTCGATGGCGAGCTACGGCATCGCCCTGCTGGCCTACGCCTTGGCGCGGGACGTGGTCGCTTTCGTGCTGGTCGCGACCTGGGTCTCGGCGTCCCGGGGGTTCCAGTCGAGCGCCCAGTCGACGCTGGTCGCTCGTTGGTTCGTCGGTCCCGAGCGGGTGGCGGTCCGGGCGCGGCTGCGGGTGGTGATGAACGTGATGATCGGGGTCGGCACCGTGCTCGCCGCCTTGGCGCTCGCGATCGACACCGCGACCGCCTACCGCGCCACGATGGTGGTCGTCGGGGTGCTCACGACGGCCGCGGCGGTGCCGCTCGTCGGTCTCCGGCGCCGGATCGCCGGACTGGGGGAGACGATGGACGCCGGGTCCGGGCCGGCGACGGCCACCGGCCCTTCACCGCTGCGGGACCGCACCTACGTGACCGCGACGGTGCTCAGCGGGGTGATGGCGATCCACTTCGGGGTCACGTCGATCGGGGTGCCGCTGTGGGTGGCCGACCACACCGATGCGCCGACGGTCCTGGTCTCGCTGCTCCTCGTGGTCAACACCGTCTACGTCGCGCTCTTCCAGGTCCGGGCGTCGCGAGGCACCCACGACATCGAGACGGCAGGACGAGCGGTGCGCGGTGCCGGATTCCTGCTGCTGGCCGCCTGCGTGCTCTTCGCCGCCGCGGAGTACGTCGGGACGGTGGTCGCCACCTGCGTACTCCTGCTCGCTGCGCTGGCGGCCTCGGCGGCCGAGACCCGTGGGGAGGCGGGCAGCTGGGGCCTCGCGTTCGAGCTCGCCGACCAGGAACGGGCCGGCGTCTACCAGGGGGTCAGCCAGATGGGCTACGCGCTCGCGCACATGCTCGCGCCACTGGTCGTCACCGCCACCGCGATCGACCACGGCACCGGCGGATGGCTGGTGCTGGGCGGGATCTTCGCCGGCACCGGCGTCCTCACCGCGGTGCTCGCCCGGCACGCCGCGGCGACGCGCGAGCAGGAGGCTCAGCGCAAGGAGTACGTCGCCAGCGAGACGCCCGTGTAGTGGGCGACGAACGCCAGGATGGTGAAGGTGTGGAAGACCTCGTGGAAGCCGAACCAGCGCGGCCAGGGGTTGGGGCGCTTGAAGCCGTAGATGACGCCGCCGGCGGTGTAGAGCGCGCCGCCGACGCAGATCAGCGTGAAGGTGGCGATCCCGATGCCGACACCGAGCGCGACCGCGCCGGTGAAGAAGGACGGGATGAAGAAGATCGCCGCCCAGCCGAGCGCGATGTAGTTGGGCACGTAGAGCCAGCGCGGGGCGTCGTTCCAGAAGACCCGGAAGAGCACACCGAGGATCGCGCCGGTCCAGACCACCGAGAGCAGCACCACCTGGGTGACGCCGTCGAGGAGCAGCAGCGAGAACGGCGTGTAGGAGCCGGCGATCATCAGCATGATGTTCGCGTGGTCCCAGCGCTTCATGATGGTGAACCACCGCTCGTTCCACCGCCCGAGGGCGTTGACCCGGTGGTAGACCGCGGAGACGGTGAAGAGCAGGAGCGCGGCCATCGTGAAGACGGTCGCACCCACGCGGGGAGCTCCCGCGGGCGCCAGCACGATCAGGACGATGCCGGCCGCCAACGTCAGTGGTGCGGTGGCCAGATGGATCCAGCCGCGCATCTTCGGGAGTGCCTCGTGAACGGTCGAGGAGACCGAGTCGGTGATGTTGCCGACCGTGTGGCGCATCGCGTCCGTCATCTCAGTCATAGAAGGCAAGGCTATCGGTCGTCCCTGAAGATCCGGTGAATTCCGTCCCGCTGGGTGATGTGGGCTCGGCGCCGATACCCTTCTCCCGTGGCAGACTGGAAGGAAGGCGTACGTCGGGTTCTTTACCCCGCCTACGAGGCGCGGATGTTGCGCAAGCTCGACACCTCCAAGCTGCCTCAGCACGTCGGGGTGATGCTCGACGGCAACCGTCGCTGGGCCAAGGAGGTCGGCCAGTCGACCGCCCACGGCCACCGCGCCGGCGCCGCCAACATCGAGCCGCTGCTGACCTGGTGCGACGAGATCGGCATCGAGGTGGTCACCCTGTGGCTGCTCTCCACCGACAACCTCAACCGCCCGGCCGAGGAGCTGGCGCCGCTCCTCGAGATCATCGCGGACGCGGTCGACTCCCTGGCCGACGTACGTCGCTGGCGGCTGCACCCGGTCGGCGCGCTCGACCTGCTGCCCGACTGGCTGTCTCAACGGCTCAAGGCCGCCGAGGAGGCGACCCGGGACGTGGACGGGATGCTGGTCAACGTCGCCGTGGGCTACGGCGGGCGCCGCGAGATCGCCGACGCCGTACGTGCCCTGCTCATCGAGCACGCCGGCCGAGGCACCTCGCTTGAGGAGCTCGCCCAGATCATCGACGTCGAGCACATTGCCGACCATCTCTACACCAAGGGCCAGCCGGACCCCGACCTGGTGATCCGCACCTCGGGGGAGCAGCGCCTGGGTGGGTTCCTGCTCTGGCAGAGCGCGAAGTCGGAGTTCTACTTCTGCGAGGCCTACTGGCCCGACTTCCGGCGTACGGACTTCCTGCGAGCCCTCCGGGCCTACGCCCACCGCGAGCGTCGCCTAGGCCGCTGACCGGCACGAATCAGTGCCGTCACCAGGTGTTCACAGAGAAAAATGCTGCGTGTTGCCACAGAGCATTGGTCGGGCGGCGTAGCGTTGTCACAACGGCGGGGAAGAAAATCCCGTCGCACCTGGAGGCCCGTTACGTGAGTAGTCACGAACCGAACCTGAGTCAGGATCCTGGCGATCCCGACGGGTGTGAGGCGGTCGGCACCCCGACTGACGGTCCACCGTCCGGTCCATCTGATTGACGATGAAATGACCGGACTCATGGGTGTATGAGCCGGTCGCGAGAGGTGATCCGCGTGGCCAACCGAACCACGAACGAGCATGTCACCGAGGCCGATGCGTCGGCCGCTCCGACACCGGCGTCGGAGTCCCCCTCGGAGAGCGAGTCGCCTTCAGCGCGTACGTTCGTTCTCGACACCAGCGTCCTGCTCTCGGACCCGAAGGCCATGACGCGCTTCGCCGAGCACCAGGTCGTGCTCCCGGTGGTGGTGATCACCGAGCTGGAGGGGAAGCGGCACCACCCGGAGCTGGGCTACTTCGCCCGCTCCGCGCTCCGGCAGCTCGACGAGCTGCGGATCACCCACGGTCGCCTCGACACGGCGGTCCCGGTCGGGGAGGAGGGCGGCACGATCCGGGTCGAGCTCAACCACACCGACCCGTCCTCGCTGCCGAGCGGATTCCGGCTGGGCGACAACGACACCCGCATCCTCGCGGTCGCGCGCAACCTGAAGGGCGACGGGCTCGACGTCACGCTGGTCTCCAAGGACCTGCCGATGCGGATCAAGGCGTCTGCCGTCGGGCTCCAGGCCGAGGACTACCGCGGTGAGCGGATCAACGACTCCGACCCGGGCTACTCCGGCATGGCCGAGCTGGATGTCGCCTCCGCGGATCTCGACGAGCTCTACGACGACGGCGTCCTCGACCTCGACGCGGCCCGCGACCTGCCCTGCCACACCGGCCTGGTGCTGATGTCCGACCGTGGCACCGCGCTCGGCCGGGTCGGCCCGGACAAGCAGGTCCACCTCGTTCGCGGTGACCGGGAGGCCTTCGGGATCCACGGTCGCTCCGCGGAGCAGCGGATCGCGCTGGAGATGCTGCTCGACCCCGAGGTCGGCATCGTCTCCCTCGGTGGCCGGGCCGGCACCGGAAAGTCCGCGCTGGCGCTGTGCGCCGGCCTCGAGGCGGTGATGGAGCGCAACCAGCACAAGAAGGTGGTCATCTTCCGGCCGCTCTTCGCCGTCGGCGGGCAGGAGCTCGGGTATCTGCCCGGCACCGAGGGCGAGAAGATGTCGCCGTGGGGCCAGGCGGTCTTCGACACCCTCTCCGCGGTGACCTCGCAGGAGGTGATCGACGAGATCATCGACCGGGGCATGCTCGAGGTGCTGCCGCTGACCCACATCCGCGGCCGGTCGCTGCACGACTCCTTCGTCATCGTCGACGAGGCGCAGTCGCTGGAGCGCAACGTGCTCCTCACGGTGCTCTCCCGGATCGGTGCCAACTCGAAGGTCGTGCTCACCCACGACGTCGCCCAGCGTGACAACCTCCGGGTCGGACGCCACGACGGTGTCGTCGCGGTGATCGAGAAGCTGAAGGGCCACCCGCTCTTCTCGCACGTCACGCTCACCCGGTCGGAGCGTTCGCCGATCGCGGCGCTCGTCACCGAGATGCTGGAGAACGTCGTGCCGTAATCCTTGTCACGTCAACCGCCCCAGACCTGGTGAGGTCTGGGGCGGTTGTGATTTGTGTGACCTGTGTTACGGAAGTGATGCTCAGGACGGTCATTTCTGACCCACAAACGGTGCGTCCGGTTTGATACGGCATGGGCACTCATGCATTGTTTGCGGGTCCGTAACTGTCTCAGCCCCCGTAAGAGAGCCCGTGTCACAGCCTGTTCATCGCGCCCCACGTCACCGTGGCACGCCAGCGAACCCGCTCGTGGACGTTCCGCACAAGGCTGCGCGTACGACCGCAAAGACCACCCTCCTCCTCTCCGTCCTCGCCCTCGGCGGGACCAGCGCGGCGGTCGGCGGTGGAGTCGCCTTCACCGGTCCCGCCACCGACGACGCGAAGCTGAGCGCAGGTGAGGCGGCAGCCGCCGACCTCCCCGAGCTCAGCGACGCCCAGCGCGCCGCGATCGAGGCCGAGTCCGCCGCCCGCGGCGGCGAAACCACGCTGTCGCGCTCCTCCGGCGACCGCCGTGAGGTCGCCGACCCGGGCAAGCAGGCCACCCTGTCGGCCGGCAACGACGTCAAGGCGATCGCAGGCGTCGAAGAGATCGAGATCGATCTCCGCAACCCCAAGGACATCGCCAAGTCGATGCTCGGCGACTACGGGTGGGGCATGGACCAGTTCTCCTGCCTCGAGCCGCTGTGGGAGAAGGAGTCCGGCTGGAACCCCTCCGCCGCCAACCCCTCCTCCAGCGCCTACGGCATCCCGCAGGCCCTCCCCGGCTCCAAGATGGCTTCCGCGGGTGACGACTGGGAGACCAACCCGGCCACCCAGATCGAGTGGGGCCTCGGCTACATCAACGACCGCTACGGCTCCCCGTGCGGCGCCTGGAGCCACTCCCAGTCCGTCGGCTGGTATTGAGCAACCCGCCGAGTCGGCCCGTCTTGACCTGAGATCACGCCGAGTCGGCCCGTCATGACGGGCCGACTCGGCGGCGGTTTTGGTCGAGACGGGCCGACTCGGCGATTCAGGGGTGGGTCATGGACTCGACGTCGAGGGCCTTGTCGAGGTCTTCCTCGGTGATCGTGCCGTCGGCGACGTAGCCGAGCTCGATGACCGTCTCCTTGATCGTGGCGCCCTCGGCGAGAGCCTGCTTGGCGACCTTGGCGGCAGCCTCGTAGCCGATGTACTTGTTGAGCGGCGTGACGATCGAGGGGGAGGACTCGGCGTAGGCGCGGAGGCGCTCGGGGACCGGGACGATCCCGTCGACCGTACGCTCGGCCAGGACGGTCATCGAGGTGGAGAGCAGGCGGATCGACTCCAGGATGTTGCGGGCCATCACCGGCATCGCGACGTTGAGCTCGAAGGCCCCCGAGGCACCGGCGGCGGTCACCGCGGCGTCGTTGCCGATCACCTGGAACGCGACCATCAGCGTGGCCTCCGGGACGACCGGGTTGACCTTGCCGGGCATGATCGAGGAACCCGGCTGGAGGTCGGGCAGGTGGATCTCGGCCAGACCGGTGGTCGGGCCCGACGACATCCAGCGCAGGTCGTTGTTGATCTTGACCAGGCCGACTGCGATCGTCTTCAGCGCCCCGGCGAGCTCCACCAGCGAGTCGCGGGTGCCCTGGGCCTCGAAGTGGTTGCGCGCCTCGGTGAACGGCTGGCCGGTGCGGTCCGACAGCTCCGCGATCACGGCCTGCGGGAAGCCGGCCGGCGTGTTGATGCCGGTGCCGACCGCGGTGCCGCCGAGCGCGAGCTCACGCACCCTCGGCAGCACGGCCTCGAGCCGCTCGGCCGCATAGCGGATCGTGGCCGCATACCCGCCGAACTCCTGACCCAGGGTGACCGGCGTGGCGTCCATCAGATGCGTACGTCCGGCCTTCACCAAGCCGGAGAACTCCTCCGCCTTCGCCTCGAGCGAGGTGGCCAGCACATCGATCGCGGGCAGCAGCTGCTCGCTGACCGCCACAGCGGCGGCGACGTGGATCGCGGTCGGGAAGGTGTCGTTGGAGGACTGGGACGCGTTGACGTGGTCGTTGGGATGTACGTCGACCCCGGCCCGCCCGGCCAGCGAGGCGATCACCTCGTTGGCGTTCATGTTGGACGAGGTGCCGGACCCGGTCTGGAAGACGTCGATCGGGAACGCGTCGTCGTGACGGCCCTCGGCGACCTCGCCTGCGGCGGCGATGATCGCCTCGGCCTTGTCGGCGGGGAGCACGCCGAGGTCGAGGTTGGCCTGGGCGGCGGCCGCCTTCACATGGCCGATCGCATGGATCAGCGCCGGCTCGATCGGAGTGCCCGAGATGGGGAAGTTCTCCACGGCCCGCTGGGTCTGGGCGCGCCACAGCGCGTCCTTCGCGACCCGGACCTCACCCATGGAGTCGTGCTCGATGCGGAAGCTCTTGTCGTCCGTCATGTCGTCCATGTCTGGTTCAACCTTTGACTAGTTGGTGCCATTCCCGTGCGAGACAGTGCCCACATAGAGCCAGTAGGTCTCCGAGTGGCCCTGCAGGTCGACGGGGTAGGAGAGCGCCTCGGCGTCGTCGAAGACCTGCGCCATCACCTCCAGCAGCGCCGGAGCCTCCGCCGCCGACCACACCACCACCGTGCCACCCGGGGCCGTGGCCCGCCGCGCGTCGGCCAGTGCGGGCGCCTCGTAGAGCGCGCCGTTGGCGTCATGCACCAGGTAGCCGGGGCCGTTGTCCACGTCGAGCAGCACGACGTCGTACGCCTCGGGCAGGCTCTCCCGCAGGACCACCGCCACGTCGGCGACCTCGATGCGGACACGGTCGTCCGCCATCAGGTCGGGGCCGTGGGGGACCCGGCCGGTCCGCATCCACTCGACCAGACGCGGCTCGATCTCGACGACCGTCACCGCCTCGACCCGCGCATCGCTCAGCACTGCCTCGAGGGTGAACCCGAGCCCGAGCCCACCGATGAGCACCCGCTTCGGCGCCGGGTGAAGCCCGAGCGCACGCGTCGCGAGCGCCTTCTCGGTCGAGGTCTCCCGGGTGTCCATCACGAAGATCCCGTTGGCCCGCAGCTCCAGGTGGCCGTCCGCCCGGTGCTTCAGGACCAGGCCCCCATCGACGATCACCGATTCCATCCCGCTCACGCGACCACCTCCGTAGCGCAAGCGCCAGAGTACGGACGCGGTCGCGTGAAATTCTGTTGGTTCACTCGCTGACGCTCGCTCACGGTTCCATTGTGTCGGATCTGGGTACCGGGCCGTTCATGAGCGATGACAACACCCAGTTCCCCGCCCAGCAACAGGAACCTCCCGGGCTCACCGGCGAGATGGACCCCGTGCCCGACCACGGCGAGTCGAGCTACCAGGGCCACGGTCGCCTCGAGGGCAAGGTCGCACTGATCACCGGTGGCGACTCCGGCATCGGTCGCGCGGTCGCGATCGCGTACGCCCGTGAGGGAGCCGACGTCGCCTTCACCTACCTCCCGGAGGAGGAGCCGGACGCGCAGACGACCTCGAAGCTGGTCGAGGAGGCCGGACGTACGCCGCTGGCCCTCCCGATCGACCTGCGCGAGCGCGAGGCGTGCGACGAGGTCGTCGACCGTACGGTGCAGGAGCTCGGTGGCCTCGACATCCTGGTCAACAACGCCGGCTACCAGTTCGCCCGCGACAAGGGCCTGACGGACATGGACGACGAGCGGATCGACCGGACGTTCAAGACCAACCTGTACGCCCTGCTGTGGCTGACCCGGGCCGCCGTCCCGCACCTGCAGAAGAGCACCGGCTGCGTCATCAACAACGCCTCGATCCAGGCGTACGAACCCTCGACCACCCTGCTCGACTACGCCGCGACGAAGGCGGCGATCAACAACTTCACGGTCAACCTCGCCGCCGAGCTCGGACCTGACGGGATCCGGGTGAACGCAGTGGCTCCCGGCCCGATCTGGACGCCGCTCCAGCCGGCGACGCAGGCGCCGGAGAAGGTGCAGAAGTTCGGCGCCAACACGCCGCTGGGCCGTGCCGGTCAGCCGGCCGAGGTCGCGCCGGCGTTCGTCTTCCTGGCCTCGCCCACCGAGGCCTCCTACGTCTCCGGGACCGTTCTCGGGGTGACCGGGGGACGGCCGGTGTTCTGATGACGGCGAGCGGGTCCGGCGGTGTCGAGATCAAGGGAGACGGTCCCGACGAGCGGCCGGAGGAACGCATCACCCGCAACTGGAACGAGCTTCTCCAAGAGCTGCGCGTGCTGCAGACCGGGGTGCAGATCCTGACCGGCTTCCTGCTGACGGTGCCCTTCTCGCCCCGCTTCCCGGACCTGGCTGACTACCAGCAACGGATCTATCTCGTCGTGCTGATCGGCTCGGTCATCACCACCTGCCTCATCATCGCGCCGGTCTCGTTCCATCGGATGCTGTTCCGGCGCCGGCAGCGCCCGTGGCTGGTGAAGGCCTCCCACGCCTGCGCGCGCGCCGGTCTCGTGGGCTTCGCGATCGTCTCGTCGCTGGTGGTGCTGCTCGTCTTCGACGTCGTCGTCTCGCTCGACGCCGGAATCGTCGCGGCCGTGGCCGTGCTCGTGCTGTTCGTGTCCCTGTGGGCGGGCCTACCGCTGCTGAACGGGAAGAACAACTCCCACTGATCCGATGTCCTGAACTGATGTGACGGCCACCACACCGGGAGTACTCTGGTGGGAAACCGAGTCTGGTGGGCTTATGTGGTCGATCTTCTGGATCATCGTCGCGGTGCTGCTCGGCGTCGCCGAGGCGTTCACGATGACGCTGGCGTTCGCTTTCGTCGCCGGCGGGGCGCTCCTTGCCGCCGGGAGCGCTGCTCTCGGCGCCCCGGTGCTGGTGCAGTTCCTGGTCTTCGCGCTCGCAGGCGGGGGCAGCGTGCTGCTCGTGCGGCCGATCGCCCGGCGCCACATGGCGATCCCGCCGCCGTCGCGTGACGGCACCGATGCGCTCGTCGGGCGCCAGGCGGTCGTCACCGCCGAGGTGAGCTTCTCCCACGGGCTGGTGCGGCTCGCCGGTGAGGAGTGGTCCGCACGGCCCTACGACGAGGACCTGGTCATCCCGGTCGGGTGCCGGGTCGACGTGCTCGAGATCGACGGCGCGACGGCGCTCGTGCACCCGCGGGACCCGCTGTCGCTGTCGCCCTAGAGGAGGGACGTACGACATGGAACTCTTGCTGACGCTGCTGGTCCTGATCGCGCTCGTGGTCGGGGCGGTGGCCTCGACGGTGCGGATCGTGCCACAGGCCCGGCGCTACAACATCGAGCGGTTCGGACGCTACCGGGTCACCCTGCAGCCCGGGCTGAACTTCGTCATTCCGCTGGTGGACCGGGTCAACACCAAGCTGGACGTACGCGAGACCGTCTACTCCTCCAACCCGCGCCCGGTCATCACCGAGGACAACCTGGTCGTCAACATCGACACGGTGCTCTACTACCAGATCACCGACCCGCGGGCGGCCGCCTACGAGGTGGCCAACTATCTGCAGGCGATCGATCAGCTCACCGTCACCACGCTGCGCAACCTGATCGGGTCGATGGACCTGGAGAAGACGTTGACCTCGCGCGAGACGATCAACGCGCGGCTGCGCGAGGTGCTCGACGACGCCACCGGGAAATGGGGGATCCGGGTCAACCGGGTCGAGATCAAGGCGATCGACCCGCCCGCGTCGATCAAGGAGGCGATGGAGAAGCAGATGCGCGCCGAGCGCGACAAGCGCGCTGCGATCCTGCACGCCGAGGGCAAGCGCGCCTCGCTGATCCTCGAGGCCGAGGGCACCCGGCAGAAGTCCATCCTGGAGGCGGAGGGCAACCAGCAGGCCAGGGTGCTCGAGGCAGAGGGCGAGGCCAACGCGCTCGAGCGGGTCTTCCAGGCGGTCCACGCCAACGACGCCGACGCCAAGGTGCTGGCCTACAAATACCTCGAGATGCTGCCTTCCCTCGCCGCTCACGGCAACTCGTTCTGGGTCATCCCCGGCGAGCTCACCGAGGCGATGCGCACCGTCACCGGCGCCTTCGCCGACAGCGCCTCGAAGACAGCCGATCGTCGCGACGACGAGGAAGGTACGCCGCCCCTACCCGGCCCGCGCAACGCCATCGAGCAGGCTCAGCGTGAGGCTCATGCGGAGGCCCTCAAGGCGGTCGAGGCGGCCAAGGAGGAGTCCGCGCGGGCCGAGCGCATCGTCGGCTGACGCGCCGACGCGTCACCGTGGCCGCCTACGTGCGATGGGCCTCGATGAGGTGGCGGGAGGAGTAGGCGACGAACGGTCCGTCGCTGCGCAGGCGGGCGTCCAGGTCACGCAAGCGCTCTGCGTACCTCTCGGTGGAGAAGTCCGGAACCCACCACACGCACTTGCGAAGCGTCCACACCACGGCGCCGATGTCGTGGAACTCCATCCGGAGCCTGGCGGTGCGCAGATCGTCGACGACGAGCCCCGCGGCGCGCGCCGCCGCGGCTTCGCTCTCGGGATCTCGGCTCAGGCGCGCCTCCGGCAACGGCCCGAGGAAGAGCTCGATCAACTCGAAGGCCGAGGCCGGACCCACGTGCTGGGCCAGATAGCGGCCGCCGTCGGTGAGCACACGGCGGATCTCCGACCAGTCGGGCGAGACCGGATGGCGAGAGGTGACGAGGTCGAACGTACCGTCGGCGAACGGCAGCGGCTCGCCGGGACGCGTCTCGACGACCTCGACTCCACGCGGGCCCAGCAGCTCACGGGCGCGCCGCGCGTTCGGCTACCAGCTCTCGGTCACCGCCAGCCGACGCGGGAGCACCGGGGCTTCGTCGACGACCTCGCCGCCGCCGGTGTCGATGTCCAGCGCGCTCTCGGCCTCGGCCAGCCGCGCCGCCAAGAGCCGGGAGTAACGCCATCTCGGCCGCTCTTCGGTGGCCCGCCCCTCCAACCAGCCGAAGCCCCAGCCGGTCACGTCTGCAGCTTCGGCCTCGGCCACCAGATCCTCATAGCTCCGCACGGTACGAGTCTTGGTCGCGGTGATCGCTCGATCAACCGGTTATCCAACGCCTCGGAGGTAAGCGTCGGCAGACGTACGCCGGTAGCCTGACCGGCATGTCTCCGGGTCTCGTGGTCGTGCTGCTTGCTGTCGTGGTCGTCGCCGCGATGCTGATGAGTGTCAAGATCGTCCCGGCGGCGACGTGCTTCGTGGTCGAGCGCGGCGGTCGCTACCGAACGACGCTGAAGCCCGGTCTCAACACGATCGTGCCGCTGCTGGACCGGGTCGCTGCCCGGTTCGACATGCGCGAGCAGGTGCTGCTGATGCGGGAGCCGCTCGTCTGCCGCGACGACTACGTCTGCGAGGCGGCGCTGGAGGTCTACTTCGAGTTCGAGGACCCCTCGATCACCTACCGGGTCGACCACCCTCACCAGCAGCTCGAACGCGCCATCCGTGCCCGGCTGCGAGAGTTCGCCGGAATCGTCGACCGGGACGAGTTCCTCGCCGCCACCCAGCGCCTCACGGAGGTCGCGTACGACGCCACCCGTCGGTCCCGCGAGGACTGGGGGATCCGCGTCAAGCACGTCGCTGTCACCGACCTCCAGGGCCCTACGCGATGAGCGTGACCCGGGAGGCCCCCAACCCTCCGCGTACAGCTCGCGACACGCCGTCAATTGGCGTGTCGCAGCCGGATTCAAGGTGCGCCGAGGCCGGGGTCAGGCCACGGAGCGCTGGACGAGAGCCATCTCGATGCACCGCAGCACATAGTCGGGCTGGAACATCACCTGGTCGTAGGTGAACCGCAACACGATCCAGCCGTCGGCGGCGAGCATCGTGTAGCGCTGACAGTCGCGGTCGTGCGCCTCGCGGTCGGCGTGGAAGCCCCAGGAGTCGGCCTCGAGGATGATGCCGCGGATCGGGTCGACGAGATCGGGGTGCACCGTCAGCGCGCCGACGCGCACCTCGAACTGCGGGACGAACTCGAGGCCCGCGGCGGCGGTGATCGCACGCAGACCGGACTCGAAGGCGTTGGCGGCCAGACCGTCGGCGTACGCGGCGACCTTCTCGACCTGCGCGTTGTTACCGCCGCGCCAGGCCCGGCTGGCCGCGACGAGCTCCTGGTGCGTCAGCGAACCGTGGCGCAGCGCCGAGTCCGCGACAGTCAGCGCGCTCGCGAACGGAAGATCGCGAGCGCACAGCATGACGGTGAGCAGCGGTCCGGTGGACCAGCCGTCGAGATCGTCGCGCTGGGCGTCGTACGTCCAGAACCTGGCCATGCTGGTGGGCCGCTCCTTCCCGCGAGGCAGGAGAAGATGGGGAACGCTCGGGGAGGCACGCACCTCCCACCCGTGATGGAGCGCCGCGCTGAGATGGGTGAGATGGAGGTTGTGCTCCACCGCGAGGCGGCGACCGAGGTCGGTGACCGGGAGTGCGTAACGGTCGCGGTCGACGTGGATGATCGCCTTGTTCGACACCGCGGTGCGAAGGCGCCGTCGGCTGGACAGCGCGACGATGTCGCCAGCACGGCCGATCCCGCCCAGCTGCTTCAGCGCCTCGACTGCCTCCACGCGGCTCAGTATGAGACCGACCACCGACAACATCGATGGGTCGAGGCGGAGCTGCCGATGCGGCGTGCGGCCGGGTGAGCGGTCTCTCGTACCTTTGCGCCGTGGGTTACGACGTGGACCGCGTGGTCGATGAGGTGCGAGAGGCGGCGAACGATTTTCTGCGCCCGAGGTTCCGTGCGCTGACGACCTCGGACATGTGGGAGAAGTCGCCTGGTGAGGTGGTCACCGTTGCCGATCAGGAATGCGAGAGGGCGCTCTCTGCTCGCCTGTGCGCCACGGTGCCGGGAAGCGTTGTGGTCGGGGAGGAGGCCGCCGCTCGGGACCCGTCACTGCTTCGCCATCTCTCGGGCGAGCGGCCGGTGTGGCTGCTCGATCCCCTCGACGGCACCGGCGCCTTCGCAGCGGGTTCGCCAGATCACGGAGTGATGGTTGCGCTGGTCCGCAACAGCGAGACCGTGCTCGCGGTCATCCACCAACCCGAGCACTCCCGGACCTACGTCGCCGAATCAGGAGCCGGCGCGTTCGAGACCGAGACAGGAGAGCGCCTCGCGGTCCCGCGGTCCTCGAGCAGCCTCGAGGGCGCGGTCAAGAAGCGGTTTCTTCCCGTCGATGTCCGGGCTGTGATCGAGCAGAACGAGCATCGGTTCGCGACGCTGGAGCCGCAAGCGACAGCTGCCAGCATCGAGTACCCCGCACTCGCGAGGGGTGATGGCGACTTCATGCTGTACTGGCGCACCTTGCCGTGGGACCACGCCCCCGGCGCTCTGTTGCTGAGGGAGGCTGGCGGGGTCGTGGCCCGCCTGGACGGCTCGGCGTACGATCCGACGGATCGCCGTGAAGGGCTCTTGGCGGCAGGAAGCCCCGAGGCGTGGCGGGAAGCGAAGTCGGCGCTCGGGCTCGCATGAGGGACGGCCGAAGCACAGAAAATCTGGTGCGACGAGCCATCCCGGCTGACAGCATCGGGGCCATGTCACTGACCACCCCGACGCTCGTCACGTCCCGGTTGCGGCTGCGGCCGTTCACCGACACCGATGCGGATGATCTGTTCGCGCTGCAGAGCGACGCCCACGTGCTGCGTTACTGGGACTCACCGCCGTGGACCGATCGGGCCCGTGCCGGGCAGTTCATCGCCAGGTCTCAGGAGATGGCGGAGAAGGGGGACGGCGTGCGGGTGGCCATCGAACGGGACTCGGTGTTCCTCGGATGGTGCACCTTCAACTCGTGGAACCCGGACTTCCGCAGCGCCTCGCTCGGCTACTGCCTCGGCGAGGTGGCCTGGGGTCATGGTTATGCGACCGAGGCGGCTGGTGCCGTGCTCACCTGGGCCTTCGACACGCTCGACCTCAACCGGGTCCAGGCGGAGGCGGACACTCGCAACGCCCCCTCCGCCCGGGTGCTGGAGAAGCTCGGGTTCACGCTGGAGGGAACGCTACGCGAGGACTGCGTCGTGAACGGCGACGTCTCCGACTCGTGGGTGTTCGGGCTGCTGCGGAGGGAGTGGTTCGCCCGGCAAGCGGGTACCGCACGGGCATGAGCCACGAGCAGCTTCCAGCAGAGGGGCCCGACGACCCCGAATACACCCAGGAGTCCGGGCAGGTCTCCGAGACCCAGCGCCTCGACGAGGACGAGAGCGAGACTCCGATCGCGCCGTCGGACTCGACGGCGGGCTACCCCGACTCCGAGTCCGGTGACCCGGACACGCTGGGGTCCGGACCGAGCGAGGCGCCGCCGGAGAACCGGCGCGACAACGACGTCTAGGTGGAACCTGCTGCTCTGACGTGAGGGGCGGGCCACAAGGCCCGCAAGAAGCCTCTGCGACACGCCGCAAGTCGGCGTGTCGCAGGGGCTGCCTGGCGCCTCCGTGGCCTCCCGCAGGCTCAGCCGAAGAGGTCACCCAGCCAGGACTCCTTGTGGTGGCTGCGGCGCTTGTCGTGGCGGCGGTCGTCGTCGTAGTCGCGCCGCTCGTAGTCCCGCTTCTCGTAGCGTCGCTCGTCGCGCTGCTCCTGGCGGGGCTGCTGGTAGCTGCCGGGCTGCGGGGCGCCGACGGACCGCTCGATGATCTTGTCGATCTCGCCACGGTCCAGCCACACACCACGGCACTGCGGGCAGTAGTCGATCTCGATGCCTTGGCGCTCGCTCATCACCAGCGTGGCACCGTCGATGGGGCACTGCATGGGGGTCTCCTCGTCGTCGGGGATCAGCGCCCATCAACCTATCCGGTCGTCCCGCATCCGCCGAGGCTCAGCGCTCCTTGGAGCGCACCCGGATGCCGGTGAGCGGAATCGTGGTGGTGCCGCTCGGGTCGGTGAAGAAGTCGTTGCCCTCGCCGTCGACGACGATGAAGGCGGGGAAGTTCTCGACCTCGATCTTCCAGACCGCCTCCATGCCGAGCTCGGGGTATTCGAGCACCTCGACGGACTTGATGCAGTCCTGGGCGAGTCGGGCGGCCGGGCCGCCGATCGAGCCGAGGTAGAAGCCGCCGTAGGTCCCGCACGCCTCGGCGACGACCTTGGAGCGGTTGCCCTTGGCGAGCATGACCATGGAGCCGCCGGCGGCCTGGAACTGCTCGACGTAGGAGTCCATCCGGCCGGCGGTCGTCGGCCCGAAGGACCCGCTCGCCATGCCCTCCGGCGTCTTGGCCGGGCCGGCGTAGTAGACCGGGTGGTTCTTCATGTAGTCGGGCATCTCCTCGCCCGCGTCGAGGCGCTCCTTGATCTTGGCGTGCGCGATGTCGCGGGCCACCACCATCGGGCCGGACAGGGAGAGCCGGGTCTTGACCGGGTGCTGCGACAGCGTCGCGAGGATCTCCGACATCGGCTGGTTGAGGTCGATGTCGACGACCTCGCCCGCCGAGATCTCCTCGGCCATGCCGGCGTCGGGCATGTATTGCGCCGGGTCGGTCTCGAGCTGCTCGAGGAAGACGCCGTCGCGGGTGATCTTGCCCAGCGCCTGGCGGTCGGCGGAGCAGGAGACCGCGATCGCCACAGGGCAGCTCGCGCCGTGGCGGGGCAGTCGGACGACGCGTACGTCATGGCAGAAGTACTTGCCGCCGAACTGGGCGCCGATCCCGAAGGACTGGGTGAGCTCGAAGACCTTCTCCTCGAGCTCCGTGTCGCGGAAGCCGTGGGCGGACATCGAGCCCTCGGTCGGGAGGTTGTCGAGGTAGTGGGCCGAGGCGTACTTGGCCGTCTTCAGCGCGAACTCCGCGGACGTCCCGCCGATGACGACGGCGAGGTGGTAGGGCGGGCACGCGGCCGTGCCCAGCGAGCGGATCTTCTCGTCGAGGAAGGTGAGGATCTTGTCCGGGTTGAGGATCGCCTTCGTCTCCTGGAACAGGAACGACTTGTTGGCGCTGCCGCCACCCTTGGCCATGAAGAGGAACTTGTACTCCGGGCCGTTCTCGCCCTCGGCCGTCGAGTAGATCTCGACCTGCGCGGGCAGGTTGGAGCCGGTGTTCTTCTCCTCGTACGTCGTCAGCGGCGCGAGCTGCGAGTAACGGAGGTTGAGCTTGGTGTAGGCGTCGAAGACACCCCGCGACACGGTCTCGGCGTCGTCGGAGCCGGTCAGCACGCCCTCGGACTTCTTCCCCATCACGATCGCGGTGCCGGTGTCCTGGCACATCGGCAGGATCCCGCCGGCGGAGATGTTGACGTTCTTGAGCAGGTCGAGCGCGACGAAGCGGTCGTTGCCCGAGGCCTCGGGGTCGTCGATGATCTTGCGGAGCTGCTTGAGGTGGGCCGGGCGGAGGTACTGGTTGATGTCCTTCATCGCCTCGGCGGTCAGCAGGCGGATCGCCTCGGGGTCGACCTTGAGGAACTTGCGCCCGTCGACCTCGATCTCTTCCACCCCCTCGCTGGTGATCAACCGGTAAGGAGTGTCGTCCTTGCCGGTGGGGAGGAGGTCGGAGTACCGGAACTCAACGTCAGCCACGGAAGAGAATCGTACGCCGCCTGGGATGTCACAGATCGCGCGCGTCTGTCGTCTAGGTGTCGAGAGCCCCGAAGGACGGGGCCGGGACCCAGGAGGAGAAATGACCGCCACCCGCATCGCCCCCGCAGAGATCACCGGCTTCAAGGGGATGCTGATCAAGCGTTTCGCCACGAAGATGCTCGGTCAGGTGCCGTCCTCGGTCGGCGTCTACTGGCACAACCAGAAGGTCCTGATGGGCATGTCCGGCCTCGGGTCCAAGGTGAAGAAGTGGGACGTCTGCGACGAGCAGCTGAAGTCCTTCGCCCACATGACCGTCGCCTCGGCGGTGGGGTGCAGCTGGTGCTTGGACTTCAACTACTTCGAGGCGCACAACCGCGGCCTCGACATGGTCAAGGCTCGGGAGGTGCCGCGCTGGCGTGAGTCGGGTGTGTTCACGCCGCTGGAGCGGGACGTGATGGCGTACGCCGAGGCGATGAGCCAGGCAGAGCCGACCGTCACCGACGAGATGGTGTCGGGGCTGGTCGCGCAGCTCGGTGAGGCGGCTGTGGTCGAGCTGACCGCGGTCATCGGGTTCGCCAACTTCTCGACCCGCACCAATGTCGCGCTGGGTATCGAGTCCGACGGTTTCGCGGAGGCGTGTGAGCTCAAGCCGCTCGCGCAGCGCGGAGGTCGGTCGTCCATGATCGGGTGAACCCCTTGCGTCGGGTCCCCATGACTCCGTTACAGTGATCGGGACCCAACCACACGGGAGTCCGCGGCAGCGGGCTGAGAGGGAGCTGGAGCCGCTCCGACCGTAATACCTGATCCGGATCATGCCGGCGAAGGAAGTGACCTGACGTGCTGTCTGCCCTCCCGAGACTCTTCTGCCTCGTCTCCACGACCGACGACCTGACGCTCCTGCCTGCGCTCGCCGCGGCAGGGGTCGACGGCTTCCAGGTACGCGACAAGACCGCGACCACCCGTGAGCTGCTCGTGCTCACCGCAAGCGTGATCGAGCTGGTCGCGGCGTACGACTGCTGTGTCGTCGTCGACGATCGGCTCGACGTGGCGCTCGCGGTCGGTGCGCAGGGGGTCCATCTCGGTGCCTCCGACCTACCGCTGGACGAGGCCCGGCGGATCGCCGACGCCGTCACGCCCGGGCTGATCATCGGCGCCACCTGCCGGGACCGGGCAGCGGTCGAGGAGGCCGCCGCCGCGGGCGCCGACTACGCCGGCTTCGGGCCGGTCTTCGCGACCACGTCCAAGGCCGGGCTCCCCGACCCGCTGGGCGTCTCTGCGGTCACCGAGGCCGCCGGTGTGCTGCCGCTGATCGCGATCGGCGGGATCACGACCGAGTCCGCCGGGCCGGTGCGCGCTGCCGGTGCCCACGGGGTCGCCGTGATCGGCGGGCTCTGGCGACAACCCGATCCGGTCCAAGCCGCGAAGGAGCTCGTGACGGCGGTGGCGTGATGCGGGTGCGGATCCTCGGTGCCGGAATCGTCGGGCTGTCCGTCGCCGACGAGCTGATCCGTCGTGGCCACGACGTCATGGTGATCGACCCCGCGCCGGGGTCGGGGGCGTCGTACGCTGCGGCCGGCATGCTCAGCCCGGCCGGTGAGGCTTGGTACGGGGAGGAGTCGCTGACCCGGCTGTGCCTGTCGTCGCTCGAGCTTTGGCCCGGTTTCGCTTCCCGGCTCGGGGTGCCCGTGCACACCCGCGGGACACTGCTGGTCGGTGTCGACGCCGGGGACGTCCAGCAGGTCGAGCGGCAGCTCGCGGTGCTCGATCTCGCCGGGGTCTCCTACGAACGGCTGGGGCGGCGCGACCTGCTGGGCCACGAACCCGGGCTCGGCCGGGTCGGCGGCGGCGCCTTGCTCGCCGACGACCACTCCGTCGACCCGCGCGCGGTCGTTGCGGCGCTGCTCGCGCGGGTCGGTGACGCGCGTGTTGGTGACACGCGTGTTGGTGAAGGTGATGAGGCCACCGACCTGACCGTGATCGCGACCGGCGCGCGGCTGCCCGCTCCGTTCTCCTCCCTCATCCGCCCCGTCCGCGGCGACGTGGTGCGCCTGCGGACACCGGAGCGGGTCGAGCGCACGGTGCGCGCCTGGGCCCACGGCGAGCAGGTCTACGTGGTGCCGCGGACAGACAGCGACGAGGTCGTCATCGGGGCGACCTCCGAGGAACGCGACGGGCCGCTGCTGCCGACCGTCGAGGGCGTGTGGCGCCTGCTCGACTCAGCCCGCCGGGTCGTACCAGGGCTCGACCGGGCCAGCGTGGCGGAGGTGACCTCGCGCGATCGCCCCGGGACCGCGGACAACCTGCCGCTCGTCGGCCCGACCCAGGAGCCCGGCGTCGTGCTCGCTGCCGGCGCCTATCGCAACGGCGTCCTGCTCGCGCCTCTCATCGCGCGGCTGGTCGCCGACCACATCGAGACAGGGGCGGTGGAGTCTGCGTTGGACCCTCGCCGGTTCCTGATGAAGGAGGACGGATGAAGATCACCGTGAACGGCGAGCCGATGGAGGTCGGCGGCACCGTCGCCGACCTGCTCGAGACCAGGACCGGCGACCGGCGACCGAGCGGTATCGCGGTCGCGGTCGCCGAGGAGATCGTTCCCCGCGACGACTGGGCGGACCGGTTGCTCCACGACGGCGACGTCGTCGAGATCGTGACGGCGGTGCAGGGCGGATGAGCGTGCCCGAGAATGGACTCAGGATCGCCGGCCGCGAGCTGTCCTCGCGCCTCTTCCTCGGCACCGGCGGGTTGCCCAATCTGGCGCTGCTCCCGGAGGTCATCGCCGCGGCCGAGCCGGGCCTGGTGACGGTGTCGATGCGGCGTACGTCCTCGACGGCAGCCGGCGGCCTGCTCGAGTCGCTTCGAGCCGCGAACGTGCCGATCCTGCCCAACACCGCAGGCTGCCTCTCGGCACGCGAGGCGGTGCTGACCGCCGAGCTGGCCCGCGAGGCGCTCGAGACCGACTGGGTGAAGCTGGAGGTGATCGGCGACGAGACCTCGCTGATGCCCGACGCTGTCGAGCTCGTCGAGGCCGCGGAGCAGCTGGTGCGCAAGGGCTTCACCGTGCTCCCGTACGCCACCGACGACCCGGTTCTGGCCCGGAGACTCGAGGACGCCGGCTGCGCGGCGGTGATGCCGCTCGGCTCACCGATCGGGTCGGGGCTCGGCATCCTCAACCCCCACGCCATCGAGGCCGTCGTGGCCGCTGTCGACGTGCCGGTCGTGCTCGACGCCGGGGTCGGCACCGCCTCCGACGCGGCCCTGGCGATGGAGCTCGGTTGCTCCGCCGTCCTCGCCGCCACCGCGGTGACCCGCGCCGACGACCCGGTCGGCATGGCTCGGGCGCTGCGACTGGCGGTCGCGGCCGGTACCGCCGCCCGGGCCGCCGGCCGCATCCCACGCCAGGCCGTCGCCCGGGCCTCCTCGCCGATGGAGGGCCGGATCGCATGACCCTGCCCCGACTCCTGGTGCTCACCGACCGCTCCCAGCTGCCACTGGGCCGCAGCCTGCTCGCGACCCTGGCCGAGTGCCGGGCCGCCGGCCTCACCCATGTCGTCGTACGCGAGCTCGACGAGCCGCCCGAGCAACGAGCGAAGCTGGCTGCAGCGGCGGCCGAGCTCGGCCTCGCGGTGATCGCCGCGCACGGTCCGCTGCCCGGATCGGTGGGGGTGCATCTTCCGGCCGGCGCTCGGGGTAACACGTCGTTCGACGCACTATCCGGTCGTTCAAGACGACCGGATAGTGGGTGTAACAGCGTGTTACACCTCGGGCGCAGCTGCCACTCCCGACCCGACGTCACCGCAGCCGCCGCAGACGGGTTCGACTACGCGATGCTCAGCCCGTACGCGCTGACGGGGTCGAAGCCGGGTTACGGGCCGCCGCTGGGACCGGGCGCGTTCGCCGACCTGCCGCTCCCGACGTACGCCCTGGGCGGGATCACTCCGGTCAACGCCACTGAAGCGGTCGGCGCAGGTGCCTACGGGGTCGCCGTGATGGGCGCGGTGATGCGAGCCGACGAGCCGGGGCAGGTGGTGAGCGATCTGCTGGCCGCTCTCGCCAGCGCGGAGGTGGTCCGATGAACCCGCCGGTCGCACTCACGATCGCGGGCACCGACTCCGGGGGAGCGGCGGGCACGGCGGCCGATCTGGCGACCTTCGCAGCGCTCGGGGTCCACGGCGCATGTGTGATCACCGCGGTCACCGCCCAGGACACGACCGGGGTCAGCGACATCCACCCGGTCCCGCTCGCCACCATCGAGGCTCAGCTGGATGCGGTCTTCGACGACCTCCCCGTTGCGGCCGTCAAGACGGGCATGCTCGGCACCGCAGCAGCGGTGAAGGCGTTCGCGGAGCGGGTTGTGAAGCTGAGAGTGACCTATAGGCCACTCTCGACTTCACAACCTGCGATCGTCGTCGACCCCGTCCTCGTCGCCACCTCCGGTGCGGTGCTCGGCGGGGAGGACGTACGCCGCGCCTACCTCGACCACCTCCTCCCCGTCGCCACCGTCGTGACTCCCAACCTCGACGAGGCGCGGGCTCTGGCCGGGCACGACGGACCGCCCGAGGCTCTCGCCGCCGCCCTCGCAACCGACGCCGCGGTGATCGTCACGGGCGGCGACCCGGAGGCGACCGGGACCTGCACGGACTGGCTCGCCGAGCCCGGACGACCGCCGATCCCACTCACGCACCCCGCCGTCCCCACGACCAACGACCACGGCACCGGCTGCATCTACAGCTCAGCCCTGGCCGCCCACCTCGCCCACGGTGCTCCGCTGCACAAGGCAGCGGAGCAGGCCGCGGCGTACGTCACCCGACAGCTCCGAACCAGCCAGACCTGGACCCTCGGAAGAGGCCGGGGCCCGATCGCTCACACCCAGGAGAACCGATGACCGTCCACCCCGCCCACACCCGCCTCGAGCTCGGCGACCTGAAGGTCCCGGTGACCCGGGTCGCACTGACCAACGGCGAGACGTTCGACCGCTACTGCACCGAAGGACCTGGATCCGATCCACAGGTCGGCCTCCCGCCGCGTCGTGACGAGTGGGTCGAGGAGCGCGGAGACACCGAGGCCTACGAGGGTCGCCGGACCGAGCTGCTGGACAACGGCAAGGCAGCGGTACGCCGCGGCGCGGCTCGCCAGGAGTGGCAGGGCGAGCGCCGCCTGCCGCGCAAGGCTGTGTCGACAGGGACGGGCAACATCACCCAGATGCACTACGCGAGGAAGGGCATCATCACCCAGGAGATGGCCTACGTCGCGGTGCGGGAGAGCTGCGACCCCGAGCTGGTCCGCGAGGAGGTGGCGGCGGGACGCGCGATCATCCCCAACAACGTCAACCACCCCGAGTCCGAGCCGATGATCATCGGCAAGCGCTTCCTGGTGAAGGTCAACGCCAACATCGGCAACTCCGCGGTCACCTCCTCCATCGAGGAAGAGGTCGACAAGCTCACCCACGCGATCACCTGGGGCGCGGACACGGTGATGGACCTGAGCACCGGCGACGACATCCACACCACCCGCGAGTGGATCCTGCGCAACAGCCCCGTCCCGATCGGCACCGTGCCGATCTACCAGGCGCTGGAGAAGGTCAACGGCGAGGCCGACAAGCTGACCTGGGAGGTCTTCCGCGACACCGTCATCGAGCAGGCCGAGCAGGGCGTCGACTACATGACGATCCACGCCGGGGTCCTGCTCCGCTACGTCCCGCTCACCGCCAACCGCGTCACCGGCATCGTGTCCCGCGGCGGCTCGATCATGGCCGGCTGGTGCCTGGCGCACCACCAGGAGAACTTCCTCTACACCCACTACGACGAGCTCTGCGAGATCTTCAAGCAGTACGACGTCGCCTTCTCCCTCGGTGACGGCCTGCGTCCGGGTAGCACCGCGGATGCGAACGACGAGGCCCAGCTCTCCGAGCTGCGCACCCTCGCCGAGCTGACCGAGCGCGCCTGGCGACACGACGTCCAGGTCATGGTCGAGGGCCCCGGCCACGTCCCGCTCAACCTCGTCGAGGAGAACGTACGCCTCCAGCAGGAGTGGTGCCACGGCGCGCCGTTCTACACGCTGGGCCCGCTCGCGACCGACATCGCACCCGGCTACGACCACATCACCTCCGCCATCGGCGCGGCCACGATCGCGATGCACGGCACCGCGATGCTCTGCTACGTCACCCCGAAGGAGCACCTCGGCCTCCCCGACAAGGACGACGTGAAGACCGGCGTGATCACCTACAAGCTCGCCGCCCACGCCGCCGACATCGCCAAGGGTCACCCCGGTGCCCGAGACCACGACGACGCGCTCTCCAAGGCACGCTTCGAGTTCCGCTGGCGCGACCAGTTCGCCCTCTCCCTGGACCCGGTCACCGCGGAGAGCTTCCACGACGAGACCCTGCCGGCGGAGAACGCCAAGACCGCCCACTTCTGCTCGATGTGCGGCCCGAAGTTCTGCTCGATGAAGATCAGCCAGGACGTACGCGACCGCTTCGGCAACGACGGGGCGACTCCCGAGGAGATCGAGGCCGGGATGATGGAGAAGTCGAAGGAGTTCGCGGCGGCGGGAGGTCGCGTCTACCTCCCGCTCGCCGACTGAGCTACGCGTCGGATCGCAGGCTCTCGTAGATCCTGGCGAATCCTTCGGATCCATGTCCTGCGGCGATCTGTCTGCTGATCAGTGCCTGGACGCCGGCGATGGGGGAGGGGTCGACCCCCTCCTCCTCGCTGGCCCGCACGATGTCGGTGAGGTCGGAGAAGTCCAGGCTCTGCTGACCCTCGACGGTGTAGTCGCCCCCGTCGATGACCTTCGCGAAGCCGTCGAGCCCCTCGGTCATCGCAGCCAGGAAGGGCGCCTGCCGGGCAGCGAAGTCGGCCGCGCTCATCCCCATCGACGCCACCATCGCGGCGCCGTGGACGAAGCCCGCGAACATCTGATACATCCCCGACAGCATCGCCAGGTCCACCAGGGACGCCCGACCGGCGTCCTCGCCGTGGAACTCGCTGGGCGCCCAGACGTCGAGAGTGGGGAGCAGCGCGTCGTACGCGGCCCGCGAACCGCTGTAGAAGATCTGACCCGCGCCGGACCCGATCATCGCGGGCACGGCCATGATGGCGCCGTCGAGGTAGTCGATGCCGCGCTCGGCCGCCCAGGAGGCGAGCTCGCGGGACTCGCTCGGGGTCGTGGTCGTGACGTTGACGAGGGTGCGGCCCCGGAGCTCGGCGGCGACCGGGCCGAGGGTCTCCTCGACCGAGGCGCGCTTGAGGAGGCAGGCGATGACGACCGGGCTCGCCAGCACGGCCTCGCGGACCGAGGCCGCTGCCTCGGCGCCGCGGGCCACCAGGTCGGTGGTCCGGCCGGCGGTGCGGTTCCAGACGGTCACGGAGCGGTCGGCGTCGAGCAGCGCGGCCGCCAGAGCGCTGCCCATCGCGCCCAGGCCCAGCAGGCTGACATCGGTCGGGAGGGTCGAGTTTCGATCGGTCTCTGACATGTCATCCATGCTGGCGGCCGCCGTCCGGTTTCGGGAGTACCCACTATTTACTGGGGTACTCACCCAGAGGTGAGTGCCACGTCTCAGGGTCGAACCTGAGAGACGTGTGACGTGTACGCCGATAGCATTCCTGATCATGGGACTTCCTGAACCGCACCCCGGCCAGCCTCGACGAGCCGACCTCCGGGTCAGCGACGCCGACCGCCATGCGGTGGCTGACATCCTGCGCGAGGCCGCGGGCGAGGGGCGGCTGGACCTCGAGGAGCTCGAGGAGCGGCTGGAGGAGACCTACAAGGCCAAGACGTACGCCGACCTGGAGCCGATCACCGAGGACCTCCCGGTCGCGGGGAAGCCGCCGGTGGCACCCGCCGCGCCCGGTGCCGGCGCCGTGCCCGTCGTCTACGGTCAGGGCGACGAGTCCGACAGCGCCAGCGCGTTCCTGAGCAACGTCGAGCGCAAGGGGGTCTGGGTGGTCCCTCAGCACCTCTCGGTCAACGCAGTGCTCGGCGATGCCAACATCGACCTGCGCGAAGCGCACTACTCCGCGCGCGAGGTGGTCATCAACGCGACCTCGGTCCTGGGCAGCGTGAAGGTCACGGTGCCGCCGAACGTGCACGTGATCGTCGAGGGCAACGGCGTCCTGGGCGACTTCAAGGAGCCGTCGTCGAAGGTGCCCGAGGCGCTCACCGCGGACTCCCCGGTGGTCCGGGTGCGCGGCATCGCCGTGCTCGGTGACGTGACCGTCAAGCGGCGGGGCCCGCGTCCTCCGAAGCGTACGTTGAAGCAACATCTCGGTCTCGAGTGATGCCATCGGGGGGATTGTTGAGGCGCAGGTCCTAGGCCCCCACTAGCATTCGCCCCATGGGAACGACCCCCGAGCCATTTCGCGACCCGGTTCCTGATCCGAATCTGCGGATCAGCGATGCCGACCGCCACAAGGTGGCCGACATCCTGCGCGAGGCCGCTGGCGAGGGACGCCTGGAGATCGATGAGCTCGACGACCGCCTCGAGGCGACCTTCAAGGCCAAGACGTACGCCGACCTGATCCCGATCACCGTCGACCTGCCGGCGGCGGGGACACCCGCTCCGCCGGTTCGACAGCCCGCGCCCGCAGCCGGGAACAGCCCTGCGGTCTACGCCGACAAGCCGATCGAGAGCCAGCTCTACGTGGCGATCATGAGCGGCGTCGACCGGCGTGGGGTCTGGACCGTGCCGGCGACCGGCAACGTGATCGCGCTGATGGGTGGTGCCGAGCTCGACATGCGTCAGGCGCAGTTCTCGGCCCAGGAGACGGTGATCTACGCCAACGCGATCATGGGAGGCGTCAACATCACCGTCGGCCCCGACGTCCAGGTCATCATGCAGGGCGTCGGGATCATGGGCGGCTACGTCGGCCCGCGCGGCGTCGAGCCGACCGGCGGCCCGGTGCTGCGGGTCAAGGGGCTGGCACTGATGGGTGGCGTCACCGTCATCCGCAAGCCGCTGAAGGACGCGAAGGGCAGCAAGCGGCTGCGGATGCCGCCGCCGCACGAGCTGCCGCCGCACAACCTGCACTGAGCAGGTCCCGGGGCTGAGCTGACTCCTCGGGGGTCCGCTCCGCGGACCCACTTTGTCGTGCCTGAAACCAGGCACTAACCTCACCTGAACACGCTATTGTGTAGTTACATAGTAGACAAAGGAGACTCGGGATGAAGTCGAAGCTGAGCCTGTTCCTCGTCGCCGGGCTCCTGGCGTCCGTGGCGCTCGTCGCCGGGCTCTTCGTCGTCGGCCCGCGGGCGCTCACCCCAGGCTCTGCCGCCGCCGACCCGTCGGTGGCGCCGATCGCAGAGCCCGCGGCCGAGCTGGCCGCCACGACCGACGAGCGCCCCAACATCGTCCTGATCCTGATGGACGACTTCTCCCTGGAGCTGCTCCGGACCATGCCGGAGGCGACCAGGATGGCCGCTGAAGGTGCGACCTACCAGAACTCCTTCGTCATCGACTCGCTGTGCTGCCCCTCCCGCGCGGCGCTGCTGACCGGGCAGACCCCGCACCACACCAAGGTGCTCACCAACACCCAGAACGACCCGGACCACCCCGTCGGCGGCTGGTCGGCGTTCCAGCGTTACGGCAACGTCGAGAAGCAGTTCAGCATCGGGCTGCAGGAGGCCGGCTACACGACCGGCTTCGTGGGGAAGTACATCAACGCCTACGAGGCCACCATCGGCTCCGACGGCAAGCGGGTCCCGCCGCCCAAGGTGCCCGGCTGGGACTCCTGGAACGCGCTCCTCGGCGGTGCCTACGGCGGCTGGGGCTACCAGAGCACCTTCCTCGACGACACCGGAGAGGTGCGGCTGCGCAACCATCCGCGCCCTGCGCAGCACGCCACCGTGCAGCGCAAGGACGCTGCCTACGCCACCAACGTCACCCGCGACTACGCCCTCGACTTCATCAACGAGCACCGCGACGACGAGAACCCCTACTTCCTCGAGATCGCGGCCTACGGGCCCCACTCCCGACTCGGCCACCACTACCCGGGCCTGGACACCTGGTTCCCGCCGGCCTTCGCCGACCAGGCGCCCGCCGGCGATCCTGAGGGCGGCAACTGCGGCCGGTTCGAGTGCTCCGAGCTGACCCTGAAGGACCTGGTCGGCTACGGCGACGACCGCTGGGACAACGCGCCGACCTACCTCAGCAGAGGACGTACGTCGCAGGCCCCTGCCTGGCGCACGAACAAGATCTCGCTGAGCGACGAGACGGCCCTGAGCCAGTACCGTGACCGCGCCCGGATGGTGCAGTCGATCGACCGGATGATCACCCAGGTCCGCGAGGCAGCCGGCGACGACACCTACATCGTGCTGACCTCCGACAACGGCTTCCACCTCGGCCAGCACCAGCTCAACGGGGGCAAGGGCGCTCCGTACGACTCCGACACCCGGGTCCCGCTGGTCGTCGTCGGTCCTGACGTCGTGCCGGGCAAGCGCACCCAGTTCGTCAACAACATCGACCTCGCCCCGACCTTCCTGGACATCGCGGGCGCTCCGACCCCGGCGTACGTCTCCGGCAGCTCGTTCGCGCAGACGCTGAGCCGGCCGCGGCTGCCCGGCGGGAGGTACGCGTTCTTCGAGCACACCTACGCCAAGTCCCATCCCGGTGAGGTCGACCTCGACAGCGGCTCCGGCGGGACCATCGACATCATCCCGTCCTACATCGCGGTGCGCGGCTCGCAGGGGCTGCTGGTCCGGTTCGACCTGGACACGTCCTGGAAGGGCACCGACTACGCCTACGAGCTCTACCGCTACGACCGTCCCTGGGAGGACCGCAACGTCTTCGCCGAGGACCACGCGAAGCCCTACGCCCGTGATCTGATGCGCCGCCTGAAGGCGTACGAGGGCTGTGCCCCGGCCGTGTGCCGGGCACTGACCCGCTGACAACGGATGCGCGGGTGACCCCTCGAGGGGTCACCCGCGCATCCTCGTGCTCAGGCCGGTGTCGCGGCGCCGTGAATGGCCGGCACGTGACCGGCGTTGTCCAGGTCGATGGTGAGGTTGTCCGAGGTCTCCGGGTCGAACAGGTGGATCTTGTCCACGTCGATCCAGATCTTCACCTTGTCGCCGTCGGCGATCCGGCTCTCGCCGGAGAGCGTGATGACGAGCTGGGTGCGCATCGACTCGCTGTCGGTGTCCTTGGCGACCTCTTCCAGGCGTTCGGCCACGGCTGCCGGCGCCTCGAACGGGATGTAGGCGTAGGTCTCGTTGCCGAGCCACTCGACGACGTCGACGTCAGCCTCGAAGGTGTTGGCGTCCGACACGTTGTGAGCCCGCGGTGAGGACGCCTCGGCGAAGTGCTCGGGGCGCAGGCCTGCGATGAGCAGCGACTTGCCGGCCACCTTCTCCGCCTTGGCCGGCGGAAGCTCGATCGACCCGAACGGCAACTGCAGCGTCGACCCGGAGACGGTCGCCGGCAGGAAGTTCATCGGCGGCGAGCCGATGAATCCGGCGACGAACAGGTTGCTCGGGTTGTCGTAGAGCTCGCGCGGCGAGGCCAGCTGCTGCAGCACGCCGCGCTTCATCACCGCCACCCGGTCGCCGAGCGTCATCGCCTCGACCTGGTCGTGGGTGACGTAGACGGTCGTGATCCCCATCCGCTTCTGCAGCCGGGAGATCTCGGTGCGCATCTGCCCGCGCAGCTTCGCATCGAGGTTGGAGAGCGGCTCGTCGAAGAGGAAGACGTCGGCCTCGCGGACGATCGCCCGGCCCATCGCCACCCGCTGTCGCTGACCGCCTGACAGGTTGCCCGGCTTGCGCTCGAGGTGCTCGTTGAGCTCGAGGGTCTCGGACGCGGCCCGCACCCTCCGGTCGATCTCCGCCTCCGGCATCTTCGCCAGACGCAGCGGGAAGGCGATGTTCTCGTAGACCGTCAGGTGGGGATAGAGGGCGTAGTTCTGGAAGACCATCGCCAGGTTGCGGTCCCGTGGCGGGACGTCGTTGACCCGCCGGTCACCGATGAGCATGTCGCCCGAGGTGATGTCCTCGAGCCCGACGATCATCCGCAGCAGCGTCGACTTTCCGCAGCCCGAGGGGCCGACCAGGATCATGAACTCCCCGTCAGCGACCTCGATCGTGACGTCGTTGACGGCGGGGAACCCGTCGCCGTACTTCTTGACGATGTTTCTCATGGAGATGGATGCCATGGTTGTTCACCCCTTGACTGCGCCGGAGGTGAGACCGGCGACGATCTTGCGCTGGAAGAGCAGGACGATGATCACGATCGGGATCGTGGCGATGACCGCGCCGGCGGCGATGAGCGAGACCGGGCGGTTGAACGGGTCGGAACCCACGAAGAAGGACAGCGATGCCGGGATCGGCCGAGCGGCTTCGGTCGACGTCAGCGAGATGCCGAAGACGAAGTCGTTCCAGGCGAAGAAGAAGGTCAGGATCGCGGCGGTGAACACCCCGGGGGCGGCCAGCGGCACGATCACCTTGCGGAACGCCTGCCACGAGGTGGCGCCGTCGACCTGGGCCGCCTGCTCCAGCTCCCACGGGATCTCCCGGAAGAACGCCGAGAGCGTCCAGATCGCCAGGGGCAGCGTGAAGGACATGTAGGGGATGATCAGCCCCAGCCAGGTGTCGTAGAGGCCGACCGCGCGCCACATGTCGAACAGCGGACCCACCAGCGAGACCACCGGGAACATCGCGATGGCGAGCGCCACCGAGAGCACCAGCTTCTTGCCCCGGAACTCCAGCCGGGCGATCGCGTACGCCGCCAGCGTGGCCAGGATGACCGACAGCACCGTGGCGATCAGCGAGATCCCGATCGAGTTGAAGATCGCCCGGCGGAACTGTTCGTTGTCCCAGACCGCCTGGTAGTTCTCCCACCCGGCGAAGTCGCGCGGGAAGAACCCGGGGGAGCCGTTGGTGATCGAGGCCGAGCTCTTGAACGAGAGCGAGATGATCCAGACGACCGGCAGCAGGCACCAGACGAGGATCAGTGCGATGCCCGCGGCGAGCCCGAACTTCTGCAAACCCTTGTTTCCCATGTCACTACCCCTGTCTGGCCTGTGCCAGGTCGACCTTGAACGCCTTCACCAGGATGAAGGCCACCAGCAGCACCGACAGGAACAGCAGCACTGACAGCGCCGACCCCATCCCGAGCTGGAACTGTTCGATCACCTGCCGGTAGGTCAGGAACGAGATCGACTCGGTGTTCACCGCGCCTGCGGTCATCACGAAGATGTTGTCGAAGATCCGGTAGGCATCGAGCGCCCGGAACAGCACCGCGACCATGATCGCGGCGCGCATGTTCGGCAGGATCACCTTGTAGAGCCGTTGCCACCAGGTGGCCCCGTCGACCTTCGCCGCCTCGAGCATGTCCTCGGAGACCTGCGCGAGGCCGGCGAGCAGCAGCAGCGACATGAACGGCGTCGTCTTCCAGATCTCGGAGATCATGATGGCGCTGACCGCCGAGCCGAACTGCCCGAACCAGTTGAACCCGTCGTCCACCCCGGGGAGCCAGCCGTTGATGAAGCCGTTGGTGCTCGAGAAGGCGAACTGCCAGGCGAAGCCGGAGATGACGGTGATGATCCCGTAGGGGATCAGGATCGAGGTGCGGACGATGCCGCGGGCGAAGATCACCCGGTGCATCACCATCGCGAAGACGAAGCCGACGACCAGCTCGACGGCGACCGTGATGATCATGATCCCCACGGTGACCGCGGTCGCCCGCCAGAAGAGCGGGTCGGTGAGTGCGGTGACGTAGTTGGCGATCCCGACGAACGCGCGGTCGTCGGGTGCGGTCAGTGAGTAGTTGAACAGCGAGAGGTAGAGCGCGCGCACGATGGGGAACGCGGTCACCAGAAGCATCAGCACGACAGCGGGGGCGACCAGCTTCCGCCCCAGGCTGTCCTCGGCGCGGGCGCGCTCGCTGAGCTGTGCGCCCTCTCGTCTGCGGCGTCCGACGGTGGCAGTCGTCATAGCAGGGACTTCCCTTCCAGTACGTCCTCGAGGAACGTCGCCGACTCCTCGGGGGTCTTGTCCGGGTCGACGGTGTCGGGTGCGTGCCAGGTGGACTGGACCGCGCCGGAGATCTTCGAGTAGTAGGCGCTCGCCGGACGGAGGCCGGCGTCGTCGATGCTGTCCTGATAGAGCGCGAGCAGGTCGGGCGGGAAGGCCTCGACCAGCTTCGGGTCCTGGTAGGCGGACGTACGCGCCGGCATCAGACCGGCCTCGAGAGCGAGGGTGACCTGGGCGTCGGTGCCGGTGAGGCACCCGGCAGCCTTGAGGGCAGCGTCCGGCTCGTCGGTGAAGGCTCCGATGCCGATGTCGAACCCACCGATCGGGGGCGTCGACTCCGTCTCCGGGTTCGTGCGCGGGTAACGGGCCCAGGCGAAGTCGTCCTTGAACGTGGCCTCGTCGGGCGGACCGCCTTCGGCGCCGACCGTGTCGCGGTAGTTGGCGTAGGCGAAGGTCCAGTTGACCATGAACTCGCCGGCCCCGCCCTGAGGGAACATCTGCCCCAGGCTGGTGCCCTCGTTGGAGATCGACAGGTCGGGCTGGGCCGCCGGGGAGGCGGCCAGCTTGGCGATCACCGCGGCCGCCTGCTTGCCGGCGTCGGAGTCGATGGTCACCTTCGCGTCGGTGCCGGCCTCGGTGTCCTCCACGATGGAGCCGCCCGCGCCCTGGATGAGGGCGTTGATCCACACCATGTAGCCCTCGTACTTGTTGGCCTGGACGCCGACGGTGCCGCCGTTGTCGGCGGCCGCGTCGATGACCTGGTCCCAGGTGACCTTCTCCATGTCGGCCTCGCTCAGCCCGGCCTTCTCGGCGAGGCTGGGGCGGTACCAGAGCACCTGGGTGTTGGCCCACTGCGGGAAGGCGACGACCTCGTCCTCCCACTTCACCGACGAGGCCGGTCCGTCGAGCACGTCGTCGTCGACGGCCCGCTCGGCGTACTCGTCAGGGATGTCGAGCAGCCAGCCGGCGCTGGCGAACTCGGGGACGAAGACCGGGTCGATGTCGATCAGGTCCATCGACGGGTCGTCCGCCGCGAGGCGGCGCGCCAGCTGGGTGCGCTGGTCGGTGGCACCGGTGGGTAGCAGCTCGGTCTGGATCGTGTAGTCGTCGGTCGAGCACGCCTCGGCGATCTTTTCTTTGGCCGGAGCGCCGTCCGGTCCGATGTACCAGGTCAACGCGGTGCTGTCGGTGTCTGTGCCGCAGGCAGCGAGGGTGCCGGCAAGGACTGCGGCCGAGGCGACACCGACGGCGAATCGTGTGCCTGGGCGCTTCCGTGCATGGCTCATACGAGTCTCCCTCCCAGGTATTCGTGAGATGCCTCACATGTCTAGTCCATAGCAAGACCATAGCGGTGCATTTGCCCCTGTTTGGAGACGGAAAGTTTCCTCTTCTGCTAATCCTCCGCGTGCTCTAGACTCACAGCGCCGTCGGCGATGTGTCGGCGGTCACTTCACAACGGATCGTCCGGCACGTACCTGCCGGTGAAGGAGACAACGGAATCATGGCAACAGTGACGTTCGAGAAGGCGCAGCGGTGGTATGCCGGCGCCCCGGAGCCCGCGGTCAAGGGCATCGACCTCGAGATCAAGGACGGCGAGTTCATGGTGCTCGTCGGTCCGTCCGGATGCGGCAAGACCACCACCCTGCGCATGCTCGCCGGGCTGGAGGAGGTCAACTCCGGTGCCATCAAGATCGGTGACCGTGACGTCACCAACGTGGCGCCCAAGGACCGCGACATCGCGATGGTCTTCCAGAACTACGCGCTCTACCCGCACATGAGCGTCGCCGAGAACATGGCGTTCTCGCTGAAGATGGCCAAGGTTCCGAAGGCCGAGCGTGACAAGCTCGTCGCCGAGGCCGCCAAGACCCTGGGTCTGACCGACTACCTCGACCGCAAGCCGAAGGCGCTCTCCGGCGGTCAGCGCCAGCGCGTCGCCATGGGCCGTGCGATCGTCCGCCAGCCGCAGGTCTTCTGCATGGACGAGCCGCTGTCCAACCTGGACGCGAAGATGCGCGTGCAGACCCGCACCGACATCGCCAAGCTCCAGGCCGACCTCGGCATCACCACCGTCTACGTCACCCACGACCAGGTCGAGGCGATGACGATGGGCGACCGCGTCGCGGTGATGAGCAACGGTGAGCTGCAGCAGGTCGACACCCCGCTCAACCTCTACCGCAAGCCGGTCAACCTCTTCGTCGCCGGGTTCATCGGCTCGCCGCAGATGAACCTCATCAAGGCGACCGCCGCTGACGGTGGCGCCAAGATCGGGGAGTACGTCGTCCCCATCGGCGCCTCCGACCTGCCCAGCAACATCACCATCGGCGTGCGTCCGGAGAGCTTCCGGGTCATCGGCGAGGGCCAGGGTGGACTGCCGGTCCAGGTGACCGTCGTCGAGGAGCTCGGTTCCGACTCCTACGTCTACGGCACCAGCGACGTCGAGGGCGTCCCGTCGACCCTGATCGTGCGAGTCTCCTCCAAGGACCACGTCAGCAAGGGCGACACGATCTACGTCACCACCGACCCCGAGGACGTCCACATCTTCGACACCGAGTCGGGTCTCCGCGTCAACTGATGCACCAAGCGCTCCAGCGCTGAGTCATGGACGAAGCATCGCCATCGATCCAGCGCTGGAGCGTTCCTCGTCTGGACGCAGCGGAGTGAGGAGCGCAGCGACGATCGGAGCGGAGGAAGACGTGGATCAAGCGGAAGCGCTGCGCGAATTGCGAAGCAATCGCAGAATCACTGCTGGTTCATGCGGGCCAGCATCGCGTTGTAGGCATCGAGGGCCTCGTCGCTGTCGGGATCCACGGATCCCGGCTCGGCGGGGCCCTCGGGCACGCCTCGGGCGCTCTCCTGGGCGAGGCGGGTGCTGCGTACGCCGTCGAGGAAGCGGCCGGTCATCTTGGTCCGTCGCTCGGCGGAGGAGACGACGGCGATGACCAGGCCGATCGCGAGGAACATCATCCCGGCGTCGCCCGCCGCCCACATCAGGCCGCCGGCGGTCTGGATGTCCTTGACGGCGTCGGGGGCCCAGTCCGGGCGGGCTGCGGAGTAGACCGGGTAGAGGACGTGCTCGGACTGCAGCATCACGATCCCGACAATCGTGTCGGGCACCATGCCGACGACGAGGAGCGCGATCCGGCCCAGGTAGGGCATGTCGGTGCGCACCTTCTCCTCACCGATGGTGCTGGTGAGGAAGAGGAATCCGGCAACGACGTAGAGGACCTGCTCGCCGACCATCAGCGGGACGCTCTGCGCCATGGCATCCATGAACCCGGACAGGTGCGTGCCGATGATCACCACGGAGTAGACCAGCGTGCCGGTGACCGGGTGGATCAGGAGGGTGACCGGGAGCGATCGCATCACCCGCTCGGCGCGGGGGCCGGTCTCGGCGATGACCGTGAGCGGGTGCCCGAGCACCAGGAGCGCGGGGACCACCATGATCAGCGTCAGGTGGAGCACCATGTGCATCCAGGCGAGCGCCATCGCGTAGGCGTTGATGGCCGAGGCGATGACGACGTACATCAGGCCGAGCCCGGTCAGGAACGACGCCACCCGCCAGCCCTTGACGGTCGAGGCCGCTCCGGCTGCGTTGCGCAGCGTGAGATAGCCGGCGCCGATGACCACCACAGCGAGCAGCCAGACGGGCTGGAGACTCCAGGTGGTGAAGAACTCGGACCAGCCGAGCGCGGGCAGCGAGCCGTGGTCGTGCATGGTCTTACGGTATCTCCGGGGTGCGGCGGACCGTGATTCAGCGAGGCGGCCCCGCTGGGCCTCCGCGGTCGCGGGGGCTGATCAGCGGGACCAGGAACAGCCGGGCGAGCGCACGCAGCTGCGCCTCGTCGTCGATGTCGACGACCTCGCTCGGGGTGACCAAGAACGAGGTAGAGGTGCGGACCATCAGCTCGGCGACGAGGTCGACCTCGACCTCGGCAGGTACGTTGCCGGCGCGCTGCTCGCGCCGCAGCTGGCCGGCGACGAAGCGCGCGATCGTGGCCACCGTGCGGCCGCCGTCGCCGACGATCGAGTGCACCAGCGAGTCGGTCTCGACGGTGAGCAGGCCACCGATCAGCGGGTTGCCGCGGATCGCGCGCATCGCGCTGGCGAAGCCGATCTCCACGCGCTCGGCCGCGTCCGTGGCGTCGGCGATGTCGAGCACGAACTGGTCGAAGTAGCGCCGGAACTCGCGGCGTACGACCAGCTCGACCAAGGCGTCCTTGTTGGCGAAGCGGCGGTAAACGGTGATCCGGGAGACCCCGGCCCGCTTCGCGACCTCCTCCATGGTGGTGCGCTTGATCCCGATCTGACGGAACTGCTCGGCGGCGGCGTCGAGCAGCTTCGCGGTCACCGCCTCGTCCTCGACGGGCTCGGCGACGTCGGCGAGCGCCCTCGCGAGCAGCGACCCCGACTCGTCCCCGGGGACCGTGATGCGCATCGGCTAGACCATGTCTCTCAAAGACGCGGATTTGAGAGACATGGCCTAGGCCGTGACGGTGCGGTCGGCGGTGTGCTCGGCGCGGTCCGCGGTGCGGCGTACGACCTTGATGAAGGCGGGCCACAGCGCTCGGGGCAGGTCGTGGCCCATGCCCTTGAACAGGGTGAGCTCGGCGCCGGGGACGGCCGCGGCGGTGGCCCGGCCACCGGAGACGTGGACCATCTTGTCCGCCAGGCCGTGGATGACGCTGAACGGGACCTCCACCCGCCCGAGGGCCTCGGTGCGGTCGGGCTGGGTGAGGACAGCGAGCATCTGCCGTGCGACGGCGGGGCCGCTGACGCCGCGGTTCCAGGTGTCGATCGCCCGTCGGCGTACGTCGTCCTCGGGCTCGGGGAAGGCCGGTGAGCCGATCTGGACGCCGCCCTTGATCTGGCGCTCGATGTAGCCCTCCAGGCCTGGCTTCTTGATGACCAACGCAGGCAGCAGGGTCGGGTGCTGGAAGCCGACGCGGCGGTGGCCGGTGGTGGACATCGTCGAGCAGACCGACCGCACCCGGTCCGGGTGGCGGATCGCGAGGGTCTGGGCGATCATCCCGCCCATCGACACGCCCCACACGTGGGCGGAGTCGATGCCGAGGTAGGTCAGCAGTGCGGCCGCGTCGTCGGCGAGGTCGTCGAGGGTGTAGGGCGCCGACGTCGGCAGTCCGGCGAACGCCCGCGCGAGCCGTGCCAGGGTGATCCGCTCGTCGCTCGGATGGGGCGAGGAGTGGCCGATGTCGCGGTTGTCGTAGCGGACCACGTAGAACCCGGCGTCCGCGAGCTGCCTGCACAGCTCGGCGTCCCACCAGGTCATCGGACCGCCGAGCCCCATGATCAGCAGCAGCGGATCAGCCCCGGGAGTCCCGTACGTGTCGTACGCCAGCTCGACCCCTCCGGGGAGGAAGGCGGTGGACTCGGTCGGCTCGGCGGCGGTGGTCATACGCCGACTTTACCGGGCCCGAGCCAGCCCGGTGTGCCTAGAACGCGACCGCGCTGTAGGCCTGGAGCTTGGCCAGCTGGTGCTCGGAGGTGACCTTGCGGATGGTGCCCGAGCGGCTGCGCATCACCAGGGAGTCGGTGACCACGGCGCCGTGCGGGAGGTATTGCACACCACGCATCAGGTCGCCGTCGGTGATGCCGGTGGCCACGAAGAAGCAGTCGTCGCCGGTGACCAGGTCGTCGGTGTGGAGCACGAAGTCGGGGTCGAGGTTGTGGCCGGCGTCCAGGGCGCGCTGGCGTTCCTCGTCGTCCTTGGGCCACAGCCGTCCCTGGATGGTGCCGCCGAGCGCCTTCATCGCGCAGGCGGCGACGATGCCCTCGGGGGTGCCGCCGATGCCCATCAGCAGGTCGGCGCCGGAACCGGCGCGCGCGGCCGAGATCGCGCCCGCGACGTCGCCGTCGACGATGAACTTGATCCGGGCACCGGTCTCGCGGATCTCCTCGACCAGCTTGTCGTGGCGCGGCCGGTCGAGCACGATCACGGTGATGTCGGAGGCCTTGGTGTCCTTCGCCTTCGCCACCGCGGCGATGTTCTCCGCGACCGGCAGCCGGATGTCGACCACGTCGGCGGCCTCGGGGCCGGTGACGAGCTTCTCCATGTAGAAGACGGCGCTGGGGTCGTACATCGAACCGCGGGGCGCGACGGCCATCACCGCGACCGCGTTGCTCATCCCCTTCGCGGTGAGGGTGGTTCCGTCGATCGGGTCGACCGCGACGTCGCACTCGGGCCCGGTGCCGTCGCCGACCCGCTCGCCGTTGTAGAGCATCGGGGCGTTGTCCTTCTCGCCCTCGCCGATGACGACGGTGCCGTTCATGGCGACCGTGGAGATCATCGTGCGCATCGCGTTGACCGCGACACCGTCGGCGCCGTTCTTGTCGCCACGGCCCACCCAGCGGGCGGCGGCCATCGCCGCCGCCTCGGTCACCCGCACGAGCTCCAGGGCCAGGTTGCGGTCAGGAGCGGTGGGGGCGACGCCGAGCGGCTGGGTGTCGTTCATAGGGGCCAATCTATCGGCCGGGCGCGGTGGAGCGGCCCCGGTGTCACTTGATCGATCCAGAGACAAGCCTCACAGCGAACGGCGTCTGCGGGTCGTTCAGCACCTGGTCGGTCGGGCCGTCCTCGACGACATGACCGTGCTCGATCACCACCACCCGGTCGGCGAGCGCACGGGCGTCGGCGGCGTCGTGGGTGACGATGATCGCGGTCCGGTCCGCGAGGGCGGTTCGGAGGGTCTGGCGGAGCATGGGACGTACGTCGACGTCGAGGGAGGCCATCGGCTCGTCGAGCAGGAGCAGCTCGGGATCGGCCGCGAGGGCTCGTGCCACCGCCACGCGCTGGGCCTGGCCGCCGGAGATCTGGGACGGCTTGCGACCGGCGAGCGTCTCGGCGCCGATCTCGGTGAGGTGGCGCAGAGCGAGCTCGTTGGCCTCGCGGCGACGTACGCCTCGGGCCCGGGGGGCGAAGGCGACGTTGGCCAGCACCGACAGGTGCGGGAAGAGCAGGGGATCCTGGGCGAGCAGCGCGGCCCCGCGGGCGTGCGGGGGAGTGCCGTCCAGGTCGCGGTCGCCGAGGCGTACCTCTCCTTCGTCGGGACGGAGGAGCCCGGCGATCACACCGAGGACGCTCGACTTGCCGGCGCCGTTGGGACCGGTGAGCGCGACCGTCTCGCCGGCGGCGACGTCGAGGGTGACGTCGATGCCGCGCTGAGGGATGACAGCACGCAGGTGGAGCCGGCTCATAGCGCCCTCCCGTGCCGGGCGAAGCCGATCACCGCGACCGCGACGACCACGAGGACCAGCGACAGCGCGACGGCGGCGTCGGGGTCGTCGACGCGGAGCAGGTAGACCTGCAGCGGCATCGTGCTGGTCACCCCGGGGAGGTTGCCGGCGAAGGTGATCGTGGCGCCGAACTCGCCCAGGCACCGGGCGAAGGCGAGGACCGATCCCGAGAGCAGACCGGGGCCGACCAGCGGGAGGGTGACGCGGCGGAAGACGGTGGTCGGGCGGGCGCCGAGGGTGGCTGCCACCGCCTCGTACCTGGTGCCGCTGGTGCGCAGCGCACCCTCGAGGCTGATCACCAGGAACGGCAGCGCGACGTACGTCTGGGCGATCACGACCGCGAGGGTCGTGAACGGGATCTGGATACCGACCAGGTCCAGCGACTGCCCGAGCAGTCCCCGCCGGCCGAAGGTGTAGAGCAGCGCCAGCCCGCTCACGACCGGCGGCAGCACGAGCGGAAGCAGCACCAGCGAGCGGACCAGCCCCTGGCCGCGGAAGCTCGTGCGGGCGAGGACGGTGGAGAGAGGTACGCCGAGGAGGACGCACAGCCCGGTGCTGGCCGCCGCGGTGCGCAGGCTCAGCCAGAGCGCCTCCAGCGCGGACGGCGATGTGATCAGCGCCGGGAAGCTCGCCAGGTCGACGCGGAGGATGATCGCGACGAGCGGAACGATGATGAACGCCGCCGCCAGGGCAGCCGGGAACCACAGCCAGCGCGGCATACCGACGGACGGACCGGCCCCCCTCTGCCGGTCCGTCCGCCTGGTGCTCCCGAGAAGATCAGGGCTGGCTGAAGCCGGCATCGGTCAGGACTTTCTGTCCGGTCTCGCTCAGCACCAGGTCGACGAACTCCTGGGCGAGATCGGCGTCGTCGGCGCCCTCGAGAGCGCTGATCGGGTAGGTGTTCACGACCTGGTCCGCCTCCTCGAACTCGACGCCCGTCACGGAGTCGCCGGCGGCGATCACGTCGGTGACGTAGACGAGGCCGGCGTCGGCGTCGCCGGACGTGACCTTGGCGAGCACGTCACTGACCGACTGCTCCTCGCTGACCGGCTCGATGTCGACGCCGGTCTTCTGCTCCATCTCGGCCGTGGCGTTGCCGCACGGGACCTCGACCGCGCAGACCACGACCTTGGTGTCGGCCTCGGCGAGATCCTGGAAGCCGGTGATCTCCGCCGGGTTGCCCGGCGGGGTCGCGATCTCCAGCGTGTTGGCGGCGAAGTCCTGGGGGTCGGCGGCCAGGTCGCCGAGCTTGTCCATGTTCTTGGTGTCGGCCGAGGCGAAGACGTCGGCCGGGGCGCCGTCCTCGATCTGGGCGACCAGGTCCGAGGAGCCGCCGAAGCTCGTGGTCACCTTCACGCCGGGGTGGTCCTTCTCGAACTCCTCGGCCAGCTCGGTGAACGTGTCGGTCAGGGAGGCCGCTGCGAAGACCGTCAGCTCCCGGTCCTCCGCCTCCCCGCTCGAGCTCCCGCAGCCGGCGAGAGCGAGCACGGCGGCCGACGCGACGACGGCGCAGATTCCTGGGCTCTTGATCATGGGCGTTCCACCACGACGTTGGTCGACTTGATCGATGCGACCGCGCTGACGCCGGGCTCGAGCCCCAGCTCGGTGGCCGCCTCGGCACTCATCAGCGAGACGATCCGGTAAGGACCACAGACCATCTCGACCTGGGCCATCACCGTGTCCTTGGTGGTCCGGGTGACGATCCCGAGCATCCGGTTGCGGGCGCTGACCGCTTTCGCCCGGTCCGGGTCGGGGGCGTCGGCCAGCTCCGAGGCGAGCTCTGCCAGGGCGACACCCTCGATGACCGCGCGGCCGTTCTCCGTGGATGCCTCGATCCGTCCGGCATCGATCCAGCGACGCACGGTGTCGTCGCTGACGCCGAGCAGGTCGGCGGCTTCGGCGATACGGTAGGTGGCCACGCGAGAAGTATCGCACCTGCGGCGCGATCCTGCATGAAATGTCCTCATCTGCGGAACATCTGAAGGTGGTGGTCGAGCGTGTCGAGACCACGATTCGAGGGGAACATCGGCCGAGTGGGACCATGGATGGCGTGAGTGAGACCGATCAGCAGCCCTCTCAGGCGTCGAGCCCGTCGACGAGCGAGCAGCCGGAGACCCCGGCGCGCAGCTACCCGCGTACCTTCGGCGCCCTGATCGGCTCGATGATCTTCCTGCTCGTCCTCGTCGTTCCGATCGTGCTCATCGTGCAGTGGCGCGGCAACCTCGAGCGCGAGGTCAGCGGCGCCAACAAGATCTACAAGGCCGACTGGGCCGAGGCCGTACGCAGCGCCCAGGCCGCCGACCTCGACGTCCTCTACCCGCGTGAGCTCCCGTCGGGCTGGTATGCCAACACCGACCCGTCCTACCAGGGCGGCGATGAGCCGGCGTGGACCATGTCGTTCGTCAAGGGCGAGACCTCCTACGTCGGCCTGGAGCTCTCCAGCCGCTCCGCCCAGGCGATGGCCCAGAAGAACGTCGACCCCCAGGCCCGGAAGGGCGACGAGGTCGACATCGAGACCGACGTCGCCACCACCTGGACCGAGTGGTCCGACGCCGACGGCGACAACGCCTACTCCACCGAGGTCGGTGACCAGACCCTCATGCTCTGGGGCCCCAAGGACGGCGACGTACGCGACTACCTCGCCCTCCTCACCACCGAACCCCTCGAGTAGCGAGACGTCGCCCGCGTCGGCCGAGGCGTCACGCGCGTCGGCCGAGGGGGCACGGCGATGACAGCTCGGCCGACCGGAGTGACGCCTCGGCCGACCTGGGTGACGTCTCGTCAGTCTTGGATCGCGGCGTCGATCTTCTTACGGGCGCCGTCCAGCCATTCCTGGCACAGGGTGGCCAGCTTCTCGCCGCGCTCCCACAGAGCCAGCGACTCCTCGAGGGTGATGCCGCCGGCCTCGAGCTTGCGGACGACCTCGACGAGCTCCTCTCGGGCCTGTTCGTAGGAGAGGTTCTTGTCGGCGGTGTCGGAATCAGTCATCGGATCCCTCCTTGAGGGGCTCAGTCTTGATGGGCTCAGTCTCGGCGGTCTCGGTCTGCTCGGTCGAGGTGATGGTCGCGGCCAGGCGGCCGTCAGCGAGGCGGATGCTGACGGCGGCGCCCTCGGCGGCGTCGGCGACGCTGGTGAGCACGTGCCCGTCGGCGTCCTGGGCGACGGCGTAGCCTCGTCTCAGCGTCTCCAGGGGCGAGAGCGCGCGAGCACGGGCGCGGTGGTGGCCGATGTCGTCGGCGGCGCGGTCCAGGGCGTGCCCGACGGTGCGGCGGGCACGGTCGCGCAGCGAGGTGACCTCGTCGCGCCGGGCGTCGATCAGTGAGCGTGGGTCGGCCAGGACGGGGCGGGAACGCAGTGCGTCCAGCAGCGTCTGCTCACGGTGGATCAGGGCGGCGATCCCGCCGCGGAGCCGGTCGCGTCCGGTCGCCACGATCCGTTGCTCCTCGACCACGTCCGGCACGACGAGCTTGGCGGCGTCGGTCGGTGTCGAGGCACGTACGTCGGCGGCGAGGTCCAGCAGCGGCGAGTCGGGTTCGTGGCCGATCGCGGAGACGACCGGCGTGCGGGCGGCGTGCACGGCACGGATCAGATGTTCGTCGGAGAAGGGCAGCAGGTCCTCGACGGAGCCGCCGCCGCGAGCGACGACGATGACGTCGACCTCGGGATCCCGGTCGAGCCGCTGCAGCTTCTCGACGACGTCGGCGGCGCTGCGGCTGCCCTGCATCGCGGCGTACGCCACCTCGAACCGCACCTGCGGCCATCGCCGTCGCGCATTCTCGAGCACGTCCCGCTCGGCCGCGGAGTTGGCCGCGGTGACCAGGCCGACCTTGGTCGGGAGGAAGGGGAGCGGCCGCTTGAGCTCGGCGGCGAAGAGCCCCTCGGCGGCCAACAGCTGCCGGCGCTGCTCGAGCCGGGCGAGCAGCTCGCCGAGGCCGACCGGCCGGATGTCGCGAGCCTGCAGGGACAGGGTGCCGCGGTTGGCGTAGTAGGACGGCTTGGCGTGGATGATCACCGACGCGCCCTCGACCAGGGGCGGATTGAGGCTGTCGAGCAGGAACCGGGTGCACGTGACCGGCACCGAGATGTCGGCCACCGAGTCACGCAGCGTCAAGAAGACCGTCTGCATCCCCGGCCGCCGGCTCATCTGGGCCACCTGCCCCTCCACCCAGACGGCACCGAGCCTGTCGATCCAGCCGCCGATCGCGTTCGCGATCTGCCGCACCGGAGCGGGCGACTCGGGGGAGGTGTCCAACGCCATGCCGCCAACCCTAGAGCGGTCCACCGACATCCGAGCCTTGCCCTCGCCTGCGTCCGGAAACGAGGCCCGGCCGAATCGGAGCATCACGCCACGGTCTCTAGACTGGAGCCATGAGCATCGACCTCGGCACCCCACGCCTGATCTCCGACGACGAGAAGGCTGTCCTCCTCGCGGAGCCGCGCGGTTACTGCGCCGGGGTGGACCGGGCCGTGATCACCGTGGAGCAGGCCCTGGACCTCTACGGCGCGCCGGTCTACGTGCGCAAGGAGATCGTGCACAACAAGCACGTCGTCGACGACCTCCGCAACCGCGGCGCGGTCTTCGTCAACGAGCTCGACGAGGTGCCCTCGGGCGCGACCGTGGTGTTCTCCGCCCACGGCGTCTCTCCGGCGGTCCACGCCGATGCCGCTGTGCGTGAGCTGAAGACGATCGACGCGACCTGTCCGCTGGTCACCAAGGTCCACCTTGAGGCCAAGCGGTTCGCCCGCGAGGGCTACAGCATCCTGCTGATCGGCCACGCCGGTCACGAGGAGGTCGAGGGCACCATGGGTGAGGCGCCGGAGGCGACCACGCTCGTCGAGGGCCCCGACGACGTACCGAACATCGAGGTTCCCGACCCCTCCAAGGTCGTCTGGCTCTCCCAGACGACCCTCTCGGTCGACGAGACCATGTCCACCGTCGCCGCGCTCCGCGTGAAGTTCCCGGAGCTTCTCGACCCGCCCAGCGACGACATCTGCTACGCCACCCAGAACCGCCAGCAGGCGGTCAAGGAGATCGGCGCGGCCAGCGACCTCGTCATCGTCGTCGGCTCGGGCAACTCCTCCAACTCGGTCCGGCTGGTCGAGGTCGCCCTCGAGGCCGGCGCCAAGGCCGCCTACCGCGTGGACGACGCCAGCGAGATCGACGAGTCGTGGCTCGAGGGCGTCCGCAGCGTCTCGGTCACCTCCGGCGCCAGTGTGCCCGAGAACCTCGTCGAAGGTGTCGTCGAGTTCCTCAAGGAGCGCGGCTTCCCGGACGCCACCGCCCACAAGAGCGCCGAGGAGTCGCTGATCTTCGCGCTCCCCACCGAGCTGCGAAAAGACCTCAAGGCTGCCGCCGCGAGGGGTTGAACGGCCCCCGGCCCAGGGCGTTAGGGTCGAGGGGTGGCCCGATTCCTCGACGTACACCCTGACAACCCGCAGTCCCGTCTGATCAGCCAGGTCGTCGATGCCCTGCGTGACGACCAGCTGATCGCCTACCCGACCGACTCCGGCTACGCGCTCGGCTCACGGCTCGGCAACAAGGACGGTCGCGACCGGATCCTGCGGATCCGAGGCCTCGACGACCGCCACCACTTCACGCTGCTCTGCAAGGACTTCGCCCAGCTCGGCACGATGGTCCATGTCGACAACAGCGCCTTCCGGGCGATCAAGCACGCGACGCCGGGTCCCTACACCTTCATCCTTCCGGCGACCCCCGACGTGCCGCGGCGGCTGATGCACCCGAAGAAGAAGACCGTCGGCGTACGCATCCCCGAGCACACCGTCGTCCAGGCGATCCTGGAGGAGCTCGGCGAGCCGTTGCTGTCCTCGACGCTGATCCTGCCCGGCGAGACCGAGCCGGAGGTCTTCGGCTGGAACGTCAAGGAGGCGCTCGACCACCAGGTCGACATCGTGATCGAGGCCGGTGAGACCCCGGCCGAGCCGACCACGGTCATCGACTGGTCCGACGGTCAGCCCGAGATCATCCGTCAGGGCGCCGGTGACGTCTCCGGGTTCCTGGCTCTGGACTGAGGGCCAAGCCAGGGCCGTTCAGGAGGCCATGGCGCGTTCGCGCTCGACCTCGTCGCGGGTCTCGCTGCGCTGCCGCAGGACCCGGCGGCGCATCACCAGACATCCCAGGCAGAGCCCGTAGCCGATGAAGAGACTGACCGCGTGATGCCCGAGGCCGCTGACCACCGCCTGGACGAACCCGTCCTCGGCGTCGGCGATCGATCCGGGCTGGGTCGCGGCCAGCAGCGTGAAGATGCCGAGCATGATCAGTGGTGGGAGCACGCCGACGACGAAGAAGTCGCTGGGTCTGACGATGAGCGCGAGGGTCACCGCGATCGCCACGAAGGTGACGTCGAAGAGCAGGCCGATCTGGTCGTCGATGAGCAGATCGACGAAGGTCACCGTCAGCGAGGTGGCGGATCCGAGCGCGACAACATGGCGGCCGGACTCTCGTCCTTCCTCCCAGATGGTGCGCTGACTCATGGGGTCACGATCTCTCGTATGCAGCCTGTGTATCAGAACCCACGGTAGGGCCCGGCACACCGTCATTTTCGGCGGCGCGCCGATCGTCTTCCCTTGCGCTGCTCAGGCGTTCCACAGCGCGGATCTCGACGGGACGAGGCGTCTCGAGATCGTCGTCGGTTACCGATAGTTCATTGAAACGACGGGCGGCCACCAGGACCCGGTTGTCGAAGGATCCGATCGCCTGGTTGTAGCGGGTGACCGCGGTGTTGAGCGAGCGCCCGATCCCGTCCAGATGGCTCGACATCGTGGTGAGTCGTTGGTGCAGGTCACGGCCGAGCCGGTGGATCTCCCGAGCCTGCTCCGCGAGCGCCTCGTGGGACCAGCCGTGCGCGACCGTGCGCAGCAGGGCGATCAGCGTCGTCGGCGAGGCCAGCACGACGCGGCGCTCCCCGGCGTACTCGATCAGACCGGGCTCGGTCTCCAGCGCCGCCGACAGGAACGACTCCGCCGGCACGAAGAGCACGACGAACTCGGGCGACTCCTCCAGGAAGCGCCAGTAGGACTTCGACGCCAGCTGGTCCACATGCGTACGCAGCTGGGCCGTGTGTCGGCGCAGGTGAGCACGGTAGTCGTCCTCGTTGTCCGCGGCTGCGGCGTCGAGGTAGGCATCGAGGGGAACCTTGGAGTCGACGACCAGCTCCTTGTTGCCGGACAGGTGCACGACCAGGTCGGGGCGCAGCCGTCCGTCCTCCAGGTGGACCTGCTCGGAGAAGTCGCACTTGTCGACCAGGCCGGCCAGCTCGACGGCGCGCCGCAGGTGCATCTCACCCCAACGGCCTCGGACCTGGGGTTTGCGCAGCGCCGTCGACAGCGACCGGGTCTCGGTCTGCAGCCGGTTGACCTCGGTCTCGAACTGTCCCTGCCAGCGCGCCCGCTCGCGGTCGAGATGCTGCATCTGGTCGCTGAGCCGGTCGAGCCCCTGCATCACCTCGGCCTGGTCCACCATCCCCGCCGCGACCGTGTCCACGCTCCGCGCCCGCACCCAGAGCCCCCCGAGCACAGCGCCCAGAGCAAGACCGATCATCAGCCCGAGCACGAGGATCCAGATCTCCATGCCTCAGATCCTCCCAGCAACCACCGACAGTTTTGTTGGCGATTGCTTCGCAATTCGCGCAGCGCTTCCGCTTGATCCTCGTCTTCCCTCCCGCCGCTCAGTCGCTTCGCTCCCTCGCTCTGGTCAGTCCAGACGAGGAGCGCTCCAGCGCTGGGTTGTTGCGATCGCTCCGAAGCTCGCGCAGCGCTTGCGCTTGACCCTCGTCTTCCTCCGCTCCGTTCGTCGCTTCGCTCCTCACTGCGCTGCGTCCAGACGAGGGGCGCTTCAGCGCTGATCGTGGAGGGAAGGAGCTTGTTCGTGGTTGCATGGAGACATGGCTTACGACGTTGAGCTTGCGGAACGTGTCCGGAACCTGATGCCTGCCGAGACCACCGAGGTGAAGATGTTCGGTGGGCTGGCGTTCATGGTGAACGGCAACATGGCGTGCGCGGTCGGCGCCGACGACCTGCTCGTACGCACCGGCAAGTCGGCCTACGAGGCCGCGATCGCGGCCGGGGCGGAGCCGATGGTCATGGGCGCCCGGACGATGTCCGGCTACGTCAACGTCGCCGCCGACCTGGTCCGCGGCGACGCGCTCACCGACTGGGTCCGGCGCGGCGTGGCGACGGCCGAGTCGCTGCCGCCGAAGCCACCGAAGTAGCCGAAGCGACCGGTCTCAGTCGGCCTCAGTCGGCGAGGTCGACGATCACCGGAGCGTGGTCGGAGGGGGAGCCGGTGCCGATCGCGGGATTGCGCTCGTCGAGGTCGACGAAGGCACCGGTGACCCGTGAGGCGAAGGTCGGCGAGCCGAGGACGAAGTCGATGCGCAGACCGCGGTTGCGCTCGAAGCGCTGCCGGTAGTAGTCGAAGTAGGTGTAGGCGTCCGGGCCGGGCACGAAGGGGCGTACGACGTCCTTGAAATCCTTCTCGATGGCGAAGAAGGCGTCCCGTTCGGCCGGGGTGAGGTGGGTCTTGCCGACGAACTGCTTGGGGTCGAAGCAGTCCTCGTCGTAGGGGCAGACGTTCCAGTCGCCGACCATGGCCGAGGGCCCGTCGTGCCAGGCCATGGCGGCCTTCTGCAGGGCGGCGAGCCACTCCAGCTTGTAGGCGTAGTGAGGGTCGTCGGGCTTGCGGCCGTTGGGGACGTAGACGGAGGTGACCCGCACCCCGCCGCACGTCGCGGTGAGCGCCCGCGCCTCGGCGACGTCCTTGAACGACGGCATCCCCTCGAACCCGACCTCGAGGTCGGAGAGCCCGACGCGGGAGACCAGCGCGACGCCGTTCCACTGGTCATACCCCACCGAGGCGACCTCGTAGCCGCGGGCCTCCAGCCCCATGGTCGGGATCTGGTCGGGCCTGGCCTTGGTCTCCTGCAGGGCGAGCACGTCGATGGAGTGTCGTTCGACGAAGGCCTCGACGCGGTCGATGCGGGAGCGGATGGAGTTGATGTTCCAGGTGGCGATACGCACGCCCGTCAGACTACCGACGGGCGGGAGTCGACTAACGTTTGAGGCGTGGGCAGCGCGACGATCGAGATGCACGGGGTGCGTCGTCTCTATGAGCAGGCCGACCTCGTCGACCTGATCGCCCTCGATGACGTCGACCTGACCATCGAGCCGGGCACGTTCGTGAGCATCATCGGGCCCTCGGGGTGCGGGAAGTCCACGCTGCTGCGGCTGATCAGCGGCCAGGAGCCGGCCGACGCAGGGAAGATCACCGTCTGCGGCCTGACTCCGAGGGAGGCCGCCGAGGCGAAGGCCTTCGGGTTCGTGCCCCAGTCTCCTGCGCTGCTGCCCTGGCTGAGCGTGCTCGGCAACGTGACGCTGCCCCACAAGGTCAACCGGCGGAGCGACCGCGGCCGCCCGGACCTGGAGGCGATGCTGCGCGAGGTCGGCCTGGGGGAGTCGCTCCACAAGCTGCCGGCCGAGCTGTCGGGTGGCATGAAGCAGAGGACCGCGATCGTACGCGCCTTCGGGCTGCGCCCCGACGTACTCCTTCTCGACGAGCCCTTCGGTGCGCTCGACGAGTTCACCCGAGAGGCGCTCCAGGAGCAGCTCCTGGAGCTGTGGGAGCAGACCCGCGCGACGGTGGTGTTCGTGACGCACTCGATCTCCGAGGCGGTCAGGTTGTCCGACAAGGTCGTCGTGATGGCGCCGCGGCCGGGCCGGATCACCGACGTCATCGGCATCGATCTGCCCCGCCCTCGGCACCAGGAGATCATCACCTCGCCGGAGTTCCACGCCTACGAGCTCGCCCTCCGCGACAGTCTGCGGGACGCCTTCAGCCACGGCGAGGTGCTCTCGTGAGCCTTCGACCCAACACCCGAGCCGGTACGCAGCCGGCCCCGCTGCCGCGCCCGCACCTCGCCGTGCCCACTCCCGAGCAGCTCGCCGCGCGGCGCCTGCGCCGTCGCACACGCCTGCTCCGGCCGGCGTACTGGCTTCCGTTCGTCCTTCTCGTCGTCGTGCTCGCCGTCGCGTGGGGCATCGGCGCGCGAGCGATGCCCTACCTCTTCGCGCCGCTCGGAGACATCGCGGGCGTGCTCGGCGAGGACCCGGCCTACTTCCTGCACAACACCCTGGTCACGCTCGGCGAGGCCCTGGTGGGGCTCGGGATCGGGTTCGTGGCCGCGTTCGCGCTCGCCGTGGTGGTGAGCGAGATCGGGGTGGTGCGGCGCGCCGTGATGCCGATCGCCGTGGTCCTCTCGGTGACGCCGCTGGTCGCCATCGCGCCGCTGCTCGTGGTCGCGCTCGGGTTCGGGATGGCGCCGAAGGTCGTCCTGACCGCGCTGGTCTGCTTCTTCCCGATCCTGATCAACGTGGCGACCGGGCTGCGCGCGGTGCCGGGTCCGGTGCTGCAGGTCTACCGCACGGTGGCCGCGAGCCGACTGGAGGTGCTGCGCTATCTGCGGATCCCGGCATCGCTGCCCTACGTCTTCGCGTCGCTGCGGATCGTCTTCCCGCTCTCGATGATCGGGGCCGTCGTGGCCGAGCTCTCCGCGGCGGGGTCTGCCGACGGTCTCGGCAGCGTGATCCAGGTGGCCAGCTCACAGAACCGACTGGCTACCGTGTGGGCAGCGATCTTCGTCCTCGCGGCGTTGGGGTCGCTGCTGTTCTGGCTCGTGACGCTCGCCGAGAGGCGAGTGCTCCACTGGCACCAGCCCTGACCCTCCAAAGGAGCTCTTGATGTCTCGCGTACGTCCGATCGCCGCTGCCCTCACCTCGGTGGGGGTCCTGCTGGGCGTGCTGACCTCCTGCGGTTCCGCGCAGGAGGAGGCAGGAGAGCAGGGGAGCGCCGTCTCCGCGGAGCGCTGCGAGCAGAACCAGAAGGCCGGGAAGATCACCTACATGTCGGGCTACTACTGGCAGGCGTCGGCCTCGATCATGGAGGCCATCGCCGCCGACCGGCTCGGCTACTTCAACGACCTCTGTCTCGACGTCGAGCTCCAGCCGGGCTCGGGTGACGTCTCCCAGAACGCCAAGCTGATCGCCGCCGGGAAGGTGCAGGTCGGGCCGCTCTCCGAGCAGGACATCATGACCTCCAACGCGAGCGGCCTGAAGGTGCTCGGCGTCTCTTCCTACTCCAACGCCGGCCTCGACGTGCTGATGACCGGCACCTCGATCACGGATCTCGGGCAGCTCGAGGGGAAGACGCTCGGCCACAAGGGCTGGGTGCCGGTCGGGGTGCAGGCGATGCTCGCCGAGGCCGGTGTGGACATGTCGAAGGTGAAGCAGGTCAAGGTCGGCTACGACCCCGGCGTGCTGACGCGCGGTCAGGTCGACGCGCTGGTCGGCTTCGTCTCCAACGAGCCCAACCAGCTGAAGGAGGCCGGGGAGGACGTCACGGTCTGGGAGCCGACCGACTTCGACGTCCCCGGGTCGCTGGGCGCCTACTCGGTCAACCCGGCCTGGGCGAAGAAGCACCCGACAGCCGTCGAGGACTTCCTGCGCGCCGTCTTCAAGGCCTACACCTACTGTGCGGCCTCCGATCACGTGGAGGAGTGCATCGGCTACCAGCACGACCTGGCCGGCGCCGAGTCCGACGAGAAGCACGAGACGGACATCTGGCGCACCGAGGTCCAGGTCGTCCAGGACAACCCGCTGCCGGTCCGGTTCGGATCCGTCGATCCCGACAATGTCGCCGCTCTGGCCGGGGTCGTGACGACGTACGCCGGGGAGAAGGTCACGCCGGAGGACGCCGCGTCCTGGTTCGACTCGTCCTATGCCGAAGCCGTCGTCGACGACGCGAACAAGGTGATCTGGCCCGCTCGATAGCGGCAGTGGCCCCTCTCCTGGCTTTGCGGTATCCAGGCTGGATTTGCATCTATTTGCACTTCACTAAGTTGCCGTAGAAGACCCCTGGGGGTATGTGTCACGCTCCGTCCACGGTTACCGGTCGTTCACCGGCTGCCGTTCATCCAGGAGGAGAGCTATGCGAGTTCGTATGCCCATGATGGTTGCCGCTGCTGCAGGGGCCGCGGCGCTGACTGCGTCGATGGTTCCCGCGTTCGCCGAAGAGGTGCCGAGCTACAAGGAGTTCGAGGCGTCGACCTATGTGGACGTCGACGGTCAGTACGTCGTCAACGGAGACGAGGTCGTGTCCACCAAGGGCGACCTGCGGAAGTTCTACGAGTCGATGGTCTCGGGGCCGAAGCACGTCCCGGAGGACGGCCTCATCATCAACACCGTCAACGGTGTCGATGACAAGTGGTCGGCCGCACAGGCGCGGAACCTGACCTACTGCGTCTCGGACAAGTTCGGCACCGACAAGGCAGCGATCGTCACCGCGATGGACCAGGGAGCCGCGCCGTGGGAAGCGGCGAGCTCGGCGGTCGAGTTCACCTACGTGCCCGCACAGGACGCGTCGTGCAACACTCGGAACAACAACGTGGTCTTCTCGGTCGAGCCGGTCAGGACCTCGAAGTACATCGCCCGAGCGTTCTTCCCGTCGAGCTCCAAGAGCGCGCGCAACGTGCTGGTCGACGACTCGATCTTCTCGTCGGGCAACTGGGAGCCCGGTGACGTCATCGCTCACGAGCTCGGCCACGTCCTCGGCTTCCGTCATGAGCACACCCGTCCGGAGGCGATGCCCATGGGTGACTGTCTCGAGAGCCCGAGCTGGCGCGAGGTGACGGCGTACGACTCCGCTTCGATCATGCACTACCCGCAGTGCAACGGCAGCTCGGACGACCTCGAGTTCCAGCCGTCCGACGCCGAAGGTGTCCGGGCCGTCTACGGCTCCTGACCCGTCTCGTACGACAGTGGCCCTCCCGCGATCCGCGGGAGGGCCACCGTTCGTTCACGGATCAGTAGCTCAGACCGTGGCCGAGCGGGTAGAGGTCGGGGATCTCGACCGGCAGCTTGCCGCTCGGGTCGACCTCGCCGTAGAGCACTCGCACCAGCGACTCGAGCTGGTGGGAGGTGTAGCCGTAGGTGTTGAGCACGGTGGCGGCCTCCGGGAAGGAGGTGACGTCGTAGGGGTTGCGCATGGCGGTGACGACCACCGGGGTGTCGGTGGCCAGCAACGCCTTGACCAGCTTGGTCTGGGCGACCGCGGCGGCAGTCGGCTGACCGGTCGCCGGGGTGATCTGCCAGGCGTTGTTGGTCGGCACCACCACCAGGTCCTTGCCCTCCGCGGCCGCGACGGCGGCGTTGATCTGCGCATCGGTCGGGGTCGTGCCCGACTGCAGGACCTGGGTCGTCGCACCGCGCTTCTGGAACCCGGCCGCGATGCCTGCGGTCGTGTCCACGCCCCAGCCGGCAACCAGGACGTCCTTCGGGCCGGCGGTCAACGGCAGCAGGTCGTCGTCGTTCTTCACCAAGGTGGTGGTCCGGTCGGAGATCGCCTGGGCGTCGGCCTTGTGCACCGGGTCGCCGAAGACCGCCGGAGCGGCAGCCGCGTCGACGTAGGGACTCTCGAAGATCTCGTTGTCGAACTTGTGCTTCAGGATCCGATAGACCGACTCGTCGAGCCGCTTGCGGGTGATGGTGCCGTTCTTGACGGCGTCGAGCACCGCGGCGTAGGCCGTGTCCATCTTCGGCGGGATGAGCAGCTGGTCGGCGCCGGCGAGGAAGGCTTCGACCGGTGCGACGTCGGCCGGGTAGGTCGCGCTCGCCCCCTGCATGTCGAGGGCGTCGGTCACGATCAGGCCGTCGAAGCCCATCTCCTCGCGGAGCAGACCGGTCAGGATCGGCTCGGACATGGTGGCGGGCTCACCGGTCGGGTCGATCGCGGGGACGGTCACGTGGGCCGTCATGATCGCGTCGATCCCGGCGTCGATCGCGGCCTTGAACGGCGGCAGGTCGATCTCCTCGAGCTGCTCGCGGGTGTGGGTCACCTCGGGCAGGCCGTAGTGGCTGTCGGTGCCCGTGTCTCCGTGGCCCGGGAAGTGCTTGGCGATCGAGGAGAGGCCACCGTCGTCGAAGCCGTCGACCTCGGCGGCGACCAGGTCGGAGACGGCTGCGGGGTCGGCTCCTGCCGAGCGGATCCCGATCACGGGGTTGTTGGGGTTGAGGTTGACGTCGGCGACCGGCGCGTAGTCCTGGGTGATCCCGACCGCGGCCAGCTCGCTGCCGATGACCTCGGCCGAACGGGCCGCGTCATCGGTGGAGCCACCGGCGCCGAGCGCCATCTGACCGGGCATCTGGGTCGCGCCGCTGGCAGGACCGAAGCGGGCCACGAGAGCACCGCCCTCCTGGTCGACTGCGATGTTCAGCGGGATCCTGTTGCGCTCCTTCAGCGCGGCCTGCTGGAGGCCGTTGGAGAGGGTCGCCACCTGCGCGGCGTCACCGATGTTGTCGGGGCCGCGGGTGGTGAAGTAGATGACCCCGCCGGGCTTGTACTTCGCGATCGCCTGCGCTGGGGTGTCCACTCCGTAGAGCTTCTGGTTGCCAGCCTTCGCCGTGGCGCTGACGTCGTTGGCGTCGCGCCCGTAGACCTCGATCACGAAGAGCTGGCCGACCTTCTCCTGCAGCGACATGTGCTGCATCAGGGAGACGATCTTGCCGTGCTGCGTCGGCGTCTTGCCGGCGGGCGTGGTGGGCAAGTCCGGCTCGGCGGCATGGCTTGCTGCGTAGGGCATGGCCACCGCCACCGCCGCCGCGATCCCCGCGGCCGCCAGCCTTCCTCGCCTGGTCCGTGTCGATCTACTCATGACAACCATCCCATCTGTGCCGCCGCGATGCGGCACGGCGATTCACTCTAGGGGCTACCAACCGGTCGCGGAAGAAATTTGCCGAGTCTGTGGAAATGGCGATCCGAAATTGCAAACGATGCGGACGAAACCCGACATTCGCCTGCCACGGCTACAGATTCGCCCGCGGGGCGTGCGGTTTCGACGGACGAATTTTGTCAGTTCGGTGGACAGAAGGCGCCGGGTGGGGACAGGGTGAACGGCGTGCGCATCGTTGTCGGAGCCGCAGCGGCGGCCACTCTCGCCCTCACCACCCTCGTCCTCGCGCCGCAGTCCGCGGGGGCTGCACAGTCAGGGGGTGCGTACCGATGGACGTCGGTGAACGTCGGGACGACCCAGGGCTTCCGGGCGCTGGACGCCGTCGACGGCGAGACCGCGTGGGTCGGCGGGGACGGCGGCGGCGTGTTCCGAACGACCGACGGCGGACGGACCTGGGACGAGGTGTCGCCGCCGGGATCCGACGGGCTGCTCTTCCGCGACGTCGAGGCGCGTTCCGCCAGCGAGGCGGTGGTGCTCTCGATCGGCGAGGGCGAGGCGAGCCGGATCTACAAGACCGTCGACGGCGGTGCGACGTGGACCGAGACGTTCCGCTCCGCGGAGCCGAAGGCTTTCTACAACTGCGTCGACTTCTGGCCGGGCGGCGAGCGCGGGATCGCGATGAGCGACCCGGTCGACGGCGAGTGGCGCATCCTCACCACCTCGGACGGCGGCGACACCTGGACGATCGCGGACACCCGTGGGCTCGAGGCGCCGGGCGAGGTCGGCTACTCGGCCAGCGGCACCTGCCTGGTCACCTCCGGCGGACGAGATGCCTGGCTCGCCGGCGGTGGCTCCGCCGCGAAGGTCCACGCCACCCACGACGGCGGCCGCACCTGGACCTCGGCCGACTCCAGGCTCGCGACCGGCGAGGCCGCCGGGGTCTTCGGCCTCGGTTTCCGCAACCCTCGCCAGGGGATCGCGGTCGGCGGTGACTTCGGCCTCGAGAACGACGGCGTGGACCGCGCCGCCTACTCCACCGACGGTGGCCGGACCTGGACCAACTCAGCCTCTGACCTGGGCGGATTCCGTGAAGCGGTCGCCTGGGTCGGCGGCAGCACGGCGATCGCCGTCGGCCCCAACGGCAGCGACATCAGCCACGACAACGGCCGCTCGTGGACGCCGTTCGGCGCCACCCAGACCCGCTTCCACACCGTCGACTGCGCCGACGGCACCTGCTGGGCCGCGGGTGCGGGTGGACGGGTCGGAGTGCTCACCCGCTGAGGTCGGGGCGGCCGAGGCCAGTTCGGGCTGAGGTCAGATCTTCAGCCCGATCGTCATCGGGCCGCTCGACGTCATCTCGTGCTCGCCGCGCTCGATGCAGAACTCGTTGCCCTCGGGGTCACGGAGCGCGACGAAGCCGCTGCCGTCCTCCTTGCGGTGGTCGCCGAAGACGGTGGCGCCGAGCGAGAGGGCTCGCTCGACCAGCTCGTCGCGCGTGGTGTCCTCCGGCTTGATGTCGATGTGGACTCGGTTCTTCGCCGACTTGGCCTCCGGCACCGGGACGAAGAGGAACATCAGCTCCTTCGACGGGAAGCTCCGGGCGACGATCACCTCGGGGTCCTCGTCGTAGAAGAGGTGCCAGCCGGTCACGGCAGACCAGAACTCGGCGAGCTTGCGAGGGTCGGCACTGTCGAAGGTGAGATGGCGGATCTGGATGGTCATGGCCGGATCATCCACCGAAACCCTGCCGAGGTGGAACGGGTTATTCGACGAAGTCCGAGAGGGTACGCGGCGTGGCCGCCGCCGCGAGCGCGACGGCCGTCTCGAGCGGCACGTCAGGGATGTCGACATGCTCCTTCCCGGCCGCTGTCATGGCGGTGACCTGGGCAAGCCCGAGGCGACGGTCGAAGAAGCTCTGCTTGACCCGCCAGCCGATGATCCCGTCGGTCTGCAGCGCGGTGCGCACGGTCGTGAACGAGCCCGAGCGGACCACCAGATAACGCTCGGTGAGCGCATGGCCGAGGTGGCGATGGGCGAGCTCGGCGCCGAGCAGCTCGAGGGCGAGCGCGACCAGCAGCACCGCGACCGGCAGCCACCAGAGCCAGGTGTCGCCGAAGATGCCGATCAGCACCGTCGGCACCAGTGCGAGCAGCGTCCAGACCACCGCCCCGAGCGCCCCTTGGAACCAGTAGCGCCGTCGTGGCCGCGGCCCGTGGCCGTCGAGGTCGGTCGAGAACGCGTCCTCGCCGAGGATGTCCTTGCCGACGGTCGACACCACGGACTCCGGCGCGGTCGGCAGGACCGCGGGGGAGTTGTCGTCGAGGCCGGTCGTGAGCAGGTTGAGGTCGGCGCCGCCGGCCAGGCCGATCAGCGGGCCGACGGTGGAGGTGGCGCCGCGTACCTTCGCCTCTTCCACCGTCGTCGCACGGGTGCTGGTCAGACCGAAGCTGCGCCGCAGCGTGGTGCCTTCCCGGCCCTGCTCGCGTACGACCTGGAGGTCCCACCAGCGCACCACGTAGCCGACGCACGAACCGGCCGCCCAGACCAGCACCGCCACGACCACCCCGATCGGGATGATGACCACCAGCATGTCGAGCAGCGAGGCGATCGGTCGGCCGTTGATCTCGCCGTTGTCGACGCGGATCCCGAGCGTCTGCTCCCACGGGAGGAAGTCGGAGAAGGCGCCGAAGAACGCGGCCAGACCACCGAGCGCGATGGCGAGGTTCTTGAGGTTGAGCGGGGCGTACTTGATCCACGACCAGTCCAGCTTGGCGATCACCTCGCCGCTCCCTGGGTCGCCGACAGCCACGGGGTGCCCGGGGGCCGGGCCGGTGAGGACCTCGCCGTCCTCGGGAACAGAGGTCGCCGCGGCCTCCCCTGCGGGGGCCGAAGGCGTGGCGTGCAGCAGCTCGCGCCGCAGCCGGGCGGCGGCGTCCTTGGTCAGCGAGTCGAGGGTGATCTGGCCCTCGTCGACGCCGGTGCCGACGTTGACCTTGGTGACGCCGAGGGCGCGGTGGACCAGGGTCGAGTTGAGGTCGACGCTGCGTACGCGGTCCAGGCGGGCGGTCAGGGTGGTGCGGTTGAGCAGGCCCTTGCGCACCTCCAGGTGGGTCGGGGTCACCCGATAGCTGGTGGTCAGCCAGGGGATCAGACCGATGACCGCGGCGACCGCGGCGATGCCGACCGCCACCAGCAGACCGATCAGCGGGTTGGCCTGTCCGGCGCCGAACGCGCCGACCACGACCGGGATGATCGCCTGCCGCAGCGTCGAGATCGGGCTGACCACGGCCGTCCAGCCGGCCAGGCGCTGCCAGTCGTCGTCCGGGGTGCTCGGGGCATCCGGTGTCGGGGTGTCCGGTGCCGGGACGTCCGGGGTGCTCACGTGGCGTCCTCGGGAGTGGCCGCGGTGATGGCCACCAGCTTCGCGACGACCTCGAGCGCGAGCGCGTCATCGAGGCAGTCGATCTGCACGATGCCGGCAGCGGAAGCGGTGGAGACCTTGACCGTGCGCAGCCCGAAGTGCCGCATCAGCGGTCCCTGGGTCGAGTCGACGGTCTGGACCCGGGAGAGCGGCACGATCTCGTCGACCACGGTGAGCCAGCCGTGGCGTACGTGGACGGCGATCTCGGTCACCTCCCACCGGTGGATCCGGAACCGGACCGACGGCACGAAGGTCAGCCCCGGCACAGACGCCAGGACCAGCAGGGCTGCGGCCAGCCAGATCAGCCACGTCCACCAACCGCTGGGGGTGAGCACGGCCGCGATCGCAGCCCCGATCGCGAACGCCAGCCAGAACACGGCGCCGATGGCGGAGGTCGTCCGCCAGTAGGCAGGTGCCCGCTCGGAGACCTGGTGGGCAGGCTCGCGGAGACGTCGTGGTGTGTCGGTGGCGCTCACGGGAGGCGAGCCTATGGGGTGGGTGGTCCTGACCGTCGGGATTTGTGCGCGGCGATTACGGATGCGTACCAGTCGAAGGAGTCGCGTGGCGTGCGAACGAGAGTGTCGTAGTCGACGTGCACGAGCCCGAACCGCTGGGTGTATCCCTCGGCCCACTCGAAGTTGTCCATCAGCGACCAGCAGTAGTAGCCGGCCACGTCGATGCCGTCGGCGACGGCACGCTCGACCTGACGCAGATGGAGGTCCAGGTAGGCGATGCGATCGGCGTCGCCGTCCCCCGGAGCGGTGTTGTAGGAGGCGCCGTTCTCGGTGATCACGAACGGCGGATGCTGCGGATAGCGCTGGTGCAGCGCGGTGAGCAGGTCATGGAGCCCGTCGGGGACGACCGGCCAGCCGAAGTCGGTGGTCGGGTAGCCGGTGATCGGCGGCTGCTCGATCGGGTTGGCGGCGCCGTCGGGGGCCGCGGCCGCCGCGGTCGGGTTGTAGTAGTTGAGCCCGTAGAAGTCGAGCGGCGAGCCGATCACCTCCAGATCGCCGTCCTGGACCGGGAACAGCGCGGCGAGGTCTTCCGGATAGTGGCCGAGCAGCACAGGATCGGCGAACGAGTGGTTCCACAGCGTGTCCAGCAGTCCTGCGGTGGCTCTGTCGGCCTCCGAGTCGGTCGCCGGCCATACCGGCATGTGGTTCGTCGCGGTGCCGATGCTGTTCGCGCCCGCGGCGCGCAGCGCCTGGACCGCCAGCCCGTGCCCGAGCAGCAGATGGTGACCGGCCGGCAGCGCGTCGAAGACCAGCGCCTGGCCAGGGGCATGGATGCCGAGCGCGTGGCCGAGGACGGTCACCACGTTCGGCTCGTTCACCGGGCACCAGTGGGCGACTCGGTCGGCGAGCCGATCGCCCACCGCAGCCGCGTACTCTCCGAAGCGCTGCGCCGTCTTCCGGCTCAGCCAGCCGCCGTGGGCGTCCTGCAGCACCTGCGGAGTGTCCCAGTGAAACAGCGTCGCCATGGGCGCGATGCCGCGTTCGAGCAGCCCGTCGACGAGGCGGTCGTAGAAGTCGAGGCCCTTCTGGTTGATCTCGCCGGAGCCGGTCGGCAGGACGCGGGACCAGGAGATCGAGAAGCGGTACGCATCCAGCCCGAGCCGCGCCATCAGCCCCAGGTCCTCGTCGAGCCGGTGGTAGTGGTCGCAGGCCACCTCGCCGCTGCTGTCGTCGACGATCCGGCCGGGTTCGGAGCAGAACGTGTCCCACACCGAGGGACCCCGGCCGTCCTCGTCGGCCGCTCCCTCGATCTGGTAGGCGGCGGTGCTGGCGCCGAACTGGAAGCCGGTCGGGAGGCTGGTGCCGGGAAGCTCGCTCACGCTGCAGAGTTTGCCGCGCGGACCCTGGTCCCGTCCGCGTTTCGGCCGTGGTCGGCGTACGACTCTAGGATTGTCGATCGTGGCACTCACCATCGGCATCGTGGGACTTCCCAACGCGGGCAAGTCGACCCTCTTCAACGCTCTGACCAAGAACGACGTCCTCGCGGCGAACTACCCGTTCGCCACCATCGAGCCCAACGTCGGTGTCGTCGGGGTGCCCGACGAGCGGCTGCCGGAGCTGGCGAAGATCTACGGGTCGCAGAAGCTGCTCCCGGCCACGGTGCAGTTCGTCGACATCGCCGGCATCGTGCGCGGCGCCTCGCAGGGTGAGGGCCTGGGCAACAAGTTCCTCTCCCACATCCGTGAGTCCGACGCGATCTGCCAGGTCACCCGGGTGTTCCGCGACGACGACGTCACCCACGTCGACGGCAAGGTCGAGCCCGCCAACGACATCTCCACCATCCAGACCGAGCTGATCCTCGCCGACCTGGAGACGGTCGAGAAGGCCATCCCGCGGCTGGAGAAGGAGTCGCGCAAGCAGCCTGACCTGAAGGCGAACCTCGCCGCTGTGGTCGAGGCCAAGGAGGCCCTCGAGGCCGGCACCCCGATCATCGCCACGAAGATCGACCGCGCGCTGATCCGCGATCTGATGCTGCTCACCGCCAAGCCCTACATCTTCGTCTTCAACTGCGACTCCGACGAGCTCGCCGACGAGGCCCTCAAGGACTCGATGCGCGAGCTGGTCGCCCCCGCCGAAGCGATCTTCCTGGACGCGAAGTTCGAGTCCGAGCTGGTCGAGCTCGACGAGGACGAGGCCCGCGAGTTCCTGGCCGACGCCGGCGTCGAGGAGCCCGGCCTGGACATCCTGGCCCGTGTCGGCTTCGACACCCTCGGCCTGCAGACCTACCTCACCGCCGGCCCCAAGGAGGTCCGCGCGTGGGAGATCCCGAAGGGCGCCACCGCCCCCGAGGCAGCCGGTGTCATCCACACCGACTTCCAGAAGGGCTTCATCAAGGCCGAGATCGTCTCCTACGACGACCTCATCGCCGCTGGCTCCGTCGCCAAAGCCCGCGACCTCGGCAAGGTACGCATGGAGGGCAAGGACTACGTCATGGCGGATGGCGACGTCGTGGAGTTCCGCTTCAACGTCTGAGCGACGGCCGTCATCGGTTGTCCCTGCACTCACGCCAACACTGGAGGTTCCATGCCCAAGGGCTACTGGGTCAGCGTCTACCGCAACATCTCGGACCCCGAGAAGCTGGCTGCCTACGGCAAGCTGGCCCCGGTGGCCGTCGAGGCCGGGGGCGGTCGGGTCCTCACCCGTGGCAGTCGGGTCGTGGCACACGAAGCCGGGATCGCCGAGCGCACCGTCCTGATCGAGTTCGACAGCTTCGAGCAAGCCGTCGCGACGCACGAGAGCGCCGCCTACCAAGAGGCGCTGGCCGCCCTCGCCGACGGCGCGGAGCGGGACTTCCGCATCGTCGAAGGCATCGACTGACCGAGGCATCCCGGCCGGCGGCGGTCGGCGTGGATGCGGCTAGGATCCGCTGGCTAGGTCTCGGCTGACGGAGTGGAACTGCGATGGTTGGCCAGGTCGAGACGTCGTGGACCGTGATGCTCCTGCTGTCGAACATCCCGGTGATCGTGGCGTTGTTCGTGATCATCCGTGGGGCCGTTGCCCGAGGTCGGGTCGTCGCTCTGGACGTCCTCGACATCACGATGGTGCTGGTCTTCTGCTGGATCGGTGCCCTCGTCTACTTCCTCATCCTGTTCCTGCGTCACCGACGGGACTCGCGGACAGCGGTCGCCGCCCCGGTGCCTGCGATCACGGAGACCGAGGAGACCTTGGCGCGGGTCGACGAGGCGTACGCACGGGCCTGGGGTGACGCGCGCTCGGCCGCCGATGATGTCCTGATCGACGTGCTGGTCGAGGCGGGACTCGGCCCGAGCTGGACCGAGCCCGGACGGCCCAGGGCGGACCTGCTGCTCGGCATCTGGCGGGCCGGTGCAACGCCGCGGTCCGCATCGAGACAGCTTCGCGAAGCGTTCGACACCGGGTCTCGGCAGTAGCGGAGAGCTTGCTGCCTCGGATTTGCCGATGCGGCATCGAAATACCCGATTTTGGGGTAGAGATATGTGAGTCTGACCCCCGGCGCGTGTGTTTGTGGGCGCTCGACAGAACTTCTTGGGGGTATTGGTTTGGCTTCGACGTTCCGTTCCTATGTGCGAGGTCGGTCGCGGTTCCGCGGCGTCAGCCTGGCCCGTCGCAGTTTCGGGCTGGGGCTGATCTTGGCGCTGGTGGTTGCGATGATGACCATCGCGACGCCCTCGTCGGCAAGCCGCGGAGCGGGTCCGGACGCCGAACCGCAAGGCGCGGAACGGCAGGACACCCAACGGCAGGACACCCAACGGTCGGCCGCGAAGCGGCCGAAGGCGGCCGCGCCGGGTTTCGCCTGTGACACGCTGTGGTCGATCCAGGGTGGTAGCCCGCACAACATCTACGAGGTCGACACCAGCAACGGCAACCTCGCCGCGACCTTCCAGGTCAACCCGAGTCGCGGTTCCGCAAACACCAACGCGCTCGGGATCTCCGCCGACGGGATGTGGGCGTTCGCCCACAACGACGGCGCGGTGCACCGGTTCAACTCCTCGACCGGGGAGACGACGTCGACCGCGGCCGAGGGAGGCAACTTCACCCACGGCGCGGTGGACCCGAGCACAGGTCTCTACTACTACGGCCGCATCGTCGGCACCACCGCCCTCGTCTACGCCTACGACCCGGCCACCGAGACCGCGCTCGGCCAGGTCGCGGTGGTCGAGCTCGGCAGCACGCCGGGAGCCAACGGTGACTGGGCGTTCGACGCCCTCGGCAATCTCTATCTCACCGCGGGTGGGAACACCTCCAACGACATGTACGTCGTGAGCGGGCCGCTACCGAGCACTCGCCAGACCGTCCCGCAGCGCATGGACGGCAAGCGGATCGTCACGATCACCGCCTCGGCCCCGATCAACGGTCTCGCCGTCGACGTCCTCGGTTACATCTACCTCGCCAGCTCGAGCACCCTGTTCCAGGTGCATCCGTCCTCCGGCGAGGTGGTCAACACCGAGACGCTGTCCCCGAGCGGGGTGAGTGTCGATCTCGCATCGTGCGCCACCCCGCCGACCGTGATGGCGCAGAAGGAGGTCCAGGGCCGGATCTACCCCGACGACCAGTTCACCGTCGCCGTCACCGGCGGTGGCATCGCCGAGGGCACGGTCGAGGGCACGACGGAGGGGACCGACGACGGCGTCCAGGACGAGCCCCAGGAGGTCGCCGGCCCGATCATGGCGCGCGCCGGGGAGTCCTACACCGTGACGGAGACCGGTGCCGGGGACACCGACCTCGCCAACTACGTCACCACCTGGGAGTGCGTCAACGAGACGGTCGACCCTGCCGATCCGGACTATGTCGTCGCCAGCGGCGACGGTTCGTCGGGAGAGTTCGTGGTGCCGGAGACGGTCGGCAGCGTCGGGGCGGCCGTGGTCTGCACGTTCACCAACGTCGCCGACCCCAACCCGGGCCTGACGATCTCCAAGACCTCCGACGCGCCGGCCTCGGTCGTCCCGGGTGACACGGTGACCTACACGGTGACGGTGGAGAACACCGGGACCTCGACCTACACCGCCGAGGACCCGGCCACGTTCACCGACGACCTCACCAAGGTCATCGACGACGCTGCCTACAACAACGACGCGAGCGCCGATGTCGGCACCACGTCCTACGCCGAGCCCAGGCTGTCGTGGGAGGGGCCGCTCGCGCCGCGGGAGACGGCGACCATCACCTACTCGGTGACCGTCAACGACCCGCCGACGGGCGACGGCCTGCTGGTCAACGCCGTCGTCGGGCCCGAGGAGTCCAACTGCGACGAGGGCACCGAGGAGGGCTGCACGACCGACGTGCCGGTGCGGTCCCTCGACATCACCAAGACCGCCGACCCGTCCGGTTCGGTGACCGCAGGCGACACGGTCACCTACACGGTCACCGTGGAGAACACCGGCAAGGTCGACTACACCGCCGAGGACCCGGCCACCTTCTCCGACGACATGACCGATGTCCTCGACGACGCCACCTACAACGACGACGCCACGGCGGACGTCGGCGAGGTGACGTACGCCGAACCGACGCTGTCCTGGGAGGGTGCCCTGCCCGCCGGCGAGACCGCCACGATCACCTACTCGGTGACCGTCGACGACCCGGTCGAGGGCGACGGGGTGCTCACCAACGCGGTGGTCGGTCCTGACGAGTCCGGCTGTGACGAGGGGACCGAGAAGGGCTGCATCACCGACATCCCGGTGAGAGAGCTGACGATCACCAAGACCGCCGAGCCCAGCGGATCGGTGGTTCCGGGCGACACGGTGACCTACACGGTCACGGTGGAGAACACCGGCCAGGCGCCCTACACGGAGCGCAGGCCGGCCACCTTCTCCGACGACCTCACCGACGTTCTGGACGACGCCACCTACAACGACGACGTGAAGGCCGATGTCGGCACACCGACGTACGCAGAGCCGACGCTGTCGTGGTCCGGAGCGCTCGCGGTGGGGGAGACGGCGACGATCACCTACTCGGTCACCGTCAACGACCCGATCTCCGGTGACGGCATCCTCACCAACGCCGTCGTCGGGCCCGAGGAGTCCAACTGTGTCGAGGGCACGGAGGCCGACTGCACCACCGACGTTCCGGTCAAGGATCTCGAGATCACCAAGACGGTCGACGCCGAGGACGTCGTGCCCGGTGACACGGTGACCTACACGGTCACGGTGGAGAACACCGGCCAGGCGCCCTACACCGACCGCGACCCGGCCAACTTCACCGACGACCTCACCGAGGTGCTCGACGACTCCAGCTACAACGACGATGCGACCGCCGACATCGGGGAGGTCTCCTACGTCGAGCCCGAGCTGTCCTGGTCGGGTGCTCTGAAGCCGGGCGAGAAGGCCACCATCACCTACTCGGTGACGATCGACGACCCCGTGACCGGGGACGGCGTCCTGACCAACGGCGTCGTCGGCCCGCCCGAGTCGGGCTGTGTCGAGGGCACCGAGCCGGAATGCTCGACGGTCGTGCCGGCCAAGGAGCTGGAGATCGCCAAGACCGTCGAGCCCGACGGCGCGGTGAACCCCGGTGACACGGTCACCTACACGGTCACCGTGAAGAACACCGGTCAGGCCGACTACACCGCGAAGGAGCCGGCGACGTTCACCGACGACCTCAGCGCGGTGCTCGACGATGCGACCTACAACGACGACGCTGCTGCCGACATCGGCACGGCGACGTACGCGGAGCCCACGCTGTCCTGGTCCGGTCCGCTGGCGAAGGGCGAGACGGCGACGATCACCTACTCGGTGACGGTCAACGACCCGCTCAGCGGCGACGGCACCCTGACCAACGCCGTGGTCGGACCGCGTGAGTCCAACTGCTTCGTGGACGGGAAGCGCGCCCGGGCGTCGGCCCTTGCGGACGAGTGCACCACGACCGACCCGGTCCAGGCGTTCGAGGTCGACAAGTCGGTGGAGCCGAAGAAGACGGTGACGTCCGGCGACACCGTCAGCTACACCGTACGAGTCGTCAACACCGGCCAGGTCGCCTACACCGAGGACGCTCCGGCGAGCTTCAGCGACGACCTGTCCGACGTCCTCGACGACGCGACCTACAACGACGACGCGTCCGCCACGGCCGGGAACACGTCCTACGACGCGCCCACGCTGAGCTGGTCCGGACCGCTCGAGGTGGGCGGCACGGTGACGGTGACCTACACGGTCACGGTCAAGGACCCGGTCTCCGGCGACGGTGATCTGGTCAACGTGGTCACCCCCGACGGTGGATCCGGCGGCTCGTGTCTCGACAAGGACGACGCCAACTGCACCACGATCACCCCGATCGAGGACGGTGACACCCCGGTGCCCACTCCGGACCCCACGCCCGAGCCCACTCCTGGGCCAACGCCCGGTCCCGGCGGGAGCCTCCCGGACACCGGGGCCCCGGTGGTCGCCCCGCTGGCGATCCTGGCCGTGCTGCTGCTCGGCTCCGGCGCGGCCATGATCGCGTACGCGCGCCGGCGCCGCCGCGGCACCCCAGGCTGAGCCTGCAAGGCGCTCCCCGGTCCTGATGCGGCCCGGTTCGCTTCACCTTAACCGGGTGAGGTGAACCGGGCCGACATGGTTCAAGGATGGAGCGGTCCGGCTTATCGGAGAAGGGGATGTGCATGACCGACAAGGAATTCAACGGCGTCGTCAACCTGGATGTCAGGGACTCTGTCCCCGACTGGACGCCCTACGAGCTTCGTAAGGCGAAGGATGGCGCGCCGAACGTACTGGTCGTGCTCTACGACGACACCGGCATGGCCACCTGGTCGCCCTACGGCGGCCGGGTCAACATGCCGACGCTGCAGCGTCTGGCCGACAACGGGCTGACCTATACCCAGTGGCACACCACTGCGCTGTGCTCGCCGACCCGGTCCTGCCTGCTGACCGGACGCAACCACACCACGAACCGGGTCGCTTCGATCATGGAGGGAACCAACGGGTTCCCGGGTCAGGCCGGCCGGATCCCCGAGGAGTGCGCCACGATCGGGCACATCCTCCAGGACAACGGTTACAGCACGTTCTGGCTGGGCAAGAACCACAACGTCCCGGAAGAGGACAACTCCGCCGGGGCCAGCCGCAAGCAGTGGCCGCTGCAGCAGGGTTTCGACCGGTTCTACGGGTTCCTCGGTGGTGAGACCAACAACTGGTACCCCGACCTCGTCGAGGACAACCACTACATCGAGCAGCCCTACACGCCTGAGGAGGGATACCACCTCTCCAAGGATCTCGCGGACAACGCGATCAAGATGCTGCGCGACCAGAACGCTTCCAACCCCTCCAAGCCCTGGTACATGTGGTTCTGCCCCGGGGCCAACCACGCGCCGCACCACTCCCCGCAGGAGTACATCGACAAGTACAAGGGTGTCTTCGACGACGGCTACGACGCCTACCGGGAGTGGGTGCTCGCGCGGATGATCGAGAAGGGCGTCCTGCCCGAGGGCACCGAGCTGACACCGTGGAACCCGGTGGCCGACGACCAGGCCAACCCGGCCGACCACGTCACGCCGTGGGCCGAGCTCTCCGAGGACGAGAAGCGGCTCTTCGCCCGGATGGCCGAGGTCTTCGCCGGGTTCAGCGAATACACCGACGCCCAGGTCGGTCGGCTCATCGACTACCTGGAGGAGACGGGCCAGCTGGAGAACACGATCGTGTTCTACTGCGCCGACAACGGTGCCTCGGGCGAGGGATCGGACGCCGGGTCGGTGAACGAGAACAAGTTCTTCAACGGCTATCCCGACGAGCTCGCCGAGAACCTCGCGATGCTGGACAAGCTCGGTTCGCCGGAGACCTACAACCACTACCCGACCGGCTGGGCGGCCGCCTTCAGCACACCGTTCCAGATGTTCAAGCGCTACAGCCAGTACTCCGGAGGGACGTGCGACCCGCTGGTCATCCACTGGCCGGCCGGTATCCAGGCGAAGGGCGAGATCCGGCACCAGTACCACCACGTCACCGACATCGTGCCGACCATCCTGGAGCTCGCCGGCCTCGAGATGCCGGAGGTCTACCGCGGTGTGGAGCAGGAGCCGCTGCCGGGTGTGTCGATGGCCTACAGCTTCGACAGCGCCGATGCGCCGACCACGAAGAAGCGCCAGTACTACTGCATGCTCGGCACTCGAGGCATCTGGCAGGACGGCTGGAAGGCAGCAGCCACCCACGCCCCGCTGACCGGGAAGGGCAACTTCGACCAAGACAGGTGGGAGCTCTACCACGTCGACGAGGACCGCGCGGAGTCGAAGAACCTGGCCGACGAGTATCCGGAGAAGGTGCAGGAGCTGGTCGCTGCCTGGTTCGAGGAAGCCGAGAAGTACCACGGGCTTCCGCTCGACGACCGTTCCGCGCTGGAGATGATCACGGTCGAGCGACCTCAGGCCGAGCCGCCGCGCAGCCGGTACGTCTACTACCCCGGCAGCGGGGCGGTCCCTGAGGGGGTTGCGGTCAACGTGCGCGGCCGTTCCTACAAGATCATCGCGGATGTCGACATCAGTGAAGGCGCCGAAGGCGTGATCTTCGCGCACGGCTCGCGCTTCGGTGGCCACGCGCTGTTCATCAAGGACAACAAGCTGCACTACGTCTACAACTTCCTCGGCATCCCGCCTGAGCAGACCTTCGTCTCCGAGCCGCTGACGCCGGGACCGCACGCGTTGGGCATGGAGTTCATCCGCGAGGGGGCCGGTCCGCACAAGGAGTCGGTCGGCACCACCAACCTCTATGTCGACGACCAGATCGTCGCCACGGGGGAGATGCGTGCCCAGGTCGGCAAGTTCACGCTGTGCGGAGACGGTCTCTGCGTCGGCTTCGACAGTGCCGACGCGGTCAGCCGCAGCTATCGGGCGCCGTTCAGGTTCACCGGGGGCAAGATCCTCGGTGTCGCCGTCGACGTCAGCGACGAGAGCTACCTCGATCTCGAGACCGAGGCGCTCGCAGCCATGGCGCGCGACTAGCAGCGAGGAGACGCGTACGCTCATGGTTCCCGGCACCTCCCGCGTAGAGTCGGCTGTCGTGGCCGAGACGTCCGAACCATCCCGCATGATCCGCCTCGACGGAGGCACGTTCACGATGGGCTCGGAAGCCTTCTACCCGGACGAAGGGCCGGTCCATGAGCGCACGGTCGCCGCGTTCGAGATCGACCTCCACCCGGTGACCGTCGCCCAGTTCGCGGCGTTCGTCGCGGAGACCGGTTACGTCACCCTGGCCGAACGTCCCCTGGACCCGGCAGACTTTCCGGGGGCCGATCCCGCCGATCTGGTCCCGGGTGGGCTCGTCTTCGTGCCCACCCGGGGGCCGGTCGACCTGCGCGACTGGCGCCAGTGGTGGAGATGGGGAGCGGGGGCGAGCTGGAAGTCGCCGTTCGGTGCCGGCTCCTCGGTCAAGGGCCGGGAGGACCACCCGGTCACCCAGGTCGCGTTGGAGGATGCCCAGGCCTACGCCGCGTGGGCCGGCAAGCGACTGCCGACGGAAGCGGAGTTCGAGTTCGCCGCCCGTGGCGGGCTGGCCGGTGCCACGTACGCCTGGGGTGAGGAGCTGCGGCCGGAAGGCCGCCTGATGGCGAACACCTGGCAGGGCTCCTTCCCCTGGCGCAACACCGGTGCCGCCGGCTGGGTCGGCACCACACCGGTGGGGACCTTCCCGGCGAACGGCTATGGCCTGCTCGACTGCATCGGCAACGTCTGGGAGTGGACGACCGACCTCTACGCCGAGAAGCACGACCCCGAGCGTCCTCGCGAACGGGTCGACCTGCTCGCCGACCAGGGCGGGTGCGGCGACGAGTGCCGCTGCGGGCCGTCGTCACGCGAGGAGGCCCAGGCGGTCGCCAGCGCCGAGCCCGGCTCGACGATCCCGCGCCGGGTCCTCAAGGGCGGCTCGCACCTGTGCGCGCCGGAATACTGCCTGCGCTACCGTCCGGCGGCCCGTTCGCCCCAGGCCGACGACACCGCGACGAGCCACATCGGGTTCCGCTGCGTACGATCCGTCTGACCTCAGCCGGCCGCTACGTGGGTCCCGATGACGCGTGCTGCGTCGGGGAACGCGCCGGGGTTCGGTCCGGAGTAGTTGAGGCGCAGGTAGCGCCCGGCCGGTTCGGCGGGGAACCATTCGTCGCCTGCGGTGACGATGACGCGCTCGGCCTCGCAGTCACGGACGAGCCGCGGGAGGTCGGTGCTCTCGGGGAGACGAAGCCAGAGGTTCAGCCCACCCTGGGGCACGGCGTCGAGGTGTGCCGTGGGCACATGCTCGCGGAGCGCGTCGACGAGCAGGTCGCGCCGCGCGGCGAGCTGTCCGCGCAGCGCACGCAGATGGGTTCGCCAGGAGGGCTGGGTGACGACATCGAGCGCGGCGGCCTGCAGGACGCCACTGACGTACATCGCCTGCGCCTGGGCGTCTGCGAGGATCCGGTCGCGCGCAGGGCCACGGGCGATGAGGCCCGCGATCCTGATCGCGGGGGAGACGCTCTTGGTGAGTGACCGCAGGTAGACGACGTGCCCGTGGTCGTCGCGCGAGGCGACCGGAACCGGGTCGGCGGTGATGCCGAAGTCATGGGCCCAGTCGTCCTCGACCAGGAACGCCCCATGCTCGCGCACGATGCCGAGCACGGTCTCGACCAGATCGGGTGACCACTGGGCGCCGGAGGGGTTGGCGAAGTTCGGCTGGGCGTAGAACGCGCGAGCCCCGGTCTGCGCGAACGCGCGGTCGAGCTCGTCGGGATCGGGGCCGTGCGGTCCGCTGGGGACCGGGACCAGGTCGACGCCGACCTGCGCGGCGGCGAGGATCGCGCCCCAGTAGCTCGGAGACTCGATGAGCAACGGGTTCCCGGGGCCGACGAGCGCACGGAACACCGTGCTCAGCCCGATCTGGCTGCCGGGAAGCACCACGACGTCGCTTGCCGACGGTGGAGCGAGCCCCGGGGGCATGCTCGTCCCGAGCTCGGCCGCGAACCAGGTCTGCAGCTCGGGCAGACCTGCGGCGGGCGGGCGCCCCAGGGCCGCTTCTCCGCGCGCGGCCCGGGTGAGCGCGGCGCGGACGAGCCGTTCCGGAAGCAGCTCTCGGTCGGGGTAGCCCGAGTGCAGCGCGATCACGTCGTTGGGTGTCGTACGCATCGCCGCTGACAGGCCCGGCAGTCGTTGCTGCGGTGAGCCGAGCGCAGCGGTCTGCCAGCCGTAGTCGTGCGGACGCGCAGCGCGGATCGCGCGGACGAAGGTGCCGGCCCCGGGGCGGGACTCCACGAGCCCCTGGGCGGCGAGCACGCGCAGAGCCTTCTGGACCGTCACCGGGCTCACCCGGTGTTCGGCGACCAGCGCTCGCGTCGACGGCAGCTGGGCACCGGCGGGGGCTGCCGTGATCCACTCGCGGAGTGCCGTCACGATGGCGTCACTGCTACTGTGGTTCATGAAGAGCAATAGTAGCGCTACTCTCGATCTGGCCTCGCCGATATCGCGCTCGCGGCACGGCCTCTGGTGGGGCCTCCTCGGTGTCACCGCGTTCTCCTTCACCGTCCCGTTCACCCGGTTCGTCGTCGAGAACGGGCAGATGTCCCCGCTGTTCGTCGGCTCCGGGCGTGCGGTGATCGCGGCGATGCTCGCCGCCGTGGCGCTCTGGGTGACCCGCCAGAGGCCGCCTCGCGGCAGACAGTGGATCCAGGTCGCCGTGGTGGGCGCTGGGGTGGTCCTCGGCTTCCCGATGCTGACCTCCTTCGCGCTCACCGCGGTCCCGGCGAGCCACGGGATCGTCGTCATCGCGACCCTGCCGGCGGCCACAGCCGTGATCGCGGTGCTGAGGACCAAGGAACGTCCGGGACCCTCCTTCTGGGCGGCTGCCGCCGTCGGGGCGGTCGCCGCCGTCGCCTTCGCCCTGGTCCAGGGCGGCGGATTCGGCGAGCTGCACCTGGCGGACCTGCTCCTGTTCGCCGCCGTCATCGCGTGCGCGATCGGCTACGCCGAGGGTGGACTGCTCTCGCGCGAGCTGGGGTCGTGGCAGACGATCTCGTGGGGGCTCGTGCTCACCTCCCCGGTCATGCTCCTGTTCACCGGCATCGCTGTGGCCCAGCAGCCCCCGACAGCCACGGCCATCGAATGGAGCGCGTTCGCCTATCTCGCGGCGGTCAGCATGTTCCTCGGCTTCTTCGCCTGGTACCGAGGCCTGGCGATCGGCCCGATGGCCCAGGTCAGCCAGGTCCAGCTCTCCCAGCCGGTGATGGGCATCGCCTGGGCCGGACTGCTGTTGGGCGAGCAGATCACCGGGACCACCGTCGTCGGCGGAGTCGCCGTCATCGCCTGTGCGCTGGTGGCCGTCCGGGCCAGGTCACGCCGACAGCAGCTGTCGACGTGACCCGACCCGGCCTGACCCGGACGCCGCCTCAGTCTCGAGCCATCGCGGCGTGGAAGTCGCGCTCCAGGTCGAGGTAGACGTCGTCGCCGATGTTGATCTCGACAACTCTGATCTTGGCCCCGGTGAGAGCGAAGGGTGCTGAATACTCCCGCGAGACCGGGTCGGCGCCGTCCTTGCCTACGGTGAGACCTTCCCCGCACAGCGCGAAGTGGCCGGGTTGAGTCTTCCACTCGGCCTTGGCGACCGCCTGGTCGTCGACGTAGAGCGTCGCGGTTCCGATCGCCTCGTGGTGCTCGCCGTGGCCTTCCTTGGCGAACTCCATCCCGAGCACGTGCGCTCCGGGCGTCAGGTCGTCGGGTGAGACCAGCTGCTGCTCGGGTGGGATGCCGAGGAAGTTGGAGGCGTACCAGAGCTTGCGGTCCTTGATGAAGAGGGTGTGTCCGCCGAAGCGGGCGCCGTTGGCGATGATCACGCCTTCCGCATCGTCCCGGAGGTCCACCTGGGCCAGGATCTTGAATGACCGGCCGCGGATCTCGGCGGCGGCGAACTCGGGCACGGGGGAGGTGTTGGGGTAGTAGCGGTAGATACCGCCCTCAGGGATCTCTGCCACCGGCATTTCCTTGACGAGGTCCTCGAGCGACCGGTTGTCGAGCGGCAGTACGTCGTACTTGCCGGCCTCGACGTACCAGAGGTTGACCAGCTCCTTGACCTTGTCGGGGTACTCGTCCGCGAGGTCGCGCGACTCGGACCGGTCGTCCTCGGAGCGGTACAGCTCCCACGTGTCGTTGAGGAAGTCCGCCGCTGTGGCTCCCTGCTGGGGTGCGCGTTGGGCGACGACGTGCCAGCCGTCGTGCCACAGGGCTCGGGTGCCGAACATCTCGTAGTACTGGACGACCTTCTGCGACGGACCGTCTGCCTCGAAGCTGTACTTCATCGAGACGCCGGGCAGCGGGCTCTGGGCATATCCCTGAACCGAGTCCGGCATCTCCAGGCCGACGCACTCCAGGATGGTCGGCACGATGTCGACCGCGTGGTGGTACTGGTTGCGCACCTCGCCGCGAGACGCGATCCCCTGCGGCCAGGAGATCACCAGCGGGTCCGCGACGCCGCCCTGGTAGGTGTAGCGCTTGAACATCTTGAACGGCGTCGAGAACGCCGTCGCCCACCCGGTCGGGTAGTGGTTGTACGTCTCCGGCGAGCCCAGCTGATCCAGCATTGAGAGGTTCTGCTGAAGGTCTTCGGGATACGCATTGAAGAACTTGTTCTCGTTGACCGTGCCGTCCGGACTGCCTTCGCCGGAGGCGCCGTTGTCGGCCGCGTACATGACGATCGTGTTGTCGAGCTGACCGGTCTCCTCGAGGTAGTCGATGATCCGGCCGACCTGGGCGTCGGTGTACTCCGAGAAGCCTGCGTAGACCTCGGCGAACCGTGCGAAGAGCCGCTTCTCGTCGTCGCTGAGGCTCTCCCAGGGCCGTACGTGGTCCATCGGCTGGGCGGCGTCGCCGGGCAGCGGGTTGATGTCGGTGAGCTGCGTGCCCTCCGGCAGGATGCCGCGTTCGACCATCCGGGGCAGCACCCACTCGCGGTAGGCCTCGTAGCCGTCGTCGAACTGCCCGGCGTATTTCGCGATGTACTCCTCCGGCGCGTGGTGCGGGGCGTGGTTGGCCCCGGGGCAGAACCAGAGGTACCACGGCTTCTTCGGTGCGGAGGTCTTGCTGTCGGCGATGAACGAGATCGCCTTGTCGGCAAGGTCCTTGGAGAGGTGGTAGCCCTCCTCGGGGAGATAGGGCTGGTCGACGTAGTGGTTGTCCTCGGCCAGGGTCGGGAACCAGTTGTTGGTCTCGCCGCCGATGAACCCGTAGAAGCGGTCGAACCCGCGCGCCAGCGGCCAGTTCCGCTTGCTCGCCCCGACCGCCCACTCATCGAGCGGGACGTTGTGGTTCTTGCCGACCCAGAAGGTGTTGTAGCCGTTCTCGCGCAGCACCTCGCCGATGGTGGCGTTCTCCATCGGGATGTGGCCGGTGTGGCCGGGGAAGCCCTGGGCGCCCTCGGCGATCTGGGCGAAGCCGTTCTGGTGGTGGTTGCGCCCGGTGAGCAGGCAGGAACGGGTCGGCGAACAGAGCGCGGTGGTGTGCCACTGCGTGTAGGTCAGCCCCTGGTCGGCCAGTCGCTGCATGGTCGGCATGTTGATCCGGCCGCCGTATGGCGACCACGCGGCGAGGCCGGTGTCGTCATAGAGAACGAGCAGTACGTTCGGGGCGCCCTCGGGCGCCGCCGGCTCGCGGAAGGGTGCCCAGTCCGGCACCGAGTCCCGCACATCGAGGTTGACGATCCCTTTGAATTGCTTGGCCATGCCATCTCCGCCCGTCGCGTGTTCTTGACGCTGACGTTTGTCGCCGCTCCGGGGCATGGCGTCACCTGGTTCGGGTGACTGACGCGCACTCGCCGCCATCTCGAGGTTCGTTCTTGCCAGGTGGGCTACCAGCACGTGGGACCTATGTCCCGTCGGCGGCGGAGGGACGCGGTGCTCAGCCCTTGATCAGGCGCATCGTCTGGTGCGAGAGCAGGCGGCTCACCGCAGGCAGCCGGGAGATCGTGCCGAGGATGAGCGCTTCGTACGCCTCGGGGTCGGCGACCTGGACGCGCAGGTAGTAGTCGGGCTGGCCGAGCATGCGGCGCATCTCGGTGACCTCGGGGACGGCGACGGCGGCGGTCTCGAAGTCTTCGATCGTCTTGCCGTCGTTGACCGCGATGTCGATCGCGACGATGACCTCGAACCCGCGGCCGCTGCGCTTCGGGTCGACGCTGGCGTGGTAGCCGTTGATCACGCCTTCGCTCTCCAGCCGCTGCACGCGGCGCAGGCAGGGCGCCGGTGTGAGGCCGACCCGTCGGGCCAGCTCGGCGTTGCTCAACCGAGCGTCCTCTTCGAGTTCGGCAATGATTGCTCGATCCAGGTCGTCGATCGCATGATCGTTGCGCACATGGGCACGATAGCATCGTCAATGAGCAACCCAAGGACGTCAGAACTTTCCTAGGCTTGCGGCATGCAGGTGCTGGAGTCAGAGGCAGTTCCCCAGGCGGGCGACGAGACGCGCAACGAGGCACGCAGTGAGGTCGCGGCAGGGTGGCGCATCGTGCTGCCCGCATGTGTCGCGGTGGTCCCGCTGGGGCTCGCGCTCGGTGTCCTGGTGGTCCAGTCCGGCCTCGCCTGGTGGTGGGCGCCGGTGCTCGGCGCGGTCGTGTTCGCCGGCTCGATGGAGTTCCTGCTGGTCGGCCTGCTGGCCGCGGCGGCTCCGTTGGCGCAGATCGCGGTCAGCACGCTGCTGGTGAACTTCCGGCACGTCTTCTACGCCATCTCGTTCCCGATGCACCGGGTGCGCGGCCGCGCGTGGAAGGCCTACAGCACCTTCGCCCTGACCGACGAGGCGTATGCGCTCACCGCGACACCGGAGGCGGCCGGCTGGTCGCGAGCGCGGATCGTCAGCATCCAGGCGTTCTTCCACGTGGCATGGGTGCTCTGCGTGGCGGTCGGTGCCGGGCTGGGGTCGCTGATCCCGCCGCAGGTGGTCGGCCTCGACTTCGCGGTCACCGCGCTGTTCGTGGTGCTGGGGATCGAGGCGTACAAGGTTCGGAGGTCGGTGCCCGTCTCGGTCCTCGCTCTCGGCTGCGCGATTGTCGCGGCCCTGATCTCGCGGGACAACATGCTGCTGATCGCGATGGGCATGTTCTGTGCCGCGCTGATCTGCTCCTACGCCCTCGCCGCCCGTAGGAGCAGCCGTGGCTGATCCCTGGTACGTCCTGTCCGCCGTCCTCGTCTCCGCGGCCGTCACCTGGACCCTTCGCGCCGCTCCGTTCGCGATGCTCGCTCCGTTGCGGCACAGCGCGTTGCTGGCCTACATCGGTGACCGGATGCCCGTCGGGATCATGGTGATCCTCTCCGCCTACACCCTGCGGGAGACCGACCCGGTCGTGTTGACGTCAGCCGGTCCGGTCGTCCTCGCTCTCGCGATCACCGTCGGCCTGCACCTGTGGCGCGGCAGCATGACGCTGAGCATCTTCGCCGGCACCGCCACGTACGTCCTGATCACCTCGGTCATCGCGGCCTGAGCTGGCGCTCTACGCGGTCTCCGGAGTCCGCTCGCCGAGCTTCGACAGCCATGCGACCAGGAGCTGCGTCTCGGCCCTGCCCAGAACGTCCGGGTGGGCGGCAGCGATCTCGACCGCCGCGGCGAGCGGGGTCCTCTGCTGTGCGCCCGTGCCGGTGATGGCGGCGATGGTGCCTTCGCGCACCGCCGCCGAGAGCTCGGGGTCGGCGGTGGCCAGGATGATCTGCTGGAGGGTGACGCCGATGTTCGTCACGAGCACGTGGGCCGCTGCCTGCTCCGGGGGCACGACGAGCCGTCCCTGGTCTGCCGCTCGGGTGGTGAGGGACAGCAGGATCTCGCTCGGGCGTGACTGGGCGGCGGGGGAGTAGCCGGGGCGTACCTTGCCGTACATCAGGGTGTAGAAGCCCGGGTTTGCCAGCCCGAAGGCGACATGGGCGTCCCACCCCGTCCGGAGGTCCTGGATCGGGTCGCCCGATGACTCCATCGCGGTCTTCTCGCCGAGGTAGAGATCGAAGCCACGCTCGACGACGGCGTCGATGAGGCCCTGCTTGGACCCGAAGAAGTGATACAGCGTCGGCATCTTGACGCCGACCGCATCGCAGACCGCGCGCAGCGAGAAGTCTTCACCGGGGGCTGCCGCGATCAGGTCGGCGGCTGCGTCGATGAGACGCACTCGGGTGTCGCTTGTTGCCGTAGCTGGCATGGTGATACGTTAGCCAATGTAGCAACGCTACATCAACCAATATCAGTGATATGGGGGATATCAATGACGGACCACACGCTCGCAGGCAAGAACGTCCTCATCGCCGGGGGAGCGAAGAACCTCGGCGGCCTGATCGCCCGGCAGGCGGCCGAGGCAGGCGCGAACGTCGCGATCCACTTCAACTCCGAGCAGACCCGCGCCGAGGCCGAGAGCACGCTCGCCGCGGTCGAGGCGGCAGGGCGCAAGGGCGTCATCCTGCAGGGCGACCTGACCGTGCCGGCCAACGTGACTCGCCTGTTCGCCGACGCCGAGGCCGCCCTCGGCACGCTCGACGTCGCTGTCAACACCGTCGGCAAGGTGCTGCGCAAGCCGATCGTCGAGACCACCGAGGAGGAGTACGACTCGATGTTCGACATCAACGCCAAGGCGGCGTACTTCTTCATCCAGCAGGCCGGCAAGAACCTGGCCGACGGCGGCAAGATCATCACCATCGTCACCGCGTTGCTCGGCGCGTTCACCGACGGCTACTCGACGTACGCGGGCGGGAAGAGCCCCGTCGAACACTTCACCCGCGCGGCGGCCAAGGAGTTCGCCGAGCGGGGGATATCGGTCACCGCGATCGCCCCGGGGCCGATGGACACCCCGTTCTTCTACGGTCAGGAGACCCCGGAGCGCGTCGAGTTCCACAAGTCCCAGGGGATGGGCAACCAGCTGACCAAGATCGAGGACATCGCCCCGATCGTACGATTCCTGGCATCGGAGGGCTGGTGGATCACCGGCCAGACGATCTTCGCCAACGGTGGCTACACCACCCGCTGAGAGGAGTGCACATGACTGACACGACGATCCCGGGGCCGGTCGCAGACTTCATCGACGCCGTCAACCGCCACGACGAGGCCGCGTTTCTCGACGCCTTCGCCGAGGGTGGCGCCGTCGACGACTGGGGCCGTGTCTTCACCGGCCGCGAGCAGATCAAGGGGTGGAGCGACAACGAGTTCATCGGTGCCCAGGGCACCCTCGCGGTCGAGGAGGTCGAGGTCTCCGGCAGCACGGTGACAGTGGTCGGTGACTGGCGCTCCACCCATGCCAACGGCCGCTCGAGGTTCGTCTTCGATCTCGACGGCGACCTGCTCACCCGGATGACCATCCGCGAAGGCTGAGATCCGCGGTCGGATCGGGGCTACCGTGACCGCATGACCGTAGAGAACGAGGCCAGGAAGTCACGCCAGCGAGGTGACGGGCGCAACGGGTTCGAGCGCTTCGTCGAGGTGGTGACCTCCGTGGTCAGCCATGCGCCCTTCTTCTATGTGATCGTCGGTGTCCTGCTGTTGTGGGCGGTGAGCTTTCCCCTCTGGTCCTCGAGCACCAAGTGGGAGCTCGCCGTCCACACGGGATCCTCGGTCCTGTCGTTGCTGCTCCTGGTGCTGCTCCAGAACGCCGGGCGGCGCTCGGAGGAGGCCTCGCACGAGAAGCTCAACGTCATCGCCTCGGCCCTCTCCGACCTGATGGAATCCCGGGCTCGCGACGACGAGGACCTCACCGACTCCGTCCGCATCCTGCGCGAGGCCGTGGGGCTGGAGGAGCGGCACTGAGCGTCTGACGTATGCCGTCGAGCGTCACGGCCATGGCCGAACACCCGGCGTACGCGGTCGAATGAGGACACCCACCCGACGAAGGAGTCCTCATGAACATCACCGTCTTCGGCGCCACCGGAACGATCGGCCGGCTCGTGGTCGACCAGGCGCTCGCCGCCGGCCACCACGTCACCGCGTTCACCCGGGATGCGGCCCGCGTCACCGCAGCTCACGACCGCCTGCACGTGGTCGTGGGTGATGTCACCGACCCGGCCGCCTGTCTGCCGGCGGTCAAAGACGCCGACGCGGTCATCGTCACGCTCGGCGCCGGCCGCAAGGGTGAGATCCGGGAGGCCGGCACCCGTGCCGTCGTCACCGCGATGAGAGAAGCGGGCGTCCGGCGCCTCGTGTGCCAGACCACCCTGGGGGTCGGGTCCAGCCGCGCCAACCTCGACCTGTTCTGGAAGTACGTCATGTTCGGAGCGCTGCTGCGGGCGGCCTACGCCGACCACGTACGCCAGGAGGCCGTGGTCGAGGCCAGCGGCCTGGACTGGACGACCGTGCGTCCCTCCGCCTTCGCCGACCAGAGCCCGGCGCCCGTCCGGCACGGCTTCGGCGGGAGCGAGAGCGGTCTGCGTCTGAAGATCGCTCGCGCCGATGTCGCGGCCTTCGTGCTCGCACAGGTCGAGGACGAGACGTACCTGCGCCGGCCCGTGTCGATCTCGGCATGACCCTCCCCGCATCCGTCCGCGCCGATAGCCTGCAGGGTGTGGATGTCCTGGAGGCGCTGCTCGACGGCCCGCGCGCACGGGGTGCGTTCCTGCTCCGGATGCTGCTGGACCCGCCCTGGTCGTTGCGCAACGAGGACGAGGCACCGCTCACCGTGTTCGCGGTGCTCCGGGGCTCCGCCTGGATCTGCCACGACGAGCGGCCGCCGCTGCGGGTGGAGGCCGGGCAGGTGGCGGTCGTGCTCGGCCCGGACCACTACACGGTCGCGGACGATCCCGCTACGCCGCCCGACGTCGTGGTGTATCCGGGAGGCCGCTGCAACAGCGCCGACGACGGTCGCGCACTCTGGGACGAGCGGTCGCTCGGGATCCGCACCTGGGGTGACCCGGACGGTGACTGCGTGCTTCTCGTCGGCACCTACGAAGGCGACGGCGAGGCCAGTCGCCCCCTGCTGTCGGCGCTTCCGGACGTCGTCCTCCTCGGCCACGAGGAGGCGCCGACCTCGCTGCTGAACGTGCTGGCCGAGGAGATGCAGATCGAGGCTCCCGGCCAGCGGGCACTGCTGGACCGGCTGCTCGACGTGCTGCTCATCTCGACGCTCCGCACCTGGTTCGCCGGGCGCCGGGACGAGGCTCCGGGATGGTTTCGCGCCCAGCACGACCCGGCCGTCGGTGAGGCGCTCGCGCTCCTGCACCAAGAGGTAGCCCATCCGTGGACCGTCGAGGAGCTTGCCGCGCAGGTCGGTCTGTCCCGCGCGGCGTTCGGCCGGCGGTTCACGGCGCTCCTCGGTGAGCCGCCGATGAGCTATCTCGCCGGCTGGCGGCTCGCGCTCGCCGCCGACCTGCTGGTCTCCTCCGACGCCACCGTCGCCGCGCTCGCCCGCCAGGTCGGCTACGGCAGCCCGTTCTCGTTCAGCGCCGCGTTCAAGCGGGCCTACGGGGTCAGTCCCCAGCAGTATCGCGCGGGCAGAGCCAGTGCGTAGCCGGGCTAGTTGATGATCTCGGCGTCGTCGCCCATGGCGGCCAGGCGGTCGCGCCACAACTGCAGGGCCTCCGGCGTCTGTCGTGTCCAGTCCGCGACCTCCGCGACGATCCGGAGCGGCTCCGTGCTGCGGTAGGACCTGGTCGGGTTGCCGGGGAACTTCTTGTCCGTGACGTTCGGATCGTTCTCGAACTCGCCGGTCGGCTCGACACGATAGACGCGTGGTTCCCCGTCGCCTGCGGCGAGCTCGGCTGCGAGGCCGGCGCCGTCCGGCAGGGCGGTGAAGTAGATGTGGTTCATCAGGATCTCGGGGCGATAGTTCGAGGGGAACCCGGCAGTGAGCTGATCTCCAGGTCGCAGATCGGCTTTCGTGCCGTGGTAGAACGGCCCTTCGTCCAGCGGCTCACTCATGCTCGGCAGAATATCGTCTTCGCGGGGCAGGCCGCCGGTCCCGCGGTCGCGGCGCCTCGTCAGGGGTTCGGAACAGTGGCCTTGCGGGTGAAGGTCAGGTGGGTGACGCCGCTGGGGGAGGAGACCGCCTCGATGTCGTAGTCGTCCTCCGTGCCCTCCAGGCCGTCCCAGAGGCGTACGCCGCGACCCAGGACGATCGGGACCTGGACCACGTGCATCATGTCGACGAGTCCGGCGGCGACGAAGTCTCGCACCACCGTGGCGCCGCCACCGATGCGTACATCCAGGCCGTCGGCCGCTTCGAATGCGGCCGCCAGCGCTTCGGCTGGGGGAGCATCCAGGAAGTAGAAGGTGGTGCCGCCCTCCATCTCCATCGGCGGACGTGGCCGATGGGTGAGGACGAAGGTCGGCGAGTGGAACGGCGGGTTGGGACCCCACCAGCCCTTCCAGTCGAGGTCGTCCTGCCAACCTGGCGGACCGAACTTGTTCGCGCCCATGATCTCGGCGCCGATGCCTTGGCCGTGTCGCTGCGCGAAGGCATCGTCGATGCCCTGGGCCCCGGTGTCGTCCCAAAATCGGGTCGCGAACATCCACTCGTGCAGGCGCTCGCCGGCGTGACCGAACGGTGCCTCGGCCGACTGTGGCTCGCCCGTCGCGAAGCCGTCGAGCGAGATGGAGAGATTGTGGACTCTGGTGAGTGGCATGGGTTCCTCCGTGGACCACGACGTCGGGGTCAGGTCGGCGTCCGTCGAGCGTACTGCTCGAGGACGGAGACGACGACCGCTTCGTTCGGTCGCCGTGATGGAATCACCAGGTGCGCCTCGGCCACGGTGCGACGCAGCTCGGAGGGTGTGGATGACCGGTTCGTATTGGTGGGACCTGGCGATCGGCATCGCCGCGGCGCTGCTGCTCTCCTGGCTCTGCCTCGTCGTCGCCCTGCTCGTGGTCCGTCCGCGTGGCGATCTGCTGCGTGAGGCGATGCGGATCCTGCCTGATGTGGTGCGGCTGCTGCGCCGGCTCGCGGCCGACAAGACGCTGCCTCGCGGCGTACGGATCAGGCTCTGGCTGCTGATGGCCTACCTGGCTCTGCCGATCGATCTGGTGCCCGACTTCATCCCGGTGCTGGGCTATGCCGACGATGCGATCATCGTCGCCGCCGTCCTGCGCGGCGTCGTCCGTCGCGCCGGGATCGACGCGGTCCGGGCCCACTGGCCGGGCAGCGAGGACGGCTTCTCGGCGCTGACCCTGATCGCCGGGCTCAGGCGACCTTCCCGCTGAGCGATCAGACCGGCCGGAACGTACCCGTGACGAGATAGGTCATCCCGTTGACCAGCAGGAGGAGCGAGATGGCGGCCACCAGGACGGTCATCACGTACGCCGCGGGCCGGGCGGTCCTGCGGGCGAGGGCGACCGCGTGCCGGACGGGGCGGGAGTCCTTGCCGGCGGCCAGGGCGATCACGACGAGACACAGCGGGGCCTGGCTGATCAGGAACCACCCGGTGAAGACGGCGGCGACGGCCACCAGGCTCGACATGCTCGCGCTGATCGTCGCGACGCCGTAGAAGCTGGGGTCGGTCAGAGCGGTCACGCCCCAGAAGATGCCCATCAGGCTCATCCCGGTGGGGCCGGCCAGCATCGAGCTCTTCGTCTTCTCGGGCTTCGTGTCGTTGCGGTGTGCCCATCGGTGGGCTGCCCACAGGCCGAGGCCGGTGGCGATGGCCAGCTGCACGGTCAGGCGCACCGGATCGGGCACGTCGAGCAGGTTGCGGAGCCAGTCGACGACGTGCTGGACGGACTCGCCGAGCACGATCCCGGTCAGCACGGTGGTGATCCAGGCGGTTCCGAAGAACAACAGGATGACCCGGCGCCGGGCACCGGTGGCCAGGGCCGGGACGACGATGAGCGCGCCGAACGGGTCGAAGCCCGCCACCCCGAACCCGACGACGCTGCCGACCGCTGCCAACGGGTTCATGGCTGTCTCCCGGACCCGCTCCGGACGAGCGGGGTGAAGAGGGAGGTCAGGTGGTCGATGGCAGCCTTCTGCTCGACGGCGCCGGCCTGGATGGCGGTGACGAGGCTGTCGGCTGCGCCCTGGAACATCACCAGCAGGGCGGTCTCATCGCCTGCGGGGACGGCGAACATCTCCCGGCAGAGCAGGATGAACGTCTCCGGCACCTCGAAGAAGTGGTCCTCGATCTCCTCGGTCGCCGCCCGAGCGGCGGAGACCGTGTCGTAGACAGCACCTTCTCCGAGGCTGTAGCCCACATAGGTCCGGGCCAGGATCTCCAGGAGCTCCGTCGGAGACGCCCCTTCTCGCTGGGCCTCGTGGAGCGCGTCGGCCACGACGCTCTCGTAGTCGGCCACGATCTGCCGCTCCATCTGGGTCAGCAGGTCGGCAAGGGAGTCGAAGAGGCGGTAGGCGATCGGCTTGGAGACACCGCAGGCCTCGGCCACTCGGGCGAGCGTGACGGCCCGTCCGCCCTCGACCCGGGCGATCTCCACGCCTGCTGCGACCAGCATCTTCCGCCGCCGGGCGGCAGGGACACGCAACGAGCTGCTCATGGACCGGCCTCCTCGTCGGTGAAGTTACTGACCGTAACGTTACCATTGGTAACAAACTGCTCATAATCACGTGCGTGGCGGTGGTCCATGGTGCTGAATAGGCGCATGTCTCCCTCTCCGCGGGTCGTGGTGTGCGGCCCCGCCTCCTGGAACCACCTGATCGAGCTCGACCAGCTGCCCGAGCCGGTCCCGCACATGCAGTTCGCGCGACGCTCGTGGCACACGATCGGCGGTACGTCCGCGGGCAAGGCCCTGCATCTGGCGGGGCTCGGTGTCGACGTACGTCTGTGGGCTTCGCTCGGGGCCGACGAGGACGGCGCGCGCCTGCGACGGCGGCTCACCGAGGCAGGCGTGGTCGTGGAGGCGATCGCCAGCGATCAGACCGAGCGGCACGTCAACCTGATGGCCGACGGGGGAGGCCGGGTCTCGCTGTACGTCTCGACGCCTTCGGCCCCGTCAGCCGCCGCGGTCGAGGCGGCGGCGAGCGCCGTCTCGGCGGCGGATCTCGCGGTGATCGACCTGAGCGAGCTCGGCCGACTGGTGCTCGAGGCCATGCCGGCGTCGCCGACCCCGTTGTGGATGGACCTGCACGACTACGACGGGTCAGCGGCGTTCCACGAGCCGTTCCTGCGCGCCGCCGACGGCGTGTTCATGAACGACGACGGCACCGACGACCCGTGGACGCTGATGGCCTCGTGCCTCGACCGCGGCCCCCGCCTCGCGGTCTGCACCCTGGGCGCGCAGGGCGCGATCGCGCTCGAGGCGGACGGTACGAGGCACGAGGTCGCCGCGGTGCCGGCCACCGTCGTCGACACGAACGGCGCCGGCGACGCGTTCATGGCCGGGTTCCTGGCCGCTCGGCTGCGTAGGGAACCGGTTGCCGTCGCGCTCCGGGCCGCCGCTGAGCAGGCCCGGAGCGCGATCGAGACCGATCACCTCCACCCGGCGCTCGGCGGCTAGGCCGACTCCTCGACCGGGTGTGCGGGCACGGTGAGCAGGGCAAGCAGAGCGATCACGGCGGCACCGGCGAAGGCGTAGAAGCCCCACGGGTAGGCGATGCCGGCGGTGAGGAGGGCGCCGCCGAGGAAGGGGCCGACGATGGCACCGACCCGACCGATGCCCGCGGACATGCCGAGCGCGGTGCCGCGGATCCGAGCGGGATAGAGGTGGCTGACGAAGGCGTAGACCAGCACCTGGGCGCTGAAGACGAAGATGCCGGCGGCCAGCACCGCGGTGTAGACCAAGAAGGTGTTCTCCATCTTGATCGACAAGAGCGCGAGCATCACCGCGGCGACGCCGAACCAGATCAGAACCGTCGGCTTGTTGCCCTTGGCGTCGGAGATCAGGCCGGCGAGGACGAGTCCGATCACGGCGCCGACGTTCAGGGTGAGGAGCAGGCCGAGCCCGGCCTCGAGGGAGTAGCCGGCCTCGCCCATGATGGTCGGCAGCCAGGTGTTCAGGCCGTAGACCAGCAGCAGTCCGCAGAACGACGCCGCCCACAGCCCCAGGCTCACCCACAGCAGGCGGCCGCGCACGACCTCGGAGGGGCGTACCTTCTCGGCCTCGACGGTCTCGAGGTAGGCCTGCGACTCCGGCAGCTTCGCCCACATCACCGGGACCGTCAGCAGGCCGGCGATGCCGCCGATCACGAACATCGCCTCCCAGCCCAGGTTCGGGATCACCCACAGCGCGAGCAGAGCGGTGAGCACGGCCCCGACGTGGTAGCCGGTCATCATCCGGGTCATGGCGGTGCCCGAGCGGCCCGGCCGGGCGTGCTCGCTCATGAACGCCAGCGCCGTCGGCAGGCAGGCGCCCAAGCCCAGGCCGGCCAGGAAGCGGAGCGTGATGAACACCGTGGCGTTCGGGGCGATGGCGACGGCCAGGGTGAGCAGCGAGAACAGCGCGATGCTGCTGATCAGGGTCTTCCGGCGGCCGAACCGGTCGGCGAGCGGGCCGATCACGACGGCACCGATGCCGACGCCGACCAGACCGAGGGTGGCGGCGGTGGTCAACGACGCCTTGGTGAACCCGAGCGCGCCGGTCTCGGCCAGGGTCGGGATCACCGCGCCGAGCACCACGAGGTCGTAGCCGTCCAGCGCGACGGCGAGCCAGCACAGCATGACCGGCCACAGGGACCGGGAGTGGCCGGCGACGGCGGGGGATGTGGTTGGGGACACACTCATAGGACGAACCTAATCCGTCCGGGTCGTGTGACCGCCAGCACAGCTTTCGCCCAGTGGAAACCTGGCCGAAACTCGTTCAGAGACGGCGTCCGATCGACTGAGCAGCGACGCGGAGCGCGCCGTACAACCGCTGTTCGCTCCCCTTGAGCGAGGCGACCACCAGACCGAGCGAGGCGACGACCTCATCGTGCTGGTGGATGGGGACCGCGATGGAGCAGGCGCCCAGGGTCATCTCCTCGCGCGTGGTGGCGTAGCCCTTCTCGAGCACCTGCCGCAGCTGCCTGCGCAGGGTCCCGGGCTGGGTGATCGTGTAAGGAGTGATCCGGGTGAGCGACCCCAGCACGGCGTCCTGGACATCGGCGGGCGCATGAGCGAGAAGGACCTTGCCGACCCCGGTGGAGTGCAGCGGCAGACGCCCGCCGACCTTGCTCACGACCGGGACCGACTGGTTGCCGCGCAGCCGGTCGAGATAGACGACCTCGGTCCCCTCGCGTACGGCGAGGTGCACCGTGGCGAGGGTCGCGCCGTAGAGGTCGTGCAGGAACGGTTCGGCCACCTGGCGCAGCCCGGTCTCGGTAGGTGCCAGATGGCCGATGTCCCAGATCCTGCGTCCGATGACGTAGTCGCCGGAGGGCAGCCGCTCCAGCGCACCCCAACGGAAGAGCTCGCCCAGGAGTCGATGCGTCGTGGCGAGCGGAAGGTCCGCGCGCGTGGCGATGTCGCTGAGCGACATCGCCCGGTGCTGCTCGTCGAACGCGCTCAGGATCGCCAGTGCCCGGCTGGTCACGCTCGTGCCGGCCTGTCGGCTGTTCCCTGCCATCGTTGCGGAGGTTACTACCTCAGCCTCCGAAGGCGGGGTGGAGCGGCTCCCCGGACCCGCTGGACCGGTTGGACCGGGGCGTCGCCGTGGCCTCGATGGGGTCGAAGGTCCAGAGCGCGTACGCCCCGGGGCCGACGTGCAGCGTAGAGCCGCCGATCGTCTCGGTGTGCGGCTCCTCGGCCGGCTCGTTGAGGGCGAAGACGACGTGGCGTACGCCGGCCTCCTCGGCAGGCACCGGGAGCAGGCGGATCGTGGTCATCCCGTCGAACGCGAGGACGCCGCCGTCCTTCAGGACACGGATCGTGATCCCGCCGGCGCGCCACAGCGGGACCATCTTCTCGATGTCGGCCTCGGTCGTGGCGATCTGTATGCCGATGACGTCGCGCATCTGGTGGTCGAGGTAGCGATCGCGGTTGTAGCGGTCGCGGCTGACGTCACCCTCGTAGGCGGCGGGCGGGAACGAGAGTCGGGGGTCCTCGAGGAACTCGTCGCGATACTCCATCGCCCAGGAGAAGAAAGTGTCGTAGGTGGCCGTCGTGTAGGTGACGTCGAACCACGGGATCGGCTTGCCGTCGCCGAGGTCGGTCACCTGGGTGAACTCGACCGGGTCGACGCCGAGATCGTGCAGGTTGGCGGAGGCGGTGGCCAGGTCGCCGTCCCTGTCGGCCGAGACGGCGAGCCCGGTGTCACCGGCGACCGCGTCCGGGGCGTCGCCAGGGCCGAAGAACTCCAGATAGGTCTCCTTGCCGAGCAGGTAGCGACCGGTCCAGGTCGAGGTGCCGTCGTTGCCGGTGCTGATCCGGCGGTCGGCGAACTGCCCCAGAAAGTCGGAGTGCTCGATCGCGTCGGCGGTCTCGCGGTCGACCATCGCCCACGCGTGGTTGAAGGCCAGGAGCGGGTCCTGACGCTCCTCATCGGCGTGGGCCGGGGTGGCCGAGGGTCCTGAGGCGATGGCGAGCGCGGCGATCGCGGCCGCGACGATTCCCGAGAGTGGAGTCCGCATGGTCCCAGTCTCTGCGACCGGCGCGCTCCTGTCCCCGGAATTCGTCAGGCGCCGTGGGAGGCGGTGGCCATGGTCGCGCCGAGACCGATCATGAGGACCCCGCCGCCGGCGCCGAGGGTGTCGAGGCGCCTGGGCTTGCGGGCGAACCAGGCCTTGGCCCGGCTGGCGGCGAGCACCCAGCCGGAGTCGCAGACGAAGGCCATCGCCGAGAAGATCGCGCCGAGCAGGAGGATCTGGGGCACGGCGGGCGCGGAGGCGTCGATGAACTGGGGCAGGAAGGCGAGGTGGAAGACGATCGTCTTCGGGTTGGTCGCCCCGACGATCATCCCGGTGCGGATCGCGCCCCACGCGGTCGTGCGGGCGACGTCCTCCCCGTGGAGCGCGGCCCGGGCGTCACCGCGGTGGCGGATCGCCTGGATGCCGAGATAGACGACGTACGCAGCACCGACGAGCTTCACGACGGTGAACGCGGTCGCGGAGGCCGCCACGAGCGCGCCGAGCCCGACGGCCACCGCCAGGACCTGGCCGAACTGGCCGAGCGCGTTGCCGCCGACGGCGAGCACGGCCTCGCGGCGGCCTGCGGTCAGGGCGCGGCCGAGCGCGAAGAGGACGCTCGGGCCTGGGATCAGGATGAAGATGACGGACGCGAGCGCGAAGGCGGCGAACTGGCTCAGGGTCGGCACGTCATTCATTCTGCGGCAGGGTCGTGGCGGCGTACGAATGATTTCTGGTGGGCGAGACGAGCAGCAGCGGACGTCCTGGGTCAGCTGCTCTGTCGGGCCGCCCGGATCTGCTCGACGAGGATGTCGCCGTGGCCAGCATGGCGGGCCAGCTCCTGGATCATGTGGGCGTAGACGAACCGCAGCGACACCTGCTTCCCGTGCCAGGGGAACTCCTCACCCAGGTCGTGGGCGGCGGCGACCTCGCGGGAGTGGTCGCACGCGGCGAGATAAGCGGCCCGGACGGACTCCACGGTGTCGTCCGGGGCGAGCACGAAGCTCTCGTCGACCGTGTCAGGCAGCCCGATCTCCTGTCGCGGGACGTTCGCGACGCGCGAGTGGAACCACACCTTCTCCACGAACGTCGCGTGCTTCACCAGGCCCAGCGGAGTGGTGAGCGACGGGACCAGCTTCCGTCGCGCCTCCTCGTCGTCGAGGTCCTCGAGGATGCGGGTGATCTCATCCCGCTGGATGTCGACCATTCCTTCGAGAAGCGCGCGCTCGTCTGCCTGTCCGATGCTCATGCGGGCAGGTTACTGTCCCCGCCGGGCACGATGCGTCGTAGCCTGATCTCCATGTCGACGACCGAGGATGCCGGCCCGATCTTCGACGGTGTGACGATCGGCAGGCCGGCCACAGGGGCGTTGCTGGCGGCCGGCTATCGCACCCTGTCCGACCTGCCGGACGACCTGAGCACGCTGCTGCCGCTCCACGGTGTCGGACCCAAGGCGGTCCGTCTGCTGCGTGAGGCCGTCGAGCGCTGACCGGTCTCACAGCACGGCGAGCACCCCGTCGGCGTATTTCTCCAGCTTCGCCTCGCCGATCCCGCTGATCGTCCCGAGCTCGTCGCGGCTCGACGGTAGTCGAGTGGCGATCTCGCGGAGCGTGGCGTCGTGGAAGACGACGTAGGCAGGCACACCCTGCTCCTTGGCGACCTCACCGCGCCACGCGCGCAGCCGCTCGAATACCTCCGCCGCCTCGGGTGAGAGGTCGGCGGCTGCCACCTTGGGCTTGCGCTCGCCGGAGCCGCTGCGACGGGCCTGCCGGGGCGGCTCCTTGCGGAGCATCAGCTGCTGCTCGCCGCGGAGCACGGGGCCGGCTGCATCGGTCACCGAGAAGACCCCGTAGCGGGTGTCGACCGCGAGCATCTCCCGAGCCAGGAGCTGACGGATGACGGAGTGCCAGTCACCCTCGGGCAGATCGGTGCCGATCCCGAAGACGGAGAGCTCGTCGTGGCGGAACTGACGGACCTTCTCGGTCTCCTTGCCGCGCAGGATGTCGACGATCTGCCCCGCCCCGAACCGCTGTCCGTTGCGCTCGCGGTCGAGCCGGATGACGGTGGAGAGGACCTTCTGCGCCGGGACGGTGCCGTCCCACGACTCGGGCGTCGTCAGGCAGGTGTCGCAGTTGCCGCAGGGCTCCGCGGACTGCCCGAAGTAGCGCAGCAGCTGCACCCGCCGGCAGTCGACGGTCTCGCAGAGAGCCAGCATCGCGTTGAGATGCTGGCCGAGCCGGTGCTTGTGGGCACGGTCGCCCTCGGAGGTCTCGATCATCTGCCGCTGCTGGACCACATCGGCCAGGCCGTAGGCCAGCCATGCGGTCGACGGCTGCCCGTCGCGCCCCGCCCGGCCGGTCTCCTGGTAGTAGCCCTCGACCGACTTGGGCAGGTCGAGGTGGGCCACGAAGCGCACGTCCGGCTTGTCGATCCCCATCCCGAAGGCGATCGTCGCGACCATGACGATGCCGTCCTCGCGCAGGAAGCGGGACTGGTTCTGCGCGCGGGTCCGGGCGTCGAGTCCCGCGTGGTAGGGGAGGGCTGGGATCCCGGCGCCGACCAGGGTCGCGGCGGTGCGCTCGACCGAGTTGCGGGAGAGGCAGTAGACGATGCCGGCCTCGCCGGGGTGCTCGGTGCGGATCAGGTCGAGAAGCTGCTTGGCGGGCTTGTCCTTCGGGGCGATCCGGTATTGGATGTTGGGCCGGTCGAAGGACGCCACGAAGTGGCGGGCGTCCTCGAGGTCGAGCCTGGAGGCGATCTCGCGGCGGGTCTCGGCGGTGGCGGTTGCGGTCAGCGCGATCCGCGGCACCTCCGGCCAGCGCTCGTGCAGGTGGGAGAGCTGCAGGTAGTCGGGCCGGAAGTCGTGGCCCCACTGCGAGACACAGTGGGCCTCGTCGATCGCGAAGAGCGAGATCTTGGCCTGGTCGAGCAGCCGCCCGGTCTCGGGCACCCGCAGCCGCTCCGGGGCCAGATAGAGCATGTCGAGCTCGCCGGCGAGCAGCGCCTTCTCCACCTGCTGCCGCTCGTGGGGCATCTGGGTGGAGTTGAGGAAGCCGGCCCGCACGCCGAGCGCGGAGAGCGCGTCGACCTGGTCCTGCATCAGCGCGATCAGCGGCGAGATGACCACCCCGGTCCCAGGCCTCACCAGGGACGGGATCTGGTAGCACAGCGACTTTCCGCCGCCGGTCGGCATCAGGACAAGGGCGTCTCCGCCCGCGGCCACGTGCGAGACGATCTCCGCCTGGTCGCCGCGGAACTCGTCGTAGCCGAAGACGCGGCGCAGGACATCCAGCTCCGGGTTCGTCTCACTCACGCACGTGACCCTACCGGGGGCCACCGACGGTCCGGGGTTGTGAAGCTGAGCGTGGCCTATGGGTCACTCTGGGCTTCACAACCTCCTCAGACCGAGACCTTCTCCCGCGTGACCGGGGCCTCTCCGGCTTCGGCAGGGCCGCCGTGGGCACGCTCGAGCGCCGCGCCCTCGACGTCCACGTTCGGGAGGATGCGGTCGAGCCACCTCGGCAGCCACCACGCCGAGCGGCCGAGCAGGTGCATCAGCGCCGGCATCAGCAGCATCCGGACGATGAACGCGTCGAGCAGCACCCCGAGCGCGAGGCCGAAGCCCATCGAGCGGATCATCACCGACTCGGCGAAGACGAACCCGCCGAAGACGGAGACCATGATCAGGCCGGCCGCGATCACGACCGAACGCCCGGCACGGAACCCTTGGGCGACCGCTACGCGGGGCGGGGCGCCGTGGACGTACGCCTCCCGCATCCCCGAGGCCAGGAACAGCTGGTAGTCCATCGCCAGGCCGAAGAGGATCCCCACGAGCAGGATCGGCAGGAAGCTCAGGATGGGACCGGTCTCGAAGGCGAGCCCGAGGCGATCGGCGAGGTCGACGCCGATCAGGTCCGTGACGATGCCCTGCTGGAAGACCGCGACCACCACCCCGTAGGTCGCTAGCAGCGAGAGCACGAAACCGCCGGTCGCGATGAGGGGGACCAGGATCGAGCGGAAGACCAGGATCAGGATCAGCAGGGAGAGGCCGACGACGACGCCGAGGTAGGGGAGGAGCACGTCGTTGAGCCCCTGGGACACGTCGATCGCGACCGCGGTGGCGCCGGCGACGCCGAGCGTGATGTCGCCGTTGACGGCCGGCATGTCCCGGATCGTATTGACGAGCTCGTTGGTCGAGACGCTGTTGGGGCCCTCCTCGGGGACGACCTGGAAGGCGGCCGTGCGACCGTCCTCGGAGACCGCGGCCGGAGCCACGGCACGTACGTCGTCGAGGTCCGCCAGGGCCTTGGCAACGATCAGCTGAGCCTGCTGGACGCCGGCCTCGCTGAGTCCCTCGGGCAGGTCGGCGGCGACCAAGAGCGGCCCGTTGGCACCGGCTCCGAAGCTGTCCTCGGTGATCGTGTAGGCGGTCTTGGCCAGGGAGCCCTCCGGCTCGGAGCCGCCGTCGGGCAGACCGAGCCGCATGTCCAGCGCGGGAACGGCGAGGGCGAGCAGAGCGACCACGGAGGCGACCACCGTGAGCAGCGCACGCCAGGTCGGCATCGGCCTGGCGTGGGCCTCGGCGGCATCCTGCTTCGCGACCTTCTTGCGGGCGCGCTTGGAGACGATGCGGCCGCCGACCAGGCCCAGGACGGCCGGGGTCAGGGTGATCGCGACCAGGACGGCGATCGCCACGCAGGCGGCGCCGACCGAGCCCATCAGGCCGAGGAACGGGATGCCGGTCATGTTGAGTGCGACCAGCGCGACGATCACGGTGGACCCGGCGAAGACCACGGCAGTGCCGGCGGTGCCGTTGGCCAGTGCGATCGACTCGGTGACGTCGGTGCCGTGGAGCAGCTGCTTGCGGTGCCGGTTGAGGATGAAGAGCGAGTAGTCGATGCCGACAGCCAGGCCGAGCATCAGGCCCAGGATCGGAGTCATCGAGGCCATCTGGACGACGCCGGAGAGGGAGAGCGCGCCGAGCGCGCCGATGCCGACGCCGGTCAGCGCGGTGACCAGCGGGACGCCCGCGCCGATGATCGTGCCCAGCATGACCAGGAGGACGACGGCGGCGACGCCGACCCCGACGATCTCACCCGGTCCCATCGGGTTGGGTGCCTCCTGGGAGATGTCGGCGGAGACGCCGACCTCGACCCCTTCGATCGGGTTGTCGGTGAAGTGGTCGACGGTGGCCTTCTTGGTCTCCTCGGACATCTCCAGGCGGCCGACGGAGTAGGCGACGTTGACGAGAGCGGCCGACCCGTCCGCGGAGACCATCCGGATCTCCTCGGAGAGCTCCAGCAGGTCGGCGCCGTTCTTCGCCGCGGCGACGTTGGCCTCGAGATCGGCTGCGCTGTCGTCGAGCTTCGACTGCTGCTTGTCGAGAGCGGCCTGCTGGGCGTCGATCTGCGTGGTCGGCATCCCCGCCGCCTGGGTTCGGGCGAGGGCCTTGTCGATGTCGGCCTGCGCCTTGTCGAGCCTGGCCTGGGCGTGGTCGAGCTGGGTCTGGCCGGCCTCGAGCCTGGCCAGGCCTGCGGTGACCTTCTCGGCCTGAGCCTCGCGCTGGGCCTCGGTCCGGAACGGGTCGGTGACCGCGGCGACGTCGGGGAGGTCCTCGGCGCTGGTGACCAGGGCCTGGATCTCCTCCTTCTGGGTCTCGCTCAGCGGGGTGCCGTCCGTGGTCTGGAAGACGATCGTGCCGGTACCGCCGGCCAGGTCGGGCAGCCCTTCCTGGAGCTCGTCGACGACCTCGGACGAGGGCAGCCCCGGGATGTCGAAGCTGGTGGTGAGCTCGCCTGACCAGGCGACGTACGCTCCGGCGGCGCCGGACAGCGCCAGCACCCAGGCAAGGATCACCAGCCAGGCGCGGCGCGCAGCCGTCTTGCCCAGTCGATACAACAGCTCCGCCATGGCGGCATCCCTCCGGTAATTCGCAACGGTGCGTCCAGTTAATCATCTGTACGCCGGTGGACAAGGATGACGGAGCGAGTGATGCGTCACACCAGCGCCCTCGGGATGGGCCGCCACCGACCGCGCGATCTCATAGGATGCCGTGCATGTCAGCCTCAGCAGGAGTGCGCCGTCGAGGTGCCGTACGCAGCGAGGAGGCCCGCATGGCGGTCCTCGACGCGACCGGGCGGCTCTTCGCGACCCAGGGCTACGACCACCTCACCATCGAGGGCATCGCGGCAGAGGCAGGCGTCTCCAAGCAGACCATCTACCGGTGGTGGTCCTCGAAGAGCGCGGTCGTGGCCGACGCCCTGATCGAGGACACGCTGCTCCCGGATCATCCGGTGGTTCCCGACACGGGTGACATCCGCGCCGACCTGATCACCTGGATGCAGAGTCTCGTCGACCTCGGCGCTCAGCCCGGCAACGACAGTCTCGTCCGATCGCTCGTCGCGGCCGCCTGCGAGAACCCCGACATCGGCACCCGCCTCAACGACGCGCTCGGCATCACCGCCACCGTCTCCACTCGCATCGAGACCGCTGTCGCTGCCGGCCAGCTGCCTGCCGATCTGCCGGTCACGGAGTTCGTACGCGCCCTGGTCGGCGGCTTCGTGCTCCACTCCCTCGAACGCACCGAGCCCGCCCCGGACGTCGCCGAGCGCCTGGTCCGCGCGCTCCTGCACTGATCGGGCATACCCAAGAAAGAGGGGGGGCGGTGCCGCCGGGCGGAGTTACGGTGGTCGGTATGCCGAAGGTGCCGCCGCCCGTCTACGTCGCCGCAGGTCTGGTCGCCCAGCATCTGCTCGCCCGGGGCCGCCGGCCGACGATCGTGCGGTCCGTCGCGGCCGGGCTCGTCGCGGCCGGGTCGGTCTACGTCGCAGGCAGCGCGGCCCGTGCGTTCAAGCACAAGGACACCACGTTCAACCCTCTCGAGCCCGAGCGTGCGACCGCGGTCGTCACCGAAGGCCCGTTCCGCTACACCCGCAACCCGATGTACGTCGGCATGACCGGGCTCCTTGCCGCTCACGCGGTGTATCGCGGCGGCCTGTTGTCGTTCCTCCCCGTCGCGGCATTCGTCGCCGTCATCGATCGCACCCAGATTCCCGCGGAGGAGCTGGCGATGTCGCGCGGGTTCGGGGAGGCGTACGACGCATATCGGGCCGTGACGCCCCGGTGGGTCGGTCGTGCCGGGCGCCCGCCGACCCTGTGAGCGACCACACTGGCAAGCCCTTGCCGGACCGTGAAGAATGAACCCGTGACCGACATCGAGTACGTGGACAATCCGGCCAGGCACCGCTACGAGATCCTCGACGGGGAGACGGTTGCGGGGCTCGCGGCCTACCGGCTGCCCGACGACGAGCACGTGGACTTCGTGCACACCGAGGTCAAGGAGGCCTACAACGGCCAGGGACTGGCCTCGAAGCTGGTGGCGTTCGCGCTGGCCGATGTGAAGGCGAAGGGGAAGCGGATCATTCCGCACTGCCCCTACGTGGCGGGGTGGCTGAAGCGGCACGGCGAGGAGTACGCCGACATCACCGACTGGCCCGCCTGATCAGGGCTCAGGCGTCCGCCGCCTTCCGGGGCTCCAGACCCAGCTTGGCCAGGGGCGTGCGCGTCATGTGCGCCGAGGGCCAGGTCTGGCCTCGGGAGGTGCCGCGGGCGTAGAGCCGCGCGTAGAGCCGGGCGCCGGACTGGTAGGTGACGAAGAACTCGTCGCCGACCTCGGCGATGCCTTCGGCCAGATTGGGCAGCCACTGGACGGCGCGGGGCCTGATCGTGACGCGGTCCTGCACGATGAGCTGACTGCGCTTGGCCGGGCCGCGGGAGACGCTGAAGACGTACTCCTCCTCCCGGACCACGACGCCCTGGGTGCCGACCGGGGTGCGGACGCCGATCGGTGTCTTGATCTGCCAGGAGTCGTCCTTGCGGATGTATTTGTAGAGGCGGTTGTTGGCGTGCGACCCGACGTAGAGCAGGTCCTTCGCGGCTGCGAGGTAGGAGCCGGCGGCGAGTGCGACCAGGGGGGAGACGGTCGAGACCGTCGAGAGCGGTTCGGCGTGGACGATCTGGGTCAGCGAGTAGCGGTAGAGGCGAGGTGGGTTGCCCTCGCGGCACACATAGACCTCGTCGCCGATGACCGCGACGCCGCCGGCGTTGACCGGGCCGCTGACGCTGCCCTTCGGTCCGCCCAGGTAGACGGCGTTGATGAGCTCGCCGGACGGCTTGTCGACCAGGGCGAGGGCGGAGCCGAGCTTGTCGCCGTGGTAGCCCTGCAGGAGGAGCTCGGCCTCGGGAGAGTAGGCCAGGCCCTGGGGGACCCAGCCGTGGTCCTCGTCCCCGGTGAGCACTCCGGCGGTGGCGATGTGCGGGATCAGCGGGCCGAGTCTGCTGCCGCTACGGCCCAGCCAGGCCTCGGTGCGGTCGATGCCGCGTTGGACCCACTTCTGCTGCCTCTTGGCCATCACCTTGGGGTCGATCACGAGCAAAAAATCTATCCGCTCGGACGCCGATCGACTGTCGCTTCCGGGTGCGAGTCCGGCAACTGTCCATCAGGCGGAACGGTCAGGCGACAGGTTTCATGTACTCGTCGGTAGGAAAGGTGGCAGGATCTGCCGACATGACTGCGGACATCCAGCGGGACATCCGGCAACGCGCCGACGTGATCGTGGTGGGAGCCGGCCTCGCCGGCCTGGCAGCGGCGGCCGAGGTCGCCGACGCGGGGAAGAGTGTTCTCCTGGTCGACCAGGAGCCCGAGCAGTCGCTGGGCGGCCAGGCCTTCTGGAGCCTCGGCGGGCTCTTCCTCGTCGACAGTCCCGAGCAGCGCCGGATGGGGATCAAGGACTCACCCGAGCTCGCGCTCCAGGACTGGATGGGATCCGCCCAGTTCGACCGCGACGAGGACCTGTGGCCGCGGCGCTGGGCCGAGGCCTACCTCGACTTCGCGGCCGGCGAGAAGCGGTCCTGGCTGCACCAGATGGGCCACCGGATCTTCCCGGTCGTCGGCTGGGCCGAGCGCGGTGACGGCCGTGCCGACGGTCACGGCAACTCCGTGCCGCGCTTCCACATCACCTGGGGGACCGGTCCGGGCGTGGTCGAGCCGTTCGAGCGGCGGGTGCGCGCCCACGCGGACACCGGCCGGATCAGCTTCGCCTTCCGGCACCGCGTCGACCAGGTGCTGGTCGAGGACGGCGCGGCCGTCGGCGTCAGCGGCAAGGTGCTCGAGCCGAGCGGCATCGAGCGGGGGCAGGCGTCCTCCCGCACGGAGGTCGAGGACTTCGAGCTCCGCGGGCAGGCCGTGATCGTCACCTCCGGAGGCATCGGCGGCAACCACGACCTGGTGCGCAAGCACTGGCCGGCACGGCTCGGCACCCCGCCCGCGTCGATGGTCTCCGGTGTCCCGGCACACGTGGACGGCCGGATGCTGGAGATCACCGCGGCGACCGGTGCCCGGATCATCAACGACGACCGGATGTGGCACTACGTCGAGGGCATCCGCAACTGGGACTCGATCTGGGCCAACCACGGCATCCGGATCCTTCCCGGCCCGTCGTCGCTGTGGTTGGACGCGACCGGCAAGCGGCTGCCGGCGCCGTTCTTCCCTGGCTTCGACACCCTCGGCACGCTCAAGCACCTGCGCCAGACCGGCTACGACTACTCCTGGTTCGTGCTCACCGAGAAGATCATCAAGAAGGAGTTCGCGCTCTCCGGCTCGGAGCAGAACCCGGACCTGACCGGCAAGGACATCAAGCTGCTCGCCGAGCGGGCGCGCAAGGGGCCGGGTCCGGTGAAGAGCTTCATGGAGCACGGGGAGGACTTCGTGGTCGCCGAGAACCTCACCGCCCTGGTCCACGGCATGAACGGGCTCGCCGAGAAGGACCCGACGGGGCCGCAGATCTCGGAGCCGGAGCTCAGGCGGATCATCGAGGCCCGCGACCGCGAGATCGCCAACAACTTCACCAAGGACGCCCAGATCACCGCGCTGTACGCCGCCCGTCACTACCGCGGCGACAAGCTGCAGCGCACCGCCAAGCCCCACCGGATCCTCGACCCCGCCGCCGGCCCGTTGATCGCGGTCAAGCTGCACATCCTCTCCCGCAAGACCCTCGGCGGGCTGGAGACAGACCTGTCGGGCCGCTGCCTGACCTCGGCCGGCACCCCGCTGCCCGGGCTCTACGCGGCCGGTGAGGTCTCCGGCTTCGGCGGCGGCGGGATGATGGGCTACAACGCGCTCGAGGGCACCTTCCTCGGCGGGTGCCTGTTCTCAGGACGTACGGCGGGAAGGGCTGCGGCCGCGGCGATCTGAGCTCTCGTCGGCGCGGTCAGTGGGCGCCGGAGAGGTTCAGCCCGACCACGCCGACGACGATCATCGCCAGGAAGCCGGCCTTCGCGGCGGTGAGGTGCTCGCCGAGGAACATCACGCCGATGGCGGCGACCAGGGCGGTGCCGAGGCCGGACCAGATGGCGTACGCCACCGAGACCGGCATCCGCTCGACGACCACGGACAGCAGCCAGATCGAGACGCCGTAGCCGGCCACGACCGCGACCGACCAGGGAACGTTGCGAAACCCTTCGGTGCGCGGGAGCAGCGCGGTGCTGACGACCTCGATCGCGATCGCGACGACGAGCAGGGTGGCGGCGTACATGGTCGGGTCCTCCTGGGGGCGTGTGTAGCGACCGCTACATCACCGAGAAATGTAGCAGTCGCTACATGTTCGGCATAATGCTTTTCATGGACCGCAAGGAGGAGCTCCTCGGGCAGGTGGTCGAGCACGTGCACAAGCACGGGCTGATCGGGCTGACCCTGCGTCCCCTGGCGGCCGCGATCGGCACCAGCGACCGGATGCTGATCTACCACTTCGGCGGCCGCGACGAGCTGGTCGCCGCGGTGGTGGCGCGGACCAACGAGCTCTCCGTTGCTGCGATCGGAGCGATGGAGCCGGCCGCCGACGTACGTTCCGGGGTGGAGGCGCTGTGGCGCTCCTACCGCAGCGAGCCGCTGCACAGCTGCCTGCAGATCTACCTGCAGGCGGCCGCGACCGGACTGATCGGGATGGAGCCCTACCGCTCGGTCGTCAAGGAGACCAACGAGCTGTGGTACGCCGCGCTGCGCGACTACATCACCGCCTGCGGTGCGCCGGCTGAGCGTGCGGGCCGGATCGTCACGCTCGTCGACTCCTCGCTGTTCGGCTTCCATCTGGACCTGGCCACCGACCGCCCCGACGAGCTCGCCGCGGGGGTGGCCGACCTGGCTGTGGCCGCTGGCGCGATCGCCGAGGGCAGAATCATCTAGGGTCTGCCACGTGGAGTGCCCCAAGTTCGCGGTGAGTGTGGACCTCGTCGTGCTCACCGTCCGCGACGACGCGCTCTGCGCCCTGGTCGTACGTCGCGGCATCGAGCCCTATCGGGGGGCCTGGGCGCTTCCGGGCGGGTTCGTCCTCGACGACGAGGGCCTCGAGGAGGCGGCGGCGCGCGAGCTCGCCGAGGAGACCGGCGTGCGGCCGGGAAGCGTCCATGTCGAGCAGCTGGCGACGTACGGCGCTCCGGGGCGGGACCCGAGGGCGCGGGTCGTGACGGTCGCCTACCTCGCGCTGGCGCCCGATCTTCCGGTGCCGGCGGCGGGGTCGGACGCGGCCGACGCGCAGTGGCGCCCGGTCGACTCCCTGCTCGCCGGCGACGGCCTCGCCTTCGACCATGCCGCGATCCTCCGCGACGGCGTCGAGCGGGCGCGCTCCAAGCTCGAGTACTCGCCTCTGGGGGCGGCCTTCTGTGCCGAGGAGTTCACCGTCGCCGAGCTGCGCCGGGTCTACGAGATCGTCTGGGGCGAGCGCCTCGACCCCCGCAACTTCCATCGCAAGGTCACCAAGACGGAGGCTTTTCTCGAGCCCACGGGTGCCACGACCACACGCGATGGCGGTCGGCCGGCTCAGCTCTTCCGGCGGGGTTCCGCCGAGCACCTGCACCCGCCGCTCCTGCGGCGTACGACCTGACTGCCCCAACCCGGTCAGCAGGTCACCGAGCGGTCTCGGCGCGATCACGAACCGATAACGGTCGAGGCTCGGGGCGTACGCGCGTCGGGCAACTAGACCCCAGCCGCGGCATCCCTGTCCAGTCGACGCCGTCCAGTCGACGCCGTCCGGTCGACGACGCGAAAGGTTCACCCGGCCGCGGGATCGGCGGTGCCGTCCGGCAACCTCCGCTGGCTACCGTGCCCCGAATCCGTCTGAACTCCCCGAAGGGATCTCGTCTCGATGTCGACCTCAGGCTCCCGGGCCTTGCTGCGTACGTCCGGGCGATGCCGGGCTGTCGTGCTCGCTGTCGTGATCAGCGTCGCCACCACGCTGGCCGCCTGCGGCTCCGAGCCCGACGGTGGCGGCAGCGACCCGGGTTTCGGCACCGTCTCGATGCACTACTCCTGGATCAAGGACGAGGACTACGCCGGCCAGTTCTACGCCGAAGACAAGGGCTACTACGAGGAAGCCGACTTCGACGCGGTCAACGGCATCTCCGGTCCCGGTGAGGGTGTCGCCCAGCTCCTCTCCGGCAAGGTCCAGGTCGCCATCAGCGACGCAGCCGCGGTCGGCTCCGTCATCGCCGAGCAGGACGCGAAGCTGAAGATCATCGGCGCGACCCTCCAGAAGAACCCGCTCACGATCGTCTCCCTCGAGGGTGCCGGCATCGCGACGCCGGCCGACCTCGTGGGCAAGAGGATCGGCGTCCGGGACGCCGACATCGACATCCTCCGGGCGTTGCTCGCGGCCAACGGGCTCGAGGAGCAGAAGAACGACATCACGATCGTCCCGGCCGAGTTCGATGCGAGGCCGTTGGTCGACGGCGGGCTCGACGGGTTCGTGGCCGAACTGACCGACGAGTCGATCATCTTCGAGCTCGCCGGCCACGAGGTCAAAGATCTGCCCTTCGCCGACAACGGCCTGCCGTACGTCGCTCAGACCTACACGGTCACCGACCAGTATCTCGCCGAGAACCGCGATCTCCTCGAGGCGCTGCTGATCGCCGAGATCAAGGGCTGGACCGAGACCTTCCGGAACCCCGGCGACGAGGTGGTCGAGGTCGTCACCACCCACTTCGAGGAGGCGGCCGGCGACTCCGACGGGCTCGAGGCCAGCTTCGGCGAGCTCGACCCGGCGAAGGTCGAGCGCGGCCTCGAGGTGTCGCAGCAGCTGATCTCGACGCCGGAGACCGAGAAGAACGGCCTCCTCACCATCTCCGCGGAGCGCCAGCAGCAGACCATCGACTCGCTCGCCGCTGCGGGATGGGAGGTCTCGGCCGAGGACCTGTTCGACACCTCGATCCTCGACGAGATCTATGCGGAGCATCCCGAGCTGAAGGCCTACCGGAAGTAGCCCTCAGGACGGGCAGAGCTCAGCTGCCGCGGTAGGTCGTGTAGGCGAACGGGCTGAGCAGGAGCGCGACGTGGTGGTGCTCGCCTGCCGTGACCGTGAACCCGACGCTCACCTCAGGGAAGAACGTCTCGCGGTCCTGATCGGCGAACCAGGGCCCGGTCTCGAAGACCAGCGTGTGCGGTCCGGGCGACATCTCGCCGTCGAACCGCACCCGCCCGTCGCCGTCGGTGGTCGCGGTGAGCGCGCTGCCGTCGGGACGGGTGAGGATCAGCGCGAGCCCCGCCGCGGGCCGTCCGAGAGCGGCGTCGAGGACGTGGGTCGAAAGTGTGGTCATGCGATCAAGCCTGGCAGGGTCAGAGGTCTGCGGCGAGCGCGAGGAGGTCGCGGTCGCGGCCCGGAGCGGCGACCAGGCAGAGACCGGCGGGGAGGTTGGCCGAGGTGCGGACCGGGACCGAGACGGCGGGAAGACCGGCGATCCCGGCGATACAGGTGAGGCTCAGGGTGTCGTCACGGACGCCGGGAGCATCGGCTGCCACCGGCGCCACGGTGGACGCGCTGGGGAAGGCGAGCACGCGGTCTCCGACGACGTCGAGGATCTCCGCACGGGCCTGCGAGAGCACGGCACGTGCCTCTGCGGCCTGCTCCCGCGTGACCGCCCGGGCCATCTCGAACCGCCCGCGCACCGCCTCGCCGAGCGTGTCCAGCCGGGTCTCGAGCCAGGCTCCGTGGGCCTGCCACGCCTGGTAGGCCTGTCCGACGACGAAGGCCTGGCGCCACTCGTCCAGCCGGTTCGGCTCCCAGGCCAACGGGGTGGCATCGGGCAGCGCCTCGGTCACGGCGGTGGCGACTTCGTCCGAGGCCAGCCCCACCAGCGACGGCACCAGCTGGATCTCGTCGACGGTGGTGCTCGAGCCGGACGAGCCTGCAGGTGCCTCCGGCAGCAGTACGTCGCCGACCGCTTGCAGCAGGAACGCAGAACGCGTCATCCACCCGACGGCGTCGAAGGCCTTGGCGAGCGGGAACAGCCCGTCTCGCGAGACGGCCCCGTGAGATGTACGGATCCCGAAGAGGCCCTGGTAGGCGGCCGGGACGCGGATCGACCCGCCGGTGTCGGTGCCGAGCCCGATCGAGGCCTGGCCGAGCGCGACCGCCGTCGCCGGTCCCGACGAGGAGCCGCCGGGGATCCGGCCGGGAGCCTTCGGGTTGGGCGGCGCCCCGTAGTGGGCGTTGAGGCCGGACAGCGAGTAGGCGAACTCCTCGGTGCGTGCGATCCCGCGGATCGAGGCCCCGGCGTCCAGCAAGGAGGCGACCGCGGCGGCGTGCGACGGCGCCGGCGGAGCCTGCTCGAGCCAGGCCGGGCTCCCGGCGCCCACGGCGAAACCGGCGACCGCGAACAGGTCCTTGATCGCCACGGTCTCGCCCGAGAGGGCGCCGTCGGCGGTGTGCGAGGAGACCAGCGGGTCGCCGACGACGCGCCAGGTCCGGCTGTCGAAAGCCGGTTCGGGCGCCGAGACGTGGGCCGCGGTGACCTGCCAGCCGGCGTACTCGATCCGCACCGGGTCCCGCGCCCACAGCTGGGTCTGAAGGCCGCGCCCGCCGCGGTCGAGCTCGGTGACCGCCACGATCAGCGCGTGATCCTCGTCGATGACCTGCACGTGGGTCTGCACGATGCGTCGCTTCGGAGCACCGCCGCGCGACCTCCGGAAGCCGGCGATCTGCTCGTGACCGACGATCAGCCCGGCGGCATCGCCGCGCAAGGTGGTCGGTGAGTCGGCGAAGAGTGCGTCCAGCGCGTCGAGGTCGTCGGACATCAGGGCGCTCTCGTACGCCCGGAATGCCTGCAGCAGCCCGTGGGGGACCGGCTTGAGCTGGGCGCCGTCGCGAGCTTGTCGAGGGGTCATGGGGCGAAGTCTGCCCTGTCGAGCCAGCGAGCGCCCAGCGACACCGCGGGCCCCGTCGTCGATCGTTTCAGTCCTCGATCTAGATTATTACTCATGAGTAATAGGGAGCAGGCTGAGTTCGACCGCGACATCGAGATCCGTAGGACCGGGCCCGCCACGTACGCAGCCGAGCTCGCCCCCGGCTGGGTGGTCGGCGGTGGCGTCAACGGTGGCTATCTGCTCGCGGTCATCGGCAACGCGCTGCGGGCCCACCTGCCCCGGCACCCGGACCCGATCGTGCTGAGCGCGTTCTACGCCGGCGCCAGCACGCCGGGGCCGGCCGAGGTCCGGATCTCGACCAAGCGCGACAAGGGCTCGCTGGCGATCGCGACCGCGGAGCTGTGGCAGGGCGACGACCTGCGCATCACCACGACCGCGACGTACGCGGACCTCGACGGCCTGCACGCCAAGAGCAGCGGCTTCGAGCGGGTCACCGCGACCGAGCCGGAGCTGCCGCCGCTCGAGGAGTGCGTGTCCTCCACCACCGCGCCGGAGTCGGTGAAGGAGTTCGTGCCGATGCTGGACCGCTACGAGCTCTGCGTGCCGAAGGAGCAGTTCGTCTGGGGCGGGGCGGCGCCGACCGGCGAGGCTGTCTTCACCGGCTGGTTCCGGCACCACGACCGTGAGCCCGACCCGCTCTCGCTGCTGCAGGTGCTCGACGCGCTCCCGCCGGTCACCTTCGGCCTGGAACTCCCCGGCTGGGCGCCCACCCTGGAGCTCACCTGCCACATCCGCCACAAGCCGGCACCGGGCTGGCTCAAGGTCACCCACTTCTCGCGCAACCTCTCGGGAGGGATGTTCGAGGAGGACTGCGAGGTCTGGGACTCCGAGGGCCGACTCGTCGCGCAGGCGCGTCAGCTGGCCCGGCTGCCGCGCGCCTGAGCCCGGATCCGGGCTCGAGTCACATCGGGGCGCAGCGGTCCTTCCCGCCGTACGCGTCCCAGTGCCAGGCCTCGGGCGCGTACTGCTTGAGCCCGAACTCCAGCGCCGTCTTGTTCAGGAACGTCCACACCTTGCTGGACGGCTCCGAGGCCCGCGTCGCGCAGGTCTTGCCGCCGGTCACGCTGGGCTCCTCGAAGTCGATGGCGATGCCGAGCTGGTGCGAGGAGTACCCGGGCTGTGCGGTCAGCGTGTAGTCGCCGGCCTGGCAGCCACCGCTGAGATCCTCGCGGCACAGTGCCTTCTGCTTCTCCATCGTCCGGAAAGAGCTGCCCGCGACCAGGTCGATGCCCTGCTTCGACGCCTTCCTGACCAGCGCCGCCGCGGCTCCGGAGATGCGGGCGTTGACGACGGTCAGGCCGTCGGAGCCGTCGATGTAGTAGTTGTCGCCCTTGGTGCTCTCGGTGCCGGTGTTGGGCAGCCCCTCGACCGCGCAGAGGCGCACCGGGATCAGCTTGCCAGCGTCGTAGCCCTCGCCCTCACCGAGGTCCTTCGTGCCCGGTGCACACTCGAGCGCGGTCGAGTCGGCGCGTACGTCGCCCACCGGCTTCGTCGGGGCAGCCACCTCGAGCAGCTTGCCCTCGGTGGCGCCGTCGGCGCGCTGCTCGGAGGCCTCGACGGTCAGCTCGGCGAGGTGGCCGGTGACCCCGCCCGCCGTCGCGGGATCGGCGGTGTCGGTGGTGGCCCCCCTGTCCGGCGCCGTCTTCGGGACGTCGTCCGGGCAGGTCGTGATGTTCTCGCCGAGCGGCTTCTGGGTTCCCGTCGCGAGCGTGATGTTCGCGCACACGACGGTGGTGTGGTCGCGTTTGGCGTAGGTGTCCTGCCAGGTGCGGTAGCCCGCGACCGAGAAGCTGTTGGTGGCCTCGTCGACCTGCAGCGTACGCAGCGTCAAGCCGTCGCCGTAGGCGCCAGGCTGTTCGAGCCAGGTCCCGATGTCGTCGGCGGTCACCTCCCAGCCGACGCTGCGCAGCGACGCCACCGCCACCGACAGGTCGCTGCCGACCCCGACCATGTCGTCGGTCGTGGTCTGCTTCCACTCCTGCGTCTGCTGGTAGAAGTCGTACGCGCCATAACCCCCGACTCCGACGAGCGCGAGCACCAACAGCCCCACGAGCACCTTCGGCCACCGTCGCTTCTTCGGCGGCTCAGGCCCGAACCGGCCGGGACCGAGATCCTGTGGGTAGGCCGGGGGCTGCCCGGAGTGGTGCTGGTCGGGGTAGTGCTGCCCGGGGTAGTTCTGGTCGGGGTAGTACGGATCACCGTAGTTCGGATCTCCGTAATTCGGATCGCCGTAGTTCTGGTCGCCGTAGTTCTGATCGGGATAGTTCGCGCCCGGATATTTCGGCTCCGGATAATTCTGTCCCGGATAGTGCTGTTCCGGATAGTTCGATCCGGCCTGAGGCTGGTGCTGGTGAGAGTGCTCCGGGTAGGGCTGCTGCGTGGGCGAGTAAGGCTGCTGCTGGCCCGGGTAGCGGCGGTCGCCCGCGTAGGGCTGGTGCTGGCCAGGTCGGGGCCACTGCTGACCCGCGTGCGGCCGCGGTGGTCGTCCCGGCTGCGGCTGCTGGGGCTGCCGGGAGCCCGGGTAGGGCTGCTGCCCCTGGTAGGGCGGGCGAGTCTCGCCGGGGCGCCGCGGCGGCCACTGCTGATCGCTCATGAGGGGGCCCCGGACGGGGGCAGGCAGGCGACGAGCAGAAGACGGTGGGGCACGGCGTTGCAGCGTACCCAAGAGACACCACTTTCCGGGGGTCTAGGGAACAATCTCACACGTGAACACCCCCAAGACCGTAGTAGCCGCGGCGATCCTCAGCGCCGACGGCAAGCAGGTGCTGGCTGCGAGGCGTACGTCGCCGCCGGAGGCCGCCGGCCGCTGGGAGCTCCCTGGCGGCAAGGTCGAGGATGGCGAGACGCCCGAGTCGGCGCTCGTCCGGGAGATCGGCGAGGAGCTCGGCTGCCTGATCGAGGTGCTCGACTGGATGCAGGGCGAAGCGCCCATCGGTGAGAGCCACCGGTTGATCGCTGCGACCGCCCGGGTCGTCGCCGGCGAGCCGAGGCCCCGCGAGCACGACCAGGTCCTCTGGCTGGCGGCCGAGGATCTCGACTCGGTCGACTGGCTGGAGCCCGACCGGCCGTTCCTCGGCGCGCTCCGCCACGTGCTCGGGGTCCCCGAAGGGGCAACGCTGCGCGGCATCTTCTTCGAGGAGGAGGACGTCCGCTCGGTGGCGGCGACGCTGGAGGGACAGGGCTGGACGGCCCGGGTCAGCCGGGAGCGCTACCAGGGCGAGGACGACGACGAGGACCACCCGTGGTCGGTGGAGACCGACGCCCCGGAGATGGTCCTGGAGCTCCTGGTCGATGAATACGACGGCTGGCTCGACATCCCCGAGGACGCACCGGACGACTCGATCGCCCCCGAGCCCGTCGAGCTCCCCGACACCCCCAAGCGCATCAAGAGATCCCCCGAGTAGGACCTGCCTGCTGCGCCCGCCGGCTCCGACTCGCGGATTCTCCGCCCCGACCTAGGATCGAGTTCGTGACTTCTGAGAAGAGCCTGCTGCTCGTGCACGCCCACCCCGACGACGAGACGATCGCGACGGGGGCGACGATGGCGAAATACCTCGCCGAGGGAGCCCGCGTCACCCTGGTGACCTGCACGGCGGGTGAGATGGGCGAGATCCTGGTGCCGGAGCTGGAGCACCTCGCCGCCGATCGGGATGACGCCCTCGGCGAGCACCGCCGCGGCGAGATCGAGAACGCGATGGCGGCGCTGAAGTCGCCCGACGGCAACGAGGTCGACCACCGCTGGCTGGGTGGGTTCGGCAACTACCGCGACTCCGGGATGACCTGGAGCGAGGACCGCACCCATGCGCTGCCCGATCCCGACGCCCGCGAGAACGCCTTCTGGTACGCCGACCTCACCGAGGCCGCCGACCACCTGGTGACGATCATCCGCGAGGTGCGTCCGCAGGTCCTGGTCACCTACGACGAGTTCGGCAACTACGGCCACCCCGACCACATCCAGGCACACCGGGTCGCGACGTACGCCGCCCATCTCGCCGCCGTCCCGACCTACAAGAAGGAGCTCGGCGAGCCTCACGAGATCGACCGGATCTATTGGACCGCGATCGCGGAGAGCTGGCTCCGGGAGGGCCTGCGGGCCGCCCGGGACACCGGTGACGCGGACGCGCTGGGTGGCATGGACCCCGAGGGCCCGCTGCCGATGGCAACGCCCGACGTCGACATCGCCGCCGCGATCGACGGCACCGCCTACGCAGACCAGAAGGTCGCCGCGATGCGTGCCTACCCCACCCAGATGGACATGGAGCAGGGCATGTTCGCGATGACCAACAGCCTCGGTACGACCGCGTGGTCCCACGAGCACTTCCGGATCGCCAAGGGGAGCGTCGACGGCGCCGGTCTGACCGATCTCTTCACCGGGTTGTGAGGCCGGTCGCCGGTGGCCGCGGCCTGGCGCGTGCCGCGGCCGGTCTTCTCCTGGGCCTGGTCGTCGGCGTCGCGGCGGTGGCCGTCCACCCGTGGTGGTGGGGTCTGCTGCTCGCCGTGGCCGCGTCCTCGGCGACACTGCTGGCGCTCCCGCGCGGAGTCGCGAGGGTGACGTACGCCGTGGCCTGGGCGATCGTGGTCGCGCTGGCCGCGACACCGAGGCCGACGGGCGGCTACGCCATCGCGGGTGATGTCGCGGGATACGTGATGATCGCGTGGGCGGTGCTGATGGTCGTGGTGGCGACCGCGACCGTGTCGAGGGCCGCTTCGGGGGCCGGCGGGGCCCACCCCGGCGAGTGACGAACGTCCCAAGATGGGCTACGGGTTCGGCCTAGGGGGGTATAGGTCCTAGGCTCTCCCGCATGTCCCATGAGCCCGAGGCCTCCAAGGCCCCCGAGCCTGCGAAGCAAACTGACGCAGCCGGGTCCAACGCCAGCCACACTGGTGCGGACGATGCTGCCATCGAGACGATCATGATCCCGCAGATCGAGATCGACGCTCGTGTTGCCGAGTCCACGGGTGCCAAGCCGGTGGCGAACGTTCCTGATGAGGAGCCCGACGGCGCGACCCGCATCGTCGCTCCGGGGGACTTCGACGACGCCGTCGAGGAGACCCTGCTGCGCAGCACGATGCTGCGCTCGGAGCTGCCGAAGCGGGCACCGCTCCCGGAGGAAGACAACTACCTGTTCGTCTCGAAGAACCGTACGTTCGCGCCGGAGCCGGACGTGGTCGACGACGCTCCCGAGGTGGACAGCGAAGCCCCCACCGAAGTCGCGCTCTCCAGCCAGGACGCCCCTGACGACGACGAGCCGTGGGAGCAGACGGTAGCCGCCGTCGGGCCCTTCGTGCACGATCCCGCGCAGGCCGAAGCAGGCCAGGCAGGGTACGACCAGGCGGGTTACGAACTGGCGGCTTACGACCAGTCCGGGTATGACCAAGCCGGCGGCTACGACGAGCGTGGTCACCACGAGCCTGGCTATGACGAGCCCGGCCACGATCATGCCGCATACACCCAGCCCCAGTCTGGCTATGCCCCGTCGGGCCATGCCCAGCCGGACCATGCTCAGCCGGACTACGCGCTGCCGGTCGCAGCCGAGGGCAAGCAGATCGGCCGCGGCGCCAAGATCGCTGCCGCTGTCGCGGGTGGCGTCGCCATCCTCGCCTTCGGCGGCTGGGCCGCGGCGTACGCGCTGGCCGGGGACAAGATCCCCGAGGGCACGACGGTGGCCGGTGTGGACATCGGCGGTATGAAGGTCGACGAGGCGACGCCGCTGCTGGACCAGAAGTTCGCCCCTGCCCACAGCCAGCCGATCCACGTGAGCGCCGGCGGCAGCACGACCGAGGTCAACCCGGCGGAAGCGGGCCTGAGCTTCGATGCCGAGGCGACGATCGCGAAGGCCGACGCCGGCCGCAGCTGGAGCCCGGTCAAGCTGTGGAAGCACTTCAACGGCGGCGGCGAGCTCGAGCCCGTCATCAAGGCCGACGACGCGCTGATCGCCAAGGTCTCCGCCAAGGTGAACAAGCGCGCCGGCACCCCGTTCAAGGATGGCGACGTCGTCATCAGGAAGGGCAAGATCAAGACCACCCAGCCGGTCGCGGGTGAGGGCGTCGGCGACGACGCGCTCCGTGCGGCGCTCGCCGGCCAGCTGCTCGTCGAGGGCGACCGCAAGGCCGACGTACCCCTCGAGGAGCTGACTCCGGACGTCGACGAGACCGACGTCAAGGAGGCGGTCGACAAGGTCGCAACCCCCGCCGTGTCCGGGCCGATCACGCTGAAGTTCGAGAAGACCCCGGTGGAGCTGTCCCCGAGGGAGTTCGGCGAGGCGATCCGCTTCGACCCCAAGGACGGCGAGCTGCAGGCCTCCGTCGCCTCCGGCAAGCTCAAGAAGGTGCTGAAGACGGCCCTCGCCGACGACGCCGCGAAGCCGGTCGACGCGACCGTCGAGCTGGTCAACGGCACGCCGAAGGTCGTGCCCGCCAAGCCTGGCGTCACCTTCAACCAGAAGGACCTGGAGGCCGTGTTCCTCGACGTCGTCACGGCTGGCCAAGGTGAGCGCACGGTCGAGGTGAAGTCGAAGGTCGCCAAGCCGAAGGTCACCACCGAGGAGGCCAAGGCCTGGGGGATCAAGGAGAAGGTCTCCTCCTTCACCACCAACTTCCCCTACGCCGAATACCGCAACGTCAACATCGGCCGCGCCGCCGAGCTGGTCAACGGCACCGTGCTGGCCCCGGGTGACACCTTCTCGATGAACGGCATCGTCGGGGAGCGCACGGCGGCCAACGGCTTCACCAAGGGCTGGATGATCCAGAACGGGATCTTCCGCGAGGACTACGGCGGCGGTGTCTCGCAGATGGCGACGACCACCTTCAACGCGATGTTCTTCGCCGGGCTCCAGGACGTCGAGCACAAGGCGCACTCGCTCTACATCGACCGTTACCCGATCGGCCGTGAGGCGACCGTCGCATGGCCGTCGCTGGACCTGAAGTTCAAGAACAACACCAAGTACGGCGTGCTCATCCACTCCTGGGTCAACCCCGCCAGCGGCAGCAGCCAGGGCTCGGTCACCGTCGAGATGTGGTCCACCAAGATCTGGGACATCAAGGCCCGCACCGGCGAGCGCTACGACTTCAAGCCGCCGGGCAAGCAGAAGATCACCGACGGCAACTGCGAGAACACCGTCGGCGCCCAGGGCTTCTCGATCAACGTCTGGCGCGACTTCTACAACGCCAGCTCCGGCGCCAAGGTCGACACCGAGACCTTCAAGACCGTCTACATCCCGCAGGACGAGGTCGAGTGCACCGACGAGTCCAAGAACCCGCCGCCTCCTGCTGACCCCAACTGATCGCCGTTGTGAAGCTGAGAGTGGTCCATAGGCCACTCTCGGCTTCACAACGTTCCGACGGCTACGGCGTGAGGCGGTGCAGGTCCCTCGGGAACAAGGTGGCCTCGCGGATGTTGGCGGCTTCGACGATCCGGGCGACCCAACGCTCCAGGCCCAGCGCGAAGCCGCCGTGGGGTGGCATCCCGTGTGCGAAGGCCTGCAGATACGAGGCGTACGCCGCGGGCTCCTCGCCGCGCGCCCGGATCGCGGCCTCGTAGTCGGTGAGCCGGTGCAGGCGCTGTCCACCGGTGACCAGCTCGAGACCCCGGAAGAGCAGGTCGAAGCTGTTGCTCCAGCGCGAGGACCCTGGTGATCGAGCCTGTCGAGATTCGGCGTGGGTGTAGAACGGCCGCTTCCGCATCGGGTAGCCCTCGACGGCCAAGAAGTCGGAGTCGTACGTCTCCCGCGCCCATGCGCCGAGCGCGCGCTCGTGCTCGGGAGCGAGGTCCGGCTCGTCCTCGGGCGCCCCGACCAGCTCCAGCGCCTCGCTGAAGTGGATCACCGGGATCTCCGGCGGCACCACGGGTAGGTTCAGGTCGAGCCGCTCGACCGCTCCGGCGGCGTACATCTCGATCCCTGTCCGCATCCCCGCGAGGACCTCACGCAGGACGGCGAGCACGTCCCGGTGGTCGCGGATGAAGCCGAGCTCGACGTCGAGGCTGACGTACTCGGCCAGATGGCGCACCGTGTCGTGCGGCTCGGCCCGGAAGACCGGCCCGACCTCGTAGACCCGCTCGAAGACCCCGACCAGCTGCTGCTTGTAGAACTGCGGCGACTGGGCGAGATAGGCGGGCCGGCCGAAGTAGTCGATCTCGAAGACGTCGGCCCCCGACTCGGTCGCCGACTCCACGATCTTGGGGGAGTGGACCTCGGTGAAACCGGCGGCGTCCAGCGTCGCTCGGAAGCCACGCAGGGACGCGGCGGCGAGGTCCCAGCGGGCTCGGACCGCGGGGTGGCGCCAGGTCACCGGTGCGTGGTCGAGCAGGGTCGGCAACCCGGCGGCGAGCTCGGGCCGCCACAGCTCGACCGGCGGAGTGTGGGCCGGCTCGGAGAGCGCTGTGACCACCGGCGCGGTCACCTCGACCCCTCCCGGTGCCTGGGGGTTCGCGGTGGCGACGCCGACCACCTCGACGGGCGTCTCCTCGGGTGGCAGGTCCTGCGCGTCGGCGGGCTTGACCACCACCTGCGCCAGACCGGTCCGGTCCCGCAGCACCAGAAAGCTCACGGCGGCGAGCTCACGGCGACGGTGCACGTGCCCGCAGAGTCGGACGGGCTCGCCCGGCGCGACGGCGTGAAGGTGGCCGGCGAGCGTACGTTCTATCGGTTTCATTCGTTCCTCCAGGTGGCGAGGCCCTGGAGGTGTGGGCGGGGGCTAGGTCGCGGTGCCACCACACCTTCGCTGATGTGTCATCAGCCTCTCGTCGATCCGCCGTACGCGCGGGCGCCGCCTTGCCGCGATGGCCGAGGGTCGTCACTCCTCGGCGGTGCCGTCACCGATCGTAGGTGGCGCCCGGAAGCCCACCAACAGGTTTTCTGGTCGTGACGCGAGTCACATCCGGTCGTTGAATCGGGCATGCGCCCGTTCCTGCTGAGTCTTCTCGCTGCCGTCGCACTCGTCCTCACGCCGCTCGCCGCCGCCCCCGCGTCCGGTGCGAGCCGCACCGCGATCCCGCTTCCGGGCTCGCCCTACGGTGACCCGCTGGGGGCCAACGACTGGGCGTGCGCTCCCTCCGCCGAGCGGCCGACCCCGGTGATCCTGGTCCACGGCACCTTCGGTGACCGCCGGTCGCTGCTGGACCCGATCTCGCTGGCGATGAAACGGGCCGGGTTCTGCGTCTACTCCCTCGACTACGGCAACCGCGCCACCGGCGACATCCGGGACTCGGCCGCACACCTCGGTGAATTCGTCGAGCGCGTACGCGAGGTCACCGACGCCGACAAGGTCTCCCTCGTCGGTCACTCGCAGGGCGGCATGATGCCGCGCTACTACATCAAGAACCTCGGTGGCGCCGTCTACGTCGAGGACCTCGTCGGCCTCGCCCCGTCCAACCACGGCACCTCGATCCTCATGGACGGCGGCGCGACCGGCTCCACCGGGCTGTGCGTGTCCTGTGCCCAGCAGACGGCCGGCTCGCAGTTCCTGGCCGATCTCAACGCCGGCGACGAGACGCCCGGCGACGTCTCCTACACCCAGATCGTCACCGCCACCGACGAGGTCGTCGTGCCCTACACCTCCGGGTTCCTCGCCGACGGACCGAACACCACCAACGTACGCATCCAGGACGCCTGCGCCCTCGACCTTTCCGACCACCTGCTCATCCCGATGAGCGCGACGGCCATCGCCCTCACCCTCGACGCCCTGACCCACGACGGCCCGGCGTCCCCGGCCCTGAAGACCTGCTCACCCCGAGCAGTCGATGAATGACGCCTCGGCGGGCTTTCACCAGATGGTGTGAATCGAGTCGTACGCCTGGAGCCTGCTGTCCTTGGTTACGAGGGGGAGGTTCTCGAGCATGCTCTGAGCGGCGAGCATGCGGTCGAACGGGTCGCGGTGGTCCCAGTCGAGCTCTCCAGCGAGGCGCGAGTGGTTGAAATCCATCGGCAGCCGCTCCAGGACGTGAAGCCGGGTGCGGTCCTCGAAGGTGGCTGCCAGTGTGCCACCGCCGGAAAGCTTGCTGAGCCGGGTCTTGGTCGAGATCTCCCAGAGGCTCGCTGCCGAGACGAACACCTCGGTGTCGATGTCGATGACGGCCTCGTAGGCGGTCGGACTGAGCCGGTCGGGGTCGCTCACCAACCAGATGTAGGCATGGGTGTCGAGGAGGACTCGCTCATAGGTCTTCATCGAGGGCGCCCTCCCAGGCGGCGATCTCGTCGTCGGGAAGGGGGGCGAAGAATTCGTCGGGGACGCTCACACGCAGGCCACCGAGAACACGCTTGGTCGGCCGCTCGATCGGCACCAGCCGCGCAATGGCATGGTCCCCGCGGGCGATGATGACCTGGCCACCCGCCTCTACCTCGGTGAGCAGGCTGGACAGGTGTGTCTTCGCCTCCTGCACCTTCACCACATGTGCTGCATCCATGCGTCCACGGTAGGTTGGTCAACCGGGTTGGTCAACCGGTGACCGTGCCCCGCTGAGGAGGACAGGATGCATCTGGATCTGGTCACGATCGTCGTTCCCGACTACGACGAGGCGGTGGCGTTCTTCCGGGACGTCCTCGGCTTCGTGGTCGCTGAGGACGTCCCGGCGACCACGAACGACGGTCGTCCGAAGCGGTGGGTGGTCATACGGCCGCCCGACGGCGGCACCGGCTTCCTGCTCGCCCGGGCCGACGGCCCGGCGCAGACCGCAAGGGTCGGCGACCAGACCGGCGGCCGGGTGACCTTCTTCCTGCGGGTGGACGACTTCCCGGCGGCGTACGAGAAGCTGGTCGCGGCCGGGGTCGAGCTCGTCGGCCCCGTCCGCGAGGAGTCCTACGGCACTCTCCAGGTCTTCCGCGATCCGTTCGGGAACCTGTGGGACCTGCTGTCAGGCTAGGCGTACGCGGGCCTGGACGGGGGTGTGGTCGCTGGGCCAGCGACCGTCCTTGGTCCAGGTGTTGATCGCGGACTCCTTCACGGTGATCCCGGGAGTCGTCAGGATCCAGTCGATCCGGGTGCCGGTCGGGTTGGGTGTGCCGTAGTTGGGGAAGGTGCCGACGCGCGGCGTGAGCTGGGCGCCGGCGAGCCAGGTGTCGGTGAGACCTCCGTCGGTGACCAGGACCGTGTAGGGAGCCGAGGCCTCCGCGGCCGCGTTGACGTCGGCGGTGAAGATCGCGGGCAGGCCGGTGTCGGCGATGAGCGAGCGGACGACCTCGGCGCTGCGCACCCGGGCGTTCTCGGACTGGTGGTCGAAGTGGGAGTTCACGTGCAGGAACTCCGTGCCGGTGACGAGGTCGCGGAACCGCACCCACGTCACGATCCGGGTCACCGAGTTGCCCCAGGTCGCCGAGCCGATCACGTCGGGGGTGTCGGAGAGCCAGAACTGGTCCCACCACAGCGCCTCGAGCCGGGAGGCGTCGTAGAACACCGAGGAGTACTCACCGCCGGCGCCGCCGTCGCGACCGAACCCGAGCATCCGGTACTTCGGTCCGAGGCCGGTCTCGATCGCGCCGAGCTGACCGAACTCGGCCTCCTGGACCCCCAGGATCGTCGGCTTCTCGAGCTCGACGAACGCGGTCACCAGCGGCTTGCGCTCGGGCCAGTAGTCGGGCTGACCCGGCTGGGTGCCCTCGCGGTCGTAGCGGATGTTGAAGCTCATCACGTGCAGATCGGGTCCCTTGGCCTTGCCGATCAGCGGGTCGCCCGAGTCTTTCTCGTACGCCGCCGCGGCGGGCAGCGCGCCGCCCAGCGTCGTACCGACCGCCGCGGCCGCGCCGAGCGCGCCCGCGGATGTGATGATGCCTCGCCTGGTGATGCCCATCAGTGCTCCTTAGGTGGGGTTTCCTCCACCTCACCAGGCACAGGTGAGCACTCGCGGAACTCCGGATGAGCGTCCTCGGACGGTTCCGCTACGGCGTGGGCGAGGCGTAGTAGCGGCAGCGGTGGTGCTCGGTGAAGCCGAGGCCCTCGTAGAGGGCGAGGCCGGGGTCGTTGGTGGTCTCCACGTGCAGCCAGGCGGCGCGGGCGCCGCGCTCGGCACCCCACTCGAGCAGGGTGGCGAGGGCCTTCGTCGCCAGCCCTTGGCGGCGGTGCGGCTCGGCGACCTCGAGGTCGTGGATGGCCAGCCAGTCGCGTTCCATCGTGCCCATGATCCGTGCGGTGCCGCGGAAGGTGATCAGCACCTGCGCGCCGTCGGCACCCATGGTCTGGACATCCGCCTCCTCGTCGGGCGGGGGCAGGATCCGCCGCGTGGCGGCGAGCCCGGCGAGCTGGAACACGACGGTCACGTCCTCGACCCAGCCGCGCGCGACCACCGCCTCCTCGGCCGTCGAGCCGACCTCGACCTTGACCCGAGGCCGCTTGTGGCGGCTCCGGTAGTAGCTCTCCACGCGGTCGATCGCGTCATCCAGCCCGATGCCGGGGTCGCCGATCGCCAGCGCCGAGTTGGGCCGACGGCGGACCGAGACCTCGTGGTCGAAGAGCACCCACTCGCCCAACGGCTCGGAGGTGGTGCCGGGGAAGATCGCGGCGCTGAGCAGCTCGGCCTCGCGGACCCCGATCCGCAGACGTACGTTGGGGCGCGGCGGCACCGGTTTGCCGGAGACGATCTCGGTGACCGGCACGCTCACCTGCTCCCCGGACTCGCGCTCGATGACCGCGACGCCGTCGCCCCAGGACGTACAGACTCCGAGGATGTCGGTGAAGGCGGGGCCGCCGGTGGGGCCGGTCTCGCCGGGGACGAGGCGTCGGATGACGATCCGTTGGCCGACGACATGTGGTCCCAGGAGATGAGCAGGCACGTGGGGATACTAGGCTGTCCTTCGAAGGGCCAGTCGCGCCCCTCTGACTTTCGTGATACCCCGCTTGGAGGAGCCCCGAATGACGTACGTCATCGCCCAGCCCTGTGTTGACGTGAAGGACAAGGCTTGCGTCGACGAGTGTCCGGTGGACTGCATCTACGAGGGCAAGCGGATGCTCTACATCCACCCCGACGAGTGTGTCGACTGCGGCGCCTGCGAGCCGGTGTGCCCGCCCGAGGCGATCTTCTATGAGGACGACACCCCCGAGGAGTGGAAGGAGTACTACGACGCCAACGTCAAGTTCTTCGACGACCTCGGCTCGCCCGGTGGTGCTGCCCGCATGGGTGAGATCGACAAGGACCACCCGTTCGTCGCCGCGCTGCCTCCGCAGAACCAGGACTGATGCCGACCCCGTTCCCGGCCTCGATCCCGGTCTCGAAGCGGCTGCCTGACTTCCCCTGGGACAAGCTGGTCGCGTTCAAGGAGAAGGCCTCGGCGCATCCCGACGGGCTGGTCGACCTCTCCGTCGGGACACCGGTCGACTCCACCCCGGCGGTGGTGCAGAAGGCGCTGCGCGATGCGGCCGACTCCCCGGGCTATCCGACCACGATCGGTACGCCCGCGGTCCGTCAGGCCGCGATCGACTGGCTCGCGCGCAACCACGGGGTCTCCGGGCTCGGGCTGGAGAACGTGCTCCCGGTGATCGGCTCCAAGGAGCTGATCGGGTCGCTGCCCCTGCACCTCGGTGTCGGCCAGGGTGACCTGGTCGCCTACCCGGAGCTGGCCTACCCGACCTACGAGGTCTCCGCGGCTCTCGTCGGGGCCGACACCGTCGCCACCGACTCGCTGGTCGCGCTGGGCCCGAGGGCGCCGAAGATCCTGTGGATCAACTCGCCCTCCAACCCGAGCGGTCGGGTGCTCCCGGTGGAGCACCTGCGCAAGACGGTCGAGTGGGCCCGGGAGCGGGGAACGCTGCTGGTCTCGGACGAGTGCTACATCGAGTGTGCCTGGGAGGCGTCCCCGGTCTCGATCCTGCACCCCGATGTGTGCGGTGGCTCCTACGAGGGCATCCTCGCCGTCCACTCGCTCTCCAAGCGCTCCAACCTCGCCGGCTATCGCTGCGCCTTCGTCGCCGGTGACGCCGCCGTCCTCGGTGAGGTCCTCGCGGTCCGCAAGAACCTCGGTCTGCAGATGCCCGGACCCCAGCAGGTCGCCATGGTGACCGCGCTCGGCGACGACCAGCACGCCAAGGAGCAGCACGCCCGCTACGCCGCCCGGCGCACCAAGCTCAAGGCGGCGCTGGAGTCGGCCGGCTTCCGCATCGACCACTCCGAGGCCTCCCTCTACCTGTGGTCCACCCGGCACGACGAGGACTGCTGGGACACCGTCGGCTGGCTCGCCGAGCGCGGCATCCTCGCCGCCCCCGGTGACTTCTACGGCCGCGCCGGCAGCCAGCACGTACGCATCGCCTTCACCGCAACGGACGAGCGCATCGACGCAGCTGTCGCCCGCCTGGCCGTCTAGACCCCGCCGAGACGTCACCCGCGTCGGCCGAGTTGGCACCCGATTGCCGACTCGGCCGACCTGCGTGACGCCTCGGCCAGCGGGGGTGACGTCTCGGCAGGGTCAGTCGGCGACGTCGACGTGGACGTGGTCGCGGTGCTCGAGGATGGCCTGGTCGCCGCCGCGGGGCGGGACCTTGTAGTCGCGCCAGCCGGCACCGGAGCGTAGCTTGGTCCAGATGCGGTCGTCGTAGATGACGGTCTCGACGTCGAGGCGGTCGGCGTTGGCGACGAGGTACTGCGCCAGCGACCAGCCCTTGATCTTGTTGGCCGCGTTGATGGGGCGGAAGAAGTAGTCGATCGCGCGGCCCTCGTAGTGGGCCGAGCCGACCATGTGGCCCGTGGTGACGCCGCCAGGCTGGAAGCCGCCTTCGGGGAGGCCCCCGTAGGCCTGGCGTACGTCATCACGCACCGCCTCGGCACGCGAGGTCAGTCCCGCGCCACTGAGCTGGTCGGAGACCTCGTCGGAGCCTCCCTTGACGACGCAGGAGAACGCCTCGGGGGTGTTGCCGGTCAGTGCCGAGGCGAGGGCCCGAGCCTCCGGCTCGGCGTCACGATAGGAGTCGCGTGAGCCGTTGCTGATCTGCTGGGCGACCCCCGGCACGGACTGCTGGCGGTAGTCGGGTACACCGGAGAGCCGGTCGTAGAGCGTGGCCGCCTTGGCGGGGTCGCGTTCGAGCGAGTGGTCGGCGAGCTCGACCGTCAGCACGACGGAGGCAGCGCGGGCGGGGAGCCCGCGGCGTACGGCTTGGGCGGCGATCGCCGAGGCACGTTCAGCCTGATCGGAGGAGAGGTCGTAGGTCTTGCCCTCCGCGGTCACGGTGCAGGTCTCCCGGGAGAGAATCGGGATGCCGCCGACTCCGACACCGATGAGCCGCAGGCCCGCGAAGACCAGTGCGACGGCGATGACGACGCCCAGCACGATGAGGTGCTTTCGCACCGGCCGCAGCTGCTTGCGGGCCTCGCGCACCGACTTTCGCAGCGCCTCGCGCGCAGGCTCGGGGAGCCTCGGTCCGGAAGCGCCCGGCGCCGGCGGGACCGGACCCGGAGGCGGGGTCGTCGGTGGGCCCGTCGAGGTCCCCGGCTGTGCGCTCACGCCACCAATCTTCACGTATCGGACAAGGTCAGGGCAGCAGGGACGCTCCTATGGATCGTCAAGCCCTGGCAGGGGCTGATTCGAGGATCCGGTAGAGGTCGCGGGCGATGTAGCGCTTGAGGCAGCGTTTGATCTCGCGGCTGGTCTTGCCCTCGCTGGTTCGACGGGCGATGTAGCGGCGAGTGGTCTCGTCGTAGCGGATGCGAGACAACGCGATGGTGTGTAGCGCTCGGTTGAGCTGCCGATCGCCGTAGCGGTTCAAGCGGTAGCGCGTGGTGACCTGCCCGCTGTTGGCCGGGACCGGGGCGGCGCCGGCGAGCATCGCGAAGGCCGCCTCGGAGCGGATCCGGCCGGGGTGGGACCAGGCGCACAGCACGGTCGCGGCCACGATCGGCCCGACGCCCGGTTGGGCGAGGAGATCGGGGCGCCAGGACCGCACGATGACCCGGATGGCCTTCTCGTGCTCGGCTGCTTCCTCGGCGAGTGCGCGGACACGGCGCGCCAGGGACCGCAGGGCGAGGACCGTCGTGGTGGTTTCCACATTCCAGGTCGAGCTCAGGCGCATGCTCGAGGCGGTGCGGATCATCGCGGGGACCTTCTGGCCGCGGAATCGCTCGCGGATCGGCTCCGGCGCGGCGATGACCAGGCTGAACAGCTGGCGCTGGGCGTCGGTGGAGGCGTTGACGGCCGAGCGTCGGGCAGCAAGCAGCACCGACAGTGCCTGGCGGTCCCCGCCGCCACGCGGGGTGCCGAGCTTCGCGCGGGAGAGCGCTTCACGAGCGGCGCGGATCGCGTCCAGCGGGTCGGACTTCGCGCCGTTGCGCCGCTTGGCGCGTTCGGGGCGGTCGAGCTCGATAACGACCTCCTTGCCACGCTCCAGGTGCCGGGACAGGCCGGCGCCGTGGCCGCCGGTGCCCTCGATCGCCCACGCCCGCAGCCCTGCGTGCTCGTCGGCGAACTCCACGAGCTGGGCGTAGCCATCAGCGGTGGCCTCGACGGTGATCTCGTCGAGCACGCCGCCGGTCCGGGCGTCGACCGCAGCGGCGGAGTGGGTGTGGACGTGCGTGTCGACGCCGATGACAACATCGACCACGTCGCGTAGATCGGTCACACTGGTCATGCGTTCTCTCCTTGCCTGGGAGCGGATGTGGTTCCGGTCCGGGGCGGAGATTCGGCAGGACTGTGATGAGACACGACCGGTGCGCGAACACCGGTCGGTCAAGCTCCTGATCAGGCCAGCTGCTCCGACCGGGCCGGGGCCGGCAACCACGAGCGGACAAGTCCCGTCAAAGGCACGAAGCCAGTCAGGCGAAGGGTCACACCCGCAGTTGCCTGCCCACAGCCCAGCATCATCAGGCTGCGCTGTGAATCCTCACAGTCAGGCGAGGGTGACGATGATCCGGTCGTTGCCGACCTCGGGGGTCTTGGCCCACTCCTCGTCGTCCCCGGCGGTCCAGGTGCGTCCGTCGTAGGCGATGGAGGTGGCACCGAACTCGCTGGCCCGGGCGAGCGTGTAGTGCGCGGCGGTCCAGCCGCCGCGCTGGCCGGTCTCGCCGGACTCGACCGGGATCACCACCGTCGAGCCCTCCACCCGAGCCCGGCCGACCATACCGCCGAGCAGCTGGTTGATCTCGGTCTTGGTCGCCTGGGGCTTGCCGGAGCCGGCCTCGGGCTCGTCGATCCGGCAGGTCAGCGCCGCAGGGGAGTAGCCGCTGATCGCGGAGGCGATGGCGCGGCCCTCGCCCTCGTGGTCGGCGTAGGCCTCGGGGTAGGCCGAGCGCTGCACCTCCTGCGCGGCCTCGGTGATCACCATGTCCTCGTAGCCGTCGATCTTCACCAGCGCGTCGTAGAACTTGTTGGTGGCGTAGACCGGGTCCTGGACCTGCTCCTCGGTGCCCCAGCCCATCGACGGACGCTGCTGGAAGAGACCGAGGGAGTCGCGGTCGCCGTGGCTGATGTTGTAGAGCTTCGACTCCTGGATGGCGGTCGCGATCGCGATCGTCGCCGCCCGCGCGGGCAGGCCCCGCTTGAGGCCGAGCGCGGTGATCACCGCCGCGTTCCCCATCTGCTCGGGGTCGAAGCGTGCCTCGTGCTCACCGGCGACCGCCGTGCAGTGCTGCAGGTCGGGCAGGATCGAGTCCAGCTTGTCTGTCGCAGCCTGGACGACCCAGTAGATGCCGCCGGCGACAATGCTGAACACCACCAGGGTGATGACGAGCTTCTTCAACGCAGCACTCTGCTCTTCGGGCCGGGTCAGTTGGCGTGGAGGGCAGCGTTGAGCTCGATGCCCTCGCCCTTCCACGGAACTGCCTCGATGGCGCCGCTGACCGAGTTGCGGCGGAACAGGATGTTGGAGGCCCCGGAGAGCTCGCCGGCCTTCTTCACGGTGCCGTCCTGCAGCGTCACCTTGGTCCCGTACGTCACGTAGCACCCGGCCTCGACCACGGCGTCGTCGCCCAGCGAGATGCCGATGCCGGAGTTGGCGCCGAGCAGGCAGCGCTGGCCGATGGAGATGACCGCCTTGCCGCCACCGGAGAGGGTGCCCATGATCGAGGCGCCGCCGCCGACGTCGGAGCCGTCACCGACGACGACGCCGCCAGAGATCCGGCCCTCGACCATCGAGGCGCCGAGGGTGCCGGCGTTGAAGTTGACGAAGCCCTCGTGCATCACGGTGGTGCCGGCGGCCAGATGGGCGCCGAGGCGGACGCGGTCGGCGTCGCCGATGCGGACGCCGCTCGGGACGACGTAGTCGACCATCCGCGGGAACTTGTCCACGCCGTAGACGGTCACGTGCTGACCGGCGGCGCGCAGGCGTGCGCGGGTGAGCTCGAAGCCCTCGACCGCGCACGGGCCGGCGCTGGTCCACACGACGTTGGTGAGGAGACCGAAGATGCCGTCGAGGTTCTGCCCGTGCGGCTGCACGAGCCGGTGGGACAGGAGGTGGAGCCGCAGCCAGACGTCCTCGGTGGACTCGGGCGCGGTGTCGAGGTCCTTGACCTCCACGAGCGCGACCCGCTTGGTGACCTGACGCACCTCGTCGGCGCCTTCGAGCGCGGTCAGCTCGGCCGGCGCGGTCGCGTCGGCGGGCCGAGTGCCCAGCTGCGGCGCGGGGAACCACACATCGAGCACAGAGTTGTCGGCGGCGTACGTCACGAGGCCGAAGCCCCAAGCTGCATTCGTCACGGGCCGCAGTCTAATGGGCCGACCCCACTCGTCCCGTATCGCGACCGGCCCGCGTGCGACCATGGACGAGTGAGCAAGAAGAGTGCGCCGCCGACGCCCCGGCTGATCCAGGCCGAGGATGAGACCTGGACCCTGGAGATCCCCGGCGTGGCGACCAGCAAGGGCCACCCGGCACCGGAGTGGGCGATGGCCAAAGGCGTCGAGGTCGTACGCCGCGCCGCGTCCGACATCGTCCGGAGCTGGATCAGCGGCAAGCCTGTCAGCGACGCCGAGAAGCAGGTCGTCCTGCTCGTCACCCGAGGTGACTCGCAGGTGTACGCCTGGCTCGACGCCGCCTTCGCCGACGACAACCCCCGCTAGACGTGCTCTAGCAGCACCGCGCCTGCGGGTTGTGCTCCTTCTCGTCGGCCCGGTGACGCTCGAACGCACGCCGGCTCATCGGCTCGACGCCCTCACGCTCGCACCGGGCGACGTAGTCGTCCCACTTCGCCTCTCCGGTCGCCTGGCGGAGCAGCCGCCAGGCGCCGGAGAAGCGATCGGAGAGACGACTCATCAGACCGACGTCTTCTGGGAGGCTTCCCACTCGCGTACGGCTTCCTTCTCCTCCTTGGTGGCGAAGAAGTCGGCGGGCGCGACGATCTTCGACTCGACCTTCGGCACCTCGGTGGTTGGCAGCGAGCCGCCGGCGCGCAGCGTCTTGACGACGGTGACGGCCGCGCCGGCGACCACGACGATCACCAGCAGCGCGAACGCCGCCTGCAGGATGCCGGACTGGGTGGAGTTGTAGATGATCTGGTCGACGTCGGCGGGCGTCTTCGCCACGCCGTAGAGCTCACCTGCCTCCTTCGCGTCCCGTGCGGCCGAGGCCTGGGCGAAGTAGCCGATGGCCGGGTTGTCGCTGAACACCTTCTGCCAGGACGCGGTCATGGTGACCACGAGGTCCCAGACCAGCGGGACGCCCGGCACCCACGCCCACTTCAGCTTGCCGTGCTTGATCAGCAGGGCGGTCGCCAGGGCGAGCGCGATCGCGGCGAGCAGCTGGTTGGCGATGCCGAAGAGCGGGAAGAGCTGGTTGATCCCGCCGAGCGGGTCACCGACACCGATCCAGAGCATGTAAGCCCAGGCCAGCACCACCAGCGCCGAGGCCGACCAGGTGGCCGGGCGCCAGGAGACGTCGGCGTAGCGCGGCCAGATGTTGCCGATGGTGTCCTGCAACATGAAGCGGCCGACCCGGGTGCCGGCGTCGACGGCGGTCAGGATGAACAGCGCCTCGAACATGATCGCGAAGTGGTACCAGAACGCGGCCAGCCCGCCACCGAACGCGTCGGTGAAGATCAGCGAGATGCCGAACGCCAGGGTGGGCGCGCCGCCGGTGCGCGAGATGATCGTCTCCTCGACGCTGTCGGCAGCTGCCTGGAGGTCGGCCGGGGTGATCGAGAAGCCGAGCCCGTTGACGAAGGCGGCGGCGGTCTCCGGGGTGCCGCCGGTAGCGCCGGCAGAGGCGTTCATCGCGAAGTAGATGCCCTGGTCGATCACGCTCGCGGCGATGAGCGCGGAGATCGCGACGAACGACTCCATCAGCATGCCGCCGTAGCCGATCATGCGAACGTGGGACTCCTTGGCGATCATCTTCGGCGTCGTCCCGGACGAGATCAGGGCATGGAAACCGGAGAGCGCCCCACAGGCGATCGTGATGAAGAGGAACGGGAACAGCTTGCCCGCGAAGACCGGGCCCTCGCCGCTGGTGGCGAACTCGGACACCGCCGGGTTGGCCAGCGTCGGCGCCGCCAGGATCATGCCGAAGGCCAGCAGCACGATCACGCCGATCTTCATGAAGGTCGAGAGGTAGTCACGCGGGGTGAGCAGCATCCACACCGGCAGGATCGAGGCGACGAAGCCGTAGATCGCCAGCGCGATGACCAGCGTCTCCTTCTCGAGGGTGAGCATGTTGGCCAGGCCCATCTCCTCGACCCAGGTGCCGCCGGCGATGGCCAGCAGGAGGAGTACGACGCCGATGGCGGTGACCTCGAGGACGCGGCCGGGACGCAGGTAGCGGAGGTAGAAGCCCATGAAGAGCGCGATCGGGATGGTGAGACCGATCGAGAAGACGCCCCACGGCGACTCGGCCAGGGCGTTGACGACGACGAGCGCCAGCACCGCCAGGATGATGATCATGATCGCGAAGACGGCGATCAGTGCGGCGATGCCGGCGACGGTGCCGATCTCCTCGCGGACCATCTGGCCCAGCGACTTGCCGTCGCGACGCATCGACAGGAACAGCACGATCATGTCCTGGACCGCACCGGCGAAGATGACGCCGACGATGATCCAGATCGTGCCGGGAAGGTAGCCCATCTGCGCGGCCAGGACCGGCCCGACCAGCGGGCCCGCCCCGGCGATCGCCGCGAAGTGGTGGCCGAACAGCACCCGGCGGTCGGTGACGTCGAAGTCACGCCCGTTGTGCAGCCGCTCGGCCGGGGTCGCGCGGGTGTCGTCGACCTCCAGCACCTTCTTGGCGATGAACTTGGAGTAGAACCGGTAGGCGATGGCGTAGGAGGCCAGCGCGGCGAACAGGATCCACAGCGCCGAGACCTCCTCGCCTCGGGCGAGGGCGAGCACCGCCCAGCAGACCGCGCCGATCACGGCGACGACGGTCCAGACGGCGATGGACCTCACGTTGGCCCCGGAGCGTGGCCCCGGATCTGCGGGGCGGGTGGTCGACGTCGACATGGTCTCCCTCTGATCGAGCGCGTAGACGGTCGTTGTGACCGCGCTCTCAGCCTAGTCTCAGGAAGACACCGCTGTGCAGGCCGGTGGTCTACTGCCCGGTACGCCCGTCGATGCACTCTCGGAGCAGATCGGCGTGACCGGCGTGCCGGGCGTACTCCTCGATCATGTGGACCAGCACGTCGCGGACGCTGGTCGACTCGTCGTCGCGGCCCTGGTCGCGGGTCTCCCCGAGCGTGGCCTCGTCGACGGAGTCGAGCCACTCGTCGGCCGCGGCGATCTGCTCTCGCCAGCTCGCGAACGCCTCGTCGACCGACTCCTGGGTGGGAGCCACCTTGTGGAAGCCGCCGGTGGGGTCGTCCGAGTCGAGCCGCGGGACGTCGAGGTTGCCCTCGAGCACACGGCGGAACCAGTGATGCTCGACCCGGGCCATGTGCCGGACCAGCCCGAGCAGGCTCAGGTCGCTCGGTGGGACGCTCTGCCTCGCCAGATCCTCGGGGCCGAGGTCCTGGCACTTGAGCTCGAGGGTGAGCCGGTAGTGGCGCAGGTAGTCCCGGTAGATCGCCAGCTCGCCGACGGGCTGTGCGTCCTGCTGGGCGCGTGGGTCCTCGCTTCCCGGAAGCCAGATACCGTCGAAGCCCACCTGCCGCTGATCGCTGCTCATGGGCCTACCCTGCTCGAACCGGCGCCTTTCGGCCAATGAATTCAGCCGGTGAAGCTCGGCGGCCGCTTCTCCAGGAACGCGTTGATGCCCTCGCGCCCGGACGCAGAGCCGCCGAGCGCCGAGATCGACTCGGCCTCGCGCCGCAGTGCCGACTCGGGGTTCGGCTCGGCGACGTCACGGATCAGGTGCTTGGTGCGGGCCAGTGCCTCGGGAGATCCCGACAGCAGGGTCGCGACCACCTCGTCGACGGTCGCGTCGAGCTCCTCGGCCGGTACGACGCGGGCGACCAGCCCGGCCTCGAGCGCTTCGCTGGCGGAGAGCATGTCGCCCAGCAGGGTCAGCCGCAGCACCCGGTGCAGGCCGAGGGTGTGGACGAGGAGCGATCCGCCGCCGTCGACCGACAGCCCGACCTTGGCGTAGGCGAGGCTGAACTTCGCCTTGTCGGCGGCGATCACGATGTCGGCTGCCGCCGACAGTGGGAACCCGACGCCCGCCGCCGTGCCCTGGACAGCGCTGACCACGATCGCGTCGCAGCGTACGAGCTCGGTGATCATCCGGTTCGCGCCCTCGGCGAGCTCGAGGATGTACGGCCCCAGATCGTCGGCCGCCGCAAACCCGGCGAGATCTCCACCGACCGAGAAGTACTTCCCCTCCGCCGCGAGCACGATCACCCGCGCCGAGTCCGCCTTGGCCCGCAGGATCGCCGCCAGCAGCTCGTCCCCGGCCTCGGGGGAGAAGACGTTGCCCCGCTCCGGGTTGGTCATCGTGATGCGCGCACAGCCGTCGGCGAACTCGTAACGAATCAGACTCATGCGCGCATCCTGCCAGGGTGCTGCCTCGGTCGTCGCCCGATCGCCACACCAGACGCCTCCCATCCCGCTACCGTCACGGCGTGGGATCTCCGAGCGCATTCATCGTCGCCCGTGTCTCGGCCGCGGAGACCTACCCGCTCCGAGCACTGGTCCTCCACGGCGGTGCGTCGCCCGAGACCGCGAAGGTTGCAGGCGACGACCACCCGGACGTGGCGACCTTCGCGGCCAAGGACGCCGATGGCACCGTGGTCGGGTGTGTCGGCGTGTTTCCCGCGGATGGCTTGTGGCGGATCCGTCGACTGGCGACCGCCGTGGAGTGGCGCGGACGTGGAGTCGGCACGGCCGTACTCGCCGCAGCTCTGGCACATGCGGACAACCAGGGCGGCGGGACCGTCTGGTGCAACGCGACCCCCGCCGGCGCTCCACTGTTCCTGCGGGCGGGGTTCCAGCAGGTCGGCGCGCCGTGGGAGGACCCGGAGTTCGGGCCCAACGTGCGATTGGTGCGGAGGCCTGAGCGTGGAATGCATGATTGCGGCGTGATCACGGTGCGCCGAGTGGCGGTCGAAGAGACGTATCCGTTGCGGGCGAAAGTGCTGCGTAACGGCGGGCCGCCGGAGGCGGCGCGGGTGCCGGGGGACGATGGTCCCGAGGTCGCCACGTACGCGGCCCTGGGCGCGGACGGCGTCATGATCGGGTGCGTCGGGCTCTTCCCGGAAGCCTGCCCTGACCTGCCCGATCACCCCGGGAAGGGGTGGCGGATCCGAGGGATGGCGACGGCGGACGGGTGGCGTGGGAAGGGCGTCGGTGCCCAGGTGCTGCAGGCGGCGCTCGACCATGTCGCAAGCCGGGGCGGCGGGCTGGTCTGGTGCAACGCGCGTACGCCGGCGGCGAGGTTCTACGAGCGCGCCGGGTTCCAGGTGATCGGTGAGCCGTGGGACGACCCGGAGATCGGTCCGCACGTGCGGATGTGGCGCGCTGTGTGAATCGGGTTCGCGCGGCGGGTGCGGGGCGGCGTACTCTCTTCCTTACAGGCGTTCGAGCCGTCATCAGCGGCGAGCCCCGGGAAGAAAGCCCTCAGCCAGATCGAAGGCAAGTAGAACCCGGCGGGAGTGGCCCGTCACAGCCGTAACGAAGTGGTCCGGAAGGACAAGCAGGGTGGTACCGCGGTCGAAAGATCGTCCCTGTGGTGAAGACAACCCACTACCACCCAGCAGGAGATGCGTCGATGGCCTATCCGAAGGTCAACTCAGCCACAGTCCCGGCCAGCCCACGCTTCCCGGAGATCGAGACGCAGATTCTCGACTACTGGAAGAAGGACGGGACCTTCCAGGCGAGCATCGACAACCGTGACGCCGGTGAGAACGGCGAGAACGAGTTCGTCTTCTACGACGGCCCGCCGTTCGCCAACGGTCTGCCGCACTACGGCCACCTGCTGACCGGCTACGTCAAGGACATCGTCCCGCGCTACCAGACGATGCGCGGCAAGCGCGTCGAGCGGCGCTTCGGGTGGGACACCCACGGCCTGCCCGCGGAGCTCGAGGCGATGCGCCAGCTCGGCCTGAAGACGACCGACGAGATCGTCGAGATGGGCATCGACAAGTTCAACGCGGCCAGCCGTGCCTCGGTGCTGAAATACACCGGCGAGTGGCGCGACTACGTCACCCGTCAGGCACGCTGGGTGGACTTCGACAACGACTACAAGACCCTCAACCCCGACTACATGGAGTCGGTGATCTGGGCCTTCAAGACGCTCTACGACAAGGGCCTGGTCTACGAGGGCTTCCGCGTCCTGCCCTACTGCTGGCAGGACGAGACCCCGCTGTCCAACCACGAGCTGCGGATGGACGACGACGTCTACAAGGACCGCCAGGACCCGGCGGTGACCGTCGGTTACGCGCTCGACGCGACCGGCGAGGACGAGGTCCTCGACGGTGCCCACATCCTGATATGGACGACCACGCCCTGGACCCTGCCGTCCAACCTCGCCGTGATGGTGGGCTCCGACATCGACTACGTCGTCGTCGAGGGCCCGGTCCCGGGCACCGACAAGACGGCCAAGTACGTCCTCGCGGAAGCCCGCCTCGCGGCGTACAAGAAGGAGCTCTTCCCCGACGCCGACGAGGCGACGGTGCTGGGGCGTTACAAGGGCGCCGAGCTGCTCGGCCGAAGCTACACCCCGCCGTTCTCCTACTACGCCGGCCACGCCAACGCGTTCCGTGTCGTCGCCGCCGACGACGCCGTCACCACCACGGACGGCACCGGGGTCGTCCACACCGCCGGTGCGTTCGGTGAGGTCGACAAGGAGGTGACCGACCGCGAGAACATCGAGGCGGTCATGCCGGTCGGCAAGGACGGCAAGTTCACCGCGCCGGTCGTCGACTACGCCGGTGTCCAGGTCTTCGACGCCAACCTGCAGATCATCGACCACCTCAAGGCAGTCACCCGTGGCGAGGCCGGGGGATCGGTGACCGCGGGCACGATCCTGCTGCGCCGCGAGTCCTACAACCACTCCTACCCGCACTGCTGGCGCTGCCGTCAGCCGCTCATCTACAAGGGTGTGAGCAGCTGGTTCGTCGAGGTCACCAAGATCAAGGACCGGATGCTCGAGCTCAACCAGCAGATCCGCTGGGTCCCTGAGCACATCCAGGACGGGCAGTTCGGCAAGTGGCTGGAGAACGCCCGCGACTGGTCGATCACCCGCAACCGCTTCTGGGGCTCCCCGGTGCCGGTGTGGAAGTCCGACGACCCGGCCTACCCGCGCCTCGACGTCTACGGCTCCTTCGCGGAGCTGGAGCGCGACTTCGGCACCCTGCCGCGTAACAAGGACGGCAACCCCGACCTGCACCGGCCGTACGTCGACGACCTGGTCCGTCCCAACCCGGACGACCCGACCGGCACGTCGATGATGCGCCGCGTCTCCGACGTCCTCGACGTGTGGTTCGACTCCGGGTCGATGTCGTTCGCTCAGAACCATGTCCCGTTCGAGAACGAGGAGTGGTTCGCCCACCACTTCCCGGGCGACTTCATCGTGGAATACATCGGGCAGACCCGCGGCTGGTTCTACACCCTGCACATCCTGGCGACCGCGCTCTTCGACCGGCCGGCGTTCCAGTCCTGCATCAGCCACGGCATCGTGCTGGGCTCGGACGGCCAGAAGATGTCGAAGTCCCTGCGCAACTACCCCGACGTCAACGAGGTCTTCGACCGCGACGGCGCCGACGCGATGCGCTGGTTCCTGATGTCCTCGCCGATCCTCCGTGGCGGCAACCTGGTCGTCACCGAGCAGGGCATCCGGGACTCCGTACGCCAGGTGATGATCCCGCTGTGGAACAGCTGGTACTTCTTCCAGCTCTACGCCAACGCGGCGGACCTGGAGACCACCGGCTCGACGGCGTCCACCGACCCGCTGGACCGCTACGTCCTGGCCAAGCTCCGCGACTACGTCGCCGAGATGACCACCGCGATGGACGACTACTACGTCGCCGAGGCGTGCGAGGCGACGCAGCGGTTCATCGACGTCCTCACGAACTGGTACATCCGGCGCAGCCGCGAGCGGTTCTGGAACGAGGACAAGGCCGCCTTCGACACCCTCTACACGGTGCTGGAGACGGTGACCCGCCTGATCGCACCGCTGCTGCCGCTGACCACCGAGGAGATCTGGCGCGGTCTGACCGGTGGCCGCTCGGTGCACCTGACCGACTACCCGGTCGTCGAGGACCTGCCTGCCGACGACGACCTGGTCGCCCGGATGGACGCGGTCCGCGCGGTCTGCTCCTCGACCTCCGCGCTGCGCAAGGCACGCAAGCTCCGCAACCGTCTCCCGCTGGGCGGGCTGACCGTGGTCGGCGCCGACATCGCCGGCTTCGAGGAGATCGTCGCCGACGAGGTCAACGTCAAGTCGGTCCGGCTGCTCGCGGCCGACTCGGAGGAGGCCGGCACCTACGGCATCGAGCAGAAGCTCACCGTCAACGCCCGCGCCGCAGGCCCCCGCCTGGGCAAGGACGTCCAGAAGGCCATCAAGGGCTCCAAGTCCGGTGACTGGTCGGCGTCCGACTCCGGTGAGGTCGTCGCCGGTGGCTTGGCGCTGGTCGAGGGCGAATACACGCTCGAGACCGTCGCCGGCTCCGCCTCCGACGACATCGCGGTGACCATGCTGCCCGGGGGCTTCATCGTCCTCGACACGGTCGTCACCCCCGAGCTGGCCGCCGAGGGTCTCGCCCGTGACCTGGTCCGTGCGGTCCAGCAGGCCCGCAAGGATTCCGGCCTCAACGTCGAGGACCGCATCACCCTCTCGGTCGCCGGCTCGCCGACCGTACGTGAGGCAGCCACCACCCACGCCGAGCTCATCGCCCGCGAGACCCTCGCCACGACGTACGACGTGGTCGACTCTCTCGACGGCAACCCGGTCGACCTCGGCGACGGGGAGAAGGCCCAGATCGCGGTCGCCAAGATCTGATCGCACCACAACCTAGGAGGGCTGGAGCCGGATGTCGGCTCCAGCCCTCCTAGGTCGGGCTAGGTTGGTGGCGTGCAGGGGCCCACGCTCAAGGAGCTCGCCGTGCAGGCGCTGTCGTCGGTGGAGCGGGGCTATGACCTGCTGGCGCCGAAGTTCGACGCGACCCCGTTCCGTACGCCGGACTGGATGCTCGCGGCAACGACCGCCGCGCTGCGGGAGCACGGGCCGTTCGAGCGGGGGCTGGACGTGTGCACGGGTACCGGTGCGGGGCTCGGGGTGCTGGCAGAGGTGACGGACGTAGCGCCCGCAGGCGTCGACTTCAGCGAGGGGATGTTGGCTCAGGCGCGGGAGGCGCACCCGGAGGCCGATCTGGTGCGAGCCGATGCTCGCGCGCTGCCGTTCGATGCTGCGTACGACCTGGTGGTGAGCTTCGGGGCGCTGGGGCACTTTCTGCCCGAGGAGCGGCGGCCGCTCTTCGACGGCATCCACCGGGCGCTGCGGCCGGGCGGGATCTTCGCGCTGCCGACGAGCACGGCACCACGGCCGACGCATCCGGCGTACTGGATGTTGACCGGCTTCGACCTGGCGATGCGGGTGCGCAACGCGGTGTGGCGGCCGAAGTTCGTCATGTACTACCGCACCCATCCCCGGCCGGCGCTGCTCGCGGACCTGGCGGCCGCCGGGTTCACGGTCGAGACGTCGCCCATGCCCGGTGTCGGCGAGCTGATCGTGGCGCGAAAAGCGGGGTAGTCCGGGAGCGAACTGCCCATATACCCGCGAGTAATAGGCAGTTCGCTCCCGGACTACCCCCGGGCGGGGCCGGTCTCACCCCCGACGCGGGTTGCGCTCGGCCAGCCGGGCGGCGATGACGGGGACGATCACCACCGCGGCGACCAGGTGGGAGCCCACCAGCATGATGTTGGTGGCGTAGGAGTCGGTGACGGCGACCAGGCTCGGCACCATCGAGAGCGCCGTCAGGGTCCAGGCGGTGCGCTTCCAGGTCGAGCGCGGGCGCTTGGCGAAGCGGGCGAGGCAGACGGCGATGATGATGCCGATCAGGCCGAGCTCGGCCACGGCCCAGGCCAGCCCGGTCGCGGGGATGGCCGCGGGCTCGACGCCGGTCCCGGGGAGTGCGACGTCGAACGGCACCCCGGTGGCGCGGGCGGCGACCTCGTACACGCCCGTGACCAGGGCGCCGACCAGGACGGCGGCGGTGCTGACGAGCCAGACCGGCATCCGCGACGCGAACCGAACGGGGGAGGTGCTGGCCTGGGTGAAGGTGCTGGTGCTCATGATGGTGCCTCTCGTTCCAGAAGGTGTGGCGCGGCCCGTTCGGGCCGCTTCTCACCCACTCCACGAACGACCACGAGCCGATCCGACAGGTTCTCCAGAACTTTTTTCAGCCCAGGCGCCGGAACGCGCGGGTGGACAGCGGGACGAAGATCGCCAGCAGGACCGCCGGCCAGGCCAGCGCGAGCAGCGTCGCGTGGTCGGCGAGCATCCCGGACGTGATCCCGGTCGGGTTGCCGAAGAGGTCGCGGCAGGCGGTGGCCGTCGCCGAGACCGGGTTCCAGGCGGCCAGGAATCCGAGCCACCCCGGCATCGTCTCGGGCGAGACGAACAGGCTCGAGCAGAATCCCAGCGGCCACACCAGCACCTGCACGATCATCAGCGCACCCTCCATCCGCAGGGCCAGGCCCAGGTAGATGCCCAGCCACAGCATCGCCAGCCGCAGCCACAGCAGGAGACCGACCGCGGCCGCCGCCTCCAGGAACGAACCCTGGATCCGCCACCCGATCAAGAGCCCGCCGAGCATCAGGACCGCGAGCTGGACCGCCGAGTTCCCCAGATCGGCGACCGCCCGGCCCAGAGGCACCGCCAGGCTGCTCATCGGCAGCGAGCGGAACCTGTTGGTGACCCCGCGCTTGGTGTCCTCGGTGACGACGGCCATGGTGCCGTCGATGCCGAACATCATCGTCAGTGCCAGCACGCCGGGCAGGAGATAGGGCAGGTACGTCCCGCCGCCCGGCATCTCGATCGCGCCGCCGAACAGGTAGCCGAAGATCAGCAGCATCATGATCGAGAACAGGATCCCGAACACCGGCCCCCACGGCTCGCGCTGCCAGTGCTTGAGGTCGCGGAGCGTGATCACCCAGGTCTGTGTCACGGTCTGGGTCACGGTCTGTCGCAGAGTGGAGGAGAGGGCGGTCATCGGGCGGCTCCTTCGTGCTGGTGCTCGGTATCGGGGGCGGTCAGGTGGAGGAATACCTCGTCCAGGGTCGGTCTGCGCAGCAGCACGTCGTCGACCGCGATGCCGGCGGCGTCGAGGGTGCGTACGACCTCCACGACCGCGGCGCCGCCCCCGGCTGCGCCGGCTTCGACGGTGACCTCGAGCCGGTCGGGGTCGACGGTGGCCGCGGCGCCGAGAGCACCTGCCATCCGGGTGAGATCGGCGGGCTCGGTCGCGGTGATGATCACCCGGTCGCCACCGAGGTCGCTCTTCAAGGACGACGGTGTGCCTTCGGCGATCACCCTGCCCGCACCGAGCACCGTGACCATGTCGGCGAGCTGGTCGGCCTCGTCCAGGTACTGCGTGGTCAGCAGGACCGTCGTCCCGTCGGTGACGACCCGTCGCACCATCTCCCACACCTCGTGGCGGCCGCGCGGGTCCAGCCCGGTGGTCGGCTCGTCGAGGAAGAGGATCCGCGGTCGGGTGACCAGACCCGCGGCGATGTCGAGACGCCGACGCATGCCGCCGGAGTAGCCCGAGACCTTCCGGTCACCGGCCTCGACGAGACCGAAGGCGTCGAGGAGCTCGGCGGCGCGGCGTACGGCATCGGCTTTCGGCAAGCCGTGCAGACGACCGAACATGACCAGGTTCTCGCGGCCGTGGAGGGCCTCGTCGAGAGCGGCGCTCTGCCCGACCAGGCCGATCGTGGAACGGACCCGGGAGGGGTGGCGTACGACGTCGTGGCCGCCGACGAGCACCTCCCCGGCGTCGGGGCGGGTGAGGGTCGCGAAGACGTTCACCGCGGTCGACTTGCCGGCGCCGTTGGGTCCCAGCAGGGCGTGCACCGTGCCGGTGGCGACCTCGAGGTCGAGGCCGTCGAGCGCCTGGGTGTCGCGGAAGCGCTTGCGCACGCCACGCGCGGAGAGGGGAGTCGGGGTCATCGGGCCACCTCGATCCGGAACACGCCGCAACGCCCGGCGACGGCCTCGAAGGCCTCGGGGGTCAGGTCGGTGACGACGCCGGCGTCGAGCATGATCTTGGCCCCGTCGGACATCCTTTCCGGCCACACCCGGAGCACGCTCAGGGCCTCCTCGCCGTCCACCTCGACCAGCTGCACGTCCTCGATCCGCTTCCCGATCCGGAGACTGCCGCGGCCGCCCGCGGCACGTACGTTGCGCGCCCAGTCGGCCCCTGGGAAGCCCTCGAGAAGGTAGCGCTGATCGTTCAGGTCCAGCACCGACAGCGGGGTGCTGCGGGGCTTGCCGCTGGTCCGCCCCGGCACGGTGAGCACCGGCAGCTCCCTCATCCCGATCCCGGTCCGGGACAGGGCCATGAAGACCTTGTTCATCGGCTTGAGCCAGCGCGGCGGCACCGGCTTCCCTGACGCCGCGGAGAGCGGCGAGTTCGCATCGTTCGGCATGCGCATTCCTCCAATTTCGTACGCTGTACGAAGATGACAACGGAGCGACTGTAGCATTTGTTCCGTACGATGTACGAAATTTTTTCGGAGGAGGTTACGATGAGCCACGTGCCGGACCAGCCAGATCAGCCTGACCAGCCAGATCCGTCCCTTCGCCTGCTCTGGCGTCATCGGATCGAGGTGCGCGAAGAGCCGAAGGCGAAGCGGGGTCCGAAGCAGAAGGTGAGTGTCGACGAGGTCGTCGACGCCGCGATCGACCTGGCCGACGCCGAGGGTCTGGCCGCGGTGACGATGCGCGCCATTGCCCAGCGCTTCGGTCTGGGCACGATGACGCTCTACTCCTATGTGCCCAACCGCGACGCCCTGCTGGTGCTCATGGCCGACCAGGTGACCGGCCGGACCGTGCTGCCCGACCTTCCCGACGACACGCGGAAGCGTCTCGCGCTGGTCGCCCATCTCCAGCACGACGAGCTCCGGGCCCACCCGTGGCTGCTCGAGGTGCAGGACGTACGCCCCTGGCTGGGGCCCAACATGAGCGACCGCTACGAGTGGCAGCTGCAGGCCGTCGACGGTCTCGGGCTGACCGACCTGGAGATGGACCAGACGGTCGCCGTGCTGGTCGGCTTCGCCGGCAGCATCGCGCGCAGCGAGCTGATGAAGCGCCGCGCGGAGGAGGTCACCGGGATGACCGAGGCGGAATGGTGGGCCGCCAACTACGACACGCTGAACGAGGTCATGGCGGGCAGCCACTATCCACTCGCCGGTCGGGTCGGCACCGCCGCCGGCGAGGCCTATCAGGCGGCCACCGACCCGGCGCGCGAGCTCGACTACGGCCTGGCCCGGATCATCGACGGTGTCCTCGCGCACGTCAACCGATAGCCGAGTCGGCTCGTCTGTCCCGCTGTGGCGTGTCGAGTCGGCGCGTCGGTCCCGCGGATGGGAGTCGAGTCGGCGCGTCAGTCCCGCGGATGGGAGTCGAGTCGGCGCGTCAGTCCCAGGCGCTGGGGCAATTGCGCCGACTCGGCGTGGGGATCCGGGACAGTTGCGCCGACTCGGCGTGGGGATCCGGGACAGTTGCGCCGACTCGGCGGGAGAATTCGGGACAGTTGCGCCGACTCGGCGTTCGGGTCAGCCTGCGGTGCGGCGGGTGGGGGTTGCCAGGCGCTCGGAGAGGTGTGCGACCAGGTCGGCGGAGTCCTCGCGGGCGCCGTCGATGTAGGTCGAGCGGCGACGTCGCAGCACCGGGAGCCCGGTGACGTAGAGACCGGGCAGGTCGGTGACGCCGCCGTCGTGGCGGATCGCGCCCTTGTGATCGAAGACGTCGGCGTCGAGGAACCCGTGGTCGGGTTTGATGCCGGTCGCCCAGACGACCGAGCCGATCTCGCCGGAGGTCAGCGAGAGAGACAGCAACGGCTCGGGTACGCGCGTGGGCTCGAGTCGTTCACCGGCGCCACCGAAGGTCTGGTCGATGCTGTTCAGCAGCCGGTTGGCCTTGAGGTCGGCGAGGGCCGCCATGTTGGCCAGCGAGCCCGAGAAGAGCGCGGTGCCGTCGCGGAGCCCGGCCAGCTTGCCGACCACGCGGACGCCCAGCTCCTGCAGTGTGTTGAGGTCGAGCGAGGACGTGCCGCCGACGAGCTGGAAGGAGGAGAGCCGTCGCGCGCGGGTGATGTCGTCGAGCTCGTCCCAGCGCTCGTCGAGGATCCCGGCCTCCTCGATCCAGGCGAAGATGTCACGGCCGTGGTAGCGGCGCGGCACCCGGACGTGCTCGCCCACGGCAAGGGTGACCGGGCGGCCCGATGCCTGCAGCTCCGCCGCGATCTGTACGCCGCTGGCAGCCGCCCCGACGACCAGCACGCCGCCGGTCGGGAGCTGCGAGGGACGCCGGTAGTCGACGGCGTGCACCGAGGGCACGCCCCGTGGCAGCTCGGCGGCCAGCGCGGGCACCACCCCGCGTACGGAACCGGTGGCGAGAACGACGTGCTCCGCTGACCACGGGCCCGCGGAGGTCTCGACCAGAAAGCCGTCCGGGTCCGGGGAGATGTGGTGGACATCGACGTTCTCGTGCACGGGTGCCGCGATCACGTCGGCATAGTGGGCGACCAGTGCAGCGACCTGCGCCGCGGTGAGGAACTCCTCGGCCTCGGCGGGGCCGAGCGGCGGGGCGTCCAGTCCGGGCAGCCGGTTCATCCAGCTCGGGGTGAGCAGTCGAAGCGAGTCCCAGCGCTGGGTCCGCCACGAGTGAGCGACCTGCCCGCGCTCGAGGACGACATGGTCGATCCCTTCGGCGCTGAGACGGTGGCTCACTGCGAGGCCGCTGTGCCCCGCCCCGATCACCGCGACGGTCGTGCGGCGAGACGGGACACTCGTTGTCACGGGACCGAGACGCTGACCGCGGTCGGGTTGGTGAGGATGTCGAAGACGGCCGAACGCTTCTGGGACTGCGCGACCAGCGCCTCGATGTCCTCGGGGGAGGCGTCGGCGTCGATCGAGTAGTTCACGCGAACGCCGGTGAAGCCGTTGCGTACGTCCGCGTCGGCGCCGAGGATGCCGCGGATGTCGTGGTCGCCCTCGATGGTCGCGGTCACGGAGTTGAGCTGGATGCCCCGCTGCTGGGCGACGGCGGCGACGCCGGCCGTGAGGCAGCCGCCGAGTGCGACCAGGACGGTCTCGACTGGCGTGGGGCCCTGGTTGTCGGCCGCGAACTGCGGCGGGTGGTCGCCGTCGGACTCGAAGGAGCGCTGGGTCTCCTGCTCCTCGCCGAGGCCGAAGAAGCCTTCGACCTTGCTCTTGGAGTGGGTGTCCTTCACCCAGGTGTTGGTGGCGCGCCAGGTGAATTTGGCCGCCTCCGGGGTCTCCTGGAGGGCGGCACGTGCGCCGAGCAGGGCGGCGACGTTGACGCCGTTGTCGACGGTGGTCTCTGTCATGGTGGTTCCTCGTTTCGATGGGTGTGGATGGAGCGGTGGCGACTCAGGCCAGCGAGACGTTGACCGGGACCGCGCTGCGAAGCGTGTGGCCGACGGGCGAGCTGGCGAGGACCTTGGCGTGGAGCGCCTCGAGCTCCTCGCGGGGCGCCTCGGACGCGATGGTCACAGTGGCGTCGATCGCGTCGAAGCCGGCGTGGCCATCGCCCAGGCCGAGGAAGACCGTGAGGTCGATGTCGCCCGTGAGGTCGATGCGCAGGTCGTCGAGCTCGATCCCGGCGACCGATGCGTTCGCGGCGTAGCCGACGGCGAGGCAGTTGCCCAGAGCGCCGAGGAGCTGCTCGACGGGGTTCGGGGCGGTGTCGCCGCCGCCGAGACCTGCGGGCTCGTCGGACGGCGCGGGGTCGAAGGATCGGATCTTCGCCTCGGACACGAAGGCGCCCTTCCAGGTCACGTGGGCGGCCCAGGTGGTGTGCGCCTTGGCGGGATCGTCCTGGATCGCCTGGACGAGATTGCCGACGGCGGCGAGGTCGACATCGTTGAGCTGTGTCGTTGAATCGATGCTCATGAGAACGCTCCGGAGTCGAGGGAGTGGATTAATCGAGATAATAGACTAACTAACTCGACTAAAGAAGGAGTCTCATCGCCGGATCGGGCGCGAGGTGATCACGCCGGTGTCGAACCCGGCCAGGTGCAGGCCGCCGTGGAAGCGGGCGTGCTCGATCTTGAGGCAGCGGTTCTGCACGACGCTCAGCCCTGCCGCGCGCGCCGCGTCCGCGGCCTCGTCGTTGGTCAACCCGAGCTGGAACCACACGATCGGCGAGCCCAGCGCGACCACCTCGTCGACGACAGCGGGCAGGTCGCTCGCCCGCCGGAAGACGTCGACGATGTCGGGGGTCTCCGGGAGGTCCGCCAGGCTCGCGTAGACCGGCTGCCCGAGCACCTCGCGGCCCGCGGCGTTCGGGTTGATGAAGTAGAGCCGGTAGTCGGTGTCCTGGGCGAGGTAGGTGGCGACGTAGTAGCTCGACCGGGCCGTGTTGGGAGAGAAGCCGACGATCGCGATCGACTCGGCTGCCCGGAGCAGTCGCTGGCGCTCGCGCGCGGTCGGCTCGTGGGGGATCTGCGTGATCGTGGTGGTCATCATGGCTCCTTCGTAGCGGCGGTGAGCGCCTGGTCGAGGTCGAAGACGATGTCGTCGGCGTCCTCGATGCCGACGCTGATCCGCACCAGCCCGGGCGTGACGCCGGCCTCGGCCAGCCGTGCCTCGCTGAGCTGGCGGTGGGTGGTGGAGGCGGGGTGGATCACCAGGGTCTTGGCGTCACCGATGTTGGCCAGATGGCTGGCGAGCTCGACGGACTCGATGAACCGCTCGCCGGCGGCTCGACCGCCTCGGACGTCGAAGGAGAAGACGCTGCCAGGCCCCTTGGGCAGATACTTCTGGGCTCGCGCATGGTGCGGGTGGGAGGGCAGGCCGGCCCAGCGTACGTTCTCGACCCGGTCGTCGGCGTGGAGCCACTCGGCGACGATCCGCGCGTTCTCGACGTGGCGCTGGACCCGCAGCGACAGCGTCTCGACCCCGAGAGCGAGCTGCCATGCCGACTGGGGCGACAGGGTGGCGCCGACGTTGCGCAGGTGCTCGGCGCGCAGTCGGGTGAGGAAGGCGTACTCGCCGAAGTTGCCCCACCACGACAGGCCGCCGTAGTGCTCGACCGGCTCGTGGAAGAGCGGGAACCGCTCGGGTGAGTACTCGAAGCGACCCGACTCGACCACCACGCCGCCCAGCGTGGTCCCGTGTCCGCCGAGGAACTTGGTCGCCGAGTGCACGACGATGTCGGCGCCCCACTCGATCGGCCGGGACAGATACGGCGTCGGGATCGTCGAGTCGACGACCAGCGGCACTCCGTGGGCGTGCGCGATGTCGGCCAGCCCTTCCAGATCCGCGATGTCGCCCGAGGGGTTGGCGACGGTCTCGGCGAAGATCAGCTTGGTCTCGGGACGGATGGCGGCTGCGTACGCCTCTGGGTCGGTCGAGCTCACGAAGGTCGTGGAGACGCCGAAGCGGCGCAGGGTGACGTCGAGCTGGGTGACCGAGCCGCCGTAGAGCTGGGCGGAGGCGACGATGTGGTCGCCGGCGCCGGCCAGGGAGGCGAAGGTGACGAACTCGGCGGAGAGACCCGAGGCGGTGGCGACCGCCCCGATGCCACCTTCCAAGGAGGCCAGACGCTCCTCGAACGCCGCGACGGTCGGGTTGCCGACGCGGGTGTAGATGTTGCCGTACTTCTGCAGCGCGAAGCGCGCGGCTGCGTCGGCGGTGTCGTCGAAGACGAACGACGCCGACTGGTAGATCGGCAGCGCCCGGGCGCCCTGGGCGGCGTCGGGGATGTTGCCGGCATGGATGGCACGGGTGTTGAAGCCGTACGTGTGGTCGGTCATGAACCAACTCCAGTTCGATCGTTGAGGAAGCTTTCGACGAGGTCGAGATAGCCCGGTGGGTCGAGCAGGAACGAGTCGTGGCCCCAGGAGGAGGTGATCTTGTGGCGCTCCACATCGATGCCGGCCCGGCGCAGCTGCTTCTCGATCAGGACCGAGTGGGAGGTCGCGAAGCGCCAGTCGGAGTCGAAGGAGATGACCTGGAACCTGGTGTCCCGGATCCGCTCCGCGAACTCGGGGGAGGCGAACGGGTCGAAGTAGTCGAGGAGCCGGGAGAGATAGAGGTAGGAGAGCGCGTCGAAGCGGTCGACGAACGTGCGTGCCTGATGATCGAGATAGCTCTCGACCTCGAAGTCGATCCCGAACCCGGGTGCCGAACCGTCGCGCCGCGAGCGGCCGAACTTCGCCTCCAGCCCGGGCTCGGAGACGTACGTGACGTGGCCGAGCATCCGCGCCACCGAGAGCCCGTTCGCGGGGACGACCCCGTCGTCCGGGTAGCGGCCGCCGCGGAAGTCGGGGTCGCGCAGGATCGCCTGCCGCGCGATGTTCGACAGCGCGATGTTCTGGGTGCTCAGGCGGGCGGAAGCAGCCACCAGGACCGCCCGCTCGATCTGGCCAGGCGCGTCGGCGGCCCACTGCAGGACCTGCATGCCCCCGAGCGACCCGCCGACGGCGGCGCGGAGCTTCTCGATGCCGAGGTGGGCCAGCAGCCGGCGGTGGACGGTGACCAGGTCGGCGACCGAGATCAGCGGGAAGTCGAGCCCCCAGGCGCGGCCGGTGGCCGGATCGGTCGAGGACGGCCCGGTGGTGCCTCGGCAGCCGCCGAGGAGGTTGGCGCAGACCACGAAGAAGCGGTCGGTGTCGACCGGTCTCCCTGGGCCGACCATCGTCGGCCACCAGTGCGTGGCCTCGGCGTCGCCGGTGAGAGCGTGGGCGATGAACACGACGTTGTCGCGGGTGGCTGCCAGCTCACCGTAGGTGGCGTAGGCGACGTCGACCGGCGTCAGTGTGCGGCCGCTGGACAGGTGCAGCGGGGCGGATTCGTCGAAGAGACGGACGTGTCGCACGGCGGTCATCGACACCCCTCTATCTATTAAGTCGAGTTGTTAACTACGAAATGTAGCCTGTACGTCGACCTCGGGGGCGGATGTCCGGGATGCAGGCGTCGAGCCCTCAGGGAGGGCTGGTTGACTTACGTCTGTGACGACCAGTCCTGATACTCCCGCCATCGACCTGACGACCGACGTGGTGACGCTGACCCGACAGCTGATGGACATCGAGTCGGTGAGTCTCGACGAGCTCGAGCTGGCGGACGCGGTGGAGCGGGCGCTGGCTGCGTACGACCACCTCGTCGTCGAGCGTCGCGGCAACTCCATCGTGGCGCGCACCGACCTCGGCCTCCCCGAGCGCGTGGTCATCGCGGGTCATCTCGACACCGTGCCGGTCAACGGCAACTTCCCGAGCCGCCTCGACGAGGCCACCGGCATCCTGCACGGCCTCGGCGCCTGCGACATGAAGTCCGGTGACGCGGTCATCCTCAAGCTCGCCGCCACCCTGGACGCGCCCAACCGCGACGTGACGTACGTCCTCTACGACGCCGAGGAGATCGAGGCCGTCCACAACGGCCTCGGCAAGCTGGCGGCCAGCGAGCCCGACCTGCTCGCGGGCGACTTCGCGATCCTGATGGAGCCCTCCAATGCCGGCGTCGAGGCCGGCTGCCAGGGCACGCTTCGGGTCGAGGTGCGCACCACCGGCGAGCGCTCCCACAGTGCCCGCTCCTGGCGCGGCGTCAACGCGATCCACAAGGCCGGCGAGGTGCTGCGCCGACTGGAGGCGTACGTCCCGCGCAAGCCCGTCATCGACGGCCTCGAATATCACGAAGGCCTCAACGCGGTCTTCGTCTCGGGTGGAGTGGCCGGCAACGTGATCCCCGACGAGTGCGTGGTGACGGTCAACTACCGCTTCGCCCCGGACCGCTCCGAGGAGGAGGCGCTCGCCTTCGTGACCGACTTCTTCGAGGGCTACGACGTCACCCTGACCGACTCGGCCCCTGGCGCGCTGCCCGGGCTGGACCGCCCCTCGGCCAAGGCCTTCATCGACGCGGTCGGTGGCGAGGTCGGGCCCAAGTTCGGGTGGACCGATGTGGCGCGATTCACCGTCCTCGGCATACCGGCGGTCAACTATGGTCCAGGTGACCCGATGTTCGCCCACAAGGCCGACGAGCACGTGCGGATCTCCGAGATCACCGCGTGCGAGCAGGCCCTTCGTGATTGGTTGACCGCATGACCCGACGCAGCGGCTCCGGCCCACGCCCCACCAAGGGGCGCCCCGCCGGCAGCACGACCGACCAGCGCTTGCTGGACAGCTCCGGCCACGGCGACTGGGTCCACACCGACCCGTGGCGGGTCATGAAGATCCAGGCCGAGTTCGTCGAGGGGTTCAACGACCTCTCCGAGATCGGCCCGGCGATCAGTGTCTTCGGATCGGCGCGCACGCCGCAGGACCACCCGACCTACGCCCAGGCCGAGGCCGTCGGTCGCGGCCTGGCCGAGGCCGGCTTCGCGGTGATCACCGGCGGTGGCCCCGGCACCATGGAGGCGGCCAACAAGGGTGCCCTCGAGGCCGGCGGCGAGTCGATCGGCCTCGGCATCGAGCTGCCCTTCGAGGCCAGGCTCAACGACTATGTCGGGTTCGGGCTCAACTTCCGCTACTTCTTCGTGCGGAAGATGATGTTCGTGAAGTACTCCCAGGGCTACGTCGTCATGCCCGGCGGTCTCGGCACCATGGACGAGCTCTTCGAGGCGATGACGCTGTCCCAGACGAAGAAGATCACCCAGTTCCCGATCGTCCTGATGGGGGTCGAGCACTGGCAGGGTCTCCTCGACTGGATGCGCGAGACGATGCTCGCGGACGGCCGCATCAAGCAGAGCGACCTCGACATGATCACCCTCACCGACGACGTGGACGAGGCGGTCGAGCTGATGTTGAAGGCGCGTGACTGACCGATGGGTTGGATCTTCGCGGCACTGATCGTGCTGGTTCTCGGAGGAGTCGCGCTCGTCGCCGCCGGGGCAGGCGCACCGATGGGGGAGGAGTACGGCGACCGGCCCGACGCCCTGGTGCCCCGCGACCGTGTCCTGGAGGCGGCAGACCTGCGCCGCGTACGTTTCTCCGTGACCTTGCGTGGCTACCGGATGGACGAGGTGGACGCACTCATCGCCCGCCTCGCCGAGGAGGCAGAATGGCGTGAGTCGACCGAGGCCCAGGATGCTGGTGCCGAGGTCGGAGTCGGGGGACACACATCACACCCGCCCGAGCCCGATTCGGGCTCACCCGACGTCTAGGACAGAATCGCTGCCGTGAGTTTCGCTGCCGTACTCGTCTACGCCGTCACCGCCCTGGTCGCGGTGATCGTCGCGCTCACCTATCTCAAGCCACATCTCCTGCAACCGCAGCGGGAAGGCGTGCCCCAGAAGATCCACCTGTACGCCGGCGCCGCCGGCCTGCTGGTCTGGGCCCTCTTCCTGGTCTCGCCGCCCTCCTTCTTCCTCGGCGGCGACATCCCAGGTGTCGTCGGGCTCTTCGGAATCTGGCTCGCAGCCATCGCGGGCCTCTACCTGCTCGTCCGTCGGCTCAAGGAGCAACGCGCCGGTCACGACGACTACGGCTACGACGACGGCTATGACGGCTACGAGGGCTACGACGAGGAGTACGCCGCGGAGGACGGTTACGGCTACGACGAGCCCGGCTATGCCAGCACCGGTTATGACGGCTATGCCGACTACGACGACCAGGCTGGCTACTCCGACCCGTCTCGGTCGGCCTCGCAGCCTGTTCCGCCGCCGGCACCACGGCCGGTTCCTCAGCCGGTTCCTCAGCCGGTGCCGCAGGCCGTTGCGCGACCTGCGTCCCAGCCCGTCGCTGCGCCGGGACGCCCCGCTGCTCGCCGGCCTGAACCCCGACGGGCGGCAGCTGGTGTCGAGGAGACTGCCGTGATGCCTCCTGTCGAGCGTGGTCCCTCGCCTGCGCCGGTGCCACCCGCACCCGCCCCGGCACCCGCACCCGCGCCGGCTCGGGACGAGCAGTTGGGTCGCCGTGTGGCCGGACGTCAGGCACCGCCCGCGCCGCAGCGCCCGTCCGCACCGCAACCGTCCGTCCCGCAACCGCCTGCTCCGCAGCGGCCCGCTCAGCGATCCGCCCCGCAGCCGCCGGCGCCCCAGCAGCCCGTACGTCAGCACCCAGCGCCCCAGCCGCCCGCCCCGGCGGCCCCCGCACGGCCACGCCAGGAGCGGCCGCGTCAGGAGCGGCCCCGGCAGGAGCGACCCGCTCCTCAGGCGCCGGCCCCGCAGCGGCCCGCGCCCGAGCAGCCTCAGCCGGACCAGGGCGCGCCGAGGCGGAGCCAGAGCGGCCAGGATCCGTGGGGCCGCCGCCAGGAGCCGCCGCAGCGACGGTCCCGTGGCTATGACGGTCGCTACGACGACCGCCACAACGACAGCCACGACGAGTTCGCCGACCGCCGATACCGTCGCGACAGCAGCTACTCGGACCATCCGGGTCAGGCCCAGCAGAGCCCCCCGCGCGCGCCGCGCCCGGCACCTCGTCCCGCGCCCCGCCCGGTTCCGCAGGCTGCACCCGCACCTGCACCCGCACCCGCACCTGCACCCGCACCGCAGGCGCCGAGCCGGCGGCCCGACCGGCGGTCGGAGCAGCAGCCCGAGGCGTACGATCCCTACTCCTTCGACTCCTACGGCCCGCGCGACCGGAGCCGGCGCCAGGACGAGGACTGGTCCGACGCCCCTGCTCAGGCCCCGCGCGCACCGCGGCCGCAGCCGCGCAGGCGTCAGCAGGAGCAGGGCTACCCTTCGACAAGCTCAGGACATCGCGCCGAGCCTGCCTACGCGGACTACGACCAGGGCCGTGACCACGGTCGTGACCGGGGTTACGACCAGGACTACGACCCGGACTACGACCGGACCTACGACCGGGCCGACGACCGTGGCTACGACCAGGCGTACCCACAGGACTACGACTACCCGTCAGCAGGCTCCGGACGTCGCGACGAGGCGTACGACCGCGGGTATGACGAGCGTTACGACGACGCCTACGGCGAGTCGGCACGCGGCGACCGTCGTGAGTCCGGCGGGGCCTTCTTCGAGGCCACCGGAGCGGCGATAGTGGTGCACCTCACGATGGTGATCCTCGCGATCTGGCTGACCTGGGCCTACGGAACGTCGGTCATCTGACAGGTTCGACGGCAGGTCAACCCGCCGAAACTCCCACCTTGCCGTCAGGTCTGCTGACCTGATGAGGGATAATGGATGTGCAATGCGCGCTCCGAGGCCATCCGGCAGGTGAGCGCCGACACGCGAGACACGGAAGAAGGTGCCGCATGGCGGCGATGAAGCCGCGGACGGGAGACGGTCCGCTGGAGGTCACCAAGGAAGGTCGGGGCATCGTGATGCGCGTCCCGCTCGAGGGTGGTGGCCGGTTGGTCGTCGAGCTGAACGCCGAGGAGGCCGCCGCGCTCGGCGAAGAGATCAAAGGTCTTGGGCTGAACGCGTAGATGACCACAACGCTGCCGTCGCAGGTGCTGCCGTCTCAGGTCGGACCGCCCACCTTCACGCTCAGCCCGCTCGGTCCGGAGAGCAACGATGCTGAGATCATCGCGCTCCCGGTCATCCCGGACGAGGACGAGCTGGTCATCGGTCCCGGGGCCGCTGACCTGGGCGACCGATACGACCTCCTGGGTCACCTCGAGTTCGAAGGTGCCACGGGCAGCGCCGGCGAGGTGACGACCTACCCCGTCACCGGCTCCGGCCCCCTGCGACAGATCCTCCTGATCGGCGTCGGCGCGCAGCGGCGCGACGACTTCCGCCGGGCGGGGGCCGCGCTGGCCCGCGCCGTGCGGGACCGGTCAGAGGTGGTCACGACCATCCCGGCAGTCGATCCCGAGGTCGGGCTGGAGCCGTTCGTGGCCGGCGCGACGCTGGGGTCCTTCCTCTTCCACTGGCGCTCCGAGGGTGCGCCGTGGACGCCGGTGGAGACGATCACCCTGGCCGACCTGGGGGATGACCAGGCGGCAGCGTTGGACCGGGCTCAGGCGATCGCGCGCGCCGGGTGGCGCGCGCGATTCTTCGCCTCGGTTCCGAGCAATCTCAAGAATCCTGCCTGGCTCGCCGAGCAGGCGACGTCGCTGGCCGCCGAGACTGGCCTGAAGGTCACCGTCTGGGACGAGGACCAGCTCGCTGCCGACGGTTTCGGCGGCATCGTCGGGGTCGGTCAGGGGTCGGCGACCCCGCCGAGGCTGATCCGGCTCGACTACACGCCCCGCAGGTCCGGGCGACTGGGCTCGTCGAAGAAGACTCCCACCGTCGTGCTGGTCGGCAAGGGCATCACGTTCGACACCGGTGGGCTCAACATCAAGCCCGGCGACGGCATGGTCACGATGAAGCGCGACATGACCGGTGGCGCGGTGGTGCTGGCGGTGATGACCGCGCTGGCCGAGGTCGGCTGCCCGGTCAAGGTGGTCGGCCTCATCGCCGCCGCCGAGAACGCGATCTCGGGTTCGGCGCTGCGTCCCGGCGATGTGATCACCCACTACGGCGGCCGCACCTCCGAGGTCACCAACACCGACGCGGAGGGCCGTCTGGTGCTGGGTGACGCGATGGCGTACGCCGCGGACAAGATCAAGCCCGCCGCCCTGGTCGACGTGGCCACCCTGACCGGTGCGATGCGCGTCGCTCTCGGGCAGACGATGGCCGGCTTCTTCGCCGACGACGACGCCCTGGCCGGACTGCTCGCCGAGGCCTCCGAGGTCTCCGGTGAGACGCTGTGGCGGATGCCGCTGGTTGCGGACTACGAGGAGAAGCTCGCCTCGAAGGTCGCCGACGCCGACAACGCCCCCGGCGGGCCCGGCGCCCTCACTGCCGCGCTCTTCCTGCAGCACTTCACCGGCGGCATCCCGTGGGCCCACATCGACATCGCCTGCGGCGACGCGTACGCCGATGTCCACGAGCTCACCCCCGGTCCCACCGGCTTCGGTGCCCGGGTCCTCCTCTCCTGGCTGGCTGGCGACGACCCGCTGGCCGGCGTCCGCTGACGAGAAGTCACTCCCGCAGGCCGAGGCGTCACCTACGCCGGCCGAGATGGCACGTACGTGACCACTCGACCGACGGGGGTGACGCCTCGGCACCTTCATGATGCAGGGCACAAGTCCTCACCGAGTCGACACCGACAGTGCGGCCGGTGGGCATGTGGGCGCGCTTCCTGATCCTCGTGCACGGCGTCGCCATCGCACGCGAGCGGAGGCCGGTGCTGCCAGGTGAGGTGATTCTGTTGGCGCCGCTGGGTGGTGACATGGTCGGCGTGAACGCCGGCTACTTCCCGGCCTCGGCATACCACGCGTCCTCACGCGGGGGCATCCACTCGTGCACCCCGCTCCTGACTCGAAGATGCCCCGTGCGAGCAGGTGCCCCTAGGACTTGCGCGCCAGCAGGAGACCGTCGCCAACAGGCAGGAGCAGCGGGATGAGGCCGTCGTGGTCGGCGACCTGCTGGTTGAGCTCGCGAATGGTGGCGGTCTCCTCGTCGCGCACGGACGGGTCGGCCACGCGGTCGTGCCATAGCGCGTTGTCGAAGGCGACGACACCGCCGGGGCGGAGCAGGCGCAGCGCTTCCTCGAGGTAGGCCGAGTATTCGGTCTTGTCACCGTCGACGAAGACGATGTCGTAGTGGTTGTCGGTGAGCCGGGGGAGCACGTCGAGGGCGGCGCCGGCGATGCAGCGCGCCTGCCGCTGGCCGAAACCGGCCTCGGTGAAGCTCTGCCGGGCGAGGCGCTGGTGCTCGGTCTCGATGTCGACGGTGGTCAGGACCCCGTCGGGGCGCATGCCTCGCAGCAGCCACAGACCGGAGACGCCGGTGCCGGTGCCGACCTCGACGACGTTCTTCGCGTCGAGGACGGAGGCGAGGAAGCGGAGCGCTGCGCCGCCGCCCGGCCCGATCGGGGCGACGCCGACCTCCTCGGCCCGGGAGCGGGCGGCGGCGAGGAGGTCGTCCTCCGCGACGTACTCGTCGGCGTAGGTCCAACTTGCGGTCGAGACAGGGCTGGTCACACCCCAAAACCTAACCTGTTTCGCTCAACGGTGCGGGAACGCCAGATCCAACTTGCGCGTTAGAAGGTCACAGGACGAGGAAAAATAGGAGCCTCACAGGCAACTCTCAGCCCTTCTGTTCCCAGGCGATCTACCGTAGGAGATGTCAGCGATCAGCTGGTCAAGCAGCACCACAGCAGACAGGAGCACCATGACCGCGGAGCCCACGACCACGCCCCCGACCTCGGAGTCGGCCGTGCCGACGTGGGACGAGATCGTGGAGAAGCACTCCGACCGGGTCTACCGGCTCGCTTACCGCCTCACCGGCAACCGCCACGACGCCGAGGACCTCACCCAGGAGGTCTTCGTGCGGGTCTTCCGCTCTCTCGACACCTACAGCCCCGGCACCTTCGAGGGCTGGCTGCACCGGATCACCACCAACCTCTTCCTCGACCAGGCCCGTCGCAAGCAGCGGATCCGCTTCGACGCCCTCTCCGACGAGCGCGCCTCGCGCCTGACGAGCAGCGGCCCGACGCCCGACGCGGCCTACACCGACCAGCGCTTCGACGACGACATCGAGCGCGCGCTGGCCACGCTGCCCCCCGACTTCCGGGCCGCGGTCGTGCTCTGTGACGTGGAGGGGCTCTCCTACGAGGAGATCTCCGAGATCCTCGGTGCCAAGCTCGGCACCGTCCGTTCGCGTATCCACCGCGGCCGGGCGATGCTCCGTGACGCTCTCGCCCACCGTGCGCCGCGCGGCGGGCGGTTGCGCCACTCCGGGCCCAAGGTGTTGTGGGGCGGGGCTTCATGAGCTTGTTGGGGAACCACCTCGGTGCGCGGACCAGCGCTCTTCTCGACGGCCAGCTCGACGCCGCGGAGGAGGAGCGCGCGTGGGCGCACGTGCACGAGTGCTGCGCCTGCCGTCGGTTGGTGGAGCGAGAGGGCTGGCTGAAGCGGCGCTTGGCCGGGCTCAGCGTCGACCCTGGCGTCTCGGCCCCTGCCGATCTGAAGGGCTCTCTGCGTGGAGGTGTCCTTGCCGCCTCGGTGTGGGCAGACGACTTCGACGACAGCTTCTCCGACCCGCGCTCGATGAGGCGTACGTTGGTGATGGTCGCGGCTGGCGGCGGTGCCGTCGGCGCCGCGGTGTTCAGCATGTTCGCCTTCACTGCCGCGCCCGCCGATGCGCCGGTGCCCCGGAACCTTCCGGTCACCGCGGTCACCCAGGTTCCAGGCGCCCCGAGCGCCCCCGTCGTCGCGCACGTACGCCGCTGAGCGACCGCCGGACGACGCGACACGAGACCCGGGCTGCCCATTGTTGGGGCGAGTGGGAAGAATGGGTGTCGTGACGCAGGAACCACCAGAGGACCAGTCGCGGCCGATCTCCCGTTGGGCGCCGCCTACCGCCGCGCCCGACGTGCCCCCGGCCGGGCAGACGCCGTCCCCCGACGACCTGGTCGACGATGAGCGCGACACGGCGGAGGTGCCGCTGCCGGGGATGCCGGGACCTGCGGTCGCCCCGCCCCCGCCCACCGCTCCGCTGCCGCCCTCGACGCCGCCACCGCCAGGCGCGTCCCTGCCCGGGTTCGACGGCCCGCCGGCGCCGCCGATGCCGGTCGCTCCGTCTGGTTCCGCGCCGCGTCGGCGTGTTCCCGGCCCGGTCTGGGCGCTCGCGGCCGCGGTCGCCTTCCTGCTCGGTGTGCTGGGTGGTTACGCGGGTGGGGTGCTCGAGGACCAGGACGACATGTCGAGCCTGGCCGGCGGTGGGCTCGAGCCGGGCTCGATCGAGACCGACGCGCCCCTGGACGGCGACGACGCCAACATCGTGAAGGTGGCCGCGACGCTGCTGCCCTCGACGGTCCAGATCTTCGCCGAATACCAGGGCGTCGAGGACGCCGCGACCGGCTCCGGGTTCGTCTTCGACCGCAACGGTCATGTGGTGACCAACAACCACGTGGTCGCCGACGCCGCCAAGGCCAAGGGCAGCATCGAGGTGGTCGACCACAAGGGCCGGCGCTACAAGGCCGACGTGGTCGGGCGCAGCGCGGTCTACGACCTGGCCGTCCTCGACGTCCCCGAGGTCAAGAAGCTCGACCCGGCCTCGCTCGGCAGCACCTCGCGGCTGAGGATCGGGGAGGGAGTCGTCGCCATCGGGTCGCCGCTGGGGCTCAGCTCCACGGTGACCTCGGGCATCGTCAGTGCGCTCCAGCGCCCGGTGAGCACCGGGCAGACCGAGGACGACACCTCCTACATCAACGCCGTCCAGACCGACGCGGCGATCAACCCCGGCAACTCCGGAGGTCCGCTGGTGAACCTCGTCGGCCAGGTCATCGGGGTCAACTCGGCCATCGCGACGGCCGGTGGCGGGGAGGGCGGCGAAGGCGGCAGCATCGGCGTCGGATTCGCCATCCCGATCGACCAGGTCAAGGTGACCGCCGCTCAGATCCTGAAGACCGGCAAGGCGACCTATCCGATCGTGGGCGCCTCGGTCGACGTGCAGGCCGCCGACCACAACGGCGCGCTGATCTCGGTGGTCGATGCCGGTTCGCCGGCCGCCGCGGGCGGGCTCAAGGACGGCGATCGCGTCACCAAGGTGGGCGACGTCACCGTCACCGACGGCATCGGCATGATCGTCGCCATCCGTGCCCACCAGCCGGGGGAGACCGTCGAGTTCACCGTGATGCGCAACGGTGCCCGCCACGAGCTCAAGATCAAGCTGGAGGCGCAGACCGAGAACCTCGCCTGATCCAGGTCGACAGACGCGAAGAGCTGCTGGGCGCAATGCCCGGCAGCTCTTCGCGTTGTTGTGGGGAAGGTTTAGTTGTGGGGGATGTTGTTGCTGTGACTCAAGAAGCGTCCGGCGTGACAGCCGGCGCGGGGGAAGCGCCTTCTGCCTCGACGAACGGGTGGTCGGCCACGAAGGCCTTGGTCTGCGAGTACATGTCATCGATGAACTTCTCGAGGACGCTGGCCTCGACGCGCCACTGGCCGCGCCCGCCGATCTTGATGGCGGGGAGCTCACCACGGCGGACAAGGGCATAGACCTGTGCGCTCGAGGTGTTGAGGACCTCGGCGACGTCGGCAAGAGTCAGGAAGCGGGGGGTACCAGACATAAGTATCAGTCTCCCAGACTCTGCAAGCGGGCGTAAACCAGGGCGCCAACCTGTTAGTCCGCATTAGGCGGCGTTGCGCTGCTTTGTGGATCCGAGGTAGGTGAATCGTGAAGCAGAGGTGCCCTAAGCAGCGAACAGCAGATACAACCCGCCGACGGTGAAGCCGACCATGGTGATCAGCAGCGGCACCTGACCGATCACCAGATGCTCCTTCGGAAGCACCTGGAGCGCCCGGATATGGGCGGACCAGACGCCGAGCACGTGCCCCACGATCACCGCCGTCACCTTGATGACGGCCAGGAGCGTGCCGTGGTAGGCGAAGAAGTAGGAGACCGGCATGTCCGCCGTCCCGAACCAGTCCGCTCCGACCCCCATCGGGTCCGATGCGTTGCGCAAGGTGGCCAACCCGCTCTCCCAGAAATAGCTGAGATAGTGGGCCACGACGTAGCCAGCGATGATCGGCACCAGCGAGGGCGCCAGCTCGGCAGGCAGGGCACGGCGCGGGACGTCTCCGACGCCAGTCATCATCGTCCCCGCACAGTAGAAACCGGCGACGAGGAGCGGCAGCGCGATGAGAGCGATGTTGTTGATCAGGTAGGCGGTGGCTCCGGAGATCTCCGGGTTCTGCACGATCTGGAGCCACTGCGGCGACTCCCGGTAGGAGTCGTAGACGATCGTGCCGAAGAGCACCGAGACGACGGCGACCAGGCCCGGCGCCGGGCGCAGGGTGTCGAGGTTGCCCAGCGGGGTCCGCAGCACAAGGTTGCCGCCCGACGTACGACCCCAGACCGACAGGCGGGCCATCAGGGACGAGTAGACCTCGAACGGGTCGCAGCGCTCCAGGAACTCCTCGCCGAACAGGGCCCCGCCCAGGATCATCACGGCCAGGTAGACGGCCAGCCAGAGGCGTAGGGGACCCAGGTAGTTGTTCTCCGGGTAGACCAGCTCCATCCAGGCGAACGCGAGCAGCGTGAGCGACGCGGGCCAGTAGCCCAGACGCGCCGGGAAGCGGAGCGGCGGGCTGCCGGTGCCGCGGAGCCAGGTCAGTCCGGCGACGATCGTACGGGCCGGGCTGATCGCCTTGTAGACCCGTCCGAAGACGAGCGAGAACGGGACGAGGCCGACCCAGAGCCAGACGTACGTCATCCCGAAGATGGGGTTGTTGGCGTTGTCGGAGCCGGCGAAGGCGACCAGCACGAAGTAGGCGAAGATCAGCATCCCGACGACGCGCCACAGCGCAGTCCAGGCGGGGGAGTCGACGACACGCCCGAGGCGGGGCACGGGCCAGCCGCGTGCGTTACGGACTCCCACGACCTCGCCTGCCGCGGCACGTTTGGTGGTCACCACCAGCAGCGCGAAGGAGGCGAGGAGGGCGAGGACGGCGCCCGCGATGACGTACTCGAGAGGCAGTGGGAGGTCTTGGCGACCGCCCACGCCGTGGGTGAGGATCACTGGACTTCGAGGGTGACGATGGTCTTGCCGAGGGTGTGAGACTCCACCTCGTACTGACCAGGGATCTCGAACGCGCCCAGGCTGATCCGCGTGGTGCCCACGCCGTAGGCGGCGGACTGCTCCGGGTCGGAGTGCACGTGGACCTCGCCGGCAGCGTCGGCGGTCACGTCGAGCTCGACGCTGTGCCCGACGGGCACCTCGATCTTGGTGCCGTGGGGGTCGACCGAGTCACCGGAGAAGTTGATCTGGACGACCACCGGGTTGCTGTCGTTGCTGGGCTCGGTGGCGACGTCGTTTCCGCAGGCAGTCGCGACGGACGCGATCCCGCAGATTGCTGCCACGACCGCGATGATCCGGGCCGTGAGGCGCATTGCTCCCCCGTTTCGTGGGCTAAGTTCAAGCTGGCGTCTGCCACAATCGCACATGAACCAAAGAGGGGGCTGAGAGGGTATGAGCGAGCGCCGGCGAGCGACCAACAGGCCTCAGGCGGCCACGTCCGTACGATGGCGTTTGCGCTACGGAGGTGGCGGAATGAGCGAGCGTTGGTGGCGGCATGAGTGATCGGCTCGGGGCACGCGACGTGGCCTTCCTGGACGGGGAGACGCTGTCGGTGCCGCACCAGGTGGCGAGCATCGAGCTCATCGAGCCCAAGCGGAGCTCGAGGCAGTCGGGGGACCCGAAGGCCGAGGGGTTCGACTACGGTGCCTTCCTCCAGCACGTCGAGGACCGGCTGGCCTTCGTGCCGCGCTACCGGCAACGGGTCCGCGTCGTGCCTGGCCGGATCGCCTATCCGGTCTGGGCCGACGACGACCGCTTCGACCTCACCTATCACGTACGCCGCTCCGCGCTGCCCCGCCCGGGCTCGATGGAGCAGCTGCTCGACCTGGCCGGCCGGATCGTCTCCCGGCCCCTGGACCGCTCCCGGCCACTGTGGGAGCTGTATGTCATCGAGGGGCTGGCCGGGGACCGGATCGCGCTGGTCACCAAGACCCACCAGGCGCTGGTGGACGGCGCCGAGACGGTCGACCTCGTCCAGCTCCTGCTCGACGACAAACCCGAGGTCGGACCGGTCGTGCCTGACCTGTGGGAGCCGCCGGAGCCGCAGTCGGGCGCGCGCCTGGTCGCGGGCGCGGTCGTCGATGCGCTCACCTCGGTCAGCGGCCTGACCGACACCGCGCGCAGTCTGGGCGGTGCCGCCCTGGGGCGCGTCACCGGTGTGGCCAAGGACCTGCAGAACGCGGGAGCAGGCATCGCCCGGTTGCTCACCCGCCGGGCTCCGGAGCGACCGACACCGCTCAACGGGACCCTCTCCCAGCAGCGGCTGGTGGTGACGCTGCAGGCCGACCTGGCCGACTTCCGCCGCATCCGGGACACCCACGGCGGCACCGTCAACGACGTCATCCTGGCTGCCGTCACCGGTGGCCTCCGCGCCTGGTTGATGACACGCCAGGCATCGCTCGCCGGCGTACGCCAGGTGCCGGCGCTGGTACCGGTCTCGGTGATCGACGAGGAGCTCGACCCGACCCAGCTCGGCTCCGCGGTGGCGCCCCACTTCGTGGTGCTCCCGGTCGCGGAGCCGTCGCCGGTGGTCCGTCTCCATCAGGTCTCCTACTCGTTCGAGCAGCACAAGGCCAACGCCCGCACGGTCAGCGCGCAGCGGCTGGCGGGGATCAGTGGCTTCGCCCCGGCGACCTTCCACGTGGTCGGCTCCCGGGTCGCCGCCGAGAGCGAGCACGACTACCTGCTCTCGGTGTGCAACGTGCCGGGGCCGCAAGAGCCGCGGTACGCGGCCGGCTCCCGGTTGGTGGCCTCGTATCCCATCCACCCGCTGGCCGAGGGGCACGCCCTCGCGATCGGGGTGACCTCCTACGACGGCCAGGTCTTCTTCGCGATCACCGCCGACCGCGACCTGGTGCCCGACGCGTCCCTGGTCGGCCAGTGCATCAGCGAGGCCCTCGACGAGCTGCTCGACACCGCCTCGGGACGGCGCTTCCGGGCGCCCCGAGGTCTGCGCGTCGTCAAGAACGCGGGAGAATGAGGCCGTGACCCGCATCTACGTACCCGCCACGCTCGCGCTGCTCGCTGACTGGTACGCCGCGGGCGAGCTGCCCGGGACAGCCGACGGCTATGCCGCCCCCGACGACAGCGAAGAGGCCGAGTACGCAGCGCTGATGAGCGCCGCCGACGACTCGGCGGCGCTCTTGGCCGGCCCCGGGCGCCGGGTCGTGGTCGTCGTCGACGCGCCCGACGCGCTCGCCCATCATCTGGAGAGCCAGGTCGTCCCGCTCAAGCTGGTCGCCGCGGTCCACGCCGACCTGGCAGATCGCCCGGCCGACGCGGACCCCGACGAGGATCTGGGCTGGTTCGCCACCCAGGAGATCCCCGACCTGATCCAGGCCTAGGTCACTCCTCCTCGCCCCACCAGGTCTCGGTGTCGACGCCCTGGTAGGGCGGGACCTTGACGGTGCGGGCGCCGGCCTTCCCGCCGATGATCACGGTGCGGTAGCTGACGTTGTTCGACCGCGTCCGCTCGTAGAGGTTGCCGTCGGGGTTGACGGTGACCTTGATCCGGTACGTCCCGTTCTTGACCTTGCTCAGGTCGAAGGCCTGGGTCTGGGACTGGTTGTAGGTGTCACCCCAGCCCGCGGGCATGCTCTCCCGCAGCCAGAGCGCGGACTTCTCGCCGCAGGCCGACTCCAGGCCGGTCTGACCCGGCCGCAGCGTCGCTCCGGGCACGGTCAGGTCCACCGGGTCGGTGGGCACCAGGCACCACGACTGCTTGCCGCTGGTCGTGACGAGCTTGTCCTTGGCATCGACCAGCTCGTATTTCGCGAAGTCGAGGAAGTGCCAGTGGTTGTGCTCGGGCGCCTCGTGGAACTCCATGGTGCCGGTGCGCTTCACCCCGACCTGCTCACCGTCGCGGTAGAACATCTGGTAGGCGTCCATCACCGGAGTGGTGCCGCGGCGGAAGCCCTCGACGATCATCGGCGCCGGCCCGGCGTTCCACTCGTTGGCGGCGAAGTTGAGGCGGTCGATGCCCTGCTCGTCGACGTCGGTGGAGATCTGCCAGGCGGGCACGGAGACGAGGTCGGGCAGGGTGTCCTTCGCGGGCTTGCCCGGCTTGATGGAGCCGAGCGGACCACCCAGCGGGAGCCGGCCGCGGCCGTTCTCGCCGCCCTCCAGCAGCTCTCGTGGCACCACCGTGCGAGCACCCTGGTCGTCATCGGCCGCGTGGGCCGCCATCATGCCCATCTCGCCGCCCTCGCCCTCACAGCCACCTTCGGGACAACCGTCGACGATGACCAGGTCCTGCTTGGCCGTGCGGCTGGCCTTCGGCAGCCCGAGGAAGTCGGCGACCGGCTTGCTGACGCTCATCGTCATGGTGAGCCTGGTCTCGCCCTTGGTCGCGAACTCGAGGTCGGAGACGGTCGGGACCGCCATCCCGCGCTCGATCCCGTACAGGACGCCCTTGGTGAACCAGTTGCCCCCGCAGAACTCGGGGTAGACCGGACCGGTGGCGCCGTCGGTCTGCACCCGCTGCCGGTCGTAGCCGCCCGGGCACAGCGGACGGGTGTCGTCGAGGATCACCTTGCCGGACTTGTTCTTCAGGGTGACCCGGAGGCCGTCCTTGAAGCCTTTCATCCCATCGACGATCGCGGCGGGCGCGGTCGTGGTGGTGCGCTTCTTGCCACGGATGACGGTCTTGGTGACCTTGACCGGCTCGTCGTAGGCCGCGTGGCGCGCACGGAACTCGAAGGCGGCGTCATAGGCGGCCAACCAGACGGACGGCTGGACGTACGCCGTCCCTTCCCAGGCCTCCACCTCGACGGTGTCGGAGGCGGCGACGAGCTTGAGCGTTCCCTTGCCGGTGGTGCCGCTCGCGGGTCCTGAGTTCATCGTCACCGTCGTGGTGACGACGAGGGCGGCTGTCGCCAGCCCGATGCCGGCCGTGACCAGATGCCGCGCGCGAGTACGAGGTCTTACCATCGAGATGTCCCCTCCAGAACGGCCCGAATCCCTCCTGATCCGAGACCTGATGGCCGGCAATGTTCTGCCCGGCACCTAGGGGGACGGTTGACTCTTCAGCCTGGTTGCACCGGTTCCGTGAATTCTTCAGCGGGAGAGGTACGCCACGCCGACCGCCTGCTCGAGGTCGAAGGCCTTGAGCATCAGCTCCTCGACGTACTCCTCGAGCTTGGCCCCGACCAGCGGGACCGGCACCTTGATGTTCAGCCGCACGCTCTCGGTGGTGCGCCCGTCGGACTCGGAGAGCGAGATGTTGCCCCGGAGCGTGGCGAGGCCGCCGGGGACGGTGATGTCGACGACCGCGACGGTGTCCGAGGACCAGACCTCGCTCTGGTGGACGGTGAGGTCACCGCTGACGATGCGCTTCGCGAAGGAAGGTACGCCGACGGTCGACTGCACTCGGTCGATCCGGACCTCGCGCGGCGCGCCGCCGATGGTCACCCGGCGGCGGAGCGCGCCCTGGGCGTCGGCGACCTGCTCGCGGAAGCCGGGATCGGCGAGCATCGCGGACACCTCGCCCATGCGGGCGTCGTAGACGAGCTCGTGCTGGAGGGTCGTCGTCATTGCCGAATCCTTTGGGGCTCTTCTGCGGGTTGGGGCGTGGGTGAGGTGGCTCAGCCGGCGAGCCAGCGGGTGCCTACCTGGTGCTCCTTCTCGAGCCCCTTCTTGAAGATCGAGAGGATGAGGTCTTCCAGCTTTCCGCTGACCAGAGGGACATTCACGGTAGCGGTCAGGGTGACTGTCTCGATGGTCTGCGTGCCGTTCTCGGCAAGCCGAGCGGTGCCGGTCAGGGAACCGGGCTTGCCGGGGAGGGTGAGCTTGAGGTCGCCGGCGGTGAAGTCGGCCGACCAGATCTCGTCCTGGTGCACCTCGATGGTGTCGCCGACGAACTTCTTCGCGAACCCGGGAACCCCGCTGACGGCCTGCTCGTAGCGGATGCTCACTGTCGACCCGGTGATCGCCACGCTCTTGGACCGTGCATGCTGGGCGTCGCAGACCTGTTCGCGGAACGCAGCGTCGGCGAGCATCCCGGAGACGGCTGCGATCGGGGCGTCATAGGCCATCTCAACCCGCAGTTCTTTGCTCATGACCACACATCATGACGCCTAGCCGGGCCAGAGTCACCAGTGATGGGGCCGAGACAACCGACACATTCTCTTAGTATGTTCTTAACCGCCGGGCCGGCCGGCAGTCGTGAGCCTATGACTCGCATCGGCGATTCCTTCGGATCCGACTGCCTACACCGAGCGATCGCGGGATACCGTGACAGGTGTGTCAACGGAGACGCATATCACTACTGTCCAAGCTCCGCAGAAGGTCCTGCAGAACCGACTGCCGAGCACCACCTACTTCCGCCACGTAGCACCTGAGGAGCTCACCGGCCGCAGCGAGGCTGATCTCGCCGGCGCGGTGGGATCGCATCTGACGCTGGCCGCGAACCGCCCGCAGGGCACCGCCGCCGTGCGTATCCTCACCCCGACCACCGCCGCAGACGGTTGGTCCGCCGGAGGCCGCAGCGTCGTCGAGATCGTCGTCGACGACATGCCCTACCTCGTGGACTCGGTCAAGACCGAGCTCTACCGCCGCGGCCTCGACGTCCATCTGGTCGTCCACCCCGTCATCGACGTCGCCCGTGACGTGACCGGAGCGCTCGAGGGGGTGAACGAGGGCGACATCCGCGAGTCCTGGATGCACATCGAGATCGACCGCCTCGCGCCCGACGCCGCCAAGGAGATCGTCTCGGGTCTGGAGGGGGTCCTCGAGGACGTACGCGAGGTCGTCGAGGACGAGCCGAGGCTGCACCGCCGGCTGGCGGAGATCGCGGCCGGGCTGCGCTACACACCGCCCAACAGTGTGCCGCGCGAGGAGGCCGCCGAGGCCGCCGAGCTGCTGGCCTGGCTGGCCGAGGACCACTTCCTGCTGACCGGCTACCGCGAATACCGCCTTGACGGCGACTACCTGCGCGGACTCTCCGGCACCGGCCTGGGCATCCTGCGCGCCGACCCGCCGCAGGCCCCCGACCACGGCAAGATGCCGCCCAAGGTCGCCGCCCACGCCCGCGACAAGGTGATGCTCGTCCTGGCCAAGGCCAACTCTCGCTCGACCGTCGGGGAGCCCGCCTACCTCGACCACGTCGGCATCAAGATCTTCAACGGCGCCGGCGAGGTGATCGGGGAGCACCGCTTCCTCGGTCTCTTCACCACGAAGGCGGCCCGACAGTCGGTGACCCGGATCCCGGTCGTACGCGGCAAGGTCGCCGCGGTCCTCGACCACACCGGCTACGACGCCCGCAGCCACACCGGCAAGGCGATGCTCGACGCGATGGAGACCTACCCGCGCGAAGAGCTCTTCCACGCCTCCACCGAGGAGCTGATGGACCTCGCCGAGGCCGCGCTGGGGGCGATCGAGCGCCGCATCCTGCGGGTGGCGGTCCGGCCCGACACCTACGGCCGCTACGTCTCGGTGCTCGTCTCGCTGCCGCGTGACCGCTACAACACCACGGTCCGGGAGCGGTTCTCGAAGGTGCTCCTCGACGCCCTCGGCGGCACCGACCTGGAGTTCACCGTACGCATCAGCGAGTCGACCACGGCGCGGGTGCACTTCGTCGTACACGGCACCACCGAGTCGCTCGGCAAGGCCCTGGACACCCCGGGACTGGTCGACAGTCTCGAGTCGCGGTTGCGTAAGGCCGCCCGGAGCTGGCGCGACGACCTCGTCAGCGCGGTCATCGCCCACACGGGCGAGGACGGCGCGGCCCGGCTCTCGCACCTGCTCGACGCGTTCCCGGAGGCCTACAAGGAGGACTTCGACGCCGACACCGGCGCCGCCGACCTGACCCGCCTGGAGCTGCTCTCCCACCAGGGCGAGGCCGTCGACTTCTCCTTCTACAAGGACCCGGAGATCGCCGACGGGTTCCGGATCAAGATCTACCGCACCGGTGGCCCGCTCTCGCTGTCCCTGATGCTTCCGATCCTGTCCTCGTTCGGCTTCGAGGTCACCGACGAGCGGCCCTACGACCTGGAGGGTGTCGGGAGGTCCGGCTCGGAGGAGTGGTTCATCTACGACTTCGGCCTCACCTACGCCGGCACTCCTGCCTGTGCGCCCGCCCAGCTGGTCGACGCGCTTCACCAGGCCTGGTCCGGGCGCAGCGAGGTCGACCGGCTGAACTCCCTGGTCCTGGCCGGTCTCGACCACCACCAGATCACGATGCTGCGCGCCTACGGCCGCTACCTGCGCCAGGCCGGCACGCCCAACTCGTTCGCGACGATCGCGGGCGCACTGTGCGCCAACCCGGGCATCGCCCGGCAGATCGTGGAGCTGTTCGAGACCCGGTTCGACCCCTCGCTCGCGACCCGCGACGAGGCGAAGCGGGCCGAGGCGATCATCGAGGCTCTCGATGACGTCGCGAGCCTCGACCAGGACCGGATCCTGCGCAGCTATGTCTCCACGATCCTCGCGACCACGCGGACGAACTACTACCGCGGGCGGAGCTACCTCTCGTTCAAGTTCGACCCGCAGCAGGTGCCCGACCTGCCGCTGCCGCGGCCGGCCTACGAGATCTTCGTCTACTCGCCCGACGTCGAGGGCGTGCACCTGCGCTTCGACGCCGTGGCCCGTGGCGGGCTGCGGTGGAGCGACCGGCGCGACGACTTCCGCACCGAGGTGCTCGGTCTGGCGAAGGCGCAGCAGGTCAAGAACACCGTGATCGTGCCGGGTGGCGCGAAGGGTGGCTTCGTCCCCAAGGGCGTGGCCGGTCCGGATGCGTACGTCACGTTCCTGCGCGGCCTCCTCGACGTCACCGACAACCGGGTGGACGGCCGTGTCGTGCCGCCGGCCGATGTGGTGCGCCACGACGACGACGACTCCTACCTGGTCGTCGCCGCCGACAAGGGCACCGCGACGTTCTCCGACCTGGCCAACTCGGTCGCGGCGGAGTACGACTTCTGGCTCGGCGACGCGTTCGCCTCCGGAGGCTCGGCCGGCTACGACCACAAGGCCATGGGCATCACCTCGCGTGGCGCCTGGGTCTCGGTGCAGCACCACTTCAAGCGGCTCGGCATCGACCCGCAGGTCGACGAGATCACCGCAGTCGGCGTCGGCGACATGTCCGGTGACGTCTTCGGCAACGGCATGCTGCGCTCGGACCGCATCCGGTTGGTAGCCGCCTTCGACCACCGGCACATCTTCATCGACCCGACGCCCGACGCGGCGACCGGCTTCCAGGAGCGCAAGCGGCTCTTCGAGATGCCCCGGTCGACGTGGGAGTCCTACGACACCTCGCTGATCTCAGCAGGTGGCGGCGTGTGGTCGCGGCAGCTGAAGTGGGTGCCGATCAGCCCCGAGGTGCGGCAGGCGCTCGGTCTGGCGACCGACGTCAAGCGGCTGACTCCGCAGGAGCTGATCAGCGCGATCCTGCGCGCGCCGGTCGACCTGCTGTGGAACGGCGGGATCGGGACGTACGTCAAGGCGTCCAGCGAGACCGACGCCGACGCCGGTGACCACGCCAACGACGGTGTCCGGGTGGATGCCGCCGAGCTGCGGGTGCGGGTCGTCGGGGAGGGCGGCAACCTGGGCATCACCCAGGCCGGCCGTGTCGAGTTCGCCCGGAAGGGCGGTCTGATCAACACCGACGCGATCGACAACTCCGCCGGTGTCGACACCTCCGACCACGAGGTGAACCTCAAGATCCTGCTGGACCGTGAGGTACGCGCCGGGTCGCTCACGCTCGCCGAGCGTGACGAGCTCCTCGAGGAGATGACCGACGAGGTCGCCGCGCTGGTGCTCGCCGACAACGAGGCCCACAACGTGACCCTCACCCGCGCGGTGGCCTCGGCGCCGCAGCTGCTGGAGGCGCACGAGCGTCAGATCGCCGAGTGGGTCACCGACGGCCTCCTCGACCGTGAGGTGGAGGGACTTCCGTCCTCGACGGAGGTGGCCCGTCGCCTCGAGGCGGGGGAGGGGCTCTCCGCTCCCGAGCTGGCCGTCGTGCTCGCCTGGACCAAGATCGAGCGTCGACGCGAGCTGGTCGCCGAGGGCCTTCCCGACCCGGCCGAGGACCCGGAGAAGACACAGCGCTTGGTGGCGTACTTCCCGACCGCGATCCGCGAGCGTTTCCCCGAGGCCATCCTGGACCACCCGCTGCGGCGGGAGATCTGGGCGACCTCGGTGGTCAACGAAGAGATCAACCACGCCTTCGGGCGGCTCGACGAGCGGTCACGGTGAGCACGGTGCCCGCGAGCATGAGCGAGACACCGAGCGCGGCGAACATCCACGACGGGCCGCCGGTCGCGGGCAGCGAGCTCTGAGGTGAGGTCTCCGTCGGCGGTCCCGGGTTCGGGGCCGCCGACGGATTCTCGTCTCCGGCCGTGGGTACGTCGGTGGGGCTCGGCTCGGGCGTCGGCTCGGGTGTCGGGGTCGGGGACGGGGTCGGTGACGTGACCTCCCCGACCCGGAAGTCCTGACCGCCGCGCACCTCGCCGGCCGTGGTGATGGTGACCGTGCGGGACGCGTCGCCGACCACGCGCATCCCGTCGGGCGCGGTGACGGTGATCGTGTAGTCGCCGGCGGGAAGGTCCTCGACGACGTAGCCGCCCGCGCCGTCGGTGGTGGCGGTGACCGGGCCGTCCGGACCGTCGACGGTCACGGTGACACCGGCGACCGGCTCTCCGGTCGAGGCGTCGGTGACCCGCCCTACGATCGTCCCGGGACGAGTGAGGTCGAAGTCGACCCCGGTCACGTCGGCAGCGGCCACCGTCACCGGTCGCGACGTGGCGCCGGAGTAACCCTCGGGAGCATCGATCTCTGCGGTGTAGTCGCCCGGCGGCACGCCATCGAGCAGGTAGTTGCCGTCGCCGTCGGTGACGGTCGTGATGGGCTCGCCGCCACCGGCCGGGACCAGGCGCACCTGGACGCCACCGAGACCGTTGCCGCCGCCGGTCACCGTGCCCGAGACGCCGGCGAGCTGGTTCACCGTGAAGTCCTGGTCCGTGACCGGGGCATCGTCGATGGTGATGTCGGAGCGGGTCGTACCGTCGGGGCCCGCGGTGTAGCCGTCGGGGACGGTCAGGGTCACCGAGTAGCCCGGGCCGGCGACGTTGTCGTCGAAGAGATAGCCGCCGTCGGTCCCGGTGGTCGTCGTCGCGGTGGTCCCGTCGGGACGGGTCAGGGTCACGGTCGCGCCCGGGACCGGAGCGCCGGCGTCGTCGCGTACGGTGCCGCTGATGGGGTGCGGGATCACCTGCCGTACGTCGAAGTCGGCTCGGGAGGCAGGGTCGCCGTCGTTGCCGCGGTTGCTGACGATCGCCTCGGTCTGTCCGACCGTCGCGCAGCCGTCGGGCTGGGTGAGCCGGACGGTGTAACCGTCCTGGGTGGCGTACTCGCCGAAGGAGTAGGTGCCGTCGGGAGCGGGGCTCGTGGTCGCCAGCGTCTCGCCGTAGGGGGATACGAGGGTGAGCACCGAGTCGGCGACCGGGCAGGACCCGGTGGACGACACGTCGGTGACCGTGCCGCCGATCGGCCGCGCCCGGCTCGCGAACCAGGTCTGGTAGACGGGGAATCCGGCGCGACGGGTGAAGACGAAGGTCAGGCTGGTCAGTCGGATGTCGGGCTCGTACCAACCGCTGGCGCCGTTGGTGTCGGTCGCGGTGGGGTTGCCGACGAGCGTGGAGGTGGCCGGGTTCCAGGCCGGCTGGTCGGCGCCGCCGGCGTAGTTGAACGACCCCTGGAACCACGACGAGATCTCCGGGGCCGTGACGGTGTCGCCGTCCTCGTCGGTCGCCCGGACCTGGACCTGGTCGGAGTCGATGTCGCCGAGGACGAACGCCCAGCCGGTGTCGGGGGTCGGGTCGTCGAAGGTGTAGGTCGTGGTCGAGGGGCTGGTGGGCGTGTCGGCCTGCGGGCGCAGGTTGATGTAGGCGGACCCGCGGCTCGATCCGTATTTCGCTCCTGGTGGCGTGGCTGCGTCGAGGAAGGTGCTCGCGCCGCTGGGGAGGGCGACGTTGGCGCGGGAGTCGCTGGCCATCTGGGCCTGCGGGAACCCCTGCGACTGCGGGGTCATCGTCGTCGAGTAGTCGTTGGACGTCCCCGAGACCGGCGCCCACGCGGCCCAGGAGTCGGTCACGGCATGAGCCGGCCCGGGGACGAGTGCCGCGGTGAGTGCTGCGGTGAGAAGTGCCAACGCCGACAAGACCCGTGTGAACATGGGCGGGGATCCTCTGCTTCGATGAGCGAAACGTTGCGTTGGGGGACTCGGGCAGACTATCCGAGCGGAGTCGGCTCGGGGCGCAGCGAAGCGCGCGTCTGATCCAGCTTGTCCTCGTTTGCCTCTGATAGACGCCACTCGGCGGGGCGCGGGATCGATCGCACCGACCGGGCGAGCGTCGGGATGAGCGCGGCTGCTGCGATCAGCCCCGAGACCGCCAGGACGGCGGTGGTGCCGTCGGCGACGGCGAGCAGCGAACCGGCGAGCGCGGGAGCGAGCGGGATGGTGAGCATCGAGACGAACTGGGCCGACGACTGGACGCGCCCGATGAGCTCCGGCGGGACGGTCGCCATCCGGTACGCGGCGATGCCGGCGTTGCCGGCCGGGTTGAGGAAGAGGCCGACCGACGCGGCCAGGGCCATCACCGCCGGGTGCGTGTAGAACGCCAGCGGGATCGAGAGCGGCACGAAGCTCCAGGCGACGAGGATCGTGAGCCATCCGGTCGGGACCCGCTCGATCAGCCAGGGTGCGACCAGGGCGCCGAGGATGCCGCACCCGCCGATCGCCGCCTCGGCGAGCCCGATCTGCCACGCCGGGAAGCCGGCTTCGACCAGCCGCAGCAGGGCGAGGAAGAAGAGGGCGTTGATGGCGAGGTTGACGGCGGGACTGAAGAGGAGCAGCGTACGCAGGAAGGGCTGGCGCCAGCTGTAGGACAGCCCGGCGACGAGATCGGCCAGTGGCTGCTTGCGGTCCGGTGCCGAGGCCGGGGCCGACAGGTCGGCACGGACCCGGGCGAGGAGCAGCCAGCCGGTTGCGTACGCGAGGGCGTTCCCGGCGAACGGGGCCCAGCGGGACAAGCCGAGCAGGACGCCACCCAGAGGCCCGCCGAGCAGGGCCGCGACGTGCTGGCGCGCCTGCTGCTGGGACAGGGCCGTGGGCAGTTCCTCGGCGGTGACGACCGATCTGATCGCTGAGCTCTCGGCGGGGACGAAGAGCCCGTTGAGAACCCCGGCGAGGAACCCGACCAGAAGCAGATGGGGGAGGGTGAGCATCCCGGCCACCCCGGCGACCGCGAGCGATGCGTACAGCACCGTCCCGGACCCGTGGGCGAATCGCATGATCCGCAGCCGATGGCGACGGTCGGCGATCACGCCTGCCGGCAGCAGCATGCCGACCATGCCGATCAGGTAGGCCGCCTCGGCGATGGCTGCCCAGAAGGCGGAGTCGGTCATGAGGTACGCGACCAGCGGCATCGCGAAGACGCTCACCCGTGTCCCGAGCTCGGCGACGGTGGCACCGACCCACAGGGCGGTGAAGTCATGGTTGCGGGCGAGGGTGCGGTAGGAGGGCATATCCGCACCATATGATGCGCAACATATATTGCGCAATAGTTCTTGCGCACTAGATCGTGCGGGATTCGGCTAGGGTGGCTCCATGACCACGTACGACGACCCGCGGATCCTGCGTGCGATCGCCCACCCGACACGGAACCGCGTCCTGCACGAGCTGTCCGCAGCGGGCTCGCTCCGTGCCGCGGACATCGCGAAGCGCACCGGCATCCCGGCCAACCAGGCGAGCTTCCACCTGCGCCAGCTGGCGAAGTACGGGCTGGTCGAGGTCGCCCCCGACGCGGGCCGGGACAAGCGCGACCGCGTCTGGCGTCTCGTCGACGACGACATCACCGTGAGTCCCAAGGAGATCGTCGAGCAGCCCGGGGGTGAGGCTGCCTACTCGGTGTTCCAGCGCAGCTCGGTCGCATGGGGCCACCACCTTGTCGACCAGGCCTTCCAGGTCGTCGCGGACGGCGAGAAGGGCAAGCGCATCGTGTCGGAGTCGTCCCTGAGACTGACCAAGGACGACGCCGGTCGGCTGCAGCGTGACCTGAACGAGGTCGTCGCCCGCTACCGCGACGCCGGTCGCGAGTCCGCCGACGGCGAGCTGGAGCTCTACTCGGTCTACCAGCTGATCCAGCCGATGCCGGACCTGGATGTGGGTTAGGTCTCACCTGTCGCGGCCCCGAGCCTTCCTACTCGCGAGTCACCGGCGCGTTGGTTTACCGTCCAAGGGCGCCCACCCAGGTCGCCAGTAGGGAGATACGCGAACGATGAGCACGACCCAGATCGCCGAGAAGCGCGAGGTGCGCGAAGCCAACCGAGTCGAGGGGCACAACGCCAGGTCCTGGCTGCTCGTCTCCGCGATGCGTACGGAGATCTTCGACGACGCGCAGCTCAGCCGAGCCGACCAGATCATCCTCGACATGGAGGACGCGATCGACACCTCGCTGAAGTCGCAGGCCCGCGAGAACGTGACCGGCTGGCTCAAGGGTGGCGGACGCGCCTGGGTACGCATCAACGACTGGACCACCGATGACTGGAGCGAGGACATCGCGGCGCTGGCCGGGATCGAGACGCTCGCCGGTGTGATGCTCGCGAAGACCGAGTCGCCCGACCAGGTGACCGACACCTTCCAGCGCCTGGGCGGCAAGACCCCCGTCATCCCGCTGCTCGAGTCCGCGCTCGGGATCGAGGACGCCGCCACGATCGCCCGGGCTCGCGGCGCCTACCGGCTCGCGTTCGGCTCCGGTGACTACCGCCGCGACACCGGTGCGGAGAACGACCCGCTCGCGATGGCCTACCCGCGCACCAAGCTGGTCCTGGCCTCACGGATCGGCAACCTGTCCGGCCCGATCGACGGCCCCACCGTCGGCAGCAGCCACCCGCTCCTGCGGGAGCAGTCCGCCGACGGCGTCGCGATGGGTATGACCGGCAAGCTCTGCCTCGACATCGAGCAGCCGTCGGTCATCAACGAGTCGTTCAGCCCGTCCCCGTCGGACGTGACCTGGGCCTACGAGTTCCTGCAGAAGTTCGAGGAGGGCGGCCGCGTGATCCGCGACGGCAGCGACAAGCCCCGCCTGGCCCGTGCCGAGACGATCAAGCGCCGTGCCGAGCTGTTCAAGATCAAGCCGGACACCGAGGCGTACGACGCCCCTGCCTCCGGCCCCAGCGTCTACTGACCGCTGCCGAGTCGGCCCGTCTTGACGGGCCGACTCGGCCTCATTTTCGGTCAAGACGGGCCGACTCGGCGCTCTGGGGTGGGACAGACGCGCCGGGTCGGCACTGCTCGGCTAGCGTTGACGTCGTGGATCTGCAGCAGCGCATCAGTGACCGGGCCGGTGAGATTCTGCTCTTCGCCGTCACCCCTCCGAGGGTGACGACGGACCCCGAGAGGGTCCAGCAGATCGCGGAGGTCACGCTCGAGAGGATCAGGCCGCTCGATGTCGACGGACTGATCCTCTACGACATCGACGACGAGTCCGACCGCAACCCCGAGGAACGGCCGTTCCCCTTCGTACGCACCCTCGATCCTGCCGAGTTCCTCGAGCGCAACCTCCCTGACCTCGACGTGCCGGCCGTCGTCTACCGCGCCACCGGGAAGTATGAGGAGGCAGCGCTGCGGGACTGGGTCAAGACCCAGGACCCGGCCAAGGCGCTGTCGGTCTTCGTCGGTGCCTCCTCGGGTGAGAAGCGGGTCGCCACCAGTCTGCGGCGTGCCCAGGAGATCCGTCGCGAGACCAACCCGGACCTGCTCCTCGGAGCGGTCGCGATCCCCGAGCGTCACACCGCCAAGGGCGATGAGCACCTTCGCCTGATCGCGAAGCAGGAGGCAGGCTGCTCCTACTTCGTGACCCAGGTCGTCTATGACGTCAACGCCGCCAAGAACCTCGTCTCCGACTATCGCTACGAGTGCGAGACCCGCGGTCTGGCGCCGGTGCCGATCGTGTTCACCTTCTCCGTGTGCGGCTCGATGAAGACGCTGGAGTTCCTGCGCTGGCTCGGCGTCGACGTCCCGCGCTGGATCGAGAACGAGCTGCGCCACGCCACCGACACCCTCGACGCCTCGCTCGAGCAGGCCGAGGCGACGGCTCTCGAGCTGATGTCGTTCTGCCGTCAGCTCGGGGTGCCGTTCGGCATCAACATCGAGTCCGTCTCGATCCGCAAGGTCGAGATCGAGGCTTCCGTACGTCTCGCCGAACGGCTCCGGGGCAAGCTCGACCGCTGAGTGCTGGCGGGATGCTGACCGAGTTACCTCGGCCAGCAGTCACTGCCTTCATGGAGTTCCACGAAGGAGGTGCGCGCTCGCCGAGTTACCTCGGTGAACATCCGCCCGTCACAGACCCGTGCGCATCGCCCACAGCTCGGGGAACAGGATGATGTCGAGCTGCTTGCGCAAGTAGGAGACCCCGGAGGTCCCGCCGGTGCCGGGCTTGAAGCCGATGATCCGCTCGACGGTGGTCACGTGCCGGAACCGCCAGACCCGGAAGGCGGTCTCGAGGTCGGTGAGCTCCTCACCGAGCTCGTAGAGATCCCAGTGCTTCTCCGGGTCGCGGTAGACCTCGCGCCAGGCGGCCTCGACGGCGTCGGAGGCGGCGTACTCCTGCTTCCAGTCCCGCTCGAGATGGTCGGCGGGGATGTCGAAGCCACGTCGGGCCAGCAGCCGCAGCGACTCGTCGTAGAGGGAAGGCCGTCCGTATGCGGCCAGCACGTCCTGCTCGTGCGGCCGTCCCTCGTGGACCCGCAGCGTGTAGGCCGCCTTGTTTCCGAGGGCGAACTCGATGCACCGGTACTGCCACGACTGGAAGCCCGAGCCGGTGGCGAGGAACGGGCGGAACTTGTCGTATTCGGTCGGGGTCAGCGTCGAGAGCACGTCCCAGGCGTGCACCAGCTGCTCCATGATCCGCGAGACCCGCGCCAGCCCCTTGAACGCCGGGCGCACCGCGTCCTCGGCGAGCAGTCGCTGCGCCTCGGTGAGCTCGTGCAGCGCCAGCCGCATCCACAGCTCCATCGCCTGGTGCTGCACGATGAACAGCATCTCGTTGTGGTCGCCCGAGAGCGGGTGCTGGGCGCCGAGCACCTCCGGCAGGTGGAGGTAGTCGGAGTAGTCCATCGGAAGGTCCTGCGTGCTGCTCATGTCACTGCTCCTCGGGTCCAGAAGCGCTCCGCGCGCCATTCGTCGTTGTCCATCACCGAGACCAGGTGGTCGACGGCGTCCCAGACGTCGACGTAGCGGGTGTAGAGCGGGGTCACGCCGAAGCGCAGGATGTCCGGCGAGCCTGCCCGGAAGTCGCCGACCACTCCGCGCTCGATGAGCGCCTGCACGATCGCGTACGCCCCGTCGTCACCGATGCTCAGCGACAGCTGGCTGCCCCGCTGTGCGTCTTCCAGCGGCGACTCGATCGTGAAACCGGGGAGCCGGGACGCGACCAGGTCGGCGAAGAGGCGGGTCAGCGCGAGCGACTTCTCCCGGAGAGCCGGCAGCCCGCCGTGAGGCTCGGCCGCGAGCAGCGTGTCGACGCCGCACTCCAGGGCAGAGATGCCGATGACGGCCGGGGTGCCGGACAGGTAGCGCGAGACGCCCTCCGCCGGCCGGTAGCCCGGCGACATCTCGAACGGCGCCGCGTGGCCCATCCAGCCCGACAGCGGCTGCGAGAAGCGGTCGACGTGTCGCGGGTTGACCCACAGGAACGCCGGCGCACCAGGGCCGCCGTTGAGGAACTTGTAGCCGCAGCCGATCGCGAAGTCGGCGTCGGCACCGCGGAGGTCGACCGGCACGGCCCCGGCCGAGTGGCACAGGTCCCAGACGGTGAGCACGCCGTGCTCGTGCGCGAGCGCCGTCACCGATGCCATCGAGTGCAGGTAGCCGGTGCGGTAGTTGACCTCGGTCAGCATCAGCACCGCGGTCCGGTCCAGCAACCCCTCGATCTCGGAGGGGGAGTCGACCAGCACCAGCTCGTAGCCGCGGTCGCGGCACAGCGAGGAGGCGATGTAGAGGTCGGTCGGGAAGTTGCTGCGCTCGCTGACCACGACCCGGCGCTCGGGGGAGTCCTGAGCAGCGATCGAGAGCGCCGAGGCGAGCACCTTGTAGACGTTGAGCGAGGTCGAGTCGGCGACGACCACCTCACCCTCGCCGGCGCCGACGATCCGGGCGATCTTGTCGCCGACGCGCTGGGGCAGGGTGATCCAGGAGGCGGTGTTCCAGGACTCGATCAGCCCCTGTCCCCACTCCTGGGTGACCACCTCGGCAACCCGGCCGGCGGTGGCACGGGGGAGCGCCCCCAGCGAGTTGCCGTCGAGATAGATCGTCCCTTCGGGCAGGTCGAACAGGTCCCGTAGCGGGGACAGCGGGTCGGCCTGGTCGAGAGCGACGGCGTCGTCGCGGTTCATTCGGCACCTTCCTGGGTGGGGAGCGCCCTGAGCACGGCCCGCACGGGCGCGGCGTCGGCGGTGGTGAGCTTGAGGGGGAGGGCGATCAGCTCGTAGTCGCCTGCGGGAACCTCGTCGAGCAGCAGGTTCTCCAAGATGCGTACGTCGTGACGGTGGGTCGCGAAGTGGGCCGGGAGGTCCTTGGAGGTGGACGGGTCCAGGCTCGCCGCGTCGGTGCCGACCAGCCGCACCCCGTTCGCGGCCAGGAGGTCGATCAGGGCGGGGTCCAGCGCGCAGAACGAGTCGTCCCAGGTCGTCGGCTGGGTGGCGTACGTCCGGAACAGCACGCGCGGCGGCAGGTCGGTGGCATCGATGTCGTCGGCGGTGACCAGGGGGCGCACTGCGGTCACGTCGATGACCCGGCACCGGCCGAGGAACGGCTCCAGCGCCATCTCGCCGGCCGGGGTGCCGTCGTCGGTGAAGTGCAGCGGCGCGTCCGCGTGCGCGCCGACGTGCGCCGACACCGAGATCTCGGCGACGTTGACCGGGCAGTCGGGGCCGATCCGGAACGTCCAGCCGACCTCGGTCGCGTGGTCACCGGGGAAGACCGGCGAGGAAGCGTGGACCGGTGGGGAGATGTCCCAGAGCTGCGCCATGGCGCCAGGATAGGCGGCGCCTCGCAGCAGCGATCAGGCGGTCAGGAACTCGGTGGCGACCGGCGCCAGAGCCTCCGCCTTCACCATGTGGTCCTGCCCGTCGAGCACGACGTAGCGCCCTTGTGGGACGGCCGCGGCGATCGCCTGCTGAGCGTTGGTCATGTAGGTCGGGCTCTTGCTGCCCGCCATCGACAGCACCGGAACGGCGACGTTCTCGTAGTAGCCGTTCGGCAGCGCCCGACCCTGCTGGAACGGCACGCACATGCCGAGGTCGTAGGTCAGCGTGTGGGCGACCGGAGTGAGCTTCTTGAAGGCCGGGGTCAGGCGCATGATCTTGATCGCGATCCACGGCATCCCGACCACGCGCATGAACCGCTCGATCGCGGCGGCCCGTTTGCCCTTCTCGATCAGCTCCTCGACCTGCTGCGCCAGGTCGGCGTCGTTGGGGCGGTGGGTGTCGTCGAGGATGAGCGGTGCCTCGTAGGAGACGATCTTGTCGATCGGGAGCCCGGCCCGCGCGCCCTCGAGGGCGAGGAAGGCCCCGGAGCTCAGGCCCAGCAGATGGGCGTGACCACCGGCCGCCTCGATCACCGCGCCCAGGTCGGCGACCTCCTGCTCGACCGCCTCCATCGTCCCGGCGGCGGCGGGCTTGGCGATGGTGCTGTCGCCCCGCCCGCGGCGGTCGTAGCGGTAGACCGTGAACCGGTCCGAGAGCGCGTCGGCCAGGTCCTGCGACGGCCCGAAGCCGCGGTAGCACATCGCCCCGTCGACCAGGACGAGCGCCGGGCCGGTCCCGGTGACGTCGTAGGCGATCGTCGAACCGTCGGCGGAGGTGGTGGTTGTCGTCATGCGTGTGCTCATTCCTGATCCAGCGGTGGTCGAGCCTGTCGAGGCCCGTCGATACTTACGCGTCGGACGAGATCCCGTCGCTTCGACACGCGGCCGCACGTTTCTCGAGAAGCTCCTGCTCCCCGGCGTTGGAGGTCAGCGAGGCTGCCTCGTCGAAGGCATCTGCGGCCTCGACGAGCCGCCCTGCACGCTGCAGCAGATCACCACGTACGCCGGCAGGCAGATGTGATCCCGGCAGCGCCCCCTCGGGGAGGGCCGCCAGGATCGCCAGGCCGGCATCGGGCCCGAAGGCGCGCCCGTGCGCCACGGCACGGTTGACCTCGATCACGGCGCCGGGTGCAGCCGAGGCGAGTACGTCGTAGAGGCGGGCGATCTCGGCCCAGTCGGTGTCCTCGGCCCGGCGGGCGCGGCCGTGGCAGGCGGCGATCATCGCCTGCACCAGATAGCTCCCGCCGGGGGTGCCGGAGGAGGCCAGCGTCGTCGCCCGGTCGACCGCGGCGAGGCCACGGCGCAGCAGCAGCTGGTCCCAGCGACTCCGGTCCTGGTCCTCGAGGAGCACCGGGTGACCCTCGGCGTCGGCCCGCGCGGCGAGCCGCGACCCCTGGATCTCCAGCAGCCCCTGCAACGCCTGCGCCTCGGGGTCGGCCGGGGCGAGCGCGGCCAGCATCCGGGCCAGCCGCATCCCCTCCAGGCACAGCTCGGGCCGGGTCCACGTCGGTCCCGCCGTCGCCGCATAACCCTCGTTGAAGACCAGGTAGATCGTCTGCATCACCTCGCGCAGCCGCGCCGCCCGCTCCTCGCCGACCGGGAGCTCGAACGACGCCCCGACCTCGGCCAAGGTGCGCTTCGCGCGCGAGATCCGCTGGCCGACGGCTGACTCCTTGGCGAAGTAGGCCCGCGCGATCTCGGCGGTCGTCAGCCCGCCGACCAGCCGCAGCGTCAGCACCGTACGGGAGTCCGGTGCCAGCGCCGGATGGCACGAGAGGAACATCAGCCGCAGCACATCGTCGTCGATGTGGTCGACAGCGGCAGCCAGGTCCGGCATCTCACCCTCCTCCAGTTCGTGGCCCAGCAGGGCGACCTTGCGGCGCAGCACCTCGTCACGGCGGAACCCGTCGATCGCGCGCCGCTTCGCGATCGACATCAACCACGCCCCGGGGTTGCGAGGGATGCCCTCGCGCGGCCACTGCTCCAGCGCCGCGACGAGGGCATCCTGGGCGAGGTCCTCGGCCAGGTCGAGATCGTGGGTCATCCGCGCCAGGCCGGCGAGGAGGCGTACGGACTCGTTGCGCCAGACCGCGACGATCGCGTCTTCGGGGGACGGGCTCATTCGGTCGGCGGACCGACCAACGGCCGCATCTCCACGGCCACGTCCTGGCCGGGCCAGAGCTCCTCGTGGAGCTGGATCATCCGGCGACCGAGCTCGGCGGCCTCGTCGTGGGAGCGGACCTCGAACAAGGAGAACCCGCCCGCGACCTCCTTCGCCTCGGCGAAGGGTCCGTCGATGTGGGTCACTTCCCCGGCGGTCAGCCGGATCTCCAGCCCGGGACCGAGCCCATCGGCATCGAGCAGGATGCCGTCGGCGTACTGCTGCTTGATCTCCGCCTCCACGGCCTCGATCAACGCCCCCGGCGGCCGCCCGGCGTTGGGGTCCATCTTCACGAACATCATGTAGCGCATCTGCTTCTCCTTGCGGGTCGGCGACGCGTCCGTTGCGCGTCGTCGCCTACGCGTCGAGGAGAGCCTGCCGCTTTCGACACGCCCACACCAGAGATTTCGGCCCGTGTCGCCTTCCTCGCTCCGGTCGCCTACGACGCCTTCGACTTCTTCGGCTTCTTCTCCTCGGCCTTCTCGGCCTCCTCGGGACTCGCTTCATCGTCGCTGGCCTCGCCGCGCGACTTCTTCGCGGCAGCGACCGAGCGCTGCAGGGCGGCGAGCAGGTCGACGACCTCGCCGGAGGTCTTGGTGGAGGTGGGGGTCCGCTCGACCTCGCCGCCCTCGATCTTGGCCTTCACCATCTCCTCGACGGCGTCGGCGTAGTCGTCGGAGAACTCCTCGGGGTTGAAGTCGCCCGCGAGCGTCTCGACCAGCATGTTGGCCATCTTGATCTCGGAGTCCTTGATCTCACCGGCCTCGACCTTGAAGTCGGGCACCCGGATCTCGTCGGGCCACATCATCGTCTGCAGCACGATGACATCGCCGTTGTCGGTCTCCCGCACTCGCAGCGCGGCGACCGTGGTCCGCTGCCGCAGGGCGACGGTCACCAGCGCGACCCGGTCCGCCTCGCGCAGAGCCTGACGCAGGAGAGCGTAGGGCTTGACCCCGGTGTTCTCGGGCTCCAAGTAGTAGCTCTTCTCGAAGAGCATCGGGTCGATCTGCTCGGAGGGCACGAACTTCTCCACCGCGATCTCGCGCGAGGAGGTCGTCGGCAGGTTGGCGAAGTCGTCGTCGGTGAGCACGACCATCTCGCCGTCCTCGGTCTCGTAGCCCTTCGCGATCTCGGAGTAGGGCACCTCTTCGCCGTCGATCGAGCAGATCCGCTGGTAGCGGATCCGGCCACCGTCGGCCTGGTGCACCTGGCGGAAGGAGACGTCGTGGGACTCCGTCGCCGAGTAGAGCTTCACGGGCACGCTGACCAGCCCGAACGACACCGCGCCCTTCCAGATCGCACGCATGCTGAACTCCCTCCGCAACGGCAACAACGACCCCAGTATCTGTCGGATCCTCCGATACCGGTACCCCATTCGCCCACGACAGAGCCACCACGCGCGTGAGTAAGAACCGCACACATGGGTGAATCTGACCTGTCGTTTCCCCAGAACTGCCGTCATTTCGGCACACGTGTGCGAAAGTCACCTCTCGCGTCCTGTGTCGGTTCGAAGAAAGAGGCCGCCCGTGGAGTTCCGTGCCCGGACCATCGTGCTCATCAGCATCGGGTCGGTCCTCGTCTTCGTCGCCCTGGCGGTCGGGATCGCGGTCCCGATCTCCTGGGCGATCGCACCGCGGGTGTTCACGGTCGACACCGCCGTAGAGCAGCAGGTGATGCAGGACCTGGAGCCCTGGGCGGACGAGGTGATGGCGATCGAGGGCCCGCCGGGTACCACGCTCAGCCCGGAAGCCGGGGTTGGCGGTTGCCTCTTTGACGATTCGTCCGAGACGGTCGATCAACCGAATGCAGGCATCTACTGGGATGGCCCCTATGACCCCGTAGCCGCGAAGCACGGGCCTGGAAAGGTCGCGCGTTCGGAGTTCGCCTTTCTGGTGGATCGCATCGAGGCGTTGGGGTGGCGCGTCGAGTCGGAGGGATTCGTCGAGGGCGATGCCTACATGCCGAGCCGGATGGAAGCCGTTCTACTCAGAGGGTCCGGCGACGATCTGGTCCGTCTGGACCTGACCAGCGAAGGGTGGGTGTACGACGCGGTGCTGACGCTCCCGCATGCCCCGAAGGCGTGCCGGGTGGACGTCGACTGGCCGTGAGGATCGTGCCGATCTACCGGGCGCACCGCCCGCGCGGAGGCAAGATGGACGCATGCGGCCCATGCTCGCCACGCCCGGCGCCCACGTCCCCCCGGGGGATGAGTGGGTCCACGAGGTCAAGTGGGACGGCATCCGGCTCGTCGGAGAATCGGAGCAAGGACGTACGCAGACCCGGCTCGCCACGCGCAACGGCAACGACGCCACCCCTGCCTGGCCCGAGATCGCGGCCGGTCCGATGCGCGACATCGTCGTCGATGGTGAGGTGATCGCGCTCAACGAGGCCGGCCTGCCCGACTTCCGGGTGCTGATGGACCGGATGCACAACCGCGACGTCCGCCGGGCGGCGCGGTTCGCGGAGCGGATCCCTGCGACATACATGGTCTTCGACCTTCTCCGGCTCGACGGGCAGGTGCTCATCGAGAAGCCGTGGACCGAACGGCGCCAGATCCTGGAGGGTCTCTACGAGAGCGGTGAGCTGTCGAGCTGGCAGGTGCCCCCGACGTACGACGACGGCCGGATGCTCCACGACGTGACCCGCGACCAGGGGCTGGAGGGGATCGTGTCGAAGCGGCGCACCAGTCGCTACCGGCCCGGTGAGCGGAGCAAGGAGTGGGTGAAGCTGCCTCACCGCTACCGGGCCTCGCTCGTCGTCGGCGGCTGGCGGCCCGAGGTGGGCACCGCGGGCGGCACCGAGCGTCTGGGCGCACTGCTCGTCGGGCAGCCGACACCAGACGGGCTGATCTACCGCGGGCGCGTCGGCAGCGGCATCACCGGGAAGCGGGCGCAGCGACTCGGGGAGCTGCTGCGCGAGACCGGTAGGAGCCCGTTCGCCGGCCCGGATGTCGACCCGGACGGGGGAGTGCCGACCGTGGACGCGAAGGGCACCCACTGGGTCGAGCCGCTCCTCGTCGTCGAGGTGGAGACCCACGGCAGCCCGGTCGCGGCGTCGAGCTACAAGGGCAGGCTGCGACAGCCGAGCTTCATCGGCATCCGCGAGGACATCGAGCCGAAGGATCTGTGATGGTCGAACGAGAAGAGGTACGTGTCGAGGTCGACGGCAGGGTCCTGACCCTGACCAGCCTCAGCAAGGTGCTCTATCCCCGCACCGGCATGACGAAGGGCGAGGTGCTCAACTACTACGCCCAGGTCGCTCCGGCGCTCCTGCCGCAGCTCCAGGACCGCGCGGTCACGAGGATCCGGTGGCCGCACGGCATCGGTGACATGTCGTTCTTCGAGAAGAACGCACCGGCAGGCACACCGAGCTGGGTGCGCACGGTCACCGTCCCGACCACCGGATCGCGGACGGAGGACCACAGGGAAGGGACGCTGACCTTCCCCATCCTCGACAGCCTCGCCGCGCTCACCTGGGCGGCCAACCTCTCCGCGCTGGAGCTGCACGTCCATCAGTGGACGGTCGACCCGGACGGCACCCCCGCGGGCGCGAACCGGATCGTGATCGACCTCGATCCCGGCGAGCCGGCCGGTCTCCAGGAGTGCTGCCAGGTGGCTCTGCTGGTGCGCGAGGCGCTGGGTGCCCGTGACCTCTCCGCGACGCCGGTGCTCAGCGGCAGCAAGGGCCTGCATCTGTACGCCGCGCTGCCGGAGCCCGTCGAGCCCGAGGTCGCGACAGCGCTGGCCAAGGAGATCGCCGAGAGCCTCCAGAAGGCGAACCCGACCAAGGTGACCGCGACGATGACGAAGAGTCGCAGGTCAGGCAAGGTTTTCTTGGACTGGTCACAGAACTCCGGCTCGAAGACGACGATCTGTCCCTACTCGCTGCGAGGCAAGGAGATCCCGAAGGTCGCGGCCCCGGTCACCTGGGACGAGGTAGCGGAAGGGGCCGAGGATCCGCTCGCTATCGACCAGCTCGGACCTAACGATGTGATCACGCGCTTATCTGATTGGGGGGATCTCTTCACAAGCGCTACGGGGCTGTAACTATTGTTCTCTTCATGTCGAACTCCGTGCTTGTCGTAGAAGACCAAGAGGACATCGCTGCTCCCCTGGTGCGCACGCTCCAGCGAGAGGGCTACGACGTCACCTGGGTCGACTCCGGCAAGAAGGCGCTGGAGCTGCTGGCGCCTCCCTACGAGGCCGAGCTGGTGCTGCTCGACCTGGGCCTTCCCGACATGGACGGGCTCGAGGTCTGCAAGGCGGCGCGGGACAACGGCTACGAGGGCGGGATCATGATCCTCACCGCCCGTGACGCCGAGATCGACCTGGTGGTCGGGCTCGACGCCGGCGCTGACGACTACCTGGCCAAGCCGTTCGCGCTGGCTGTCCTCCAGGCCCGGGTCCGCGCGCTCCTGCGTCGCTCGGGTCCGGTCGAGCCCGGCGCCGACGACGACGCGCTGCGCATCGACGTCGCGGCCCACCGGGTCTACGCCGGCGAGCGCGAGGTGACGCTGACCGGCAAGGAGTTCGCGCTCCTGGCCGTCCTGGCCGCCTCCCGCGACAAGGTCGTCTCCCGGGACCGGCTGATGGCCGAGGTCTGGGACGAGAACTGGTACGGCTCGACCAAGACTCTCGACGTGACCGTCGGACGTCTGCGCCAGAAGCTCGAGGCGGCCGGAGTGCAGGAGAAGGTCGTCGCGGTCCGCGGGGTCGGGTTCCGGCTGGAAGCCGGAGAGTAGGCACAGTCGGCTGGAAGCCGGGGAGTAACTCCACGTTCAACCCGCCGTCATACGGCCGTTCGTGGGTGAGATGACTCACAAACGAGGGCAAAACCACGCGTGATCACGCGGATTGTGCTCCAGAATCGGACTTTCCGGATTGGATCCGCTTGAGTTGTCATGTCACCTTGGTTGAGCCGTGCAGAACGCACGACCGGCCCCGGTTCACGCCGAATCCTGTCCCTCCGGAAGCCGGCCCCAACTACTGAACCCCCTTACCCCTCACACTCAGCAGTACGTATGGGACAGGAGCGGGGGACCCAAGATTCCCGCGACTAACTCGGACGGTCGCTCGGGGTGAAGCCATCGATCGATGGCCGGGCAACCTTCTAGCCCGAACCCGACAGCTCACCTCGCAGGCGTGGGAAGGAACTCACGCATGTCCAAGTCCGTATCCAGTCCTGCCCATCGAGGCAGTCCGCGCCCGTTCCGAGCGCCGAACGTCTCGATCGCTCGGACGATCGCAGGATCCATCAGCAGCCACGGGAAGCTCGTCGGTCGGATCACCCTGGCCAGCGGCATCGCCGCCGGTGCCCTGGTGGCGATGCCCGCCGCGAACGCGGCTCCGGTGTCCCAGGAGACCGTCGAGTCGGCCAAGGTAGTGGAGGCTCCGACGCTGGAGGCCTCGGCCACCCCGGCCACGATGCTCACCGACATCCAGCAGCTCGAGAGGGCTGTCGAGATGCAGCAGCGCAAGGCCGAGGCAGCTCGCAAGGCCGCCGAGGCGAAGCGCAAGGCAGCGATCGCGGCCAAGAAGGCCGCGGAAGCGAAGAAGAAGGCCGAGGCGGAGGCGAAGGCCTACGCCGCCAGCCAGCAGGGCAAGATCGATCGGGCGATCAGCGTCGCCTCGCAGCAGATCGGGGACCCGTACGTCTGGGGTGCCACCGGTCCGAGCTCGTTCGACTGCTCCGGCCTGACGCAGTACGCCTTCGGTGCTGCCGGCATCGAGCTGCCCCGGGTCTCGCGGGACCAGGCGGCTGCGCTGCCGACCGTCCCGAACGACCAGATCCAGCGCGGCGACCTGATGTTCTGGGGAAGCCCCGTCTACCACGTGGGTATCTTCCTGCGCTGGGAGAACGGCCAGGCGATCATGCTGCACGCGCCCAAGCCGGGCGCGGCCGTTCGTGAGGAGGCTGCCTGGGACGGCTGGTTCGCCGGCTCGACCCATCGCGCTGCCTGAGAATCTCTCGGGGCCCGTCTCGGCGGGCTCACCCCCACATGTATCCCCCTGGTGCTCGCCCTCCGGTTCCCCATGCCGGAGGGCGAGCGCATATTTCCGAGGCGGCGCCCGAGCACTGCGGGGATGAGGCGGGGCAGTGGGGTCGGCGAATCGAGCGGCGAACCACTGGTCAAGTAACCTGTAAGACGTGGCAGGCCCCGAATTCGACACCGAGATCAAGCAGCTCCAGGCAACGATGCAGACCATCGGCCAGGTGCTGGACCTGGACGCGATGCGCAAGGAGATCGCCGACCTCGGCGAGCAGGTCGCCGCGCCCGACCTCTGGGACGACCAGGACAACGCCACCCGGGTCACCGGACGCCTCTCCCTGCTGCAGGGCGAGCTCAACAAGTTCACCGAGCTCAGCACCCGCATCGAGGACCTCGGCCTGATGGTCGAGATGGCTCAGGAGGAGGGCGACGCCGACACGCTCGCCGAGTCCGAGGCCGAGCTCGGCCGGATCAAGAAGGCCGTCGAGAGCCTGGAGATCCGCACCCTGCTCTCGGGGGAGTACGACTCCCGCGAGGCCCTGGTCACGATCCGCTCCGGCGCCGGTGGCGTCGATGCCGCCGACTTCGCCGAGATGCTGATGCGGATGTACGTCCGCTGGGCCGAGCGCAACAAGTACCCGGTCGAGGTCTTCGACACCTCCTACGCCGAGGAGGCCGGGCTCAAGTCCGCCACCTTCGCGATCCACGCTCCCTACGCCTACGGCACTCTCTCCGTCGAGGCCGGCACCCACCGCCTGGTGCGGATCAGCCCGTTCGACAACCAGGGCCGCCGCCAGACCTCTTTCGCCGCGGTCGAGGTCGTGCCCGTGCTCGAGCAGACCGACGAGATCGAGATCGACGAGAACGACATCAAGGTCGACGTCTACCGCTCCTCGGGCCCCGGTGGTCAGTCGGTCAACACGACCGACTCGGCGGTCCGGCTGACCCACATCCCCACCGGCACCGTGGTCTCCTGCCAGAACGAGAAGTCGCAGCTGCAGAACAAGGCCGCCGCGATGATCGTCCTCAAGGCCAAGCTGCTCGCGCTGAAGAAGGCCGAGGAGGAGGCACAGCTCAAGGAGCTCAAGGGCGACGTCGCCGCCTCCTGGGGCGACCAGATGCGCAACTACGTCCTCAACCCTTACCAGATCGTCAAGGACCTGCGGACGACCTACGAGGTCGGCAACCCGCAGGCGGTCTTCGACGGCGACATCGACGGGTTCCTCGAGGCCGGCATCCGGTGGCGCCGTGGCGCCGAGAAGGCCGAACAGAACTGACCTGATGGTTGCGCGGACGCGCACCAGGCTTCCACTCCCGGGCCGCGGGGCGGCGTACGTCTTCGACGCCTACGGTCCCGAGGACGGGGTGCCGATGGTGCTGTTGCACGAGCTCGGAGGCAGTGCGAAGAGGTGGCAGGAGGTCGTGCCGCAGTTCGCGGCCGGGCACCGGGTCCATGCCTTCGACCTGCGTGGGCACGGGGACTCGGACTGGGCCTCGGAGTATTCCCACCGGCTCATCGCCGACGACATCATCGTCGCGATGGACGCGCTGGAGATCTCGGGCGCGGTGGTCGTCGGGCACTCGACCGGCGGCAACGTCGCCCTGCTGGTGGCGATGCACCGGCCTGACCTGGTCTCCCGGCTCGTCATCGAGGACGTGGTGCCGCCCGCGCCGCGGGCGCGCCGTCTGCCTCGCCCCGGGCCTGCGGCCAGGCCGATGCCGCACGACTGGGAGTGCATCGCCTCCCTGCTGGTCGAGGCGACGACCTACGACGCGTGGATGTGGGAGCAGCTCGAGCTGCTGCCCATGCCGACGCTGATCGTGGCCGGCGGCGGCAACAGCCACATCCCGCCGGCAGACCTCGAGAAGGTCGCTCACCGCATCCCGGACGCCGAGCTGGTTCGCTTCGACGTCGGCCACTTCGTGCACCGGAACCGGCCTCAGGAGTTCGCCGACGCCGTGCTCTCCTGGCTCGCGTCGCGGGCGCTGGACGCGACGCTATCCGCGTCGCGGGTGGGATCCCCATCCCTAAGGACCCCACCCGCTATCGCCAGCCGGCTCTGCTCTGACTCAGTGCCCGCGGCGGCGCGCGCCGCTCGATGAGGGGCGTACCCGTCCCGAGCGACTAAGTCGATTAAAGCACTAGACTTTAGGTGGAGCAAGTACGTCTCAGGAAGAGGCAGCGGTCGCGGTCACCAGGCACCAGCGGGAGGCGCGCTTCTGGACCGTCGCGGCGGCCTCACCGGCCTTGCCGGTGAGCTGGCAGGAGAGCCAGGCGTCACCGAAGAGGCCGCGCAGGATCACCGTCGGCTGCTTCTTCGCATCGACACAGGTGAGAGCGACCGACGGCTTCCCGTAGGCAGGGCTCGACGCGGCCTTGCAGCCCTTGGGCACGCTCTTGGTCATCTGGGTCGCCCAGTCCAGGGTGACCGGCGGGGCGAAGACCCAGGCGCGGGCCGAGGTGGCCGAGTCCTCCGGGCCGGTCCAGATGCATCCGTACTCCTGGGCGACGTCGGTGACGCCGCTCGAGATCACGGTCTGGTCACCGTCGTTGTAGGCCTTCTTCTCGGTCGCGGCGCCGCCCAGGGCCTCGGTCGCGTCCTCGGTCGGGACGCGCTCGCAGAACGCTCCGCGGCGTACGTGCATCGTGGTGGTGTCAGCCGTGCTCAGGTCGCCCTTCACCTCGGGCGTCTCCGGCTCGTCGTCTTTCAGGGTGAGCACGCCGACCCCGACCGCGATCGCGGTGAGGACTACGGCACCGATGAGGATCCGGACTGCAGAGCGCACCCAGCCACAGTACAGGGGCAGGTATCTCCGAGCCGAAGTGCTGAGCCCACCACCGTTGCACTACCCTCGGTGCGGTGATCCGCTTCGAGAAGGTCAGCAAGGCCTACCCAGGGCAGGCACGACCCGCCCTCAACAGCCTGTCGATCGACATCCAGAAGGGGGAGTTCGTCTTCCTCGTGGGCCAGTCCGGCTCGGGGAAGTCGACGGCGCTGAAGCTGATGCTGCGTGAGCAGCGGCCGACCACGGGCCGGGTCTACGTCGCCGGCAAGGAGATCAACCGGCTGGCCGGCTGGAAGGTCCCGCGGCTGCGCCGCCAGGTCGGCACGATCTTCCAGGACTTCCGCCTCCTGGCCAACAAGACCGTCGCCGAGAACGTCGCCTTCGCGATGCAGGTGACCGGTCACTCCAACCGCGAGATCCGTCAGCGCGTCCCGGAGACGCTCGAGCTGGTCGGCCTCGACGGCAAGGGCGACCGGATGCCCGACGAGCTCTCCGGCGGTGAGCAGCAGCGGGTGGCTGTCGCCCGCGCCTTCATCAACCGACCGATGATCCTGATCGCCGACGAGCCGACCGGAAACCTCGACCCCGGCAACACCGTCGGCATCATGCGCCTGCTCGACCGCATCAACCGGTCCGGCACCACCATCGTGATGGCGACCCACGACGTTCAGATGGTCGACCAGATGCGCAAGCGCGTCATCGAGCTCGAGCACGGCCACCTCGTACGCGACCAGGTCCAGGGCGGCTACGGAGCCCAATTCTGAGGCTTCAGTCCTGAGTGACGCTCTCACCCGACCAGGCTCTACGACTAGAGAAAGTTTCCTCTACCCGCCATGCAGCTGCGCTACGTATTCACCGAGCTCCGCCAGGGGCTCCGCCGCAACCTGTCCATGCACGTCGCGGTGGCCCTGACCCTGCTCGTCTCGCTCACCCTGGCCGGTGTCGGCCTGCTGCTGCGTGAGCAGGCCCAGCTGACCGAGGAGGTCTGGGGCGACGAGCTGCAGATCACCTTCTACATGTGCAACGGCGCCAACGACCGCAACCCGCAGTGCGCCGGCGCCGTCGACGACAGCCAGAAGAAGGTCATCACCGACGCCCTCGAGGACAACAGGTACGTCGACAAGGTCGAGGAGGAGAGCCAGGAGCAGGCCTACGAGCGGCTGCAGGCTCTCGACGTCGAAGGTGTCAGCGGGCCCGACCCGGTGGTCAGGGCCGAGGACATGTGGGAGTCCTACTGGGTCACGATGACCGACCCGCACCACTCCGCCGAGATCATCGAGGCGGTCGCCGGCCTGGACGGGATCGACCACGTCGGCGACGTCCACGAGGTGACCGGGCCCATCCTGGCTGCTGTCGACGGGCTGCAGAGTGCGGCCCTGGTCGGCGCGATCGTGCTGATCATCGCGGCGCTGCTGCTGGTCGCCAACACCATCCGCCTGGCCGCCTTCGCTCGCCGTCGTGAGATCGGGATCATGCGCCTGGTCGGTGCCTCGACCCTCTACATCGCGCTGCCGTTCCTGCTCGAGTCGCTCGTGGTGGCTCTGGTCGGCATCGGGCTGTCCGGGATCGCGCTGGCAGCGGTGATGCACTTCGGTGTCGAGCAGCGACTCTCCTCGACCGCGGTGACCCAGTGGGTCGGCTGGGAGGAGTTCTTCAGCTCCTTCGCGATCGTGGCGCTCCTCGGCATCCTGCTCACCCTCGTCCCGACACTCCTGCTCACCCGCAAATACATCAAGGTCTGACGGCGCTCACCTAGGGTCGAGCCGTGCACGTCTTCCCCCGTGCCGGCTCGCTCGCCGCTGCGCTCAGCTGCGCCGTGGTGGCTGCCGTGCTCTTCTCGCCCACCCTTCCCTCCTCTGCGGACGAGCGCGACCGGCTCGAGCAGGAGCAGCGCGAGGTCCAGCAGGACCAGAAGGCCGCCGCGGAGGAGCTCGAGCATTCCAGTGCCGGCCTGCGGAAGGCGTCGGCGACGTACGCCGCAGCGCAGAAGAAGCTCGACCAGGCGCAGACCCGGCTCGACGAGCTCAACGGCCGGCTCGTCGAGGCGCAGGCCGCCCACGCCGCGCTCGAGGCCGAGCTCGCCGAGCAGAAGAAGCTGCTCGCCGAGGCGAAGCGGCAGCTCGCCGACGGGCAGGCCGAGGTGAAGGCGCAGCGCGAACAGATGCGCGACGCGATCCTGACCCGGTTCACCGGGGGAGACCCGCAGCTCGCGCAGGCCGCGGCGCTGCTCTCCGGAGGCTCCCTCGAAGACCTGATGCGCCAGCAGACGTACGTCGACGCGGCATCCGCCGGCCAGGACGCAACCCTCCAGCGGATGGAGGCGACCGAGACGATGCTGGTCGTCCGCGAAGGCGAGGTGCAGGAGGCCACCGACGCGATCGCGGCCAAGGAGAAGAAGGCCGGTGAGCTGGTCGTCGAGGTCGACTCGCTCCGCGACCAGGCCGCGGCGGCCCATGCCGAGATGTCCACGCTGGCGGATCAGGCGGCGACCGCGAAACGATCCGCCGAGGCGGCGAGGGCGGCCGATGCCGCCGAGCTGCGCCAGCTCGAGGCCGAGGAGGCTGCGCTGCGTACCAAGATCCGGTCGCTCGCCTCGGCGGGTTCCGGGTCCGATCGCAACGTCGGATCGGTCGGCGGGCTCTTCACGATGCCGGTGGCTGACACCTACGTCACCTCGCCCTACGGGATCCGCAAGCACCCGATCTACGGCTACGTCTCGCTGCACAACGGCACCGACTTCCACGCGCCGTGCGGGCGCCCGCTGGTCGCGATCGACTCGGGGCAGATCATCTCGACCTCCTACTCCAGCGTGTGGGGAAACCGCCTGCACCTGTATCTCGGCAAGGTCAACGGGGCCTCCTACACGGCCGTCTACAACCACATCTCGAGCTACGCGAAGCGTTCGGGTTCTGTCGGGCGGGGCGAGACCGTGGCGTACGCGGGGACCACCGGCTGGTCCACCGGGTGCCACCTGCACTTCACGGTCCTGCGTGACGGGACCCCGGTCGACCCGATGCCGCTGCTCGGCTGAACTCGCCGCGGCCGACGCCTAAACGTTTCGCGGTCACGACCCTGTGCCTGAGAGAATGGGGGAATGGCGAAGGAGCAGGGGCGCAAGATGATCGCGCAGAACAAGAAGGCGCGACACGACTATCACATCGAGGACACCTACGAGGCCGGCATGGTCCTGCAGGGCACCGAGGTGAAGTCGCTGCGTGAGGGGCGCGCGTCGCTGGTCGACGGCTTCGTCGACATCGACCGTGGCGAGGCCTGGATCCACGGGATCCACATCCCCGAATACCTCAACGGCACCTGGACCAACCACGCCGCCCGTCGCAAGCGCAAGCTGCTCCTGCACCGTGCCGAGATCGACAAGATCGAGCGCAAGGTCTCCGAGAAGGGCCTCACCGTCGTCCCGCTCGCGCTCTACTTCCTCAACGGTCGCGCCAAGGTCGAGATCGGCGTCGCCAAGGGCAAGAAGTCCTGGGACAAGCGCAACACCATCGCCGAGCGCACGGCCAAGCGGGAGGCCGAGGTCGAGGTCGGCCGCAAGCTCAAGGGCATGAAGGGCTGACGAGCGAGGCCGAGGGCCGAGCTTGCTCGTGCCCTCGTGCCGAGCGAGGAAGTCCCGCCGCCGAAGGCGGCCGGGCTGACGAGCGAAGTCGTGCCTTCGGACTTACGGCATCGACGGCGTTGGCAGGGCGGGGATGACGTCAGTGTGGGTGAAGTCGTCGCCCTTGAACAGGAGTGCGTCGTCCTCGGTGATCGTCAGGGCGTAAGCGAAGCAGTCGCCGAAGTTCAGTTGGGCTGGGGAGCCGCGGCCCTTGCCGAAGCGCCGATACGCCGAGCGCGCTGCACGCGCTTGCTCGATCGAGACCGGCACCAGTTCGATAGACGCCTCTGACACGAGAGCGTCGAGATCGGCGGCGGCCCCGCGGCTCTCGGCGACGATCGAGGCCTCCACCCAGTTGGTGACGGACATGCGCCCGCCGTCCGCCAGCTTCTCGATGTAGAGCTTGCGGTCAGGTTCGCCGCGGAGCACGGCGATGAGTGCTGACGAGTCGACGATCATGCGGGCAGCCCGGTCTCCGGGTCGTAGAGATCCTCGACCTCTACGACGCTGTCGGAGAAGCCGATGTCCGGTCGGTGTGCCCAGCGATCACCGATCTCGAGCATGCGTGCGATACGTCGCTCACGTTCGGTCTCTGTGGGGTCGGCGCCGTACTTCTGAAGGAGTGTCACCAGTGCCTCCTCGATGACTCCGGTCTGAGTCTTGCCGGTGATGCGTGCGGCCTCGCGGGCGAGCGCGTGGACGCGGTCGCTCTTGATGTTGAGGCTCATGCTTACACCTTTCTACCATCGTCGTTGTCTACCATTCTACCCTGGGTCTCGAGGAAGATAAACCGAGTGGGGAATGTCCGTGGAGCCCTGTAGTGTTGTGCCGTTGCCTGGTTGCAGGCATTGACAACTCAAAAGGGGCTGATCGGTTTCGACTTGGGACGTTGCTCCCAGGGGAAGCGGGTCGAGGAGCCAGCGTCATCTCGTAAACGATCGCTGGAAACCAATAACTGCCGACTCTAAGCGCAGTTCCTTCGCTCTCGCCGCCTGACGCGGTGATCGAAGCGTCTGACCGAGTATCCGTCTCCGGCTCGGACCCAGGCGTCATCTAGGAGACTCACCTCATGCACATGCCGACGGGGCATGAGGGACAACTAGTCGGATGAGCCTGTCGGGGACGTGTCTGTGTCGAGCCCCGGGGATGAGAGAACGCCACCCACAGACTGCACCCGGAGAAGACCTGGCACGGCGCTCGAGGACCGGGGTTCGATTCCCCGCAGCTCCACTCGATCGAGGGCGGCGTGTGCTCGCGGAAAGCGCGAGCCACGTCGCTCTCGTCATTTGTCCGCGCTTCGCGCGGAGGCGGGGGCTTCGCCACCCGCACCCCCATGAGGTGGGCGCGTGGCTGAGACGGCCGCGTCGCGGCGGGGGAGATCCCCCGCACCCCCTTGGTGCCGCGCGGCTGGTGTTGCCGCTTCGTCTCGCGGGACGCCCTGGCACGTCCTTGGCTCGCCCGTGGTTGACCTGTGCGCCGGGAGGCCACGGATGGGCCGGAGGGGTGCCCCGACACGCCGGCATCTCGGCGTGTCGGGGCACCTCTGGCCGGTTCTGTGGCCGCTTGCTGGCTCGTTCACGTCCTGCGGCATGGTTGCCTTCGCGCCTTCCGTCATTCCGAAGCACTGGGATCCGACGCCCGGGCAGACTGCACGGTATGCGCGCGCTTGGAAGCAGGCAGGTCTATGCCGACCGATGGCTTGCGGTGCGAGAGGACACCGTACGCCGCGACGACGGATCGATAGGCACCTACACGCTCGTCGAGAGCGGTGACATCGTCCTGGTGATTCCGGTCGATGCCCAAGGCTTCTACCTGGTAGAGCAGTACCGGCACCCAGTGGCTGCGCGCCGCTGGGAGTTTCCGTCGGGGAACATCGATGCGAGCGTCGACGCGGACGTCGTGGACACGGCAGGGCGAGAACTTCGCGAGGAGGCGGGCCTGCTGGCCGGTTGCATGAGCGTGCTGGGCCGGGTGGAGATCACGCCGAGCACGATGACTCAGCGGTGCACCGTCGTGTTGGCTACGGATCTTACGCAGACCGCTCATCAGCGAGATCCAGAAGAGCAGGACATGCGATCTGCGTGGTTCGGGCGCGACGATGTCATGCAGATGATTCGTGATGGCGAACTCGTCGACGGCAAGTCGCTGGCGGCGTTCGCGCTCATGTTGACGACCCTGCCCGAAGACTCCTAGGCGCCCGTCACGTCCGTCGACGTAAGACTTCCGGTCGTTCATCTCCCTGGCGAAATGACTTCTCTTGCGTGCGCGATAGGGTGGTGAGGCGTACGTCACATGGAGGTAAGGATGTTCGAGGAAGGACAGCTCTACTCGCCCGTCACCGTGGGCGAGGACGGGCAGGTCGAGGTGCACCTGGGGGACAACCACCCCGGGTTCGCAGACCAGGACTACCGGGCACGACGGAGCGAGATCGCTGCCGCGGCGCTGGGTTGGAAGCCGGGAGACACCGTCCCCCGGATCGACTACACCGAGACGGAGAACGAGATCTGGCGGACGGTGTGCCGCGAGATCGCGCCGCTGCACGCGAAATACGCCTGCCGCAACTATCTCGCCGCGGTCGAGGCCCTCAATCTCCCGACCGATCGGGTGCCACAGCTCGACGAGGTCTCAGCGGGGCTCAAGCCGCTGACCGGGTTCGAATACGTTCCGGCCGCGGGGATCGTCCCGCTGGAGGAGTTCTACGGGAGCCTGGCCGACGGGCAGTTCCACTCGACGCAGTATCTGCGTCATCACGCGGTGCCGCTCTACACCCCGGAGCCCGACATCATCCACGAGGTGATCGGTCACGGGAACCTGCTCGCCGACCCGCAGGTCGCCGAGGTCAAGCGTCTCGCCGGCGCGGCCGCGCGCCGGGTCCAGACCCGAGAGGCGCTCCAGGTCGTCGCCGACGTCTTCTGGTTCACCATCGAGTTCGGGGTGCTCCACGAGGACGGCGAGATCAAGGCGTACGGAGCGGGGCTGCTCTCCTCCTACGGCGAGATCGAGGAGATGCGGGAGGTGGAGGTGCGCCCGATCGACTTCGCCCAGATGGCGACGATCGACTACGACATCACCCACTACCAGCCGGTGCTCTTCGCAGCGGAATCGTTCAGCCACATGGTCGACGAGGTCGGAAACTTCTTTGCGACCTGCGACGATGACACTCCCGCGAGGCTCGGGGCAGCAGCCACGGCATGACTGGAGGCCTGTTCGAGATCTCGGTGGCGAGATCTCGAACAGGCCCGGATACACCGAATTGGACTGGCGGGGTGTCCTAGGTCACCCCACACTCGGTTCATGGGGATGGGTAGATTCGCCTGGGTCGGGGTTGTTCTGGCATGTGTTGTCACGCTCCTGTGGAGCGTGCCTGCGTCGGCGGCGGTCGACGGTGTCCTACGGCTCTCCGGCCCCGGGACGGTGGTCGACGAGCGGAGCTCGACGATCACGATCACCCTCCGCACGCCTGGTGGCCGGCCGGTCCCTGGCAGCCGGGTCAAGCTCTACACCAAGACGGCGGGGGCCGATGGCTACGCTCTCCACACGACGGTGACGACCAACGCCGAGGGCCGCGCCAGTGTCAGCGTACGTCCCCGCTACGACACCATCTGGCGAGCCAACTCGAGTGCCGTCGTCGGGGTGAACGCGGCGTGGAGCAACTACTACCGGCTCGACAACGTCCCGCCGGTGGCCCCGGTGCGGCTGCCCAGCGCCGCCCCGAAACCGAGACGCAACCCGCCGGTCCAGCCGCGCGCCACCGGGAGCGGTGCCAACGGCGTCGTCACCACCATCCCCGACGGGGTGTGGCGCTCGATGGTCGGCGTCTCGTGGCACAGCGGCTGCCCGGTGGGGCGGGCCAACCTACGGCTGCTGCGCATCAACTACTGGGACTACTCCGGCTACCGCCGACGCGGCGAGATCATCGCCCACCGCGACTCGGTCGGCCGCATGAAGAACGCCCTGACCGCGATGTACGCCGGCCGCTACCCGATCCGACGGATGTATCGCGTCGACCGGTTCGGCTACTCCAAGACGCTGCGCGGCGGCAACGACTACGCGTCCATGGACGCCGACAACACCTCGGCCTTCAACTGTCGCAACGTCGTCGGCCGCCCGGGTGTGCGCTCGCCGCATTCCTACGGTCGCTCCCTCGACGTCAACCCCTGGGAGAACCCTTACCGGTCGCGCGACGGCTACGTGCCCAACAGGTGGTGGCCCTCGCGCTCCCACCCGCGAGTGGCCTGGCGCAGCACCAGCCACGGCGTCGTCCGGGCGATGCGCAACAACGGAATGCGGTGGACGTACGGCTCGGGCGACCTGCACCACTTCGACGCTCCGGTCAGCGGCCGGGTCGCTGCCCGGCAGATCATGCCGTGCGGTGCCGAGGCCGTGTCGTGCCATTAGCGGCGGCAAACGGGGTTTAACCTCGGGGAATGGATCCCGACGGCTACCGCAACCGCGCGCTGGAGGTGGCGCTCGCCGACGCCGACGCCGACGCGGTCGGTGCCGCGCTGCGTAGCGGTCAGGTTGTCGTTCCCCAGCTCGACGAGGCCCGGATCCGGGTGTTCCCGGGGGACCGCGGCAACCGGCCACCGTACGAGGCGATGCTCTTCTCCTCTCAGGAGGCACTGGAGACGTTCCTCGCCGACGACACCCGCCGCCGGGCCCAGCTGCGCAGCGGCGACGGCCTGCGTGAGTTCCTCACCGCCAACCTCGAGGAGATCGCGTACGTCACCTTCGACCCGGCCGGGCCGAACCGCTTCCGGGCGGGCATCAAGGACGTGCTCAAGGCGCTCGGTCCGAAACCGCACGTCGACCTGCGGCTGCCGAAGGGGCAGGAGTGGTACGTCGTCGACATGTCCGACGATGACGTACGCGACTATCAGCTCGCCGACCTGACCGACAAGGTCCTGCCGAAGGTGCAGCGGTCCAAGAGCGAGCAGCCCGAGTGGGCTCAGTGGATGGTCGCCGCGAAGGACGCGGCCGCCGAGCAGGGCGCGGCGTTCCTGGCCTACTGGCTGCAGCGGGTCGGGCGGCGCCCGTCCGGCCTCGCGGTCGCGCTGAGCCGGCCGGCGCCGTTCGGGATGGTGCGGCATCCGCTGCAGGCCGAGACGACCACGGTGGGGGAGCGGTGGATCGCCTCGCCCGACCGGCTCTACGAGTCGCGCCTGATCTACTCCTTCCCGCACCCCGATCTCGCCGACCTGGCCCTGCCGACCGTCGACCTCGTGGTCGCGACGCTGGCCTGGGGTGATGAATCGTGAGGTGTGTGTCGTGACGTGTGTGTTCTGCGACGTGGTCGCCGGCGACCTGGAGGCCGAGGTGGTCTTCGAGGACGACCTGTTCCTGGCCTTCCTCGACCACCGGCCGGTGCAGAAGGGGCACATCCTGATGGTGCCCCGGCAGCACCTCGAGACGTTGCTCGATCTCCCTCCCGACCTGCACGGACGCTTCGTCGCGAACGGTCAACGATTGGCCGCCGCCGTCGTCGAGGGTCTCGGAGCCCAGGGCAGCTTCGTCGCGATCAACAACGTGGTCAGCCAGTCCGTCCCACACCTCCACCTCCACGTCGTCCCGCGCACCCGCGGCGACGGTCTCAAGGGCTTCTTCTGGCCCCGCCACAAGTACGCCGCCGGCGAGCAGAAGGAGTACGCCGACCGGCTGCGTGCCGTGCTGGGCTGAGCCGGGCCGAGTTCACCGAGGCGTACGGCTTCGGCCATCGAGTCGTCGGGGCGAGGTCGGGGAGGGCCGATTCACTCGGGGTCAGTTGTTGTCCACTGATCCCGGGAGTGCGCAATGTCGCTGACGTCCGTCGCGTCCAAGACCTTCACCTCAACCCTGGCCGGCGTGGCGCTGGCCGCAGGCACGATGCTCGTCCCGGTGGCGGTCAACGCCGTCGAGGCCCATCGGGCCGACCACATCACCGTGACCGCGCACCGCGGGGCGAGCGCGTACGCCCCGGAGAACACGCTCGCCGCGTTCAGGGTGGGCATCGAGCAGGGAGCAGACTGGATCGAGTCGGACGTGCAGGCCACCGAGGACGGCGAGCTTGTGCTGATGCACGACACGACCTTGTCGCGTACGACCGACGTCGAGCAGCGCTTCCCCGGCCGCTCGCCATGGCGGGTCAAGGACTTCACGCTCGCCGAGATCAAGACCCTGGACGCCGGATCGTGGTTCGGTGAGGAGTACGCCGGCGAGCCGGTGCCCACGCTGAGGGAGATGGTCGAGCAGGTGCGGCCCTCGCGGTCCGGGATCCTGATGGAGCTCAAGTCGCCCGGGCTCTACCCGGGCATCGAGAAGAAGGTCGCGGCCGAGTTCGACGCCTTCCCCGGCTACGTACGTTCCGCGGTCGCCGCGAACCGGCTGGTCGTGCAGAGCTTCGACTTCGGGTCCATGAAGACCTACAAGAGCGTCCAGCCCGAGGTGCCGGTCGGCCTGCTGGGCACCCCCGCGTACGCCGACCTGGACAGCTACACCTGGGCCGACCAGATCAATCCCCACCACGGCTCGTTCGACGCCGGCTACGTCGCCCGCGTACACGCCCTGGGGATGGAGATCCACTCCTGGACGGTCGACGACGCCGCCACGATGAGTGCCGTCCTGGACCGCGGCGTCGACGGGATCATCACCAACAAGCCCGACGTGCTGCAGGACGTGATCGCGGGACGACGGGCTTCGACAGATCGTCACGCGGCGTTCACCACACACCGGGCCCAGGGACTTCCAGGGCTAGTGTGATCACGCCATGAACACGCCGAACCCCACTCGCCTGCGTAGTCTCACGGTGGCCGCCGCTGCGGCGCTCGCCGCCGGGACAGTCCTGGTCTCGACCCCTGCCTCCACGGCGGCCACCGCCACGTCCGCCACCTCCGCCGTCCAGGCGGGCAAGCACACGGTCGCCGAGCCGATCGTCTTCGGTCACCGTGGCGCCTCGGGCTACCGGCCGGAGCACACCCTCGCGGCCTACGACCTGGCCATCGAGCAGGGTGCCGACTACATCGAGCCCGACGTGGTCTCGACCAAGGACGGCGTGCTCGTCGCCCGTCACGAGAACGAGATCTCCGGCACCACCGATGTCGCCACCCGCCCCGAGTTCGCGGACCGGAAGACGACCAAGACGATCGACGGCAAGGCGCTGACCGGCTGGTTCACCGAGGACTTCACCCTCGCCGAGCTGAAGACGCTGCGCGCCGTGGAGCGCATCCCGGGCGACCGCCCTGCCAACACCGCCTACAACGGTCACTACCAGGTGCCGACCCTCGACGAGGTGCTCGACCTGGTCGATGCCAAGGAGGCCGAGACCGGACGTACGATCGGCGTGGCCCCGGAGACGAAGCACCCGACGTACTTCGACTCCATCGGCCTCTCGCTGGAGGAGCCGCTCGTGAAGAGCCTGAAGAGCCACGGCCTCGGCGGCAAGCGCGCTGCGGCGGTGATCCAGTCGTTCGAGGTCAGCAACCTCAAGGACCTCAATCGGATGATCGGCACCCAGCTGGTGCAGCTGATCGACTTCGGCGGGGCTCCGTACGACCAGGTCGTCGCCGGGACCGGGGTGACCAACGACTTCCTGGTCACCGACAAGGGCCTGCGCAGCATCCGGAAGTACGCCGACCAGGTGGCGCCCTACAAGTACTACTTCATCCCGCGCGACGCGGACGGCACCCTCGGTGAGCCCACCGACCTCGCCGACCGTGCCGAGCGTGCCGGGCTGCCGACCGTCATCTGGACCATGCGCGCCGAGAACAAGAACCTGCCCGCCGAGTGCCGCATCGGCACCGACCCGATCGCGATCGGCGACCTGGCCTGCGAGGTCGGGCCCTACCTCGACGCCGGTGTCGACGCGTTCTTCACCGACCACCCCGACCTGGGTGTGTCCACGCGCGACGCCTGGGTGGCGAACCGGTAGAACCTACCAATCAGTAGACACCTCGCGACATCACGTACGGCCCTCGCTACAGTCGGCGGGGGCCGCACGTGTTCGTGGGCCTCGTCACAACCAAAGGAGTTTGAGTCATGGGTCGTTTCGACGGACGCGTCGCAGTCATCACCGGTGCAGCGCGCGGGATCGGTTTCGGAGTCGCCACGCGTTTCGCCGAGGAGGGTGCCTCGGTCGCGATCATCGACCTCGACGAGGCCGCCGCTGCTGAGGCGGCCGCCAAGCTGCCGCTGGTGGACGGTGCCACGTCGGTCGGCATCGGCGCCAACGTCGCGAAGGCTGAGGACACCGAGGCCGCTGTCGCCCGCGTCGTCGAGGAGCTCGGCGGCCTGCACATCCTGATGAACAACGCCGGGATCACCCGCGACAACCTGCTCTTCAAGATGACCGAGGACGACTGGGACTTGGTCATGAACGTCCACCTCAAGGGCCACTTCCTGATGTCGAAGGCGGCGCAGGCGGTCTTCGTGAAGCAGAAGTACGGCAAGATCATCAATGTCTCCTCCACCTCGGCCACCGGCAACCGCGGCCAGGCCAACTACTCCGCGGCGAAGGCCGGTGTGCAGGGCTTCACCCGCACCCTCGCGCTCGAACTGGGCCCGTTCGGCGTCAACGTGAACGCCATCGCGCCGGGGTTCATCGCCACCGAGATGACCGACCAGACCGCCGCTCGCCTCGGTCTCGACGTCGACGAGTTCCGCAAGCTCTCCGCCGACGCCAACCCGGTGAAGCGTGTCGGCGAGCCCGCCGACATCGCCGCGGCCGCGGCTTTCCTGGCCAGCGACGAGGCCTCCTACATCACCGGTCAGACCCTCTACGTCGACGGCGGCGCGACGGTCGCCTGATCTGGTCATAGGAGGAACCCCGGGCGAGCCGCTGTTGGATGCAACGATTACCGTCTGACACTCGTCAAGGTAGATGAGCCGATGCAGGCCGATGCAGATGGAGATCGATGATGCGCACGTCCCGCCCGGGGTTCCTGCTGCGAGCGACGGCGACGCTCGCCGCCGCCGGACTGGTCCTGACCGGCTGTGGCTCCTCGGAGGAGAAGCCGAAGGAGACGAAGCCGTCGCCGTCGGCGCCGGCTGAGCCCGACCACGAGCCGCTGACCGGTGCGGAGCTCCCCGAGGGCCAGACCGCTGCGCGCAAGCACCCCGCCTACATCGTCAAGATCGACAACACCGCGGCCAGCGCCCCGCAATACGGGCTCGCCAAGGCGGACATGGTCGTCCAGGAGCTGGTCGAGGGCGGCGTGACGCGGTTGGCCGTGGCCTACTACTCCCAGCTCCCGAAGGAAGCCGGGCCGGTCCGCTCGATGCGGGCGACCGACGCCGGCATCGCCGCCCCGATCGATGCCAAGATCATGACCAGCGGTGCCGCGCCCTACACCTACGCCCAGCTGAAGAAGCACGACGTGGAGTGGATCGACATGTCCACGCCCTACGTCGTACGTGACACCAGCAAGCCCCACGACTACCTGCACAGCGTCGTTGCCAAGGTGGTGAAGGCCGGCAGGGCGGCCGCCAAGGAAGGCGCCGCGAAGCGGCCCGCCGACTTCATGCCGTGGGGCGACGCGACCACGAAGCTGGCTGGTGGCAAGCCCGCCAAGGCCGTCGACGTGAAGTTCTCCCAGGCTCGCACCGACAACTGGGTCTTCCGGGGCGGCAAGTACCGTCTGAAGAACAACTACATGGGCAAGAGCGGCCAGTTCCTCGCCGACACCGTCCTCGTCGCCCAGACGAGGACCACCATCGCGCCCTACAAGGATCCGGGCGGCGCGATCGTGCCGGTCTCCCACTTCACCGGCCGAGGCAAGGCGTGGATCCTGCGTGACGGCCAGATCGTCGAGGCGACCTGGGTGAAGAAGGGCGAGAAGGGCGCGGTCACGTTCACCGACGCGAACGGTGCCGCGATCGAGGTCCCGCCGGGCAAGGTGTGGCTGGACCTGATCCCCCAGGGCAACGGCCAGGTCGAGCCCGGCGGCGTGACGGTCAAGTAGCGCAGAGATGGCGCGGGCGGCCCCGCCCGCGCCATCTCTCAGCGCATGTCCTCGACCTTGACGCCCTGCTGCGCCAGGGTCTGGACCCCGGTGAGCAGGTAGGTCACGGCCAATTCGATCCGCTCGGCGGCGTCCTCGGGGTTGCTGGCCTCGGTGACGGACTCGCCGGCGGCCGACATGGCCCCGAAGAAGAGCCGGGCGAAGGTGGCGACCATCTCGTCGTCGACGGTGCGGTCGCCGGCGCGCAGGACCGCGGCGACGATGTCCTCGACGACGGTGAACGTGGAGCGCTCCTCCTGCTCGCGGTAGCGCTGGTAGCCGAGGACCGCAGGGCCCTCCTGCACGACGATCCGGCGGTAGGTGGGCTGCTGGACGGCCTCCAGGAACGTACGCAGGCCGGCGCGCGCCTGCTCCCAGGGGTCCTTCGCCTCGCGCATGGCGGCGTCGATGCTCTGCGCAGTGGCGGCCTCGACCTTCTCGAAGACGACCTCGTAGAGCGCCTGCTTGCCGCTGAAGTGGTGGTAGAGCGCGCCCTTGGTGACCTCCGCTCCGGCCACGATGGCGTCCAGGGAGGTGCTCGCGTAGCCGTGCTCGGTGAAGAGCTTCTCGGCGACCTCGACGAGCGACTTCTTGGTCGAGGCGGAGAACTGCTGCCTCCGGGACATCCCCGGCACGGACGGCAGCGGGGGAACCTTGGGGACGAGCTTGCTCACGGACGACTTTGCCACCCGCCCACTCTAACGGCCGTGTTCGGAATCACCGTCCCAGGTATTGGCCATACCGTTGGTACGTCCAATACTGTAGGTACGTACTCACGGTATGTGAGTGTCCACCATCCGCAAGGAGCCGACACATGAGCTGGACCAGCCACCACCGGCGCGGGGAGATCCTCCGCAGCGTGGTCGCCGCCGTCGACGAGCGTCGAGACGGCCTGCTGCCCATGGATCTTCCCGGCGTCACCGAGACCTTCACCGACGAGCTCGACCTGCTCGCCGCCCTGCAGCTGCGCTGGCACACCCGCCTGTCCGGCCGCATCGAGACCGAGCTCGCCAGTCAGCCCATGGACCTCGAAGCCGCCGTCGTGCAGGCCTGGCACGGTGCCGCCGACGATCTGCCCGGAATCCGGGCGGTCCTCGACCGCTACCAGGCGCTTCCGGTCGATGAGGCGATGGCTGTCGCGCTGGCCAAGGCGCAGGCCAAGGAGCACCTCACCCTCGCCGTCATGGCGGGCAAGGGAGCATTCGCCGACGCCGAGTGCGTCCAGATCGGCTCGATGATCGAACTGCGTGCCCGCGCCGAGTACGAACCGGCCGTCGCGGTCCCCGAACGCGGGCCCTTCGCCGGCCTCGTCGACAGGTTCCGGTCGGTCCGTTCGCCGGCCGCCTGAGGCTCGTCCCCGGTCCGGAATCGATGTTGCGGTCGATGTGACCCGGGTGATGCGATCATGGCGTCATGACCGAGCGGAACGACGTACGCGCCGGGCGGCTGCTGGTTGCCACCCCGGAGCTTCGTGACCCCAGCTTCGTCGACACCGTGGTGCTGCTGATCGAGGTCAACGACGACGGTGCCCTGGGTGTCGTGCTGAACCGGCCCTCGCCGGTGCCGGTCGACGAGGTGCTGCATCCGTGGGCGACCTCCGTCGCCGACCCCGATGTCCTCTTCCAAGGCGGCCCGGTGAGCAAGGACTCTGCGATCGCGGTCGCGCTCCTGGTGGACTCCGACGACCCGCCGCTGGGCTTTCGCCCGGTGGTCGGGCGCCTCGGGCTGCTCGATCTCGACACCCCCGTCGAGCTGGTCGACGGCACGCTCTCGCGGCTGCGGATCTTCGCCGGCTATGCCGGCTGGGGCGCGGCTCAGCTCCAGGGTGAGGTGGAAGAGGGTTCCTGGTTCGTCGTCGACAGCGAGCCCTATGACGCCTTCCATGACGACGTGAGCTCGATGTGGGCCGCGGTGCTCCGGCGTCAGCCCGGTGAGCTGGCTTTCCACGCCACGCGCCCTCCCGACCCCGGCCTCAACTGAAGCACCCTAGTAAGGTTGTCCGCATGGGCATCCTGGGATTCGGCACGAAAGAAGCCGTCAAGGAACGGGAGGACATCCGCGAGCAGGACGTCCCCACCGAGGAGGGTGACCACGACCGCTACTCCCACTACGTGGAGAAGGACAAGCTGACCGAGGCGATGGTCATGGGCACTCCCGTGGTCGCGCTGTGCGGCAAGGTGTGGGTGCCGAGCCGCGACGGGTCCAAGTTCCCGGTCTGCCCCGACTGCAAAGAGATCTTCGAGGGGATGCCGCCGGGCGGTGGCGAGGGCGACGACGAGTGAGCGGCGCCGACCTTCCCGGCGCTCTCACACCCGCGTGGCCGAACAAGGCTGCCTGGGGCACTGCGCCCAAGCTTCGTGCTTGGCAGCAGGAGGCGCTGAACGCCTATCTCACCGACCATCCCCGTGACTTCCTCGCCGTCGCGACCCCTGGTGCTGGGAAGACGACCTTCGCGCTGACGGTCGCTGCCGAGCTGCTCGGGCGCCGCTTGGTGGATCGGGTCACCATCGTCGCGCCCACCGAGCACCTCAAGGTCCAGTGGGCCGAGGCGGCGGCGCGGGCCGGCATCCCGATCGACCCGACCTACTCCGCGGGCCAGGGCAAGACCTCGGCCGACTACGTCGGGATCGCTGTGACGTACGCGGGGGTGGCGGTCAACCCGCTCGCGATGCGGATCCGCACGGAGCGGTTCAAGACGCTGGTCATCCTCGACGAGGTGCACCACGCCGGCGACGCGCTGTCCTGGGGAGACGGGATCCGCGAGGCCTTCGAGCCGGCCGCGAGACGGCTGGCGCTGACCGGTACACCCTTCCGCTCCGACACCAACCCGATCCCGTTCGTGACCTACGCGCCCGGCGAGGACGGCATCCCGCGCTCGGCGGCCGACTACACCTACGGCTACGCCGAGGCTCTGCGCGACCACGTCGTCCGCCCGGTGCTCTTCATGGCCTACTCGGGACAGATGCAGTGGCGCACCCGTGCCGGTGACGAGATCGCCGCCCACCTCGGCGAGCCGCTGACCAAGGACCTGACCTCGCAGGCGCTGCGGACCGCGCTCGACCCGAACGGATCCTGGATCCCGTCGGTGCTGGCCGCCGCCGACAAGCGCTTGACCGAGGTGCGCCGCCACGTACCGGACGCGGGCGGCCTGGTCATCGCCACCGATCAGGACTCGGCACGCTCCTACGCCAAGACCTTGAAGAGCATCACCGGGCAGAGTGCCACCGTCGTGCTCTCCGACGAGAAGGCCGGCTCGAAGAAGATCGCGAAGTTCTCCGAGTCCGACGACCGTTGGATGGTCGCGGTCCGGATGGTCTCCGAGGGCGTCGACGTGCCCCGGCTGGCGGTCGGGGTCTACGCGACCACCACCTCCACACCGCTCTTCTTCGCGCAGGCGGTCGGCCGCTTCGTACGTGCCCGCACCCGGGGCGAGACCGCCTCCGTGTTCCTGCCGTCGGTCCCCAACCTGCTCGGCTTCGCCTCCGAGCTCGAGCTGCAGCGTGACCACGTGCTCGGCAAGAAGGTCACCAGCGAGGACGACATCTTCGCCGCCGAGGACGCGCTGATGGCAGCGGCCAACGCCGAGGAAGGCGCCTCGGAGGAGGAGCTCGGAGCCTGGGAGGCCATGGGCTCGGAGGCGCGCTTCGACCGGGTGCTCTTCGACGGTGGCGAGTTCGGTCACTCCGGCGAGGTGCATGTGGGCTCCGAGGAGGAGATGGACTTCCTCGGCATCCCAGGGCTCCTCGACGCCGACCAGATGAAGACCCTGCTCCAGCAGCGGCAGAGCGACCGGGCGAGGAAGCAGAAGTCGGCCGCGGGCTCTGCCCCGGTGGCTGCCGACGAGCCGGTCGCCGCGGTCGCGGCCCACGAGCAGCTCGCCGTGCTCCGACGCGAGCTCAACGGCCTGGTCGCCGCCTGGCACCACCGCACCAAGACACCCCACGGCGTCACCCACAACCGGCTCCGCAAGGAGTGCGGCGGCCCGCCGGCGGCGGTCGCCAACGCCGAGCAGCTGCGCGAGCGGATCGACACCCTGCGTGACTGGGCGGCCCGGGGTTCGGCGTGATCTCGGCCGGACGGCGGAAGACGGCTGTCGAGATCGCGGTGACCTCGGTCGACGGAGTTCGCGCCGCGCGAGCAGCCGGCGCGACCCGGGTCGAGCTCTGCGCCGCGCTCGAGGTCGGCGGTGTCACCCCGTCCCAGGGACTGGTCGATGCAGTCCTCGACGAGGTCGGCGGCGTCGATGCCGCCGACGGCTGGCAGGGCGTTCACGTGCTCGTCCGGCCGCGGCCGGGCGGGTTCGGCTACTCGCTCGAGGAGCGCTACCTCCTGCAGCGCGAGGTCGAGACCGTCCTGGAGGCCGGCGCCGACGGGATCGTGGTCGGTGCTCTCACCCCGCACGGTGAGCCCGACGTGGACCTGGTCCGGGAGCTGGCGGATGCCGCCGCTGCGTACGAGGCGACGGTGACGTTCCACCGGGCGATCGACCTCAGCGCCGACCCGGTCGCGGCCGTCCGGGCGCTGGGAGGCGTGGTCGACCGGGTCCTGACCTCGGGTGGTGCGCAGACCGCGGCGGCGGGGAGCGCGACGATCGCCGAGATGGTCGCGGTGGGAGGCCCAGACGTGCTGGCCGGGGGCGGGGTCACGATCGACGCGATCGCGACGCTCGCCGCGCTCGGTGTCGAGGGCGTGCATCTCTCCGCCAAGCGACGGGTCGTCACGACCGACCGGGTGGCGCTGGGCGTGGCCGACGACGGCGGTCACTGGGTGACCGATCCGGCCGTGATCGCGGCCGCGGTCGCTGCGACGACCTCTGCTTAGGCGAGGGACTCGCCCTCGACCAGGTCGCGCAGCACGGAGACGGCGGCCTCGAGGTCGGCCCGGGTGCGGTGGTGCGACTCCAGCCGCTCGGCGATGAGGTGCGAGATGCGCTCGCGTACGTCGGCCAGGTCGGCGCGGCCGGCGTCGGTGAGGGCCACCAGGCTCGCCCGGGCATCGGCGGGGTTGGGCTCCTTGGTGACCAGGCCGGTCTCGACCAGCTGGGCGATCTGGGCCGACATCGTGGGCTGCGAGCAGCCGTCGGCGCGGGCCAGGTCGGTGATGCCGAGCGGACCGATCGCGTCGAGGATGGTGAGGACCCGGACGCTGGCCGGGAGGTCGAGCGCGCGGCGGACCAGGCGCATGAGGCGCGCCGCGTAGACGACGAGATCGCTGGAGAGCTCCAGGGTCGTCGAAGCGGAGCCCGAGGCGGTCGGGGCTGCCGAGGTGAGCAGCTGCTGAGAAGGCATCGATCGGAATCCATGGTCGGGGTTGCGGCGCGGCGGACGGGTGGAGACTATCTGAGAATGACATCGGAGCGGCATACCTGGATCGCGTTCCTGCGCGCCATCAACCTCGGCGCGACCCGGAAGTTCCCGAAGCAGGCGATCATCGCCGCGGTCGTGAGGGCCGGCGGAACGAACGTCGAGACCTACATCAACACGGGCAACGTACGGTTCGACCACCCGGTCGGTGACCGGGTCGAGATGGAGACGATCCTGGAGGAGGCCTTCGCGTCCGACCGCTTCTTCGAGGTGCCGACGATCTGCGTCACGCCGGCCGAGCTGAAGGTGATCGCCAACGACGCCGCGGCGGTCGGTGCGGGGCACGAGGGCAGACAGTTCGTGTTCCTGTGCAAGGAGCACAGCGACTCCGGCTCCCGGGAGGCCCTGGCGGCACGAGCAGGGGAGGGCGAGCGCGTCTACGTCATCGGCCGCGCCGTGCACCTGCTCACCGAGAACTTCCACCAGACGAAGATCACCAACGCCGTCGTGGAGCGACACATCGCGATCAGCACCAACCGCAACCTCAACGTGATCCGCACCCTCGCAGACCGCTGGGGCTAGTGGTGCGTCGTGGAAGTTCCTGAACGGTTGGCGTCGTCAGGGTGTGTGCATGGCAAGGCGGCGTCGCGACGTCATACCGGCGTCTTCCGAGCGGCGCCAACGCGGCCAGGTGCGTGCCATGGCGGCGCGAAGCGCCCAGGAACTTCCGGGACGCGCCACTACTAGCTCAGTGAGCCGGGGCTCCGTTGGGCTCCGGCTCCGGGACGACCACCCGGTTCAGGCGGCGTACGGCCGGACTCAGCAGCGTCGCCAGCGAGATCACCACGAAGGCGATGCCGGCGATGGCGAGCATGTTCTCGATCCCGTAGGCAGCGGCCAGCGGCCCCATCGCCAGCTGGCCGACGGGGATGGCGATGTAGGTCCCGAGCTGGTCGTAGGAGGAGGCCCGGGAGAGCAGGTCGGTGGGCACGTGCTCCTGCATGGACAGCTGCCAGCCGAGGCTGAAGACCTGGACTCCGGCGCCGGAGAGGGCGGCCGCGGGCAGCAGCACCGCCAGGTCGGTGGAGAATCCGAGCGCGGCGATCGGCAGGCCGAACAGGGCCATGCCGATCATGCCGAAGAACAGCGGCCGTTCGAGCCGGATCTTCATCAGCACGATCGTCGCGACGAGCACCCCGATCCCCTGGAAGGTCAGGATCAGGCCCCAGCCACCGGCCCCGAGCGACGACCCCTCGGCCCGCTGCGGGCCGAGGGTGAGCAGCCCGCCCTCGTAGAGTGCGTTGAGCAGGGTCGCGGCGGCGACGCAGAGCCACAGCCAGGTCGTCGAGCGGAAGTAGTCCCATCCCGTGCGCAGGTCGCCGATGACCGATGCCTTGGCGACCGTGCCGGTGAGCTTGACCGGCAGGAGCAGCACCGCCGCGATGATCCAGGTGGCCGCGTCGAGCGCGAGGGCCCAGCCTGCGCCGACGCTGAGGACGAGCAGGCCGGCAGTGCCGGGCCCGGCGACCGCGATGACCGCCCGGGTCAGCGACATCAGCACGTTGGCCTCCTGCAGCATGGTGCGAGGCACCACGAGCGGGATGATCCCCTGCTGAGCGGGCAGTCCGGCGGCGGAGACGATGCCGTTGAGGGCAGAGAGGACGATCAGGTGCCACAGCTCGGCGACGCCGGCGATGACAAGCACGGCCACGACCGCCTGGCTCAGGCCGGAGACCAGGTTGGAGGCGAAGAGGATCCGGGCGCGGCCCATCCGGTCGGCGAGCACGCCGCCGATCAGCATGAAGACGACCATCGGGATCGTGCGCGCGGCGAGGACGGCCCCGATCGCGATCGGGGCGTCGCTCACCTCCAGGACCGCGAAGGCGAGGGCGACGGGCGCCATGAAGTTGCCGACCAGGTTGATCGAGCGGGATGCGAAGAACCACCGGAAGTGGGGTTCGCGAAGTGGGGCTGTCGCCGAGATCCGAGCCATTCGAGAGAGAATAGACCGTCAGGGGATTCCTATCTGCAGAAAATTCCCTTTTCTGTCACGAGACCGTTACTCCGGCTGCCTGCATCTCCTCGAGGGCTGCCGCGGTGCTCGCCGTTGCCACTCCGGCGGTCAGATCGGAGAGCAGCGTGGTGCGGAAACCGGCTGCACGTGCGTCGAGCGCGGTGGCACGTACGCAGTAGTCGGTCGCCAGGCCGCACACGTCGACCTCCTCGACACCGTGGGCACGGAGCCAGTCGATCAGCGTGGCGCCGCCGGTGGCCGTGCCCTCGAAGCCGGAGTAGGCCGCTGCATACTCGCCCTTGCGGAAGATCTCGTCGAAGGTGACCGGGTCCAGGTTGGGGTGGAACGCCTCGCCGTCGGTGCCGACCACGCAGTGCGCCGGCCACGAGTCCACGTAGTCCGGCGGGTTGCCGAAGTGGTCGCCCGGGTCGATGTGGTGGTCCTTGGTCGCCACCACCAGCCCGTACGTCGGCTCCGGCTGCTTGCTCGCGGCCCGCTCGCGCAGCAGCTGACCGATGTCGTAGGCCACCCGGGCCCCGCCGTCGACCGGCAGGGACCCGCCCTCGCAGAAGTCGTTCTGTACGTCGACCACGATCAGTGCACGCGTCATGCTCGCCAGCGTAGACGGTGACGGTTCGTCTAGGTATGCAGCCGAACCGTCACATCCCCAGCGGAGTTCCACGTGGGGTGTGACGGTAGATCTGCATACCTAGACGAACATCCGGCCGGGCGGCGTGCGATCAGATGAACTGGGTGGGGATCGCGGGATCGCCCTTGAGGAGCGAGTGGGCGATGACGGGGAGCTCGGCGACGGAGGCCCGGTGGCGGTCGCGGGCCGCGTCGAGGGGCTCGCGACCGACGATCTCGCCCTTGCGTACGAGCTGGGTGAGGAGGGGACGGTCGTTGTCGTCACCCTGAGGAGGCGTGCCGATGCCGATCACCTCGGCGTCGGCGACATCCTTGCGGTTGCGGCGGCGCAGGGCGTATTTCCGGCCACCGATCGAGGTCTTCGCGGCGCTCTTCTTCGCGACCGGCTCCAGCTCACCGGTGGCGCCCTCGCGGGCGACCAGCTTGTAGACGAAGCCGGCGGTCGGGTGCCCGGAGCCGGTGACCAGCTGGGTGCCGACGCCGTAGCCGTCGACCGGGGCGGCCGCGAGGCCGGCGATGGCGTACTCGTCCAGGTCGCTGGTGACGATGATCTTCGTCTCGGTGGCGCCGAGGTCGTCGAGCTGGCGGCGTACGTCATGGGCGAGGAGCCCCAGGTCGCCGGAGTCGATCCGCACCGCGCCGAGCTCGGGCCCGGCGATCTCGACCGCCTTCGCCACCGCCTCGGCGATGTCGTAGGTGTCGACCAGCAGCGTGGTGCCCTTGCCGAGCGAGGCGACCTGCGCGCGGAAGGCCTGTTCCTCGGTGTCGTGCAGGAGGGTGAAGGCGTGGGCGGACGTGCCGGTGGTGGGTACGCCGAAGCGGGCGCGCGCGGCGAGGTTGGAGGTCGCGGTGAAGCCGGCCACGTAGGCCGCCCGGGCGGCGGCGATCGCCGCCGACTCGTGGGTGCGCCGCGAGCCCATCTCGATGCACGGGCGCTCGCCGGCCGCCATCGTCATCCGGGAGGCCGCGGTGGCGATGGCCGAGTCGTGGTTGTAGATCGAGAGCAGCACCGTCTCCAGGACGACCGCCTCGGCGAAGCTGGCCTCGACCACGAGCAGCGGCGAGTGCGGGAAGAAGGTCTCGCCCTCGGCGTACCCCCAGACGTCGCCGGTGAACCGGTAGCCGGCCAGCCATTCCAAGGTGGGGCCGTCGACGACGCCCTCCAGGACGGCCAGCTGCTCGGAGTCGAAGCGGAACGCCTCGATGGCGTCGAGCGCCCGGCCGACCCCGGCCACTACGCCGTAGCGCCGCCCGCCGGTCAGGCGGCGGGGGAACAGCTCGAAGACGGCGCGGCGTTCCGCGGTGCCCGCCTTCAGGGCGGCCTGGAGCATGGTCAGCTCGTAGTGATCTGTCAGGAGCGCGGTCGAGTCCGCTGTCGAGTCCACGGGCACATCGTGGCACGATGGGTTGTATGAGCGCGCCTAGCCCTGTGGAGCTCGACGAGCCGGAGGTCGATGACCTCGTCGCCCCGTCGACACCATGGGTGACCATCGTCTGGAACGACCCGGTCAACCTGATGTCGTACGTCACCTTCGTCTTCCAGAAGTACTTCGGCTACTCCAAGAAGAAGTCGGAGAAGCTGATGATGGAGGTGCACAACGACGGCAAGTCGGCCGTCTCCTCCGGGTCGCGCGAGGAGATGGAGCGTGACGTGCAGGCGATGCACGAATACGGGCTCTGGGCGACCCTGGAGAAGCAGGACTGATGGGCGGGTTCAGCTACCACCGCCGCAGCAAGCAGATCATCGCGACCTTCTCCGGGTTCGAGGCCGACCTGCTCCGCTCGCTGGCATCTCAGCTCGTCGAGCTGCTGCGCAACGAGGTCGCCGCGCCGGCCGAGAGCGACGATCCGCTGGAGGCGCTGCTCGACTTCTCGGGTCCGACCACCGAGCCCGAGGACCCGGTGCTGAAGCGGCTTTTCCCGAGTGCCTACGGCGACGACGAGGAGGCGGCCGGCGAGTTCCGGCGGTTCACCGAGGGCGGGCTGCGTGACGGCAAGGCGCGCGCGGCCTCGACGATCATCGACGCGCTCGAGGAGGCCGGGCTCCCGCCCGAGCTCGACGAGGACGGTCTGGTCATCGACGTCGAGCTCTCGATCGCCGACGCCGAGGCGTGGATGCGTTCCTTCACCGACATCCGGCTCGCGCTCGCGACCCGGCTCGGCGTCGAGGAGGGTGACGAGGACTTCTGGGACTCGCTGCCCGAGGATGACCCCGCGGGCCAGGTCTACGGGATCTACCAGTGGGTCGGGATCCTGCAGGAGACCATCGTCGACGCCCTGTGGGCAGCGTCCTGACTACACCATCGCGGCAGGGTGCCGTGACCGTGTCCGGCACCCGGTCACGTACGTCATCGCCGCTCAGCCCGCCTAGGCTGATCCTGTGCTGACCATCGACCAGGCGACGTACGACGCGATCGTCGCCCACGCGAAGCGCGACCATCCCGACGAGGCGTGCGGGATCGTCGCGGGGCCCGAGGGCTCCGACCGGCCCGAGCGGTTCATCGAGATGATCAACGCCGCGGGCTCGCCGACCTTCTACGAGTTCGACTCGACCGATCTGCTCCAGCTCTACAAGGAGATGGACGCGAACGACGAGGAGCCGGTGATCGTCTACCACTCCCACACGGCCACCGAGGCCTACCCCTCGCGCACCGACATCGGCCTCGCGATGGAGCCGAACGCTCACTACGTGCTGGTCAGCACCCGAGAGCACGGCAATGACGACGGCCCGGTCGAGTTCCGGTCGTTCCGGATCGTCGACGGCAACGTCACCGAGGAAGAAATCAGCATCGTCCCGACGTTGTCGTGACGCGCACCACCTACATCTAGGAGAACGAACCCATGGCCATCGAGGTCAAGATCCCGACCATCCTCCGCACCTACACCGCCGGTGAGAAGGCAGTCAGCGCCGAGGGCAAGACCCTGAGCGCGCTCATCGACGACCTCGAGGCGAACCACTCCGGCATCAAGGAGCGCCTCATCGACAACGGCGATCTGCGCCGCTTCGTCAACGTCTACATCAACGACGAGGACGTACGCTTCATCGGCGGTCTCGACGCCGAGCTCAAGGACGGCGACCAGGTCGTCGTGCTTCCCGCGGTCGCCGGCGGCTGCTGAGGCGCGGATGCTCACCGAGGTAACTCGGTGAGCGCTCACTCCCCGCGCGGAGTTCCGTGAAGGGAGTGACTGCTCGCCGAGGTGCCTCGGTCTGCGGACAGCGGTTCACCCCAGAATGCCGCGGTCGTACGCTCGTGCGACCGCGGCTGCTCTGTCTGTGACCCCGAGCTTGTCGAAGATGTGGCCCAGGTGGGTCTTGACCGTCGCCTCGCTGACGAAGAGCGACGCCGCGATCGCGCGGTTGGTGGTGCCGCGGGCGACCAGGGTGAGCACCTCGCGCTCGCGCTGGCTGAGAGTGGCCGAGGGGCCCGGCGTGCGGAGTCTGGAGGCCAGCCGGGTCGCGACCGCGGGAGAGAGGACGGTCTCGCCGGCGGCGGTCGCGCGGACCGCGGCGACGAGCTCCGCGGTCGGGGCGTCCTTGAGGAGATAGCCGGTCGCGCCGGCCTCGATCGCGGCCACGACGTCGGTGTCGGTGTCGAACGTGGTCAGGACGAGGACCCCGACCCGGGCCTCCCGAGCGCGCAATGCCTCGATCACCTGGACGCCACCGGTGCCGGGCATGCGGAGGTCGAGGACGAGCACGTCGGGGTTCAGCTGGGCGGTCAGCGCCAGGGCCTCGGAACCGTCGCCGGCCTGGCCGACGACCTCGAAGCCGCTCTCGGCCTGGAGCGCGGCGGCAACCCCGTCGCGTACGACGGGATGGTCGTCGGCGACCACGATCCTGATCACGGTGCTCCTCTGTTCGTCTCGGTTGTCAGAGTCTCGGTTGTCAGAGCTCGACGCCTCGGCGTCGAGAATCGACTTCTCGGGTCATGCGGCGCCCCGGGCGATGGCGGGGATGCGGGCGGAGACGGCGGTGCCCGTGCCGGGGGAGGCCTCGAGGGTGAAGACGCCGGCCAGGCGTTCGGCGCGGTCGCGCATCACGCCGAGACCGAACGAGCCGGAGCGGCGCGGAGCCGTGGGGTCGAAGCCGGAGCCGTCGTCGCGTACGTCGAGGATGACCTCGGCCTCGTCGAAGGTGAGCGTGACGCCGACCCGCGATGCGTCGGCGTGCTTGGCGACGTTGGCGAGAGCCTCTTGGGTGATCCGGAGCAACGTGGCCTCGACCTCGGAGTGCAGTCCCGTGGGGTCTCCGACGACGACGAAGGAGGCCTCGATGCCGTGATCCTCGCGCCAGCTGGCGACCAGCGTCGCCACGGCGTCGGCGAGGCTCACGTCGGTCAGCTCGGCAGGGGAGAGGTCCTGGACCGATCGCCGAGCCTCGACGAGCGCAGTGCGCGCCATCTCGGTGGCACGGGCCACCCGGCGGCGTACGTCGTCGGCGTCCGCCGAGCCTTCGGCAGCCTGGAGCTGGGCCACGACGCCGGCGAGCGACTGCGCGATGGTGTCGTGGATCTCGCGGGCGAGGCGCTCACGCTCGTCGCGTACGCCGGTCTCCCGGGACTGCGCGAGAAGCCGCTCCTGGAGGCGAGCGTTCTCGGCAAGGGCGTGCTCCAGCCGGGTGATCGTGTCGGCCCGCTCCTGGCTGACGGCGTCGAGGTGCATGCTGTAGCGGGCCATCAGGGTGGCGAGCCCGAAGTTGACGACGAAGAGCACAGGCAGGGCGACGTTCTGCCACGGGCTGTCGTAGGGCGGCGGTCCACCGGTCTGGCCGATGGCCATGATCAGCGAGGTGGCCGCCATCGCGACCCATCTCCCGCGGCCGCGGAAGGACTCGAAGGCGTCCAGGAATCCGATCCAGGCGAAGATGCAGAAGAGCGGATGGATGATGGTGAGTGCCGCGGCCAGCAGGGTGCGACCGATGTAGCCGACCGGATGTGGGCGGCCGTAAACATACATCCATCGCCAGATCCATACGGCGGTCACCGCGACCAGCACTCCGAAGACCACCCGCCAACCGAGCGCGTCGGGCCCCATCTCCGGCATGGTTGCGACGCTGAGCACGGTGGCGAGCACGAGCAGCGCGAAGGGCAGCAGGCGCAGGATGCGCTCCCAGCGCTGCTCGTGCTCGACGGCCGAGGTCATAGGGGGACCCTCTCATTCCCAGCGGAAGGTGCGCACGGCAATCAGGTAGAGGACGACCGCCCATCCGCCCATCACCGCCAGGTCCATCAGCTGGGGGAACGTGCCGCTGGTGGCGTCGTTGAGCGCATTGGAGGCGGCGCCGTAGGGCGTGAAGGAGATGATGTCGCGCACCGTGCCGCCGAAGACCTCGACCGGGAAGTACACCCCGGCCGTGAACATGCTCGGGAAGAACACCACCATCCCGACGACCTGTCCGGCCTTCGCGTTCGGGGAGACCGCCGTGATCGCGGTCCCGATGCCGAGCGAGACGGCCAGAGCCAGGACGTACGCGACGGCGTAGCCGACCAGCGAGCCCGGCAGCGGCGTATCGAAGAGCACCCAGCCGATCACGATCACGATCACCGAGGAGGCGGCGACAGCCGCAGCGTGGACCAGGACCTGGCCGAGCAGGATCGACGCGGGCCTGGCGGGCGTGGTGCCCAGTCTGCGCAGGACGCCGCTCTCCCGATAGCTGGTCAGCGTCGCCGGCATCGTCATGATCGCGGCCATGATCATCGAGAGCAGGACGGTGACCGGGACGTAGAGGTCGATCAGCCTCCTGCCGCCGAAGTCAGGGTTGTGCTCGCGGAAGCTCGGCACCAACCCCAGCGCCACGAGCAGCAGGCTGGGGAACAGGACGATCCAGAAGAGCGCGAGCCGCTCGCGGGCGAAGAGGATGGTCTCGGTCCGGATCACGGCGGCTGTCGGGCTGGTCATCGTACGGTCTCCTGATCGGTGTCAGTCTCGGTCTCGGCGTCGGCTTCGGTGAGGTCGAGATAGGCGGCATCGAGCGTCCCCGCGGCGACCCGGAGGCGCTGCGGCGCCGCTCCTTGCGCACGCAGTGCATCGATGACTGCGAGCGCGACCCCGTCGGCGCCCTCGACGGTGACGGTGCCGTGCTCGCTGCGCGCCGCGGTCACGCCGTCGAGCTCGCGCAGGGAGGCCAGGTCGATCGGGACGGAGGTCTCGAAGGTGGTGATCGTCGCGGCGGAGGCGGAGTCGATGAGGCCTGCCGGGGTGTCCAGGGCGCGGATCCGGCCGGAGTCGACGATCGCGATCCGGTCGCAAAGCGTCTGCGCCTCCTCCATCGAGTGCGTGACCAGGATGACGGTCACGCCCCGGTCGCGTACGTCGCGCACCAGGTCCCATACCTCCCGCCGTGCCCGCGGGTCCAGGCCGGTGGTGAGCTCGTCGAGCACGACGACCCGCGGTCGACCGATCAGCGCCAGCGCGATCGAGAGCCGCTGCTGCTGACCGCCGGAGAGGTTCTCGAACTGCTGGCGCAGGTGGTCGCCGAGCCCGAGCCGCTCGGCGAGCGCCGCCCACGGTTCCGGGTCGGGGTAGAAGGCGCTCCACAGCTCCAGCGCCTCCTGGACGGTGATCCGCGGCTGCAGCTTCGCCTCCTGGAGCTGGACGCCGAGCACCTCCGTCACCGCTGCCCGATCCGTCCACGGGTCGATGCCGTGGACCCGGATCGAACCCCGGTCGCCGACTCGCAGCCCGGCGATCGACTCGACGGTCGTGCTCTTGCCGGCACCGTTGGGTCCGAGGATGCCGAAGATCTCGCCCTGGTGGACGCTGAGGCTGATCCCGTCGACCGCCACCTTGTCGCCGTAGGTCTTGCGCAGGCGGTCCACGACGACCGCTGGTTCTCGCTCCTGATGCATACCTTCAGCGTGGTCGAGGGCGCGGTCTCACGGATCGGGCGATCGGCGCGAGTGGGCATCAGCCGATCGGTTGATGCGACCATTGACCTCATGCGCTACGACAACCTGCTGGCGTCGGTCGGTGGCACTCCACTGGTGGGCCTGCCCCGCCTCTCGCCCTCGCCCGACGTACGTCTGTGGGCCAAGCTCGAGGACCGGAACCCGACCGGCTCGATCAAGGACCGCCCGGCTCTTCGCATGGTCGAGGAGGCCGAGAAGGACGGCAGGCTCCGCCCGGGCTGCACGATCCTGGAGCCGACCTCCGGCAACACCGGCATCTCGCTGGCGATGGCGGCCAAGCTCAAGGGCTACCGGATCGTGTGCGTGATGCCCGAGAACACCTCCGAGGAGCGGCGCCAGCTGCTGCGGATGTGGGGCGCCGAGATCGTCTCCTCGCCCGCCGCCGGCGGCTCCAACGAGGCCGTCCGGGTCGCCAAGCGCCTCGCCGCCGAGCACCCCGACTGGGAGATGCTCTACCAGTACGGCAACGCCGCCAACGCGCTCGCGCACGAGGAGGGCACCGGCCCCGAGCTGCTCGCCGACCTCCCCTCGATCACCCACTTCGTCGCCGGGCTCGGCACCACCGGCACGCTCATGGGCGTCGGCCGCTACTTCCGCGCCGCCAAGCCGGAGGTACGCATCGTCGCGGCCGAGCCGCGCTACGGCGAGCTCGTCTACGGCCTGCGCAACCTCGACGAGGGCTTCGTCCCCGAGCTCTACGACGCCTCCCTCATCGACGCCCGCTTCTCGGTGGGACCGCGCGATGCGGTCAGGCGGGTGCGTGAGCTCCTCGAGCTCGAAGGCATCTTCGCCGGCATCTCCACCGGCGCGATCCTCCACGCCGCCCTCGCCCAGGCCGCCAAGTCCCTCAAGGCCGGCGAGAAGGCCGACATCGCCTTCGTCGTCGCCGACGGCGGTTGGAAATACCTCTCCACCGGGGCGTACGAAGGCACCATCGACGAGGCCGAGGAAGGCCTCGAGGGCCAGCTCTGGGCCTGACCAACGCGTTAGGGCTCAGGTTCGAGCTGCACGCTGTCGCCTAGGTGGCTGCTCACCGGCAGAAGGCGTAGACGACGAGACCGTGGTCCTCGCCGGCGAAGACCTGCTCGAGGGCTTTGCCGGTGAGGTCAGGACCGACGTAGCGCGGCGTCGCGCCGGTGGCGACGATGGCGTGAGCAGGGACCTTGCCGACCATGTCGAGCGGGGCGTCACCGCTACAGCAGTCGTGCTTCTCGATGAGCGCGGCCGGGCTTCCGGACGCGGGCGGATGGTCGGAGGGCGCGCTGCTGGGCTCCGGGGCGGAGACGAGCTGGACCAGCGCTACGGCGACGGCCGATGCGTACAGCAGCCAGATCCCGAGCGCCACGGAGACCGTCGGCCCCAGAAACGCTTTCACCTCCAGTGAACGCGGGACCGGTCGCCAGGGTTACGGCCGGCCGGGGGCGGTCACGTCGTGGTCGTGGATCCAGGCGAGATGACGCTCGTACGCACCGGGCGCCCCGAGGCGCTTGTTGCGGGCCTGGGCGCGGGGTCCGTCGGGGAGATGGAGGACATCCGCGGCGGTCAGCGAGGCGACCTGGATCCGGCGGACGCGGTCGCGGCGGCGAAGCTCGTAGGTCGTCCGGGCGCGGTCCCAGTCGTCGTCGGCCGCGAGGCAGCCGGCGAGGACGACGGCATCCTCGATCGCCTGGGCGGCGCCCTGAGCGTGGTGGGGAGCCATCAGATGGGCGGCATCGCCCAGCAGGGTGACACGGCCGTGCGACCAGCTGGTCAGGGGCGGCCGGTGGAAGAGCGCCGAGCGCTCCGAGGCCGGCGCCGCGGAGATCAGCTGGACCAGGGCGGGGTGCCAGCCGGCGTAGGCATGGATGTGCTCGTCCGGGTCGGACGACCACGACCACGACTCCGGTGTCCACGGGCCGATCTGCCGCTTGACCAGGAGGAAGGCATGGTCGCCATCACCGATGGGGTGGTGCATCAGATGGCCGTCGGCGCCCATCCACAACTGGAGGTGGCCCGGGTCGGGGAGCAGGGTGAGGTGTGAGCGCGGCACGATCCCGTGCCACGCCACGCAGCCGGAGAACTGGGCGTCGTCATAGCCGACGACGAGCTCCCGCAGCACCGAGCGGGCGCCGTCGGCGCCGATGACCAGATCGGCCTCGGCCGACTCTCCGCCGGCGAACTCGAGGAGAGCCGGGCCGTCGTCGGTCGTGGTGATCCCGACGAGGCGGTGGCCGAGGTGGAGACCGTCGCTGCCGAACGCCTCGCCCAGGAGCGCCTGCAGCTCGGCGTGACGGATGCCGTAGCAGGGCGCGCCCGAGCGAGCCGCTTCCTGGTCGGCGAGCAGTCGGCCGATCGTGGCGCCGGTGTGGCCGTCGCGCCAGACCAGCCCGTCGATCCTCGCCGAAGTCTTCTCGAGTGCGGGCCCGAGGCCGAGGTGCTCGATCAGCCTGGTCGCGTTGGCCGGGAGCAGCACGGCGTCGCCGGTCGGATGCGGGTCGGAGGCGGCCTCGTACACCTCGACCTCGATGCCGAGGCGGCGTAGCTCGACGGCCAGGGCCAGGCCACCGATCCCGGCACCGACGATCGTGACCCGCTGGGTGCGCCGGCCCCGGTGGAGGGAAGCTCGAGCGATCCGACTGACTGACATTCACGCTCCTTCGCACGGTTACGTTGCGAAGGTACCCCAGGGGTGTGTTTCCTTGCGGTCGTATCGACAAGCTCGGGTCAGCTGACGTCGAGCGTCTGGTCCTCACCGATGTCGCTGGTCTCGATGGGCCCGAGACCGAGGAGGTCCAGGGCCAGGTTGCCGAGGTCGGCGTTGCGTACGGGCTGAGGACCTTCGTAGCTCGGACGGCCCGTGCCCGGGTCGCGGTAGTCGTCGGTGTTGAGCTCGTAGAGGTCCTTCCCGGCACCGGCGTCGGGACCCCACACGACGAACGGGATCCGGTAATTCTCGTAGACCTTCTCGGAGTGGTTGGTGACCCCGGGCTTGAAGCCGTGGTCGGCGGTCAGGATGACGTCCAGGTCCTTCGCGAGCCCGGCGTCGCCATCGACGACGTCGAGGAGCTCACCGACCTGCCGGTCGGACTCTTCGACGGCCTCCAGATACTCCGGCGACATCCCGCCGGACTTGTGCCCGGCGACGTCCGGGAGCGAGAGATGTACGAAGGTGAGGTCCCGCTGCTCGGAGGCGAGGTCCTTCGCGGCCGCCGGCACCAGCTGATCGTGGTCGTCGATCGGCACGTAGAGGTCGATGTCGTCCTCCCAGGCCCGCTGCCACAGCTCGAACTTCTGCTTGGTCACGAAGACCCCGGTGCTGAGCCCGGCCTCGTGGGCGACGGTGAACATCGACTCCTCGTCGGGCGCGACCGACTTCGACGGGTCGCCGACGTTCCAGGTGACCCCGTGGCCGCCGTCGTCGGCGGCGATCGGGTCGCCGGTGACCATCCCGGTGTGGTTGGGCAGGGTGATGTTCTTCTCGTACGCCGTGCGGGCGTTGAGCGTCGAGGCACCCTCGTCGATCAGTCGATGGATGTGGGGTGTCTTCGCCGGGCCGAGTCTCGTCAGCGCGTCCGGGTTGAACCCGTCGATCGAGATCGCGAGCACCTTCCGGTCGACCTGCGCGGGCTCACGCTTCGCACGGTCGCCGCCGTCGTCTCCGTCGCTGCCGTTGCGTCCGGGGAGCGCGGTGAGGGCCACGACGAGCACGACGGCGATGAAGACACCGACGGAGACAAGGGGAAAGAGGCGACGCACCGGCACACCCTAAGTGAATCCGATGACCCTGCGGACGAACGCTCAGCGAATGTCCAGTGACTGGGTCGAGTTCAGCGTGCTGCCGGGGATCGGGCCCAGGCCGAGCAGGTCGAGGGCCAGGTTGGCGAGGTCGCCGTTGCGGATCGGCTGCGCACCGGCGTACGCCGGCCGGGTCGTCCCCGGTGCTCGGTAATCGGGGTTGAGCCGGTAGAGCGAGGCGCCCCGAGCGACGCCGGGACCCCACACGACGAACGGGATCCGGTAGTTCGGGTAGAGATGGGCGCTGTGGTTCGTGGCGGCGGACTGGAAGCCGTGGTCCGCGGTCAGGACGACGTACGTCGATCCGCGCAGCGCCGCCGAGGAGTCGATCGCCTTCAGCAGCCTGCCGATGCGGGCATCGGTGCGGATCACCGAGGCGCGATAGGCCGCGCTCATCCCGCCGTCGCGGTGGCCGTAGTGGTCCGGGGAGCCGAGGTGGACGAAGGTGAAGGCGCGCCTGTTCTTCCTCAGGTCGGCGGCCGCCCGGTCGACCAGGTCGGCGTCGCCGTCGACCACGAACCGGTCGATCGAAGGCCAGGAACGGTCGAAGAGGCCGAACTTCGACTTCGAGGCGAACAGGGCGCTGCTCCGGCCGGTCCGCTCGACCTGGCTGAAGACCGACGAGACCGGATGCCCGGCGGCCTCCTGCACCGTCATCCAGCGCCGGTCGTCGTTCCAGGTGACTCCGTGGCCGTGCGCGGACCGGGTGATCGGGCGGCCGGTGACCATCGAGGTGTGGTTGGGCAGGGTGACGTTCTGCTCGTACTCGCTGCGGGCCTCGCGGGTCGAGGCACCGCCGCGCATCAACCGGTAGAGATGCGGCAGGTTGCCCGGGCCGAGCCGCTCGATCGCGGTCACGCTCAGCCCGTCGACAGAGATCGCCACGACGCGCTTCGTGGTGGCCGCGTCCGCCGGACGCCCGGGCAGCTCGACGACGGTGAAGACGACGCCCAGCAGGGCGAACAGGACGGCCAGCACCAGCGAGCTCCGCGAAATCGTCATAACCGGACGTTAACCCCGACGAATCGCCCTGCTCATGAACGTGAGATGGATCTCGGGTATGTCTCGAGTGACCCCCAGCACTGCGAAAAGGCGGTCCTTGGGCCTAGCCTTGACGATCGTGCAGTCCGTCTCGTCACTGGGTTCGCCCTCATCGCCGGGTTCAGCCCGGCCCGACCGCGACGCCCCGATCGGGATCTTCGACTCGGGCTTCGGCGGTCTCACCGTGGCACGGTCGGTGATCGACCAGCTCGCCCACGAGTCGATCCTGTACGTCGGCGACACCGCCCGCGCCCCCTATGGCCCCAAGCCGATCGCCGAGGTGCGCGAGTATGCCCTGGAGTGCCTCGACCATCTCGTCGACCAGGGCGTGAAAGCCCTCGTCATCGCCTGCAACTCGGCCTCGGCGGCGATGCTGCGTGACGCCCGCGAGCGCTATAAGCCGCTGCCCGTCGTCGAGGTGATCCTGCCGGCGACCCGACGCGCCGTCGCCGCCTCCCGCACCGGCCGGATCGGGGTCATCTGCACCCACGCGACGGCCGAGTCGATGGCCTACGACGACGCTTTCGCCGCCGCGCCCCACGTCTCGCTGCACACCCAGGCGTGCCCGCAGTTCGTCCCCTTCGTCGAAGCCGGCATCACCGGCGGCGACGAGCTCCTCGCCGCCGCGCACGAGTATCTGGACCCGCTGACGAGCGCCGGGGTCGACACGCTGATCCTCGGGTGCACCCACTATCCGCTCCTGACTGGTGTGATCTCTTATGTGATGGGCGACAACGTGACCCTGGTCAGCAGTGCCGAGGAGTCGGCGAAGGACGTCTACCGTGTCCTCGCCGAGCACGACCTGATGCGCGAGACCGGCGAGCCGACCTACACGTTCCTCACCACCGGCAACCCCGCCGAGTTCAAGGCGATCGGCGCCCGGTTCCTCGGCCCCGAGCTCGCGGCCGCCCAACAGTTCGCCGGCGGACTGACCACCGGAGGCCGGGAATGACCTCCGGGATGCGGCTGACCGTCATCGGGTGCTCGGGCTCCTACCCCGGCCCCGACAGCCCTGCCTCCTGCTACCTCGTCGAGGCCGACGATGCGGAGGGGCGGACCTGGCGGATCGTGCTCGACATGGGCAACGGCGCACTCGGCGTCCTGCAGCGCTACGTCGACCCGCTGCTGATCGACGCCGTCCTGATCTCCCACCTGCACGCCGACCACTGCGTCGACATGACCTCCTACTACGTCCTGCGCAAGTGGCACCCGACCGGCCCGCAGCCGCCGATCCCGGTCTACGGCCCCAAGGGCACCGGTCGTCGCCTGGCCAAGGCCTACGACCTCCCCAAGCGCCCCGGGATGCGTGAGGAGTTCGCGTTCTCGACCTACACCGGGCCGATCCATCTCGGTCCGTTCACGATCATCCCGACGGCCGTGGAGCATCCGGTCGATGCCTATGGCCTCCGGATCGAGGCGAACGGCAAGGTCATCGCCTACAGCGGCGACACCGCTGAGACCGAGGCGCTGCTCGACATCGCCACCGACGCCGACCTGTTCGTCTGCGAGGCCGCCTTCCGCGACGGCGTCGACAACCCGCCCGGGGTGCACATCACCGGCGTCCATGCGGGGGAGTACGCCACCAAGGCGCACGTGAAGAAGCTGGTCGTCACCCACGTCCCGCCCTGGCACGACTCAGCCGACGCGCTCCGCGAGGCGCGGTCGGCCTACGAAGGGCCGCTCGAGCTGGCGGCGACGGGCGCTGTCTACAACGTCTGAGCCTGTGGCCCCGCGAGGAACGAGCGGGGTCACAACGCGAAGAGATCGAGCGGGTCGAGATCCAGTCGTTCCGCGTGACGGTCGCTCAGACCAGCCCGGCGTCGTGGACGGTGATCGCGATCTGGACGCGGTTGGTGGCGCCGAGCTTGTCGAACAGCCGCGAGACGTGCGCCTTCACGGTCGGGATGGAGAGGTAGAGCTCCTTGGCGATCTCGGCGTTGCTGAGGCCGCGCCCGACGGCGAGCGCGACCTCGTGCTCGCGCTCGGTGAGGGCCTCGAGCCGGCGCGCGGCGGCAGCGGCGCGGTCGCCGGTCGGCTCGGCCCGGAGCCGGGTGATCAGGGTGCGGGTGGCCCGGGGAGAGAGGATCGGCTCCCCGGCCATGACCGCACGGATCGCCGCGACGATCTCGGGCGGCGGGGTGTCCTTGAGCAGGAACCCGTCGGCGCCGGCCGCGAGCGCGTCGACGACGTACTCGTCCGCACCGAAGGTGGTCAGCACGATCACGTGCGGCGACCGGGTCTCCGCCAGGAGTCGACGGGTCGCCTCCAGGCCGTTGACCCGCGGCATCCGGATGTCCATCAGCACCACGTCAGGGCCGGACGTACGCACCAGCGCGAGCGCCTCCTGGCCGTCGGTCGCTTCGCCGACGACCTCGATGTCGGCCTGGCCGCCGAGCATCAGCCCGAGGGCTGAGCGCACGAGGGGGTCGTCGTCGACGATCCCCACCTTGATCTTGACCGGGCTGTTGGAGGCCTCTGGGCTGTTCACTGGCCCCACGGTAGCCACGCTTCGAGGATGAAGACATCCTTTTCCGTGCGGTGCGCGAGCCGTCCGCCGGCCAGATCGACCCGCTCGGTGAGCCCGATCAGCCCGAGACCGGAGCCGGGGGTGTTGGAGTCGAAGCCGAGCCGGTTGCGCAGCACGACCTCGATCCCGTGCTCCTCGGAGCCCTGCAGAGACACCCGCAGCGCCGCCCCGGGCGCATGCTTGCGGGCATTGGTGATGCCCTCCTGCACGACCCGGTAGATCGACCTCCCGACCGCCTCGGGCGGCGAGCCCTCGACGTCGTCCTCGAAGGTGATGTTCATGCCGCCGACGCGGGCCTCCTCGACAAGACGGTCGAGATCGGCGTACGTCGGCTGGGGCGCGGTCTCGGGATCCTCGCCGTTGCCACGCAGCACGCCGAGCACCGTACGCAGGTCCTCGAGCGCCCGGTGGGCGCCGTCGCGGATGGTGCTGACCTCGCTCCGGATCTGGTCGGCGGAGAGATCCTCGCGGTAGGCGAGCGCTCCGGCCTGCATCGAGATGTGGGAGATCCGGTGGGCGAGCACATCGTGCATCTCGCGGGCGATCCGTCGGCGCTCGGTCTCGCGGGCCTGGGCGACGCGCAGAGCCTGCTCGGCCTCGGCGGTCTCGGCACGGACTCGGAGCGTGGCGATCAGCTCGCGGCGCGAGCCGATGTACATGCCCCAGGCGACCAGAGCGGCGATGACTGCGACGTTGACGCCGATGTTGAGTCCCCACATGGCGACGGCCGGGGTCGGGTCGTCCGAGGACGTCGCGGTGTCCATGAACGCGAACCAGAACATGCCCGAAGCCAGGCTGAGCAGCGAGATCGGGATGATCTCACGCCAGCGGCGGCGGGTGGCCAAGGAGACGAGTGCGAGCGCGGAGGCGCCGGCTGAGAGGAGCGAGACCGACGCCGCGACGGTGGTGAACGTGGCGATCGCGACCGGCCACCGGCGCCGCCAGAAGACCAGGACCAGGCTGATGAGGCCCAGGACGATGTCGAGCGCGAAACGCCAGTCGGGCCACCCGCTGACGCTGCTCGTGAAACCGAGAGCACTGATCCCCAGCGCGACGAGATAGCGCCAGACATGCCCCCACCCGCTCAGGCGTGGCTGATAGTCGTCGGGGGAGCGTTGCTGCACGACGTACACGTTAATGAACCGGCGCCCGGCGGGCCCGATGCCGCGGTCGCGACCGGCCCCATACTTTCGTCGGGGCGAAGGTCATCCGTATGTCCGATGCCGTTCCGGTCCGTGGCACGGCAGGATGTACGTCATGATCAAAGTCGAAGGACTGACGAGGGTCTACGGGCCCTTCACCGCGGTCGACGACGTGTCGTTCACCGCCGAGGCCGGCAAAGTCACCGGCTTCCTCGGCCCGAACGGCGCCGGCAAGTCGACCACCATGCGCATCATGGTCGGACTGACCAACCCCACCAAGGGGCGGGCAACGATCAACGGCAGCCTCTACGCCGACCTCCCCAACCCGGGCCGCCACGTCGGCGTGCTGCTCGACGCCAGCGCCCAGCACGACGGCCGCACCGGCCGCGAGGTGCTGACGCTCGCCGCGATGACGATGGGCCTGCCCAAGTCGCGCGTCGACGAGATGCTCGAGCTGGTCTCGCTGACGCCGTCGGAGGCGAAGCGCCGGATCAAGAACTACTCCCTGGGCATGAAGCAGCGCCTCGGCATCGCCCACGCGCTGATCGGTGACCCCAAGGTGCTGATCCTGGACGAGCCGGCCAACGGTCTCGACCCGGCGGGCATCCGCTGGATGCGTGGCCTGCTGAAGGAGTACGCCGACCGTGGCGGCACCGTCCTGCTCTCCTCCCACCTGCTGCACGAGGTCGAGCAGATCGCCGACGAGCTGATCCTCATCGGCAACGGCCGCATCGTGGCCGAGGGCACCAAGGACACCATCCTCTCCGGCCACGGCAGCGCCGGCCAGTCGCTGGTCACCTCCCTGGACAACGAGGCGCTCACCGTCGCGCTCAAGGCCAAGGGCTACAGCGTCGAGCCGATCGGCACCGGCATGCGGGTCTCCGCGGCGCCGGCCGAGGTGGGCAAGGCGGCGCTGGAGTCCAACGTCGTGCTCACCGACCTGCGTGACGGCGGCGCCGGGCTCGAGGACATCTTCCTGCAGCTCACCGCCGAGACCCAGCGCGAGAGCACCACCCAGATCCACGCCGAAGGAGCCTCCGCATGAGCGCCGTATCCGTAGCGCCGTCGACCCCGTTGCCCACAGCCACCAAGGTGCCGTTCGGGCGCCTGGTGATGGTCGAGTGGCGCAAGATGACCGACACCCGTGCCGGTCGCGTCATGCTGATGATCACCGGTGGCCTCATCGCGCTGGTCGCGGCGATCATCCTGCTCGTCACCGCGCTCTCCGACATGGCTGCGCTGGACGCGACGACCTGGATGAGCGCGCTCTCCTTCCCGGTCTCCCTGCTGGTGCCGGTGCTGGCGATCATGATCGTGACCCAGGAGTGGGGCCAGCGCACCCACATGGTCACCTTCACCCTCGAGCCCAGCCGGCTCAAGGTCGTCTTCGCGAAGCTTCTCGCGGTCTTCGTCCTTGGCGTCGTGACCATGGCCGTGGCCGTCGGCGTCGGTGCCCTCGGCACCGTTCTCGGCGCGGCGATCGCCGGGTCGGACCCGACCTGGAACGTGACCGGTGAGGCGCTCGCCTGGACCCTGGCGACGCAGATCCTCTACCTGCTCATGGGCTTCGGTCTGGCGATGCTGCTGCTCAACACCCCGGCCGCCCTGGTCATCTACTACGGCTACACGCTGATCCTCGAGGCCTCGATCTTCAGCGCGCTCTACTTCGTCTTCGACTGGGCGCAGAGCCTCTTCCCGTGGATCTCGATGCAGGTCGCGATGATGCCGTTCATCGCTCCTGACCAGATGCAGGCGGCCGGACTCACCGTCGAGGACGGCGCGCTCGGCATCGCCAGGCTGTTCACCTCGATCGCGCTGTGGGTCGGGCTCCCGCTGGTGCTCGGCACGATGCGCGTCCTCAAGTCCGAGCTGAAGTAGTTCATCGGACTGTTCGCGACACGACACGCGGGGGTGGGTGCTTCGGCACCCACCCCCGTCAGCGTGGTGTGCCGTGGGCACCTACCTGCGATACGCGGCGCTGGGCGACAGCGCCACCGTTGGCCTCGGCGACCCCACTGTCGAGGGTTGGCGAGGATGGGCCCGGCTGCTCGCCGAGGCTCTGGGACAGACGTACGACATCTCCTTCTGCAACACCGCGGTGATCGGGGCGACGTCGACCGTGGTGGTCGAGCAGCAGCTCGCCGACGCGGTGGCGCACCGGCCCGACGTGGCCTCGCTGATCGTCGGTGTCAACGACGTGATGCGCTCCGGCTGGGACGTCACCCGGCTGAGGAACGACCTGATGACCTGCGCCGACGCGCTCTCGGGGCAGGGCGCGCTGCTGCTGACGGCGCGCTTCCACGACCACTCGGTGATGTGGCCGATGCCCGGCTGGATGAAGCGGTCGATCCAGCGGCGTACGGCTGAGCTGAACGCCATCTGGGACGAGGTCCATGCCTCCTACGGCGGCCTGCGGCTCGACCTGGGGGCGGTTCCCGACCTGCACGAGCGCCGCTTCTGGGCTGCCGACCGGCTGCATCCCTCCGAGCTCGGCCACCGGCGGATGGCCCGTGCGTTCGGGGAGCGGCTGGTGACGTACGGCTTCTCCTTCGAGCCGCCGTCGCTGGAGCCGGCCGGCGGGCTGCCGACCGGCTGGCGGCAGGACCTGGCCTGGATGGCCGGCGAGGGGGTGCCGTGGATGGGACGGCGGGCGCGGGATCTGGGACCGTGGGTCGTGCGCCGGGCGTGGGCGCGACCCAGCGGTGGGCCCGAGCGGGAGACCGTTGCATAGGGTGGTCCCGTGACCACACGAGCTGACGGGCGCGCCGACGACGAGCTGCGCCCCATCAAGATCACCCGCAACTGGCTCGACCACGCGGCCGGGTCCGTCCTCATCGAGTTCGGCAAGACCCGCGTCCTGTGCGCCGCCTCGGCCTCCGAGGGCGTGCCGCGCTGGCGCAAGGGCTCCGGGCTGGGCTGGGTGACGGCGGAGTACGCGATGCTCCCCGCTGCCACCCATGAGCGCTCCTCGCGCGAGTCGGTGAAGGGCAAGATCGGTGGACGTACGCACGAGATCTCCCGCCTGGTCGGGCGCTCGCTGCGCGCCGTCATCGACTACAAGGCGCTCGGCGAGAACACGATCAACATCGACTGCGACGTGCTGCAGGCCGACGGCGGCACCCGCACCGCGGCGATCACCGGCGCCTACGTCGCGCTGGCCGACGCCGTCGCTTCGCTGGGTGTCCAGAACGCGCTGACCGGCTCCGTCGCCGCGATCTCCGTCGGGATCATCGACGGCGTGCCGCGGCTCGACCTGCCCTACGAGGAGGACGTCCGCGCCGAGACCGACATGAACATCGTGATGACCGGCGAGGGCAAGTTCGTCGAGGTGCAGGGCACCGCCGAGGGTGTCGCCTTCGACCGCGCCGAGCTCGACGCCCTGCTGGCGCTGGGCGAGAAGGGCTGCGCCGACCTGACCAAGCTGCAGGAGGCCGCACTTGCCGGCTGAGCCCAAGAACGAGACCAGCATCCACGTCGCCTCGCGCAACGCCAAGAAGCTGGCGGAGATGTTCCGGATCCTCTCGCCGCTGGTGCCCGGCGTCTCGGTCGTCGGCCTCGACGACGTCACCCACTACGACGAGCCGGTCGAGGACGCGCCTGACTTCGAGGGCAATGCGCTGATCAAGGCCAGGGCCGGTTTCCAGGCCACCGGCCTGCCGACCGTCGCGGACGACTCGGGTCTCTGCGTCGACGCTCTGAACGGGATGCCGGGCGTGCTCTCGGCCCGCTGGGGCGGACCCCCGAAGTCGGACTCCCGCAACAACGAGCTGTTGCTCGCCCAGCTCTCCGACGTCCCCGACGAGCGCCGTGGCGCCCACTTCGCCTGCGTGATCGCGTTCGTCTGGTCCGGCGGTGAGATCGTCGTCGAGGGCCGGATGGACGGCCGCGTCCTCCGCGAGGTCCGCGGCTCCGGCGGCTTCGGCTACGACGTGCTCTTCGTCGCCGACGACACCGAGGACGGACGTACGTCCGCCGAGCTGTCGGTCGAGGAGAAGGACGCCATCTCCCACCGCGGCCGCGCCCTGCGCGAGATCGCTCCCAAGATCGCCTCCGTTCTCGGCTGATCCTGGACGCGCTACCGAGGTAACTCGGGCGGGGTGGGTGGATGCTCACCGAGGTAACTCGGTCGGCGGTCACTGTCTTCGTGGAACTCCGTGAAGACAGTGAGTGCTCACCGAGGTACCTCGGTGAGCACTCGCTCGCCACAGCGCCGCGCCCACCCCGGAACCGATAGTCGACCCGCGACCGCCACCGCTGACTAGCCTCTGTACGTGGCCACCTTCGACCCCGAGCATCGTCAGCACCGCTATCAGGTCCGGTTCGACTGGGGGCCGGTGGGCGCCGACGTGATCGGGCCGGTGGACATCGCGGTCGTGGTGGACGTGCTGTCGTTCACCACGACGCTGACCGTCGCGGTCGAGCGCGGGATCGAGGTCTTCCCCTTCCGGTGGCGGGACGACCGGGCGATGGCGTACGCCCACGAGCAGGATGCGGTGCTCGCGGTCCAGAGGCAGGACGCGGCGCCGGGGCGGCCATCGCTGTCTCCTGCGTCGCTGCGTGAGGCCGAGGGGGTCCGGCGCCTGGTCCTGCCCTCGCCCAACGGCTCGACGATCAGCAGCATGCTCGCCGGCGGCGGGGCCTCGGTGATCGGTGCTTCGCTCCGCAACCGCACCGCGGTCGCGGAGTGGCTCGCGCCTCGTTGCGCAGCAGGTGCGAGCATCGGCGTCGTCGCGTCGGGGGAGCGCTGGCCCGACGGGTCGCTCCGGCCGGCGGTCGAGGACCTCTGGGGCGCCGGCGCGGTCCTGGACGCCCTCGACCCGGCCGACCTCTCGCCCGAGGCCGCGGTGGCGCGCGACGCGTTCCGCGCCGCCGACCTCCCGGACGCGCTCCATGCCTGTGCCAGCGGCCGGGAGCTGACAGCAAAGGGCTACGCCGCCGACGTCGCCGTCGCCTCCGAGATGGACAGCGTCTCGGTGGTTCCTCACCTGTGCGGCGGGTCGTTCCGGGCCGCCCGGGACGCCGTCATCGATCGGTGCTGAGTCGGCCCTCCAAGCCGACCTGCCAGTCGAAGAGGCCCTGGTCGACCAGAAGCGTGAGCAGGGTCTTGTCGAGGCCGGTCGCGATCGCGACGCCGATGAGGACCAGGACGACGCCGAGCACCTTGTGGAAGGCGCCCTCGGGGTCGATCGCCCACCGGAGGCGGGCGAGCAGCGCCCGGCCGCCCACCATGACCGCGGCCAGCAGGAGGGTCAGGCCGGCGACGTACGCGATCAGGTAGCCGAGTCCGCGCAACGGCTCGGCCGGGAGGATCGCCGCCACGATCAGCGCGTACGTCGGGCTGCAGGCGCTGAAGACCGGCCCCATGCTCGCACCGAGGAGGATGTCGCCGCCGATGCCGCCGCGAGTGCTTGCCCGGGCCAGGCGCTCCTGCGCGCGAGAGCCGAAGCCCAGTCGGTACGCCACCGCGTCCCACAGTCGGGGCCAGATCATCACCACGCCGAAGAGTGCCACGATCACGCCGGAGACGACGCTCCAGAACCGGGGTGGCACGTCGATCAGCAGGGTCGTCGACTTCAGCACGACGCTGAACACGATGACCGAGACAGCGAGCGCGGCCACCGCGACCCATGGCCGCCGCTCGCCCGTCCCGCGGGAAAGGATCACTGGCACGAACGCCACCACGCACGGGGCGAGCACCGAGAGCGCCCCGGCGAGGAACGAGGCGAGCAGCAGGGTCACTGGGTGTTCTCGAGGATGGCGTCGACCGACTTGTCCTGCCCGTAGCCCGACCAGAGCTTGACCCGGGCACCCGAGGGGTCGACGCGCACGAAGGTCGACTGGATCGTCACCTCGTACTTCTTGCGCAGGTCGGTCGCGGAGTCGTAGTCGACCTTCAGGATCTGTGCGCCCCCAGGCACCGTGCCGCCCGTGATGGCCTCCTCGAACCCGCGGCACTCCGGGCACCACGACGCGTGGAAGAAGAGGATGGTGTCGGTGTAGCACGCGTCGGCGACCGCCGAAGCCGAGTAGTCGGTGTAACGGCCCTCGCACGTGGCCTTCTCCGTGGGCGAGCCGGCAGATGCGGGCTGGCCGGTCTCGGTGGCGCTCCCGGCCGGTGACGGGCTCGAGGAGGCGGCCGGGCTCGGGGCCTGTTCCGCGGAGTCGGCGTCGTTGCTGCCGCACGCGGTGGCAGCGAGGCAGACGAGGGCGAGCACAGCGACGATTCGGGCGTTCATGTGCATGGGTTCGGAGCGTACGTCCTGGTGGACGGGTCGCCCCGAAGACTCACCCGATGACGGGGGAGACCCTCATTGCAGCGCGGCGGTGAGGCGCAGCACGTTGTCGACGTACGCCGCGATCTTGGGCCGAGCGAGCCACTCCTCGAGCAGCAGCTCGCGGGAGATGGCCCGGTAGCTGTCCTCGACCTTGCGCAGCTGCGCCACCGGGTCGCCGTCGAAGAGCATCAACGAGACCTCGTAGTTGAGGGCGAAGGAGCGCATGTCCATGTTGCTCGAGCCGAGCACGGCGACCTCGTCGTCGATGCTGAAGTGCTTGGAGTGGAGGACGGCGGGCTTGGGGTAGAGGTAGATGCGGACCCCGGCCTCCAGGAGAGCCTCGTAGTAGGAGCGCTGGGCGTGGTAGACCATGAACTGCTCCTTGCCTTCGCTGACGAAGAGCTCGACCTCGACACCGCGGCGAGCGGCCGTCGTCACGGCGTACAGCAGCGACTCGTCCGGCACGAAATAGGGGCTGGTGATCGAGATCCGCTTCTTGGCGGCATACATGAGATGGGTGAAGGCGCGCAGGTTGTTCTCGGCGTCGACACCCGGCCCGCTGGGGACGATCTGTCCGGTCACGTCGCCGGCGGGCGGTGCTGGGGCGGCCAGCTCGGAGCGCAGCAGCTCGCCGGTCTCGGTGTCCCAGTCGCTGGCGAACACGACGTTCAGCGCCCTCACCAGCGGCCCCTCGATCCGTGCGCTCAGCTCGACCCACTCCCGGCCGGCGCGGTGGTTCTTCGGCTTGTTGTAGCCGGGTTCGATGAGGTTCTGCGAGCCCGTGAACGCGACTCGGCCGTCGACGATGAGGAGCTTGCGGTGGTTGCGGAGGTCGGGGCGGCGGATCTGGCCGCGCAGGAGGTCGATGGGGAGCAGCGGGTGCCAGTCGATGTCGGACGCGTCGAGCCGCTTCACGAGCGTGCGCCAGGCCGGGATACCGCGGGAACCGAGGTGGTCGAGGAGGAGCCGGACGCGTACGCCGCGCGAGGTGGCTCGGTCGAGCGCGTCGAAGAACGGCTCGGTGACGTGGTCGCACGCGGTGATGTAGAACTGCACGTGCACGTACGTCTCGGCCTTCTCCACGGCGGCCGTCATCGCCTGGATCGAGGCGTGGTAGTCGTCGATCAGATCGACCCGGTTCCCGGCCCGGGCAGGCAGCGAACCGAGTCGCTCGTTGAGCTCGATCGTGGCCGCGTCGACCTGGGAGATCGTCTTCGGGTGCGGGACCCTCGGCAGACTGCGGACGTACTCGGTCACCTCGTCGTTGAGAGCCCGCTGACGGGCGTGCCGCCGTCGGTCCAGCCGGGTCTGACCGAGCAGCAGGTAGCCGACCAGGCCGAGGCCCGGGATGAAGAAGATCGCCAGCAGCCACGCCATCGCGGTTCCCGGCCGCCGGTTCTTCGGCACGACACCCAGCGCGACGATCTTGACCGCGAGGTCGATGATGTAGATCGAGGTTCCCAGGACCCCAGCCGCTGTCATGCGCCTCAGCATGCACCACAGCCATACGTGTGGGAATCTTCTGACATGGTTCGACTCTTCCCCGCCGCCCGCCGTGCCATCGCTGCCGAGGAGGCCTCGCCGCCGGTCTGGGAGGTCGACGTCGCTGCTCAGCGCACCGAGGCCCGCAAGGTGGCCTCCGCCGAGGCCAAGGAAGAGGTCGCGGAGGTCGCCGGGATCGATGCCGACGGCGTGCCGTGCCGGCTCTACACCCCCGAGGACGTACGCGAGGGGCTGATCGTCCACCTGCACGGCGGCGGGTTCGTCTTCAACGACGTCGAGGTCCACGACGCCGCGTGCCGGCGGCTGGCCAACCGGACCGGGCTGCGGGTGCTGTCGGTCGACTACCGTCGTCCTCCGGAGGACCCCTATCCCGCGGCTCCCGACGACGTCGACACGGTCGTCAAGTGGCTGGGCAACGACCCGCTGCTGAGCACGCTGCCGGCCTACGTCCACGGCGACAGCGCCGGCGGCAACCTCGCGCTCGTCGCGGCGCTGCGCAACCCGGGCGTCTTCGGCGCGATGGTGCTCGTCTACCCGTTCCTCGACCCGTCGATGAGCACCCCGGGCTACGCGATGGAGGACGGCTGGAACGAGGAGGCGGCGTGGTACTGGAAGCAGTACGCCGCGAGCGAGGCCGATCTCCGCAACCCCGATCTCGGCCCCTACCTGGCCTCCGACGAGGAGCTTCGCAGCCTGCCGCCGACGTTGATCGTCAGCGCCGAGGGCGACATCCTCACCGACGAGAACGAGGACTTCGCGCTCCGGCTGGCCGACCTGGGCGTCGAGGTGGTCGCGTTCCGCGCGGTGGGGCAGATCCACGGTTTCTGGCGCCACGGGAAGACGTTCCCCGCGGCCGAGTCGGTGATGGCGATGACCGGAGCCTTCCTGCATCAGCACAGTTTGAGAGGGCGTCCGTGACCGAGCCCTACGACGTCACCGAGACCCGGGCGGCCTACGACACGGTCTCGAAGGCCTATGCCGAGATCGTGGACCCCTCGGTGACGGAGACCTCGTTCGACGCCGCGGTGCTCGACACGTTCGCCACCTACGTACGCAAGGACGGCGGCGGGCTGGTCGGCGACATCGGCTGCGGCCCGGGGCGGATCACCGCCTACCTGGCCGAGCGCGGGCTCGATGTCTTCGGGGTCGACCTCTCGACGGGCATGATCGCGCAGGCCGTGGAACGCCACCCGACGCTCAGGTTCGAGGTGGGGGACATGGCTCGGCTTCCGCTCCGCGACGGTGAGCTCGCCGGCGTCCTGGCCTGGTACTCGCTCATCCACACCCCGCCGTCGCGGCGTCCCGCGGTCATCGCCGAGCTCGCCCGGGTCACCCGGCGCGGCGGCCGTTTCGTGACTGCGTTCCAAGTCGGTGACGAACACGTGCGTCACATCGGCGCCTACGGGCACGACGTCACCTTCGACGGCTACCGGCTCCCCGTCGAGGCGACCAGCGCGCTGCTCGAGGAGGCCGGGTTCGAGGTCACCGCGACCGTCGTGCGCTCCGCAGAGGACTGGGAGCGGACGCCGCAGGCCTATCTCGTCGCGCGCCGGCGCTGACGGGCGATAGGTTGCCGCGCATGACGCCGCAGCCCTATCACGTCCCCCGCTTCTTCCTCCGCCAGAAGGTCACACCCTTCACCAACAAGTACGTCGCCCAAGCCGCCAACGCAGACGGGTCGGAAGGGCAGGTGCTGGCCTTCGCGCAGCAGAAGCGGCTCGCGTTCAAGGAACAGGTGACGTTCTACGCCGACGAGTCGAAGTCGCGGCCCGTCTTCGCGTTCAAGGCGCGTGCGGTCATGGATCTCAACGCCGGCTACGACATCACCGACCCGAACGGTGCCGCGCTGGGGTTCTTCCGCAAGGACTTCGGCAAGAGCCTGCTGCGCTCGACCTTCCACGTCGAGGGCCCCGGCTATGCCGGCACCGGCCAGGAGCGCAACCAGCTCGTCGCCATCCTGCGCCGCTTCTCCGAGACCGACTTCCTCCCGGTCCACTTCGACTATGTGTCCACCGAGGGCCGGCCGCTGATCTCGATCGAGCGCCGCTTCGCCTTCCGTGACAAATACACCGTCACCGTCCACGACCCGCGCGTCGACTTCCGGGTCGCCGCTGCTCTCGCGGTCGCGATGGATGCGTTGATGGGGCGCTGAGCGTCTCGGGTCAGCTTCGGCTGGTCTGCTCCAGGTGCCGGCGTACGAGGTCGAGCAGCTTCCGGTGGGTGACCTCGTCGGCCGCGGCGATCATGCCGCGGCCGGTGTGGAGCCTGTTGCCCTCGAGGTCGGTCACGATGCAGCCGGCGGCCTGACACAGCGCGATACCCGCGGTGAAGTGGACGCTGCCCTCGAGGTAGCCGTCGGTGACGTACGCCGCGCGTCGGCCGGCCGCGACCCAGGCGACCGCGAGCGTCGAAGACATGACCCGTGGCCCGAACTCGGCGCGCAGGCGCGGATCCGCGACGAGCTGCCCGCCGACGAACGGCCGGTCGAGCATTCCGTCGCACTGGATGTCGACAAGTCGCGTGCGCGGCGTAGGAGAGAGGGCGGTGTCGCCACCGCTCTTGCGGACCCAGGCGTCGGTGCCGTCGGTCCAGAAGATCTCCTCGCTGATCGGGTCCGCCGAGACGGCCGCCTGGACGCCGTCGGGTGTCACCAGCGCGACGTTCACGGCGGCGAGCGGGGTCTGGGCGGCGTAGTTGAGGGTCCCGCAGAGCGGATCGACCAGCCACCGCCGCTGGCTGTCCCCGCTGCTCCCGGTCTCCTCGCCCTCGAAGGCATCATCGGGCCGGTACGTCGCGATCGTCTCCCGGATCGCCTTCTCCGAGGCGAGGTCCGCCTCGGTCGCGAAGTCCGTCGGAGACTTGTCGAAGTGGCTCAGGTCGGTGCCGTACATGTCCCTGACCACCGCCGCCCCCGCCGTCGCGGCGGCGATCGCGACGGCGTGGTCCGGAAACGCCGCCCGGAACGCGTCGATCGCCGGATCTCGGTCTGTTTCCGGCTCGTCACCGATGAAGACCGCGATCACCTCGGCGTCGGGATCCTCTGTCAGCGCCGGCAGGAGCTTGTCGCGCCAGCTCCACAGGTTGGGGTGGTCGTAGTCGGTGTAGGCCTCGGCCGGGGAGATCAGCTCGATCGCCTGCTCGAGCTCTTCCCGGGAGAGTCTGTACGCCGCGGTGCCGGTCGTGTGTCCGACGACCGTCGCCATCACGACCGCTGGGAGGCGGTGGCCGTAGGCGTTGACCAGGGGAAAATGTTCTGGAGCCGGGGTGGTGGTCGATGGGACCAGGCCTACTCCGTGGGCAGCTGGTGGTGTCCAGCCTGCTATCGCGCTTTCGAACCTTGTTCTTGCCGCCAGGATCTCGTCCATGGTCTTCCAGTGGGCCACGCGGGGGAATCTAGCGGGTGTCGGGTTTGCGGTGGGGGTGTTCTTCGGGGTTGGGGTGGGCCGCCGACCCTTCTTTGAGGGTCTTCTCGATCTGGACCGGCGTCAAGGACGCCCTTCGGGCGCCGGCTTCGCCGGCCGCCTTCGGCGGTCCTGGACCCCGGACCAGATCGAGAAAAGATTTGGCTGGCTATCGGGGCGGCGGCCCGGGTGTGTCAACGAAAGAAGAGGCCGTTCGCTCACCGCG
>NZ_JBBBNW010000003.1:1007969-1064027 GCF_037137035.1 Nocardioides sp. CCNWLW239 | reverse complement strand
TTGGGCACAGCACACATCCTTCCAGCAGCACCTCTCGGCACCACAGATCAGATGTCACCTAGCCCTGCAGCAGTCCCGAGCACACAGGTGGCCCGCTTGATTCCAGAGCACCCCCAGTTCGTGACCTCGTCGGAGTCGCAGGTCTGTGACAGGTTGGTGATGGATCTTGGCGACGCCGAGATCGTGCTGGCCAATGTCCGCTTGACCGATGAGGACCGGGACTATGAGGCTGACCTCGTTGTGCTGGTGCCGGAGTTCGGAGTGGTCGTCCTTGAGGTGAAGGGCGCGTCGGTCTGGTACGACGAGGGCTGGATCCAGACCTCGGCGGGCGAGAGCCGGTGGATCAGGCCGGTCGATCAGGCCCGCGAGGCAAAGCACGCGCTGCGCCGGTACGTCGAGAACGATCCGCGATGGGGAACTCGGGGCCGGGTCTCGTGGGCGCACGGCGTCGTGACGCCGTACTCGGAGTTCCCGGACGAATTCTCGCTACCCGACCTGCCGCGTTGGGCGCTCCACGCCAAGTCGGACATGGGCGACATCGGAATGAGGGTCCGGCAGAACGCGTACAAGATGGACTCGGTCCAGCGGACTCCGGATGTTGACGATCTCGAGGTGATCGCGGACATCCTCGGTGGGCGGCTGACCACTACGTACGACATCAACGCCGAGGCCGAGGAGCGGGGTGCTGCCGCGGATCGGCTCAGCGAGCAGCAGGCGTTGATCCTGCAGGTCACGCGGCTTATCAACCGGGTCGAGGTTCGTGGCGGCGCCGGAAGCGGGAAGACGTTCTTAGCCCTACAGCAGGCCAAGCAGCTGACCCAGGGGAGAGGTGAGGTGAAGGCGCAGCGGGTGGCGCTGCTGTGCTACTCGATCGGCCTGGCTGAGTTCCTCAAGCGGCAGGTGGCTGGCTGGCCGCGCAAGCATCGCCCTGCGTTCGTGGGCACGTGGGAGGAGTTCGGGCGGCAATGGGGCGCCCCAACGGGGGAACGCACCGACATCGACTTCTGGGAGGTGCAGCTGCCGAGACTGATGGGTGAACTGGCCGAGCAGGTGCCGGACGGGAAGCGGTACGACGCGATCGTGGTCGACGAGGCGCAGGACTTCGCCGACTCGTGGTGGACCCCGGTACTCAAGTCCCTACGATCGGAAGAGACCGGCGGACTGTTCGTCTACTCCGACGAGAACCAGCGGATCTTCGCCCGCTACGGCCAACCACCGGTGCAGCTGGTGCCCCTGGTCCTTGACCACAACCTGCGCAACACCCAGGAAATCCACGAGTCGTTCGGCCCGCTGGCCCCCTCGCGGATGTATTCACGCGGAGGCCATGGACCGGCCGTACGGTTCGTTGGATGCGCTGCGGAGAATGCCCTCGAAGTCGCCGACGAGCAGGTCGACCTGCTCCTCGAAGAGGGCTGGGAACCTGGCAAGATTGTGCTGCTGACCACCGGGCACCGGCACCCAGTCCAGGTCGAGCAGACCCAATTTCATGACCAGACCGGCTACTGGAAGGGCTTCTATGACGACGGCGACGTCTTCTATGGCCACGTCCTCGGCTTCAAGGGTCTGGAGCGTCCAGTCGTCGTGCTTTGCCTCAACGAGGTCGGCGAGCGAGACCGCGCTCGCGAACGGCTCTACGTCGGGATGTCGCGCGCCACTGACCAACTCGTCGTGGTCGGGGACCCGGACGTCGTCCGCCGGGTGGGCGGCCAGGACGTGGCGCGTCGCCTGGGACTGTGATTCGACCTGCAACCTCCGCTGAGCGTCGAGGATGGCCCTGAACCGGGTCCGCGGTTGCTACAACCTGACTCTTGCCACTTGAGACGAGATCGTCGGGGTCGTCGATATCTGCGCAGGTCACAGCGTAGCGTCGTGGCTGATTGACACACCCCGGGGTCGGTAGGGTCGGCTGGGTAGCGTTCGTGCGGAAGTCTCCGGGCCGTTTTGGCAGCACGAAGGTCCAGATCGCGGAGCGTCGCGCGGGCCGTGATGTCGTCCTGGAGCCGAACCATCGCCGGTCACCACCAGACCGGTCGACCATCTTCTATGCTTCACCTACCAGGTGCCTTCCGATCAAGAGTTCTTGAACTGTCGCAAGTCAAGTTTCTCCTGATCAGAAGGAACCGTGCTTCTACACGCCGATCAGACCCTCACGCCGTGAATCATCGAGGTTAAGCAGGGCGAATCAGGAGCCGCGTGGCGTTTGATCTCCCCTGCCTCGGGCTGTGGATCCAGTGGATGCTGCCCGAGCTCCACATCGCGGACACGAGGACCATGCTGAGTGCCTCCTGGAGAAGGACCGAGCGGCCGCAGACTGGGCTGAGACTGCGATCAACATTGGCGACACCTCGAAGGGCGAGGCGCTCGCCGCATAGTTGTGTCAACGATCGCACATGGGTCATGACTACGGGATTGGGCCTTCGCCGGATTGTCGCGCCCAGGCATCGTACTCGCCGCAAACCTTGAGGTAGCGGCCGTCCAGATCCTCCCGTGCGTCCATCCAGGTGCCTTGATCGGCGGCGTTTGTCGCTTCTGCTGCTCGCTCGTCGGCGTTATCCATCTGGGCTATCAGATCCCTGCACTGCGCCTCTACGACAGGATCGATCTCAGACGCATCCTCAGTGGGAACGGACCCGGGCGCCGGCTCGCTGTGGTCGTCCTGGTTCATCAGCACCACCAGTATCGCAGCGAGCAGCCCTGCAATTACGATCAGTACGCCCGTGGGTGACTTTCCTGTTGACTGCTGGCTGTCGGACACGCGCGCGATCGTAGCGATGTCCGAAAGGCGAAACGGCCACATCGCTGATAACGATGCGAGGTGCGGGAGATACCTAGCCAATATGAGGTACGGCACGTGCAACATGGTCGGCGGAGTCGCGGTTCGCAGGGCCGCACCAGGGGCAAGGCCACGTCGACGGATCAAGAGCCTGCCATCCGGGACGTCGGGATGAATGGACGGTTCGCATCTCAGGTTCCAGGTGCTTGTGCAATCCTCGGGCGATGACAGTCAATGAGGTTTCCGGAGGTCATCTTGTCGGCGCGCATGGTCTGTTCTGGGACCGTCAACTCGTCGACTGGAGCCCAGGCTCCGGCCGGGCCTGGCAATTGCTCGGACGCCGCGGCATCAATGCCCCGGGCCTTCGGCTCTGCGACTTCCGCGAGGCCGCAGGGGTCTACATCCTCTACGACGACTACGGGCCGCAGTACACAGGCATCGCTCGCAGTGCCGGCGGTCTCGGCGCGAGACTGAAGCAGCATGATGGCAACGAGCCGCACGGCATCAAATGGAATCGGTTCTCGTGGTTCACGTTCGACCTGGTGGCCGCGGTCGACGAGGACAAGAAGGGGTGGAGCCGGATCGACTGGAGGCCAGACGCTTTCAGCGTGGACGTCGATGTGGCCAGTCGCGACGTCGAGGCACTCCTGATCAAGGTCCTCGGCCTACGTTCGCAGAACCAGATGCAGTTCCTCAACGCGTACGGCTGGGACCAACTCCTGCCCTGGGACGCTCACGACATGGTTACCAAGCAGCAAGTCGACCCAACGGGATTCAACTACCCGTACTGGGAGATTTGGGGGTAACGAGGCAGCACGCCGCACCTGGCCTCGGGTCGCCTGGGCCAAGTTGGTTGCTCGAGAACCGTGGCCTCACACCACGCCGTGCTCGAAGGCGAAGGCTGTGGCGGCGGTGCGGGAGCGTACGTCGAGCTTGGTGAAGATGTTGGAGAGGTGGCGGGCGACGGTCTTCTCGCTGAGGACGAGGTCGGCGGCGATCTGGGCGTTGCTGCGGCCGGAGGCGACGAGGCGGAGGACCTCGGCCTCGCGGGCGGTGAGGCCGGCGGGCAGGGAGGCGGGGGCGAGGAGGGCTTCGGCCTCGTCGGCGGCAGGGCGGGCGCCGATCTGCCGGAACGCCGTACGCGCCGCCTCGAGCTCGCGGCGGGACGACTCGGTGTCTCCGGCCTCTGCCAGTGCGCGCCCGGTCAGCAGCCGGGCCCGGCTGCGGTCGTAGGTGGCGCCGGCGCGGGCCCACAGTTGCTGGGCCTTGCGCAGGTAGGGGAGGGCACCGGCGGGGTCCCCGGCGCTCAGCTCGACGGCACCGTGCGCGTGCGCGGCGGCGGCCTCCAGCCAGTCGCAGCCGAAGGCGCCGGCGAGGGCGTCGAGCTCCGCAGCCACCTCGCGGGCCCGGTCGACCTCGCCGGCATCGATCAGCACCTCCACCGCGGCGGGCAGGAGGCGGCAGCGCTGCACCGGACCGCCCGTCTCCGCGAGCAGCCGGTCGACCGCGGCCAGCGCCGCGGCGCCTTGCCCACGGGCCGCCCAGAGCATCGCGAGACCAGGTTGCGGGTCGAAGCCCGAGTCGGCGGCGCGCTCGTAGGCGGCGTCGGCCTCGGCGTACTCGCCGCGCAGCCGAAGCACCTCGCCCGCCTCGTACGCCGCCAGCCCGACGGCGTCCGGTGCGTGCACCTCCTGGTAGCGGCGGGTCGCGTGCTCGAACTCCTCCAGAGCCTGCTGCCACTTGCCGTGCAGCCGCAACAGCTGGCCGCGGTGGACCGCGCACTGGCCGGTGAACGCCAGCAGCCCCGGCTGGGCGGCGCACCAGCGTTCGAGGGCGGCCGTCCACTCCGCGACCCGGCCGAAGTCGCTGATCTCCTGGCAGCCCTCGATCGCGGTGCAGTAGACGTGGCCGGCGACGACGGGGGAGGCCTCGCCCGCGATCACCCGGACCATCGCCTCCTCGAGCAGGGTGAGCCCGTCGACGACCCGGCCGGAGTAGATCGCCAGCCGGCCCTGGGAGCAGAGGCCCAGGGCGGTGAGGTCGGGTTCGGCGTGGCGCCGGCCGCACTCCGCCACCTTGTCGGCGTAGCCGGCGGCCGAGCCGAAGTCACCGGTGCCCAGGGCGCGGAACATCCGCAGGAAGTTCACCCAGCCGACCTCGACGCCGTCGTCGGAGCCGTCGACCAGCCCCTCCGCTCGCGAGGTCCAGCCGCGCGCGAGCGCGCTCTCGCCGTGGACGTGCGCCGTCATCGTGATCTGGAACGCGCAGCGGACCGAGCGCCCGAGATCGCCGGCGTCCTGGCTCAGCAAGAAGGCACGTTGCAGGGCGGCGATGGTCTCGTCATGATGACCGGTCAGCTCGGCGGCGACGGCGAAGTCCTCGAGGTCACCGGCCGAGAGCACGGCGGGGTCGGCCGCCGACCATGCTGCGTACGCCGCGGCCCAGTCGCCGCGGTCGTAGTCGACGCGGGCGCTCTCCGGCTGGACGTCGGCCACGGCAGGAACCTCCCCTGGAGAGCGTACGCCGATCAGGCGGCGACAGAGACCCGCTCGAGCGACCGCATCCGGGACGTGACCCGGTCGGCGACAAGGCCCGCGTCGCGGCCGGCGCCGGCGAGGAGCATCGAGCTGAACGCGTACTGGAAGCTGAGTCCGCAGAAGAAGAGCCCGTCGGCGTCCGCGACCACGCCGCGCATCTCCCGCGGCCAGCCGTCCTCGTCGAGCACCGGCAGATGGATCCAGTCGAAGGCCTGCCGGAAGCCGGTGGCCCACACGACGTTGGCGACCTCACGGGGCTCGCCGTCGACGACGGGCAATCCGTCGCGTACCTCCTCGATCCTGGAGGTCACCCGCTCGACGCCGCGGGCGGCCAGATCGGACCGCTTCACCCGAAGCATCGGCCCGCCGTGGTGTCGGACTGCGGGCATCTCCTTGCGCCCGATCGGCGTCCGCCGCGTGATGACGTGGCGCCACATGAAGAGCAGCACCGGGAAGATCACGTGCGTCACCGGCGACTCCAGACGCGGCGGGATCTGGCCGCAGTCGCGGCCGGCCAGGATCGTCGGCCGGGACTCGGCCACCTCGAAGGCGATGTCGCAGCCGGAGTGGCTGGCCCCCACGACGAGCACCGGCCCTTCCCGCAGCTGCCCGGGGCGGCGGTACTCGCTGGAGTGGAGCTGCAGGATCGACGGGTCGAGCTGCGCGGCGACATCCGGCACGTTCGGCGTACGTCCGAAGGAGCCGGTCGCGACCACGACGTTCTCGCAGGTCCAGGTGCCACCGTCGGTCGTGACCCGGAAGCCGCCGGCGTCCGCCTCGAGCCTGCTCACCCGTGTCGAGAGACGCACGGGCAGCTCGAAGGTGCGGGCGTACGTCTCGAGGTAGTCGCCCACGTCGTCCTTGCCGGGGAACGACCACCTCTTCGCCGGGAACGCCAGCCCGGGGAGGCCGTCGTACTTGGCCGGTGAGTAGAGCCGGAGCGTGTCCCACTGGCGCCGCCAGTTGTCGCCGACACGTGCGTTCCCGTCCAGGATCAGGAACGGGCGGCCGCGGCGACGCAGGTGATAGCCGGTCGCCAGGCCGGCCTGGCCGGCGCCGATGATGATCGTCTCGATGTGTGTGGTGTCCATACCGGCGACGCTAGGTCCGCGCGCGGCCGCTCCGCATCGGTCGTACGGCGCATCTCGACCACCACTGTCAGTGGGTCGATCTACCCATCCGCGCCGGTCAGGCGGTGCTCAGCTGCGTACTCATCGGTGCTCAGGTGTCACGCGTCCTGAGATACCGCAGACCCTGCTTCATGTAGGTGCGCGGGTTCGTGTCCAGGTGCGCCGCCCAGGCGGGGGCATGCTCGCCACGGCAGTGAGCGACGTACGCCAGGGCGTAGCCGAACAGCTGCTCGCCCAGATACCCGAGGCGCCGGGTGCGCCAGCCGGTGCTGTCCTGGTGATAGTCGAAGGCGGCGTTGGCGCTGAAGACGCCCAGTCCGAGAACGACGGTGGCGAGATCGGTGAGCTGTTCCTGGTCGTACTGGTCGGGTGAGATCCGGTTCTCGCCGAGGAGCCGGACGTGACCGACCTCGTGTGCGAGCGTCGCGGTCAGGGATATCGGGTTCCTCAGCTCTCCGCGGCTCACCGCGACCACGAAGCGATCGCCCTCGCGCTGGTAGTGACCGGCCTCGCCGCTCCACCGGCTGGACAGGGGGACGGTGCCGCCGAGATCCGGGTCCGCGGCCTCGTCGGTGAGGCGCAGATCGATCGAGGCGTGCGGGGCGTCCATACGGACGCACACCAGCTCCAGCAGCTGCTCGACGTCCCCGAGATCGCTCCGTGGTGACCACCCTGCGAGCACGTCGCCCGGCGTGAGCACCTCGCCGAACAGTGCGGCGTCGCCGAACTCCACGCGCAGCCGGTCGACCGACGTCTCGACCCAGTGCCGAGCCTTCTCCGACACGGGGCACCTCGGGGTGAACAACGGCATCCGATCAGCATGCCGCACCTGGCCGTGGGCCGCCTCGCCAATTCCGGTCCGCCCGAAGAGCATCCGGATCGGTTTCCCGAACGCCGGAGCTCAGGTGGAGGGATACTCGAGAGATGACGAAGCAGCAGCCAGCCGAGGACTTCAGCAAGCTCCCGCCGTCGGTGCCGCTGGAGGAGACGATCGCCTACCAGCTCGAGGACAAGATCCCGCTCGGACCCGAAGGTGGCGGTGGTGGGATCGCCGGCGACGGTGACGGGGACTGATCGTCGGATGAGCGTGCGGCAGTCCTTGATCGCGATACGGGTGGAGATCCCCCGGAAGAGGTGAGGGCGGGCGCCACCGGAACAGCGACATTGTGCTCATGTGGGAACTCGTCGGCCAGCTGCTGCCGGAGATGGTGGGGTTGGCGGTCACACCCGCCGCGATCGTGGCCTGTCTGCTCCTGCTCGGGTCCTCGCACCCCTTCCGCAACGTGGTCGCGCTGGCGGCGCCGTTCCTGGTCGTCTACGGGATGTTGTCGGCGATCGCCCTCGTGGCGGGCCGTGCCGCAGAGACAGGGACCGAGGACCCGTCGACGATCCGCGGCTGGATCAGCCTCGTGGTCGGTGCCCTGTTCGTGATCGCGGCCGGCATCTCCTGGTTCCGGCCGGTACGTCGCTCGGTGGATCCTCGCTCGCCGGGCGCGATGGCCCCCGGGGCCGAGGCGGAGCCTGGCTGGGTCTCCCGGCTGCGTGACCCGTCGCTCCGCCTGGTGCTCGGAGCCGGTCTGCTCCTGGCGCTGGTGAACCCCAATGTCGCCATCCTGCTCTCCGGGCTGGGCATCGTCATCACGGCCGACACGACGGTGGGTACGCAGGTCGTCGGTGTCGCGCTGCTGCTGGCGGCGAGCATGGTCGACTTCGTCGTCCCGATGATCGTGTTCCTCCTCGCCGGAGAGCGGGGTCGGGAGTGGCTGCGGACCGCGACCCGTTGGCTGCTCGCCCACAACCGCATCATCGGCATCGTCGTGCTCATCGTCTTCGGGGTGCTGTTCGTGGGCCGCGGTCTCGCGCAGATCCTGAGCTGACGGTGTACGCGCGATGCCCCGTACCGACCGCGCCGAACCGACCGCGCGGCCCTCGGTTCGGTGATATTTTCTGACCACCAGCGAAGTCCTACTGAAGGGCAGTCTCATGTCGGTTCAGTTCGAAGTGCGCATCGATGGAATGACCTGCAACCGCTGTGTCGAGAGCGTGACCAACGCTCTCGGAAACCTCGACGGCGTCCACGGCGTCGAGGTCGATCTGAACCCGGGAGCCGTCTCGAGCGCGCGCGTCACGGCCGATGCGCCGGTGGAGCCGAGAGTCCTCAGATCGACGCTCGCCAAGGCCGGATTCACGATCGCTCGCGAAACCTGACCGGAGCCGGAGTCGTCCGTGCTCGGCTCCCGTGAACTCTTCCCGGCCCTCACCGCTGAACCTGATCTCGTCTATCTCGACGCCGCCTCCGGCACCCCCTGCCCCGAACCCGTCATCGCGCAGCTCACCGCCGAGCTGCGCGGGCCTGCCGCCAACCCCGGTCGGGGCGGACATCCGTGGGCGCGCGATGCGCTGCGCCGTGTCGAGGATGCCCGCGCCGCCGTCGCCGCGTTCCTCGGAGCCTCGTTCCCCGACGAGGTGGCCTTCACCCGCGGCGCCACCGGCGCGATGGCGTTCCTGGCCGACCGGTGGGGGCCGGCCGCCCTCGCGAACGGCGGCGACATCCTCTACTGCTCCGGCGACCACCTCTCGACGGTCCGGCCCTGGCTCCGGCTCGCGAAACGGATGCGTCACCAGGGCGTCCGGGCGGTGGCGTACCGACGTGACCGGCTGGGGCGCATCGACGCCGACGACTTCGCGCGAGCAGCGAGCGACCGCACCGCGGTCGTCGTCGTGACCGACGTCCACAACCTCCACGGCACCCGGACCGACCTGGCCGAGCTCGCCATCCCGCCGGAAGCGACCGTCTGTCTCGACTGCTCCCAGAGCGCCGGACGGCTGCCGCTGCGGCTGGCCGGGTCCCGCGCCGAGCTCGCTGTCGTCTCGGGCCACAAGATGTTCGGGCCGCCAGGCACGGGCACGGTCTACGTACGTCGCGGTCAGCATCATCGGATCGCGGTCGACCGGGCAGCGGCCCGCAGCGGCCCGGCACACCACGTGTCCCCGCTCACCGACGCCGCTGAGGAGGGCAGTCTCGACGGCGTGGGCGCGGTGGCGCTCGCGAGCGCCACCGCATTCGTCGACGGGATCGGGCTCGACCGGGTCGGCGGCCATCTCGCCGGCCTAGCCGCCCGGTTCGCCGACGGCGCCGCCCGGATCGGGGGAGTCACCCTCCTCGGACCGCCGGTCGAGGCGGACTGCGCGCACAGCGGCATCGCTGCCTTCAGTCTCGATGGCCAGGCCGGCGCGGACGTGGCGTTCGCGCTCGAACGTGGCGGTGTCTACGTACGCGCAGGCGACCACTGTCTCGAGGGCGCCCGGGACGACGTCGTCCGGGCGAGCTTCCACCTCTACAACGACGAGAACGACGTCGACCGACTCCTGCGGGGCCTCGCCGCGGCTGCCGAAAGGACCTGACACGTGCACGACGAAGGAATCCGGTACGACCGCACTGCCGCCGCCCGCATCCTGGCCGAGGTCGCCGGCGTCGACTTCCTCAGCGGTCCCGCGCCGACGACCCCGGCCGTCTCGTTGGAGTATCGCGTCGAGGAGCTTCGGCCCGAACCCGGGGGAGTGCTCACGACGGGGCAGCGTCGCTACCTGGAGTCGTTCATGCGGCCGTGCCGACCCGACCAGGTCGTCAGCGCCACCCACCGCATCACCTGGCGCGACTCCCGTGGGATCGCGAACAGCGGCCACATCGGACCCGGGCCGCTCGGACCTCTCCTGCCGATCGCGGCCAGAGAGGCGGTGATCTCGGTGGCCGAGAGGATCGCGGCCGACGGCGCCGTCACCGCCCGCTCGGACGCACTCGACGACGACGCTCTGGACGTCCTCGCCGACACCACCACCGACCAGGAGCCCGGCGAGATCTTCCGCGTCGGCGCCGAGGCTGCCGGCCGTGCGCTCGTCCAGCACGGCATGCTCGCCGGACAGGTCGGCATCGAGGACCCCGTCGAGTTCGCGGAGGCGCTGGTGGCATCCGGTCTGTACGGCACCGTGGCTTCGACCTGGTTCTGGGAGCTCCAGGCCTCCACCTATCGCCGCGGCATGATCCCCGTGCGGCTGGAACGTGCCGGTGGCCGCCTGCGCTACACCTCCGACACCGTCGCGCTGCTCGCCGAGATGAAGCGCCGCACCATCGCCGATGCCCACGAGGTGATGGAGCGGGCCCACGCGGAGGGTCTGGGGGTGCGCGCCGCCCTCCACCGCTACCACGTCGAGCTCGACCAGATCTCGCGACAGTACGCTCTGCTGCCGGCAGGGGAGCGGCCGGTCTGTCTCGGGCAGCGGGCCCATCAGGTCGACGGGCATCGTGTTCAACCGCTCGCCGCGGTGACCGAGGTGCTGACCGGCGCCTTCCGGTCGGCGGTCGCGTCGGTGAGGATCACGGAGGCACCCGGTCGCGCCGGCGGGGACGCCGGTTTCGCAGCGGGGGAGCAGGAGTTCGGGGTCCCGGACATGACCTGCCGACACTGCCGGGTGACGATCACCGCCGTCTTCGACGCCCAGGCCGCGGAGCTGATCGAGGTGGACCTGCACGCGAAGCGGGTGCGGGCCCGGTTCACCGATGCCGGGCAGCGCGACCGGGTCTTCGCCGACCTGCGTGACTCCGGCTACACGGTGGCCGACGGGTGAGCGCTCGCTATCCGCTCCCGGCGGCACAGCACTCGATCGCTGCGCGATTCCTCGGAGACCGTGGAGCCGTGCGCGAGGCGACCGAACGGTTCGGCTCTCCGCTCCACGTCGTCTTTCCGCAGGTCATGGCTGAGAACGCCGCCGCGCTGGAGCAGGTTCTCAGTGGTCATGGGGTTCCGCACGAGGTCTTCTACGCGCACAAGGTGAACGCCTCGAGGGCGCTCCTGGCGGAGGCGTACGCTGCGGGGCTGGGCGTGGACGTGGCCTCCTCGGCCGAGCTCGACCGCGCCCTGGCGGCGGGGTTCGCGCCGGACCGGATCGAGGCCACCGGTCCGAAGTCACCGGCATTCATCGAACGGATCGCCGCACTCGGGGTGACCGCCAACGCCGATGACCTCTGGGAGCTGGACCGTCTCTCCGATGCGGTGCCCGACGGAAGCACCGTCCCGGTCCTGCTGCGGCTCTCCGGGTTCGCCTCGCCGGCGGTGCCACCGTCGCGGTTCGGCATCGACCTCGCCGACACCGGGGCAGCCCTCGAGGCCGTACGTCGCGCCCCCGGGCTCGACCTGCGCGGTGTCGCCTTCCACCTCGACACCGCCGACCCGGCTGCGCGGGTGGACGCGCTGACCGAGGCGATGGTGGTCGTGGCCGCCGCGCACCGGAACGGTCTGCGGCCCTCGGTCATCGACATCGGAGGCGGGTTCCGCCAGCGCTTCGTGGACGACCCGGTGCCGTTCCAGCGGTACGCGCAGGCCCTCGCAACCCCGGGAGATCTGGTGTGGCCCGGTCACGACGTCGCGGCCCCCGCCGCACACAAGTACGGCAACCACCACCCGGCAACCGATGTGCTCGAGCGGTTCCTGACGGCCGAGATCGAGCGGCGACCGGTCGCCGAGGTCCTGCGCGAGTGCCTGCTGACGCTGTGGATCGAACCGGGCAAGGCGCTGGTCGACCACGCCGGTGTCACGCTGGCCTCGGTGCTCTACCGCAAGCGGGCCGCCGGGCGGGACCTGGTCGTGCTCGACCTGTCCCGCAACCAGATCGCCCCAGCGGACCAGGAGGTGCTGGTCGACCCGATCCTGGTCGATCCGGCCCTGGTCGATCCGGCCCTGGTCGACGGGCGTCGTGAGCGGCCGGGCGACGGCTTCTTCCTCGCCGGACGGCTGTGCCTGGAGTCCGACCTGATCAGCCGTCGCAAGGTGTTCCTCGATTCCGAGCCGGTCAGCGGCGACGTACTCGCGTTCGTGAACACCGCTGCCTACCAGATGGACCTCTCTGCCTCCGCCGCAGCCGGACATCCGCCGCCGCCCAAGGTCGCGGCGGTCCTGGACGGTGACCGGTTCATCTTCACCGCTGACGACGACCACGGGAGCTGACGATGCGTTACGACAGCGTGCTGGACATGATCGGCGAGACCCCGCTGCTGCGGCTCGACCCGGCTGCCCACGGCGTACCCGACGCCGAGATCTTCCTGAAGCTGGAGTCGGCCAACCCGTTCGGCTCCGTGAAGGACCGGGTCGCCTGGGGGCTGCTGCGCGACCACATCGACGCGATCGCCGAGAACGGCCAGGTCGTCCTGGAGGCCTCGAGCGGCAACACCGCGAAGGCCCTCCAGATCATCGCCTCGATGCACGGGGTCGAGTTCCGTGCCTTCACCAACCGGGTGCGGGTGCGCGAGGTCCGCGAGATGCTGTCGCTGCTGGGCACCCGGGTGACCGAGATGCCGGGACTCTCGGAGTGCCCGGACCCGACCGCGCCGAACGACGTCTTCGGGGTGATCGGCGACCTCGTCGCGAGCGAGCCCGGCCGCTACCACCACACCTCGCAATACACCAACGAGGACAACCTGCGGGCCCACTACGAGCAGACCGGCCGCGAGATCCATCGCGACGCCGGCCCCGTCGACCTGCTCGTGGGCGGGCTCGGCACCACCGGCTCCACGCGAGGTGCCGCGACCTACCTGCGGGAGCGCAACCCGGAGACCGCTGTCGTCGGCGTCGTCGCCGCCGAGGGGGACTTCATCCCCGGCATCCGCTCGGCGACGGAGATGTGGGAGGTCGGGCTCTTCGAACCGGACTTCTACGACGCGATCACGGCCGTGGACTCGGCCGAGGCGATCTCGGCGAGCCTCGAGCTCGCCACGCGCCACGGGGTCCTCGCCGGGCCGACCACCGGGGCGGCCTTCGCGGCCGCCCGGGCCCGGCTGCTGTCCGGGCCCGGGGGACCGGTCACCGCCGTCGTCATCGCGTGCGACCGGATGGAGCCCTACCTCTCCTACTACCGCCACCGCCGTCCCGACCTGTTCGGGGCGTCGCGCCCGGCCGTCGCGGGCGCGGCGCCGTCCGTAGGGCCGGAGGAGGTGGAGGCGTGGACCGCCGCTGGCGAGCACGTGGTCGTGGTGGACGTACGCACCGCTCTGGCCTATCAGGCCGGACACATCCCCGGTGCGATCAACCTCCGCGACGACCTGCTGGAGCAGGTCATGGAAGCCGGGATGCCGTTCTCGGAGGCATCCAGGGTGGTGTTCGTGTGCCCGACAGGGGACCGGTCCGCGCGGTTCGCCGCCCGAGCGGCCGCGACCGGACGCCAGGCCTACAACCTCGAGGGCGGCGTCCTCGGCTGGCGTGACAGCGGCCGGCCCCTGTCCGGGGTCTGATCTCCGTTTACGACGGGATCAGGAACAGCATCATGCCCATCCCCGCAGCCATCAGGCCATGAGCCGCGGCAGGGAGACGGTGCCTGCGAGCCGCCGCCGCACGCAGCACCCACCAGAGCAGGCCGGCGAGACAGATCGCCACGAAGATCGAGTTGACCGCGACCGCCCATCCAGGGGTGTGTCCGGCCGGTGGGGCCACCGCAGCACCGGCGCCTGCGTGGCCGGCATGGCCCTCGACGCTGGTGGAGTGCGTGCCCGCCATGAGCACGGGCATCGCGGCGAGCATCCAGATCATCGCCGCATTGAGGGCGAGGTGTCCGACCAGATCGGCCCTGCGCGCCCGGTCGCTCGCGCGCCGCAGGGCGGGCAGCAGCGCCACCGCGAGCATCGCGAAGAGCGCGATCTGCACCCAGACGGCGAAGCCCCACACGATCACCCAGATCATCGAGATCATCGCGGCGCTCATCGCCGCGTGGTTGATGTGAAGGACGGCGAACGCATCGAGCGGCCGTCGCGGAGCTCCGACCCGGTCGGGGCCGACGACAAGAGTCCAGAGACCCAGGGTTCCGGTGATCACGAACGCGCCGGTCAGCAGGAGGTCCCAGGGCGGTTCGACCATACGATCAAACGTAGTGCTTCAGCAGCCCGCAGGGGGCTGGTCTTCGAGATCGGGCCCGGGTGATGCCGATGCCGACCGAGTTACCTCGGTGAACATCGACGGCCGAGGTGTCGAGGCGTCACTTAGGTCGGCCGAGTCGGCACGTACGCGCCGACTCGGCCGACCTACCTGACGCTTCGGCCGACGGGGGCGACGGCTCGGTCAGGCGTCGAGATCCTGAGCGACGAGCGCGGCGATGGCGTCGACGGCAGCCTGGTCAGGACCGGTGACCTCGACCTTGTCGCCGTTGGCCGCGCCGAGGGTCATGATCAGCAGGGAGGAGGCGGCGTCGACGGGCTCACCGCCGGGTACGGCGAGGGTGATCTCGGCACCGAGCTCGTCGACCTTCTCGGAGATGATCGCGGCGGGGCGGGCGTGCAGGCCGACGGCCGAACCGACGGTGACGGTCTGAGTGGGCATGGGCGTTTCCTTCGGTTGATGGGTGGTGAGGACTGCGTCAGCTGGTGGCCCCGGCGGGGACCGAGGCTCGGCCGATGGACTTGAGGGCGATGACGGCTGCGGCGCCGACGACCACCCCCGCGGCCAGGGCGATCAGATAGCCGAGGACGTTGGTGACGGCGAAGAGGACGAAGATGCCGCCGTGCGGTGCGCGGACGCCGACCTCCAGCAGCTGGGACAGGCCGCCGGTGACGGCACTGCCGAGCATCATGGCCGGGATGACCCGCATCGGGTCGCCGGCGGCGAACGGGATGGCTCCCTCGGTGATGAAGGAGGCCCCCAGCAGCCATCCGGCCTTGCCGTTCTCCCGGTCGGCGGGGGTGAACAGCTGGGGACGTACGACGGTGGCCAGAGCCATCGCGATCGGCGGCACCATGCCGGCGAGCATGACCGACGCCATGATCCGCAGCTCGGGCGCATCGGCGGCGAGCGAGGCGGCACCGACGCCGGCGACGGCGAAGCTGTAGGCGACCTTGTTGAGCGGGCCGCCCATGTCGAAGGCCATCATCAGGCCGAGCACGGCGCCGAGCGCGACCGCACTGGTGCCGTCGAGGGCGGCGAGACCGTCGGTGAGCTGCTCCATCAGCCAGTTGATCGGCTTGCCCAGCACGACGATCATCGTCAGACCGGCCAGGATCGAGGTCACCAGCGGGATCACCAGCACGGGCATCAGCCCGCGTGCCCAGCTCGGCACGCGCCAGCCGCTGACCCAGTGCGCGATCATGCCGGCGAGCACACCGCCCGCGATCGCACCGAGGAACCCGGTCGCAGGAGCCGCGACGCCGTCGGCGTTGACGACCCCGAACAGGTTGGTCGCGAGGGCACCCATGATGAAGCCGGGGGCGATGCCGGGACGGTCGGCGATGGCGTACGCGATGTAGCCGGCCAGCGCCGGGACGAACAGCATGAACGCGGTCTTGCCGATCACGAAGAAGAGCGCGCCGATGTAGACGGCGAGTCCGCTGTCGAAGAGGGCGTGCTCGAGACCGAGAGCCTGTACGTCGGGCAGGTTGGTGATCGTGTTGTCGACCATCACCGCGCCGTAGACGTCGGTGATGTCGTAGCCGCCGAGCAGGAAGCTCAGTGCGATCAGCAGACCGCCGGCGGCGACGAACGGGATCATGTAGGACACCCCGGTCATCAGGATCCGGCGGGTGCGCGCTCCCCAGCTCTCGGAGCCCGCCGCAGCGGACTCGGACGGATCCTCGCCGCCGGACTCGACCCGGGCCGCCCGCGGGTCCTCGGCGGCCGCCAGCGCTTCGGTGATCATCGCGTCGGCGTCGTCGATCGGACGCTTCACGCCCGATGAGACCAGCGGCTTGCCCGCGAACCGAACTCGGTCGCGGACCCCGACGTCGACGGCGAAGATCGCTGCGTCGGCCTGCGCGATCGTCTCGGCCGGCAGGGGCGTCGCGCCGGCGGAGCCCTGGGTCTCGACCGCGATCTCCACCCCCGCCCGTGCGGCCGCGGCCTGGAGCGCCTCGGCAGCCATGTAGGTGTGCGCGATCCCGGTCGGGCAGGCGGTGACCGCGACGAGCGAGCGCTTCCGCGCCGAGGCCTCCGGGCCCGGCTCCCGAGCGGCGACCGGGGCCGGCGCCGGGCTCGAGGTGGTGGCCGGTTCGTCGCTGACCGCGCCGAGGATCGTCTGCGCGGACTCCTCGACCGAGCCGGTCTCGCGCAGCATCCGTCCGAACTCGGGGCGGGCCAAGGCCCTCGCCAGCTTGGTCAGGATGGTGAGGTGGGTGGCATCCCCGCCGGCGGGCGCACCGATGAGGAAGGCGAGGTCGGCCGGACCGTCCTTGGCGCCGAAGTCGACCGGCGGGAGAGCCGGGCGAAGGCCACCACGGGCTCGTCGACCCCGGACGTACGGCAGTGGGGGATCGCCAGACCGCCGGGCAGCCCGGTGGCGGAGACCCCCTCGCGGGCCAGCGCGTCGGCGATCAGCGCATCGACGTCGGTGGCACGGCCGGAGTCGGCCACGCGCCGGGCCAGAGCTCGGATCACGTCGTGCTTGTCGGCGCCGAGGTCGGCGTCGAGCGTGACGAGCTCGGGGGTGATGAGTGCGGACATCAGAGTCCTCCGGTGATGGGGTCGAGGCCGCGTACCGAGACGAGATCGGCGCGGACCTGAGGTGGGGTGGGAAGGGTGGTGCCGGGGAGGCCGGCGGCCGCACTGCCGTACGCGACGGCGAGCGCGAGCCGCTCGGGGGCGGAGAGTCCGCGCAGCTCGGCGAGGAGATAGCCGAACAGCGAGCTGTCACCGGCGCCGACCGTGCTGACCACGTCGGTTGGCGGTGGGGTGGCGTGCCACGAGCCGTCCGCTGTCACCAGGACGGCGCCGTTGCCGCCGAGGGTCGCGAGCACGCCGGCGACACCGCGGTCGACCAGGGTCCGGGCGGCCATCGCGGCCGCGACGGGGTCGGTCAGGGAGTGGGCCCCGGTGATCGAGGCGAGCTCCTCGGCGTTGGGCTTGAGCAGGTCGGGTGCTCCGGCCGGGAGGCCGGCGGCGAGGGCCTCGAGGGGTGCGTCGCTCGTGTCCACGGCGATGCGGGCGTCGGTGGCGCGCAGGGCGCTGACGACCTCGGCGTACCAACCGGCCGGGGCTCCGGGCGGGAGCGATCCGGCCAGGACCACCCAGCCGGCCTCCTCGGCCTCCTCGACGAGCCGGGCGGCGAGGGCGTCGAGCAGAGCCGAGGTCGCGGTGGCGCCGGGACCGTTGAGCTTGGTGGTGGTGCCGTCCGGCTCGGTGACCGTGGTGTTGATGCGCGGACGGCCGGCAGGCCCGACGGTGACCACGTCGAGGCCGGCGGCCCGCAGCTCGGCGACCATCGGGTCGAGGTCAGGGCACGGGATCACGGCACGGGTCGGCACCCCGGCGACGTACGCGGCCCCGGAGATGTTGACGCCCTTGCCGCCGGGCTGCGAGCTCGTGGCCCGGGCCCGCAGGACCTCGCCACGGCGCAGCGGGCCGCTGAGCATCACGGTGTGGTCGATGCTCGGGTTGGCGGTCAGTGTCACGATCATGCGATCACGACCTCCAGGCCGCTCTCGCGCAGCTCGTCGGCGACGTCGTCGTCGATGTCGCTGTCGGTGACCAGTACGTCGATGCTGCCGAGTGCGGCGAAGCGGAGCGTGGTCTCGACGCCGATCTTGCTGGAGTCGGTCAGGCACACCACCCGGCGGGCGGCGTTGACCAACGCCCGTTTGGTCGCCGCCTCCTCGTGGTCGGGGGTGGAGAGCCCGTGGGCCAGGGTCAGCCCGTTGGTGGCGACGAAGCAGACGTCGACCCGCAGCCGGCTCAGCGCGTCCACGGTCTCCGCACCGACCGCGGCCTGGGTGGCCGGGCGGACCCGGCCGGGCAGCAGGTGGAGCTCGATCTGGGAGCTGCCGGCCAGCATCGCGGCGACCGGAACGGCGTGGGTGACCACTGTGAGCCGGTGGTCACGGGGGAGCGCGTGGGCGAACCGGCTGGTGGTCGTGCCGGCATCGATGGCGATGGTGCCGCCGGCCGCGGGGAGGAGCTCGAGTGCCGCGTGGGCGATGCGCTCCTTCTGGGCGGTGAAGGTCTGCTCCCGCTCGCCGAGCGCAGACTCGAGCACCGCCACCGCCTCGACCGGCACCGCACCGCCGTGCACGCGGCGGACCAGGCCGCGGCGCTCCAGCGTGGAGAGGTCACGCCGAACGGTCTCGGTGGTGACCTCGAACCGCTCGGCGATATCGGCCACGGAGATCCGCCCGCGCTCGGCGACGAGACGGGCCGTCGCGATCTGTCGCTCCTCGGCGTACATCCCGGCCTCCTTCATGGTCGATGTGGTTTCGAGTGGATTTCGAACTTGTGAATGCCCACATATGTTGTTTTAGGCCCGAATGTGTTGACTAGTCAAGGGGTTAGGGCAGATATTTGTGGTCATGGTCACGTCTCACTCATCTGTCCTCTCCGGCACTCCGGTGGTTCCGGGGATCGTGCTGGCGCCTGTTCACGTGGTGCGGACCGAGGTCGACCCGGTTGCCCTCGAGGCCTTCGAACGCCGCGGCTTCGACCAGCCCGAGGACGCCCTCGCGGCCTACGAGGCGGCCGCCACCGCCGTCGCCGACGGGTTCGCCCGTCGCGCGGAGAACGCCTCGGGAGCAGCCGCCTCGGTGCTGAGCGCCAGTGCCGGTCTGGCCCGGGACAAGGGGCTGCGCGTCGCCGTCGAGAAGCACCTGCGGGCGGGGGAGGGCCTGGTCGCCTCCGTCGGGGCCGCGGTCGAGCAGTTCGTCACACTCTTCAGCGGGATGGGCGGCCTGATGGCCGAGCGGGTCACCGACCTGCGCGACATCGAGCGCAGGGTCCTTGCGCACCTCGCCGGCGAACCCGAGCCCGGGGTGGACCTTCCGGAGACGCCGTGCGTGCTGGTCGCCGCCGACCTGGCACCCTCGGACACCGCCGCCCTCGACCGGGGCAAGGTGGTCGCGCTGGTCACCGAGCGCGGCGGCCCCACCAGCCACACCGCGATCATCGCCCGCCAGCTCGGCATCCCGTGCCTGGTCGGTGTCGCCGAGGCGACCGGCATCGCCGCCGGTACCCCCGTGCTCGTCGACGGCCAAGCCGGGACCGTCGACCTGGAGCCGGGGCCGGACGCATCCGCCCGTGCCGAGGCGGACCTCGCCCGGCGCCGTGCCGTCGCCTCCTGGTCCGGCCCCGGACGTACGGCCGACGGCCAACCCGTGGCGCTCCTCGCCAACGTCGCCGACGGTTCCTCGTCGCGCGACGCGGCCGACGGTCAGGTCGAGGGCGTCGGCCTCTTCCGCACCGAGCTCTGCTTCCTCGACCGCCGGGAGGAGCCCACGGTCGCCGAGCAGGCCGACGTCTATGCCGAGGTGCTCGCGCCGTTCGCCGATCGCGGCCACGTCGTCGTACGCACCCTGGACGCGGGCTCGGACAAGCCGATCGCCTTCGCGACCCACGAGGGTGAGGAGAACCCGGCCCTCGGCGTCCGCGGCCTCCGTCTCGCCGCCGACAACCCTGGCCTCTTGGAGCGTCAGCTCGATGCCATCGCCATCGCCGCCGAGCGCACCGGAGCCGACACCTGGGTCATGGCGCCGATGGTCGCCACCGTCCAAGAGGCTGCCGACTTCGCTGCCCTGGTCCGCGCCCGCGGTCTCACAGCAGGGGTCATGGTGGAGGTGCCGGCGGCCGCGCTGATGGCCCATCGGATGCTCGACGTCGTCGACTTCCTCTCCATCGGCACCAACGACCTGACCCAGTACGCGATGGCCGCCGACCGGCTGGCCACCGACCTGGCCCACCTCACCGACCCCTGGCAGCCGGCGGTGCTGCAGCTGATCGCGATCACCGCCGAAGCGGGACGCAGCGCCGGCAAGCCTGTCGGCATCTGCGGAGAGGCCGCCGCCGACCCGCTGCTCGCGCCGGTCCTCGTCGGACTGGGCATCACCTCGCTGTCGATGGCGCCTGCCGCCGTGGCTGCGGTCGGCGCCCGGCTCGGGTCGGTGAGCGCCGGGCTGTGCGAGGACGCCGCGGAGGCGGCTCTCGGCGCGCTGTCCCCGGCGCTCGGCCACGAGGCGGTCGCCACGCTGCTGGGCTGATCGGATCCGAGGCACACTGGGCGTCATGCCCGCGCGCTACGTCTTCGCCGAGACCTGGGAGCTGCCGTTGTCGCCGGAGGCGGTGCGCGACGTCCTGGTCGACGTCGAGCGCTACCCGCGGTGGTGGCCGCAGGTGCGGGCGGTGGCGAAGCTCAGCGACGACGACGCGCTGCTGGTGTGTCGTTCGGTGCTGCCCTACGACCTGGAGATCGTGCTGCACGCGGTCAGTCGGGATCTCCCGACGCTGGAGGTCGGCCTCGACGGGGACCTGGACGGGTTCGCGCGGTGGACGCTGACGCCGACGGCGGTCGGCAGCCGGATGGCGTTCGAGCAGGAGGTCGTCGTACGTGGGCTGCTCGGTGTGGCCTCGATCGCGCTGCGCCCGGTGCTCACCTGGAACCACCGGCAGATGATGCTCGGCTGCCGGCGCGGGCTGGTCGTGCGCGGATAGACGGCAGGCTCAGACGCAAGCGGTGAACCGGGGGATACGCCATTTAGTGGATGGCCGAGGGGCGGGTCGGTGCGAGCATGCAAATTGACCCTCGCCCAGGAGGACGCCATGGTCACCACTCCGACGCCCGGTCCGCTGGACAACCTGCTCATACCGTTCAACCCGTTTCGAGGGCTCGAGCTGTGGTGGGCGTGGATCGATGAGCTCAGCGGGCTCGACCCCAAGCTCAAGGCGGCCTGCGCACAGCTGACCGAGCGGTTCGAGCCGCTCTCGGACGCGGACACCGAGACCCTGGCGACGGTCCTGTGGGGCAGCTCGCGCCTCCGTCTGCGTGCCGGCTCGGATCCCAACGGGTTCCGGCGATGGCTCGGAGACGGAGACCGGGTGCTGCGGACCGTCGAGACCGTGCTGCGGACCGAGTTGACGCCTGCGGCGATTCAGCGGCTCGTGCAGGGTGCCGGGCAGCTGTCGAGCACGGACTCACCGGACAACGTCGACCTGACCCGTGCCCGCGCCGACGTCACGTCGATGCTCTCCACGGACTTCGGGCCGGCTACCGTGGCCGCGGTTGCGATGGGGGCCGGCCTGGCGTACCTGTACTTCGAGGCCGAAGCGGTGATCCACGGCCACGCCCATCCCGACATCATCATCCATCACTGACCGCAGCGTCGGATCGGCCTCAGCGCAGCGCGGAGCCCTTCGCGTACTCGGCCCAGGACAGGTTCCAGTCGCCGAAGCCGTTGTCCCACTCCATCTTCCGGTCGGTGCCGGTGGTCTCGACGACGTCGCCGATGCGGGCCAGGCCGTAGAGCCAGGCCGCGTTGGCGGTGGAGAGGCCGGTGCAGCCATGGGAGACGTTGGCATAGCCCTGGGACCCGGTCGACCACGGCGCGGCGTGGATGAACTCACCGGAGTTGCTGATCCGCATGGCGTACTCGACGTCGTCGAGGGAGTAGTAGTCGCTCGAGCTCTGGTCGGAGATGCCGATCGTCTCCGAGCGCATCTCCTTGACCCGGTGCTTCTCGGAGATGACCTTGATCCCCGACCGCGTGGTGAAACCGGGCTTGCCGGTGGTGATCGGGATCGTACGCAGCAGCTTGCCGTTGCTGAAGACCTTCATCTGATGCGTACGCGCATTGACCTTGAAGACGTGCGCGTCGCCGACCTTGTAGGTGGCGGTGCGGCTGTGCTGGCCGTAGACGCCGCCTCCCGCTGAGGCGCCGTTGATGTCGAGGTCGACCTTGATCGTGGTGCCGGGCTTCCAGTAGCGCTGCGGGCGGTAGCGGGCCTCGGTGTCGGAGACCCAGTGCCAGGTGCCGGCCTGGGCCGGGGTCGAGGTCACGTGCATGCGCTTCTCGAAGGAGGCGTGGTCCTTGACCGGGATGTCGAAGTAGACCGCGACCGGCATCCCGACGCCGACCTCGGACTTGTCGACGGGGACGATCGTGGCGAAGGTCTGCTGGTCGAGGGCGAGCGCTCGGGTGGTGAAGCTGCTGGTCACCGTGCCGGTCTCACCGGTGGCGGTGACGGTGTAGCGCAGCGCCGGGTCGAGGAAGTCGTTGGCGGTCCATGTCTTCTTGTCCGCCGACAACGTCCCCGGCACGGTGCGTCCGTCCGGCTTGGCGACCTTCACGGTCGTGAACTCGCCCGAGGTCGCGGTCACCGTGACCTGCTTGTCGACGGGCACGTCCTTGGCGCCGTCGGCGGGGGAGATCGTGGCGGCGAGGGCCTTCGGCGACGGCGATGCCGTCGCCTCGCCCTTCGCGGCCGTCTCCGGGGTGTCGGGGACCCCAGCACAGCCGGAGAGCCCGAGGAGCGCGACCGTGGCCACGACGACAGGGAAGGAACGAACCCGCATGGGATAACTATGCGGTAGGTGGCAACCGAATTCTCAGTCCACGCGCGCGTGTGCTGGAGGTTGTGGGCTTGTCGGCGGTGCCGCGTACGGTATCTGCCGATGAGTGACACTCGCGTCGAGGCGGCGTACGCCGGGGCTCTGGCCGCCTTCAAGAACCCGATGCTCGACCTCCTGCACGGCCGGTTCGCCCCGTTCGTCGTGGCGGTGCTCTCGGTGACCTTCACCTCCGAGCGTTCCTCGGTGCCGGTGACCGATGCGCACGCCGAGATCGGGGACATGCTGGACCGGCTCCGGGCCACCGGCTACGCGGAGGGCGAGGGCGGCGAGGTGATGCTCCCGGTCGGCACGGCGCGTGACCTGTGCCGGCAGTGGGTGCGCGCCGGGTGGCTGCTGCGCCAGATCGAGGGCGAGGACGAGGTCTACCGGCTCTCCGCCCATGCGGTGGGTGCCCTGGAGATCGCCGGACGGGCGAGCGGGTCGCGGGCACGGGTCTCCGAGTCGCGGGTGCGGACCCTCCTGGAGGCGGTCGAGCGGCTCGCCCAGGACGCCGACCCCGACGTGCTGACCCGGGTGGCCCGGCTGACCGAGGAGATCGCCGAGCGCCGCGCCGAGATCGCCCGCCTGGACCGCACCGGCGTGGTCGACACCGTCGACGACGACACCCTGCTCGAGCAGGCCGAGAACATCCTCCACCTGACCCGCGAGCTCCCCGCCGACTTCGCCCGGGTCGTCGAGTCGATCCGGGCGATGCAGCGTGACGTGGTCACCGACCTGCGCCAGGACGTACGTCCGGCCGGCGAGGTCCTGCGCGAATACCTGCAGCGCGGCAAGGACGTGATGGCCTCCACGCCCGAGGGCAAGGCGTTCGCGGGGGCGCTGCGGATGATCGGTGACCCGCGCCGGCTCGACGACCTGGCCGCCAACCTGCGTACGGTGCTGCGGCACCGGTTCACCCGGGAGATGGCGCCGCCCGAGCGGGCCGAGCTGGCCGCCGTCGGACGCCGGATCGAGGCCGGGGTCGCCGAGGTCCTGGCCGCCCAGCAGACCGCCTCCCACGTGATCACCACCCAGGTGCGTACGCACGACCCGGCCCGCGACCGGCAGGTCGACGACCTGCTGCGCGATGTGATGGTCGGGCTGCAGGCGTGGATGCCGGCCTCGCGGACCGCCGAGCCGATCGAGCCGCTGCGCCGGCTGCCGGTCGCTGATCTCGGACACCTGCGCCAGTCGGTCAGCGAGCTGCGGCCGCCCGAGCCGCCGGCGCCGCTGGCGGACTGGGGCGACGTGGAGAGTGCGGTCGAGGACACCAAGGCCTGGGGCGGACCCGGCTACCGGGCGATCGAGGCACATCTCGACGCCTACGTGGCTGCCGCCGACGGGCCCGTCGACATCGCCGAGGTCTTCGCGGCCGCGCCGGAGGAGATCCGGCGCCCGGTCGACCTGCTCGGGCTCCTGGAGATCGCCCACCGGCGAGGGATGGCCGAGACCGGGGAGATCTCCACGATCGAGGCGGTGCGAGCCGACGGGGTGCGCCGCAGGTTCGCGTTCGGCGCGGTGAAGCTGACAGACGATGATGGCGAAGGGGCCGACGTTGAGTGAGACCGAGACCGAGACGGTCGCCTACGGCAGCGAACCGGAAGGCTTCATCGAGCCCGTCTCGATGGAGGACGACCCGACGGAGCTCTTCGTCGGCGACCGCGGCGTCCTGGACGCCGATGTACGCCGGGTGCTGGTCCAGTTGCTGCGCCGCCGGTTCATCACCGCGGAGCGGAGCCCGAGCCAGTGGCGTACGCTGCTCGACCACCACGCGGTGATCGAGTCGCGGCTCCACGACCTGTTCGTGCGGCTCGTGGTCGACCACGATCGTGGCATCGCCTACAAGCGGCAGGTGCGCTCGGAGGAGCTGGACGTGCCGGTGCTCCTCAAGGACGACGCCTACTCGCGGGCCGAGACGCTCGTGCTGGTCCACCTGCGCACCGTCTTCCAACGCGAGCGTGGTGCGGGGGAGAGGTCCGCGCGGGTCGACGCCGACGAGCTGGAGCAGACCGTGCTCACCTACTTCGACGTCACCAGCGGCGATGCCTCCGCGCGCCGCGAGATCCGCCGGGCGGTCGAACGGCTCGCCCGGGAGGGGCTTCTCGAGGAGGAGTCGGAGGACCGCTATCGGATCACGCCGTTGGTCGAGATCGTGCTGAGTGTCGAGAAGCTCGCCGAGCTCAAGGCATGGCTGAAGGAGCAGGAGACGCAAGCGTGAACATGATCGACAGCCTCTTCGGCCTCATCCCGGCGCGTTCGACCGGTCGGCAGTGGGTCGCCAGCGAGCTGCAGCTGGTCAACTGGGGCGGCTACGACGGTGCCCACCGGGTGCGCTTCTCGCCGACCGCGACCCTGCTGACGGGCGGCTCGGGGTCGGGCAAGTCGACCCTGATGGACGCCTACATCGCCCTGATCATGCCGCACACGACGCCATTCAACGGCGCCTCCAACGGCGGTGTCGTGGGCCGGCCGCGCGGTCTGGACCAGCGCAACATCCTCTCCTACGCGCGCGGCAAGATCGACGAGGCGAAGACCGCCGAGGGCACCAAGGTCCGGGTGCTGCGCGGCGACGGCCGCGACACCTGGTCGGCGATCGCGATGACCTGGACCGACCAGACCGGGGCCTGCTTCACCGCGGTCCGGGCCTGGTACGTGCCCGCGTCCGCGAAGAACCTCGACGACGTGACCAAGCTCCGTGCCGTGGCCGAGGCCGGCTTCGACGTACGCTCGCTGGAACCGGCCGCCGCTCACCGGTTCACGCGTGCCGCGGTCGCCGAGGTCGGGCTGACCCCGATCGACACCGACCGCGACTTCACGGCCCGGATCCACTCCGCGCTCGGGATCGGCGCGGCGGGTGACGGGGAGAAGGCGGTCAACCTGCTGGGCCGGATCCAGGCGGGGCAGCAGATCACCACGGTCGATGATCTCTACAAGAAGATGGTGCTCGAGGAGCCCGAGAGCCTCGCCACCGCCGACGGTGTGGTCGCCCACTTCGACGAGCTCTCCGCGACCCGTGACCGGATGGTCACCGCCCAGCAGCAGGTGCGTGCGCTGACGCCGATCCGCGAGCACCGCGCCGCCATCGAGGACGCCGCGTCCCGGTTGGAGATCGTCGACGGGATCGGGTCCTTCACCGACGAGACGACTCCTGCCGGCCTGTGGCGGGCCGGGAAACGGGTCGACCTGCTCAGCGAGCTGGAGGCCGACCTCAGCGCCCGCAAGGGCGCCGCGGAGAAGGCGGTGTCCGAGAAGCAGGCGCTGATCGACGCCGCGGAGTCCGAGCGCGACGGTCTCGCGGTCACGGTGGCGGCCTCCGGCGGCCGCCGGCTCGAGGAGGCCACTCGCGAGATCAAGTCGGCCGAGGCCCGAGCCGATCAGGTACGTCGCACCCGCGACTTGCTCGACAAGGAGCTCGCCGTCCTCGGCACGGCCGTCACGACCCCCGGCGAGTTCGAAACCCTTCAGGCGGCCGCCCAGGAGGCCCTGGTCGACGACGACGCCCGAGCGACCGCCCTGAATGCCTACGCCGCCGCGCGGTCGACCGAGGCGGAGGCGATCACGGCGGTCGGCCGGCTCGAGGCCGAGCTCGCCGACGCCGAGAAGACGAAGAACAACATCCCCGAGCCGCTGCGCGCGGCGCGTGCGGTGCTGGCCGAGGCGGCCGGACTGAGTCCGGCGGAGATGCCGTTCGTCGGCGAGCTGGTCGAGGTGCGCACCGAGCACGAGGCCTGGCGCGAGGCCTTCAACCTGGCGCTGGGTGGATTCGCCACCACGATGCTCGTCGACGCCGCTCACGTCGGTGTCTTCCGAGCCGCGATCGAGTCGGTGCGTCAGCGCACCCGGATCCGCTACGAGGCGGTGCCCACCGGGATGGCAGACACCGCCATCCTCGACGAGGGCACTCTTCCGGGACGCCTGGACTACCGCCGCGGCGTGTTCACCGGCTGGCTCAAGAAGCGGCTGACCGAGCGGCACGGCTACGTCTGCGTGCCGACGCCCGCCCTGCTCGCTCAGCACCGGATGGCGCTGACCGTCACCGGTCAGGTCTCGCAGGGGGCGCGCGGAGCCCACGGCGGCCACGGCGCCGGCAACGTGCTCGGGTTCACCAACACCCGCCGCGTCGCCGAGCTCACCGAGCTCCTCGAGTCTGCACGCAAGGACGCCGAGACGGCGAAGGTCGCGGTCGTGGAGGCCGAGCGCGCCATCAAGGAGCTCGACCTGCGGCGTACGTCGTTCAAGGCGGTCTCCGCGCTGACCTGGGACCAGGTCGACGTCGCCGGGGCGGAGGCCGAGCGCGACCGGTGGTCTGCCGTGATCGCAGAGGTCACGGCGGACAACCCGGAGATCGCCACGCTCCAGGACCGACTGAAGAGCGCCCGCGCCAAGGTCGACTCGCTGCGTGAGGGCATCGGTGCCACGAAGAGCGCCGTCAAGGAGCTCGACGAGCGCTGGAGCGATGTGGTGGAGCAGGTCGACCGTGCCAAGGATGCGCTCGAGGAGGCCGAGGCCTCCGGCACTGAGATCGCGGCCGCCCAGGCCGACTATCTCGAGCAGCTCTTCAAGGCCGCCGGAGGCGAGGAGGCCGGCCGTCGTGAGGACGCGCTCGCCGAGCTCGACGCCGTCTTCGCCCGGGCCGGGGAGAGCCTCGACACCGACCGCGCCGGCGCCCAGGAGAGGATCGGCACCGCCCGCATCCAGCTCCAGCAGACCTTCGAGGCCTTCCTCGAGCGCTGGCCCAACCCCAACCTCCACACCGACCCGGAGGCCTCCTACGCCGACTTCGACCGGCTCCTCGACGAGCTGCAGACCAGCGGCCTGCACGAGCTCGAGGTCGAGTGGCGCGACTCGCTGCTGAAGCTGTCGGGCAACGACCTGACCAATCTCGACTCGACCCTGTCTCGGGCCGTACGCGAGATCCGCGACCGGATCGACCCGATCAACCAGATCCTCGCCGAGCTGCCGTTCAACGACGACGACCACCGGTTGCGGATCGACACCCAGGAGGGCCAGTCGGCCGTCCGTGGCCGCTTCCGTCGCGAGCTGCGCGCCGTCCGAGACCTCATCGAGAACGCTTCGACCAACGAGGCGCGTGAGCAGGCCTACACCCGGATGGCCCGGCTCATCGACCGGATGCGTCGCACGGCGCCCGACTTCGCCGACCTGATCGACGTACGCAACCACGTCCGCGTCAGCGCTGAGAAGGTCACCGCCTCGACGGGTGAGCATGTGGCGCTCTACGACCACATCGGCGAGAAGTCCGGTGGTGAGTCGCAGGAGCTGGTCGCCTTCATCGTCGGCGCCGCGCTGCGCTACCAGCTCGGCGACGCCGGAGCGGAGCGGCCGCGCTACGCCCCGGTCTTCCTCGACGAGGCGCTGATCAAGGCCGACGCCCGCTTCACCGGCCGGGCGATCGGGGCCTGGCGTGGCCTCGGCTTCCAGCTCATCATCGGCGCGCCCAACGACAAGCACAGCGCCATCGAGCCGCACGTCGACGTGCAATACACGGTGCTGAAGGACGCGGCGGGACACTCGTTCCCGAAGCTCGAGGTCGGCCTCGAGGAGGTCTCGGTCCGTTGAAGGCTCAGTGGGTGGCGGCCTGTCACCGCGCTGTGGTCGAGGTGAGGTCGCCGGTGAGCGCGCGCCGACTACGACCGAGGGTCCGAGCTTGTGAAGAAGTCACAAGCTCGGACCCTCGGTCATAGCGGGCCGGCGTCCGCCGCAGGTGGAGCTCAGCCGACAGGCGGCATCTCGGACTGGGCGGAGTCGAGACCCGGCCGTTTCTCCGCCCATCGTCCGCGGGTGAAGTCGGGGACCTCGACTGGACGCCCGGCGTTCTCGAGCGACTTGACGCTCAGCGGCACCGGCGAGCACCAAGCAGCACCGTCGTACACGTCGAGGTCAGGGACAAGCCCGGCGCGCATCTGCTGGACCACCCGCCACTGCAGGATGTAGTCCATGCCACCGTGCCCCCCGGGGTTCGGCTGGCTGCCGACGGTCTTCCACAGCCAGTGGTCGAACTCATCACGGTAGGAGGTGAAGTCGCGCCAGGAGTGCCCGCTGTGGTCAGGCTCGACATACACCCGCGCGCGAGCCGCACCGACGGGCACGTAGTCCTCCATGATGCCGCGGCTCCCGGCCAGGCTGTTGATCCGGCTGTAGGGGCGCGGTGAGGACACGTCGTGCTCGGCACGGATGATCCGGCCGCGCTCGGTGCTGATCATGCAGGTGACCAGGTCGCCGTTGATGTACTCCTCCTTCCACGAAGGGTGGTCGCGGGGGATGTGGCGCTCGCGGTAGTCGGCCAGTCCGCGAGGGGCGGTGGCGGTCGCCTGAAGAGTGAGCATCCTGTCCCCGCGGTTGATGTCCATCGCCGCGGCGATCGGGGCCAGCCCGTGCATCGGGTAGAAGCTCGCGATGCTGCGGGTGTGCCACTTCCTCCGCCATGCGTCGGTGTAGTAGGTATCGCTGAACAGCAGCTCGCGCAGGTCGTGCAGGTAACCACCATGGCCGTTGGTGACCTCGCCGAAGACGCCCTCATGGGCCATCTTCAGCATCGCCAGCTCGTTGCGGCCGTAGCTGCAGTTCTCCATCAGCCACAGGTGTCTGCGGGTCTTCTCAGAGGTGTCGACCAGGTCCCACAGCTCGTCGAGCTCCGTTGCGATCGGCAGCTCCACGCCGACGTGCGCGCCCGCGAGGAGCGCTGCTCGGCCCTGTCGGTGGTGGAACTCCCACGGAGTGGCGATGTACACCAGGTCCAGGTTCTCGCGGCTGAGCATCTTCTGGTAGGACGACGCGCTGCCCCCGTACTCGACCGGCCGCGGCTTGCCCGCCGCCTCCACGTGATCGGCAGCGGTCTTGGCTCGTGGCGCGCGAATGTCGCAGACCGCGGCTACGGTACAGCCCGGCACGGCGGCCCAGCCGCTGAGCATCCCCATGCCGCGGTTTCCGAGACCGATCACGCCGATCCGTACGGTGTCGACCGCTTCGAAGGGCACGCCGATCATCGACCTCTGGCCTGGTCGGCGGGCCGGTACTGCGCTCGCCGAGTTGATCACGGCGCCGCCGGCCACGGCGGCGGTGGCGGCGATCGCGCCACCGAGGACGGTGCGGCGGTTCGGGTAAGGCATGTCAACCATTCGAGACCACTCCCTCAGATCGACCCACGGGAGGATGGGGGCCCGCGGGGTTGCCGACCAATGTCCCGAGAGGGAGACCCTCTTGTCAAGAGTGATCGAAAGATGCCCTAATCAATCATAAACGAGCATTCCGGGAAGGGGAGATGCCTAAGGCTGGATCGACAGGAACAGGAACGACGCCAGCAGCACCAGGTGGACGAAGCCCTGCAGGGCGTAGACGCGGCCCTGGACGACGGTGAGCCCGGTGACGAAGAAGGTGATGACCAGCAGCACGATCTGGGTCGCCTCGAGGCCGAGCACGAGCGGGCCCTCGAGCCAGATCATCGCCACCGCGATGGCGGGGATGGTGAGTCCGATGGAGGCCATCGCGGAGCCGTAGGCGAGGTTGAGGCTGGTCTGGACCCGGTCGCGGGAGGCGTTTCGCACCGCAGCGATGGACTCGGGGGCGAGGACGAGGAGGGCGATCACGACACCCACGACCGCGTACGGAAAGCCGAGGCTCTTGACGGTGCTCTCGATCGTGGGGGAGAGCACCTTGGCCAGGCCGACGACAGAGACCAGCGAGACCAGGAGCAGGCCGAGGCTGAGTGCGGCCTCGCCGGCCGTCGGCGGGTCGGCGTGGCCGTCCTTGTCGAGGTCGACCAGCCCGGTCATCCGGCCGTGCTCGTCGCTGGTGACGGGGAGGAAGAAGTCGCGGTGGCGGACGGTCTGGGTGAAGAGGAAGGCGACGTAGAGCGCCAGCGAGGCGATCGCGGCGAAGGCCAGCTGAGAGGGCGAGTACTGCGCGCCCTGCGCGGTGGTCGTGAACGTCGGCAGCACCAGGGTGAGGCCGGCCAGCGCGATCACGGTGGCGACCGCCGAGCCGGTGCCGGCGGCGTTGAAGCTGACCAGGCCGTGCTTGATGGCACCGACCATGAGCGAGAGCCCGACGATGCCGTTGAGGGTGATCATGACGGCCGCGAAGACGGTGTCCCGGGCGTAGGTGCTGGTGTTGTCACCGCCGCTGGTCATCAGCATCACGATCAGGCCGACCTCGATCACCGTCACCGCGACCGCGAGGATCAGCGACCCGAACGGCTCGCCGACCTTGTGCGCGACGACCTCGGCGTGGTGGACCGCGCTGAGCACCGCGCCGATGAGCACCGCCGCCACCACGGCCAGGATCGTCCAGTGATCGTGGCGCGCCCACGCGAACACCAGCACGACCAGGGCAAGGATCGGCACGACGACGGACCATTGCAGGCGGCCCCGGACCGCTGGCGCACTCATGGGGTGACCCTATCCCGCCGTCGGACCGCGACGAGGATGCTCGGCGCTGATGCCGCGTGAGTGGCCGACGGGCCTGCCGCCGGGCACATCACCTGGCAGAACTGCGCACTATCGCACACCGGGGTCGTTCTCCGCGTTATCGCACGAAAGCCGGCGAGAAGGCCGGGAAACCGCCCGGAAGCGGCGCGTGCCGGGCCGCTAGGGTGACCGCGTGGACGGCGACCAGAAGGCTTCTCTGAACGAGCGGCTACGGGCGGCGATGTTCGCCTCCCGGCACAGCATCTTCCCGGCGTACCGGACGCCGGCAGAGGTCTTCGACGGGCTTGCCGAGGCCTGCCGTGAGCTCGGGATCGAGGAGTGGGACTTCTACGGCGAGCGGGGTCCGGTGGCGCTGCTGGAGGCCACCGTGAGCGAGCTGTTCGGCAGGCCGGTGACGTACTTTCCCTCCGGCACGATGGCCCAGCAGGTCGCGCTGCGGATCCACGCCGACACTGCCGGCCACCGTCGCGTTGCCATGCCCGATCTCTCCCACCTGCTCGTGCACGAGGACGACGGCGCCCGGATCCTCCAGGACCTGCTCATCGAGCACCTCACCACCGGACGCACGACGCCGACCCGAGCCCACCTGGACGTGATCCCGGGGCCGCTGGCGGCGGTCCTGGTGGAGCTGCCGCTACGCGACGCCGGCTGTCTGCTGCCGACCTTCGAGGAGCTGACCGACCTCTCGCAGGCGTGTCGCGAGCGTGGCATCGCCTTCCATGTCGACGGTGCCCGGATCTGGGAGTCGCAGCCTTTCCTCGGCAAGGAGCTGCCCGAGATCGCTGCGGTCGCGGACAGCCTCTACGTCAGCTTCTACAAGGGCCTCGGCGGTCTTGCCGGCGCGGCCCTCGTGGGGGACGAGGACTTCCTCGCACAGGCACGGCTGTGGCGCCACCGCATGGGCGGCACGCTGTTCCACACCACCCCCGAGGCGGTCGCCGCGCTCGTCGGGCTACGCGATCGGCTTCCGCGCATCCCCGACCACGTCGAGTGGGCCCGCGCCCTCGCCGCAGCCCTGCCGGACAGCATCACCGTTCAGCCGCAGGTGCCGCACACCAACACGTTCCTCCTCTACGCCGCGGGCGAACCCGACGACGTCAACACGCGTCTGCTCGCAGCGACGGAGGAGCGCTCGCTCGCCTTCAGCCGGCCGTGGTCGGCGGCCGAGGAGCCGGGGCGGGTGGTGACCGAGCTGACCGTCGGCGACGGTGCGCTCGACCAGGACCCGAACACCATCGCCGGGCTGATCGCCGAACTCCTGCCCTGACCGTTCCGACGAGAGGAAACCCGTGACCTACACCCCGCCAGCCGCGTTCAAGACCCGTCCCGATCTGCTGGGGCGGTTCGGCATGGTCGGCTCGACGCACTGGCTGGCCAGTGGCACCGCGCAGGCCGTGCTCGAGCGTGGCGGCAACGCTTTCGACGCCGTGGTTGCCGGTGGGTTCGTACTGCACGTCGTCGAGCCTCATCTCAACGGCCCCGGTGGTGACCTGGTCGGCATCTTCGCGTCCGCCGACGGTGGGGCGACGGTGCTGATGGGTCAGGGGCCGGCTCCTGCAGGAGCGTCCGTCGAGCACATGCGGGCGGAGGGGCTCGAGCTCGTCCCCGGTTCCGGCGCGCTGGCGGCCGCCGTCCCGGGCGCTGTCGACGCCTGGCTGATGCTGCTGCGCGACCACGGCACCTGGGAGCTGGGGGACGTGCTCGCGTACGCGATCGACTACGCCCGCAACGGCCACCCGATCCTGGGCCGGGCCGTCTCCACGATCGCCGCCGTGGCCGACCTGTTCCGTGACCACTGGCCGACCTCGGCGGCGCACTGGCTCGTCGACGGCGAGCTGCCGGAGCCCGACACGATGGTTCGCAACGAGGCCTACGCGGCCGTGCTCGACCGCCTCGTGGCCGCCGGCGGCGGCGCCGCGACCCGTGAGGAGCGCATCGACGCGGCTCGTGCCGCCTGGGGGAGCGGGTTCGTCGCGGAGGCGATCGAACGGTTCGTACGCGACCCCCACCGGCACTCCTCCGGAACCGATCATTCCGGGGTGATCACGGCGGCCGACATGGCTGGGTTCTCCGCTGCGTACGAGAGGCCGGTGACGACCGAGTTCCGCGGCCACACGATCGCCAAGGCGGGGCCGTGGACCCAGGGTCCCGTGCTGCTGCAGACGCTCAACCTGCTCGAGCCGCTGGACGACGTGCTGCTCGACCCGAGCCGGCCGGAGGGGGCGCACACCATCCTGGAGGCGACCAAGCTCGCCTTCGCCGACCGTGACGCCCACTACGGAGACAGTGCCGATCCGGAGGTGATCGCGACTCTGCTGTCCAAGGAGTACGCAGCCACTCGCCGCCCCCTCATCGCCGATGTCGCCTCGGCCGAGGTGCGGCCCGGACTGGGCGCGAAGACCTTTCCGCCGCTGCGGGAGTCCTACGACCCGGCCGCGGCGGCGTCCGGGGTGGGGGAGCCGACCGTCTCCCGTGAGGGCGAGACCCGCGGCGACACCTGCCACATCGACGTCGCCGACCGTTGGGGCAACATGATCGCGGTGACGCCCTCGGGCGGCTGGCTCCAGTCGTCGCCGACCATCCCCGAGCTCGGCTTCTGCCTCGGCACCCGGCTGCAGATGACCTGGCTGGAGCCCGGTCTGCCCTCGACCCTCCTGCCCGGGCGCCGACCGCGCACGACGCTCACCCCGACCCTCGTCCTGCGCGAGGGGCGGGCCGTCACCGCTGTCGGTTCGCCCGGTGGCGACCAGCAGGACCAGTGGCAGCTGCTCTATCTGCTGCGGACGATCGTCGGCGGCTACTCGCCGCAGGAGGCCATCGATGCTCCGGCGCTTCACTCGACCTCGTTCCCAGGGTCGTTCTGGCCGCGTACGTGGGTCCCTGCCGGGGCGGTGCTCGAGGACCGGCTGGGGGCTGACGTCGTCGATCATCTGCGTCGGGTCGGGCATGTCGTCGAACTGAGTGGTGACTGGTCGCTCGGGCGGCTCTCGGCGGTCACCCGGGATCCAGCGACCGGAACCCTCTCGGCCGCCGCCAACCCCCGCGGAGCGCAGGGCTACGCGGTCGGTCGGTAGCCCCAAGCGCGCCGAGACGTCGAAATCTGGCGCCGACAGGTCAGTTCTCGACAGCGAGCGGTCGAAAAATCGAGTGCCAGAGACTGACGTCTGGATGCCGATCTCTGACGCCTCGGCGTCGATTTCTGACTTCTCGGCAAAACGTGAGAACCCCGCTGGCGTCTCGGGTCACCAGCGGGGCAAGAACAATGTTGCCGCATCACCCAAGGGGTTGTCACCCCTTTCGAGCAAAATCTGCAGAATTTTGCATTGCAAGGTTCTACCGGGGCCGAGAACGGCTCGATGAACGACCTCAGATGACGGTCCCGACGTCGCTCGCGACGACGTTGTCCATCGCGCGCTCGGCCACGGCGGCGATGGTCATCGACGGGTTGCAGGCCCCGGTGGTTCCGGGGATGAGAGCGCCGTCGAGCACGTAGAGGCCCTCTTGTCCCTGGACGCGACCGTCGAGGTCGCACACGGTGCCCATGTTGGCTCCGCCGAGGGGGTGCCAGGTGCTGTTGACGATGGCGTTGGTGTCGATCAGGGCCCCGAGCCCACCGCTGATCCGAGAGACCCGCTCGTGGATGGCGCGATAGCTTCTCGAGTCGCCACCGAAGGGGAATCGCAGCGCGACCGAGTCGGTCAGCGAGCTGTAGCGGAAGCTGCCACGGTCGGCACTGACGCCGAAACCGACCAGCATCGTGGCGCCCAGGTCGAGGCCGAGAGGGAGTGGCGGCAACGACGCCTGGATCACCGTGTTGGCCGTCGCGGGGTCGGTCCAGTCCTGGCTCTGATAGACGACGGGCCCTCCCTGCGTACCGGTGAGGTTCTCGTCGAAGGGGCGCCACATGTAGATCCGGTCGCCGTTGGTTCCCCAACCCTGACCGAGCTGCTCGGGAAGATCCGGGATGGTGCCGGTGCCGGCGGCGCGGACCAGGAGCTTGCTGGTGTTGAGCGAACCGGCCGCCATCACGAGCGCGCGCGTGGTCAGGATCTTCTGTTCCACCACGTCGCCGGCATCGTTCGTACGATCGACATGCACCTCCCACCGGCCGTCCGCGGCGCGCGCGACCGACGTCACGTTGTGCCGCGTCGCGACCTGCACCAGTCCGGTGGCCTCGGCCTGCTGGATGTAGGTGACGTCGACGGAGTGCTTGCCGCCGTTGTTGACGCCGAGAGCGCAGTCGCCGTTGGTGTAGGACGGCGCCATCTCGCCGCGCAGCTCCGCGAGCGCGTAGGACCAGTCGATCGGCATCGGGATCTTCTGCAGGTCATAGCCGGCGGCCTCGACACGCTCGCCGAACGTACGCGAGACCCGGTAGCTGTCCGAGGCGATCAGCTCGTCGGGTGCGGTCGCGGCGCCGAGCATCCTGGCGACACGCGGGTAGTGGACCCGGTCCATCAGGTCGTAGTCGAGCTCGTTCGGGAACCAGGTGGTGAAGACCTCCGCAGAGGGCTGCAGCGTCATGCCCTGATAGACCAGCGAGCCGCCGCCGACACCGGCGGCGCACATGGCGAGCATGTTCTGGCCGAGAACCGGCTCGAGCAGGCCGACGTACGGGCCGAAGTCCAGGGGAGTGCCGAGCAGCTTCTGCAGGGGCTTGAGGGCACCCGGAGCGGTGGTGTGGAACAGCACCCGCTTGTCGAGGTCACGCACGGTCGGGAAGGTCTGCGCGTCGGGGCCCGTCGGCCAGCGGCGGCCGCGCTCGAGCACCGTGACCGGGACGCCGGCCTGAGCCAGTCGCAGCGCGGCCACGCCGCCACCGAACCCTGACCCGATGACGACCGCTCGGTGCTCCTCGCGGATCAGCCGGATCCTGCGGGGTGAGAAGGCGGTGGCCGGACCTGGGATCAGGCCGGCGGCCGCGACGCCGGCGGCACCGGCCGCGCCGGCGAGGAACGTACGCCGCGATGCGGCTGTGGGACTGGGGCCGGGCGCGGACGTGGTCAAGGAGACTCCTCGGCTCGAGATATCGATGATGTGGCGGCAAGAGTCGAGCGAATCGTCCCGGAGCGTCAAGGAAGGCAACCAAATGGTGGACGGTGCGTCTCGTTAATAGGCAGGTGACGCTGCCCAGCGAAGAAAGCACTGCAACCGCAGCGATGTAGGCTGTCGGCACTTCCAACAGCTAAGGATGATCTGAACCCCGATGGACGGACCGCAACCCGGCCAATATCCATGCTCGCTGCGCCATTCGAGGTCGGCCCTATGACCGAGGTGCTGTTCATTCTGCTGGCACTGCTGCTGGTCGCTGCCTGTGGCGTGTTCGTGGCAGCCGAGTTCTCCCTGGTCACGGTCGACCACTCCCAGGTGGAGATGGCCGCCGAGCAGGGCGACAAGGGCGCCCAGGGAGTGCTCCGAGCGATGAAGGAGCTCTCGAGCAACCTCTCCGGAGCGCAGGTCGGCATCACCGTGACCAACCTCGGCATCGGGTGGATGTCGGAGCCGGCGATCGCCGAGCTGATCGACGCGCCGCTGCTTGCCACCGGACTCCCCGAAGGCGCGGTCTCGGCGATCGCGGTGACCGTCGCGCTGACCCTGTCGACGATCGTGACGATGCTCTTCGGCGAGCTCGTCCCCAAGAACCTCGCGCTCGCACTGCCCCTGGAGACCGCGCGCTTCACCCAGGGTCCGATGCGCGCCTTCACCCGGATCATGCGTGGGCCGATCAAGGTGCTCAACGGCACCGCCAACGCCATCGTCCGACGCCTGGGCATGGAGCCGCAGGAGGAGCTGCGCTCCGCGCGCAGCTCGGCCGAGCTCTCCTCGCTGATCCAGCGCAGTGCCCACGAGGGCACGCTCGATGCCGACACCGCCGAGCTGATGGAGCGCTCGGTCGAGTTCGGCACCCGCACCGCGGGGGAGATCATGACCCCACGCGTACGCGTCCACAGCCTCGACCACAACGACCGCGCCGAGGACCTGATCGAGCTGACCCGGCGCACCGGCAACTCGCGGTTCCCGGTGCTGGACGACAACGAGGCGGTGGTCGGCACCGTGCACGTGAAGGCCGCCGTCGCGCTACCGGTGCACGAGCGCCCCACGGCCAAGGTCAAGCATCTGATGGTCCAGCCGGTCGTCGTCCCCGACTCCCTCCGCCTGGACCCGCTGATGGCGCTGCTGCGGGCCGAGGGCTTCCAGCTGGCGGTGGTGCTCGACGAGTACGGCGACCAGGCAGGCATCGTCACGCTCGAGGACGTGATCGAGGAGATCGTCGGTGACATCGCCGACGAGCACGACCCGCTCAGCGCCAGGGCCCGGCTGCGCCGCGACGGCGGCTGGTCGCTGTCGGGGCTGCTGCGCCCGGACGAGGTCGAGGACATCACCGGCGTCGCCCTTCCCGAGGGGGAGGACTACGACACCGTCGCCGGTCTGATGCTCAGCCTGCTCGGCCGCATCCCCGAACGTGGTGCGAGCGCGGAGCTGACCGTTCCCGGCACGCCGCCGCCGGGGGCGGACGACGAGGATGTCTACGCGAGGTACGTGAAGCTCACCGTGGATGTCATGGACGGACGCCGGATCGACCGGATCTCGATGAAGGTGGTCGGCTGATGTCTACGACGATGGGGCTCTTGCTGGGCCTGGTCCTGCTGCTTGCCAACGGGTTCTTCGTCGGCTCGGAGTTCGCTCTGGTCGCCGCCCGGCGCAGCCAGATCGAGCCCGCCGCCCAAGCCGGCTCGCAGATGGCCAAGATCACGCTGCGGGCGATGGAGAACATCAGCCTGATGATGGCCGGCGCCCAGCTGGGCATCACGGTCTGCTCGGTGCTGCTGCTGGCCATCACCGAACCGGCGCTCGCGCACCTGCTCGAGCCCGGGTTCGACCTGATCGGCCTGCCCGATGCGCTCCACCACCCGGTCGCGTTCGTGATCGCGATGCTCGTGGTCACCTACCTGCACGTGGTGGTCGGCGAGATGGTGCCGAAGAACATCGCGCTCGCCGGTCCCGACAAGGCCGCCCTGGTGCTCGGACCGGCCATCTACGCGATCGTCTACGTGCTCCGCCCGATCATCGCCGCCTTCAACCTCGTGGCCAACGCATGCATCCGAGCGCTGGGGATCGAGCCCAAGGACGAGGTGAGCTCGGCGTTCACCCGTGCCGAGGTGGCCGCCATGGTCGAGGAGTCGCGCGGTGAGGGGCTTCTGGAGGAGGACGAGTACGGCCGCCTGGCCGGCGCGCTCGGCTTCACGGAGAAGACGGTGGCCGAGGTGACCATCCCGATCGCCGACTGGACGATCGTGCCGCGGGGCGCCTCGGGTGCGGACATCGAGACGGTGTGCGCCTCCACCGGCTACAGCCGCTTCCCGGTCGCCGACGACGGCGGCGACCTGGTCGGCTACCTGCACATCAAGGATGTGCTGGAGCCAGATGACGTACGCCGCCGGCAGCCGGTCCAGAACAAGTGGATCCGGCCGTTCGCAACGGTCACTCCGGACGACGCCCTGCACGAGACCCTCGAGACGCTGCAGCGTCGCGGTGCCCACCTGGCCCGGGTCGTCCGCGACGACGGCAGCACGATCGGGTTGGCCACGCTGGAGGACGTCATCGAGGAGCTGGTCGGTGAGATCCGCGACGCCGCCCACGCCGATGACTCGACTGTTTCGGACTAACCACTAGGGTTTGTCCGTGCCCAACCGTCGATCCGGTGATTCCCGCCTGCGTCATGACCGTGACGCCCGGCGGCGACCGCGGGGCTCGGTCGGCCGCAACCAGCCCGTCCTTCCGACCAGCTCGTCGACGAGCTCGGGTGGGTCGTCCGGCCACCGGCTCGGCAAGCTGCTCAGCATCCTGCGGCTCGTCTACGCGCCGATCATGCTCTGGGCGGTGGTGGTCGCGAAGGACGACACGATCGCACTCGCCGCCTTCGGTCTCGCGGTGGTCACCGACCTTCTCGACAGCTGGCTGAACCGCAAGCACCTGGGCCGCCGCCGTACGGGCGAGCTGCTCGACGTCGCGGCCAACACCGTCTTCGTCCTGGCCGCGACGTTCGCGCTCTGGAAGATCGAGGTGATGCCATGGCCGATCGCGCTGTTGGTGCCGCTGCGGTTCCTCGCACTGCTGGCGATGATCCCGGCGCTGCGCAGCCGCGGGGTGCGTACGCTTCCGGTCCATCTTCTCGGCAAGGTGGCGGCGTTCTGCCTGCTGGTCTCCTTCCCGCTGGTCTATCTCAGCCATGACATCCCCGAGACGCTGGACCTCGGCTTGGAGCCGAGCCTGCCGATCCAGGTGGCGCAGGCGTTCGGCTGGGCGTTCGCGTTGTGGGGGGTTCTGCTGCTGTGGTGGAGCCTGGTCCTCTACGCTCAGGAGGTGCGTCGCCTGATGGCCACCACGCCACCGCTGGAGAAGGGCGGGGCGACTCGTGCCTGAACAGATCCCCGGTTCCGAGGACCTGCGCGCCTACGTCACCAAGCCGCTGCTGGACCGCATCACCGACCAGGCGATCGACTCCGACTACAAGGCCGCCGCCGAACGGCGGGAGCCGTCGGAGGAGGAGTCCACCCGGCGTCGCCGCCCCGGCCTCTGGGCGATGGTCGTCGTCGGACTCTTCGCGCTGCTGGCCACGACCGCCGCGGTCCAGACGTCCCGCAACGAGGACGTCCGCCAGACCAGCAGGCAGGTCCTCGTCGACCGCATCGAGCAGCGCCAGGACCGGATCGCCGAGCTGCACCAGGAGATCTCCGAGCTCGGTGAGGGCAACCAGAGCCGGGAGACCACACTCAACGCCCTCGGACAGCGAGCCGAGGCCGCCTCCTCGACCGCCGCGGCGACGGCCGAGGAGACCGGGTTCGCGCCGGTGACCGGCTCCGGGATCAGGATCACGATCGACAACGCCGCCGACGGCAGCGAGGGCGGCACCGTCCGCGACTACGATCTCGCTGTGATCGTCAACGGGCTGTGGCAGGCAGGTGCGACAGCCGTGGCCGTCGACGGCCAGCGGGTCACCCCGCGCAGCGGGGTGATCACCTCCGGTGCAGCGCTGCGGATGAACGACGTCTCGCTCTCGCCGCCCTATGAGGTGTCGGCCATCGGCGACACGCGTACGCTGGCCGCACGCTTCGCCGAGACGGTCTCCGGCGCGATGATCCACACCACCACGCAGGACTACGGGATGCCCTACAAGGTCGAGAACATCGATCGGCTCACCCTCCCCGCGGCACCCCCGGATCTGCTGGAGCTGACCCATCTCGGGATCGACCGCGAGGACAAGGGCTCGAAGGCCTCCGAGAAGCCCACCGCCAAGACCGACGAAGACAAGCAAGAGAAAAGCGAAGGGGACCGCGAAGAATGATCGCCGTCATCGGCCTAGTGATCGGCATCGTGCTCGGACTGCTCTTCCAGCCCGAGGTGCCTGTCGGCCTGGCGCCCTACCTGCCGATCGCCGTCGTCGCCGCACTGGACGCCGTCTTCGGCGCGCTGCGCGCGTTCATGGACGGCATCTTCGACGACAAGGTCTTCGTCGTCTCGTTCATCAGCAACGTGGTCATCGCCGCCGGCATCGTCTACCTCGGAGACCGTCTCGGCGTCGGCGGTCAGCTCTCCACGGGCGTGATCGTCGTCCTCGGTATCCGCATCTTCACCAACGTCGCCGCCATCCGGAGGCACATCTTCCATGCCTGAGCGGAAGAGGCGGCCCGCGAAGCGGACCGCGGCCAAGCGGACCCCTGCGAAGAAGGCGGCGGCGAAGAAGCCCGCCGCGCCGGCGGAAGAGACCGTCGTCGAGGACCTGGTCACGGCCGAGGCCTCGGACGAGGGTACGCAGTCGGCTGCTGAGCCGGGCTCGGTCGACGAGACGACCGACGAGACGACCGACGACACGACCGACGACACGACCGACGACACGACCGACGAGGCCACGGACGGGTCCGCAGACGAGGCTGCCGACGAGTCCGCAGATGAGCCCGAGACCGGCACTACCGAGGAGTCCGCTGCGGAGGAGTCCGCTGCTGACGAGACAGCGGACGATGTCATCGCCGGCGAGCCTGAGGAGCCGCAGGCTGCCGAGGAGGAGCCCGTCGTCGACTCCGAGGAGGTGGCCGACGCCGAGGCAGCGACGGACGAGCCGACCGATGACGCGGAGCCGGGGACCGTCGAGGCCGAAGCCCCGGCCGAACCGCAGGAGCCTGTGGGGGAGGAGGGCGACAAGCCCGATGAACCCGCCGATCCTGCCGCGGACGACACGCCCGAGCAGTCCGACGAATCCGACCAGTCCGAGCAGGTCGCCGAGACACCTGAGCCGCCCAAGAAGGCTGATGAGCCTCAGGAGCCCACGGACCCTGAGGAGGCTGAGGAGCCGGCCCCGCTGGTCGGCCGGGCACGGCTCTTCGACGCACTCACCCACTTCCGGCGCGGGCAGGTGGCCGTCGCGGTGCTGCTCTGCGTACTCGGCTACGCGGCGGTGGTGCAGGTCCAGACGAACACCGAGGACTCGACGTACGCCGGTCTGCGCGAGCAGGAGCTGATCGACATCCTCTCCGGCCTGGCCGGCACGACCCAGAAGGCCCAGGAGCAGATCGAGGAGCTGGAGGCGACCCGCGACGAGCTCGAGGACCAGACCCTGCAGCAGCAGACCGCGCTGCAGCGCGCCGAGGAGCAGGTCGACACGCTCCGGGTGATCGCCGGGACGGTGCCCGTCAGCGGCCCGGGCATCACCATCGAGATCGACCCGGGTGCCGACCCGCTGCGCCTGACGGCGCTGCTCGACCTCATCGAGGAGCTGCGCACCAGCGGTGCCGAGGCGATGGAGATCGAGGGTGCCGACGGCGAGGCGGTGCGCCTGGTCGCGTCGTCCTCCATCGAGGTCAGCCAGCCCGCTCCGGGCCTCAACGTCGGCGGCGAGCTGATCACCCCGCCCTACCGACTCCAGGTGATCGGGCCGCCCGACACGCTGGCCGGCGCGATCGACTTCTACCAGGGCCCGCAGGACCAGCTCGAGGAGCAGGGCGCGGAGGTCACGGTGGAGCCGGAGGAGAAGATCGACATCGAGTCGATCCACACCGTGTCCCGCTGAAGGTTTCACCGGTAGGGCGCAGTAGGGTTTCGTCAACCGGCTCGCGGGACGATCTTCCGTAGCCAGACCTGTACACATGATGAGGAGATGCCCGTGTACCCCGAGGACCTGAAGTACACCAGCGAGCACGAGTGGCTGCGCAACCCCGGCGAGACCGAGGGGTCCGTACGGATCGGGATCACCCACTACGCCCAGGACGCCCTCGGCGACATCGTCTACGTCTCGATGCCTGCGATCGGCGACACCATCAAGGTCGGTGAGAGCTGCGGTGAGCTGGAGTCGACCAAGTCTGTCAGCGACATCTACGCGCCCATCTCCGGTGAGGTCGTCGCAGTCAACAACTCGCTCGACGCCACGCCCGAGCTGGTCAACGACGATCCCTACGGCGGTGGGTGGCTCTTCGAGATCACCCCGGCCGATCCTGCCGAGCTGGAGAGCCTCCTCGACGCTGCGGCGTACGAGGCATCGCTCGACGCGTAACTCAACCGAACACCTGGGCCGACCTGATAGGTTGCGGTTACCATCCCTCAACGTTCACTTGAGGGTGTGTGCCCGGCCCTCGATGAACCTGGAGCTCAAAAATGTCCGTGTGCCCCGCTTGCGGCAGCCAGAACCCCGACGAAGCGCGGTTCTGCTCGCAGTGTGGCGTAAGCCTGACCGGGACCGACCAGACCTCGACGATTCAGCTCGGGGCTGACGCCGACACCTCCGACCGGGTGCTCAGCCCGATCGAGGCGGCCACCGTCGAGGCGCTGCCACGGGGCAACGGGATGCTCGTCGTGCAGCGTGGTCCCGGTGCCGGAAGCCGCTTCCTGCTCGACCAGGACACCGTGGTCGCGGGTCGTCACCCGGACAGCGACATCTTCCTCGACGATGTCACCGTCTCGCGTCGTCACGCAGAGTTCGCGCGCACCGGCGACACCTTCGAGGTCTCCGATGTCGGCAGCCTCAACGGCACCTATGTCAACCGCGACCGGATCGAGAAGTTTGTCCTCAAGGACGGCGACGAGGTCCAGGTCGGCAAGTTCCGGCTCGTCTTCTACGCCGGGCACGAAGGCGCCTAGCCGATGGCCGCCGCCGCTACGCCTGACCCTCAACGGCCGGCCAGCGACTCGGGGGAGCGGCTCAACATCGGGCAGGTCCTGGACCAGCTGCGTCCCGACTTCCCGACGGTCACGATCCCGAAGATCCGGTTCCTCGAGGACAAGGGACTGATCAAGCCGGAGCGCACGCCCGCGGGCTACCGCAAGTTCTCCCGGCGGGACGTGGAGAGGTTGCGCTACGTCCTCCGGATGCAGCGCGACCACTACCTGCCGCTCAAGGTCATCGGCGAGCACCTCGACGCGATCGACCGCGGTCTCGAGCCGCCCGAGATCGAGGCGACCGTGCCCACCGTCCCGACGGTAGCCCTGACGCCCGACGGGGCGCCGGGGCCCGAGGCGTTCCGTCGCACCGACAACATGCGGATCTCGCGCCGCGAGCTCCTCAAGGTGGCCGAGGTCGACGACGAGCTGCTGAGCGAGCTGGAGAAGATGGCGCTGGTGGTTCCGCTGCGCAGCGGTCACTACGACACCGACGCTCTCGCGATCGCGCGCACGGCCAAGGAGCTGGCCGAGTTCGGCATCGAACCCCGTCACCTGCGGGGGATGAAGGCCGCCGCCGATCGTGAGGTCGGCCTGATCGAGCAGATCGTCGCGCCGCTGCGGCGGCCCGGAAACACCGGCGCGCAGGGCCGGGCCGAGCAGATCGGCAGCGAGATCGCCTCCCTCGCGGTGCGTCTGCACGCCACCTTGGTGAAGTCCGGGCTCCGCGACCGTTGAGTGCGTGCGCGGGCGGGTAGGCTGGTCCCATGCGCGAGGTCGATGTGCTCGGAGTCCGAGTCGAGATGCCCTCCAACCAGCCGATCGTGCTGCTGCGCGAGGTGGCGGGTGAGCGATACCTGCCCATCTGGATCGGCGCGGTGGAGGCGACCGCGATCGCCTTCGCCCAGCAGGGCGTGGTGCCGCCGAGGCCGCTGACCCACGACCTGCTCAAGGATGTCGTGGAGGCAACCGGCAACGAGCTCTCCGAGGTCCAGATCACGTCGGTGACCGACCGTGTCTTCTACGCCAACCTGGTCTTCGCCTCGGGTGTCGAGGTGAGCGCTCGGCCTTCGGACTCGATCGCGCTGGCGCTGCGTACGGGGACCAAGATCGTGGTCTCCGACGAGGTCCTCGATGAGGCCGGACTCGCCGTCCCGGCCGAGCAGGAGGACGAGATCGAGAAGTTCCGCGAGTTCCTCGACGAGATCACGCCCGAGGACTTCGAGTCCCACTGAGTTATTTGCGATTGCTTCGCAATTCGCGCAGCGCTTGCGCTTGATCCTCGTCTTCCTTCCGGCCGCTCAGTCGCTTCGCTCCCTCGCTCTGGTCAGTCCAGACGAGGAGCGCTCCAGCGCTGGGTTGTGGGCGATTGCTTCGCAGTTCGCGCAGCGCTGGAGTCAGCGCAACCCTCACGTTCAACCGTAGGGTTAGGGTTGGCGACACGCCGGAACAGGTTCTTTGACCGGGGCCCTTGCGGCGCTTACCTTGTAGTTGTCTCTGTTGTAACTCCAACGATGTGGTCCCCCCGCCGCAGCCGTTCATTCCCCGAGTGGAGTTACGCGCAACGGAGTAGACGATGGAGGACATCGTGTTCGACCACGAGCAGAAGCCCAGCCAGGGCGACGTCGACGCGCAACGCGCGGCGGAGCAGGCTGACGAGCAGGGCCTTCTCTTCACCGACGATGTCTCGCCACTGCCGAGCGACACCGGTTACCGCGGGCCGACGGCCTGCAACGCGGCTGGGATCAGCTATCGGCAGCTCGACTACTGGGCCCGCACCGGACTCGTCGAGCCGAGTGTGCGTGGTGCCACCGGCTCCGGCACCCAGCGCCTCTACTCGTTCCGAGACATCCTGATCCTCAAGGTCATCAAGCGGCTGCTCGACGCCGGCATCTCGCTGCAGCAGATCCGCGCCGCCGTGCAGCACCTGCGTGAGCGGGGCACCGATGACCTGACCCGCGTGACCCTGATGAGCGACGGCGCCTCGGTCTACGAGTGCACCAGCAACGACGAAGTCATCGACCTGCTCCAGGGCGGGCAGGGCGTCTTCGGCATCGCCATCGGTGGTGTCTGGCGCGAGATCGAGGGGACGCTCTCCGAGCTCCCCAGCGAGCGTACGGCCGAGGACGGCGAGCCGGCCGGCTCGGCCTCCGACGAGCTGGCCGCCAGGCGCGCCGCCCGCAACGCCGGATGAGACGACCGGGCGAAGCCCGGAGCTGAACTCTCAGCATCGACAAGACCCCGAGGCACCGCGGAGGCGGGACCTCGGGGTCTTTCCTTTATGCTGGTGGTGCTGACCATCCCGCACGGGAGAGCTCCTCTTGAAGGGGCGCCGAAGGGGCAATTCCTCCCCGGAAACTCTCAGGCACCCACGACCGTGCGGACCAGGCAACTCTGAAGCGGCGCAGGTGCGGTGACAGAGGGGGAGGGCTTACGAGTTGTCTTAGATGCCCTCAGGAGCCACTGTGTCCGACACGCCCACCCTGTCCGAGCTCGATGCCGCCTCCCCGTTCGTGGAGCGCCACGTCGGGCTCTCGGCCGCTGACGAGGCGACCATGCTCTCGCGGCTCGGATACGACTCGGTAGCCGCGATGATGGACGCTGCGGTCCCGGCCGGGATCCGGTCGGCGGAGTCGCTGGACCTGCCGGGTGCCCTGACCGAGGCGCAGGTCGCCTCGCTGGCTCGCGAGATCGCCGCCTCCAACAAGCCCGGCGAGGCGATGATCGGGCTGGGCTACCACGCCACCGTGACGCCGCCGGTGATCCGCCGCAACGTGCTCGAGGACCCGAGCTGGTACACCGCCTACACGCCCTACCAGCCCGAGATCTCCCAGGGGCGTCTCGAGGCGCTCATCAACTTCCAGACGATGGTCGGTGACCTGACCGGCCTGCCGGTGGCCAACTCCTCCCTCCTGGACGAAGGCACCGCGGCCGCCGAGGCGCTCGCGCTGGTGCACCGGGCCAACCGGAAGGGCTCCGGTCCGTTCGTCATCGATGCCGACGCGCTGCCGCAGTCGATCGAGGTCGTGAAGGTACGCGCCGAGGCGATGGGGCTCGAGGTCGTCGTCGCCGACCTCTCCGAGGGTCTGCCCGAGGGCGACGTGGTCGGCGTGCTGATCCAGTACCCCGGTGCCTCCGGCCGCGTTCCCGACCTGAAGCCGATCATCGACGCCACCCACGAGCGGGGCGGCCTCGCGGTCGTCGCCGCCGACCTCCTGGCGCTGACCGTCCTGGAGGCGCCCGGCACGCTCGGCGCCGACGTCGTGGTCGGCTCGACCCAGCGCTTCGGCATCCCGCTCTTCTACGGTGGTCCGCACGCCGGCTACATGGCCGTCCACGAGGGGATCGAGCGGCACCTTCCCGGTCGCCTCGTCGGCGTCTCCGTCGATGCCGAGGGGCGGCCTGCCTACCGGCTCGCCCTGCAGACCCGCGAGCAGCACATCCGTCGCGAGAAGGCGACCTCCAACATCTGCACTGCGCAGGTGCTGCTGGCCGTCGGCGCCTCGATGTACGCCGTCTACCACGGTCCCGCCGGGCTGAAGACGATCGCGACCCGCACCCACCGCTACGCCGCGGTCCTGGCTGCCGCGCTCCGGTCGGCCGGGCTTCCGCTGGTCTCGGAGACGTTCTTCGACACGCTGTGTGTCACCGTGCCCGGCCGGGCGGCCGATGTGGTCACCGCGGCGCGTCGTTTCGGCGTACATCTGCGTCTCGTGGACGCAGACACGGTCGGCATCTCGACCTCCGAGGCGACGACGCGCTCGACCCTGTCGGCCGTGCTCAACGCCTTCGGCGTCTCGGGCTTCGACCTGGAGGAGATCGACCGCACCACGGCGAGCGCGCTGCCCGACGGCCTGCTGCGCACCACCGACTACCTCACCCACGAGGTCTTCAACGCGCACCACAGCGAGACCCAGATGCTGCGCTACCTCCACAAGCTCTCCGCGCGCGACTACGCCCTCGACAAGGGCATGATCCCGCTCGGCTCGTGCACCATGAAGCTCAACGCGACCACCGAGATGGAGCCGATCTCGCTGCCCGGCTTCGCTGACCTGCACCCGTTCGTGCCCGCCGAGGACGCGGCCGGCTACGCACGGCTCGTCGGCGAGCTCGAGGGCTGGCTGGCCGAGGTCACCGGCTACGACGAGGTCTCCATCCAGCCGAACGCCGGCTCGCAGGGTGAGTTCGCCGGGCTGATGGCGATCCGCGGCTATCTCGACGCACAGGGCGAGGGACACCGCGACATCTGCCTGATGCCGTCCTCGGCCCACGGCACCAACGCTGCCTCCGCGGCGATGGCCGGGATGAAGGTCCAGGTCGTGAAGTCGGCCGAGGACGGCACCGTCGACCTGGACGACCTGCGGGCGAAGCTGGCCGACCACGGCGAGAAGGTGGCCGCGATCATGGTGACCTACCCCTCGACCCACGGGGTCTACGAGGAGGGCATCACCGAGGTCTGCGAGCTGGTGCACGAGGCGGGTGGCCAGGTCTACATCGACGGCGCCAACTTCAACGCTCTCCTGGGCTACGCCAAGCCGGGCGAGTTCGGCGGCGACGTCTCTCACCTCAACCTCCACAAGACCTTCTGCATCCCGCACGGCGGTGGCGGTCCGGGCGTCGGTCCGGTGGCGGTCCGCTCCCACCTGGCCCCCTACCTGCCCTCGCACTCGCTGCACCCCGACGCCTCGAAGCGCTCCGGCATCGGCGCCATCTCGGCTGCTCCGTACGGATCGGCCGGCATCCTGCCGATCTCGTGGGCCTACATCCGGCTCATGGGTGCCGAAGGCCTGACCCGGGCGACCGCTGCCGCTGTGCTGTCGGCCAACTACGTGGCCGCGCGCCTGGACGAGCACTTCCCGGTGCTCTACCGCGGCGAGACCGGCCTGGTCGCGCACGAGTGCATCCTCGACCTGCGCCCGATGACGAAGGAGACGGGCGTGACCGTCGACGACGTCGCCAAGCGCCTCATCGACTACGGCTTCCACGCCCCGACGATGTCCTTCCCGGTCGCCGGCACGCTCATGGTAGAGCCGACCGAGTCCGAGGACCTCGCCGAGCTCGACCGGTTCATCGACGCGATGATCGCGATCAAGGGCGAGATCGACCGGGTCGCCTCGGGGGAGTGGACCGCCGAGAACTCGGTCCTGCGCGGCGCCCCGCACACCTCGCGCGCGCTCGTCGGCGAGTGGGACCGCCCCTACTCTCGCGAAGAGGCCGTCTTCCCCCGCGGCATCGACCCGGACAAGTACTGGCCGCCCGTGGCCCGTATCGACAACACCTACGGCGACCGCAACCTGGTCTGCTCCTGCCCGCCTGTCGAGTCCTTCGCCGAGTAAACCCCAGCCGAGGCGTCACGTACGTCGGCCCAGACGTCAGTTCTGCCGGCCGAGAGGTCGCCACGGTCGGCCGAGCTGGCACGACAGTGACCTCTCGGCCGACCGGAGCGACGCCTCGGCTGGCTGGGTCAGGCGCCGTGGATCTGGAGGGTCGAGCCCTCGCGGCCCTTGGTGACCGCGAGCTGGGTGGGGATGCGCTCGCGCATCTCGGTGACATGGCTGACCACGCCGATGATGCGGCCGCCCTCACGGAGAGTGTCGAGGACGTCGAGCACGTCGTCGAGGGTGTCGGCGTCGAGGGAGCCGAAGCCCTCGTCGACGAAGAGGGTGTCGAGCATCTGCCCGCCGGCCTCGTTCATGATCACGTCGGCCAGGCCGAGCGCGAGGGCGAGGGAGACCACGAAGGTCTCGCCTCCGGAGAGCGTGGCGGGATCTCTCGACTCGCCGGACCAGTCGTCACGCACCATCAGCGCGAGTCCGCCGCGGCGGTCGCCGGCGCCCTTGGCGGCGGAGTGCTCGAGGGCGTAGCGCTGGTCGCTCATCTTCGCCAGCCGTTCGTTGGCGGCCGCGACGACCTGGGTGAGGCGGTAGGCGACGACGTACGCCGACAGGCTCATCTGGAGCTGGTTGTCGCTGCTCTTCCCCTCGGCGAAGGCAGCGAGCCGGGCCGCTACCTCGAGATCGGCGCGGACCGGGGCCCAGGTGGAGAGCGCCTGAGCCAGATCGCGCTGCAGCGAGTCGAGACGGGCGGCCCGGGTGGCGGCGGTGTCAGCCGCCGAGCGAGCGGCGTCGGCGGCGTCGGCGGCCTTACGGTGGGCGTCGGCGAGCGCCGGTAGATCGGGCTCGGCGGTCGCCAGGATCTCGGCGGCTCCGGGGGAGTCCAGGGTCGCGCGGGCGGCCGCGAGACTGTCGGCGTACGTCTTGATCTGGCCGTTCAGCGCTGCGAGCTGCTCCGGTGGGAGAGCGGCGGCGAGCGCGGCTTCGGGTGAGTCGAAACCGGCGCGGGCCGCGGTCGCGCTCAGGGTGCGTTCGGCCCCGGCGAGTGCTTCGGCCGCGCGAGTCGCGGCCTCGAGACGCTCGAGGGCGGTGGTCGCGTCCTGCTGGTCGCGCTCGAGGCCGGTCAGCAGGGCATCGAGATCGGCGTGGGTGCCGCGTACGTCGGCGAGCTGCTCCTCGAGACGCTCGCACTCCTCGGTGAGATGGCGCAGCGTGGTCTCGAGCTCGGCCGCGCGGGTCTCGAGCTCGACACGGATCTTGGCCGAGCGGGCCCGGGTCTCTTCGAGAGCGGCGAGGTCGGCGCGGAGGGAGGGCTCGCGAGCGGCCCGGCGCTCCAGGCCGGCGAGCCGCTCGGCTGCTTCGGCATGATCGGCATGCTGTGCCGACCCTGCCGGCTCGTCGGTCTCCCCGGCAGCCGCCTGGGCGAGCTGGAGACGGACGGTGAGGTCGCGCACGTGCTGGTCGCGCGCGTGCTCCTCGGCGCTGGCGTTGTCGTAGGCCGCCTGAGCGGACCTCTCCGCGGCAGCGTCGGGTGCGCCGTCGGCAGGAGAGGCCTTGTGGGGATGCTCGTGGGAACCGCACACCGGGCAGTCCGCGCCGACCGCGAGCGCGCCGGCGAGCTCGGCGGCGATGCCGTCCAAGCGGGCCTGTCGTACGTCGAGATAGTGGGTGCGCGCCTCCATGGCGGCCGTCCGGGCCGACTCGTGTCGGATCCGGGCGTCGGCGAGGTCCGCGGTGAGCCGGCCGACCTCGGCCAACGCTGCGACCTGGGCGCGCAGCACCGGGATCGCCGCGGCCGCTTCGGTGGCCGTCGCCAGCTCGACGGTGAGCGTCTCGGCCTTCTCTGGCAGGTCCTCGGCGAGCTGTTCCTGCTCGCGCATCCGGGTGAGCAGGCGGTCGCGCTCGGCCTCGGTCGCGGCGATGGCACGAGTGACCTCGCTGAGGCGGCGCTGGACCGGCACCAGGGTGCGGGCCTGGGCCACGCGTGCAGAGATCCGGTCGACGGCAGCCTTGGCCTCGGCAAGGGTCAGGTTGCGCGGCGCCAGGGATGCTGCCGAAGCGTGCTCGCGGCGCGCCTGGTCGGCGAGCTCGCTGACCCCGGCCACGGCCTCGGCCCGCTGGGCGGCCTCGACGCGGCGTACGCGCTCCTCCTGCTCCTCGGCTGCGGCGAGGAGGCGGCTCTCGGCCGCAGCGGCCGCGCGGAGACCGCGCTGCTTCTCGGCCGTCGCACGAGCGGCGTCGAGGGCGCTGAGGGTCTCCGACTCCGCGGCGAGAGCCTCCATCGCGGCGCCGGAGGTGACAGCCTGCGCCTCGGTGGCCTCCTCGGTCAGGGCACGGGCCCAGGTGGCGATCGCGCCGTCGCCGGCCGGGAGCCCGAGGTCGTGGACGTCCCAGTCCTCGGGAAGCGTGACAGCGGCGGTCTCGCTGATCCTGCTGACCACCTCGGCGACGCCCGCGTTGAGCTCCTCGGAGCGGCGCCGGAGCTCGACACGGCGCTCCCGGAGCCAGCGCTCGACGTCCGCGAATCGCTCGGTGCGGAAGAGCCGCTCGAGCAGGCGTTTGCGCTCCTCGGCGCTGGAACGGAGGAAGGCTTGGAAACGGCCCTGGGGGAGCATCGCGACCTGGACGAACTGGGTGAGCGTCATCCCGAGCAGCTCGGAGACGAGGTGGCCGGCCTCGTCGAGGCGGGTGGTGAGGGTGCGCCACTCATCGCCGACCTGTTCCATGAGCACGACCGAGGCCTGCTGGGTCGTGGTGCCGGCGCCGCGCCGCTTGGGCCGCTCCCACGACGGCGAGCGGGTGATCCGGAAGCGGCGTTGGGCGAGCGTCGCCTCCAGGACGACACGGGTCGCGACCTCGGCCGGCGCTCGGTCGCTCCGCAGCCGCTTCGCGACGGAACGGTCACCGGGTACGTCGCCGTAGAGGGCGAAGCAGACGGCGTCCAGGACGCTCGTCTTGCCGGCGCCGGTGGCGCCCGAGAGCAGGAACAGCCCTGCCTCGGAGAGCTGGTCGAAGTCGACGTCGACCGTGCCCGTGAACGGCCCGAAAGCGGTCACCTCCAGATGGTGAAGGCGCATCAGAACAGCACCTCGAGCCATTCCTCGTCCTCGGCACCGCCGGCGGCGGAGTCGAGGGTGTCGACCTCGGGATCCTCGCAGCAGGCGTCCACAGCCGTCTGCAGCAGCGCCAGCTCCGCCTTGGCGGCGGGCTCGCCGCGCAGCTGGGCCACGAACTCGGTGACCAGGTCGATGTCGCGTCGCGGCCGGGACGGGTCGGGCCGTGACAGCGCGCCCAGGACCGGCGCGGTGGACTCGAATCCCAGCACCAGGGTGTGCGGGAAACGTCGGCGCAGGCGCTCCATCGCCTGTGCCGGGCGGATCCGGTCGGTCAGGGTGACCTGCACCCACGACTGCTCGTGGACCTCGTGGCGCGGGTCGCTGAGCAGCTCCTCGAGCGTGCCGCGCAGCCTGGCCAGCTTGCGCGGGACCGGTGCCTCCACGAACTCGCTGGCCACGAAGCCCGACTCGTCGAGATCGATGAGCCAGGATCCCTTGATGTGGTTGGCCTCGGAGAAGGAGTAGGCCAGCGGCGAGCCGCTGTAGCGCACCGTCTCGGTGATCGTGTGGCGGCCGTGGAGGTGGCCGAGGGCGGCATAGGAGACGTCGTCGAAGATGCTTGCCGGCACCATCGAGACGCCACCGACGGAGATGTCTCGCTCGGAGTCGGACGGCTCTGCGCCGGTGACGAAGGCGTGGGCCATCACCACGCTGCGGCCACCCCTGTCGGCGAGGTCCGCGCGGACCCGTCGCATCGCCTCAGTGAGCGCAGCCTGGTGGGAGCGTGACTCCAGCCCCCAGGACGCCCGCGCGGCGTCGGGGTCGAGGTAGGGGAGGCCGTAGAAGGCGACCGCGCCGTGCTCGTCGGGGAGCATCACCGGGCGTCCCACTCCGGCCAGGTCGGTGCGGATGAAGATCCCTGCGGCATCGATCAGCTCGGAACCGAAGCCCAGCCGTTGGGCCGAGTCGTGGTTGCCGCTGGTGATGACGACCTTCGCCCGCGACGCCGCCAGCCGTGCAAGGGCCTCGGAGGCCAGCCGCACCGCGTCGACCTGCGGAAGTGCACGGTCGTAAACATCGCCGGAGACGCACACCACGTCGACCGATCCCTGCTCCACCACGGAGAGGAGATGGTCGACGTACGCCGCCTGGTGCCCGAGCATGCCCTCCCGGTGGAAGGACCGGCCCAGGTGCCAGTCGGAGGTGTGCAGGATCCGCATGAAACGAAAACTATCGGTGAGCACGGACAGTCGTGCCGCCGACTCACCGCCGGAGCCCTGCTACGCGGGGTAGGTCACCTTGATCGCCAGCTGTCGCTGCAGGTTGTCAGCTGCGTCCGAGACCCGGCGACGTACGCCCGGATCCAGATCCAGCTCGATAACCGCCCGCGCGGCGGCGAGCGTCTCCTCGGACACCGCCCCGCTCGGGAAGAACGCCTCGGCCGCCTCGGCGAGGCTCCAGCCCGACCGTTTGTCGGCGGTGGCGGGAAGCTCGGCGAAGTAGCGCTCCACATAGCTCGCGGTGAGCTCGGCCGGCCCGGTCCAGAACGCGCGACCGGCGGCGAGGATGTCGTAGTTGGGCAGATCGGTCTCGCCGGTGAACACCGACCAACCGTAGGTCTTCGCCTCGGCGTCGGGGATGCTGACCAGCGCGCCGTTGAGGTGGATGCGGGCGTCGTTGGCCGGCTCCGCGTCGTACGCCGCCTGGAGCTCCTCACGAGAAGCGAAGCCGTTCTCAGCCAGCTTGGCGAGGATCCGCCAGCGCAGGTCCAGGTCGGTCTCGATGCCGGCCGGGGGAGCAGCCAGCCACTCCCGCAGCAGCGACTCGGAGGTCGCCGACCGGATGGCGGCGCGATAGGCCGACAGCTGCAGCTCGGAGCCGGGCGGGACCTCGTCGAGCTTGCGCAGCGCCGCCTCGTGGAGCCGCTCACGAGCCCCGGCGGGCGCCAGCGGCACGACCGCGCCGAACAGCCAGGGCATGGTGCGCCGCGGGGTGTCCTCGACGTCCTCGATCGGCAGGGACGCCTCGGCGATGTCGATGACGTCGGCGGGGTCGACGGCGGCGTTGAACCAGGCACTGCGCAGGTTGTTCCACACGCCCGCACGCAGGCCGTCGTCGGTGACCTCGGGGAGCGCTGCCTTGAGCGCTTGCACGGTCTCCCAGTCGGGGATCGCGGCGGCCCAGGTGTCGTCGTAGGGGTCGAGCACGACGGCGTTGGCGGCGACCTTCAACGGCGTCTGGTCACCGGTCACCGTGATCTCCTCGGTGGTCCACCGGGTGCCGTTGAGGATCGCCGCGCGGAAGGTGTGGGAACGGTCCGCAGGGTGCAGCGAGGGGGCAGTGCGGTTGACGACCATCTTGGCCGGGTCCCAGGAGAGCGTGTCCGGTCCGGCGGTGAGCAGCCACTGGGAGGTGAAGGTGTCGAGGTCGAACTCGACGCCTGCCGCGGCGGCAGCGGAGGCCCAGGACGCGAACAGGTCGTGCATGGTGGCGTTGCCGAACCGGTGCTTGGTGAAGTGGTCGATCGCGCCCGCGAAGAAGACGTCGTCGCCCAGCGACGCCGCGAGCTGACGGAGGATCGCCGATCCCTTGGAGTAGGAGATCCCGTCGAAGTTCTGCAGCGCGGAGACGGCGTCTTCGGCGCCGTTGCCGGCGACCGAGTGCGTGGAGCCGCGCTGGTCGGCGGTCAGGCCCCACTGGCGGCGGGCGTAGGACATGTCGGCCCAGGCGTCGGCGTACTCGGTGACCTCGGCGGTCACCCGGTTGCCCATGTATTCGGCGAACGACTCGTTGAGCCACAGGTCGTCCCACCACTGCGGCGTGACCAGGTCGCCGAACCACTGGTGGGCCATCTCGTGGGCGACCGTGGTGGCCCGCTGGATCCGCATGCCACGGGTCACGCGGGAGGTGAAGACGAGCGGGTCGCGGAAGGTCACGCAGCCCGGGTTCTCCATCGCGCCGGCGTTGAACTCCGGCACGAACGCCTGGTGGTAGTTGCCGAACGGGTAGCGGATGCCGAAGAGCCGGTGGAACTCGTCGAAGCACTGCTTGGTGATCGTGAAGAGCTCCTCGGCGTCCTTGTCGAGGTCGGCGGCGATGCTCTGCCGCGCGCTCAGCGACAGCGGGATGCCGTCGTGCTCGTCGTAGATCATGTGCCACGGGCCGGCGACGAGCGTGACGAAGTACGTCGACAGCGGCTGGCTCCGCTCGAACTCCCAGGTTCCCGGCTCGGTCTGCGTCCCGGGGGCGTTGCCGATGACCGTCCAGTCGTGCGGAGCGGTCACGTGGAAGGTGTAGGGCGCCTTCAGGTCGGGCTGGTCGAAGCAGGCGAAGATCGTCGGGGCGGCGTCCATGAAGCACATCCCGTAGACGTAGGCCCGCCCGTCCGCCGGGTCGACGCTACGGTGCAGCCCCTCCCCGTCGTTGCGGAACGGCATCGTTGCCTCCACCACGAGCTCGTTGGTGCCCTCCTGCGTGGTGATCGGCAGGCGCCCCTTCGCGAGGGTGGCCGGGTCCACCGGGTTGCCGTTGAGGGTGATCCGCCCGACCGAGACCGGCTTCAGGTCGACGAACGTCGGGCCACCGTTGGAGGTGAACCGGATCGTCGTCGTCGAGGCGAAGGTGTCCTCGCTGGTGGTCAGGTCGAGGCGTACGTCGTAGTCCTCGATCGTCAGCAGACCGGCACGGGCGGCAGCCTCGTCACGGCGCAGGGGAATGCTCTGGGTGGTCACGTCGCACAGGCTAACGCCAGGTGGCACTCTTACCCTCATGAGTTCCTCTGAGGCAGCCCAGCGCGCCGTTTCCCTGGAGAAGATCGGCGAGCACCGCTTCCGTGCCACCAACGCCCGCGGCGGCACCGTCGTGCTCGGCCACGGCGACGACCCCGACTTCACCCCGGTCGAGCTGCTCCTCGCCGCGCTCGCCGGCTGCAGCGCCCTGGACGTCGACTTCATCACCGGCAAGCGCGCCCCGATGGAGACCTTCGAGGCCCTCGCCGCGGCCACGAAGATCCGCGACGAGCAGGGCAACCGCCTCGTCGACATCTCGGTCACCTTCGACATCACCTTCCCCGAGGGCGAGGCCGGCGACGCAGCCCGCACGGTCCTCCCGGACGCGATCAAGAAGTCCGAGACCCGGCTGTGCACCGTCGGCCGCACCGTCGCGGTCGGCACCCCGATCAGCTACGTCGAGGGCGATCTCTGAGGGTTGGTTCTGGTGCTCTGTCGGGGTAGTCCGGGGGGCAACATCGCGTGTTAACGCGGGGGGAAGCCAGGTGGCCGCCCCCCGACCCCCCCCCACACGCCCGCGC